>JBCBMW010000048.1:0-504 GCA_039822105.1 Pseudomonadota bacterium | reverse complement strand
CCTGCCCGCGCCGCAACCGCTCGGGCAGCCGCATGGCTGGATTGCCCAATCCCTCACTGAGGAACCCGTTACGCCTCTCCTCGGGCCGTCTCGCTGCGTGGCCGCCTTCGACGACCCAGCGCTATGGTAGTCTTTTTGCCGCTGTCCTTTGTAGGCTCAGGGCTTCCAGCGGACATCTAACGGTTTTTTCAAGGCTAGGTACTAGAGCGGGCGCCCCGCTTAATCCGCAACAATACCGCAACGTTTCAAACGATCTGAAGCGATCTCAACTGATTTGAAGTCCTACAAAATATGGGGTTTTGACCTCAAGGCCACTGTCCATTCGCCTTCGAGAGGCAGGGGCCGGAGGTTCGAATCCTCTCACTCCGACCAATAAACTAGGACTGCCGCTTGTTCGCCGATCTGTGTCGCAAGGTGTGGGCGGCACGCTTGTACTTATCCTGTTGGTGTGCTCGGCCGCGACGGCTTCAGATTACACGATCCGTAAAGTCTGCCGTTTCTATT
>JBCBMW010000047.1:0-508 GCA_039822105.1 Pseudomonadota bacterium | reverse complement strand
GTCAAATCGCGACGAACGCGGGCGTCGAAGGTTCGATCGTCGCTGGCAAAGTGCTCGAGTCGACCGACTTTAACTTCGGCTATGACGCGCAAAACGACACGTACGTCGACATGGTCAAAGAGGGCATCATTGACCCGGCGAAAGTCGTGCGCACCGCACTTCAGGACGCAGCCTCGATCGCAGGCCTCCTCATCACAACGGAAGCCGGCGTCGCCGAAGCACCGAAAAAAGACGGCGGGGCCGCCCCAGCAATGCCAGACATGGGTGGCATGGGCGGCATGATGTAAGTCGTTACATCGTTTAAGCCTCAAAGGAACGGCGGTCCTCGTGGCCGCCGTTTTCTGTTTCAGGCCGCCCAAGGTCACCCATGATTCTTGAGTTTGCTGGCATTGCGCAAGCGCATGCCAGGCGGCGGCATGGGCGGCATGATGTCGTTCTTTACATTATCGAAAACTGCTCGGAGGGCGTCGCTTGCGGTGCCCTCTTCGCATTGAAGGCCGCCCAAAAT
>JBCBMW010000046.1:0-514 GCA_039822105.1 Pseudomonadota bacterium | reverse complement strand
CAGCAGCTCCTCCCGCAGCAAGCCGCCGCCGCCACCGCCGCCACCGCCACCACCTGCTGCTTGCCCGCTTCGGCCGTACAGGTCCGCCCAGGCGGCGGGGAACTTGGCTTTGGTGTGTTTGTCCCGCTCGCGGAGCTCCTTGTCGCTCTCGGCCTGCGACCCGGGGGACGGGTGGTTCTGCGGGTCGCGGATGATGCGGCTGGCCAGCTCCACCAGCCGGCTCGGGTCCAGCACCACCCTGCTCCGCAGCCGCGGCTCGGGGAAGTACATGATGGTCCCGAGCTCGTGCAGCCGCAGCAGCAGCGCCTCGAGCTCCGATATCTCCACCACTGCACCCGTGGCCGGCACCGTGCGCCGGATCGCCGCGTCCGTCACGCCAAAGGCCTCGGCCACCTGGGCGATCTCCTCCCGTGGCACCACGGCGCTGGCCCCCTTGTTTGCCGACTGGTCCGCGGAGTGACGGACGCGGCGATCCGGCGCACGGTGCCGGCCACGGGTGCAGTGGTGGAGATAT
>JBCBMW010000045.1:0-528 GCA_039822105.1 Pseudomonadota bacterium | reverse complement strand
GAAAGATTCAATCTCCCCTCGCCGGGCGGATGCGTACCCGACGAGGCCCCGCTAGGCGAGGTCCTCCCTCTGTCTCCTCATCCTCTCCTGCGCCTCCTGCGCCTGGCGCACGCCGTCGAGGAACGGGGCCCAGTTCGCCTCCTGGCGCCTGGCGTCCGCCACCTCCTCGGCGTGGTACGTGCGCGAAAACGGCTGGGCCGCCGGCGGCCCTTGCTGCGGGACCCCCTGCTGCTGCGCTGCCTGCGCGTACTGTTGCTGCACTCCCGGCAGCATTTGATTGTACGTCAGGCAGCGCAGCAGCAGGGGGTCCCGCAGCAAGGGCCGCCGGCGGCCCAGCCGTTTTCGCGCACGTACCACGCCGAGGAGGTGGCGGACGCCAGGCGCCAGGAGGCGAACTGGGCCCCGTTCCTCGACGGCGTGCGCCAGGCGCAGGAGGCGCAGGAGAGGATGAGGAGACAGAGGGAGGACCTCGCCTAGCGGGGCCTCGTCGGGTACGCATCCGCCCGGCGAGGGGAGATTGAATCTTTC
>JBCBMW010000044.1:0-558 GCA_039822105.1 Pseudomonadota bacterium | reverse complement strand
ACCCAGGTGATTTGTACCGCCAGCATCGAAGATCGCCCGCCGTCTTTCCTAAAAGGCACCGGGCTCGGCTGGGTGACCGCAGAATACGGAATGCTCCCCCGTGCCACCCATTCGCGCATGAACCGAGAGGCCAAGCGCGGACAATCCGGCCGCACCCAGGAAATCCAACGTTTGATTGGCCGGTCGCTGCGCGCGGGCGTTGACCGTGTCGCACTTGGCGAACGCCAGATCACCATCGACTGCGATGTGATCCAGGCCGATGGCGGCACGCGCTGCGCCTCGATCACCGGCGGTTGGGTGGCACTGCGCCTTGCCGTGAACAAGCTGATGCAGGCAGGCGACGTGATCACCGATCCGCTGGTCTCCCCCGTGGCGGCGATCAGTTGTGGGATCTACGCAGGCCAACCGGTGCTTGACCTCGACTATCCCGAAGACAGCGAAGCTGGTGTGGACGGCAATTTTATCATGACCGGCGCCGGCCAGTTGATCGAGGTGCAGATGAGTGCCGAAGGTGCCACATTCTCGCGCGATCAGATGAATGCACTCATGGATCTTGCC
>JBCBMW010000043.1:323-567 GCA_039822105.1 Pseudomonadota bacterium | reverse complement strand
ACTCAGACGCGAAAGCATGGGTAGCGAACGGGATTAGAAACCCCGGTAGTCCATGCCGTAAACGATGCACACTGGGTGTTCGTGGTGGGAAACCACCGGGAGTGCCGAAGCTAACGCGGTAAGTGTGCCGCCTGGGGAGTACGGTCGCAAGGCTAAAACTCAAAGGAATTGACGACAGCCATGCAGCACCTGTCTCTCTGTCCCGAAGGACCCTTCCGCTTTCACGGTCGTTCAGAGGATGTCA
>JBCBMW010000043.1:0-313 GCA_039822105.1 Pseudomonadota bacterium | reverse complement strand
ATCCTCTGAACGACCGTGAAAGCGGAAGGGTCCTTCGGGACAGAGAGACAGGTGCTGCATGGCTGTCGTCAGCTCGTGCCGTGAGGTGTTCGGTTAAGTCCGCAAACGAGCGCAACCCCTATCGTCAGTTACAGGTGTCTGGCGAGACTGCCCTCGAGCAGGGGGAGGAAGGTGGGGATGACGTCAAGTCCTCATGGCCCTTATGGGTAGGGCTTCACACGTCATACAATGGTGCATACAGAGGGTTGCCAAGCCGCGAGGTGGAGCTAATCCCAGAAAATGCATCGTAGTCCGGATCGTAGTCTGCAACTCG
>JBCBMW010000042.1:0-585 GCA_039822105.1 Pseudomonadota bacterium | reverse complement strand
GTTCACAATTGTTAGGTGGTGCGCCAAACCAACGAGCGGCCTCAATTGCATCAATGATGGAGTGCCATCTAGCGCAACGAGAATTCAAGACCATCTTCTTGATTTTTCCGGAAATCGTTTGCGCTAGATGGCACTCCATCATTGATGCAATTGAGGCCGCTCGTTGGTTTGGCGCATCAATCCACATTGGAGGTAGTTCACAATTGTTAGGTGGTGCGCCAAACCAACGAGCGGCCTCAATTGCATCAATGATGGAGTGCCATCTAGCGCAAACGATTTCCGGAAAAATCAAGAAGATGGTCTTGAATTCTCGTTGCGCTAGATGGCACTCCATCATTGATGCAATTGAGGCCGCTCGTTGGTTTGGCGCACCACCTAACAATTGTGAACTACCTCCAATGTGGATTGATGCGCCAAACCAACGAGCGGCCTCAATTGCATCAATGATGGAGTGCCATCTAGCGCAAACGATTTCCGGAAAAATCAAGAAGATGGTCTTGAATTCTCGTTGCGCTAGATGGCACTCCATCATTGATGCAATTGAGGCCGCTCGTTGGTTTGGCGCACCACCTAACAATTGTGAAC
>JBCBMW010000041.1:0-588 GCA_039822105.1 Pseudomonadota bacterium | reverse complement strand
GGGCCCCCGTCAATTCCTTTGAGTTTCACCCTTGCGAGCATACTTCCCAGGCGGGATACTTAACGCGTTAGCTACGGTACTGGCCGGGTCGATACGGCCAACACCTAGTATCCATCGTTTACGGCGAGGAATACTGGGGTATCTAATCCCTTTCGCTCCCCTAGCTTTCGTCCCTCAGCGTCAGTTACGGCCCAGTAGAGCGCCTTCGCCACTGGTGTTCTTCCCAATATCTACGCATTTCACCGCTACACTGGGAATTCCCTCTACCCCTACCGTACTCTAGCTAAGCAGTTTCCACTGCCAATCCACAGTTGAGCTGTGGGCTTTAACAGCAGACTTGCTTAGCCGCCTGCGGACGCTTTACGCCCAATAATTCCGGATAACGCTTGCATCCTCCGTATTACCGCGGCTGCTGGCACGGAGTTAGCCGATGCTGATTCCTCAAGTACCGTCATTATCTTCCTTGAGAAAAGAGGTTTACAACCCAAGAGCCTTCCTCCCTCACGCGGCGTTGCTCCGTCAGGCTTTCGCCCATTGCGGAAAATTCCCCACTGCTGCCTCCCGTAGGAGTCTGGGCCGTGTCTCAGT
>JBCBMW010000040.1:0-600 GCA_039822105.1 Pseudomonadota bacterium | reverse complement strand
TTAAGGAGGCGGTGAACCGCTCCCTCCGCGATCGGTCGGTGAAGGAGCTTGATAAGTCGGGGAAGATCTCCATCCCGGCCAAGTCGACCGCCGAACCTCGGTTCCGGCTCGACGGCTCGTCTGGCCACCGGGACCATGTGCATCCTGGCAATAAGGAGTTCACGACGGGCGACCGCCTCCGCAAGCCGCCTTCAGGCCAGGGCGGCGGCGGCAAGGACGCCAGCGATTCGGGCGACGGCGAGGACAATTTCAGCTTCACCCTGACCCAAGAAGAGTTCCTGGACATCTTCTTCGAGGATCTGGAGCTGCCGAACCTGGTCAAAACCTCCCTCAAGGAGATGACCGCTTGGAAGTGGCGCCGGGCTGGCGTCACGGTGTCGGGTGCGCCGACAAATCTCAACTTGATCCGGACCATGAAGAATGCCCATGGGCGTCGTCTCGCGCTGAAGCGGCCATCGGGGGCGGAGATCAATGAGCTGAAAGAGCGCCTCTTCGCGCTTGAATTGATTGCTCAGCCCACCGAAGAACAGGTCGCTGAGAAGAAGGACGTTCTGGCCAAGCTGGAGGAGCTCGAAGCGCGCCGCCGCTGGGCGCCTTACA
>JBCBMW010000039.1:0-601 GCA_039822105.1 Pseudomonadota bacterium | reverse complement strand
AGCCAGATCCGGCACACCGCCGTCTGATCCGGGCACGCACGGCACGCCAAGCGCTTTCATCGTGTCTTTGGCGGTGATCTTGTCACCCATGACACGGATATGTTCGGCTGTGGGGCCAATAAAGGTCAGGCCGTGGTCTTCGACGATCTGCACAAATTGCGCGTTTTCCGACAGAAAGCCGTAGCCGGGGTGGATCGCCTCCGCCCCGGTGATTTCACAGGCGGAGATGATGGCCGGGAAGCTCAGGTAGCTTTGTGGGGAGGCAGGCGGGCCGATGCAGACGGATTCGTCGGCCATACGCACATGCATGGCGTCTGCGTCCGCGGTCGAGTGTACGGCCACGGTGCTGATGCCCATTTCGCGGGCGGCCCGGATCACGCGCAGCGCAATCTCGCCCCGGTTGGCCACTAGGATTTTGTTGAACATGGGCCCGATCCTTATGCGAGGATCACAAGCGGTGCGCCAAATTCCACGGCAGCGCCGTCATCGACAAGGATGCGTTTCACGGTGCCTGCGCGCGGGGCAGGGATGTGGTTCATGGTTTTCATGGCCTCGACGATCAGCAGGGTGTCGCCTTCGTTGACCTGCTGGCCGACCTGAA
>JBCBMW010000038.1:0-663 GCA_039822105.1 Pseudomonadota bacterium | reverse complement strand
ACTGAGGCCGTTGGCGCAGGCGTTAATGCGGAAGAAGTGTTCGTCATCAAATTCAAGACGCCCGAAAGCGGAGAAGCCGCAGAGTCGGGCCAGCAGGAAGCCAATAATCTCGTACGAGCGGCCTTGGCCGAGGCATTTCCGGCAATGGAAATCCGATCTTCAGCTGCTGTCGGGCCGAAGGTCTCTGGCGAGCTGTTCCAGGCCGGCATTACGGCGCTCGTCGTGGCCCTCATTTTCATGCTGGCCTATATCTGGTTCCGGTTTGAGTGGCAGTTCTCCATCGGCGCCGTGGCCGCTCTGACCCACGACGTGATCATCACCATGGGCATGTTTGCGTTAACCCAACTGGACTTCGACCTCACCACCATTGCCGCGCTGTTGACCATCATTGGTTACTCGATGAACGACACGGTGGTAGTGTTCGACCGGGTGCGTGAGGAGATGCGCAAATACAAGAAGATGGCTTTGGACGCCGTGATCGACCTCGCGCTGAACGGCACACTGTCACGCACCTTGCTGACATCGGGCACGACGCTTTTGGCTTTGCTCGCGATTTTCTTCCTCGGCGGGCCGGTGCTGCGCGGCATGAGCTTCGCGCTGATCTTCGGTGTGATTATTGGGACGTATTCATCTGTGTTTGTGGCCAGTTCCATCCTGCTGACC
>JBCBMW010000037.1:0-3872 GCA_039822105.1 Pseudomonadota bacterium | reverse complement strand
GGCGATCGTCGACCTGACGGGGGCTGAATGGGTGGACAACGGCGATGGCCGGTTCCGCGTCGACGTGTCTCTGGTCAACCACATCTTCCTGCCATTCCGAATGAACGCGTCGGGCACGCGCTTCTCAACCACCGCCGCTTTTGTCACCACCAGTTCGAACGCGATCTTCACGATCATCAGTGCACGCAATGAAGGTTCGGGCAAAGTCCGGATCTACGCGGAAGCCCAGCCGAGTGGGCGGCTGACTGTGGGGTGGTCCTACAACACAAACGCACCATCAGCTTCCATCGCAGCCTAGCGGAGCAACCAATGTTCAAGGTCTACCTTCAAAACGCAAACACAGAGCAATTCGGTCTTCGTCTTGAGAAGACAGTGTTCGGTGTATCTCATACGCTTCTTTATGCTGAGGAGTTTGTGAGCCACGACGATGCGCTGTCTCGCTGCGAGGAGATCCGTCGGCACGGCGCCGACCCGGCGGCTTACGAGCTTACAACCCAGGACGGCCGCTATGGCTACCAGCTTAAAGCTGGCGGGCACGTCCTCGCTCAGACCCCGGTGGTGCCGACACAGCAGGCTGCGGATGAAATCCTCGCGGCGGCGATCGCTGATATTCCCAGTGCCCAGACGGAGGTGTCGCAGTCGTGAGAATAGGAGAGGCCGGTCTACAGCTCATCAAGGATTTCGAAGGCCTTGAGCTTGAGGCGTACCAGGACATCGTGGGGGTCTGGACCATCGGTTACGGCCACACCGACCACGCTGGGCCGCCAGAGGTCACACCCGGTCTGACGATCACCGAAGAGGAAGCCGAGGACATCCTCCGCAACGACCTCGGGCAGTATGAAAACGCGGTGCTCCGTGCACTCCCTGATCGAAACCTGAAGCAGCACGAGTTCGATGCTTTGGTCTCGCTCTGTTTCAACATCGGTCCGACAGCCTTTGCGACGTCCACTTTGGCCAAGCGGCTTAACGCGGGGATCTTCAGTGGTGGCGATGAGGGGGCCGAGGGCGCCTTCAAGATGTGGGTCAAGGCGGGAGGTGAGACCGTGCCGGGTCTAGTCCGACGTCGGCAAGCCGAGTGGTTGCTGTTTAGCGAGGGTGGGCAGTCATGAGGACTGCTATCGGGATTGGCGCGGCAGGTTTTCTTGCCACGGTCGCCATCGGTTTGATCACCGCCGATCGTTACTACGCCCGAGGAAAGCGCGACGAGGCTATCAAGTGGGAAGTCGAACGTGCTCGGATCATCGCCGAGCGCGATGCCAAACAGCAAGCGCTGGATGATTTAGCGGCTGCTCAAGAGCAGCTCACTTTTGAAAACGTCCGCCTCTTTCAGGCTCTCAGGCTTGCGCAAGTCGAAACACCCACGGAGATCGAATATGTTGAGGCCCCAGCTCCTGATTGCCCTGTCGTTGTCGTCGATACTGGTCAGCTCGTGCGCGAGTACGGATCGTTCGCCGCCGCCTATGGGGGCTCTTCGGTGCCAGGTGCCCGAAGCGTTGCTTCAGCCGGCACGACTTCCGCCGGAACCTCCGGCGGCGATGATCCTGACACCTGATCCTGACGGGCACTACCCTGACGCGCTCACATTGCTCCGCGAATGGAACCAGTGGGCTTGGCCAGTGATGGTGCAGCTTCGCGACCTCCAAGAATTTGTTCGGCTGTGTGAGGAGAAGGCCTGATGCTGCAACAGCGTGTGCCGGAAGAGTTTCTGGGTGTAAGCGTCGGGATTGTTTCATCAGTCATCGGTATGATGGTGGGAAGCCCGCTTGTCGCTGCTCTTGCGGGCAGCATCTTGGCAGCTCGGTACCGAATGCGCCGACCATCCAGCGCGCCGCCAAGACGGTGGTATTGGTTTTGGTTTGTGCTGCAGAGCCTGTTCTTCGGCCTACTCGCGGGACCATACCTCGCAAGCCAGTTTCCTGAGGGTGAGGGAAGCCTGCAATTGTTTGTGTTCGTTGCATCCTTCATGGCCGCAGGCTTCTTGGAAAAACTCGACGGCCTCGATTGGGATGTCGTGACAGCGCTATCCAGTCTGTTTTCTTCGTTTACCAACAAACGCCGTCATTGAGGAGCGACCAATGAGATTTCTCGCCACCCCCGAGCATATTGCGCGCCATCGCTTTTCCATCACGGCTGATCCGCGGTGGCCGGATCGAACCAGGGCGGATCTGCACGCGGAAATCGATGCGATCCCGACGCGGGTGCCTGAGTTCACGGCATACACCGATGTCCGTGAACTGTTTGCCCTTCATTCGGACGAGGATCCGGACGCCAGCAAGGTGTACGGAGAATCCGGCATCTACGCCGTGGACCACTACATCGAGCGCACGAATGGCATGCACCAGGTGCTGCTCTCGCACCTGCATCAACAATTGCCTGGCGCGCTTCGGGCCAACACGCCGCTAGCGGGCGGGTGGCTTCAAGATACAATCATCAAAGTCTTGCAAAACCCTGATGCAACGCTGGCGGAATTTTTCCAGGCCGTCGCTGTCGATCCGATTATCCTCAAATCGCTCAACGCCGACGGCAACACCAACATGGGCGTTGTTCAGGACCATGCCAATGAAGTGCTGGAGCTTCTCACGCTCGGCATCGCAGAGGGTCCGGTTTCTGATCAAGATCGCGATGAATTGGCCACGTTTTTCATGGGCTATCAATGGAAGACGGGCTTTGATGAGCGCCTGGCGTTCGAGGGCGATAAGGTGTTCCGTGGTCAGAAGTATCGCGATTGGAACGAGCTTGCGAAGGCTCTCGCAGGCATGGAGCGGGTGATCCGCCACAACTACACCAATAGGCTGATGCGCCAGTTCGGCTTTGTTGATGCCGACTTGCTCAACGCGATCATCAAGACCGCCCAGGATACTGGCGGCCACCTGCGCGCGATCGAGCACGTGATCGTCG
Source organism: Pseudomonadota bacterium (assembly GCA_039822105.1). Lineage (GTDB taxonomy): Bacteria > Pseudomonadota > Alphaproteobacteria > Caulobacterales > Parvularculaceae > Parvularcula. The sequence continues at coordinate 974 of JBCBMW010000037.1, read as the reverse complement.
ATCACCCCAGCTCATGGTCGCCCGAGTGCCGCCAGCGCCTTACCACCCCGCAGCGCTGCCAAAAGGCTATTGCTTGGTCTGGTCTGAGCCGCCGTCTCTTGCATCCGTGGGATCTCAACTTCCCGGGCATGCACTTCACTTATGCGACACCGTTCGGTGCCTTTGAAACGCCCGAGCTGCGCGACTCAACGGCTCAAGTGATGCAGTCGGAGCGGACCATCAATCAGCTCGAACGGGCATTCGGCGAGCCGGTTGAGGGCGTTGGCGACATGGTGCGATCCCTCATGAGCTTTGAGGACGGGGAGCAGGAAATCATCGCCCGGGCCGTCGAAGCCGAATTGCCTGATCGGCAGCTCTTGTTTCTCGTTAAACACTCAGCACTCGGATGGGTATGACCATGACCATGACCAGCTTGCAAATGATCTATCTCAATGGCGACGCCGATGGCATGGCCTTGGTGATGCCGGTCGGCGACCCACGTTTCGCAGAGTTAGCCGGGAGCATTCGAAAGACCGAGGGCCTTCCCATCGGGGATGGGTTCTTCCACCTGCATCCTGACCTGCCAGTACTCAGGAAGCTCTACGACGAAGGCAGCCTGATCGTCGTTCCTGCAGGTCATTCGGGCCACACCGGCCGCTCGCATGAGGGCGCGGCTCGGTCAGCATGTTACATGGTTGAGGATGGCGTTGCCGCGCCATCCGACGGCAAAGGGTTCCTCACCCGGCTGGCCGAGACCATTGGGCAGGCCATGATCATCCGTCTGCGTGATGCCCGGCCTGAGCTGACCGTGGGGCCTGTGAGTGTGGGCGAGTGCACCGGACGCATCGAGTTCTATCGCGGCGACACATCAGTCGTTGAGCGGCTCCAGCCTTTCATGCGAGACGAGGACATGCCGACGCTCCTGGCTGTTGCGGCCCAGGCGGAGCTTTCCACCGCCTTGCCGAGGAACGCGGAGAATGCGGAGATCGTCGACC
>JBCBMW010000036.1:0-6284 GCA_039822105.1 Pseudomonadota bacterium | reverse complement strand
CGTCGCGCTGCATATCGAAGAGCTTACCCACCTGCTCTTTGATCAACTGGCTGCGCTCATCACGCATCGGCATCGCGGCTGAAGTCATGGACACTGGCTGTTCCCTCTAGGCGGCGAGACGCGCAGCCCGTTCCCCGGATCGGACGGCGCTCTCGATAGTAGCGGGTAACCCTGTATCGACGAAGTCGCCCGCAAGGAAGAGATTCTGAAAGGGCGTCGTCTGTTTGGGGCGACGCGCCGCGTTTTCGGGGGTCTGGAGGAAGGTCGCACGCTTCTCCCGCACGAGCCGCCCAGCCTTGTATTCAAGCTCGGGAGAGAGGCTCAGCGCCTGTTTCGTTTCGGACCAGAGACGAGCAAGAAGGGCTTCCTCTTGGTCCTCGCTGCCCTCCACATACTCGGCCGCGCTGATCGTCAAGCTGACGACATCGCCTTTGACGAAAATCCACTGGGTGAGGGAGCTGACCGTCCCCAGGATCTTGGGCGCATCGGCGGGCAGGTTCTCGGCACCCACAACGAAATGGGCGTTGAGGATGGAGGACGCGTCTTCAGGGACATCGATCTCGGGCATCACACCAGAGAGCCGATGGGGGGGCAGGGCGAGGATCACATCGTCGTCTTTGCCGACCTCGACAGCGTCACCGCGGGAGAATTCGAGCTTGGTGATCCGCTGGCCATCGCGCTCCACGCTGCGAAGGAGATGACCGTATTGCGCCGGTGTGCCCTGCTCCTCGAGCGCTTGGAGGGCGGGTTCGACCAGCGCAGCACCAAGGCCGTTCGGCGCGAACATCGGGCGGGCGAGGCGCCCGTCGCGCCAGGCTTCAATCGCGGTTGCTCGCATCAGCTTCGCAGACGCCATATCAGGCGGCAGGTTCATCACCGCCATCGACATCGGCTCCCAAAACCGCGTGTGGGCATAGCCCTCACCGCCGCACAGCGCTGAGATCGTGTGCTTGGGCCCTGCGAGCAGGATCATCCCTGCTCTGATCATCGGACCAAGCCCCACACCTTTCGGCCGGCGGTCCGGAGCCATCGGCCACCAAGGAACAGGACCGTCATTCATCCGCACGACCCAGCGCTCATCCGTGGCCAGATCGACAAAAGGAAAATCCGCGGCCGGAGCAGCTTCCAGGGCATCCGGAACCCCCGCGAGCGCCAGATAGGCCTGAACCGAGGTGTTCCCGGTCAGGACCAAATGATTGCCGTTATCGATCACCCGGTCGAGACGGTTGTCGTGATAGCTGCGGCAACGACCACCCGCCTGTCCTGCGCCCTCATAGAGCTTCACATCACGCCCCTGGCTGCGCGCGTGAAGCGCGGCCGAGAGGCCAGCAAGGCCGGCGCCGACAACGTGAAGCGTACCCGTCATGCAGGCTCCACCCGCGGCGCGCCGGGGCCAAAAAAGCCATAACGAAGACCACGGAAGAGCTTCTGCCACTTGCTCAAAAGCTCCATGTCGCCGCTAAGGCGCCAACGAAGGGCCGCCATCCGCTCCCAGTACCCCTCATAGGCGCCCATCATCATCAGGGCCGGGCGAAGATCTTTCCTCCTATGATGGACGGCCAGCCGGCGCGCCTCATCGTAGCAAGCCTTGGCCTCTTTCCCGAGGTCAGCGCGGATCTCATGCAGTTTGTCCGAGTTCGCCACGATTGCCGGGGTTGGCGCCGCGATTCCATGCGCCGCGAGAAGCTCCTTGGGCAGATAAAGCCGATCAATCTCGGCGTCCTCTTCCACGTCGCGCAAGATATTGGTGAGTTGGAGGGCATCGCCGAGGCAAAGCGCGAACTCATCAGATACGGGACCGATATAAGCGCCAAAAATCCGGATCGACAGCACACCGACACTTCCCGCCACGCGCCGGGTATAAAGAGCGAGCTCTTCACGGCTTGGCGCCACGATGGGGCCATCGGCATCCATCGCCATGCCGTTGATCATCTCAAGAAACTCGTCCTTGGGAAGATCAAACGCTTTGACGTGGGGCAAGAGAGCATGCCCGACGGTCGAGCGCGGCGCGCCCTCGTAAAGCGCATCAATTTCGTCACGCCAGGCATCAAGGGCCTTGTGCTTCTCAGCAGCATCCCATGGCCCATCGGCGATATCGTCAACCAACCGGCAGAACGCATAGACCGCATGCATGCCGTCCCGGCGTTCCTTCGGCAGAATTTTCATCCCAGCGGCAAAACTTGTCCCCGACGCTTTCGTAATCGCATCAGCTTCTGCCTGCGGATCAATCCCGTCTTTAACAGGGAGCGGGTAAAGCGGCTCGATCGCTTCGGTCATGCCGCCCTCTTGGGAGGAAAGGCGGACTGCAAAACGCCCATGGCGCCAGCGGCAAGGAAATCAGTTTTGCTCAGCGCCACACGCTCCGCCACCGGATCACCGACGCGAAGACGATCATGAAGTCGTTTCGCAAGCTTGACGATCACCGCGCTCTCAGCGGCAAGGCGCCGGCTCTTGAGACCCGAAACGAGCTCCTCGGCGTGGCAGTTCAACTCATCGCAAACGTCAAGAAGACGGTCGATCACCCGGCGCAAACCCGGGGTCGACTGATCAGCCAAAACGTCCGGAACCGCCGCGCCCTCTTCATCGAGCCAGGCTTGTGGCAGATAGCTGCGATCAATCTCACGCAAGTCGTCACCACAGTCCTGCAGATGATTGAGGATTTGAAGTGACGTGCAAAGAGCATCGGACGCAGGGAACATCGCCCGGTCCTCGCCATGAAGATCAAGCAGGAACTGCCCCACAGGGTTGGCCGACATCCGGCAATAGCCGATCAGCTCATCAAGCGTCGCATAGCGCGACTTGATTGCGTCCTGGCTAAAGGCATCAAGAAGATCCGTGCCCCGCTCAATCGGAACGCCTGTTTCCAGGAGCGCCGAGCGGAGCGCCTCAGGATAGGTCAGTCCCGTAGCCTCACCCCGCAACACTTCGCGGTACGCATTCAACCGATAGAGCTTTTCGTCCGAGGACAGCTCTTCGTGGTCACCAATGTCGTCCGCCGCGCGCGCAAAATTGTAGTAGGCCGCCACGTGGGGCCTCAAGGGCGGCGCAATCAGGAACGAGCCAACGGGAAAATTCTCATCGCCCGCGCCTTTGCCGGACCCCGCCTCGATGGCGTCGTCGGAATATGTCTCGGCCATTAAACCCTTCCCAGGCGCGCGGAAAATTGATGCGCCGCACGCGTCGCCCTTGTAGAGACCCCATTCGACGTGGTCCAGCAAGGGGTTACTATGATTGCGGTGATCGTCCTTCTCGCGCTGGCTGCGTGGGTGTTTTTGATGACCCTGCGCGGCGGTTTTTGGCGCGCAGATCAGCTGCTGCCGGCGGCCAAGGATCCAGCCCGCTGGCCTAGCGTGGCCGCTGTCATCCCCGCCCGTGATGAAGCGGACACAATCCGCCAGGTGATCGACGCGCATCGCCGCTGCACCTATCCCGGCGCGTTCAAAGTCTTCCTCTGCGATGACCATTCCGGCGACGGCACAGCAGAACAGGCTCAGCTTTCGGGTGGCCAAGCGCCCCTCGAGGTCGTCTCGGTCCCGGATCTTCCCGCCGGGTGGAGCGGTAAGCTCTGGGCTATGCGGTCAGGCCTCGCGGAGATCGACGAAGACACGCTGGATGCGGACTATATCCTCTTCACCGATGCCGACATCGTCGTGGACGAGAACCTTCTCACCCGGCTGATGGTGAAGGCGGAAAAAGACGGCCTCGCCCTCACCTCGATCATGGCGCGGCTTGATGACCGGGGGTTCTGGGGCGGCTTGCTCATCCCCGCCTTCATCTTCTTCTTCCAAAAGCTCTACCCCTTCCCCCTGATCAACGACGTCACGAGCTTGGTCTCAGGCGCAGCAGGCGGTGTGATGCTCGTGAGGCGCGATGCCCTCGATAAGATCGGCGGCCTCGAAAGCATGCGCGGCGCCCTGATCGACGATTGCTCCTTGGCTGAGAAGATCAAGAACACCGAGCCGCGCTCGCCAATCGGGCTCTTTTTGTCATCGACCTATGGCGAGGCGATCAGCCTACGCGACAACCGCAGCTATGGGTCGCTGGAAGCGATGGTCGCTCGCAGCGCCTACACCCAGCTTCAATACAGCCCGCTTCTCTTGCTCGGAACCCTCGTGGGCATGGGGCTCGTTTATCTGATCGCACCTCTCGCTGTCCTTGCTTTCCCGCTCCACCAGGACCCCGCGGCGCTTACTCTCGGCCTTGTGACCTGGGGCATCATGAGCTTCGCCTACCGGCCAACGCTCGCGGTTTACGGCCGAAAGCCGCGCGAAGCCTTAGCCCTTCCGCTGGCTGCACTTTTCTACGGCTGGTTCACTTGGCTTTCCGCCTGGCGGCATTGGCGCGGGCGGGGTGGTCAATGGAAAGGCCGGAGCTACCCTTCTGGACAAACAAGCAAAGTTTAATGAAAAGTAATCGTTTGCAGGTGTGCGCATCGCGATCACTGAACGAACATAGTCTCTTGAGTAACAGGCAGGGCCCGCCTCCATTATGACCCATTCGACCCCTCTTCTTGATCGTGTTGATGTTCCATCGGATTTGCGGGAGCTGCCTGCGTCGGATTTGCGGCAGTTATGCGATGAGCTTCGAGCTGAGGTTGTTGATGCTGTTTCGGTGACGGGTGGTCACTTGGGTTCGGGCCTGGGTGTGGTGGAGCTGACGACAGCGATCCATTATGTCTTCAACACGCCGCGCGACCGGCTGATCTTTGACGTTGGCCACCAGTGCTATCCGCACAAAGTGCTGACAGGCCGCCGGGACAGGATCCGCACGCTTCGTCAGAAGGACGGCCTTTCGGGTTTCACCAAGCGTTCGGAGAGCGAGTACGATCCTTTTGGCGCGGCGCATGCGGCGACCTCGATCTCGTCCGCCCACGGCATGGCGGTGGCGCGCGACCTCAAGGTCGAGGCCGGTGATGAGAGCGAAGCGGACCGCCGGGTGATCGCGGTGATCGGCGATGGCTCGATGTCCGCGGGCATGGCCTATGAGGCGATGAACAATGCCGGGGCGCGGGCGAGCCAGCTGACCGTCATCCTCAACGACAATGATATGTCGATCGCCCCGCCAGTGGGCGCGATGTCGGCTTATCTGGCGCGGGCGGCGAGCTCGGGCAGCTATCAAGGCTTTCGCAATCTCGCCAAGCAGCTCGGCAAGCGTCTGCCCAAGCGCCTCAGGAACTTGGCCGAGAAAGCCGAGGAGTATGGCCGCGGCCTGGTCACCGGCGGCACGCTCTTCGAAGAGCTCGGCTTTTACTATGTCGGCCCGATCGATGGGCACAATCTGGAGCACCTTCTTCCCGTCCTCGAGAACGTCAAGAACATCACCGACGGCCCGGTCCTGGTTCATGTCGTCACCGAGAAGGGCAAGGGCTATCAGATGGCCGTCGACAAGGGGGACAAGCTGCACGCTGTCTCCAAGTTCGATGTCGTCTCCGGCGAGGAGGTGAAGAAGACCTCGAACGCGCCCTCCTACACCAATGTCTTTGCGCAGCAGCTGATCAAAGAGGCTGAGGCCAACCCCAAAGTCGTCGGCATCACCGCCGCGATGCCGTCGGGCACGGGGCTTGATAAGTTCATGAAGGCCTTCCCCGACCGGACCTTTGACGTCGGGATTGCCGAGCAGCACGCGGTGACCTTTGCCGCAGGGCTCGCATGCGATGGCATGGTGCCGTTCTGCGCGCTTTATTCGACCTTCCTGCAGCGCGGCTATGACAGCGTCGTGCACGACGTCGCTTTGCAGAACCTGCCCGTCCGCTTCCCGATCGACCGGGCAGGGCTTGTCGGCAATGACGGCGCGACCCATGCGGGCGCGTTCGACACCGCCTATCTTGGCTGTCTGCCGAACATGGTGCTGATGGCCTGCGGCGATGAAGCCGAGCTGCAAGCGATGACCCGCACGGCCGCCGCGTTCGACGAACACCCGATCGCGTTCCGCTTCCCCCGCGGCGAAGGCGCAGGGGTCGAGATGTATGAGGACGCCCCGATCCTCGAGATCGGCAAGGGCCGGATCTTGGAAGAAGGCACCAAGGTCGCGCTTTTGTCCTATGGCGGACGGCTGCAGGAGACTTTGAAGGCAGCGGAGCTTTTGAACGCCCGCGGGCTGTCGACGACGGTGGCGGATGCGCGCTTTGCCAAGCCTTTGGATGAGGACCTCGTGCGGCGCCTGGCGAAGGAGCACGAGGTGCTGATCACGATCGAGGAAGGCTCGGTCGGCGGCTTTGGCGCCTTTGTCCTCCACTTCCTCAGCCGCGAGGGCCTCCTCGACCAAGGTCGCGCTTTTGTCCTATG
>JBCBMW010000035.1:0-8091 GCA_039822105.1 Pseudomonadota bacterium | reverse complement strand
AGGTCTCGTCATCCATGCTGGCCTCCTCCACCAGTATGGAGTCTGAATCACAAGCGAACCCAGATGGGAATCCCAATTCGATTCAGACAAAACCTGAAACGCTCTAGGGCCGTGCGCGACGCCGTACTGGCGTCCGCGCACCTCAGATGCTGCACCGCCTCTGAGGTCGGCAGTGAGCCCATTCTTCCGAATGCTGCGCCGTGAACCAATGTCGACTTAGGCTGCCAAGCAGCACTTCAATTCCGTCGGATCAATTGCTCGCATTTGCCACCGAACACTGACGCTACTTTCAGAATAAGTCGCCTTAACAGATTTCATGCATCCGTCTTTTGTGAACCGCGGGCGAGAGCTGTGCAGAAGAGGTCGCGACCGGCAAGACCTGGCCCATAGCAACTGGCTCACCTTCCATGCGAGAGGCCGTTCCTAGCACACGGCTCATGAAAATCTTACGCAGTTTGCCCCACGAACACTGCTGAGGTTTTACACTTGCTCGACCATTTCCAATGAACATCACGGCTTCTGATGGAGCGTGACAATGGCCAGTTTATTCGTTGTGGACGATGAAGACTTCGGTGTGGCGACCGGGTCCAACGTGAACCTGGACGGCACCAGAAGCAGATTTGACGGCCCACCGGCGGAGTCGACGGATCTTGTCATATACTCGCAGCCGGGCGACCCGTCTCCTAACGTGTTTTCTGTAGGCGATACCTATGATCTGTCCTACATAAATGAGGCAGCACCCTTCAGTGGCGGAACTTTCGACAACGCTGTGGTTCTGCGGTCCGACGAGGCTCCGGACGGCGGCCATGTCGTTGTGTTTGAAGGCACAAACGAAAATGGTGACGTCGAACACATCGTATGGGCCCCGGGTGTCGACCTGGAGGACTGGTATGAAACAGCAATCCTGACAGATCCGAATCCCGATTTCTTCTTCACCGATCAGGATGCAACGACGCAGTATCAAAACGGTTCCGTTTGCTTTTCGCCTGAAACACGGATCACCACGCGCAAAGGTGAGGTGGCGGCAGGCGACCTTCAGGTCGGTGATCTGGTCCTCACGCTTGATCACGGCTTTCAACCGATCCTTTGGGTCGGACGGCGGAAAGTGCCCATTGATCAGGACAAGGAAGGTGCCCAGCCCGTGCTCATCCAGCCCAATGCGGTCGAGGCCGGCGGGGTGCGGCACCGCGTGGTCGTTTCCCCTCAGCACCGGCTTCTGCTGCGTGACCCAAACGGCGATGAACGGCTTGCCCCGGCTAAGGCCTTTGTCGGTCTCAAGGGCATCAGACACATGCGCGGACGCCGTAGCATTGAATACGTTACCCTGCTATTGGCTCAACATTCGGTGCTTGACGCCTCTGGCCTAGCCGCCGAGAGCTTCTTGCCCGGCCCGCAGAGCTATTGCCTGCTGACACAAGTTGAGGTTGCGGCTGTGGAACAGGTGGTGAGCGACAACACCCTGTCTAAAGAGCCCGCACGCCCCTGCATTGGTGGGTCATCCGGGCGCAGGGCTATCAACGCCGGGGCAAGACCGGTTGCGTTCCAGAGCATCAGACTGAACGACACTCAAAGTGCGTAATGAACAGCAGGTCGTTCTGACGGCACATTAAACCAGGCCCATCGGCCCCAGCGAACTCTCTTTCCTCAATCAGCACGATGCCTATATTGTTCCCGCCGACACAAGTATCCATCTGATCTGCGTCTTCATGCCTGGGCTGCCCCTTAGAAACCGGTCATTGACAGCTAGGCAGCCAACGGCGGGTTTGTCCCGCACAGCCGACCTCGAGCCGCACGTCGATCTCGCCGGTGCAGCGAAGGGCAGGTTTGGTTAAGCCGCACTGCAGCGGGACGTGACACGATGGAGGTCCGCTCTGGGCTCGTTGCCGACCTCAGAGGCGGTGCAGCATCTGAGGTGCGCGGACGCCAGTACGGCGTCGCGCACGGCCCAAAGCTGCCTTCCACTGACCGGTCAAGATGCTGCGGCGCGGCCCGTCAGACCGGACTATCGCTGCGCGTGCAAAAACCGGAGCTCAGTGAATTCACAGATCGCGGACCAACCGGACATTGCGCTCACGCAGCAATTTTTCATAGTAGATGCGAGCAGGCGCAGCACCATTACCTGGCGGTTGCAGCATCGGTCGCGATTGCGGCCGTTCGAAGACGGTCATCTGATCCAAACCAACAGTGTGCCTTCACCGCGTGACTCACCGACAACTCAGAGGCAGACTTCGCGGTCGTTCGCTTTCCGGGATCGATCCGCGCCAGAAGGCGCGTCCATGGCACCACGGCCTCCATCTCAGTTAGGAACTTCTCCCGTCGCGTCTGCTTCTTCTTCATCGCGTGCAGGAGGTGGGAAAGACAGGCTGATTGGGCATCGGCGGAGTGTCCTTCGCGATCCTGACCAGCCTAAACCTGTTGCTCCAACGGCGAGTTTCTTCAGACATACCTTCATTCTATGAAACGATCGAAGGAACGTGTATTATCGCCTAACGCCAAAAACTCTACCTCCGTGAAACCGGGGCGGCTACAGTCAATCGACGAGCGCAACCATTTGAGGTAAGGATATGCGTTTTATCGCGCGGGTTTTGGTATTCGCCATAATTGGCACACCAACCTTGAGCCAGAATATGGCCACATGCCCCAGCTGTGCGCAAGAGTTGAGCCTTTCGCTCGACGAATGGACGTGCCTTTCCAGAAACCTTGATCTTTATGCCCGCGTCTCCACAGACCCTATCCTGGTGTCCCTAGCCGGCTGCGCAACGGTCACCGAGGCCCTTAAACGAGACCGCAACAACAACCCGAGGATCACCGTTGACCCAGCAGCAGAAGACGCCGCGGCGAGGCCGCAATACATCCCGGCTTTTCGTTTGACCAAGTCCCAGATTAGCTGCCTTACGCAACAGATCGAAATCATTCTGACTGAACCACCCGACATTTTCCGGTTCGAAACGGGCTGTGGTGCACCGTAAAGTGCAGGATGACCCACCCATGGCGGATGATAAAGACCTGAGCTATTGGCCGCAAACTGCCACCGGTCGTGTGGATCTGATAGGCAAAGTCGGCGCGATCATCCTCGTCATTTTCGGAGTGGTGGAATACTTCGACCGCAAGGATGAAACCCGTGTCAGCCGCACGCAGGAACTGATGAAGGAGTATGCAACCGGCCCGTTGCGTGACGCGCAGAACGTCATTAACAGCACGATCCTTGACCACCTTGCGTCGATCGAAGCAATCCGCGCGGTGCAGTGGGACGCCGATGCCGCCGCGACTGCGCACGCCGATATCGTTCAGTTCCTCGTTTGGGACAGTCGCGATGCCGACGGATTGGTCCGGGAAATCGATGACCTGCTCGAGTTCTATGAGCGGGTCACCATCTGCGTCGAAACCCGCCTTTGCGATCGCGAGGTGGCACGCGCCTATTTCACCACCGATGCCGATTGGCTATTTGAGAATTTCAGACCGTACATTCTGCAACGCCGCGAGAACGCACCCGGTTTCGCAACAATTTCAGAAAGACTGATTGATATCTAGGAGCTTTTCCATGACCGTTTGGCATATCCGAAGACACTTGGCGGCCCTGACCCTTGCCTGCGTTTTTGCGCAGCCACCCCTGGCACAGACCAGCGCGGATGCCGAATATGACGCGCTCCGGCAGGCGATCCAAGCAGCACCAGATCTCGGAGCCGCATTGGGCGCGGCAAATGAACTCACGCAATACCTCACCGATCTGCCGCCCGCCGCCATGCCCGAGATCATACGCCGCGAACGGCTGGCGCTGGCACACCTTTCGCTTGCACAGATCGCCGCAAACCGGGCCTTTGGGATGCAGGGGCAAGTCTTTGCGGTGGAAAGTGTGCGCGCTGCGGCGTGGCATTTTGCCGCCCTAGGACAAGAATCCGCCGCCGCCGAGCTTAACCTGCAACTGTCCCAGCTCATCTACCGGCTCCCACCCGGCCAATTGGCCAACCACGACCAAAAGCTGCGCGATGCCTACGACGGTGCTTTGGCATTTTATACCGAGGATGCGCACCCCAACATCTGGGCTCAGCTGAAATCCAATCTGGTCGAGATCTACATGTCGCGCACAACCGGTGATCGGGCGTTGAATGTGAACCAGGCCATCGCGCATGGCGAAGACGCCTTGCGCGTCAACCGCAAGGAAACCCGCCCCGTGGATTGGGCCGCGACACAAGCAAACCTCGCTTATGCCTACGGTGCCCGTCGGTCGGGCGACATCCTCGCCGATCTCGACACCGCCATCGAGCGCGGACACAAAGCGCTCGAGGTTTTCCAAGAGCAAGACAACTCCTTTCTCTGGGCGCTAGTGCACATGAATCTGTCGGATGCATATTTCCGGCGCTCTGGCGAAGTGGCCCTCGTCTTTCTCGAACCCTCGGCACATCACGCGCGGCAGGCCATGCGCGTCTACACCGCAGACGCCTATCCTCGCGATTGGGTGCAACTGAACCTCAACCTCAACAAAGCCTGTTTTGGCATGCACCGCCGCGCCGGCGACGGGCACCTAGACTGTGCGCAAAGGGCCTTGGAGGACGGACTGACGCTAGCGACACACGAGACCTTTTTTGACTTATGGGTGCACATCAAGATCGACATGGCGCGCGTGTTGTCGGCCCGCGCCCGCCAGGACCCTAGCGCCATCCAGACAGCAGTGAACACACTGAGGGAGCTTGAGCCGCACGATCTGCGCAGACGTGCACCACAAAGCTGGGCGCACGCCGAACACACGCTTGCGGCGCTGCTCATTGACCCGAGCATCGACGACCACGCCATGCTAGAACGCGCGGTCGAGGCGGGAGACAACGCGCTGTCGATCTATACCAAGGAAACTGCGCCCTACCGCTGGGCGACGACCAAGATCAACCAGGGCGTGGCCTATGCGCGCCTGTCGACGCTTGACGCGCGGCGTACCGATGATGCGTTGCGCGCGTTTCGGGACGCGCAATCGGTTTTGACACCGGAGGTTGACGCATCGGAATGGGCCCGTCTGCAATTCCGCCAAGCCAGCCTGCTGATGGAGGCAAACCGAGGTCACCGCAGCGACACGTCAGCCGCTATTGACCTTATACAGAACGCGTTGGAGGTTCTCAGCCCTGACAGCCAGCGCCTGCTCTGGGCCGAGGGTCAGGCGCGTCTGGCCGAGGCCTACCTCACAGACATCACCGGCGACCAATCCGCCAACCGCGCCCTTGCTGAGACCGCGCTGCGCAGGGCGCTGGACCACCTAACCAGCGCAGACGACGCGCTGCTTTGGGGGCATTTGCACGGCTTGCTCGGTATCGCAGTCGGCCGTGATCCAGACCTGCCATATCGCGAGAGGATGGCGCAGGCGAGCGATCTGATCGGGCGCGCCATGGAATATGTCACGCCACAAACAGATCCATATGGTTACGCAACCCTGCAGGCAAGCCTGGCCTTCACTCTGCTCGAAGTGAGCCCTCCAATGGGCAGCAACCTCGATGCGGCCCTTGACGCTGCACGCACGGCGCTTCAAGGCCTTGATCCGCAACGCGACCCCGATGCCTGGGTGGTAGCGATGCGCAACCTTGCTAGCGTTCATCAACGCCGCACGTTTTTTGGCACCGCAGCCAGCGGGCCCAGTCGCGCCGATTATGCCGAGGCCATCGACGCCTACGATCAGGCGTTGGAGGAGACACCCGCCGCGACACGGCCCTGGGAACGGCTGCTTACGCTTGCCGGGCGTATTCAGATCGAGTCTGAGATTGGCGATTGGCCGGCCGTCGCTGCGATGGGTGAGGACGTGGCCGCAACGCTGGGTCTGCTCCTCGATCAACTCGACACCGAAGAAGAGATCCGCGACGCCGTCCGGCGCGCCGAACCGGCGCTGTCGCTCGCCGCCTATGCCCGCGTGCAAACGGGCGATCCCGCACGCGCATTTGCTCTTTTGGAGCTGACAAGGGCAGTTCTCGCCGCACGAACCTTCGCCCCTGCGGACGACCTGACCGCGGCCGAGCAAGATCGGCTCAGGACCCTGCGAGAGGAACTCGCAGCCCTGCGCCACAAGGACGGCCCGGCGGTACAGATCGCGCAGCAGCGCCTGCGTTCGCAGATCACGCAACTGCGCGCCCGACCGGGTAATCAGGCTGCACACCTCACGCCGCCTTCGGGCGTTGCGTTCCTCACCATGGTGGCCGTGCGCAATGGCGGCGCAGTCATTCTGCGGACGAAAGACGACTTTTTCGTGCAAGAGATGGGACCGCGCGACTACGCGGTGCTGGCCAAGCAGATATACGGCGGGATCGGTCAGGCCGAAACCGCGTCATGGGATTGGGGCCGGGGCGAGACTTCGGGCCAGCAGGCAAGCCAATTAGCTGTCCGCGTCTGGCAGGTGCTCGACCAAGCGGCCCTGCCTCGCGATATGCGGCTCGTCTGGGTTCCACCTGTGGAACTGTTTCCCATCCCGCTGAGCGCGGGCCGCCATCCGATCGTCAACCGCCATCTGATTGACGCCTACGAGGTCATCGCTGCGCCCAGCTTCCGCATCTGGAACCATCTGCACGCGCGGCCCGCCGCGGGTCTGCAACAGCCTACGGTGGCCGGGATTTTCAACCCGACCGGCGATTTGCTCTATGCCGGAGCCGAGGAACATCTGATCGCGGGTCTTGCTCCCGATATGGCCCTGACCAGCACCGACGCCGGAATACGCGCCGAGGGCCTGCTGGACGCCTTTGCCGGCCGCGACATCTGGCATTTCGCAACCCATAATGCATTCGATTGGGCCCGCTACTTCAACTCGGGCCTTGATTTGGGCCGCGATGCAAAGGGGGCCGCGCAGCGGCTCACCATCGAAGACCTGCTGTATCTCTCGCCCCCGCAATCTCCACAACTGGTCATGCTGACCGTCTGCGAAAGCGGTCTGTCTGACGTCAAACACTATCCTGACGAACTCACAGGTCTGCCGACCGCCTTTCTCGCGATGGGCGCACGCGGTGTGATCTCGGCCAAATGGGATGTCAACGATTTGGCCACGGCCCTCCTGGTGGCGCGCTTCTACGATGTGCTCGCCACGGATGACATTCACCCAGCAACCGCTCTTCGAAGAGCGCAAATCTGGCTGCGCGATGCCTCCGGCATGGAGCTTTTCGACTATGTTCAGGGCGCACAGCGGGCCTTGTCGACTGATTCGGCCCTGCGCGGACTTGGACCATTGATCGGCGCATTGAGCGCCATCGCCAACCAAGCCGAGCCTTTCCGGGACGAGCGGTACTGGGCGGGTTTTGTCTACATCGGAGCCTAGGAAAAAGGCATTTGGCGATGTCATGTGCGGCGTGGACAAGTAGCCTGATAATGGTTGAGCCGCGTCTATCTGATCCACGATCCCATGTAGTTCTCTGCTGCGCGATGAATGAATGGCTGCGATCGCCACCGCAGTACAGAGAGCATCACTACGCACACGCAGCGAACTTCGCCCTGCGCGCGCGCACTGCGGAGAAATGCAAGGTTATTACTTGGGCCCGCAGTTAGACTTAGAGGTGGATCGGAAGATCTGAACAGGTGAGTTAGGTGGTTTTTCTGCTCCGGATCCGGCAGCTTTGCTGGGACGAAGGAGCTATGATGGCAAGACGACCAAGACGGAACCACAGCCCTGCGTTCAAGGCGAAAGTCGCGTTGGCGGCTTTGAGTGGCGACAAGACGATGAGCGAGCTTGCTACACAGTTCGATGTGCATCCGAACCAGATCAAGCAGTGGAAGGATCAGCTCCTCGATGGGGTGACGGGTGTTTTCGGTGACAAGCCCAATACGTCGAAGGCCCCGGAGATCGACGTGACATCGCTGCACGCGAAGATTGGCCAGCTGACGCTGGAGAATGATTTTTTGGAAGGCGCGCTCGACAAGGCCGGTCTGTTGCCGAGCGCAAAGAAATGACGGAACGATCGCACAAGCTGAGCCTTGTGCGGCAGGCCGATCTGCTCGGGATCAGCCGTGGCAGTCTGTACTATGAACCGCGTCCGGTCTGTGAAGATGACCTCAGGCTGATGCGCCGGATCGACGAGTTGCACATGGACTATCCGTTCGCGGGCAGCCGGATGATGAAGGGTCTCGTGCGCCAGG
>JBCBMW010000034.1:0-9926 GCA_039822105.1 Pseudomonadota bacterium | reverse complement strand
CCTCGTAAGCCTTGATCAGATTGAGACCTGTGTCTCCCGTCTGCATCCCGCCCCCATCGTGCGTTTGGCCTTTTCGGGCCCCATCACCCGCCCCATGTTGTTACCACGGGCCGAAGTCCCTGAATAGCGGATGGTTGCCTGAGTGTTAACCTCTGGCGTCGCGTTCTGTCGTCGGATACGAGAAAATTAATCGGGGAGAGCGTGGTGACGAAAATGGTTCGCGCGATAGGCGCTATCCTTGTGGCCCTTGGGATTGTTGGCTTTATCGCGCCGGTGCTGACGGCGCAGGACGCCACCAGCCGCGGCACGGTCTTGAGCCTCAAAGGCCCTGTGACCCCCACCGCGGCCAACTATCTCGAACGTGAAATCGGTGCTGCCTCGCTCCGCGGTGACGAGCTGGTGATTCTGGAGATCGACACCCCTGGCGGGCTCGTCACCTCCATGCAGTCGATTGTGCAGACGATTCTTGGCTCCGAGACGCCGGTGGTGACCTATGTCGCGCCCCAGGGCGCCAGGTCCGCCAGCGCCGGCCTCTACATCATGTATGCAGCGCATGTTTCTGCCATGGCTCCCGCCACCAACACAGGCTCCGCGACGCCGATTGAGCTCGGCGGTGGAGGCGGCAGCGAGCCGCTCTTCCCCGAACCCCCGGTCGAAGAACCCGGCGCCGAGGAAGAACCAACCGAAGACGCAGCCGCCGACGATGAGGCTGCGGAAGAACCGGTCGCCGAGGAAGCCGAGCCTGTCGATATCTCCAACGAAGCATCCTTGCGCGGCAAAGTGATCGAAGACGCCGTCGCCTATATCAAAGGGCTGGCTGAGCTCCGCGGTCGCAACGCCGAGTGGGCGGAGAAAGCGGTTCGTCCTCCCTCCGCCAGCATCACGGCCTCCGAAGCGCTGGAGCTGGGCGTCATCGACATCGTCGCGAAAAACCGGGCCGAACTTCTTGAGATGCTCGATGGGCGCGAGGTTGAAGTGGCGAGCGGCACAGCTGTCCTTGAGACTGCGGATGTCACGCTGATCGAAGTCGAGCCCACGACGCTCGAGCTGATCCTCGGTTTCTTCGCCGATCCCAATGTCGCGGCGATCCTCTTCTCGCTCGGAACGCTCGGCATCACCGTTGAGCTTTGGAACCCTGGCTCGATCTTTCCCGGCGTCTTCGGCGCGATCTGTTTGCTTCTCGCGTTCTATAGCTTCCAGGTGCTGCCGGAGAACGGCCTCTTCCTCGCCGTTATCGGCCTAGGCTTCCTCCTCATCATGCTGGAGGCGTTCGTCGCATCAGCAGGCCTCTCGGCGATCGCGGGCATGGCGCTGGTCGGCGTCGGGCTTTATTATCTGTTCCCCGATGAATTTAGGATCAGCCTCACCCTGATCATCAGCTTCTTGGCCATTGCCGGGCTCTTGGTGGGACTTCTCCTCTGGGAAATCGTCAAGTCCCGCGGGCACGGCCCGCTTATTGGCAAAGAGGCGATCCGTGCACGTAACGGCCGGGTGGAGGAATGGGACGGGGAAGAAGGATGGGTCATCGTCGACGGCGAACGCTGGCGCGCCCGATCCAAACAGCCTTTGAACCCCGGCGATCCCATCAAAGTCCAGGAGGTCGATGGTCTCGTCCTCGTCGTCCGCAAAGCCTCAGCTAAGCAAGGCATCCGCCTACCCCTCAAATCATTGGAGACCCGCTAATGGGCAGTTTGACACTCCTCGTCCCTTTTCTCGCTGTCGTGGCTGTGCTCGCCCAAGCGATCTTCAAGATCCTGCGCGAGTATGAGCGCGGCGTGGTCTTCACCCTGGGTAAGGTCGGCCGCCGCGCAGCGGGACCCGGTATCGTTCTCTTGATCCCGGTGATCCAGCAAATGCGAAAAGTCGATATGCGGACGATCGTGACTGACGTGCCGCCGCAGGATGTGATCTCACGCGACAACGTCTCGGTGAACGTCAATGCCGTGATCTATTTCCGCGTGATCGACGCCGTTCGCGCCGTGGTCCAGGTCGAGAACTTTATGGAAGCCACATCGCAGCTGGCGCAAACGACACTTCGCTCCGTACTCGGCAAACACGATCTCGACGAGATGCTGCAGGAGCGCGACAAGCTGAACAAAGACATCCAGCAGATCCTCGATGAACAAACCGAAGCCTGGGGCATCAAAGTCGCCAATGTTGAGATCAAGCGTGTCGATGTCGCGGAATCGATGATCCGCGCCATCGCCCGTCAGGCCGAAGCGGAGAGGGAACGGCGCGCGAAAGTGATCCTGGCAGAAGGCGAGCAGCAGGCCGCCGCCAAACTCGCTGAGGCCGCGCAGGTACTGGCCCAGCAAGAAGGCTCGATGCAGCTGCGCTACCTCAACACGTTGCAAGAAATCGCTGGCGATCAGACCAACACAATCGTCTTCCCCTTCGCGCCCGACGACGTGAAGAAGATGTTCCGCGGCCAGTAAATCAGACTGCGACGTATAGCGGAATCTTGAGCGCCTCTGCGACCACGCGGAGGCGTTCTCGTAAGGTCTGCTCTGTGTCCTCGGCCAGAAGACGCACCACTTCAGCCCGCAGCGCGGCCCGATCGATATGGCGCACCATGTCTTTGAGCGGCATGACAGCGCTGGCCGGAACCGAGAGCCGATCGCAGCCGATGGCGATGAGCGCGACCGCCATCAGCGGATCCGCCGCCTGCTCCCCGCAATAGGACACGGGCGTCTTCTGCTTGTGCCCCTTTTCAACGACGTCTTTCAGGAAGCCGATAAAGTCTGCACTGAGATAATCGTAGCGTGAGGAGACCAGCTCGCTCTCTCGATCAGCCGCAAAGAAGAACTGCGCGAGATCGTTCCCGCCGATTGACAGGAAGTCCGCCTCCGCGGCCAACCGGTCCGCGGCCCAGGCCGCCGATGGGATCTCAACCATCGCGCCAACTTCCAAAGATCTCGGTGCCGCTTGGCCGAGCTTTTTCGCGCGCTGCAGTTCTTTCTCAATGATCGACCGAGCGATCGTCAGCTCGTCCTTGGTGGTGACAAGCGGCAAGAGAATGGTCAGTGCCCGGCCGTCAGCCGCGCTGATCAGGGCGCGAACCTGCATCCGCAACAGCCCCTCGCGGTCGATCGCCATCCGAAGACCACGCCAGCCCATTGCTGGGTTCGCCTCGAGGGGACCATGCATGTATCCGGCGCGTTTGTCGGAGCCGAGATCAGCGGTACGAAACACCACACGCGTATCCCCTGCGGCATCAAGGACAGACCGGTAGTATTCGGTCTGCTCCGTCACCGTTGGCAGGGTTCGTCCGACCAGGAACTGAAGCTCTGTCCGGAACAGGCCGACGCCCTCCGCGCCCACCTCCTCCATGAGGCTCAAATCCATAACGAGCCCTGCGTTCATCTCGATACCGACGGGTGAGCCGTCCAGAGTGACAGCAGGCTCATCCTTGCGCTGCGAGAACTTGGCGATCTGCTCAGACCGGATCCGCGCTTTGTCTTCAAAAGTCTCAATGCCTTGCGGTGTCGGGCGCAGAAACACCTCACCCGTTGCCCCGTCGACAATGATGTCATCGTCAGGCTCCGCGCGGTCGATCACACGGCCGACACCGCTGACCATGGGCAGGCGTAAAGAGCGCGCGACGACAGCGGCGTGGCTGTTCGACGACGCCTCTGTCAGCACCAGGCCGGCGAGTTTGCTGCGATCGAGCTCCAAAAGCTCCGCGGGACCGAGAGTTTCCGCCAGCACCACCGCGTTGTCAGGCAGTTGATGCTCCGTCTCGTCCCCGCCGAGGGTCTTCAAGAGACGCCGCGACAGATCATCAAGATCATGCATCCGTTCACGGAGGTAAGGGTCCGCAGCCTTTCGCATTTGCGTGCGGTTTTCCGCCTGCACCTGCTCCACGGCGGCTTCGGCCGACAGGCCGGCCATGATCTTCTCTTCAATTCGGCGAGCCCAGCCGCGGTCATAGGCAAAGAGCCGATAGACCTCGAGCACCTCGCGACTGATATTGCTGAGCGCGCGGTCTTGCGCGATCATATCGTCTACGGATTTTTGCAGTGTCGCAATGCCGTCAGCAAGCTTTTGCCGCTCCGCTGCCAGGTCATCAGAGAAAACCTGCCGCGTGATCCGTTGCGGCTGCAAGAGGTAGACGACCCCGCGCACGACGCCAGGGACGATCGCGGTCCCGAGCGCGTGCTCCGGCCCGTGGACGATTTCCTCAACCTCCGCGACCTCCCGCTCGGACAAAAATCGCTCAGACGAGATGATCTCAGCCAGCACTGTGGAGACGAGCTGAGCGGCCTCAATCTCGTCCTCGGCATAGGCGCGGGTCGTTTGGTTCTGGATGGTGAGCACGCCAATGACGCTACCCGACCTGATGATGGGCACACCTAAAAAGGCGTTCAGCTCATCCTCTCCTGTTTCCTCGCGAAACGAAAACTCAGGATGCTGACTGGCGCGGCGAAGGTTGATCGGTCGACCGGTGCGCGCAACCAGGCCGACCAGACCTTCAGTCCAATCGAGCCGCGTTTTGTGCACCGCATCCTTGCGAAGACCCTCCGTAGCCGTCAGTTCGAGGGCATCGTCAGCGCGGCGCACATAAATAGAGCAGACATCGGCGACCATGTTGCGCGCGATGGCTTCCACGAGGTGATCCAGACGCGTTTGCGCATCGGACTCCTCAGCCATCACCTCGCGAAGCTGCCGGAGCAGCACGCGCGGCGTCGGCGCCGTGCGGGGCGGAAGGTTCATGACGTTGTCCTTACGCCTTCGCGTCGCCGAGGCCAAACGCCTCGTGTAGGGCCCGAACGGCAAGCTCTGTGTACTCTGCAGCGATCAACACGCTGATTTTGATCTCGGATGTGGAAATGTTCTCGATATTGATCTGCCGATCAGCGAGCACCTCGAAAGCCTTGGCAGCCACACCTGAGTGGCTTTTCATGCCGATGCCGATCACAGAGACCTTCGCAACGTTCTGGTTGGCGATCATCTCGTCATAGCCGAGATCGCTTTTTCGCTCGATCAGCACCTCCATCGCCCGCGCGCGGTCCTTTTCGCTCAGGGTGAACGACATGTTCGCTTCTGCGCCCTGCCGCGCTGGGCTCTGCACGATCATATCGATGTTGATTGCAGCATCCGCCAGGATACGGAAGATCAGCGCAGACCGGCCGGGCACATCGGGAACACCGAGAAGGCTGATCTTGGCTTCGCCGGTGGACGGGACAACGGCGGTGACAACTTCTTGTTCCATGATTTCGTCCTCTCCGGTGATCAGTGTACCGTTATCGGTCTCACCGGGTTCAGCAAGCGAGCTCAAAACGCGGATCGGCACGCCGTAGGCCATGCCAAGACCGACGCTCCGTGTCTGGAGCACCTTAGCACCCACCGACGCCATCTCGAGCATCTCTTCGTAGCTTAGGATATCGCGGCGACGAGCGGTCGACACGATGCGGGGATCGGTGGTGTAGACCCCGTCAACGTCTGTGTAGATATCACACCGCGCAGCACCGAGCGCCGCGGCGAGAGCCACGGCTGTCGTATCGGAGCCGCCGCGGCCAAGGGTCGAGATCCGGTTGTCGTTGGTGAGGCCTTGGAAGCCCGCGACCACTGCCACTTCACCTGCGTCCATCGCCGCCAGAAGATGCTCCTGGGGAATGCGCGTGATCTTGGCCGCGCCGTGGGACGCGTCGGTTTCGAGGCCCACCTGCCAGCCTTGGAAGCTCCGCGCAGGAAAGCCCTCCCGGCGCAAAGCGATCGCCAAGAGCCCGGCCGTCACCTGCTCGCCGCTCGCCACCACCGCGTCGTAATCAGCATCCCGGCTGACATCACCGCCGCCGAGGCGCTCGGTCAGCTCAACCAGGCGGTTGGTCTCCCCAGCCATCGCCGAAACGGTGACGCACACCTTAAACCCCTGTTTTCGCGCAGCCATCACGTGGCGCGCAACGCGCTCGATCCGTTCAGGATCACCGACAGAGGTGCCGCCGAACTTCATGACGACAATATCGTCACGGCGCGGGGCGAGGTTGAGGGGCGCTGCGGCCAAGCTCACGGGGATTGCTCCTTTGTTCCAAACTGGGCGCGTCTAGCGGCAGTATACTGTCCGGGCAAGGCACCGTCGTGCCGACCTGACGCGTTGGCAAAGGTTAGACGAGGCCTTAGCTCATTGGCACGTAAGGGAGATCCCCATGGCTGAAGCGCAGACGACCACCATCGACCCGGATGAGGTTGAGAAGTTCCAGGCGATTGCCGCGGAATGGTGGGACCCGCTCGGCAAGTTCAAGCCGCTCCATAAGTTCAACCCCGTGCGGCTTGGGCTGATCCGCGATGAGATCTGTGAGCATTTCGGCCGGGACCGGTTTGAGAAAAAGCCGCTTGAGGGCCTCAGGCTGCTTGATGTGGGTTGCGGCGGCGGGCTTGTCTCCGAACCGATGGCGCGGCTGGGCGCTGAGGTCACCGGGATTGACGCGGCGGAAGGCAATGTGAAAACGGCCCAGGTGCATGCGGAGCAATCAGGGCTCTCGATCGACTATCGGCACACCACGATCGAAGATCTCTTCGCCAGCGACACCGAACCTTTCGACGTGGTCTTGAACCTCGAAGTGGTCGAGCACGTTGCCGACGTGGATCTCTTCCTGACGACATCGGCGGATATGGTACGGCCGGGCGGCATGATGGCGATGGCTACGCTCAACCGCACACTGAAGGCTGCGGCGACCGCTGTCTTTGCCGCGGAGTATATCCTCCGCTGGCTGCCCCGCGGCACGCATGATCCCCGTAAGTTCGTGAGGCCGCAAGAGGCGAAACACTCAATGGAACGTGCCGGGATGAAAGTGACGTCGGAGCGCGGTCTCACCTATCTGCCGCTTCTCGACAGCTGGCGCGTCGGCCAGGACCTGAGCGTCAACTATATGCTGTTTGCCGAGAAGCCGCAGGCGCACTAGCGCCGCGCAGTTTCAGCCACCCATTCGCCTGACCGTTGGGAGAGCGTTGCGGCTGGGCTCCGTCCGTTCTCATCCAAAGCGATCAGGAGAGCTCTGCAAGGTTGGCCGGAAGTACCATGTGTACGGAGGATAACGATTTCGGCGCGTGCGCACGCTTCGTCAATCCCTGTTTCCCCATCAAGAACCGCGATGTCATCTCCGCTCAGAAGCGGTTGGTAGCACACGCCTTCACTGCACGCGGCCAGCGTTGCTTGCGCGGTGACGTCAGGCTCTTCAGCGATCGAGCGGAGCCACACCTCCGCGGTGAACCTGTCCCGCCGCTTGGAAAGAAGCGCCAAGGCAGGCCCATCACCCTCGAGACGCACACCGACATTCCGCAAGTCTCGGCTGAGAAAAACGTCAGGCGGCTGCTCACCCGCGCTCAACGGTAAGGCCAGCGCCATCAGGCAGGCTCCCACCAGCCGCCACGGTGCCCGGAAGATCGCGAGGGTGAAGAGGCCGACGACCGCGCAAAGAAAGCTCTGGGTCGGCACCGATCCCACCAATTGCACCGCTCCCGGAAGGTTCGCTGTCCAGGAAGCGATGCCGATCACCATCTCAACGCCGCGGCCCACGAGCGCCAGCACCAAACCGTCAAGGCCGAGCGGCATCACGAACAGCGCAAGCACGGCGGCTGGCATCACACCAAGTGTGATGATCGGCATAGCGAGCATATTGGCGAGCAGCCCAAAACTTGCGAAGCGTCCAAAGTGAAAGAGCGCGAAAGGCGCTGTCGCGAGCCCTGCAACCAGGCTCGTCATTGCCAAGCCGCCCGTGAACCTGAGGGCTTTCATCAACGGGCTGTGGTCATCGGAGCGCGGCAGTCTCTCTTCGATGTAAGAGAAGCTTGCGATCAGCGCGACAACGGCGGCGAAGGACATCTGAAAGCCTGCAGAGATCACCGCTTCGGGCCGCAAGACCACGATGACGATAGCCGCCAGCGCTGCGTTGCGCAGGCTGATGCCGCGGCGGTCGAACAAGATGGCCAAGAAAACGATCCCTGCCATGATGAATGCGCGCTGCGCTGACCAGGCCCCGCCGGAAAGAAGAAGATAGAAAGCGCCGCCCGATAATGCGCCGAGTGCGGCCCATTTTTTGATCGGGAAACGCAGTGCCAAGACCTCAAACCGTGAGAGCACCCAGCGGATGGCAAAGAAAAGAAATCCGCAGACCAAACCCATGTGCAGGCCCGAGATCGCCAACAGATGGGCCAGTCCTGCGTCCCTCAGATCCTCCACCACGTCCTCGGGGATACGTTCTCGCTTACCCGTGACAAGCGCGGCGGTCACAGCGCCCTGTGGACCGCCCACCACCTCCTCAATCCGGTCAGCAATCCGATCACGGAGCCTTTCAACCGAGGCGCTAAAACCTGTCCCGCCGTGCTCGATCACAGCAGGCGGGGCGTAGGTGAAACCTGAGCCGCCGATCCGCTCATAAAACATCGCGCGGCCAAAATCGTATCCGCCGGGCATCGCAGGCCCTGGCGGTGGAGACAAAGACGCACGTAGACGGACGAGATCGCCAGGCGTCGCTGATCCCGGCTCCCCCCTCCACACAACGCGGATGCGATGCGGTGTCGCCTCCGGCCCAAGCCTGCTGATCCGATCGACGCGGACGGTGTACCGCCGGTCCCGCTCGCGGAGCTCCACCTCCTCCAACACACCCGTCACCGTCACTGGCCCAAGGCCGTCCGGAACGACGGGGGCATCCACCATCTCTGTACGGAGCGCGATTAGCGCCATGCCAAGAAAGAAACAAGCGGCGATTCTTGCTCCGTGAACGGCGCGCATCGCATGACGACGCACAGCGGCACCCCACAACCCCGCACAGGAGACAGCCAAGATGGCAACGACGGCGAGGGCTGGCGGCTCCGAAAGATGGAGCCAGAGCGCAGAGCCCGCCACCATCAGGCACGGGGCGAAGAGAATGAAGCGCCCCTCCTCCTCGCTCGCCCACCGGCGAATGAGGTCGCCGAGCGCGCCGGAGCGCCAAAGCCGCTTGGCCGCGAAGGGTAACGCCTTTAGGTGCGCGAACTCTTGCCGTTCTGAGGATGACATGACTGCTCAAGCTAAGCCCATCGTGACCCGTTTCGCACCGTCGCCGACGGGCTATTTGCATATCGGCGGCGCACGCACGGCGCTGTTCAGCTGGCTTTATGCCCGGGGGGCGAACGCGCCAGAGGGCTCGAAGTTCCTCCTCCGTATCGAGGACACCGATAGGGCGCGGCACAACGAAGAGGCGGTGACCGCGATCTTGGATGGCCTCACCTGGCTCGGTATCGACTGGGATGGCGAGCCGATCAGCCAGTTCGCCCGCGCGGATCGCCACGCCGAGGTGGCGCAGCAGCTTCTGGCAGAAGGAAAAGCCTATCGCTGCTGGCTCGCGGGCGAGGAGCTCGACGCCGCCCGGGCCGAAGCGCGCGAGAAAAACATCCGCTTCACGAGCCCCTATCGCGATGGCGGCGAAGGCGAAGGTCCAGCATCCATTCGGCTGAAAGCGCCCCTCGACGGCGACACGGTGATCCAAGATGCGGTCCAGGGGGAGGTGAAGTTCCCGAACCAGAGCCTCGATGACATGGTGCTTCTGCGCTCTGACGGCACACCGACCTATATGCTCGCGGTTGTGGTCGATGATCACGATATGGAGATCAGCCATGTGATCCGCGGCGATGATCACCTGATCAATGCGGGCCGTCAGCAACAACTCTATGAGGCGCTCGGTTGGGACGTCCCGGTCTGGGCGCATGTGCCGCTAATCCACGGCCATGACGGCAAGAAACTCTCCAAGCGCCACGGCGCTCTCGGTGTCGAAGCCTATCGCGATGAAGGCTACCTGCCCGAGGGCCTGATGAACGGCCTCCTCCGGATGGGGTGGAGCCACGGCGATGACGAGATCATCCCCACCGCCAAAGCCCTCGTTGCCAAGCCCCTCAATATAATGGGCGTTGATCGATGCGAGCTATTCTGGATCAAGCCGGGCGGGCGC
>JBCBMW010000033.1:0-10263 GCA_039822105.1 Pseudomonadota bacterium | reverse complement strand
TTTCAACGACGGTGGCGGATGCGCGCTTTGCCAAGCCTTTGGATGAGGACCTCGTCCGGCGCCTGGCGAAGGAGCATGAGGTGCTGATCACGATCGAGGAAGGCTCGGTCGGCGGCTTTGGCGCCTTTGTCCTGCACTTCCTCTCCCGCGAGGGCCTCCTCGACCAAGGCGCTCTTAAAGTCCGCACCATGACCTTGCCGGACATCTACCAAGACCAAGCCAGCCCCGCCGACATGTACATCGAAGCCGGCCTCACCGCAGACAACATCGCTAAAGAAGCACTGAAGACCTTTGCTGCTGGTACGAGTGCAAGCTCGGCTTCCCACGTCGCAGAGTAATGCGCCTCGACCAGGTCCTCGTTGAACGGGGCCTGGCGCCAACCCGGTCCCGCGCGCAAGCGATGATCCGTGAAGGGCATATCTGCCTTGATGGGCGTATCGTCCGCAAGGCGAGCATCAAAGCTGATACAGATGCCCAGATCGTGGTCAGTGATGCTGCGCATGACTATGTCTCGCGCGCCGCGCTGAAACTGGCTGCCGCACTGGAAGCCTTCTCCGTTGATCCTGAGGGATGCGTCTGTCTCGATCTTGGTTCGTCGACAGGCGGTTTCACGGACGTACTCCTCCGCGCTGGTGCGGAGAGGGTCTACGCCGTGGATGTCGGACATGATCAGTTGGCAGAGCGCTTGCGCGGTGATCCACGGGTCATCAGCCTCGAAGGAACGCACGCTAAGGACGTGGATCGTACCCTGGTGCCTGACCCTCTCGATCTCATCGTCTGCGACGTCAGTTTCATCAGCGTGACCAAAGCCTTGCCGCCGGTCCTGGCTCTGGCGAGAGAGGACGCGCGCCTCATCACTCTTCTGAAGCCACAGTTTGAGCTTGGCCGCGAAGCCATCGGGAAAAACGGCCGGGTGCGGCCCTCCCTTGAGGAGCAAAAGGATTTCCTAGAAACCCACGTGGTATCGGCGATTGCTGACCTCGGCTGGCGGCCCCGCCCGATGATTGAAAGCCCTATCCTTGGCGGAGAGGGGACCACGGAGTTTCTGCTCTATGCGAACAAGACGCCCGCCTAAGAAAAAGTCGCGCAAAAGCGTTCCGCTCCAGGAGTCGACGCTGACTGTCGAGGGCGTCACACCGTCCGGCGACGGACAGGTGGGCAATCTCATCATCCCATTCGCTCTTCCGGGAGAGGAGGTGAAGGTCGCACTTCGTGGTCAGCGGGCTGATATCCTTGAGCGTCATAATGATGCAGCGAACAGGCACGAGGGCGTCTGCCGCCATTTTGGGTTGCCGGGCGATGGCTGTGGGGGGTGCACCCTCCAGCACTGGGGCGAGGAGGCAGCGCGCGACCTCAAACGCGCGCGATTGCTGTTTCAGCTTCGCAAGATTGATCCTGAGGCGGAACTTTCTGCTGTCCACACCTCTCCTCCGCTATCCCGTCGGCGGGCCAAGTTTGCGGTGACAGCTGAGGGTGTCGGGTTCCGCCAGCTTGCGGGTGGCCGGGTCGTGAACCTCCGTGAATGCGATATTCTTCACCCAGACCTTATGCCACTGACGCGTCCGCTGGCCACTCTCGCGAGGGACCTTCGCGGGGAGTTTCCGTCCTCGTTTGAGGCCCACGCCGCCTTGACCGAGACCGGCATCGATCTCGCTCTCAGCGGTGTCAACGAACAGGACTTGTCTTTCAATGCTCGCGAGCGCCTTTCCGCTTTTGCAGATGAGTATGATCTTGCTCGTCTGAGTGCTGATGGCGTCACCGCGGCGGAGCGGCGAACCCCGCGGGTGACCCTCGGCGGCGTGCCCGTGGCGCTCCCCACGGGCGCGTTTCTCCAGGCGACAGAGGCGGGTGAGGCGGCGCTCTTGGCCGAGGTGCTCGCCGCTGCAGAAGGCTCGGAGAGCGCGGCTGACCTTTTTTGCGGCGTGGGGACGTTCGCTCTGCCGCTGAGTTCTGAGCGGCGGGTCCTCGCGGTAGAGGGCGATCAGGCTGCCGTTTCTGCGCTCAGCACCGCGGCCAAGGCCGCAGGTCGCGAGATCAGGGCGAGCCAGCGAGATCTCTTCGCCCGTCCGCTCCAGGCTGATGGGCTGCGCGGTGTCGATTTCGCGGTCTTTGATCCCCCGCGCGCCGGCGCCCTTGAACAGGCGCGAGAGCTCGCCCGTGCAGCGGTTCCCACGATCGTGGCGGTATCCTGCAACCCCGCGACGTTGGCGCGGGATGCAGCGGCGTTCGTTTCCGACTATGATCTCATCCGCGCGGTGATGGTCGACCAGTTCGGGTGGTCACCCCATATTGAAACCGTGGCGGTTTTTCGGCGGAGGACGTGATGGTGGCAGGAGCGATCGAAACCAGGCTGAGACGGGCAGCTTACGGGGCTGCATCAACGGCCAAAGTCGGTTGGTACACCGCTTTTTATGTCGCCGGCCGTCATATCGTGGGTCCACTGACCAAACCTGGTGAAGTGCCGCGTCCGAGCCGAACGTCCGTGCCCGATATGAAGGAGCTGCGTGCTTCGTTTTTCCAACTCTTCCAAGACGATTGGGCTGATATCGAAGCGGGCCTCTATGTCATGCCGCGGGATCTGCGGCGCCCGCCCCGGCCGAGCAAGATGATCCGTGATGCGCGTGATTATCTCAAAGAAGCACGCGAGGTGAGCCGACGCGCCAACCGTCAAGGCGGGGGCGTGGAAGTGCGCGATATCGCCGAGGACGAGCTACCGACTTATTATAAGCAGAACTTCCATTTCCAGTCGGATGGTTGGTTATCGGAGAAATCCGCCAAGGTTTACGATACCCAAGTGGAGGTGCTGTTCACCGGCTCCGCCGATGCGATGCGCCGCCGTGGGCTTGCGCTCATCATGGAAGAGATCGGCCGTCTGACAGAAACCGGTCGCGCACGGCCGGAGATCCATCTGGCTGATGTGGCATGCGGAACAGGTCGCTTGCTCAGCGATGTTGTCGACAACGCGCCGGACCTCAAACTGACCGCCGTTGATCTTTCAGAGCCTTACCTTGATGAGGCTCGAAAGGCAGCGAGTCGAGCGGGCAACATCGAGTTTGTCCGGGCTGCCGCTGAAGACCTACCTTCGGCTGATGAGAGTTTTGATATTCTGACCACGGTCTACCTCTTCCACGAATTGCCCCCTAAGGTGAGGCGTGAGGTGGCAGCGGAGATCGCGCGTACGCTCAAGCCTGGCGGCCTTTATGTCCATGTCGACAGTGTTCAGTATGGCGACACCGGCATGGACCTTATGCTGGAAGGCTTTCCCAAAGCATTCCACGAGCCTTACTACGACAGCTATTGCAAAGAGCCGCTTACGGAGCTTTTTGGTGAAGTGGGGCTCGAGGTCGAAAGCCAGAAGGTCGGCTTTCTGACCAAAGCGATGTCGTTCCGTAAGGTTTAGTCTTCGAACAGCCTGAGCGCGATGGCGGCCGAACCAACCGTCTGATCTTCTGCGCCTTGCCAGCCGCGTGCCTCGACAAAAGCGATGCGACGGCCAATGCGTTCGATCTTCACGGCTGCCGTGAAGTCCTGATCGCGTGCACCGCGGAGATAGCTCGTATGCACACTGATGGAACGAGCCTTCACGCTCAGTCCGACCCGGCTTAGAACCTCAAGGGTTGCCGCGTGCTGGAGGAAGGCAGAGATCACGCCGCCATGCAGGGCCCGGATGACCGGGTTACCGATATGGGGTTCGTCGAAGGTCAGCTTGAAGCGGTGCTCGTCGTTCTCGACGGTCGTCACCAACCCAAACCATTTTGACATCGGCGAATCGGCTGTCAGCTCTTCAACGCGTTTCAGGGTTTCGGGGCCTGGTGTCAGAAGTTCGCGGCTCATATCCGGCTCACCTGGGCGCTGCGTGTGCCGACAATAAACGTACCTGCGGCTGTTGACAGGAGTGTTCCGTCTTCTGACGTTGCGCGCCCATGGGCGATCGCAATATCATCGCACACCTCTTCGCATATGGCTTCGCAGGTGATGACTGTGCCGGGGCGGGCGTGGTTCTGCGTATCCGTCTGCAGATTGATCGTTGCAATTGGTGTGAAGTTCTCAAGCACGGACCAGACCGATGCGCCCAAAATCGTATCAAGGATGATCGTCATCAGCCCGGGGTGGATCTCCCCGTCATGGAGAAAGTCCTCGCTCGGCGTCAGCTCAACCACAAGCTTGCCGCGGCTGGCGCTCACGGGCCGCGGGTTGAGGCCGCCGAACAGCGGATGCTCATTCTTGAAGGTCTTCCGCATCCCCTCAAACACCGTGAGGATGCCCGGCGCGAGCGCCTCTGATTTCTCGTCGCTCATGGACGTTCTTTCAGTTTTTCTTCTTCATACTGAATGCCCCAGCCGATGATTTGGCGCCATAGGGCCTCGGCGAGAGAAGGCGGAAGGCCTTGCTCCTCGGCGCGTTGCCGCACCTGATCGATCACCGCTTGGATCCGCCACGGAACCGTGGCTTCCGCCGGGGAGCGCTTGAGCTGCCATGCCCGATCCACATAGGTCCAGCGCTCGGCCAGAAGGTCCACCAGCGCGCTGTCGAGCCTGTCGATCTCCGCGCGCACTTCACTCATATCTTGACAGTCAGCAGCTTTCATCTGTCCACATCTTTTGTTTTGACCGCTGATCCACGCTCCAGGGTGAGGTGGACGGGGCAGCGATCGGCAATCTCCAGCACCCGCTTCCTTTGCGCGTCATCGAGCTGACCCTCAAGGCGGATATGGCGGGTGAAGTGATCAATAGGTGGTTCTTTTTCGCCCGCTTCGGCTGCGCCTTGGCCGTGGCGGCGTTCATGCTCGACATTCACCGTGATCCGGTCGAGTGGTAGGCCTTTGCGCTCAGCATACATACGAAGCGTGATGGAGGTGCAAGCACCGAGCGCGGCGGCCAAGAACTCATAGGGGCTCGGGCCAGAGCCAAGGCCTCCGATATCTGTCGGCTCATCGGCGATGAACCTGTGCGGGCCAGCCGAGACCATCGCTTGATACTTGCCCTGGCCGGTCTCCCGAACCTCAACGCCCATGGCCTCTTCGGATGCGCCTTCTGCTTCTTCTTGGCACAGATTGAGGTAGCGATGGGCCCAAGAGGCGATCACTGACGCGGCATAGGCGGCATCTTCTTTGTTCGTGAGCAGATGGTCTGCGGTATCGAGAGAGATAAAGCTCTTCGGGTGCTTTGCCGCTGAGAAAATCTTGGTCGCGTTGTCGATGCCGACTTGCATGTCCGTTGGCGCGTGCAGCACCAGGAGAGGTTTTTTCAGTTTCGCGACCGACGCCTCGATATCGTGGTTGTCGATATCGTCCAGGAACTGCTTTTCGATGGTGAAGGGGCGTTCAGCGAGGAGGACTTCCGCCTTGCCTTCACGGCGGATCTTCTCGACCTGGTCGCCGAATTGACCGGTGACGTGTTCCACATCCGCGGGGGCCGCGAGGGTCGCGACGGCTTTGATCGAGGGGATGTCCGCGGCCGCCGCGAGCACGGCTGCGCCGCCAAGGCTGTGACCCACCAGGAGCTGTGGCGGCTCGTAGTTCTCAGCGAGGAACTCGGCTGCTCGTTTCAGGTCGCCGAGGTTCATCGAGAAGTTGGTGTGCCCGAAGTCGCCCCCTGAGCCGCCAAGGCCGGTGAAGTCGAACCGCAGCACCGCAATACCCGCTTCAGTCAGCGCTGTGGCGATCGTCCGGCTGGCCGTTAAGTCCTTGGAACAGCTAAAACAATGGGCAAAAAGGGCATAGGCACCGACAGGGCCCGTGGGCAGGTCGAGGCGGGCGGCCAGCTTCGCGCCGGATGCGCCCTCGAAGTCGAGGCGAATGGGTCGAACCATGGGGCTTCCTTCCCGTGTTGGGCCTGCTTGTGCAAGCCAAGTGTGCGTTGCGGGAAGAGCTTCGCTACTTGATCGCTTGATACCGCCGGAGCGCCTCTTCCCTCATCGGTCCATGTTCGACGACCGGGTGGGGATAGGTTTCACCAAGCGTCACGCCTGCCTTCGCCAACACCTCCCGCGGCGCTTTCCACGGGGCGTGGATGTGCTTGGCCGGCACGTTCGCGAGTTCCGGCACGTGGCGACGGACATAGGCGCCATCCGGATCGAACTTCTCGCCTTGGGTGATGGGGTTGAAGACCCGGAAGAACGGGGCCGCATCCGCGCCGCAGCCTGCCACCCACTGCCAGCTCGCGGTGTTCGCCGCCGGGTCGGCGCAAACAAGCGTGTCCCAGAACCAAGCCATCCCCCGCCGCCAATCGATGAGCAGGTCTTTCACCAAAAAGCTGCCGACGATCATCCGTACACGGTTGTGCATGTGTCCCTCGCGATAGAGCTGCCGCATCCCAGCATCGACAATCGGATAGCCGGTCATCCCCTTCGTCCACGCATCGAAGTGGCTATCGTCATTGTTCCATTCAAACGCTGTGAACTTCCGATTGAGCGGCAGGTCGAACATGTCCGGGTTGTAGAACAGGAGGTGATAGCTGAACTCGCGCCAAACGAGCTCAGAGAGGAAGGTTTTGCCTTCGTCCCGATCAATCACCCCATCACCTATCAGGTTGGCGACATCAAGATACATGGTCCGGATGCTGATTTCGCCAAAGTGGATATGGGGCGCCATGCGCGATGTCGTATCAAGGTCGGGCCGGTTGCGTTCGCTGTTGTACCGTCCCGCATAGGCTTTGACCCAGGCCCGCCAGCGTTTGCGGGCTCCTGCTTCTCCTGGCTCCCAGATCGGCTCAAAGCCCGTGGCCCAATTGGGCTTGGTGGGCAGAAGCTCCCAGCTCGCCAGGTCATCAGAGGGCGGCAGGCTATCGGGCCTGATCAGCTTCCGGATGTTTGGCAAGGGGTCAGGGACATCCAATGTTTGGATCTGCTTCCAATAGGGCGTGTACACCCGATAGGGGCCGCCGGTTTTGGTTTTGATCGTCCAAGGTTCGTGCAGCAGGCGACCGTTAAAGCTCTCGACCTCGACACCATCCTCCGACAAGGCAGCCTTGAGCGCTTTGTCTTGCTCGATCTGCCAGGGCATATAGCGACGGTTCCAGTGGACCTCCGTGGCCCCCAGCGCTTTCACCAGCTCCGGAACAACGCGGTCGGCTTTGCCGCGCCGTAAAATAAGTGTACCGCCTATTTTGGTGAGGTCAGCCTGGAGCGCCGCCAGTGAGTGGTGCAGCCACCAGCGCTGCGCCCCGCCGAGGGTCCACTCTCCTGGTGTGTCGTCATCCAAAACATAGAGGCAGACGACCGGTCGTCCGGTATCAGCGGCCTTTCGCAGGGCGGGGTTGTCATCAAGGCGCAGGTCGTCGCGCAGCCATACAAGAACAGGTTGATCCGTCATGAGGGCGATGTAGCGCGATTGGCAGAAAGGGCAGGCGGGACACTAGCGCGCGGCTGCGGCCGCTGGGCTTTCTTCTGCGAACTCATCCTGGATCTGGTGGAGCGCATCCGCCAGCCCGTCCCGCGTGATCGGTTTATGCAGGATCGCATCGGCGCCCGCATCAACGCAGGCTTTGATGTAGCGTTCTTCAGCATGCGCTGTGAGCATCACGATGGGCGCGCGGGCAATCGGGATGTCGAGCGCCCTGATCTCGGTGGTGGCTGCGATCCCATCCATACGGGGCATGCTGACATCCATAATGATCAAGTCAAAGTTACCCTCGCGCGCAAACTCGACCGCCTCATGTCCGTCTTCAGCTTCAACAAAGGTATGACCGAGCCGCGTGAGAAAGGCGCCGAGCACAGAACGGTTCACAGCATTGTCTTCGGCGACGAGGATGTGGAGCGGCTTGGCATCCGTTGAGGGTGATGGCTTGGACACGACCGCCACGGTTTCGGTTGGGTCTTGCTGCACTTCGCAAGCCGGAGCGGGCAGGGCGACGTCAAAGCGTGTGCCTTGACCCTCTTCACTCACCACACCGATGTGACCGTCCATCAATTCGGTCAGCTCACGGCAGATGGCGAGGCCCAGCCCAGTGCCGCCGCGGCCAGGCGCCGTCCCAGTTCTTGCCTGCTGAAACCGCTGGAAGACATGCGGAAGAAAGGCCTTTGGCATGCCGCAGCCTGTGTCTTCGACGCCGATCATCAGAATGCCGTCATCATATCGGACACTGATGGTCACCGAACCCTCGTCCGTGAACTTGACGGCATTGGCGATGAGGTTACTGAGAATCTGGCCAACCCGCGCCTCGTCCAAAAGGGCGTAGAGCGGCAAGCTCTTCATGCCCGTCGTCATGAGGTCGACGCCCTTGGCCGCTGCAGCTGAGGAGAAGAGAGTCGCTGCGTCCTCAATCAGGTGGTGAAGATCCGTCGGGGCACGCTCGATCTCGATGTGACCTTGCTCAAGCTTGGTGAGGTCGAGAATGTCGGTGAGGATACGGACCAGCGAGTCGGCGGAGCGGCGCGCGACCTCAAGGTTTCGCCTCTGTCCCTCACTCATATCGTCGGCCAGTGCGACATCGAGCATGCCGATCACACCGTTCATAGGTGTGCGGATTTCATGGCTCATATTCGCAAGGAAGTCTGACTTGGCGCGTTCAGAGGTTTCAGCACTGATGAGCGCCGCTTCGAGCTTCCGTGCAGCATCGACCATCTGAAACCTAAAAAGGGATGTGCCCATCCAAAGAAAGATCACGCATACCGACAGGGCGAACAGCATCAGCCGCCAGTCGATAAAGCTTGAAGCCACATACGTGATTTGATCATCCGCATGGTGACCAAGATAGATCAGCACAAAGCATGATATGGTCGCCGCCGCACTGATGCCGCCCAGAATGGTCCCTGCCACCACCGTGACCGCGGGCACCATCATCAACAGGAACAAAACGGGAGAGGACGTGAGAAGACCGGTGCTCAATGTGAGCCAGATCAGTGTCCCTTGAACCACCAAGGATGATCCCAAGACGACGAATGGCCGAAAACGCTTAAGTTTAAACACCGCTGCAGTCGCTGCAAAGCAGTAGATGACCATGCCCACGGCCACGCCGAGCAGCACAGGATCCGTCTCGCCACGAATGAAGTTGATCGTCGTTGTCACCGCGCCGCTGCTCGCGGCGAGCATCGCCATGCTGGCAAAGATCCGGTAGCCCGCCTTGGTCAGGTGGTCATCGGGGCGTTCACCCCTGAGAATCCAGCGCTGACTATAGGACATGGGCGCAGGCTTTTTTGTGACCAGACAGGTCTAAGCCATTAGCGTTACAAAGATCTTTCGGGGTCGCCTCGGGTTCTAGAGGACCCCTTGCTTGAGGCAGTCATGGACGTGGAGAAGCGAGGTGGGACGCTCGTCCTCGATAATGAAGAGGGCGGTGATGCCGGTCTTGGAGAGGTAGCTCAGGGCCTCCCCCGCGACTGTGTCAGGGGCCACGGTCTTGGGATCGCGGGTCATGATGTCCTCCACCGCGGAGCCCACGAGATCATCGATATGGCGGCGCAGGTCGCCGTCGGTGATGATGCCGATCAGCTTGCCCTTGGAATTGGCAACGCCGACACAGCCAAAGCCTGCATCGCTGATCACGCGGACAGCTTCTGTGACCGGATCGCCCTCGGACACGAGGGGCGGGATGCGGCCTTGGGGGACAAGATCGCTCACGCGGCGCAGCTGGGCGCCCAACTTGCCGCCTGGGTGGTAGCGCTTGAAGTCAGCGGCGGTGAAGCCGCGGGCTTGAAGAAGCGCGACGGCCAGCGCGTCGCCGAGCGCGATCATCAGGGTCGTTGACGTGGTCGGTGCCGATGTTTCGCTACAGGCCTCCGGCGCTTTTGGGAGGAGAAGCGGCAGCGTTGCTGCCTGTCCCAGGGTGCTGTCGGGGTTGGAGGTCATAGCGATCAGCGGGATGCCAAATCGCCCCGTGTAGCCCAGCACATCGCTCAATTCTGGTGTCTCGCCGGAGTTCGACAGGGCGAGCACGACGTCGCGCTCTTCGATCATGCCGAGGTCACCGTGGCTCGCCTCGCCTGGGTGCACGAACATCGCTGGCTGCCCCGTGGAGGCGAGCGTTGCTGCGATCTTGTGGCCGATATGGCCGGACTTGCCCATGCCGGTGACGATCATCCGGCCCTTGGCCGCGAGCGTGGTCGCCACCGCTTCCTCAAGCGTCTTGGAGAGCTGTGTGCCCGGCGCCAGGGCGTCAGCCAGCATCTGGAGCCCCGCTATCTCCACCTTCACGGTTTCCGCCGCGGCAGCGGCGACGTCGATCGGCAGGTCAGGGGTCGTAGCGTCAGCAGGCATAGGTCGGATCTCTTGGCATCAAAGCGCATTTGCGCTGGGTCAGAGGTCCCGATAAGGCCCGCTTATGA
>JBCBMW010000032.1:0-11794 GCA_039822105.1 Pseudomonadota bacterium | reverse complement strand
GTTCACTGTCACTCGTTATGGCGACAGCCCTTTTGGCTGCGTGCAGCCCTGAGCCGGAGGCAGAACCGTCTCGCGCCATTCGGCCCGTGAAGACATTCACTGTCGTCCCGTCGACGGGGTTCCAGACCCTGCGCCTTCCAGCGGTGATCGGCGCAACGGACAGCTCGCTTCTGGCGTTCCAGGTGAGCGGCGAGCTTCTTGAGCTGCCGGTGCAGGAAGGCGACCAGGTGGTTGCCGGCGATGTCCTGGCATCGCTCGATCCGCGGGCCTTTCGAAACGCGGTGGTGAGCGCCCAAGCCACGTTCGATAACGCCGAGACCGAGTTCAACCGGGCCGAACGTCTTTTGCGTGAGGACGCCATCGCGCGCAGTGTCTATGACCAGAGGCGCGCCGATCTCGATATCGCCCAGGCCAATCTCGACAGTGCGCAGAAGGATCTCGATGACGCGGTGCTGGTCGCACCATTCGACGGTGTTGTGGCGCAGCTTTACGTCGAGAGCTTCGAGACTGTGTCTGCTCAACAAGACATCCTGACGATCCAAGGCAGCAACTCCGTGGACGCCATTATCCAGGTGCCAGCGAGCGTGGTCATCAATTCCGAGCGGATCGAGCCCATCGATACCTTCGTCTATCTCGACGCCGCCCCCGACCTGGCGTTCGCAGCCACCCTCGCCGAAACCGCGGCCATCGCGGACACAAGCTCCCAAACCTTTGAAGCGCGCTTTCGGTTTGAGCCGCCTGCGGATCTTGTGGTGCTGCCAGGTATGACCGGCGTCCTCGAAGGCCGTTTCCGTTTTATCGAAGAGGAGCTCAACGAACAGCTCACCGTTCCTGTGTCAGCCATCATTGCTGAGGCCGGACAGCCCTATGTCTGGGTGCTCGACCCCGATACCTCGACCGTCACGCGTCGCGACATCGTTGTAGGCCAAGGCGTTGGCGAACAGGTCGAAGTGGTCACGGGTTTGGAGCCAGGCGACACGATCGTCGCGGCCGGCGGCAAATACTTGTTCGAAGGCGCCGAAGTGCGCCGGTATGAGCGCTAAGCGGAGCGCTCGCCCATGAACTTCGCAGCAGCCGCCATCAAATACCGGCTCATCAGCTGGATCGTTGTCCTCGGATCGCTTGTCGGCGGAACGATCGCGTACAACACCATGCCTCGGTTCGAGGATCCGGAGTTCACCATCCGGATCGCCCAGATCGTCACCATGTACCCTGGCGCGACACCGCTCGAAGTCGCGAACGAAGTGTCGGACGTGATCGAGAGCGAGCTCCAAGAGATGCAGGAGGTCGATGAGATCACCTCCTACAACTATTGGGGCATGTCGATTGTCCAGGTGGAGATCAAATACGCCTTCTCGACCACGAAGACCGATTTGCAGTCCGCGTTCACACGCATGCGGAACAAGATTCGCGACGCCAGCAGCGAGTTGCCCGCGGGTGCGACCACGCCGCTGGTCAATGACGAGTATGGCGACGTCTACGGCATTTACTACGCCATCACAGGCGATGGGTTCACCATCAAGGAGCTCTACGATTACGCCGAAGATCTGCGGACAGACATTCTCACCGTCGATAACGTCGCCAAGGTGGATTTTCGCGGCAACCAAGATGAGCGGATCTATCTTGAGATCTCTCGCGAGCGGGCGGCTGCGTTTGGCGTGTCGCTGCAAGATGTCTTCAACGATCTGGCCGAGCAAAACTCGGTGGTCTCCGCCGGGGATGCAGCGGTTGGCAGTTTAAGGATCGAGATCTATCCGACCGGTGAGATCACGACGGTGGAGCAGATCGGCGGTACTGTCGTGACAGGCGGTGCGTCGGGCGATGTCATCTATCTGCGCGACATCGCTGATATCCGCCGCGGCTATGTTGATCCCGCGACGTACCTGACCCGTTTCAACGGCGAAGCGGCGATTGCGATCGCGGTCTCCAACGTCAGCGGCTCCAACGTCGCCCAAATGGGCGATGACATCCGCGCGAAGATTGATGACGTGATCGGCAAGCGTCCGATCGGCATCGAGGTGAACGAGTTCTATCACCAGGGCGACGCGGTGAATGAGTCCGTCAGCAGTTTCGCCTCAAACGTGATCGCAGCGGTCGTGATCGTGCTCGTCACCCTTTTCATCTTTATGGGCGCGCGTTCGGCTATCATCATCGGCGCAACGCTCGTCATCACGATCGCCGCCACGCTGCTGACGATGTATATGATCGGCATCCCCATGCACCGCATCTCGCTCGGTGCCCTGATCATCGCTCTAGGGATGCTGGTCGACAATTCCATTGTGGTGACGGAGGGCATTTTGGTTGGCGTGCAGCGCGGCCGGAAAAAGCTCGATATCGCGATGGAGATTGTCGACAAGACAAAATGGGCGCTCATGGGCGGTACGGCCGTCGGCATCATCGCCTTCGCGCCGATTGGCCTCGCGCCAGGCAACACGGGTGAGTATTGTCGCCACCTATTCTACGTGATCCTGATCTCGCTCTCCTACAGCTTCATCTTTGCCGTGACGATTGTGCCGCTACTCGGCGATCTGATTTTCAAGGAGCCGGAGAACCCAGAGGAAGAAGGCAAGGACGGCACGTTCACCCGGCTTTATAAAGGCTTCATGCGGGCGATACTGGTCTCGCGCTACGTCGTCATTCTCCTGACAATCGGCATGTTTGCCGTGGCCATCTACGGCTTCGGCTTTGTCAAAGGCGGCTTTTTCCCCTCCGCCACGACACCGCAATTGTCGGTGGAATACTGGCTGCCTGAAGGCACCGACATTGAAGTCACCAATGCCGATATGGCCATCATTGAAGAGGCTGTTCGCGGTTTCGAGGGTGTGTCCTACGTCCACTCGATGATCGGTGCAGGGACGATGCGCTATATGCTCATCTACAGCCCCGAGAACCCCAACAACGCCTTTGGTGAGTTGATCGTTCGCACCGAAAACCTCGAGGTGATCCCGGACTTGATCACCCGCATTCAGGCGTATCTCGACGAGGAGTTTCCTGCCGCCCAAGCGCGCGTGTCGCGCTACACGCTCGGCCCAAGTTCAGGCGCCAAGATCCAGGCCGCCTTCTCCGGTCCCGATCCGGCCGAGCTGCGCCGGATCTCCAACGAGGCGCTTGGCATCATGCTACGCGAGCCGCGGGCGACGGGAGTGAAGACCGATTGGCGCGACGAAGTGCCAGTGCTTGAATCCGCCTACAATCCAGAGCGCGGCAACCGCGTGGGCGTCTCGCGCGAGACTCTTGCCGAGACCTTGGCGACAAACTTCAGTGGCACGACGATCGGTACCTATCGCGAAGGCGACGACCTGATCCCCATCGTCTTCCGGGCACCCGATGAGGAACGTCTGCGGGCGGAGATTGCTTCCAGTATCCAGGTGCCAAGCTCACGCACTGGCGATACTGTGCCGATCACGGAAGTGGTCGACGGTGTTCGCTTCATCTGGGAAGACAGCCAATTGATCCGTGAGAACCGGGTTTGGATGATCACTGTTGAGGCCGACCCCATACCCGGGGTGATCGCATCAGACCTTCTTGGTCTTCTTCGCCCTAAGATCGAGGCACTGGAACTCCCCGAAGGTTATGCCCTCGAATGGAAGGGGGAGATCGGCGACAGTGCTGAGGCCAACGCTCAGCTCGCCGGCACCATCCCGCTCGGGATTTTGGCCATGATTTTCGTGGTTGTGCTGCTCTTCAACGCCGTGCGCCAGCCAGCGGTGATCTGGTTCCTGGTGCCCCTCTCGATCATTGGGGTGGTGATGGGTCTTCTGATCACGGACACGACGCTGGAGTTCATGGCGATCTTGGGAATTTTGTCCCTCTCCGGACTTCTTATCAAAAACGCGATCGTGCTGGTGGATGAGATCGATCTGCAGATCGGCGATGGCGTCCCGCGCTATGACGCAGTGCTGTCGGGGTCAGCCAGCCGTGTACGACCTGTGATGATGGGTGCCCTGACAACTGTTCTCGGAGTCATCCCGCTGATGGGCGATATCTTCTTCCGCTCGATGGCGGTTGTCATCATCTTCGGTTTGAGCTTTGCGACCATTCTGACTCTGATTGTCTTACCCGCACTTTATGCGACAGTGTTCGGGATCCAATCTTCGGAGCGGGCTGAGGCCTAGCGTTCGACACTAGGGAGGTGTCTATGTTCCGTCTGCGTTCTAACCTAGCGGTCTCAACCCTTGCCCTCGCGCTCGTGAGCTGTGCAAGCATCCAAGACCTGCGCAACACCAAGATGCCCGAGGCCAATATCCCTGAAACGCCAGAGGCTTGGGCCATGGCGCAGGAAGAGGTTGGTGACGTCGAGGTGGGCTGGATCAAAAGCTTCAACGACCCTGTTCTTGAGGCGCTGGTGCGAGAAGCACAGGCGAACAACCGGAACCTGCAAGCCGCGGCGGCGAATGTTGATCGCGCCCGCGGGCTGGCCCGGCAGGCCGGCGCCGCTCTCCAGCCAAGCGTCAATCTCAACGCGGGCGGCAGCCAAGGCGGCAACATCGAATCAAGTTCCGACGGCAACCTCAATGCTGGTTTGGAGCTCAACTGGGAGGCGGACGTTTGGGGCCGCATCCGTTCGGGGCAAGAGGCCGCGGTTGCCAGCGCGCAGTCAGTCGAGGCGGACTACATCTTCACACAATACTCGATCGCCGCGCAGGTCGCGCTCGCCTACTTCGTGGCCATCGAAGCGAACATCCAGGAGAGCATCGCCAAGAGCAACGAGGACAACCTCACCGAAACAGCGAGGATCACCCAGGTCCAGTATGACGCCGGGCTGGCGTCCGCCCAGGACCTCGCTCTGGTGAAAAGCGACCTCGCGGGCTCTGGCGACACCCTGGTCGAAGCGCAAGGGGCCAAGCGGCAATCGCTCCGTGCCCTTGAGGTTCTTCTCGGCCGCTATCCGAGTACGGATATTGAGGTGCGCACCGACCTTCCTGATGTGCCGCCGACACCGCCAGCGGGTCTTCCGTCAGAACTGCTTGAGCGTCGTCCGGACCTCATCGCAGCTGAGCGTAACGTGGCCGCGGCTTTCGGTGAACTGAAACAGGCCAAGGCGGCGCGGCTTCCGTCCGTCTCTCTCACAACCAGCATCGGCGGATCGTCGGGCGAGCTCGCCAACCTTCTCGATCCCGCGAACGTCGCCTGGACCTTGGCCGGAAACATCGCCGCCCCACTGTTTGACGGCGGCCAGCGCCAAGCTGAAGTGGAAATCCAGGACGCGGAGCAACGCCAAGCGGTGGCGGACTACGCACAGACCGCGATCGAGGCCTTCCAAGAGGTCGAGGACGCGCTGGACAGCGGCGTGGTACTCGACCAGCGGCAGCTCTTCCTTGATGAGTCAGCAGCGGAGGCCCGCGAGGCCTACCGCATCGCACAGCTTCGTTATCAAGAAGGCGAAACGGATCTGATCGACGTCCTGAACATCCAGACCCGTGTCTTCGAGGCGGAAAGCAACCTTGCCAATGTGCAACGGCAGCTTGTGAGCCAACGCGTTGAGCTCAACCTGGCTCTCGGCGGCAATT
Organism: Pseudomonadota bacterium; assembly: GCA_039822105.1. Lineage (GTDB taxonomy): Bacteria > Pseudomonadota > Alphaproteobacteria > Caulobacterales > Parvularculaceae > Parvularcula. The sequence continues at coordinate 6,284 of JBCBMW010000032.1, read as the reverse complement.
GGGACGACGTCTGACGGGTTACGCCGGCGCCTCCCAGGTCGCATCAAGCCGATCAAGATCGTTGATCACCTGCCAGGTGCCGCCACCCTCCTCCACGCGCTCCTGCCATGAGGAGATGCGGTTGAGGTATTCTCGCGGATCGATATTGTCGGTACGGAGCTTTGTGACATTCACAGCAACCACGTGGACGCCATCGAGCGGCAGCGGGAAGTTCCGGACATAGCCTGGGGGCAAGTCTTCTTTGAGGTCAGAGAAGATGAAGATGACCTTCCGGCCCGTCCCCTTCTCTGCCAAGAACTCCGTTGCCTGCAGCATCGCGCCCGTGATGTCCGTGTGCGATGCGGGGCTCACGCCCTGAACGAATTCATCAACGCTGTCGCGGAACTGCCGCTTCTGCTGATTGGTGACGCTGGGCCGGTCGTCAAAGTGCATCTTCGCAATGATGTCGCGCTCGGAGAAACTCCCCGTGTCCACGCGAGCCACGGCAAAGGCATCGTTGGGTTCCAGCCGCGCAAGGATCACATTGATGATCTGCTGCGCCTGGTCGATCTCTCTGGTGTAGGTCCCAGACGTATCGATCAGCATATAGACACCGGTGTTCCGTTGGGGCGGTTCCCCGCAGGCCGCAAGCGTCGCCGCGAGCCCGGCCGTCAGTCCTAGGATGAGCTTACGCATCTGATCCTCCTTACGCCGCTTCACGCTCTTTCAGGCGTGTTTCGGCGTCCTTGATCACCTTACGGGCACCAACCACTTCGAGTTGACCGCCGCGCAGGTCTTTGACGCGCTGCTCCGCCCACAGAGGAGCAAAGATCACCACGTCATAGAGTTGGTTGATCACCGTACCGGCTTCCTCAAACGCCCGCGCCAAAACGCGAAGGCTGAAGCTCAAAGTGAGGAGGAAGCCCGCCGCGACCCAGCCGAGCACGGCTCGCATCGAGTGGATAAAGGTCTCGAGCGGAATGGCGATGAACGTCAGGGCAAAGGGCAGGATGAAACCCATTCCCATCTGCGCCGCGGTCGTGATCCACAAGAACGCAGGATCCGAGGTCTGATCACCACGCAGCACCGCAGCCGTTGCCAGCTCGTCCTGCAGGAGAAGCTCCCGCATATAAGCAAGACCCGCTTCAACACATGCCAGCGACAAAAGAAGCGTGAAGGAGACAACTGCTAACCGCTGCCGCACCTTATCAGGCAAAGCGCTGATCGCCGGGAACAGATTGGTGATCCGTAGACACTCCATCAGGAAAAGACCCATGGAAAGCTCAACCAGAATGATCACCAATGCCGCAATATCAGCCGTACGGAACGCACCGATATAGGTGTTGCCGCCCACCATCTCCGACATCGGCCGGGCGATAAGGTGGAAGTTCACGATCGCACCGCCCGTTGCCACCAACAGGACGAGGCCCGAGATGAAGAACTGCACGAGTGCGGATGACTGGAGCGACATCGCTGCCTGATCACTGTCAGCGTTGATGTCCTCATAGCGCTTCATGCAAGTGTCGACAGTGGCCGCTCGCTCGTTGAGCGTTTCAACGCGTGTCTTCACCTGATCAAGCAGCTTCGCTGACTCGCGCCAGCTCGGCGCCATGTCGTGCAAATGCTTATGACGCGTCCGGCAATCGTCACGATACGCACGATTGGCTTCTTCCCCAGCTTTTTTAAACGAGCCATGGATGCTTTCGAGCACCTGGCGGAGGACGGGTTCTGCTTTCGCAGGAACAGAGGCGACAGCGTCCACCGCTTCAGCCCAGCCAGGAGGCGCCGGCGGATTGGCAGCGCTGGCCGCGTAATCCTCGTCGAGCTTGCTCGCCTGCTCGGTCAAGCCCTGGTGCAGCGCGGGGTAGTCGCCGAGGTCGCGGCGTACCTTGTCGCTGAAACGCTCATACTCGCGCTCCACCATCCGGGCCGCGGCTTCCCGGCCAGCGGCCAAGAGCACTTCCCGGTTCCGGGCCACGAGCCTGGTCCGAACACTGAAAATCGAACGCGATGCAAACCGCAAGCCCTTGCCAATGGCAATACAGGACGAGCGGATCAGCCGCTGAATCGGTGCCCGCGCCAGGTAAAGCGCCAACACCCCAAGAGCTAACGTGGCCAGCGTGCCCGACAGGCCGCCAGCAAAGATTTCATTCGTCGACACCGTGGTCCCTCCCGCGGTCGCCCACACCCCATGGGACCACGCAAGCTGCAATGACATGCGCAGCGCCCCGCTTCAGCCATGCCGTGAATGTGTTCACACAAAGCGAGGGACAATGATCAAATCTATTTTGAGATCTCGGCGCCGCGTTAGGCTTGATCAGCACTTAACCCTTCGAGAGCCCGCCATTTCGCGACATGCGGCCCCCAAGCATGGTCAACAGCCTCTTTGATATCGGCGTCCACCTTCGTCGTGGCGTTGGTTTGATAATCAGCAATGGTGGCCAGATAATCCGAAATCGCCTTCTCAGCGCTGTCCCATTCCGGGAGAGACAATTGATCGTGCACCGATTTGAGGACTGGTATGGGCTCGCGAATGAGGTGCTCATAGCTCACTTCCATGAGCTGATCAGCGCCCAAACCCACCTTCTCCTCTTCATACAAGTCCATCAGCCGGGTGAAGGTCTCGAGCACGAACTGGTCGATATCGACATGGTCAAACCGCTGGAGCGCCAACTCAGGCAGCAGTTTGCGATAGTAGTTCCGGGTGGAAACGAAGACCTCATAAGGATTGCGACGAATGTGGATGAACCGCGCCTTAGGCCAGATCGCCTTCAATCGTTGGATCCGCGCCGTGTAGACCGGGTTTTTGATCAGGAGCAGCGGCTTTCCCTGATGCAGCGCGATCTTCTCAGCGAAATGTTGGACCATGCGGGTCCAGCGGGCGATCTCGGCGTTGCTGCACCCATCAAAAAAGACGCCGCGATCGAAAGTCTTACGGAAATTCTTGGGAAAATAGACCGCTTGAAAGACCGAGAGGTTCTGAAGGTTCGCAAGAGGTATTTCATCTTCTTGCGGAGAATCGGGGGTGACGGCGACCCTATCGACATGCCGGTCTTCGGGCAGCGCCTTCTCCAAAGTGGGCGCCAACCATGTGCCAAGAGTGAGAATCTCATCTGGCAGCCCGCTTGCGAGCGGAGAGATATGTCCGAAAGCCGGAGACTTGCCGAGGAGATTGTGAAGATGCGTGGTGCCGGAGCGCCAATGCCCAATGACAAAGACAGGATCCTCCATGGGCGGAGCGTTTTCGGCAACGCGGGCGTGCTTTGATCGCTCCAGGAGGTGGATCGGTGAGCGGCCAGCGGCGCTGAGCATCATCAGCGCAAAAAGCGGCAGATGTTTTCCTGCCGGCAGTCCGTTCTCGCTTATGGCTTTGAGGAGCACGGAGAGGCGGGCACCCATCAAGGGGTGTTTGGTGGAGGGCTCGAGCTCGGCCGCGCTCACTTCTCGTAGCCCCAGCGTTCAAAATTCTCCGACCACGCGTCAGCCACCTTCGTTTTCACGTCATCGAGCAAGTTGGTGTAAGTGTTCTTTTGATACCCCGCGATCGACTGAGCGTAAGCTTCGATCTCTGGCCGGGCTGTTTCAAAGTCGCCAAGACCCAGCTGATCATAGATCCGCTCCAGACTGCCGATTGGATCAGCCTCAAGCTCGGTGAAGCTGACTTCGGCGAGTTGACCTTCCGGAACATCTGCCTGGTCGGCGAAAAACGCATCGTACATGGCGCGGTATCGCCAGAGGATGAAATCCGTCAACGTCTCTTCGTCAGGCTTTTGGTAAGCATAAAGAGGGACCGTCGTCTTCTCCATCTTCACGGTCGACTGGAACACCGTGTAAGGATCGCGGTGAATGTGGATGAACCGGGCATCGGGATAGAGTTCGCGGATCAGTGCGACCTTCGCGGTATGGTCCGGAGCTTTGAAGAGCAAACTCTTGTCCGCTCCGTGGCGGATCATCAGTTTCCGGCCGAAACGGTCGAGCGCCGCTTTCCAGGTGGTGCGCTCCTCAGGTGAAGCGTCTCGCAGGGACAGGAGGCCTTTGAAGGTTTCACGCTTCTGAGGAAAATGACGGCCCATCTGAATCGAAAGGAACGTTTCTGAACAGAGCGCACGCTCTTCTTCGATGGGCTCGTCGGCGCTGAACTTCACATTGTCCTGCGGACGCTTTCTGGGCGCAAGGCGTTCGGCACCTCCGCGAGCGAACTTTTCAAACGTGAGAAAGGTCTGCGGAAAGACAGCCTGCAGAACACTTGGCGAAGCAAATCGTGGATCTTTGGAGAGCAGGTTCCAAAGGTGTGTGGTGCCGCTTCTGTGATGGCCCAAAATGAAGACAGGCCGCTCAACGCGCATCGCGTCGATTTCCACAGCGTACTTTTTTCGCTCATGACCGACGATCGCCGAGTTCAAGGTCGCCATCAGCGATGTGAAGACAGTACGGCCCCAGTATTGCGGCGGGATGGCGCCGCCATGCTGACGTAAGATCCGTCCCCACCCGGACCATGTGACGCCGGCGAGAGGACTGAAAACCCAGCGCGCAAGCCAAAGGCGCCGCTCCTCGGCGGCCACTGCCGTTTCGTCTGTGCTCATTCTGCGGCGAAAGACTGACGAGGCTTTTTGCTCGGCGCGACAGCGTGCTTGGCAAGCGAGGCACCGAGGCTCCAGATCGAGCCAGGCACCTTGTGGGTGTCGGCCACCACCTCATCGAACGCGCGAACAATCCAGTCCTTGTCGCTTTCGTCGACGACAAGCGGCGGGAGCAATTTGATGACATGCATCCCGGCACCCGCCACCTGAGCGAGGATCCGATGCCGCTCGAAGAGCGGAATGAGGATCATCTGGCTAAAGAGGGATTTATTCGCAGCCTCCAGCATCTTCCAAGAGGCTTTGAGCTTGAGGCTCTTTGGTGGGCCAAACTCCACCGCGATCATGAGGCCCTTGCCGCGGACATCCTTCATGAACTCATACTTATCGATGAAAGGCCGCATCTCAGAGATGATCTGGTTACCGATATTGGCGGCGTTCTCGATCAGTTTTTCTTCTTCGAGGACTCGCAACGTTGCGAGCCCGGCGGCCATCGCCATATCGTTCTTGCCGAAGGTCGATCCGTGCACGACGGCACGATCCATGCGGTCGAACACTGCATCCATGATTGGCGCTTTGGCCATGATCGCCCCGACCGGTGCGTGACCGCCCGAAAGCGCTTTGGCCGTCAGAAGCATATCGGGTTCAACACCCCAATGCTCCATCGCCCACATCTTGCCGGTCCGGCCAAGACCGGTTTGCACCTCATCGGCGATAAAGACTGTTCCGTACTTGGAGCAAAGGCGCGCGGCCTCAGCGAGATAGTTGTCCTCTGGGATATGGACGCCTTTGCCTTGGATAGGCTCGACGATGAACGCTGCCACGTCTTTGCCGCGAAGCGCTTCCTCGAGAGCGGAGAGGTCATTCATCTGTACCATCGTCACGCCAGGGAGGAGCTGACCAAAGCCCTTTTGGAACATCTCATCGCTGGTCACCGAAAGCGAACCGAGGGTGAGACCGTGGTACCCGCCTTTGAGGCACACCACTTTATCCCGGCCCGTGGCGTAACGGGCGAGCTTGAGGCCACCTTCAACCGCTTCGGTTCCGGAATTGGCGAAAAACGCCTTCACCCGGCTGTCGCCTGGCCAGGTCTTGATGAGCGCTTCAGCGAGAAGGCCGGCGAGCACCGAAACATCCAGCTGCGCAAGGTTGGGCAGTTCGCTGTCGAGCACTTCCCGGAGCGCGGCATTCACCTTGGGGTGGTTCCGACCGAGGGCGAACGTGCCGAAGCCGCTCAAGAGATCCAGATATTGCTGGCCCGCATCGTCATAAAGATACGCGCCCGCGCCTCTCTTATAATGGCGGTCAAAACCGATGGTGCGCAGGACCCGCACGAGCTGGCCATTGAGGTGCTGCTCATGGAGATCAAATTTCTCCTCAGCGCGCGCCTCGAGGAGGCTTCCAATAAACTCTGTCATATCTGCATCTTCACCCAGCGAGCCCCAGAGGCAATAGCCCTGTTGAGACCGGCTCGTGAAGGGCCCCGATCCTTACGAAGTGTCACGGCAGCGCCTCCGATGCAGGTGAGCCGCGGCCAGGAGCCAGAAACCCAAAAAGTAAGGGGCCGGTATCCCCCTCGGATACCGGCCCCTTCGACGGTTTGGCTACTGCTTCAACGCTACCAGGAGTAGCGTGCCCGGAAGTAGTAAGAGCCGCCGTTAAAGCCTGATGGCGAGTTCTCAGGATAGAGCTGGCCAAGCGAACCGGCACTCGGGTTCTGGTCAGGGA
>JBCBMW010000031.1:0-17054 GCA_039822105.1 Pseudomonadota bacterium | reverse complement strand
TCACTATGGCCGTCTTTCGACTCTGCTCGACTTGTCAGTCTCGCAGTCAGGCTGGCTTCTGCCATTGTACTCAACGAGCGATGTCCGACCGCTCTGAGCCAACCTTCGCGCGCCTCCGTTACTCTTTGGGAGGCGCGCGAAGGTTGGCTCAGAGCGGTCGGAAATCGCTCGTTGAGTGCAATGGCAGAAGCCAGCCTGACTGCGAGACTGACAAGTCGAGCAGAGTCGAAAGACGGCCATAGTGATCCGGTGGTCCCGCATGGAAGGGCCATCGCTCAACGGATAAAAGGTACGCCGGGGATAACAGGCTGATGATGCCCAAGAGTCCATATCGACGGCATTGTTTGGCACCTCGATGTCGGCTCATCGCATCCTGGGGCTGGAGCAGGTCCCAAGGGTTTGGCTGTTCGCCAATTAAAGCGGTACGTGAGCTGGGTTTAGAACGTCGTGAGACAGTTCGGTCCCTATCTGCCGTGGGAGTAGGAAATTTGAGAGGAGCTGCCCTTAGTACGAGAGGACCGGGGTGGACGTACCTCTGGTGGACCAGTTGTCGCGCCAGCGGCATAGCTGGGTAGCTATGTACGGAACGGATAACCGCTGAAAGCATCTAAGCGGGAAGCCGCCCTCGATACTAGATTTCCCTGAGAACCGTGGAAGACCACCACGTTGATAGGCTGGATGTGGAAGCGCAGCAATGTGTGAAGCTGACCAGTACTAATTGTTCGATCGGCTTGATCGTTAACCCGTGCCATCATGGTACGGATCACTACCCATGCGCGGCGAACGGCCCGCGCAATGGTTCGTTTCTCACCTGACTTTGATTGCTTTCTTCGAATTCAAGACGCGTAAGCGTCCTCTCGCAAACATGCTCGTTCTGCCGGCCTGGTGATTATGGCACAGGGCCCCCACCCGTTCCCATCCCGAACACGGTCGTTAAATCCTGTAGCGCCGATGGTACTCCGGCTTAAGCCGTGGGAGAGTAGGTCGTCGCCAGGCCTGCAGAGTGAGCATGTTTCCCCATCTTCTAAACCCCGTTCTCGAAAGAGGCGGGGTTTTTTGTTGTCTGCGACCCCCATCACGCAGTGAGCTGTTTTCCTCTTCGTCTTTTGCTTGTACGAGTGCTCAGAGGGAAAGCACTGGGCATTCAAATCGTTGGCGGGGATATCTCAGCATGAGTGACAATCAATCCGAAACCACCTTGCAGGTGGCGAACACGTCTCGCATCAGCGCGATGCTGTGGATCGGGCTCTACACGTTTCTTTTTAACATCCTGACCCTGACGTTTTTCCGGTTCTGGGGACGCACGTTCTTCCGGCGGCGCCTTTGGTCGGACACGACGATCGGCGGCGAGTCGCTCGAATACACCGGGCGCGGAATGGAGCTCTTTGTCGGCTTCTTGATCGCTGTGTTCACCGTGATGTTGCCGCCCGTTCTGCTCCTCCTCATTGCCCAATTTGTCTTTGGGGAGATCGGAGCAGCGCTCTCCGTCTTCGCCATCTATCTCTTCTTCTTCTGGTTGGTCGGTGTCGCGATTTTCCTGGCACGTCGCTACGTGCTGTCGCGGACCCGGTACCGCGGTATCCGCTTTGAGCAGCAGGGCTCGGCCGTTGATTATGGCTGGAAGTCCTTCGGCTACATGCTGTTGACCGGCGTCACCCTGGGGTGGTTTGCGCCAGCGGCCCGGCTTCGGCTTTCCAAACACATCTGGAGCCATGCGTTCTTTGGCAGCGAGCCGATCCGGTTTGAGGACAACGAGGCGGCCAGGGCCGAGCCTCACTATAAGAGCTTCGCGGTCCTTTGGATCGGCGGTGTTCTTCTTTACGCAGCTCTGATCGGGGCGATGTTTGCAACGGGTGTCGCGGACCCCGGCGCCACCAATCCTATCGTCGCGGTGCTGAAGTTTTATGCCGTGATCTTCCTCTTAAGCTTTGTCTTCGCGGCGTTTGCGGCTTGGCATCAGACGGTCATGACTCGGAAGATCATCAAGTCGCTGCATGTCTCAGGCGCGCGCGCGACCTGCGACATGACCACAATGGATCTCTTGAAGGTGTGGCTGTTCGGCACGTTGCTAACGGTCGTCACGCTCGGCATCGGCGCCCTCGCATTCGACATGATGGTATGGCGGGTGATCGCCAACCGCATCCGGTTTGAAGGCGAGATCGACTTCGCCGCAATCGAGCAAGCAGCCAGCAAGGGTCCAGCTCAAGGTGAGGGTATCGCCGACGGCCTCGATATCTCAGGCTTTTGATGTCCGGATCTGACGAAACCTGGCCTGGCGTCTACTTCGACGGTGCCAGGCCCGTGGCGCAAAACGTCTTCGTGCGTTTCGGCCTCAAGGGCCTGCATTTCACCGACACAGACGGTGCCGATCACGTCTGGTCCTATCGGCGCGTGGCCATTGAGAAGCTCGACAACGAGTGCCGGCTGACATGCCGTTCGCACGGCGATGCTGTTCTCAACTTGTCACATGAGGCTGCTGAGAGCCTCGCTGTCTTTCCAGCGTTTGAGCAGGCGAGGTTGATGGGACAACGGCGTTTCACCGTGATGGTCTCGGTGCTGACGGCTGTTGCCTTCGGTCTCTTGGCGCTCGTTTTTGTCGGCGCGCCGCGGGCCGCTGGATGGCTCGCTCACCGGACGCCGCCGGAGCTTGAGCAGCAGATCGGCGAAAACATGGCCAGTCAGGCCAAGCTCATTTTCCGTCCTTGCGATAATCAACGTGCTGATGACATTCTTGAACCCGCCGTGGCTCTCTTTGCGGAGAGCGCCGAGTTGTCGTCACCTGTGACACTGACCTTGGTCAAAACAGATCTTCCGAACGCCTTTGCGTTGCCCGGCGGCCAGACCATGGCGACGCGCGGTCTTTTGGACGTGTTGGAGGATGACCAAGAGGCGTTTTGGGCCGTGGTGGCGCACGAGCTGGCGCATGTGAAAAATCGCGACAGTCTGGAGGCTGTCTTTCGAAACCTGGGGATATCAACCCTTCTTGAGGTTCTCACGGGGGGCAGTGGTCTTGCACAACAGGCTATGCTTCTTGGTGGTCAGCTTACGGAGCTGAGCTACTCGCGCCAGCAGGAGAGGCGGGCAGACGATCTCGCTTACGACATCCTTGAGGACCGCGGACTGGATCCGGCGGCGCTGGGCCGGGGCTTGGCTGCCCTGACCGAAGCTGCCGAGAGCGATCACGATAGCTTTGACATTCCCGAGTGGATGAGCACCCATCCCGCAACAGATGAACGCGTTGAGCGGGCTGAGAGGCGGGCCCAGTCGCCCACGTCGTCTTTGCCGCTGACCGATGATGAGTGGAAAGAGGTCGTGTCAGCTTGCGATGAGAGCTGAAGGGTGTGTGGAGTCGGTTTTTGTCACACGAAATGGCCAACGATGGCATCAGCTCGTCGGCCATTTGACAACGTCGAAATCTCACCGATTTCTGACCCTCCAAGCTTGCATTGGGCGCTCCGTTTCTGTAGGCGCAGCTTTCTGGTCGGTGGCAAAGTCACCGCGCCACGGTGATGCGGGATGGAGCAGCCCGGTAGCTCGTCAGGCTCATAACCTGAAGGTCGTAGGTTCAAATCCTACTCCCGCACCCAACTTTCTCTAGTCTCTTTGCCATAAGTCCGCGGTTCGAAACGCCGGCTTGCGTGTCCGGCGTTTGTCAGCCGTCGGATGAGCAGCGGTAACCTTCGAGAGAATATCCCTCGCTTACTACTTGCCTTGGAAGTTTGCGGCCCGCCTTTCCACAAACGATCTGATCCCCTCCATCATATCGGCCGACCCCATCACCTTGGCGCGAATCTCTTCGATGCTCGCGATGGCTTTTGCTTCCCCTACGTCTGTTAGTGAAAGAGCCGCCGCCTTTGTGGCTTGGATCCCTAAAGGTGCGTTCTGTGTAATGAGCTTAGCAAGCTCGATGGCGCGTTGCCCTTGCGAGCCGGTTGTAACAACTTCCTGAACGAGGCCTGTCTTGAGAGCACGTTCGGCACCGAACTCGTCACACAGCATGAGATGGTACATCGCATCACCCCAACCCATTCGCGTGAGGTACCGGAAGTGAGCGCCGCCTATAGGCGCGATCCCGCGCTTGGCTTCCATTTGGCTAAACCGCACCGACTCGGCGGCCACGACAATATCGCCGGCGAGCATGATTTCGATTCCCACCGTATAGCAGATGCCTTGAACGGCCGTGACCAGTGGCTTGCTGCAGCGTTTCGTCAGCCCCAATGGGTCAATATGACCTTCAGGGAGCGGTTGATCTTCAGCACCAGGACCGAAAAATTTCGGCATATCAAGGCCGGCGGTAAAGTGGTCGCCCTCGGCAAGAATCACGCCCGCCCAAAGCTCTGGATTGGTGTCGAGCTCCGTGAGTGCAGCGGATACGTCTTGGAACATAGCAGGCGAGAACGCATTCTTCTTCTCGGCATTGGCAATTGTTATAATCAGGACACGGCCGTCGATCTCTGACCGGATGCGGCTAACCTCGTTGTCTTTTGACATCATTGATCCTTAAGCGAAGCTTCTCAGGGCAATTGACGGGCCGCAACGCCAAACCGATAGGTGGTTGACGAATGAACCTCAATCACTAAAAAAGACTGATAGGTCTTTTTTATGTCCTTGGCAAGGCGAAGGCTCAGAGAAGGCTTGTCGTGAAATCTCAACGCGTCACTGACCGAGGAGGAACTTATGCGAGACAGCCGAACTCTTTCGGTGAAAGCCGGTTTGGCTAACCGATTGCGATTATCAGTGTTTGATGATCTGTACGGGATCGGAAAAGTAGGGATGAGACTATGCTGAACCTGCACCACGTTCATCTTTTTGCATCGGACATCGATGCGACCATCTCATTCTGGGCCAGTCATTTCCGCGGTGAAGTCGTCCACGATCTCGAATTTGCGGGTGCACGCAACGTGTTCCTGCGCGTCGGATCGGGCCGTATCCATCTCTATGACCAGCCGCCGCGCGAGGGTAAGGGCGTGGTGCATCATCTGGGGATTGAGACCGACGAGCTTGAAGATCAAGTTGTGCGTCTACAGACGGCAGGTGTTTCAGTTAGTCCACTCAAGACTGAGGTCAGCGGTTCATACGCAATGGCGGAAGCGCCGGACGGCTTGCTTCTTGAGCTCTTCCAGCCCGATCCGGTGACTTGTCCGCAAGAGTTGCGCGGCTTTTTTGAAAGCTGCCCGTAAGGGCAAATGTCAGCAATCGTTGTGCTGAGGATCTCTAAGCGCCTCCAGGTACCGTTTGATCATGGCAGACGTGTCGCGTGTTGGCGCGCGGGACCGCATGATGCCGCCGAGCATGACCGATCCCTCAAGAGCGGCGACAATCGCCTTGGCTTCCGACGATGGGTCGACATCTCGGCGGAGGACACCTTCTCCTTTTGCTTCTGCGAGCAGCCGTTCAAAGATACTCACCATACGCCCGATCGCATGACGCGCCCGTTCACGAAGCCAGTCCGGCCCCCCAGCACCCTCGACAGATCCGCGCAGCAGCGGGCATCCGCCCCGAAGCGGAAAACCTTTCTCGTAGTCTTCATAGGACGAAAGAAGGCGCAGTATACGGTCAAAAGCTGAACCGTCCTGTCGCTCGATCTCTTCCATAGTGGCGAGCGCAAGGTCTGCTGCATACTCAAACGCTTCTCCAGCCAACGCGTCTCGGCTATCGAAGTGATTGTAGAGCCCACCCTTTTGCAGGCCGACATGATCCAAAATTTCAGACACTGATGTCCGCAAGTAGCCTCGCTCGTTCAAGAGCTGAGCCGCCTCTTGGACAATTCTGTTCCGTGTACGGGCGCCCTTACGGAGCGGGCTGGACTGATCGTTCAATGTTTTCGACTTTCTGTACAGCAGCCCAAATTCAAGCTCTCAGGGGCTGATGCATAACCGACCACTGGGTCCTTAATAGTATCAGGGAGCCGCCGTTGCAATGTGTTGGCTGGCTGTGCGGCCCTCACCGAATCGAAGTGGTTTTTGGGAGGGTCCAAAGCCGTTCTAAACGCGGTGAGATCAGCCGCACTGGCCGGCGATAAAGCTTGTCACGTCTCGAATAACCGCTCTGCTCGTGAGCAGTCCATGATGACCAAGGCCGTCATAGACCTGAAGCGATTGGTCGACGGTGTCGCGGTCCGGGGTCAGGTGATAGGTGCCAACAACTTCGTCATCGGACGATAAGTACCACCTCACCGCCTCGTTGTACGATGACAGCAGGCGCCCTGGTACCATATGGTCAAGCTTACCGTGGCAGCGCCTTGAAAGATCGGCCATCAGTTCTTCACGTTCGGCGGATGAGGCGCCCGTGCGTTGACAGAACGCTTCGGCTGTGGCGGCGAGGCTTTCCGGCGGGGCAATGAGCGCCAGTCGCGGCCAGGCTGCCTCCATCACCGCAACCACAGCCGACGTGACGGCTGCGCCGAACGAGTGGGCGATGACGCCCCCTGGACGGACCACCCGGATCACTTCGGCCACTGACGTCACGGCATCGTCAATGGGTAGGTTCTCTTTGCTGTTGGCGCCGTGACCAGGCAGGTCGATCACCTCCACCGACCACCCTTGCCGGATGAGAGGCGGGACGAAGGCGCCGAGATGAAAGCCGCGGCTCGCCCATCCGTGTACGCATAAGACAGTTTGTTCTGGGCCCGTCTGATGTGCGGGATCAATCCTGTATGCTAGACAGCGACCGATTTGTCTCTTTTTGGCATCCCGAAAAAGCCGTGGCGGCTGCGCGTCAGCGTTCCCCGGCAGGGGAATTCCAAACGCGGCCGGGTCGGAGAACCTCTCGGCAATGCTTTGTCTCACAAAAGCTCCGTGGCTTTGGTTCGCTCAACCGTCGGCCATCCCGTGGCACGTCTTGGTCAGGTAAGTCGCTGGGCAAGGCGGTTCAACAGTTCCCGGAGCTCTGCGGCTTTCTCGCCATCCGTGATCGTTTCTTTGTCTTGGTCGAAGCTTTCATGAAAGCTGGGAAGGGAGAAGGTGCCGATCAGGTCGGCGGCGAAGAACGGCGCGGCGGTGCTTGCTGCGCTGAGAACACCGGCGCCGCCGCGTTTGCCTGGTGATGTGGCCATCATGACCATCGGTTTGTCCTGGTAGACCTTGCCGCTGATCCGGCTTGCCCAATCAAAGATGTTTTTGAAGGCGGCGGTGTAGCTTCCATTATGTTCCGCAAACGACATAATAAGAGCGTCGGCCTCGCCGATTTTGTCGAGGAAGGCCTGGGCGAGATCGGGCACACCGCTCGCGGCCTCGCGGTCACTGCTGTAAATCGGCATTTCGAAGGCGTTGAGGTCAAGAACGCTCGTCTCGGCGCCAGAGGGCAGCTGTTCTGCGGTCCATTGAAGCGCCAGCCGCACAAGCTTGGCATTGATCGACTGCGTGCTGTTTGATGCGGGGATGCCGAGAAGCTTCATGATCGTTCCCATCTTAGCCTGTCGGACATGTAGCACGCCGTGGCCAGAAGCCACGCGCCCTTCGCAGTTGCGGTAGGGGAGGGCGCCGGAGTCTCGCGATTGAGCAAACCGGCAAGGCGGCCTAGGTCAATTGGCGACAGTAAGAATTCCGGTTTGGACATCATGAACGAGACTTTGAAGACATCGCTGCTGGTACGGCTTGTAAGCCTCAGCTGCGCATCAGCTTTCAGTATTGCCGCCGCCCAGGCGCAGGACGTGCCGATTGTCCAGCCGGGGGCTCCCGGCGAAGCGGGGCGCGAGCTGACGGCGGACGAAGCACAGAGCATCGCCACATCCTCTTTCTCCGGCGATGACGTGCGGTTCATGCAAGACATGATCCCCCACCATCAGCAGGCCGTGGTGATGGCCAACATGGTTGGTGAACGGACCAACAACGAGTCAATTATCGAGATCGCATCAAAGATTCGTGCATCGCAGGCTGACGAAATTGCATTCATGCAAAGCTGGCTCACCGAACGCGATCAAATGGCCCCAAGCGTTGAGGGCGAGCACGCAGGCCATCATGGTGGGCACCATATGGCCACGCATATGACCCACGAGATGATGGGCATGGCCACGCCTGAACAGCTGGCGCAGCTTGAGGCATCCGAGGGCACAGACTTCGACCGTTTGTTCCTGCAGCTGATGATCCCTCACCACCAGGGGGCGATCACCATGGTGAATGACCTCCATGGTAAGCCGGGCTCAGCCTATGACCCGGTGCTGTTCGAGTTCACCAATGATATCGTTGCTGATCAATCAGCTGAGATCAAACAGATGACCGTCTTGCTTGCGGGGCTTTCGGACGATCCGCGGGTCGGCCTGGCGCCTGGCCACCACGATGCCGGCACGGCCATCGCGAACCTGACCAAGCTTGTGAGCTTGCCCAAGCCGCAAGGCTTCGTTGATCCGAACAACCCCGCTGGCCTGCCGCCCGCTCTACCGAGTGATGAGGCGGAAGAGGGCAAAACCGAGTGGGGTGAACGCTACCCCGTCCTCGATTTCGCCAACACTGATATGGCGTTCTCGGACAATATCTTGGTGGCTGGCAGCTATCACGGCTTCAACGTCTACGAGCTCGACACGACCGGCATGCCTGAGCTCAAGAGCTCGATTGTTTGTCCTGGCGGGCAGGGCGACGTTTCGATTGTCGGTGATCTCCTGATCATGTCAGTGGAACAAACCCGCGGCCGGATCGATTGCGGCCTCGACGGTGTCGGTGAGGACGTGAGCCCTGATCGCTTCCGCGGCCTACGGATTTTTGACATCAGCGACGTGACCCGGCCACGGCAAGTGGGTCTGGTGCAGACCTGCCGCGGCTCGCACACCCACTCGATCGTCTCGGCGAATGATCGGCGCATTGTCGTCTACAACTCCGGCACCTCGCGGGTGCGCGATGGTGAGGAGCTTGAGGGCTGCCTGGTTGGCCAGCCCGGTAACGAAGACACCGCGCTCTTCAGCATCGATGTGATTGAAATCCCGCTGGCTGATCCCTCGCAGGCACGGATCACATCGAGCCCCCGGGTCTTTGCCGATCGCCGCACAGGCGACATCGCTGGCCTTTGGGGCGGCGGTGACCACGGCGAGGGCACGCAAGAAACGGAGCGTACGGACCAGTGCCATGACATCACGGTCTTCCCGGCGGCCAAGATTGCGGCGGGCGCTTGCTCGGGCAACGGTATCATTCTCGATATCTCAAACCCGCTGAACCCGCGCCGCATTGATGATGTGACGGACACGGGCTTTGCCTATTGGCACTCGGCGACCTTCAACAATGACGGAACCAAAGTTCTGTTCACGGATGAGTGGGGCGGTGGCGGCGCGCCGCGGTGCAAGGCCTCTGATCCCCAGACCTGGGGCGCGAACGCGATCTATGACATTGTCGACGGACAGCTTGAGTTCCGCAGCTACTTCAAGATCCCCGCGCCGCAGGTCGAACAGGAAAACTGTGTTGCGCACAATGGCAGTGTCGTCCCGGTCCCTGGACGCGATATCTTCGTCCAGGCCTGGTACCAAGGCGGCCTTTCCGTCATCGACTTCACGGACAGCTCCAACCCGGTGGAGATCGCTTACTTTGACCGTGGACCGATCCATGATGAGCTTTTGATCGTTGGCGGCTACTGGTCGACCTATTGGTACAATGGCAAGATCTACGGGACCGAGATTGTCCGTGGTCTGGATGTTTTCGAGCTCCTGCCGAGCGATTACCTGACCGAGAATGAGCTGGCTGCGGCCAAGCTTGCCGACATGGGCGGCACGTTTAACCCGCAGCAGCAGTTCACGGTCACCTGGCCAGCTGATCCGGTGATTGCCCACGCCTATCTTGATCAGTTGGAGCGCGATGGCGCACTGCCGATGGACACCATCAAGGGCATCAGGGACGCTCTTGGTGAGGCCTCTGAAAAGCTCGAGGCTGGCGCGAGCGATCGTGAGTTTGCCAAGTCCCTGCGCGACCTCGTCCGCGACGCCGGGACCCCGGCGGATGACACGAACGAGCAGCGGATGGCAGCCTTGCGTGACACGGTGAATGCCATCGGCCGCGCACTTCGCTGACATATCGGTCATTTCTCTTGGGAGGAGCCTGTTGGACTCCTCCCAAAAAGCTGTCAGCATGATTGTCAAAAACCACAATCGGTCCACTGGGACCGGAGGAGACAGTCATGGGGTTTGAGCCCAACGCCAAGACGCTGGAGTACAAAGAGCGCCTGGTCGCGTTCATGGATGAGCACGTCTATCCGCGCGAAATCGAGCATCGCGAGTTTGTGCATGATCCTGCTAACCTTTGGCAGTACCCGGATTGGTGGGGTGACCTTCAGGCCAAGGCCCGGGACGCAGGGATTTGGAACTGGTTCCTGCCGCATGAGTATGGCGAGTGGAGCCCTGGTCTCACCAATCTCGAATTCGCGCCGTTGATGGAGATCATGGCGCGGGTCTCGTGGGCGCCAGAGCTTTTCAACTGTTCCGCCCCGGATCGCGGCAACATGGAAGTCTTGGCGAAGTACGGCACACCGGAACAGCAGGACCAGTGGCTCTATAAGCTGCTCAACGCAGAAATTCGCTCAGCCTACTGCATGACAGAGCCGCAGGTGGCATCATCTGACGCCACCAACATGGAGCTTGAGATCCGGCGCGATGGCAATGAATACGTCCTCAACGGCCGGAAATGGTGGGCCACGGGCGCGGTAAGCCCGAAATGCAAGCTGCTTCTTGTCATGGGGCGGTCCAACCCGGACGGCCCTCGGCACGGCCAGCATTCAACCATCCTGGTGCCGAAGGATACGCCGGGCGTGAACATCGTCCGCCACCTGCGCGTCTTTGGTGATCTTCATTCACCAGGGGGTGAGGCGGAGCTGTTCTTCGACAATGTCCGGGTGCCGGTGTCGAACATGATCCTTGGCGAGGGGCGGGGGTTTGAGATCGCCCAGGGCCGTCTTGGGCCAGGCCGCTTCCAATACGCGATGACTCTGGTGGGTGTGGCGCAGCGCTCGCTTGAGCTGATGAGCGCGCGTGCCCATCAGCGTGTCGCCTTTGGCCGGCCACTGATCAAGAACACCAGCGTCCAGCACGAGATTGCGCGCTCACGGTGCGAGATCGAGCAGTGCCGTCTGTTGGTGCTGGAGGCCGCTGACCGGATGGACAAACGCGGCGTTGAGGGCGCGCGCGAGTTCATTTCCATGGTCAAAATCGTTGGCCCGACCATGGCGCAGAACGTGATCGACCGCGCTATCCAGGTCTTTGGCGGCATGGGTGTTTGCCAAGACACGCCGCTTGCGGAGTGGTCGAGCGCTGTTCGGACGACGCGCATCGCCGATGGCCCCGACGAGGTTCACATGTCGCAACTGGGTAAAATGACGTCGGCGGAGTTTGCTGACCTGGGTCTCTAAGGACATTGTCGTGATCCACAGCTCCCTTGCCTTGCGTGTTGCTGCTGGCATCGCGCTGCTCTTTGGCCTCGCGGCCTGCGGTGAGCGCGATGTTGCCACCCATTCGTGTGCGGCTGATATCATGAGTGCCGGGGAAGTGGAGGTCGTGTTGCCTTCGGGGCGGGCCATTGCCGTCGACACTGCGGAAGTGACGAACGCGGAGTTTGCTGCGTTCGTCGAGGCTACCGGCTATGTCACCAGGGCCGAACGGGGGCTGCCGGAGCCGGAGTATGACAGCTTGCCTGACGAGGCTCGCCGGCCGGGGTCAGCCGTCTTCGTGCCCCCTGAAAGCGGCGCGGTGCAGCTCAACCCCATGTCCTGGTGGGCCTTTGTTGAGGGCGCCGATTGGCGCCGTCCGGGCGGTCCAGGGACCGACATTGAAGGCAAGGACAACCACCCCGTCGTCCATATCGCCTACGAAGACGCCGTCGCCTACGCACAGTGGGTCGGGCGCCGCCTGCCCAACGCACAGGAATGGGAGTTCGCCGCGCGCGGCGGGCTTGAGGGCAAGCGCTTTGAATGGGGCGACCGCGCCATCACCCGTGACGATGCCAATTATTGGCAAGGCATCTTCCCGGTCCAAAATACAGGGGAGGACGGCCATCTCGGCACAGCACCGGTCGGCTGTTTCCCGGCGAACGACTATGGCCTTCACGACATGAGCGGCAATGTGTGGGAGTGGACCACGACGGAAGTTGGTCGCGGCACGCGCCTTCTGAAAGGCGGCTCTTATCTCTGCGCCAACAACTATTGCTCCAACTTTCGGCCGGGCGGTGAACAGCCGCAAGAAGCATCTCTCGGCACCAACCATATCGGCTTCCGCACGGTGGCCGATGTTGAATGACGAGGCGGGTTGGTTGGCCCACGCTTTTTTGCCACAAGCTTTGACAAATGAATTGGGAGGGCCCCATGGCCAGTGATTTTGACGGTCTCGGTGATGTGCCGGATCATCTTGCGTTCGACGTGGAGGGCCTCATCCGCGGCGCCGGTGATCATGTGCCGGGCCTCAAAAGCGGCGTTGAGGTCAAAAAGTTCAAAGGCGGACAATCAAACCCGACATATCTTCTGACCACAGATGAAGGCAAGTATGTCCTTCGCCGCAAACCGCCAGGGAAGCTGCTCGGTTCTGCGCACCAGGTGGGCCGCGAGGCGCGGGTGATGATGGCCCTGTGGGATACGCCTGTGCCGGTGCCCCGGGTGCTGTTCCATGGCGAAGACCCGGAGATGATTGGCTCGGAGTTCTTTGTTATGGAGTTCCTGGAGGGGCGGATTTTCTGGAACCCGCTTCTGCCAGAGCTTGAGAAGGATGAGCGTACGGAGCTTTATCTCGGCCTGACGGACACGTTGGCGGCGCTCCACCAGGTCGACTACAAGGCTGTCGGCCTTGGCGATTATGGGCCAGAGGGCGGCTACATCGCGCGGCAGATTGCACGTTGGTCAAAACAGTACAAAGCCAGCCAAACCCAAGACGTCCAAGATGTTGAGGACTTGATCGAATGGCTGCCGAAGCATGTGCCTGCGGATGACCAAACGACGCTGACCCATGGCGATTTCCGTCTCGACAATTGTATGATGGGGGCGGAGCGCCCGACGCCGATCGGTCTTATCGATTGGGAGCTCTCGACCCTCGGCCATCCCCTGGCTGATCTCACCTATTATCTCCTCAACTGGAAAATGCCGATGTCGCCAGGTGGAGGCCCTAGCCTCACGGGCGTGGATCTTGCCGAGCTTGGTATTCCTGATGAGCGGGCGCTGCTTGATCGCTATGCGGAGAAAACGGGCGC
Organism: Pseudomonadota bacterium; assembly: GCA_039822105.1. Lineage (GTDB taxonomy): Bacteria > Pseudomonadota > Alphaproteobacteria > Caulobacterales > Parvularculaceae > Parvularcula. The sequence continues at coordinate 3,912 of JBCBMW010000031.1, read as the reverse complement.
CGCGATACCCGAGGAGCTTGACTTCTACTACGCCTATAATCTGTTCCGGCTGATTGGCATTGTGCAGGGGGTGGTCAAACGCGCAGCGGACGGCAATGCGTCGAGCGACAAGGCGGGCAGCTATGCCCAGATGATCGTCCCACTGGCTGCGATGGCCAAGCAGTTCGCCGGGATTTGAGCCGATGGACGTTGTGGAGGCTTTGGCATCGCGGCGTTCTGTTCGGGCGTTTCTGGACAAACCCGTCAGTGAAGAGACGGTCCGGACAATCCTGACGGATGCCGTACGCGCACCATCGGGCGGCAACGTTCAGCCCTGGCGTGTGATCGTTGTGGCCGGTGAGGACAAAGAGGCGATCACCAAGGCCGCCCAAGGCGCGCTTTTCGCCAACCCCGCCGGTGAAGAGGGCGACTATCGCATTTATCCCAAGCCTTTGGGTGAGCCTTACCGCTCCCGGCGGTTCAAGGTGGGTGAGGACCTTTACGCTGCCATGGGCATTGCGCGTGAAGACAAAGCCGCCCGCTTTGCCTGGGTAGCGGAGAACTTTACCTTTTTCGGCGCACCCGTCGGCCTTTTCTTCATCACCCGGAAGAGCTTCGGGCACGGCCAATGGGCCCATATAGGCATGCTGATGCAGTCGATCGCACTAAGGGCAGAGGCCGAGGGGCTTGGCACGTGCATGCAAGAGGCTTGGGGTATGGTGCGCAACACCTTGCACGGACATTTTGCATTGGAAGAGGACGAGCTTCTCTATTGCGGCATGGCGCTCGGCCATCCTGATACGGACGCACCTGTAAACCAATGGCGCAGTGAGCGTGCACCACTCGACGAATGGTGCACTTTCCGCGGGTTTTAGCGCTCAGTTAGCTTGAACTCGATCCGGCGATTGGTGGCGAGGCTGATCGGATCACGGCCTTGCACCAGCGGTTGGAACTCACCGAAGCCTGCGGCAACCAGACGGTTCTCCGGGACCCCGCGGCTTGCGAGATACTGGACGACGGAGATCGCGCGCTCGGCTGAGAGGTGCCAGTTCGATGCGAACTGCGCTCTACAAGCGGGGCCAAGAGGTTCCTGATCCGCATGCCCATCAACCCGCAAGACCCAGGCGATTTCTGATGGGATATCGCCGCGAATGTCGTTCAGGACCTCGGCGAGTTTGTTGAGCTCCAGCTGGCCCTGGGCACTGATCGTGGCGGAGCAGCTGCCGAACAGGATGTCGCTTTCAAAGACGAACCGGTCACCGACGACGCGGATATCGTCGCGATCGCCCAGGGCTTCACGCAGGGCTTCGAAGAAGCGAGAGCGAACCTCGGCCAGTTCCTGCACTTTACGCGCAAGGGCTGCATTCAGACGTTGGCTGAGGTTTTCGATCTGCGCCTGCTGCTCGAGATCTTTCGCCTCCGCAGCCTCGAGAGCTTCCTGAAGGCTGGCAAGCTGCCGGCGAAGAGCTGCGAGCTGTGCGTTCAGGGTCGCGATCTCAGACTTTTGCTCTTCACTCAGCGCTTTTTCGGCTTCGAGTTCTTCGGCGGATGCTGCCACGGCGCTTTCTGCTGAAGATAGGGCAAGCGTCAGCGCTGCGATACGTTCCTCGCCAGCCGCGATCTCGTCTTCCAGTGTCCCAATCCGCAGGGTGAGTTCCTGGTTCCGGCGATCAGACAGTGCAAGGTCATCAACGAGTTTAGCGATCTGGGCACGGAGGGAGTTGAGCTCCGTATCCTTCTGTGTCAGCGCCTCACCGAGATAGAATTGTGCGACCACGAACAGGGACAGCACAACCATCAGGACCAGGATCAGGCTCGACAGACCGTCGACAAAGCCTGGCCAGATGGCGGCGTCACCGCCGCGGGAACGGCGACGAGCCATGGCTTAGCGCCCCCTTGGGGACTTGCCCTCGAGGAGGGTGCGGCCGAGCTGGCGGATCTCTTTTTGAACCGCCGCCGTGCCTTCTTCATTGCCGCGGGCCAGCTGCGCGAGGGTGGCTTCAAGCCGGCTGATCGTGCCTTCAAGATCGGCGGTGTAGTTCGCCGAGTCGCTGCCTGCGCCGCGAGCCGTTGTCGTGTCGGTGATGCCCGAGAGCCAGTCTTCAAGATCCGAGTAGAAACGGTTTTGGCTTTGACCCGCCTGGATATCGAGAAGGCCCAGGACAAGGCTGCCGCCGAGGCCAAAGAGCGACGAGCTGAACGCGGTTCCCATCCCCGAGAGCGGCGCGTTGAGGTTGGCGATCAGGCTGCCCACGGCGTCTGAACCGTTACCGCTCGCCGTCCCTGAGAGAGACCCGATGACGTCGGCAACACCGTTCACGGTTTGGAGTAGGCCCCAGAAGGTACCGAGCAGGCCAAGGAAGACCAGAAGGTTGGTTGCGTAGCGGCCAATCTCGCGGCCTTCATCAATCCGTAGGCCGACAGAATCGAGAATAGCGCGGGTCGACGCCTGGCTTAAACGGCCGCCGCGCTCATCAGCATCGAGCAGCATCCGGCTCACGGCGGTGATGAGCATCGGCGCGCGCGGGAGACGCGTGCGCGAAGGGTCGACGGAGTTCCGGAAGGAGTTGATCCAGCTGACAGCAGGGCCGACCATCATGGCCTGGCGAAGATTGTACATGATGCCGATGAACAGCACGAAGAGGATCAGCCCGTTGAGATACGGGTTCGCCATGAAGGCGGTGATCAAAAGCTCGTTCGGCTGCGGGCTCAGCGGTGAGAGATAGTAAACAATCCCGCCCACCAGGCCGAGCACGATCAGCATGTTGAGAACGGCGCCGCTGGAGCCTGTGAACCGAACCCCGCGGTCGAGTGAGCGCGCCATATTGGTCTCCCCTAGACGCCCCAATATGGTCTGAAACCCAGCGGAAGTGAAGTGTTAACCGCGCAGGGTTCGCCTGATGTCGGCGCTGGTGATCACGCCCAAAATGATGCTGACAAGCCCATAAGCAGGCACAGCAAGGATCGCGATGGTAAACAGGACGATCCAGCTCTGGTTCCAAACGAGCGCTTCAAGCGGCTCACGCATGCCCAAAAGATAGTGAAGCGAGAGCGCGAGAAGGGCGCTGGCGCCCAAGATTCCCAAAAGACGCCGCAGCAGGTGGTAGAGCCTCAAGATATGCCGCCGCCGAAGCGTGGTCGAAAGCAGCGCCACTTCGGTCCAAGCGGCGATCACGGTGCCGGTTGGCACGCTCAAGAACCCAATCTTGGGGAAGAGAGCGATCGAGATCACTGCGTTGATGACGATTGCGGTGATCGCATAGCGCATCGGCGTCTGGGTATCCTCACGAGCAAAAAACGCCGCGGCGAACACCTTTTGCAGGACATAGGCGGGTAGGCCAAAGCCGAAGATAAAGAGGGCGGAGCCCACCATGGTGACATCGGTATCGTTGAAGGCCGAGCCGCCGGCGCCGATCAGCCGTGTCGCGAAGCCTGCGAGGTCTTGGAACAGCGCCTCGGCGATGAAATTGCCGAGCATCACGATTCCAACGGCTGCTGGCATGGCGAAGAACATGGCTGTGAGGAAGCCTTGCTCGAGCGTCGCGCGGGCGCGGGCCTCATCGCCGGACTTCACGGCCCTGCCGATCGCGGGCATCAGAACGACCCCGAGCGCGATGCCGATGATCGACAGCGGCAGCTGGTAGAGCTGGTCGGCGTAGATGAGCCAGCTCACCGCGCCGTCCTGGCGGCTGGCGATGTTGGTGCCGATGATCGCATTCACTTGGAGCGCTGACGCGGCGATAAAGCCGGGCGCGCCGAGTGTGATCATGCGGCGACCATATTCTGACAGCCGCGGCGTCCTGAGGCGGAGGAGAAGCTGCGAACGCGCGGCCCCCCAAACGAGCGCGGCGAGCTGCAAGAAGCCTGAGATCAGAACGGCCACGGCCGCGGCGAGGCCCGTCACCTCAACATCCGCGCGGGCGTAGATGAGCA
>JBCBMW010000030.1:0-23958 GCA_039822105.1 Pseudomonadota bacterium | reverse complement strand
CTGCGTTACAGCCCAGCAAAGCGGCGCAGGCGCCGATCATTCGTATCCAGTTCGAGCTGCTCATATCGCCCCTCACGCACCATCATTCCGCTGGATCGTCACCTCGATTCACGCCCAACACAAGGGACGGGCTCCGTTTCCCTTTTGGCAGGCTGGCGGATGGTCAGGCCGCAAAACTGTTCGCCAGCAACGTCATTTGCGCGCCGCCTGGCAAGCGTACGAAACACGCTCGCTATTTGTGCAGCTTTCCATTATGGGCGCGGTTGATTTTTGGTTGCGTCGCAGCGACCGCCGCGCCGCGGGCCTCTGAAGCCCCTCCGCTTTTGACCCCGTTTGGACCGTTCATGACCACCACTGCCGAGGCTTCGGGCCTGCCGCCCGCCCTTTCCCGTGCACTCTCCGCCAAGGGTTATTCCGCTCTGACGGAGGTCCAAGATGCCATGCTCGCGCCCGATCTCGCGGGTCGCGACCTCCTGGTCTCGGCGCAGACGGGCTCGGGCAAGACCGTGGCGTTCGGCCTCGCGATGGGTGACGACATTTTGGAAGATGGCGAAGGCTTGCCAGACACAAAGGCGCCCGTCGCCCTGGTCGTCGCCCCCACGCGAGAACTCGCTCTGCAAGTCGCCAAGGAGCTGAGCTGGCTCTACGCTGAGGCCGGGGTCCGGGTCGCGACCTGCGTCGGCGGGATGGATATGCGGACCGAGCGCCAAGCACTCGGCCGCGGCGCCCACATCGTCATCGGCACGCCTGGCCGCCTTGTTGACCACATCGCGCGCAAGGCCCTGAAGCTGAAAGACCTCCGCGCCGTGGTCCTCGATGAGGCCGACGAGATGCTGAAGCTCGGCTTCCGTGAAGAGCTGGAAGCGATCCTCGACGCTTGCCCCGAAGAGCGCCGGACCCTGATGTTCTCTGCGACCGTTGGCGGCGGCATTGGGAAAATCGCCGCGCGCTATCAGGACGATGCCCTGCGCATTGCCGTCAGTGCCCCGACAAAGCAGCACGATGATATCACCTATCAAGCGATGGTCACGGCACAGCATGACGGTGAACGGGCGATCATCAACACCCTCCGCTTTCACGAGGCGGAAAACGCGATCGTCTTTTGCTCCACCAGGGCAGCGGTGGCGCGGCTCACCAGCCGCCTGGCCAATCGCAGTTTCTCCGTGGTCTCGCTCTCAGGCGAACTGAGCCAGCAGGAGCGGAGCAATGCTCTGCAAGCGATGCGCGATGGACGGGCACGCGTCTGCGTGGCAACGGACGTCGCCGCACGCGGGATCGACCTGCCAGGACTTGAGCTCGTGATCCACGCCGACCTACCGAAGAATCGCGAGGCCCTGCTTCACCGTTCGGGCCGAACCGGGCGAGCGGGACGCAAGGGCACGAGTGTCCTGATCGTGCCGCCGCGCGCACGGCGGCAGGTCGAACGCCTGCTCGGCGATGCCAAGGTGCAGGCAGAGTGGGTGAGCCCTCCGGGGGCGGATGAGGTGCGCGCGAAGGATGATGAGCGTTTGCTCTCCGATCCAGCGCTCACTGAAACCGGCGAGCTGACTGACCTCGCCAAGACCATTGCCGAGACCTACTCAGCCGAGCATCTCGCCGCGGCCATTGTCCGTATCCACCAGGCCGGCCGCTCGGCCCCGGAAGAGCTGTCAGAGGTGCAAGACCTCTCCAAGCCAAGGGAGCGCAAGCCGCGGGTGGATATCGAAGACGCGGTGTGGGTGACTTTGTCAGTCGGCCGCTCCAACCGGGCGGAGGCTCGTTGGCTTCTGCCGATGCTCTGCAAAGCGGGTTCGATGAAGAAAGCTGCCATCGGTGCCATCCGCATACGGGAAGATGAAACCTACGTGCAGCTTGACCCGGAAGGCGCATCTGACTTCCTGGTCCGTGTCGCACAAGGCGCGACGATTGAGGACGGCATCGAGGCACGCCTCGCCGACGGTCCTCCTGGTCCTGAGGAACGAAGCGCTGGGGCAAAACCGCAGCGGCACCCAGCCAAACCTCACCCCAAAACAGGCACCCGCAGCCGAGGCGCACCTCGACAAGAAACGCGCACGGAGGAAAAACAGGAAACGGCGAGAGGCAAAGGTCCGTGGACTCCTGACACGGAGGAGGCTCCAGTGGAGCTCAAACGCCGACCCCGAAAGCCCGGCAAGTCCCAAGGCAAGGGAAAACCGGCGCGCAAAGCCGATGGCACGGGCCCAAGGAAACGCGCAGGCGCTGCTGCTGGTAGCAAGCGCAAGGCCAAACGCGCTTAAAGCGCGCTAATCGCGTGAAAGTTTGAACACAGCCTAGTTAGTCGTTGAGGCTGACGGGTCGTTGTTGTTCCAGCCACTCCGCGAACGGATTGATCTTTTATCCTGAAAAAGGGTGGACGTCTTAGCGTTGCGATGTCCCGGGCAATGCGCCGAACCCTGCTCATCGGCATTGATCTATGGAGCGGGTAGCCGGGATCGAACCGGCATCCTCAGCTTGGAAGGCTGCTGCACTACCATTGTGCTATACCCGCGCCGAGCGATGCGTCTAACCAACGCCGTCCACCTTGTCACCCTTGAAGAATGCACGGGCCAAAGAGCCCAATTGTGTCGCAGTCGCGCCGTTTCGTAGGCAATGTCGGCGCGACAGACTCAACGGTTAGAGATATCGGTCGCATGCCCGATATTTTTTGCATTTTCCTGCCGGACGCTCGTTGCGGTGCACGCAACCTTATGTTAGCCACAATTCAAGGCGGAAGCGGTTTCCGCCGAGGGATGGCGTTCACCCATGGCTAAGACCATGACCTTCGTTGAACCACACGGCGTCTTCGCGGCGTCTATCCTCCCTATTGTCCTCGTCCTTCTTATTATCGCCAGCCCCTAGGGAGCGGCATCGGACCAGGACAACCTGACCGACGCGAGGCTCCCCACCAGGGGAGCTTTTTTTTCATCCGGAGACAGCAGAGACCACCATGACGACAGACAAACGCAGTGACGCCATTACCAAGGGACCGGCCCGGGCCGCCGCCCGCGCGATGCTGCGTGCCACCGGTATGCAGGATGCGGATTTTGACCGGCCCTTGGTCGGTGTCATCAACACCTACTCGTCGGTCACGCCTTGCAACATGCATCTGAAAGCATTGGCAGAACCGGTTTGCGACGGGATCCGCGAAGGCGGTGCCTGGCCAATGGAATTTGGCGCACCGGTGGTCTCGGATGGGATCACGATGGGCCATGAGGGCATGCGGGCGAGCCTGATCAGCCGCGAAGTGATCACCGACTCCATTGAACTCGCCGTGCGTGGTCACGCCCTCGATGCAGCAATCGTCCTTGTGGGATGCGATAAGACGATCCCGGCCGCGGCGATGGCGCTCGCGCGCTGCAACGTGCCGGGCGTTGTTCTTTATGGCGGCACGATCGCGGCGGGCTGCCTCGGCGGCAAAGACATTTCGATCCAAGACGCCTTTGAGGCGATCGGTGCTCACGCCTTGGGCACCATGAATGATGACGAGCTAGGTGCCGTCGAACGCGCCGCCTGCCCCGGCGCTGGTGCCTGCGGGGGCCAATTCACTGCCAACACAATGGCAATGGCCCTCGCTTTCTTAGGCCTTGCCCCCATGGGCGCTGGAGACGTTCCGGCGACTGATGAGGGCAAGGCGGCGGAGGCGAAACGCTGCGGCGAGTTGGTCGCGCGGATCGCACTCGGCTCAGGTTCACGGAACCTGGTGACCGAGACATCGCTCAAGAACGCAGCGACATCGGTGGTCGCGTCAGGCGGTAGCACCAACGCTGTCCTCCACCTCGCTGCGATTGCTGCAGAGGCCCATGTGCCCTTCTCGATCGATATCTTTGATCAGTTGAGCCGCGAAGTTCCGGTGATCGCTGACATGAAACCTGGCGGCCGGTTCTTGGCGCAGGATCTTTATGCCGCGGGCGGTTGCCGCCTGTTCGGTCAGCGGCTTCGCGAAGCAGGCCTGATCGAAGACGCGATGACCGTCACCGGTAAGACGCTGTTCGAAGAACTCGATGCCACCCAAGAAACGGAAGGCCAAAAGGTCGTCCGTACGGTGAAAGATCCTGTGAAGAAGACCGGGGGCTTGCGCATCCTTTATGGCGATGTCGCGCCAGAGGGCTCAGTGCTCAAAACGGCTGGCTATGGCGACGGAGCTTTCACCGGCCCCGCGCGGGTCTTTGAAAGCGAAGAAGAGTGCTTCGCGGTCGTGCAAGAGAACGGCATCAAAGAAGGCGACGTGGTCGTCATTCGCTATGAGGGCCCGAAAGGCGGCCCAGGCATGCGTGAGATGCTCGGCGTGACCGCCGCCCTCGCGGGCCAAGGCCTTGCCGGTAAAGTCGCGCTCATCACCGATGGCCGCTTCTCTGGCGCGTCCCACGGCTTTGTTATCGGCCATGTCGCGCCGGAAGCCGCCGTGGGCGGACCAATCGCCCTCCTCAAAGAAGGTGATATGATCTCGATCGACGCTGAGGCGCGCCGGATTGATGCCGACATCGACTGGGATGCCCGCCGCAAAGATTTCACCCCGCGCAAGCTGCGCCGCTTTGGCGGGGTTTTCGACAAATACGCCGCCCTCGCCGCATCAGCGAGCCGTGGCGCCACGACCCTTCAGGAGAATGATCAATGAGTGAAGTACTGAAAGAATACAGCAAGGATGATGTGAAGCCGGTCCTGAAGGACACGACCATCGCCGTCATCGGCTATGGCAGCCAGGGCCGCGCCCATGCCCTGAACCTTAAGGACTCCGGCCTTGATGTCATCATCGGCGCGCGCCGCGGCGGCCCGTCTGAGGTCAAAGCAGAAGCGGACGGTTTCCGCGTCCTCGCTCCCGCCCAGGCCGCCGAAGAGGCGCAGTTCATTGCACTGACAGCACCGGACATGGCGCACCAAGAAATCTTCAAGAACGACATCGCGCCGAGCCTGAAAGCTGGTCAAACGCTGATGTTCGCCCACGGATTTTCGGTCCTCTACAACCAAGTGACCCCGCCAAAGGACGTGGACGTTATCCTCGTGGCACCAAAGGGCCCCGGCGCGCTTGTTCGTCGTGAGTTCGAGCGTGGCCGCGGCGTGCCTTGCCTGATTGCTGTCCACCAAGACGCCACCGGCGAAGCGCGTGACCGGGCCCTCGCCTATGCTGACGGTGTCGGCGGCACGGCTGCGGCGGTCTTTGAGACCTCGTTCAAGGATGAGACCGAAACGGACCTCTTCGGTGAGCAGGCTGTTCTCTGCGGCGGCGCGACGGAGCTCGTCGTCATGGGTTTCGAAACCCTGGTCGAAGCGGGCTACCCGGAAGAACTCGCCTATTATGAGTGCATGCACGAGCTGAAGCTGATCGTGGACCTCCTCCACGAGGGCGGCCTTGCCAAGATGCATGACTTTATCTCGGAGACGGCCGCCTACGGCGACCTCAAGTCCGGCCCACGGGTCGTGGACGACAACTCCCGTGAGAAGATGCGCGCTGTCCTGAAAGACATCCAAACCGGCGCCTTCGCGCGCGATTGGATCTCCGAGAACCTCGCTGGGAAGCCAGCCTACAGCGCCATGATGGCCGCTGATCTTGACCACCCCATGGAAAAGGTCGGCCGGAAACTCCGTGGAAAGATGACCTGGCTAAATGCTGAGCCAGGCGCAAACAACAAAGACGAGGGCTAAATCCATGCTGGAGCCGAAGACCACAGTCGAAGACAAGAAACTGGCCGCTGCGTTGGTTGTCACCGACGCTTCGGCTCCTGTCGTTCCCGCTGAGCGGGACGTCGCCGAAAGCGACGAGGACGAAACCCCTAAAGTGAACCCTTTTGCCCAATTCATGGGATGTGCACCGTGACCACCGCTACCGCCACGCAAACCGACGATCAGACCCAGACCTCCCTCGCCCCGCGCACTGGCGCGCAGATGGTCATTGATGCTCTTGTCGCACAGGGCGTCGAAACCGTCTTCGGGTACCCGGGCGGCGCGATTATGCCGGTCTACGATGCTCTGCCCGGCGGCGGGCTGAAGCACATTCTCTGTCGCCATGAGCAGGCCTGCGCCTTTGCCGCGGCGGCCTTCGGACGGATGACGGGCAAAGCTGGTGTGTGCATGGCCACCTCTGGCCCTGGCGCGACCAATCTCGTGACGGGCCTTGCTGACGCCTACATGGACTCTGTGCCTATGGTGGCGATCACCGGCCAGGTGGCGCAGCCCATCATGGGTACGGATGGTTTCCAGGAGATCGACACGTTCGGTGTGACGATGCCGATCGTGAAGCACAGCTATATCGTGCGCGATCCAGCCGATGTGCCGGCGATCATCGCCGAGGCGTTCCAGATCGCCGAAAGCGGCCGGCCTGGTCCTGTCCTTGTTGATCTGCCCAAAGACGTTCAACAGGCCGAAGCGCACGGCAAAGAGCTGCAAAGCAACGGCCCCGTGCCCTTCCCGCTCGACGAGGACGGCCTGCGGCGGGCGGAAGCGGCGATGCGGGATGCCGAGCGCCCGCTCTTTTATCTCGGCGGCGGCATCACCCGCGCTGGCGCCACCGAGCATGTGCGGAAACTGGTCGAACGTTCCGGCATCCCTGCCGTCTGTACACTGCACGGCCTTGGCACCTTGCCAAGCGATCACCCTCAGCTTTTGGGGATGATCGGTATGCATGGCAGCCGGGCAGCGAACATGGCCGTTCAGGAGTGCGATCTCCTGATCAATATCGGCGGCCGGTTCGATGACCGCGCCACAGGGCGCCTCGACAGCTTTGCCCCGAAAGCGAGCGTGATCCATTTCGATCGCGACAAAAGCGAGATCTCGAAACTCCGTTTTGCCGATGTGGCTGTCGCCGGTGAGCTCATTCCCGCGATCCAGAGCTTGCGTCCCGAACCGGGCGCTATCGGGCCTTGGACACAGCTCAACAACGCGCGGAAAGAAGAGTTCAAGGCGCGCTACGACGCCCCAGGCGAAGGTATCTTTGCGCCAGGACTGCTCCGTGATTTGTCGATCGCAGCAGGTGACGGTTTCGTTGGTGTCCCCGATGTGGGTCAGCACCAGATGTGGGTTGCGCAGCATTGCCATTTCAGCCGTCCGCAGGCGCACCTGACCTCCGGCGGCCTCGGCAGCATGGGCTACAGCCTGCCGACCGCGCTCGGCGCACAGCTGGCGGAGCCTGAAAGCACCGTCGTGTCGATCAATGGCGATGGCGGCGTGATGATGAACATCCAGGAGCTTGCCACCCTCAACCGCTACAAGATTCCGCTGAAGGTGATCGTCCTCAACAACTCGCGCCTTGGCATGGTTCGTCAGTGGCAAGAGCTGTTCTTCGACGGCAATTTCTCTGAGGTGGATCTTTCCGATAACCCCGATTTTGCCGTGGTCGCCCAAGCTTTCGGGATTGAAGCCTTCACCATCAGCAAACGAAGCGAAGTCGCTGGCGGGATTGATCGGCTCCTCTCGGCCGAAGGCCCGATCCTGATGCACGCGATCATTGATCCGGCCGAAAACGTCTGGCCGCTGGTCGCGCCAGGTAAGTCCAACAGCGAAATGCTGGAGGGATAGGTCATGAGTATCGCTCTCTCCCCCAACACCCGCCGCGCCACGATTGAGACGTTCACCATCGAGTCCGATGACGTGAACGGCACGTTGCGTCGTGTTTGGACAGTCATCGAGCAACGCGGTTGGAACGTTCGCTCGCTCTTGGTCGAAGAGGTCGAGGGCGGCGTAGAAACGCGTGTCCAGGTCTCACCCACTGGCAACAACCGTTCGATTGAGACCCTCCGTCTCCAGATCGAGCGACTGCACAATGTACGCACCGTGCGGCTCGAACGCCGCAGCCGCGAAAAGCCGAGCCGGTGGAAGGAGATCCCCCATGCCGCCGTCATTTGACGACGCACCGGCCCCGGTCTGCGAGGAGCCTGAGGTAGGAAGCAATCCGCTCCATCTGCCCGCTGACGACTGGCGTTCGATCATCGAAAAGGACAACGCGGCTTGGTCGAATGTGGCCATGACGCCATGCCTTCCGAGCACGAAGCTCTCTGAAAAGACCGGTACCGAGCTGTTCTTCAAGTACGAGAACATGCAGGTGACCGGAGCGTTCAAAGAGCGCGGCGCTCTGGCGAAGCTCTTGTCTTTGACCGAAGCGGAGCGTGAGGCTGGCGTTATCGCCGCCTCGGCCGGCAACCACGCGCAGGGCCTCGCTCGGCACGCGCAGCTGCTTGGCATCAAAGCTACAATCGTGATGCCATCGCACACGCCGTCGGTGAAGGTGGAAGAGACGCGCCGCTATGGCGCCGACGTTGTTCTTTATGGAGACGGTTTTGACACTGCGAGTGTCGAAGCCAAGCGGCTGATTGACGAGAAAGCCTTCACCCTCGTCCATCCGTTTGACGACGCCCATGTCTGCGCTGGTCAAGGCACCGTGGCGGCGGAGATGCTCGCGCAGACGCCAGATCTCGACATCTTGGTCGTACCGATCGGCGGTGGCGGATTGATCGCCGGTATGGCGGCCGTTGCGAAAACGCAGCGCCCTGACATTAAGGTGGTCGGCGTGCAGGCCTCTCTCTATCCCGGCATGATCAATGCGGTGCGCGGCAGCGCCAGGCCTTGTGGCGGCATGACCCTGGCCGAAGGCATTGCCGTGGCCAATGTTGGTCAGCTGACTCGCAAAGTGGTCGCCGAACTGGTTGATGAAATCGTCACGGTTGAGGAACGCGACCTTGAGCGTGCGCTCTCTCTTCTCCTCAGCACCCAGAAGACCCTTGTTGAAGGTGCTGGCGCCGCGGGCCTCGCGGCAATGATGGCTCACCCCTCCCTTTTCCGCGGGAAACGGGTCGGCAGCATTCTTTGCGGCGGCAATATCGACGCCCGGCTTTTGTCTGCAATCTTGATGCGCGACCTCGCGCGGCAAAGGCGGCTCGCACGACTTAGAATCGCGCTGATGGACGTGCCGGGACAACTGACCCGGGTTTCCGCGGCCATCGGCGCAGCAGGTGGCAACGTCATCGACGTCGCCTACCACAAAGTCTTCAATGATCTGCCTGCGAAGGAAACCCATCTCGATATCTCGGTCGAAGCCACGGGTCCGGAGCATATGGATCGCATCATTCACGCCCTCCGCGAGGAAGGCTTCCTTCCCGAACTAGCGAATTACTGAGCATCCAGAACCATGACCTATAACCCGACCGACACTGTCCGAATTTTCGACACCACCTTACGTGATGGCGAACAGAGCCCCGGCTTCTCTATGACCATGAAGGGCAAGCTGCGCATGGCGCGCGCGCTGTCTGACCTCAAGGTCGACGTCATCGAAGCAGGTTTCGCCGCCGCCTCCCCCGGTGACGCGGAAGCGGTGAAAGCCATCGCCCAAGAGGCGGAGGGGCCGATCGTCTGCTCCCTGGCCCGCGTGACTGAGCGCGACATCGATGCGGCGGCAGAGGCGCTCGAAGGCGCCAAGCGCAAGCGCGCCCACGTCTTTATCGGCACCAGCCCCACGCATCGTCAGCACAAGCTCAAAATGCGCAAAGGTGAGATCCTAGACGCCATCGACCACGGCGTGCGCTACGCGCGGCAGATCTTTGACGATGTCGAGTTCTCCGCTGAAGATGCTATGCGGACAGAAAAGACCTTCCTCGCTGAGTGCTTGAAGACCGCCACGGAAGCTGGCGCAGGGACCCTCAACGTTCCTGATACGGTGGGTTACTTCACCCCAGAAGAGACCTTTGAGGTGTTCCGCTATCTGATCGAAGCGGTGGAGCCGGGCAACGACGTCATCTTCTCAACCCACTGCCATGACGACCTCGGCATGGCCGCCGCCAACAGCCTGGCAGCCGTTCGCGCTGGCGTGCGGCAGATTGAATGCACCATCAACGGGATCGGTGAGCGCGCAGGCAATTGCGCCATGGAAGAGGTTGTCATGGCGATGCGCACCCGCCGGGACACCTACGAAGTGCAGACCAACATCGACACCACCAAGTTCTACGATGCATCGCGTACTCTCGAAGACATCACTGGCGAGAAGGTGCAGCGGAACAAAGCCGTTGTCGGACGAAACGCTTTCGCCCACGAGGCCGGCATTCACCAGCACGGTATGCTGAGCAACCGCAAGACCTACGAGATCATGGAACCCGAAGATGTCGGCGCACCGGTCAGCTCTTTGGTCCTCGGGAAGCACTCGGGCAAGCATGCGCTTTTTGCGCGGCTTGAGGAGTTGGGTCACGAGGTGCCGGTCGACGCGCGCGATGACGTCTTCTCTGCCTTCAAAATCCTGGCCGACGAGCACCACGAGATCTCTGACGATCAACTGCGGACGCTGGTGTCCGGCGCATCGAACCGGGTGGTGGCAGAAGCGTGACCGGCAAAACACTGTTTGAAAAAGTCTGGGAGCGGAATCTCGTCAGAGATGAAGCCCCGGACAGCCCCGCTATTTTGCATGTCGGCTTGCATCTCATCCATGAGGTCACGAGCCCGCAAGCCTTTCAAGTGCTGGCCGATCGCAACCTCAAGGTACGACGCCCCGACCTGACCCTGGCGACGATCGACCATTCCGTACCCACCCTTCCTGCTGATGCGGAGGGAAAGCTGCCCTACGCCACACCAGCGGCAGAAAACCAGGTCGAGACACTTCGCGCGAACTGCAAGGCACATGGGATCGAGCTTTTGGATCTCGATGATCCGCGCCGCGGTATCGTTCATATGGTGGGTCCGGAGCTTGGCCGAACGCATCCTGGCTCCGTGGTCGTCTGCGGTGATAGCCACACGAGCACCCACGGCGCATTTGGCGCCCTCGCCTTCGGTATCGGTACGACCGAAGTTGGGCACGTGCTTGCGTCCCAAGCACTCTTCCAACGCAAACCGAAGACGCTTCGTGTCACCTTTGAAGGTTCCGTATCTGAAGGTGTGACCGCGAAAGACATGGCCCTCGCCGTGATCGCCCGCCTCGGGATGGATGGCGGCACCGGCTTTGTGCTCGAGTATGCTGGCGAGGCCGTCCGTGCCCTGTCGATGGAGGGGCGGATGACGCTCTGCAACCTCTCGATCGAAGCCGGCGCAAGGGCAGGCATGGTGGCTCCCGACGAGACCACCTTTGCCTACCTCAAAGACAGGCCAGGCGTGCCCGCAGACTGGGATCGATCCGTCGCATCGTGGGCGGAGCTCTATAGCGACCCCGATGCTGTCTTCGATCATGAGATCACCATCGACGCTGCGGCGATCGCGCCCATGGTCACCTATGGCGTGAGCCCGCACGAGGCGGCGCCAGTGACCGGGCACGTTCCGACCGCCAGTGACGAGAACGCGTCCGCGGCCCTCGACTATATGGGTCTCTCCGCTGGCAAAGAACTGTCAGCAATTTCGGTCAACCGCGTCTTTGTTGGATCGTGTACAAATGGCCGCATTGAGGACTTGCGACAGGTTGCCGGCCTCCTTCGGGGGAAGCGTGTGGCAGATCACGTCCGTATGCTGGTGGTTCCCGGCTCTGCAGCCGTCAAACGCCAGGCCGAAGATGAAGGCCTCGACCAGGTTTTCGTCAGTGCCGGCGCAGAGTGGCGTGAGCCAGGCTGCTCTATGTGCATCGCCATGAATGGTGACAAAGGCGCACCCGGCGAGGTCGTGGTCTCCACCTCGAACAGAAACTTCCGTGGACGCCAGGGCGAAGGTGTCCGAACCATTCTCGCCAGCCCAGCCACCGCAGCAGCATCAGCTGTTGTGGGGCGACTGGCTGACCCCAGGACTTTGGAGGTTTCGTCATGAAACCCTTCGGCAAGGTGACCAGCAAGACCGTCGCTGTCCCCACGACCAATGTGGATACGGATCAGATCATCCCGGCACGGTTTCTGACGACCACAGATCGTGACGGATTAGGCGACGCAGCGTTTCGCGATTGGCGCTTTGATAAGGATGGGAAGCCCCTGGATCATCCGATCAACGATGTTGATGCCGAGACCCACAGCATTCTTGTCGCCGGCGACAACTTCGGCTGCGGCAGCTCTCGCGAACATGCGGCCTGGGCGCTCGATGCGTTTGGCGTGCGTGCTGTGATCAGCACATCCTTCGGCGATATCTTTAAGTCGAACGCAGTGAAGAACGGCCTCCTCCCGGTGGAGGTGGATCAGGCGACGCTCGATTTGCTGATGAGTGAACCAAGCCGTGAGCTGACGATTGACCTCGAAGAAGAAGAGGTTCGCTTCGGCAATCACGTTGTACCGTTTGCCACCGAACCCTTTGCGCGTCGTTGCCTGCTCCAGGGCGCCGATCCGCTGTCGGTCCTGCTCGATGCTGTGCCAGACATCGAGGCCTTTGAGAACGAACAAAGGAAAGCGTCATGAGCCTGAAGATCGCTGTTCTGCCTGGTGATGGTATCGGGCCAGAGGTGACGTCAGCGGCGCTCCGTGTGCTGGGTCGTGTGTGTGCGAACCACAGTGTCGATCTGGAGGCCAAGCCTTATCCCTTCGGCGGCGCCGGTATCGATGCAGAAGGCGATCCGCTTCCTTCGGCGACGCGAGACGCCTGCCTCAACGCCGATGCGGTTCTCTTGGGTGCGGTCGGCGGTCCGGCCTATGACAAGGCTGCGCGGGAAGACGGTGCGCCCCGTCCTGAAGCTGGCCTCCTGGGCTTGCGCAAGGCCATGGGGCTCTTTGCCAATCTCAGGCCTTCGAGGATTTTTCCTGGCCTTGAGGATGCATCACCGCTCAGAAAGGATATTGTTCTCGATACAGATATCTTAATCGTCAGGGAGCTGACAGGCGGTATCTATTTTGGCGACCGTCAAGAGGGTGATGAGCAAGCCACGGATCTCATGCCCTACTCTCGCGGTGAGGTCGATCGCGTGGCGCGTGTCGCATTTGAGGCCGCCAAGAAAAGGCGCGGACGATTGGTGTCAGTCGACAAGGCGAACGTCCTCGCGACGTCGCGCCTCTGGCGAAAAACCGTCGATGCCGTTGCTCAGGATTATCCGGATATCGCTGTTGAGCACGTGCTGGTCGATGCGATGGCGATGCATCTCGTCACGCGGCCTACGGACTTTGATGTGGTGGTCACAGAAAACCTCTTCGGGGATGTTCTGTCTGATGAGCTTTCGGCGATTGTCGGATCGATTGGTCTTGCTCCGTCCGCATCACTCGGTGAACCGGGCAACCCGGGTCTCTACGAGCCCATCCATGGAAGTGCACCGGACATTGCAGGGCAAGGCATTGCCAATCCGCTCGGCGCGATTTTGTCGAGCGCCATGCTCCTTCGTCACTCAGCAGACATGAATGACGCGGCGGCGGACATCGAAAGGGCTGTGTCACGCGCCCTCGAAACCGGATTGCGCACCAAAGATCTCGGCGGTCATGCGGATACGGAACAAGCGGTTGAGGCTGTCCTCACGGCCCTATAGTGAGGCCTTGAGCACCATGCTGTCGCGGTGAATGAGGACCTTTGTGTCACTGATCGCCGCGGCATCACAAAGGGCAAGACCAAAGGCGATGGGCTCGCCATTGCTCCTCACCTCCACCACATCGCCGGTAAGAAACGGTTCCGCCACTGACGAGACGCCCACGGATAAAAGGCTGGCGCCTTGCGCGACGGCCGTGACGGCACCGGGGTCAATCTCAACAGCCCCTTGGCGCTCCACCGATCCCGCAAGCCAGCGACGTCGAGAGGCGAGACGTGGACCTGGCTCGAACATTGTGCTCCGGCTTCCGGCCGATAGGGCTGAGAGGGGGCGTTCATGATGACCGCTCGCGATGATCGTCCGCACGCCCCATCCCACAGCCAAGGATGCGGCGTCGATTTTGCTCTGCATGCCACCGGTTCCGCTGGATGACCCACTGGGACCCGCCACTGCACGGTAGCGGTCGATGTCCCCCCATCCGACATGGGGTACAGGCGCAGCATCCTTATGGGCATTGGGGTTCTTGTCATAAAGCCCGTCAATGTCAGACAGGAGAAGAAGCGTGTCCGCTTCGATCAGCCCGGCCACCCGCGCAGCGAGGCCATCATTGTCACCGTAACGAAGTTCGTCCGTTGCCACCGCATCGTTCTCGTTGATGATCGGCACAACACCGCGACCGATCAGAGCACGAAGCGTAGCGCGCGCGTTGAGATAACGCGCGCGATGATCTGTGATATCAGGTGTAAGAAGGATTTGCGCTGTGCTGACCCCGTGACCAGCAAAGGCCTCGCGCCAGCGTCGTTGCAGCAGAGGCTGGCCGATGGCAGCTAGTGCTTGCCGCTCAGCCAACACAAGATCAGTGCCCCGCCGAACCTCACCTGTGGCTTCACGTCCGAGGGCCACGGCCCCAGACGACACGACAACCACTGGATCCTTCCGCTCAGCGAGGTCAGCCGCAAGACCGGGTAGGCTGAAATTCTGCCCACCCGCAATGAGGCTCGAGCCCACCTTGACCACCAAGAGGCCAGTGTCAGGGAGGGCCGATGCCGTCATGACTATCCTCGGCTCAACGCCTCGCCGACGCGCCGAGCAGCTTCCGCCAACTTGTCCTCGTCAGCCACCAGAGCGACGCGAACATGCCCCTCGCCCGCTTCACCAAAGCCGACACCAGGGCTCAGCGCGACACCGGCCTCACGAACCATCCGTTGACAGAAGGCCAGACTGTCGGTCTCGCCATTGGGCAACTTAGCCCAGCTGAACATGCTCGCCTTCGGCCGGGGAAGGTTCCAACCGGAATCCTTCGCGGCACTGAGGAGTGCACTCAGCCTCGACGCATAGGCCGCGCGGATGCCTGGTGAGATCTCTTCAAACTGCTGCAACGCTAGAGCCGCGGCGTGCTGGATCGGGGCAAAGCTGCCGTAATCAAGATAGGCCTTGACCCGCGTCAGCGCAGAGATCAGCCGCTCTTGCCCCGCGACAAAGCCCACGCGCCAACCGGCCATGTTGAAACTCTTGGACGCGGAGGTGAACTCAACGGCAAGATCCATAGCGCCAGGCACCTGCAAAATCGACGGAGGCGGATCATCGTAATAGATCTCCGCATACGCAAGGTCCGACAAGATATAGAGTTCATGCTTCCGCGCGAACCGGATGACCTCTTCATAGAACTCAAGGCTTGCGACCTCGGATGTCGGGTTCGCTGGATAATTGATCACCATCGCGATGGGCTTCGGCACACTGTACCTGATGGCCCATTCCGCTTTCCGGAAGACCTCATCCCCAGGCTCCATCGGCAGAGGACGGACAACACCGCCGGCCAAGATGAACCCGAAACTGTGGATCGGGTATGAAGGGTTGGGCACCAGAATAACGTCGCCAGGTGCGGTGATCGCAGTTGCGAGATTTGCAAACGCGTTCTTCGACCCGAGTGTGGAAACGATGTGCCGATCAGGATCCAGCTTCACGCCAAAGCGCTTGCCGTAATAGTCGGCACACGCACGGCGAAGCGGCTCAACACCTGCGCTGGCAGAGTAACGCGAGGCGTCTGCGCGCTCGACTTCTTCTTTCAGAGCCTCGATCACCACGCGAGGCGCAGGAAGGTCCGGACTGCCCATTGATAGGTCGATCACATCACGACCTTCCGCTCGTTCCGCCGCTACCATCTCAGCCACTTGCGCAAAGACGTAGGGCGGCAAACGCCGCGTGGTGTGAAAGCGATCCAAGCCGCCGTTACCGAGAACAGGCACGGTCCTATCCTTCCTTTTGTTACTCGAAAGCCCAGAACATACAGAATTGGCCGTCAGAACAAAGCAAATAGAGGCTGAAAACCATAAAATATGCGCCTTCTGACGGGGTTTCGTGACTTTCGAACACGGCCATGACAAAGGGTCGGGAACAAAAACGAGAAAGGGCGCGGGAGATGAGCAGAGGGCGGCTGGTTCTTTTGGCTTTGGCAGCAATTGCAGGGCTTTACGTTGTGCAGTTGGGGGTCACCTACTCCCGCTTCACGGGAATGTATGTGAAGCATGAGCCCGTGCTCGTGGATTCGTGCGATCAGTCCTTTCGCTTGGCCGGCGCGGAAGATCTCGTATCGATCCCTGGAGAGGGCATCCTGATTTCGGCCACCGACCGCCGCGATCGCATCGACGGTTTTCTCGACGGGATTTACTGGTTGCCGAATGATGGCGACCCCGTGTTTGTCTCTGATGAAGCGCCCGCGACTTTTCATCCGCATGGGATCGACCTCTTTGAAGGGCCTGACGGCTATCTCCTCTATGTTGTGAGCCATGACGGTGAGCTTTACGGCAAGAGCGACGATGACATGGGACACTCGATCGAGGTGTTCCGGGTTGAGGATGATCGCTCCCTCACCTACGTCAAGTCGATCCGTGATAAGCTGATCCGCTCACCGAATGATGTGACTGTTCTGGACGAGGATCGCTTTTTCTACACCAATGACTGGAAGTTCTTGCGCGGTCTGGGGCACGCGCTGGAAGAGAACCTGTTGCTGCCCATCAGCGACGTCGGGTTCCATGACCGCGGCGCCACCAAACTCGTGGCCAAGGGACTTAACTATCCCAACGGCATCGCTCTTTCGGATGACAACAGCACGCTGTGGGTCAACGAAATCCGTGGTCGGCGCATTCGTCAGTTCGCGGTCTCACCTGAGACTGGCAAGGTCAAGGAGCAGAAGCGCATCCCCGTGGCCACCACCCCAGACAATGTGACAGTCAAACCCGACGGCCGCCTCTTCGTCGCAGGGATCGCTGACGTGTTCGCGTTCCAGGCGCACGAGCAAAAAGAAGCTGAGACAGCGCCGTCGCTGATCATCGAAGTTGATCCAGAAACAGGGGAGAAGCGCGACGTCTTTTATGATGAAAGCGGAGCGATTTCGGGGGCCACCGTTGGGCTTTACCACGACGGTGCTCTCTTTATCGGGACAGCTTACGGCGACACCCTCCTCCGCTGCCCCCTGCCTTCTGAACCCAGCCCATTGTAAAGCGAGCGCATTCGTCCCCGCGTATCTAGAGGACCACTGATCATGCCCGGTATTGTTCCAGGACCCGTTCCCATAGCCTATGAACTCTCAGGGCCTAAGGATGGGACGCCCGTTTTGCTCCTCAACGGCTTGGGTATGCAGCTGACGCAATGGCCGCCTGCGTTGATCAAAGCTTTGGAAGATCAAGGACATAGGGTTCTGCGCATTGATAACCGTGATGTCGGCCTGTCCGGACGCCTTAAAGGAGAGCGCGCACCTCATCCGATTGTTCAGTACGGCATGCGGATGTTTGGCATGACCACCAGCGCGCCCTACAAAATCGAAGACATGGCCGATGACGCCGCCCGGGTTCTGGACACGCTTGGCTTCGGCGCCGCGCACGTCATTGGCCTCTCGATGGGCGGCATCATCGCCCAGGTTCTCGCCGGCGGCGCACCTGGACGGGTGCACAGCCTCACCTGCCTGATGACGACCACAAACAATCGCGCGCTACCGTTTCCGTCGGGGGAAGCGGCGCGCATCCTCTTTGGACGCGGGGGATCACCCAAGACCTTAGACGATGCGGTCGATCATCTTTATGAGATGTGGGCCTTCATCATGACGCAAGATGGGGGCACCACGGAGGATGAGCTTCGCGCGTGGCTGCGTGCAGCGGTGGTACGCGGTTTTGATGCGTCGGGCTGGCGCCGGCAGACAGCCGCCATCCTCGAGACAGGTGACGTGCGCGCCTATGGAGAAGCTGTGACGGCCCCGACTTTGGTCATTCACGGCACCGCGGATCCGCTTGTGCCCTACGCCGGGGGCGAGGACGTGGCGCGGACAATTCCCGGTGCGGAACTTCAGCTTATCGAAGGAATGGGGCACGACCTGCCCCCCAAACATCTCGACGAGATCACTGAGCGGATTTCTCGTCACCTGGCATCAGCTCACGCGCCGCAAGCTGATCTGGCGACTGTTTAAGGTCAACGAGCGGAGCATCAGCGCGCAGCGCGCGGAAGACCGCCACCTGCGACCGGGCAAGATCGGTCCGCGCCGCCGCAAGCGTGTTCCGCGCTTCAAGGTTTCGCCGCTCCGCGTCCAGAACATCAAGGAAGTCAGACGCGCCGCGTTCGTAACGGTAGCGCGCAAGCTCCGCCGCCTTGGACGACGACTCCTCCGCCGAAACCCGAGCCACCAATGAGGCCTTCACAGCACGCTGGGCCACGAGCGCAGCCTCAGTCTCCTCAAGCGCGAGAAGCACCGTTTGCTCATAGGCTTCAAACGCGCCAGCGGCGTTGGCTTTCGCCGCCAAGACATTACGCCGCGCCCTGAGGAGATTGGTCAGCGACCAGGTGATCGACGGACCGAGGCTGAAGTTGAGGGCTTCGTTCGCGAAGGCGTCATCGATTCCAAGCGTCTGCGTACCCACAGAGCCCGTTAGCGAAACAGTTGGGAAAGCGGCTGCCATTTCAAGCCCGATCCGCTCGGTTGACGCGGCAAGCGCACGTTCCGCCGCGCGAATATCTGGCCGGCGACGAAGCATGGATGCGGGATCACCGATCGGCAACTCGCCATTGATCGTGGGCGGCGTCCCGGCGGTCTGGGCCAAGACTTTGATCTCATCCGGCCGCTGACCGGTTAGTGTGGCCAGACGATAGAGCGATGCTTTCGCTTGGCTTTCGATCGGCGGCAAAACGGCAATGGTGGAGGCGAGCTGTTCCTTAGCCCGTTCGACATCAAGGTCAGAACCGCGGCCAGCATCTCGCCGAATGGTCACGAGACGGACGGTTTCTTGCTGGTTAAGGATGTTCTCGCGGGCGACAATGGTTTGGATCGTCAGACCACGATAGGTGACATAGGCATCAACGGTTTCTGCCGCGACGACCGACCGAAGATCGATCAGCGTCGCCGCCGCTTCTTCGAGATCCGCTTCAGCTGCGCGGATGGAGCGTGTGACCCGGCCGAAGAGATCAACCTCCCAACTCGCGGCCACGGACGCATTGAGGATTTCCTCCGTAGGCAGTGTCAGCCCGCCAGGATCCAAACCCGGCAAAACGAGGGCAGCGCCAGATGAACGCGTCTGCAGGTAACTCGCTGAAATCGTGTCGAAAGGTACGCGTTCAAGCCGTGACAGTCCGTAGGCTGCGCGCGCGACGTTCACATTGTTGACCGCAACGCCGATGCGGTTGTTCTCTGACAGGGCGCGCGCAACGAGGAGATCGAGGGTCGGGTCGCCAAACGCCTCCCACCAGATCTGCTGGGGCGCTTCCGTCTCGTAGCCTTCCGCTCCTTCGACAAAAGCCGGTGCCGCTTCCGTCTCCGGAGCATCGTAGTCGGGGCCGATGATCGTGCATCCCGCGAGCATTGCGGCGGCGCCTATCGATAGAACATGTCTCATTCCGCGGGCACCTCCGCGGGGGCGTCGCGCCTGCTGCCCAGCACATTCTCATCAATCCAATCGGCCGCAACGTAGAAGACCGGGGTCAGCAGCAGACCAAACATCGTCACACCGAGCATGCCCGCAAAGACGGCAACGCCGAGAACGTTCCGCATCTCCGACCCTGCCCCCGATGCAAACACCAAAGGCAGCACACCGAGAATAAAGGAGAACGCCGTCATCAAAACGGGGCGAAGACGGAGTTTGGCGGCTTCCGTCGCCGCATTGAACCGCGTCTCACCCTCTTCCCTCTTCTGCTTCGCAAACTCGACAATCAGAATGGCGTTTTTGGTGGCAAGACCGATGAGAACGACCAGACCGATCTGTGTCAGGATCGTGTTGGCCTGTCCGGTGATCATGACGCCGGTCATCGCGGACAGAATTCCCAAAGGAACGATCAGGATCACGGCGAGCGGCAACGTGACGCTTTCATACTGCGCAGCGAGGAAGAGGAAGACGAAAACAACCGCAAGGACGAAAATCAGGCCGCCGGTGTTGCCGGCGGATGTCTGCTGATACGCAACCTCCGTCCACGCATAGTCAAATCCGGGCGGGAGCACTTGCTCAGCCAACTGCTCCATCCGGTTGATCGCGTCACCGGACGAAACGCCGCGCACAGGCTCACCCTGAACTGCAGCAGACGGGTAAAGGTTGAACCGCAGCACCCGCGAGGAGCCGGTGGTCATCCGCGCGTCGGCCACTGTCTCGACAGGGACCATCTCGCCCTGATCATTCCGCGCATAATAGTAAGAGATGTCTTCGACATTTCTGCGGAACGGGGAGTCCGCCTGCGCGGTCACGCGGTAGGTGCGGCCGAGATAGTTGAAATCGTTGATGAAGGTGGAACCGAGGTATCCCTCGAGCGCCTCAAAGACAGAGCTGCTCGACACCCCCATCAGCTCGGCTTTCTCGCGGTTGATGTCGAGATAGATTTGCGGCGTGGTCGTCTCAAAGAACGTGAAGACCTGGGTCAGCCTTGGATCTTCGTTAGCCGCACCCATCAGTCCGTAAGCTGCATTTTGAAGGGCTGGTAGACCTGCACCGGACCGGTCTTGCACCATCATTTTGAAACCCGAACCATTGCCGATACCGGGCACTGGCGGCGGCGCGATGACAAGGGCAAAGGCCTCATCAATACCCATGAACATGCGGTTCTGGAGCTCTTGCTGGATCTCAAACGCAGTGCGCCGTGTACCGAACTCATCAAGAGTGAAGAAGATCGCGCCTGAATTGGACGCATTGGTGAAGGTGGCACCGTTAAAACCAGCAAACTGCGCGGCGTGCGCCACGCCGTCGACGGCGAGACCGATCTCCGTTGCCTTTCTCACGACGGCATCGGTTCGGTCGAGCGAAGCGCCCTGGGGCAGGTTCACAACACCGATCACGTAACCTTGGTCCTGATCCGGAACAAATCCGCCGGGAACGGCGCGGAACACGCCGACCGTCGCCACCAAGAGAACTGCATAGAAGGTGAAGGCGACACCAAGCCTACGGACGACCGAGCACACCCGGTCGCCATAATCGTTGGCGAGCTGCGTGAAGGCCTTGTTGAACGCCGTGAAAAACCCGGTGAGCGGCTTTTCCCACCAGCTGAGCGGTCGGTTCGGATCAGGCGCCCGCAGGAGAAGCGCCGCCATGGCAGGGCTGAGTGTCAGAGAGACGACCGTCGAGAGCACCGTCGACGCGGCGATCGTCAAAGCGAACTGGCGGTAGAACGCGCCAGAGAGCCCCGGGATGAAGGCTGTTGGGACAAAGACCGCACAGAGAACAAGGGAGGTTGCGACCAAAGCCCCTCCCACCTCGTTCATCGTGGTGCGTGTGGCTTCGCGCGGCGCCATCCCATCGATCAACCGCCGCTCAACGTTCTCCACCACAACGATCGCATCGTCGACCACGATGCCGATGGCGAGGACCAGGCCAAAGAGCGACAGCGTGTTCAATGAGAAGCCGAAGGCCGCCATGATCGCGAATGTGCCGACAAGCGACACCGGGATGGCGATCACGGGAATAATCGCTGCACGGACCGACTGAAGGAAGATGAAGACGACCAAGACCACGAGCAGCATCGCTTGGATCAAGGTCGAGTAGACCTCACGCACCGACTGGGCGATGAACTCTGTAGGGTTATAGATGACTTGGTACTCAAGCCCCGGCGGGAAGCGCGTGGCCAAGTTGTCCATCATCTCGAGGACCGAGTCCGACGTGGTTAGCGCGTTGGAACCTGGCCTTTGGAAGACAGCCATGGCGACGGCGGTCTGGTTGTCGAGATAGGCGTTCGTGGCGTAGTCCTGAGCGCCCAGTTCCACGCGGGCGACGTCGCGCACGCGGATCAAGCGATCATCGCCATCAGACCGAATGACGATGTTGCCGAACTCTTCAGGAGCCGTCAGGCGCCCTCGGGTTTGGACGGAAAGCTCGAACGCCGACGAATCCGAAATCGGTGCCTGGTTCAAGGTGCCAGAGGCAACTTGGACGTTCTGTGCCCGGAGCGCCGCCGCGATGTCACCAACGGTGAGGTTGAGCTCCGCCGCTTTCCGGGGATCCACCCACACCCGCATGGCATAATCGCGGGCACCGAACACGAGGACGTTGCCGACACCATCGACCCGGCTCAGCTCATCCTTGATCTGCAACGTCGCATAGTTCGACACGTAGAGTTGATCGTAGGTTTGATCCGGAGACAGAAGGTGGATCACCATCAGAAAGTCTGGCGAGGTTTTCTGGGTCACAACGCCGAGACGGCGCACCTCTTCAGGCAGGCGAGGCTCCGCCCGCGCGACGCGGTTTTGGACCAGCACCTGGGCGTTATCGACGTCAGTCCCCTGCTCAAAGGAGACCGTGATGGTCGTGGAGCCGCCGATCGACTGGCTCTGCATATAGATCATGCCGTCGACACCGTTGATCTCCTGCTCCAGCGGCGTAGCGACGGTGTCAGCGACAGTCTCGGCCGAGGCGCCAGGATAGGTGGCCGTTACCTGCACTGTGGGCGGAGCAACATCAGGGAACTGAGCGACCGGCAGCGTGAAATAGGCGATGGCACCAACGATCACGATGACAATCGAAATGACCGACGAGAAGATTGGGCGGTCGATGAAGAAGTGAGAGAAGCGCATAGCCGGCGCCTACTCTTGCATCGCAGGGCCGAGCGCGGCCTGCCCCGGCGGCGGACCGGGCGGCAACGGCTGCACCGGCATGCCAGGCCGCAGCACCGCAAGCCCACCAATGATCACTTGATCTTCTGCACTGAGACCAGTTTCAACCACGCGCCTTCCGTCGTCGAGAAGACGCCCCAGCTCGACCACCCGCATCGTAGCGAGCCCCTCGCTGATCGTCCAAACGAACTGGCGTGACTGGTCGAACTGCACAGCCTCGTCAGGGATCAGGACCGCTTCGAACGGGTCGCGGCCATAGAGCCGCAACTCACCGAAGAGACCCGGTGTCAAAAATCCATCGGGATTGTCAAAACGAGCGCGGCCCAAGATGGTGCCCGACCGGGCGTCGATCTCGTTGTTGACGAAGTCCATGACGCCTTCGATCGAGAAGTCGTCCTGGCTTGCGATCCGCACACGAACCGGATTGGGCTCAAGGCGCGAGCTTGCGCGTTTGCCGTCACGGTCAAACTCGAGATAGCGCAGGTAGTCCTGCTCACTGCCGTTGAACTCAAAATAGATGGGATCAATGGAGACGACGGTGGTGAGAAGCGTCTGCTCGGCGCTCACCAGGTTGCCGACATCAACGAGGTCTTGGCCGATCCGCCCACTGATCGGGGCACGGATCTCCGTGAACTCGAGGTCCAAGGAGGCTTGCCGCACAGCGGCCTGCGCCGCCTGCAAGTTCGCCCGGGCGGCATCCCGGGCCTGCAAAGCTTGGTCATACTCTTCACGGCTACCGGCCCGCGCTTCGAGGAGTTCCTGCGCCCGGGCGAGTTCAGCCTCCGCCAGGCTACGCTGCGTCCTAACCGCCTCGAACTCAGCCTCAGCCCTTTCAAGCGCTGCCTCAAACGGGCGCTGGTCGACGGTGAAAAGAAGCTGGCCCGCCTCGACGATGGCGCCATCGGTGAAATGGACAGCGTCCAGGTAGCCGGAGACCCGCGGGCGGAGCTCCACTCGCTCCACCGCGGTGAACCGGCCGATATAGTCATCCCAGATCTCGACGGTTTCCACCGCCGGTTTCATCACCCGGACGGGCATCGGACCGTCCTGGCCCTGCTGCTGGCCCCCTTGGCCGCAAGCGGCCAGCACAAGAAGTGAGGCCAAAGCCAACCACCGGATATCTCTTTGCTGATTCTTCCGCATCACCCCAACCCTCGGTTGATTGATCCCAGCATCACCCGGACATCTCATTACGCGCAGGGACTATCTACGCAACCCTCTGCAATAAAACTGTAAATTGAAAGGCAAGAACTGCTATTTGGCGGCGATCGTCCCTCCCTCGATGCCCTGAAACCCCTACGCTTTGACGGCCCGCACGTAACGTCACAATATCGTGTCGGACTGCTCAATCGGCCCAGTCGAACTGCGCCGATACAAATAACTCTCGTCGAATATTGCTCGTTGATTTCGTTGCTCGCTGAATTCGAGCATCTTTCACACATTGTCCTTCGCCTAATATTGTTTTTGTGATCGGTTTTGCTAGCGACAGCCATTGTGAGTCGTCTTCTTGGACTCACGCGTCAGTTGAAAGAGGTCGAGGGCCACCGATGTTCAAGCGTTCACTGTCACTCGT
>JBCBMW010000029.1:0-24415 GCA_039822105.1 Pseudomonadota bacterium | reverse complement strand
CTGAGGGGTATCGTCCTTGAGAGTATGCAGGAACGCGATGATGTCTCGCCTGTCGGCTTCGCTGGTTGAGCCGAAATAGCCCATGCGGGTGCCGGGCAGGGTGCCCTGCGGGTCGGCGATATAGGCGTCGAGGGTGGCGTCATCCCAGACGAGGTCGGCGTTTTTCATGGCCTTGCTGTAGATAAAATCGGGATGCTGGCCCGCCTTGGCGCCCACAATGTTCCAGAGGTTCGGCCCTTGCCGATGGCCGGTTCCTTGCGCTGCCTCATGGCAAACGGCGCATTGGCGGAAGACCCTGCGGCCGAATACGGGATCGGCGGGCAGGGCCAGGCGGTCCTCTTCGCTCAAAGAGACGTCGTCCTCGGCGCCCCCGCAGGCGGCGAGGACACTGGCAAAGAAGGCAAGGCTTGCAAGCTGCGTTCGCATGCGCACAATCTAGCCGCTCCGCGTGAGAACGCACATGCGCCAATGCGCCCAAGGAGGGGCTCAGTCAGTTGGATTTGAAAGCAGCGATCAGGGCGATCCCTGACCACCCCAAACCAGGCATCATCTTTCGCGATCTGACGACGCTGATGGCCAATGCCGAGGTGTTTTCAGGCACCTGCGCGCTCTTGGCGGACACGTTCCGGAACCGGGGCGCCACCGTGATCGCTGGGATCGAGGCGCGGGGCTTTATCTTTGGTGCTGCCGTCGCTGATCGTTTGGGCATTGGTTTCGTGCCGGTGCGTAAGGAGGGGAAGCTCCCGTCGGAGACGATCACCCGCAGCTACGCTCTGGAGTACGGCGAAGACACGCTGGAAGTGCACACAGATGCCTTCACCCGCGATGACAAGGTCCTGCTGATTGATGACCTCCTCGCCACCGGCGGCACGGCGTCTGCGACGGTGGAGCTCATCCGTGCGACCGGCGCCGATGTTTTGGCCGCGGCATTTGTTGTGGAACTTGTCGGTTTGCCTGGCCGTTCGAAACTTGAGGAGCTCGATGTTGAGGTCCTCTCCCTGACGTCATTCCAAGAAGACTGACCCATGATCAAAAGTCTGTCTGAATGGCTGTTTCCCGGCGATGGCGACGGGACAACGGCTGAGCCGTCCGTCAGTCCACGGTGCGGTGCGGCGGGCCTTCTGGTCGTCGCGGCCCATCGTGACGGCACCTATTCAGAGATCGAACAAGACGTTGCGGCCGCCGCGCTGATGAAACTTTTTATGCTGAGCAATCCTGAAGCCAAGGACCTCCGCAAAGAGGCCGAGGACGCGCTTACGGGGCAGCGGACCATGATGACCTTCGCGTCCGCGGCGAAGCGGCTCGACCGCGAAGAGCAAGAGGCGCTGATCGGGCATCTCTGGCGCCTTGTTGAGATCAACGACGAGACCATCGGCGAGAACGTGCTCGTCTCGTCGATCCGCGATGTTCTCGGTTTCACCCGCGCGCAGGCCGAAGCGCTGCGCCCAGCTAAGGTCTAAGCATGTCTGCTCAAACCCGCGTCAAACGCAAAACCGCTGCATCGATCAAAGCGCAGAAAAGCGCCGAGCCGATCGTCTCCCTGACGGCCTATGATGCGCCGACGGCGGAGATGATTGATCCTTACTGCGACTTTATTCTGGTCGGTGATAGCGTCGGCATGGTCGTCCATGGGCTGCCCTCAACCGTGGGCGTGACGCTTGAGATGATGATCATGCATGGTCAGGCGGTGATGCGCGGCGCGAACCAAGCGTTGGTTGTGATCGATCTTCCCTTCGGCAGCTATGAGGCATCGCCCGAGCAAGCATTCGACAGTGCCTCCCGTGTGCTGAAAGAAACGGGCGCGGGCGCGGTGAAGATAGAGGCCGGGACCTACGCCGCGGGCACGGTGGCTTATCTCACCGAGCGCGGGATCCCTGTCCTTTCCCATGTCGGCCTTCGTCCGCAGGCGGTTCTGGCCACTGGCGGCTTCAAAGCTAAAGGCCGCTCGGCGGCTGAGCGCGAAGCGGTGCTCGCCGAAGCCACCGCCTCCGACGAAGCAGGCGCTTTTGCGATGGTGGTCGAAGGTGTCGACGAGACATTGGCGGAGGAGATCACCGCCGCTGTGTCCTGCCCAACGATCGGCATCGGCGCATCAGCCAACTGCGATGGCCAGATCCTGGTGACCCCGGACATGCTCGGGTTCTTTGACTGGACCCCGAAATTCGTGCGTAGATATGCGAGCCTGCGAGAAGAGATCGCGAACGCCGCGGCCAGATATGCCGAGGAGGTTCGCGACCGTTCCTTCCCCGGTGCAGCGGAGACCTATCGCCTCAAAAAGGACTGACGAGCATGGGCAAGATCTACGACACCATCGACGATCGGCTGGCTGCTTTCATCGGCAAACAGAAGATGTACTTCGTCGCCACCGCGCCAAGCGGTGAGGAGGGGCACGTCAATCTCTCCCCCAAGGGCTATGACAGTTTCGCGATCTTGGGGCCTAACAAAGTGGCGTATGCAGATCTTGGCGGTTCAGGCATCGAGACCGTCGCACATCTTCGCCAGAACGGGCGCATCACCATCATGTTCTGCGCCTTTGAGGGGCCAGCTAACATCTTGCGCCTCTATGGGCGGGGTCAGGTGATTCAGCAGGACGAGCCTGGCTTTGACGAAGCCATGGCATCGTTCCCCACGATTGAACGGGCACGGAACGTGATCACCGTCGATGTCACGCGCATCTCTGACAGCTGCGGTTGGGGCGTGCCGTTCTACTCTTACGAAGGTGAACGCGATCAGCTCGCGCGCTGGGTGGTGACCAAGCCCAAAGAGGAGTGGTGGGAGAAACGCCTCAAGAGCAACACCCACAGTATTGACGGTCTACCGGGCCTCATTCCCAACGAGTAATGTCGCTCTTGGCGCGAATTTACCACTTGGGGTGGTCAGCGGACAATTTCCGGCCAACTCGTCCGTGTTTGTGTTAACTTTCTGGTCAACATACTCAGTAACCAGGACAATTTTTCCTTAATTGGCGTGACTTAGTGTCTCCCCCTTGGGTTGGGAGAGCGTAGCATGAAACTCGTCAGTCTTATCGCAGGTGTTGTCAGCGCGGGTTTGATGTTGGGGGTCGCCCCCCTCGCTCTGGCCGAGGAAGCCTCAGACGCCAAAACACGGATCAATTTGGCCGGCCGGCAGCGCATGCTGTCGCAAAAGATGGCGAAGGCGTCGTGCTTTGCCTTGGTCGACCAAGGCAACTACGAACACATGTCGGAGCTTAAGAAGGCGCAAGCGACCTTCGACGAGACATTGATCGGCCTCGTGGAGGGCAGTGATACGCTCTCGCTGAATGCCGAAGAGCACGACAACATCCTTGCAGCACTGGCTGATGTCGAGGGTCTCTGGACCCCGTTCCAAACAGCGGTCTCGGAGATTCTTGGCGCAGGTCGTGTGGATGGTGAGCATCTTGGTGTTGTGGCTGAGACCAATCTTCCGGTCCTTGTCCGGATGAATGAGACAGTGGGTCTGATTGCTGAGACCTACGCGTCTGGCGGCGACGTTGATCCTGTTCGGGGGCGGACGATCAACGTTGCCGGCAGGCAGCGCATGCTGTCGCAGAAGATGGCAAAAGAGTTCTGCATGATCGTCGCTGGCTTCCAAGAGGCCGCCAATCGTGAAGCCCTCCAGGTCACGATGACACAGTTTGAAGGCGCGCTTGAGCACCTTATTGCGGGTACGGACGGGCTAGAGATACCGAACCCTGCCATCGGTGCACGGCTCGAACGGGTGGGCAAGGTCTACGCGAACATTCAAGCAGCCTACGCGCGCACCATTGCGGGTGAAGCGCCGACGCCGGAGGATCTGAGCGCCGTTGCAACGCAGAGCAATCGCGTCTTGCGCGAGATGAACCAGATCGTCTTTGCCTATAACGTTGTCGACTAAGCTGCGTCAGCGGGTCAGAAGATCGACAAAGATTGCGTCCATCTTCTCTCCGTCCACGGTGTAGATGATCTCGGTATCCTGTTCGCCAAGGCCCGGTCCCTGACCGGCGGGCCATGTGAGGAGGGCGCCGTAATTCGCGCCTTCAATCAGATCGATGTCAACAGCGACAATACCGCTGGACGTGACGATTGAGGGGTCGAGCCAGACGGCGGCCTGGATTTCATCCCATAGCGGAAAGCCCGGTTGCGCCACCATGGTGACGTAGTTCGCAACCGGCGTATCGGCCTTGGCGATCTCGTCGAGGAGCTCTTGATCTCCCAACACGGTCTCGCTCGCGTCATTGGTTACGAGGCTGAGTTTCGGCCACTCCGTTGTGTAGACGATGTGTGCTGCTTCCGGGTCAAAATAGTGGTTGAAGGACATGCGCGGTGCATAGGCGATCTGCATACCGAATTCATCTTCCGTGCCGCCAAGGGCACCTGTGATGAAGTTGCCGCCCTCGGTCACGAGCTCTTTTACCCGTGAGGCGAAGCTGGGGTCGAGCCGCTGGGCGAGGGCGAGGTTGGTCAGCGGCCCCATGGCAATGATCGTGATCTCACCGGGATACCTTTTTGTTTGCTCAATCATGAACTCAGCAGCACTCATATCGAGGGCTTCCGTGGTCGGAGCGCCTTCCTCCATCTGGGGGATTTCAAACGGCCCATGGGGTTCGCGCCTGTCCATGGTGTTGTAGTCCGGCCATTCATCCATCCACGCGCCTTTGTAGGGCACTGCTCCGTAGACGGCTTCACGCCTTGCATTGCGCTCTTTGCTGTTCACGAGAGGAAAGGTCGCACCGGCGATCACGGGCACGTCGGTGCGCTCCACGAGCTCCAGCATGCGCAGGGTGATCGCTGTTTCTTCCGGCTGCCAACCATCGCCGGTGACCGTGGTGATGCCAAGGACCTCGACGGTGGGTTCATTGAGCAACATCAAGATCGGCTGCAAGCCCGGGCCCTCAATCGCATCCTGATCAATGATCACCTTGCGACGGTCCTCCGCCACGGCCGGGCTGAGCGCGATCATCAGGGCCGCCAAGAACCCCATTCCTCGTGATTGAACGCCCACAGCTCCGCTCCTTCGCACTTGCAGCAAAGCACGTTCCCTTGATCGGCCGGCGATGTCGAGAGGCCTGCGGCCTTAAAGATGGCCCGCAAGCGGCGACTTCAACGTGACCCTCAATAGCCAGCGTTCAGCGATACTGAGGCAACGTCATGACAACGCGGTCTCTTAGGGGGCTGCTCCTGGGATTTAGCATCCACGGTTGAACCGTCTGGCTTCTTTGTGCGTCTAATCTGCGTAACACAGAGACGAGGGCTGGGGCGGTCGCGGTCGACGCTCACAATCAGCAGCAGACCGCGGACGGAACAGTGGAGACCGCGCCATGGCGTTTTACGAATACCTACCCCTGGGAAAGACGTTCAAGCATTGGAAAGGCTGGGCCAGCAATGCCAATTCCAGCCAAGCCACCTATGAACAAGTGCTCGCGGCATGGAACAGCCTGACATGCTCCACGGCCTTCGTGTGGGAGCCTTATGAAGGCGTGGGCCACGCTTCGATCTTGGTCTGGGAACCGACAATCGATCTTGTCGAGTACATCAGCACCTTCCCTGGTGGCGATGGCGTTGGTCATAGCAAGAGGGACGCGATCAAGTCACTGCCGGTGGAATGGATGGGCTTCGCCGAAGACTGCAACTCGGAATCGCGGGTGAAGGGTCGCTACCGGATCCCGGAGCACATCATCCCACTGCCGAACCTCAACCATTCGGCGATGCTTTCCCGGGCGGCGGATAAGCAAAGCGCGAGCAAGGACTATCATTTTTTGCGCCGCAATTGCTCCACGGTGGCGGCAGGTGTCTTGCGCGCTGGGCTCAGCTACAAGACGCTCGCCAGGCTTTCGCACTACGCCTACAAGCGCGTTTGGACGCCCACGGAGTTCTATTGGTTCGCCGCAGCGGTGGCGCGCCACACTTAAGGATCTCCGATGTGCCGGGCGGTCGGGGTGCCTCTTCCTCGATCTCTTGGCGCGTTCTCCCCTGGCGTCTTTTTTCCGCATCCGCCCTTTGCAGCCCTCAGGATCAACGCCGCATTAACCACGCGCTTGTCACGTGGCGCGTGCATCCCTACGTCCGCTCATCCGAGAGGCGTCCTGCCTTTTTGCCCGGAGATCCCATGCAAGACCGCGATCCGCTTGACCTGACCATGAACACGCTCATCCCGATGGTGATTGAGCAAACGAGCCGCGGAGAGCGTTCGTTCGATATCTATTCGCGCCTCCTGAAAGAGCGCATCGTTTTTCTCTCTGGCCCGGTGCATGATCAGGTCTCAACGCTGATCGTGGCGCAGCTTCTTTTCCTAGAAGCGGACAACCCGAAAAAAGACATCGCCTTCTATATCAACAGCCCTGGCGGGTCCGTGACCGCTGGCCTCGCGATGTATGACACGATGAAATACATCCGCCCGAACGTCTCGACGATTTGTATCGGCATGGCGGCCTCGATGGGTTCGCTGCTTTTGACCGCGGGCGAGAAGGGCCAGCGGTTCTCGCTGCCCAACAGCCGTATCATGGTGCACCAGCCCTCCGCCGGCTTCCAAGGCCAGGCGTCCGATATCGAGCGTCACGCGAAAGATATCGTGGAAACCAAGAAACGTCTGAACGAAATTTATGTCGAGCACACCGGTCAACCGTATGAGACCATTGAGGCGACGCTCGACCGCGATACTTTCATGACACCGCAAGAGGCCCAGGAATTCGGCCTGATTGACCAGGTGTTTGAGAAGAGATTGCCGGTGGAAGGCGCTTCTGACGCTTAAAGGTAGGGTTTCGTTATCCGTGGCCCGTGTCCTGCAACGTCAAATCAACGAATGACGGACTAGGTTGCCGTTTCGTGTGATTGCACCGGTCCCCGCCTTCGGGCAGGCTCGGCAGGACGGCAGAATCGTCGTGGTCACGTCAGTGACAGCAGTCCTCGAGGTGATGGGGTCTGTGGAGGAGCTTTGAGAATGAGCAAAGTTAGCAATAAGGGCGGAAACGGCACGGGGCCAACGGGCACCGGCGGGTCGGGCGACGGCAAGAATACGCTCTACTGCTCCTTTTGTGGGAAATCCCAACATGAGGTTCGGAAGCTAATTGCCGGACCGACCGTCTTTATCTGCGACGAATGCGTCGAACTCTGCATGGACATCATCCGTGAAGAGTCGAAATCGAGCCTGGTCAAATCAGGTGATGGCGTTCCGAGCCCGCAGCACATCCACCAGGTGCTCGACGACTATGTGATCGGCCAAGGCTACGCCAAGCGCGTCCTCTCGGTGGCTGTCCACAACCACTTCAAGCGCCTCAACCACGCGCAAAAGAATTCTGACGTCGAATTGGCGAAGTCGAACATCCTGCTCGTGGGTCCCACGGGTTCGGGTAAGACGCTGCTCGCGCAGACCCTCGCGCGTATCCTCGATGTGCCTTTCACCATGGCTGACGCCACGACTCTAACCGAAGCCGGTTATGTCGGTGAGGATGTCGAGAATATCGTTCTGAAACTGCTTCAGGCCGCTGACTACAACGTCGAGCGGGCCCAGCGCGGCATCGTTTATATCGACGAGATCGATAAGATCAGCCGCAAATCAGACAACCCTTCGATCACCCGCGATGTGTCGGGCGAGGGCGTGCAGCAAGCGCTCCTCAAGATCATGGAAGGCACGGTCGCTTCGGTCCCGCCACAAGGTGGCCGGAAGCACCCACAGCAAGAGTTCCTCCAGGTCGACACGACGAACATCCTGTTCATCGTCGGCGGAGCCTTTGCGGGCCTCGATAAAGTGATCCAAAACCGCGGCGAAGGTGCGTCGATCGGCTTCGGTGCTGAGGTCAAAGAGATTGAGGATCGCCGGATCGGTGACGTTCTTCGCGGTGTGGAGCCGGAAGACCTTCTGAAATTCGGTCTGATCCCAGAATTCATCGGCCGTCTGCCGGTGATTGCGACCCTCGAAGACCTCGACGAGGACGCGCTGATCCAGATTCTGACATCTCCGAAAAACGCTCTGGTCAAACAGTACCAGCGTCTTTTCGAGATGGAGAATGTCGAGCTGACCTTCACCGAGGAGGCTCTCTTGGCCGTCGCGAAGAAAGCGATCACCCGGAAGACGGGTGCTCGCGGTCTCCGCTCGATCATGGAATCGATCCTGCTTGATACGATGTTCGACCTGCCAACGCTTGAGGGCGTCGAAGAGGTCGTGGTCAATGACGACGTCGTCGAAGGCCGCGGTAAGCCGCTTCAGGTCTTCGCCAAGCAAGAGCAGCAGCCCCGCGACGCTTCCGCATAAATATCCAGAAGCGAAATAGGTTAACGTTGACCTTGCTGCCGAGTTGAGGAACATCACTCCTATGGGGTGGAGTGATATTCTTCAGCGGTCCATGGGACTGTCTTCCGAGACGGAAGCCGACCGGCTCTATGGCGGCGGCGATCCTGATGATCCTGCGAGTGCTGCTGCGACCAACGATTTCGGCCAGTCGGACAACGCGCCTTTCCTGAGTTTTCTGCGTGATCTTCGGATCGAGAAAGACGATGGCCTGTCGCCCAGTGAATGGGCGGCGAAGTGGGACCGACGGCTAGCGGAGCAGGTGGTTCGCATCCGCGACCAAAACCGCAGACAGCGCCCACCCGCCTCCAACGAGATCAATCCTGATCGATCCGCCAAGGAGATCGACCGGGAAAACAAAGAGCGGGATAAGGCGAAGAACGCCAAAAACCTCGGCTACCTCGATCAGCTTCAAAAAGAGCTCCGGCGCTACCACACCCA
Organism: Pseudomonadota bacterium; assembly: GCA_039822105.1. Lineage (GTDB taxonomy): Bacteria > Pseudomonadota > Alphaproteobacteria > Caulobacterales > Parvularculaceae > Parvularcula. The sequence continues at coordinate 15,712 of JBCBMW010000029.1, read as the reverse complement.
CTACGTGAACATTGCGGCGGGCGCGGCGGCCTTTTTCGCCGTCGTTTTGCTTTTGCTACGGCCCGAGACGTTTGCGCTAGGCTTTGCTGGCCACACGTTGTCGCTCGGGGATTTTTTGACGAGCACGGCGATTGGTGTGGCGGCGAGTACGGGTCTCGCCATTACCGCCATCCACATTGCGTGGTTTTTCCACTTTTCTGAGATCCGTTTCCGTGCGCGGATGAAAGAGGCGAGGCGACGGAACGCGGCACGCCTCAACCATGAGCTTAGCGTCTATCGCAGGACCTTCCTGTCGGAGGCGCAGAACGAAGATCCTGAAAAGGGACCTGTCGCCTTCGCTAAGATGCGGTTGCTCTCGCGGCTTTATTGGGATGCGTACTATTTCACCCAGTTCGATTTTGATATCTTCAGGGTGCTGATCGAACACGATGAAATGGATAGCCAGCGTTGGCAACTCCGTCTCTTCCGGCGCACAGCCTTTGTGGGCGGGCTCTCGGTCTTGCCCTTGCTCGCTCTGCTAGGACAGCCAGGCGTTGCAGCGATGACCGATCCCTGGATCATTGGCCTTGGCAATATCAGTGTTCTTGTGGTTGCTGGCCTCTTGTCGGCCGGCCTTACGGGAACGATGGTCTATTACCGGTTCCAGAAGCCAGTGAAACAGATCATGAAGCGTCAGGAAGCCGTCTTCCGGCCGTCTCTTTCACTGGCCGACGCTACGGATCTCGATATCAACCCGCAGCGGCGCTACGAGTGGATGTGGCCGGCGCGCTATGACGACGATGAGACCAAAGAGTACGCGCTCTGGCTGGAGGCTCAGTTCCGTTCGTACGAAGATCTCAAGAAGAACCAGTTCAATCTCGTCAACAAGCGCGCGGGTGTCAGCATCAATGCTGGCGCCAGTCTGGGCGAGCCGATGGCCTGCGCCTTTGACGAAGACCAAGCCCGGCACTGAGCTCTCAAGCAGCAGCCATTTTCAAAAATCAGACGACAGACGGTGCGGCGCTGCCGCTAGTCATCTGTCATCACTGTCCAGCCTTCTCGGGTCAGGATCTCGATGGGTTTGAAGCGCCGCTTATAGTCCATCTTGCTTGAGCCATCGACCCAATAGCCAAGATAGACATAAGGCAGGCCCCACTCCGTCGCGAGACGCACATGATCAGCGATCATAAAGCTGCCTAAGGAGCGTTTGCTCGCGTCCGGTTCGAAGAAGCTGTAGACCATCGAGACGCCGTCTTCGAGGCGGTCGGTCAGGGCGCAAGCAATCAGCTGACCCTCCGTGTCCCGATATTCTAAGATCACCGTATCGACCGGCGTTTGCTCCACCATCTGGGCGTAATCGAGGACGGTCATATCGTTCATGCCGCCGCCTTCGTGCCGGCCGTCGAGATATCCGCGGAGCATCGAGAACTGCTCGGACGTGATTTTCGGTGCCAAGACTTTTCGCGTAAGATCACTGTTACGGTTCAGCGTCCGGCGCCAGCGCTTGTCGTCGAACTGGTCAGCCACGATCCGCACCGGGCGGCAGGCGTTACAGCCCTCGCACGCAGGCAGATAGGCAATGTTCTGGGACCGACGAAAACCCCGGCGTGAGAGAGCGGAATTGAGCTCGGCTGCGCGGTCACCACCCAGGAACGTGAAGATCTTCTTTTCCCGGCGGCCCTCAAGATAGGGGCATGGCGACGTCGCAGTAACGTAGAACTCGGACCGGGCGCCAAGAAAGAAGGTATTCATGAAGCTGCCGCGTCCTCCCACCGATGCGAATCAGACCGTAACACGGGAGACCTACAAAAGCCCTACCGCGCGAAAATATATCGGTGCCACAAGGGTATAGGTGACCCAAAGTAGGATCGTGAGCGGCACACCGACGCGAATGAAGTCTGAAAACCGGTAATGTCCGGGCCCCATCACCAAAAGATTGGTTTGATAGGCCACCGGCGTCGCGAAGGAGCAGTTGGCGGCGTAGATGATCGTGAGGACCACCACCACGGGATCGATACCCGCAGCGGCCGCGATGCTGACCCCGATCGGGGTCAAAAGAACCGCGGTGGCATTGTTGCTCAAGACGTTAGTCAGCAAGGCTGTGACAATGAAGATGACCGCCAACAGGGTGGTCACACCGCCGTTCTCAGCGATCGGGGTGATCCCAGATGCAATGAAATCGGCGCCGCCTGTCCGCTGGAGCGCCAAGCCCATGGCGAGGGCCACGCCGACGAGGAGGTAGACCCGCCTGTCTATCGCCCGGGACGCCTGGCGCACATTGAGGCATCCGGCCGCGACCATAGCGAAGGCGCCAAAGACAGCCGCGACGGAGATGGGCAGAGTGCCAGTCGCCGCGACGGCAACGATGGCGACAAAGATGCCCGCGGCCCAGCGGGCCTGATCAGGATCCGGCAGCTCCTGCATCGACCGCTCCAGCATCAGAATGTCGCGGTCGCTGCGCAGCGCCCTGACATCCGAGCGGTCGCCGAGGATCAGCAGCACATCGCCAGCTTCAAGTCGGATCGAGGCCAGCTCCGCCCTGATCATGCGGGAGCGGCGCTGCATCCCGACAATCACGCAATTGGTCTGGAAGCGAAAACGGATCTGGTTGATCGAGCGGCCAATGATCCGCGAGCCAGGCGCCACAACGGCTTCGACCATCGTGAGCTCGCCGGATGCCCCGTCCAAGGTCTCCACCTCGCTCATGAAGCTATCAAGGATCTCAGGCCGTTTCCGCAGGAGGCTCGTCAGCGCATCGCGGGTCGCGGCGACGATCAGCTTGTCGTGGAGCCGCAGCTTCACATCATCAAAAGGCGGGAGGATGACCTCGTCGCGCCGCTGGATCATGCGGACCGTGATGTCGGGCAAGTCCTTGAATTGTCCTGCAGTCGCGCCCTGACCGATCAGCGGATTGCCGCGATCGATGCCGATCTGCGCGACGAACTGCCGGCCATCTTTTTCCTCAAGATCCTCTGGGCCGGAGCGGTTGGGCAGGATGTAGCGCACCGCGAAGATCATATAGATGCTGCCGACGGTCAGCAGGACGAGGCCAAGTGGCATCAGCGAGAAGAACTCCAGCCGAATGCCGCCTGCGTTCTGAAACGCTTCCACCGCCAAAAGGTTGGTCGATGAGCCGATGGTCGTGCACATCCCCCCCAGGATCGACATGAAGCTGAGCGGCATCATCAGGCGCGAGGTGGGCATGCCGCCTTGGCTAGCGATCGCCGCCATGATCGGCACGAACATCACCACGACCGGCGTGTTGTTGAGAAACGCGCTCACCACCATGATGAAGGCGAAAATCGCCGCGACGGCCAAAAACTTGAACTTGTCATAGGCCCGGACGAGCACGCGGGTGGGGTATTCGAGCGCACCCGACTGATACATCCCCTGACCGACGATCAAGAGGCCCAGAATGGCGAAGAGGGCGGGGTTCGCGAACCCAGTGAGCAGGATCTCAGCGCTCAAAAGCGTCTCGCCCGTCTCCCCATCGACGTAAGGCACCAGCGAGAAGGGCACCAAAATCGCCACCAGCGTGGCGCCCGAGACGAGTTCCAGCGTGAACCGATCCGACGCGTAGGCCGCGATGGCGCAGGTGATCACCACAAGGGTGTACCACATCGCCCATTGGTCGAGGATCGTTTCAAAGCTCATGGGAAGGGTCGTGAGGTCCTGATCGGCTGTTGCAATCAACCGTCTAGTGCGCGGGAAGCGCCCTGTGTGACGCTTCGATCATAGACGTGCAAGCTTCCATTGCTTATGCGCCCGCTGGTGAATGATCCATATCGCCCGCTCAAAGACGCTTTCGCCTGCTTTTCCACCGGTGTGACGGTGGTGTCCTGCCAGCCCAAAACGGGGCCAGCGCAGGGGATCACGGTGAACAGCTTCTCCTCCGTTTCCCTCGAGCCAGCTTTGGTGTCGTGGTGCCTGGCCGATGAAACCAGCATCGCCGACTCCTTTTTGGCTGTCGACCACTATGCCGTCAGCATCCTTGCGGCGGATCAACAAAACCTCTCTGACCGGTTCGCGACGCCCGGAAAGCACGCTTTTGAAAAGGGCGAAGGCGAGACGTTTCGGACGGGCGCGCCCCTGGTGGCAGGCCGGCTGGCCGGTTTCGATTGCCGGGTGGCCGAGCGGTTCAAGGTCGGCGACCACACCATTTTGATCGGCGAAATCGTTCATTTTGATAGCCGGCCAGGGGAACCGCTGATTTATGCGGGTCGCCAATATGTCACTGGCCCAGCGATCGGCGCCTGACGCCTGACCTCTTCGCAATTGACTCCCCACCGCCTGGGGCATCTAACTTTCGCTGATGGGTGACTCCTTGGGGGATGAGGTTGATGCGGCGCTATCGTGGTCAGGGTGAGTTGAGGAAGCTGGCGGAGGCGCCCAGCGCGCGACTTGAAGGTTCGGGTCACCCCCGGCTTGCTGACGACCAGTCTGTTGAGGCGAGCGACAACAATTTCGCTGTGGTCGAGGCCGCGGCCGCTATCGCTTCGGCGAAGGTGGGCCAGCGCATGAGCCGCTTTTTCGTCCTGGTTGTTGGTGTCCTCGGGCTGGTGGTGGGCGGCCTTGCGGTGCTGGCGAACCAGGCGATCGATCAGAGGGTCGAGAAAAAGTTTGAGGCGCGGTCAAACGCGGTTTTTGGATTTGTGACCGTCCAGCGGAACATCCTCGAACTCGACCGCTATTTTGAGTCGGAGCTGGGCCGCGTCAGTGAGATCACCGATCCAGAAGCCGGCGAGAGTGCTATGCGCCTCACCATTGATCAGGCGACAGATGATGCGGTCGGTTATCTCTCTCGCTTCCGCAGCCTTGCCAACGGTGAGGATGTCACGATCAACGGTTTGACCGGGTACGTTCCGTCGGAGACTGACCTTTATGCCCTGCAGTACAATCTCACGGAGCTGATGGACAAGATCTCCTACCACGCGCGGGGGATCTCTTACTATCAACCGATTGTCGGTCTCGGCCTTGCCAATCCCGAGATCGCGCGTGAGGCGCGCCGCTTCCGCCGGGATTTTGCTTATGCGTCCGGCGTGTCGCTCTTGAGCGAACCGTCGCTGCCGCGCGATCTTTCGTCACTCAAAGGTCTTTATGATGAACATCTTCGTATGCTTCGTGAGCTGACCAATTGGCCGGAATACGCTCTTCTTTTCGGTTTGTTGATTGAGGACCAGCTCGGCTCTTCGAACGAAGAGCTAAGGGTGCTGACGGCGGGTATGCAGGATCTGTCGCCCGCTGATTTTGGCAGCTTGATCGACACCATCGCTGAGATCGGGATCGATGGGAGCGCGAATGAGCAGTACCGCCTGGCCGCGGACCGCACCTATGCCACCCTGATGGATGGTTGCGACGGGGGCAACTTCATTCCTGGCCCCGTCTGTGCCGAGATCAAATCGTCAGGCGTTTTGAGCGTGTTCCCATCGGCGACACCAACAGAGTCGCTGACCAGCGTTGGTCTTAACCCCAGTACCGCTGGATCGCTCGGCGCGGATGCGTGGTCGGCCAGTCTTGGTGGTCAGGTTGCGGCCAGCACCCCCGCCGACAAGCCCGTGCCCAGCAAAGGCGGTCGGCGCGAGCCGGTTTGGCGCGACTAAGCTTTTAGCAGCTCCGCCGCTCGTTCCGCTGCGTAGGTGATGACTGCATCGGCGCCAGCGCGGCGGAAGCACATCAGGCTTTCCATCAGGCCGCGGTCGAAATCCATCGAACCAGCATCGGCGGCGCTGCGCAGCATCGCGTATTCGCCGGAGACCTGGAAGGCGATCGTCGGTAGACCGAACGTATCCTTCACGCGGGTCACCATGTCGAGATACGGCATGCCTGGTTTCACCATGAGCATGTCGGCGCCTTCTTCGACATCCATCGCGGCTTCGCGAAGGCCCTCAAGCGCGTTGGCGGGATCCATCTGATAGGTCGCCTTGTCCCCGCGCAGAACACCGCCGGAGCCCACGGCGGTGCGGTAGGGGCCGTAAAAAGCTGAGGCATACTTCACCGCGTAGGAGAGAATCACCGTGTCGGTCAGACCTTCACGATCAAGGGCTGTACGGATTTTTCCGATCCGCCCATCCATCATGTCCGATGGCGCCACCACATCAAAACCGCTGCGCGCAAGGACGAGCGCCTGCTCTTCCAACCGCGCCACCGTTTCGTCGTTCACGATGGTGCCGGCGTCATCCATCAGACCGTCATGGCCATGATCTGTATAGGGATCGAGGGCGACATCACCGATCAGAAGCGAGTCGGGAACAGCCGCCTTGATCGCTTCTGCCGCGCGGCACATCAGGTTACCGCTGTCAAAAGCGCCGCTTCCTGCCGCGTCCCGGTCCGATGGCCGTGTGTAGGGGAAGATCGCCAGGCCCCCGATACCCTTGGCCTGCACCCGTTCGGCGAGGGCGCACGCCTCCGCGATCGTGTGCCGCTCAACACCGGCCATCCCGGCAATGGCCGCGGGGTCACCTTCATCCCGGATGATGACCGCTTGAATGAAAAAGCCAGGGTCGAGCGCGTTTTCCCGGTTAAGGTTGCGCAGAGCCGCTGTTCGGCGAAGTCGACGGAGGCGAGAAGCAGGAAAAGTGCTGTTGAAGTTAAGCATAAGGGTACACTTTTAGAGAATAAACTCCTAAGAAAAAGGAACATATGTCGGACGCTGTTGGGAAAATTTTCACCGTGACGCGTCTATTGTGTGGCAGCAGCACGCTCATGCACAAGACGGGCAGACGGAAGACATGCAGAACCAAGCAACGACGCATCAGTTGGATCGCGTGACCGAAGAGACCGAAATTCAGCCTGTCTATCACCGGCTGCTCACCCTTATTGAACGTCTGCACAGGCAGTTGCTCGACGTTATCAAGGACGAGCTTGAGCGGGTCGATCAGACCGATATCAACGCGGTTCAGGCTCTTCTTCTCTACAATATCGGCGATAGCGAGCTGACCGCAGGCGAGCTTCGGAGCCGCGGCCATTACCTCGGCTCGAACGTCTCGTACAACCTCAAGAAGCTCGTTGAGGCTGGCTACATCTCACACGCTCGGTCCGACCGCGACCGTCGTTCGGTGCGCGTATCGCTGACCCAGTCCGGTTTCGATATTCGCGACAAGATCGATGCACTTTTCGCTCGTCATCTCGCTTCGCTTGAGAAAGTGGGCGATGTCTCGACCGACATGATGAACGGCACCAACCTGACGCTCGACCGTCTTGAGCGTTTCTGGGCCGATCAAATCCGCTACCAGCTCTAAGCGCAGTCAGCGACGCCGTGTCACCGCGACGTCATCGACCAAGTCGCTAGGCCTCAGCGATATTACTTATGTCGCTGATAACCACCTTCGTGCTAGCGGGACTCCATGGCGTTCGATTACCAAACTGCGTTTCAAGACTCCCTCGATGCTATCCGAGATGAAGGCCGCTACCGTGTCTTCGCTGATCTTGAGCGTATGCGCGGTCAGTTTCCTCAGGCTGTGATCCATAAAGACGATGGAAGCACCCAGGAAATCACGGTTTGGTGCTCCAACGATTATCTGGGCATGGGTCAGAACGAAGACGTTCTTCAGGCCATGAAGAATGCCGTTGACCATGTCGGTGCGGGCGCCGGCGGCACGCGGAACATCGCGGGCACGACTCATTACCATGTCCTGCTGGAGCAAGAGCTCGCGGACTTGCACGGCAAGGAAGCCGCGCTTCTTTTCACCTCAGGCTACATTTCGAACGAAGCGACGCTCTCGACCCTGGCGAAACTGCTGCCCGGCGCGGTGATTTTGTCCGATGAACTGAACCACGCATCGATGATCCAAGGCATCCGCGGTGGTCGCGGGCCGAAGATGATCTGGCGGCACAACGACGTGGAGCATCTTGAAGAGCTGCTCGCCGGTTTGCCTGCTGATCTTCCGAAGATCGTGGCGTTTGAGAGTGTCTACTCGATGGATGGCGACATCGCGCCGATCGGCAAGATCGCAGCGGTCGCAAAGAAGTACGGCGCCTTCACCTATCTTGATGAGGTTCACGGCGTTGGCCTTTACGGCAAGCGTGGCGGCGGTGTTGCCGAACGCGACGGTGTTGCCGATCAAATCGACTGCATCGAAGGCACGCTCGGCAAAGCCGTTGGCGTGATGGGCGGATACATCTCTGGCTCAGCGGCGCTCGTTGATGCTGTGCGGTCTTATGCCTCGAGCTTTATCTTCACGACGGCGCTGTCGCCGGTGCTGGTCGCAGGTGCGCTTGAGTCCGTTCGTATCCTGAAAAAATCGCAAGAGTTGCGCGAAACGCACCAGGCGCGTGCGGCCCATCTCAAAATGGCGTTGGAAGAGCGCGGTCTGCCAGTCATGCCGAGCGAGAGCCACATCGTGCCGCTCTTTGTCGGTGATCCGGTGCACTGCAAGGGCGTGTCCGATCGCCTGCTGAACGACTTCGGCGTCTATGTGCAGCCGATCAACTACCCGACCGTGCCGAAGGGGACCGAACGTCTCCGCTTCTCGCCGACACCTCTTCATACCGAAGAGCATGTCGAGCACCTCGTCGGTGCCCTTGATGCTCTTTGGAACGAGTGTCGCCTCGCGCGGGGCGAGATGCCGATGGACCGCATCGCCGCCGAGTAGGTTTCCCTAAACCGTGCTTGGGCGAGGGTAGACCACAATTTCCGCTGTTTTCTCTGTGGACGGATCGAGAAGGTCCGCCACCCACTGGGCAATGGCGCTTGGCGGTGTGATCGTGGCAGGGTCCTCGCCTGGCATTGCGTTCGCCCGCATGTCGGTGGCCGTTGGGCCCGGGTCCAGCAGGTTGGCACGAACCTTGGTCTCTTCGTGCTCCGACGCATAGGTCCGCACCAGGACATCAAAGGCTGCCTTGCTCGCGGCATACGCTCCCCAATAGGGCCTGTGCGTGCGCGCAGCCCGTGATGTGACCCCAACCACGCGCCCCGCGTCGGACTTGAGAAGCAGCGGATCCAGCAGCTTGAGGAGCGCGAGGTTCGCATGCAGATTAACTGTCAGCGTCTCATGCCACTCCCGGCCAGAGATGTCGGCGACTGGCGTCAACGGCCCCAAAAGCCCCGCGTTGAGAACCAAACCATCAAGCCTGCCAAAGCGCTCGTCCAGCGCGGCGGGAAGGCGGGTCAGGGCCTCTTCGTCACTGAGATCGGCAGGGATCAGGACCGCTTTGCCGCTTGTTTTCTGGATCTCGTCATCGAGCTCCTCAAGACCGCCGACGGTGCGGGCCAAGGCGATGACGGTCGCGCCGCGGTTTGCGGCCTCGATGGCAACGGCGCGCCCGATGCCGCGGCTGGCACCCGTAACAAGAACAAAACGATCGGCGAGAGAGTTAGAGGGCATTCTTGATCTTTGCGGCTGTGGCTTCGAGTTCATCCGTGGGCGCCATGCCTTCGCCGTGGCGACCCAGCGATCGGCCTGTCCACATCGGGATGATATGCATGTGGGTGTGGTAGACAGTTTGGCCCGCAGTCTCACCGTTGAACTGAACGATGCGGAACCCGTCCGGCTCCAGAGCTTTAACAACGGCGCGCGCGACCCTCTGCGTCGTCGCGATCACCTTGGCCAAAGCCTCTGGCGGAAGATCGAGGAGGTTGGTGGACTCAGCCCGCTTGTGGATCACCAGGGTGTGCCCCTCCGACTGTGGAAAGACATCCATGAAGGCGAGGGTGGTCTCGTCTTCGTACACGGCCACTTTCGGCATCTCGCCGCGCACGATTTTGGCGAAGATGTTGTCGGGGTCATAGGTCGTTTCAAGACTCATCGTCCGTATCCTTCCGTTCATGGCCGCATGCGACGCACAGGAGTTTCTTCTTCGCCGGCGTGAAAGGAGCTGTCGCCGCCAAAAACCCGAAAATGGCAAAAGGAAACCACCGGTGCCGCTGGCGCCGGATATCAGTGCTGCCGCACCTTTCGCAAGCCTCGTGACGCGGCGTCTTCTGCTTTTCCTTCAGCGTCAGCGTGGCCTGATAGGCCTCTTTGTCATGGGCGAGCAGGCGGTAGCCGCCTAGCGCGAAGCTCAAATGCGGCGCGGAGCCGAGGTGGTGCTCTTCAGGCAACGTGATGTCGAAGCCTTGCGACCGCAGGAATCCAGCCGCCACCTTCGCCTCTTCAGCATCGTAGAAACGCGCGATTTCTTTCACTCGGCCTTCTTAAACGGCGTGAAGCCTTTGAGAAGCGCCACATCCGCCTCCACCTGACGTTTCTCGCGATCGAGATAGTCCTCGATCGCTGTCTGAAAGCCGGGGTCCGTCATCTTGTGGGCGGAGCGGATGACCGCGGGTTCATAGCCGCGGGCGATCTTGTGCTTGCCCTGCGCGCCTGCCTCGACCCGTTTGAGCCCGTGCGCGAGAGCAAAGTCGATCGCTTGGTAGTAGCAGAGCTCGAAATGCAAAAACGGAATATGCTCGGTGCACCCCCAATACCGGCCAAAAAGCGTACTCCCGCCGATCATGTTGAGCGCGCCCGCGATATAGCCTTCACCCCGCCTCGCTAGGATGAACAGGATTCTCTCCGGTATCCGCTCAGCGATCAGGGTAAAGAAGGTACGAGTGAGGTAGGGACTGCCCCATTTCCTCGCGCCGGTATCTTGGTAGAACCACCAAAAGGCGTCGAGATGCTTCTCTTGGATGTCGCTGCCCGTGACCCACTCGATCGTCAGGTCACTGCTGGCGACGGCGCTTCGTTCTTTTTTGAGGGCCTTTCTCTTCCGCGAGGCGAGCGCGTCCAGGAACCCGGGCCAGTTGCCATATCCTTTGTCCTCAAAGTGATACTGCTCGCCATACCGGATGGCAAAGCCTTGCTCCTCCGCATGCTGTGCATCGGCTTCTGTGAGGAAGTTGAGGTTGGCGCCCGATAGCCCCATTTGTTCGGCCGCGCGGGCAGCGCCCGCCGCAAGGAGGGAGCGCTCCTCAGCCGCCGTGGCGAGAAGGCGCGGACCTGTTGCAGGGGTGAAGGGCACCGCTGACAAGAGCTTGGGGTAATATCGTCCGCCTGCCCGCATATAGGCATCGGCAAAGGCGTGGTCGAAGATGTATTCGCCCTGGCTATGGCCTTTCAAATAGGCGGGCATCACCCCGGTGAGATCGCCTTCGCGCTTGAGAGCGATATGGGCGGGTTGCCAGCCCGTCTCGGCTCTCACTGAGCCCGAGGCCTCAAGCGCCTCAAGGAAATCCCACGAGATGAAAGGGTCGAAACTCTCATCGTTGGGGTTCGCCAAGGCGTCCCAACGCTCCTTGGGAATCTCACTCAGCGACGAGACGGTCTCGATGGTGGAGGAGGGCTCAGCCATTCAGGGAGCTTAGCGTGATGGATGAACTCCGCCATCTCTCGCGGTGCGGCATGTGCGGCCGACGGCTGGTTCGGTAGAGCGATTTGGGTTTTGCGAAGGATTCTGCTAACCATGTCCGGCCTTGAGAGGGGGGCACTATGAAAAAACTTCTGCAGGTGGCTGCCGCGGCAGCCTTGTCCTTGGTCGCGTCGGCGCAGGCGACGGTCATTTCGGGAAGCGTCACGGGCGGCGGCGCGCTGACCAATGGCGGCACGTTCGTCAAACTCACCGTCCCGTTCACCACTAATGATCCGGCCCAACCCAACACCGTTGGGGACGACAATTTCAACACGTTCAATCTCTATGCGTTCGATGAAGAACAGAACGTTCTGGCGACCAGTTTGATCGAAGTCGACGAAGGTTCGGACATTCCGATGGGCTCGACAGTGGCCAGCCATTACGTCTTTTTTGATCCGCCAGGTTTCGGGACGACATCCATTCAGGGTACGGTGACTTTTGACTCCGCCATCCGCGGGGTCGTCACGACCCGCGCCAAACTGAACGCCTCTGACCCCTTCGCCAATACCGGCGTCACTTATCTCAGCGACAGTCTGCGCGGCCTTGAATCGAACGACAGTGTTTCCTTTTCAGGCAACACACTGACGATTGACTTCCGAGCGAGTTCACCAGGCGATTACGTTCGTGTGTTCACGGATTTCTCGCCGGGCGCGGTGGATCCGATCCCTGTGCCAGCCGCTGCGTGGCTGATGGGCGCTGGCCTTGCCGGGCTCTTCGGGGTGCGTCGCCGGGCGCGCTAAACACTTGCCCCACGGCTGGCGTCGCCTTTTTCTTAGAGGTTGCTGAGCGCCTTTGCGACCGCGGCTTCGGCGTGGAGTTTCGCGCTTGCCAGGACAGGCAGCTCCGGGAGATCCTTTTGGTTCAGCAGCAAGAAGATTTCGGTGCAGCCGAGGATGAGGCCTTCGGCGCCTTCCTCCTCCTTCATGCGAAGCGCTATCTCGCGATACCGCTCCCGCGAGCTCTCGAGGAACCTCTCTTCGCAGAGCTCTTCGAAAATCACCCGGTGGATCTCGGCTTGCTCGTCAGTGTTCGGTGCGATGATCTCCGCACCGGAAAGCTCCGCGATCTCGTTCATGACCAAGCCGCCCTGCATGGTCGTCTGGGTGCCGAAGATAGCAACCTTCTTCATGCCCGCCTTTGCGATGGCGTCGCCGACGGGTTTGGTGATGGGTAGGAAAGGGGTGTCCCGCCCTTGCATCACATCCGCCATGACGAGGTGAACCGTGTTCGATGAACCGATGACGAGGTCCACGCCCGCGGCCTCAAGGCGATCGACCGCTTGGCTGACATAGTCTCGCAAACCGTCCCAGTCGCCGCTGAAGATATAGCTCTTGATGTTGCCGTAGTTCATGCCCGCGACTAGCGTCTCCGCGATGTGGTCGCCGCCATGGTGCTCCCGCGCGGCCGCGTTGATCAGCTCGAAATAGGCGGGCGTGACGATATGGCTGGTCCCGCCAAGGACACCGATTGTCGGTTGGCGGATGAGTGTCTCTGATGATGCCATGAGCTAGTCTTCCAAGAACGGCCGAGGGTCGAAATACCGTCGTATCGAGGTAATCTCGCCGGCTTGGATATCAAGACCAGTCCTGGCTAGCGGGTTCTCGGCCAAGACAAAATTTAAATGATGCAACGAGTTTCAAGGATTTACCCATCCCAGCGAACCGGCTTCAGCTACAATTTCACTGAGTTTTCGCGGGTCCTCCGGCCGCTTTTCGAGGGCGGACGGTTCCGTCCGTGTTAGCACGGCTTTCGATAGCGCTAATATGGTTCTAGCGGCGTAATGTGATCGATCTACTGCCTGTGCAAACAGACTGGCTGGCAGACCCCAGCCACTGCGAGGGGAAGAGACTTCCCAGCCGTCACCCGGAAAATTGGTGAACATTCCGTGTACAAATAGGTCGCGTTCGTATCGCCATTCTTTGTCTATGTGCTTGCACGTTTCCCAGTACGCCTTGCTTAGACCTGTGACGTTTGCGCTGACGTGTTCATCAATTACCGCGATATGGCGTTTACGGTGCATTGCATCCAGAAAAAACAGTGTCGAGTCGTCGAAGTCCTCGTCATACACCTTTTTCAGATCGTCGAGCGTCGTTCCAATGTTGGAAATAAATGAGGCCATCGACAACAGGTAGTTGTCAAAGAGGCCCCAGCGAGTAGCAATCACACCCACCTGCTGCATTATTGCAGCGGGAGGGAAGTAGTAGTTTTCGAGTTCGGCTAGGTTGTTTGAGATTTCAAGCCTTTCGACAGCGAAGCTGCTGCACCTTACTCTGAGTATCGGCGTTGCTCGGCGACACCGCCAGAGCAACGAAGAACGCCGCTGTCAGCGCCACGGTGTTAGCGCTGATCCATCGGCACGAAGTTGCGCTGGGCGGAGCCTGTGTAGATCTGGCGTGGACGGCCGATTTTCTGGCTTGGGTCTTCCAGCATCTCACGCCACTGCGCGATCCAACCCACGGTGCGGGCAAGCGCGAAGAGCGGGGTGAACATGGCTGGCGGGAAGCCCAGGGCACGGAGCGTGATGCCGGAGTAGAAGTCGATATTCGGATAGAGCTTCTTCTCAACGAAGTACTCGTCTTCGAGCGCGATTTTCTCAAGCTCCATGGCGACGTCGAGAAGTGGGTCTTTGATACCCAGGGTACCGAGCACTTCGTGACACGCCTTCTGCATCACCTTCGCACGTGGGTCGTAGTTCTTATAGACCCGGTGGCCAAAGCCCATCAGGCGGAAGGGGTCGGACTTGTCTTTGGCTTTGCCGACATATTCAGGAATGCGGTCCACGGAGCCAATTTCCATCAGCATGTTGAGCGCCGCTTCGTTCGCGCCGCCATGGGCTGGGCCCCAGAGACAGGCAATGCCGGCAGCGATACAGGCGAACGGATTGGCGCCGGATGAGCCAGCAAGACGCACGGTCGAGGTCGACGCGTTCTGCTCGTGGTCCATGTGCAGGATGAAGATCTTATCGAGGGCCTGGGAGAGAACCGGATCGATCTTGTACTTCTCGGCTGGAACCTCGAAGCACATGTTGAGGAAGTTCTCCGTGTAGTGAAGATCGTTCCGCGGATAAACGAATGGCTGGCCGACGGTGTATTTGTAAGCCATCGCGGCGATCGTCGGCATTTTCGCGATCATGCGGTGGATCGCGACTTTGCGCTCATGGGGATCGTTCACATCCGTGCTGTCGTGGTAGAACGCCGACAGGGCACCAACGGCGCCGCACATGATGGCCATCGGGTGCGCGTCGCGGCGGAAACCATCGAAGAAGCGCATGAAATGTTCATGCAGCATCGTGTGGTAGGTGATGTCGTGGCGGAACTGCTTGCACTCGTCTTTGGTCGGAAGCTCGCCTTCGAGAAGCAGATAGGCCGTCTCGATGAAGTCGGTGTTCTCGGCCAGCTGCTCGATCGGATAGCCGCGGTAAAGAAGCGTGCCCTGCTCGCCATCGATAAAGGTGATCTGGCTTTCGCAAGAAGCCGTGGATGTGAAACCTGGGTCGAAAGTGAATTTGCCGGTGGCTGCGGTCAGCTTGCGGATATCGACCACGTCATTGCCGTGGGTTCCGCGATACACCGGAAGCTCTTGGCCGTCATAGGTGGCTGTCCCGGCCTCTTGAAGTTTGCTTTCCATCATCGTTCTCCTCGCACGGCTTTTGTGCCCGATTGCACCTGCCGGGGTGGGCTTTGCGGCCGATTGGACGCGCCCTATTTTGCAGCGCGACAATAGTGGCTCCGCCTCGCTCTGCAAGTGCGGGCAGCCCCTGACCGACTTTAGTCGTACAACCTTAAGATGAGTGTGCGCTTAACGCTTGATGAATCCTTGCAAGCGCCTCGTCCTGGCCGAGGGTGTGGAGGGTCTCGCCAATGCTAGGCGAGGGCTGGCCTGCCGTCAGGGCTGCGCGCAAGGCCGGGCCGACTTGGCCAAAACCGACGCCAGCGCCTTCGGCATAGCCCTGCAACCGCTCGTCGAGCGCCGCGGGCGACCAATCGTCCTGGCCTTCGAGAAGGTCTTTGATGGCGCCGAGATGCTCCATCGCGCCTTCTTTTTTGAGCGGCTTGGCGGGTTTGCCGGTGATCTCGAAGGGCCGCTCAAGAAGGACGAACCCGGCGGCAGCATTGATGTCGGCAAGCAGTTTCATCCGGGCCTTGAGGAACGGTCCACCGCGGGTGAGCATCGCCTTCTGGGCTTCTGATGGCGCCTTCTCCAAAAAAGGCGAGACAGCGTCAACGAAGCCCTCGTTGCCAAGCCCCTCAATATAATGGGCGTTGATCGATGCGAGCTTTTCTGGATCAAGCCGGGCGGGCGCTTTGCCCAGGCCATCGAGACCGAACCACTCGAGGGCTTTGGCGGTGGGGATGATCTCGTCATCGCCGTGGCTCCACCCCATCCGGAGGAGGCCGTTCATCAG
>JBCBMW010000028.1:0-27596 GCA_039822105.1 Pseudomonadota bacterium | reverse complement strand
CAACTCTGCGGACGCCGTCCGCCGCGTCAGCCACCTGGCCATTGATAAAATTGCCGAGATGCTTCGATGACAGAACGCTTTGCAATAGTCACCGGGTGTGCAGGCGGCCTCGGTCAGGCGTTCTGCAGAAGCTTTGATAAAGCTGGTTATCGCGTCATCGGTACAGACAAACGTGTGCCCGCTGATCGCACAGGGCTTCATGATTTTTTGCTCGCGGATGTCTCCGAAATCGTCACAGATCAGTCCACGATCGATAACTTTCGTGACCGTGTAAGCGAAACGACAGACGGGACGCCGATCAGCGTTTTGATCAACAATGCGGCTATCCAAATCCTTGGAAACACAGAGGATATCAGCCTCTCCGACTTCCGTCACAGTCTTGAAGTCAACATCGCGGCGCCGTTTGCATTGGCACGTGCTTTCCTAGCCGATCTACGCCAAACGAACGGTACCGTGATCAATATCGGATCGGTCCACACCCAGGCGACCAAACCGCGCTTTGTGGCCTATGCCACGTCGAAGGCCGCCATTGATGGGTTGACCCGTGCACTCGCTGTTGATTTGGGTCCGGATGTTCGTGTGGTCGCTTTGGCACCGGCCGCGGTCGACACCGAGATGCTACGTGCTGGATTTGAAGGAAATCCTGAAGGCTTCGCAGCGCTGGAGGCCATCCATCCATCCGGGCGCATCGCACAACCAGACGAGATTGCTGACCTAGGCGTGTTTCTCGCCTCCGAGGCGGCTGGTTTTATGACGGGGACAACGGTGTACGCGGATGGCGGAATTCTCTCGCGGCTGCACGATCCAGCATAGTTATGGTCAGCGCCTCTCCTTTTGTGCCAGTTTCAAGCCATCGGGCATCTCTCGGTGAGGGACTCTGTTTCGACCCAAACTCATCGAGGGTTTACTGGCTTGATATCAAGGAAGCTCGTTTGTTCTCCGTGTCAGCCGATGCGGTGGACACCGAAGAGATTTCGATCGCACAGAGCCTCAGCTCGATTGGCCTTGCGGAGACACATGACTTTGTCTGCACGAGCCGTAACGGCTTCGGCTTCTTGGATCTGGACAACGGAACGGCGCGTTACACACAAATCGTTGATCCAGAAGAAGACCTTCCAGGCAACAGGTTCAACGACGGCAAGGTCGATCCAAGCGGTGGCTATATCGCAGGAACAATGAAAGACGCAGAAGACGAGCGCACGGGCTCATGGTGGCGCTTGGCAGCGGACGGAACCGTCAAACGATTGGTAGACGGCTTTTTTGTTACCAACGGACCAGCGTTCGGTGAGAATGGTGATCTCGCCTATCTTGTTGATAGCTTCGATGGCCGGGTGCTCAGGTTTACGCTCCAAGACAGAGAAATCGATGGCTACCGCAAGCATATCTCCGTTGACACAAAGGCAATGGGGCACCCGGATGGTATGACAGTTGATCGCGAAGGCTTCTTGTGGATCGCTTTTTGGGACGGGTACGCTGTTCGTCGATTTGCCCCTGACGGGCAACTGGACTGTGAGTTTAAGGTACCTGCGCGCAGGCCAACGAGCATCGAAATCATCGAAGATAGAATTTTCGTAACGACAGCATCGATCGGGGTTGATGCGGGTACGATGCAAGATGACGGGCGCCTGCTGACAGCTCAGCTCGATCGTCAGCTTGGACAATTATCACGATACAGATTTAATGATCAGGCTTGGGGATGAGTGCGTTCAGCCTGACTGTCCCTGTCGGCGCATGGCACCCACTGCTTGAGCAGTGCTTTGCCTCGCTAGCAGCACAAAAGCCTAAGCTACAGGTCGCACTGCTAGACGCGTCTGGCGATGAGCGCGTGGTGCAGGCCGCTGACCAATGGAATGGTCTCTTTCACTATCGCTACCATGGACCGGATAAGGGACAAGCCGATGCGATTGCAACGGGGTGGGAACAAACGTCAGGCCGCATCCTTGGTTGGCTCAACGCTGATGACGCGCTCTACCCCGATGCCCTGGAAATGGTCTTGGCACGGTTCGATTCTCCAGATGCTCCGGGTGTTGTTTATGGTCACAGCACCATCGTGGACGGAGAGGGCCGGCTGAAGGGCTGGCAATATGGCGTTGAACCACCGTCTGAACGACTCGGCTACGCTGCTGCACTCTCGCAACCTTCGTGCTTCTTTCTGCGTGATGCTTGTAACGATGCTGGGTCGCTAAACCGGGAACTTCATTACACGATGGATTGGGACTTGTTTTTGCGCCTCTACCATCAAGGAACGACGTTTGCCTTTATCGACAAGGCTTTATCTCAAGTTCTTTGGGATCAAGGAACCAAAACGGCTTCGCTTACCCAAAGGCGGCGAGAAGAGATTTTACGCATCCACGAGGCATATCCGCCGCCAGGATCGCGAGCCGCGTCGCTACGGGGATTCCGTACCCAGAATATTATCGACGGCTCGCCACAACGCGTTCGTGAACTCATCACATCAGTACTGATGAGAAACGCACGGCCGTTCTTCGGGTTACGCGGTGACGGGATGAGTGAGACAGGCTTCACACTGCCGCTTATGCACTACAACACGCGGGATGTGATTGCGGCGCGGATATCCTTCGCGAACCGTCTGCCCATGAATGTGAAAGCCGCGCTGAATGACGTCGCGTGTGAAGTTGAGGCCGCACGGAAAACGCTGACGATCCATTTTCCTGACAAGCTTACACAAGCTCAGCGGATGAACTTGGTGCTGAAGTTTGATGCGCCAGGCGCAAGGTTCAGATGGCTTGAGCTTGTGCGTTAGGCGCGAACCGACGAAGCTCCTCGGCATTAGGGGCGCTTTTGCGTGGCCTCTTTTTTTGCGGCTTCGCGTAGCTCAGCAATGGCAATGAAGGTCAAGGTGGGCACGAAGCCGTCGACCTGGTCGGTGATGTCCACCACTTCCCAAAGCTGCGCCAAGCCCTTCCAGCCAAACATAGCGAAGCCGATAGCGGCCAACAGGAACTCGAAGACGGTACCGAACCCGGGGATCCGGCCGATGAGAGCATCGGCAAGATCGAGCAGGATCGCGATCACCAATTTGATTTGCGCCACGCGGACAGGGGTCATGCGCTCGCCTCCAGAAACTCGCGAACCGTCGCGATGAACGCGTCGAACTTGTCGTGGTGGGGCCAGTGCCCTGCCCCATCGACCTCGAACAGGCGCGCGTTCTGAAACGGCTCCATCCGGCCGTCATTCGCCGGGCTCGTGGCCCAACTCTCTTTGCCGTAAACAAGGAGCACTGGACACGGAATATCAGCATAGAGCTGGCCATACTCCGCCGGGGGTGTTGGCCGCCATTCTGTCATGCTGAGCCCTGGATCGTACTTCCAGCCAAGCCCATCGCCATAGTCCCGCAGGGCATGATTGCCCAAATGCCGCGCCTGATCATCGTGCAGGTGCGGATAGAGCGCCGTCATCCGCGCGATGCCCTCTTCTGGGGTTTTGAAGCGCCGCGGCTGTTTGTTTTGCGCTTTCAGCCGCCGCTCCACGATCTCGCGTAGCCGCTCGGAGGCCGGTCGCTCGACCATCTTGTCAAAACTGGACTGCGAGAAGCCGAGCCCCTCCATCGCCACCAATGAGCGGACCTTGTCCCCAAAGGCCGCGGTGTAATGGAGCGTGATGTTTCCGCCGAAGGAATGTCCGATCACGTCGAAAGGCGGCTTAAACCCGAGCGCCTCGAGATGCTGGATATGGGCACCAAAGTCCGTGACCATATCGCCAAAGGCGTAGCCTCCACCCGGCGCCCAATCGCTATCACCGTGACCACGGAGGTCGGGAACCGCGATGCAGCGGATGTCCTTGAGGGCCTCGACGGTCCAATCCCAGCTGCGGCCATGATCCTTGCCGCCGTGCTGCAAAATCACGAGCGGGAGGCTCCGGTCTCCCCAAATGCGCAAGCGAAGGCCGAGCCCCGCATGCTCAACGCGCTCCTCGCTGAGGAGCTGCTCATCAGGTAGCGGAGGAGCCTGATCGACTTTCGCGATCACTAGAAGCCCGCCGGGAGTGCTGCTGCCCGTTCCTCGTCGAGATAACGAGCCGCGGTGGGTTTAAGCGTGTTATCAAGCTCGATCAGAAGCGGGTTGCCTGTAGGGATCTCGACGCCCGTGATGTCGTCATCGCTCACGTCGAAGAGCACTTTGACCAAAGCGCGAAGCGAGTTGCCGTGGGCTGCGATGATTAAGTTCTGCGGTGTACGGAGCGCTGGCGCGATCGCCTCCTGCCAATAGGGTTCAGTCCGATCGAGGGTTGTCTTGAGGCTCTCCGTGTTCGGCACATCGATACCGCGATAGCGGCGGTCGACGAGCGAGGGGAACTCGGCTTGGTTCTCAAGCGGCGGCGGCGGCGTGTCATAGCTGCGGCGCCAGATATGGACCTGCTCGTCGCCGTGCTTCTCGGCGGTCTCTTTCTTGTTGAGCCCGGTGAGACCGCCATAGTGACGCTCGTTGAGGCGCCAATCTTTGATGACCGGCAGCCAAGGCTCTTCCATACCGTCGAGCGCAATATTCAATGTACGGATCGCCCGGGACAGAACCGACGTGAAACAGGCGTGGAATTCAACCCCTGAAGCTTTGAGGAGCGCGCCCGCCTTCTGCGCCTCGGCCACGCCTTTGTCCGTCAAGGGCACGTCCACCCAGCCAGTGAAGCGGTTCTCAAGGTTCCACGCGGACTGGCCGTGGCGAAGGAAGGCGATGGTGGGCATAGCAAACTCCGAACTCTCGCCGGGGGGCTTAGAACGAAGATGCCGCGGGCGCTACTCCGGCAGACGAAGGTCCACCCAAACCAGCCGGTGATCGGAACTCACGACCGGATAACCAGCGCCAACGAGGTTATGCCCTGGCTCATCGGGGGCTGGCCAGAACGTGCCGCTCCCCAGCACCTCAAGATTCGACGAGGGCAGCACGTAGTCGACCCGGAGGTTGCCGACGCGCTGATCAGAAAAGTCACCGGTGTCGAGCGTGTGGTCACCCTTGTGGCCGAGATTGGCGTCGCCCTGCTCGAGCGCGGCCTCATCCCCGCCCGTGCTTTGCGGCTTGGTGTCGGTGACGACGCCTGAGCCAAGCAGTGCGGCAATGGCGTGCTGGTCCACGCCCTCCACCCGGTCGCCATCAAGAGGGTCGGCATTGAGGTCGCCTGCGATCACAAACGACGCGCCTGCCGCCAATCCGCCAGCGACACCTTCGTCATCGATCAGCCATTCGGCGTCGGGGTCGGTCACGTAGTCGTGCAGCAAGCGGATCTCGTCATGGTTCCTGAGGCCATTGCGATCCTCAGGCCCATCGAAACCAGGCGGCGTGGGGTGGGCGAGGACAAAGTGCAATGTCTTGCCATCGACATCGACCGGAACGTCCGCATGCGTTT
This sequence comes from Pseudomonadota bacterium, assembly GCA_039822105.1. GTDB lineage: Bacteria > Pseudomonadota > Alphaproteobacteria > Caulobacterales > Parvularculaceae > Parvularcula. The sequence goes on along the minus strand of JBCBMW010000028.1, from coordinate 22,235 downwards.
TGGATGACAGGCGGAAGACTTCTTGTGCGTCCGCCGAGTAGAACTCGATCGGCATCAGGTTATCCGGAAGATCCTTCCACAGAAAATTCTGGAAGGTGCGCACAGCCGCTTCATTGATGGGATAACGTGAGATGATGCCGAAAGCGTACTGCCCCGGGAAACGGCCAAAGCCAAAGGCGTCGTTGCCATACTCTTGGCTGCCTGGCGCATGATCGTTGCGGCCTTCACCATCGAGATCAACCCAGCTGGCAACGCCGGTGTTCGACGGCAAAGCCAGGCGGTAGCTGTAGCCGCCATCCACCAGATCCGCGAAGAGATCGAGGGCCCGACCATCCGGGTCATGGTCGATCTCGTTCACCACCAAAATGTCTGGATCAACAGACTTGATGATCGCCTTGATCGCGTCCGTACGCCGATGATTGTTGAGCTCCAGCTCTTCAATAAGGCCGCCCGCGCGATCGGAGTGATAGAGCGCGACATTGAACGTGGCGACGCGCAGTGCACCCTCTGGCTTCGTCGGAACGGCCTCGGGGACCGGGTCAAAAGACATCGGTTCTTCGGGGGGCTGATCCCCGCACGCCGTCAGACAAACAGCAGCGAAAGCTGCGCCGGTCCATGATCTCAGCATGCGTTCTGTGCCGCCTCGCTCTTGCAACTCGTCAGTGGACGAAGAAGGTTTTCGCGATCCCGAGAACGCCGAGATAGGTGAAGAAACTGATGACCAGATTGGCGAAGATGTTCGCATCAAGCAAAACGAGCGTGATGAACATCACAATCGCCAGGACGACGGGCAGGAAAATCGTGTATCCGGCGTTCATCAGGGAGTGATAGGTTTCGTCCTGATTGTTGTTCAGATCGTCGTGGTTGTTCGCCATATCCATCACTCAAGGCTCCTCTTGCAGGATCGCTGGCGCGCTTAGCCCAAGCCGCGTTAAGCAGCAATTCATCGCGCCGCGAATTTTTCCGTGGGGCCGCGGCCCCTTAGTCCATGGCCTTCACGACCTCTTCGCACATTTTTTTGGCGTCGCCGAAGAGCATCATCGTGTTGTCGCGGAAGAAGAGCTCGTTCTGAACGCCGGCGTAGCCTGCCGCCATGCCGCGTTTGACGAAAAGAACGGTTCCCGCGTTTTCCACGTCGAGGATCGGCATGCCGTAAATCGCTGAGGTCTTGTCGGTCTTCGCCGCGGGGTTCGTCACGTCGTTCGCCCCGATCACGAACGCGACATCTGCCTGGCTGAACTCAGAGTTGATGTCTTCGAGCTCAAAGACCTCGTCATAAGGCACATTCGCTTCAGCCAAGAGGACGTTCATGTGGCCCGGCATCCGGCCCGCCACCGGGTGGATGGCGTATTTCACTTCGACGCCCTCTTCTTTGAGCTTGTCGCACATCTCGCGGAGCGCGTGCTGCGCCTGGGCGACGGCCATGCCGTAGCCAGGGACGATTATCACTTTGCCCGCATTGCCCATGATGAAGGCGGCGTCTTCGGCAGAGCCCTGCTTCACTGGACGCTCTTCCGCTGCGCCGGCCGCAGCGGCCGCAGCATCGTCGCCGCCAAAGCCGCCGAGGATCACCGAGATGAAGCTCCGGTTCATGCCCTTACACATGATGTAGGAGAGGATCGCACCGGAGGCGCCCACAAGTGCGCCGGTGATGATCAGCGCCATGTTCTGGAGCGTGAAACCGATCCCCGCCGCTGCCCAGCCGGAATAGGAGTTCAGCATCGAGACCACGACAGGCATGTCGCCGCCGCCGATCGGGATGATCAGAAGCACGCCCATGGCAAAGGCGATGGCCGTCAGAATGAGAAAGAGAACCGGGCTCTGAACCCCGGTGCAGAGCATGATGATCAGCAAGAGCGTTACCACGGCGAGCGCGATGTTGATGACATGACGTGCCGGCAAAAGGATTGGTGCACCGGACATCCGGCCAGCCAGTTTGGCGTAAGCGATCACCGATCCCGAGAACGTCACGGCACCGACGAAGACACCGATCGCCATCTCGATGATGGCTTGCGCATGAATGTGGCCAGGCTCACCAATACCATAGGCGACCGGCGCGAGGAACGCAGACCAGGCGATCAACACCGCCGACATCCCGACAAGGGCGTGGAAGAACGCCACCAGCTGCGGCATTTCCGTCATGGCTACGGTCCGGGCACGATAGGCGCCAAAGGCACCGCCGACGCCGACGGCCAACGCCACCAGGAACCATGCGCCGACACCTGCGGAGGCCAAGAACTGCTCAGAGAACAGGGTCGCGAAAACAGCGATCCCCATCCCGATGATCCCGTTCCGGTTACCCGCTCGAGACGTCGCAGGAGAACTCAGACCACGGAGCGCAAGGATGAAAAGGATCCCTGCAACAATGTAGAGGACGGCGGTGATGTTACTGTTCATACGCTTCGCTCCTGGGCCCTAGGCGGCACTGGGTACGGAAATTTGGTCGACAACAGCGCGAAGCTGCTCGCCGAGGGGTTTGGGTCGACGCGTCTCAGCATCGACATAGACATGGGTGAACTGGCCTTCGGCGGCGGCTTCGTCGTTATCGTTGCGGAAGAGGCCGATGCCGTAGGTCACGGATGAATTGCCGACGCGGTCTGCGCGGATGCCAGCTGTCACAACATCAGGGAACGCCATTTCTGCGTGGTAGCGGCAGCGCGTCTCCACCACGAGGCCGACCTGGTCGCCTTGACGGATATCAAGGGCGCCCTCTTCGATCAGGAAGCTGTTCACCGCGCTATCGAACAGAGCGTAGTGGACGACATTGTTCATATGTCCGTAGACATCATTGTCGTTCCAGCGCGTGGTCAGCGTGCGGAAGGCGCGATAATCGCTGCGCCGGGAGGGTGCTGCGCGTTCGGCCATCAGAAAGCCTGCTCATAGATCGAGAGGGCGTCCGCTTCGGTCACGTCACGCGGGTTGTTCACAAGAAGCCGTGTCTGCAGCATCGCGTCAGCAGCGAGCTGCGGCAGGTCCTTCTCCCCGATGCCGACCTGGCGCAGTTTGGTCTCGAGCCCCAGCTCTGCCGAAAGATCGGCGAGCCGTTCAATGAAGGCGGCGCAGCGGGCCTGGCTGCCGTCCGACGAGCTGAGATCAGGGAATGCGTGGGGCGCAAGTTCCGCATAAAGATCGCGGGCGCCTGACGCTGTGTCCTGGGCGTTGAACCTTAAGACGTGCGGCAAAACGAGGGCATTCGAAAGCCCGTGCGGCACGTGGAACCGGCCACCGATCGGATAGGCCAGTGCATGCACCGCCGCGACGGGAGAGTTGGCGAACGCTTGCCCCGCGAGCATCGAGCCTAAGAGCATCGCCCCGCGGGCCTTCTTGTTCGACGGCTCCCGCACCGCGGTCTCGATGTTTTGCCCCAGAAGCTGGAGCGCCTCGACAGCGAGGGCTTTCGATAGCGGATTGTTGTTCGCGCTTTTGGACGCATACGCCTCAATCGCGTGGACCATGGCGTCGATGCCGGTGGCCGCGGTGATATGCGCGGGAAGACCGAGGGTCAGATCAGGATCGAGGATCGCCGCGTCGGGGATAATGAGCGGCGAGCTCACCCCCCTCTTCTCATCGCCAGGCAAGGTGATGATGGAGACGGGCGTTACCTCTGATCCGGTACCCGCGGTGGTGGGGATCAAGACAAGCGGGAGCCGCGGGCCCTTCGCATTGCCGACGCCCCAGGCCTGGTTGATGTCTTCGCCTGAACCCACGAGCAAGGCCACGAGCTTCGCCACATCCAAAGATGAGCCGCCGCCGAAACCGACGACAGACACGGCACCCGCGGCTTTGCCCACCTCCACCGCCTTTTCAACGGTGGCGAGCGAGGGGTCGGCCTCCACGTCGGTGAACAGCGTGGTCTCGATGCCCGCTTTCTTCAGTGCAGAGATCGACGCGTCTGCCAAGCCGAGCTTCATCAGCCCCGGGTCGGTGATAAACACCGTCCGTTCACCCAAAAGTGCACCCACCGTCTCGGCCAACTCTTGGGATGATCCTGGCTCGAAGACGATTTTCTGCACGGTGTGAAAGGCAAAGGGGCTGACCATGGGCGCGCCTTAGCTCTCCTTCTTCTTGTACATGGCGAGCATGCGGTTGGTGACCATAAAGCCGCCAAAGATGTTCACGGACGCCAGCGCCACCGCAACCACCCCGAGGGCTCGGCTGAGCCCACCCGCAGGTGAGTCGGCAAGATCTGCGCCAACAGCAATCAGGGCACCGACAATCACCACGGACGAGACGGCGTTGGTGACTGACATCAGCGGCGTGTGAAGCGCCGGGGTCACCGACCAGACGACGTAGTAGCCAACAAAACAGGCCAGCGCGAAGACGGCTGCGAGGTAGATAAAGCTGCTGGGTCCCGCCGCGTCAGCGAGGCTCGCCAACGGCTCGATCAGGCTCGAGGCCTCGCTGGCTGCCATTTCTGCATCAGCTGCGGCATCGTTGAGGCGCTCACTCGCCTGGCGCAGCTCTTCGGCCGCCGCCTCGAGGTCTTGGGTGCTCTGGTCGTTGTTCTGATCTTGGATCATCAGCGATTGCTCCTTATGCGGCGAAAGAGGCGAACTCTCCCGCGAAATCGTTATCCGGCGTCCTGAAAGCGTTCATGCACAATCGCGCCGTCGCGGGTGAGCTGCACGCCCTGGATGATCTCATCCTCTGGATCCACATGGACCTGCTTGTCGTCTTTGTTGGTGATCAGGGTCACGAAGGACAGGAAGTTCCGGGCCAAGAGGTTCGACGCCTCACCAGCTAGACCATCGAGAATGCTCGCGGGGCTGATCACTGTGACGCCTTCGGCCGAGCCCTCAACATTGCCGCCGCGCGGTGCGGCAAGGTCGATCACGACGGATCCTGGCTTCATGCCCGAGAGCATGTCTGAGGTGATGAGTTTAGGCGCCGGACGTCCTGGGATCAGGGCAGTGGTGATCACCACGTCCATTTTCTTGAGGTGCTCGGTGACGAGCTCTTGCTGCGCCTTTTGCTGCTCGGGCGTCAGCTCTTTGGCGTAACCGCCCGTGCCCTCGCCTTCCTCCATCGCCTCTTTGACGAAGATGAAGGTGCCGCCGAGGGACTCGACCTGCTCCCCCGCCGCGGCGCGAACATCGGTGGCGGACACGACGGCGCCAAGACGGCGCGCGGTCGCGATGGCTTGGAGACCAGCAACACCGGCGCCCATGACGAAGACCTTGGCTGGAGGAACGGTACCTGCGGCGGTCATCATCATCGGGAACGCGCGAACATAGCTCGCGGACGCATCGATCACGGCCTTGTAGCCAGCGAGGTTCGCTTGGCTCGAAAGCACATCCATCGCCTGGGCGCGGGTGATCCGAGGGACCAGCTCCATCGCGAACGCATCGACGCCGTGGCCCGCGTAGGCGGCCAGGTCATCTTTGCGGTCATAAGGATCGAGCATGCCCACAAGCCGGGTGCCGCGCGCCAATTGGCCTGCCGCCTCACCGCTCACCGGACCAGCAACAAGGACCACATCGGCCCCACTCGCGGCGTCAGCCGAGACCGTGGCTCCCGCCTCAGTAAAGGCGGCGTCGGTCAAACCCGCGGGCAAGCCCAGTCCGGTCTCGACGGCAACATCGTAGCCCAGGCCGACGTATTTTTTGACGGTGTCGGGCGTGATCGGGGAGCGGACTTCATCGACAGCCTTAATGGCAGCAAGCTTCATGGATCGATAACCTCGATATTACAACGCGACGACGAGTGCCGCGTAGCAACATTGGAGGCGCGAGGGGAAGTGCCTCAATCAGACTCAATCGTTAGCAGATACCTGCATCATGTTGGGACGGCGGCAACCTGATCTTTACAACATAACGCCATGGTGACGCGAGAGATCACGAAAAGCGTTGCTACCGGGGTTCCATGGCTAAGACCGTATTGCTCGTCGATGACGACCCGACTTCACGTCGGCTGATGCGCGTAATCTGTGAGCGCGGCGGCTATTTTGTGAAGGATGCCGAGGGCGGCCAAGAAGCGCTCGATATGCTGCGCGGTGACAAGGGCAGCTCGATCGACATCATGATGCTTGACCTCGTCATGCCCGAAGTGTCCGGGATGGATGTGCTCGAGCAGGTGCGCGGCTTCCGCCCTGACCTGCCGGTGATTGTCCTGACGGCCCAGGGCGGCGTCGAGACCGCCGTCAAAGCCATGCAGAACGGCGCGGCCGACTTCTTCGTGAAGCCTGCCTCACCTGAGCGGATCATGGTGGGTATCGCCAACGCGCTGAACGTCACCTCACTCCGCACAGAGGTCTCGCGCCTTAAGCGCAAGTCCGAAGGCAGGATGAGCTTTGACGACGTGGTGGGCTCGTCGACTGCGTTTCAGCGTTGCCTGAAACTGGCTGAGCGCGCCGCTGCATCAACGATCCCGATCCTGATCACCGGCGAGAGCGGCGTGGGTAAGGAAATGATCGCCCGCGCGATCCAAGGCGCCTCGGAACGCTCTGGCGCGCCGTTCGTGACCGTGAACTGCGGTGCGATCCCGGAGAACCTCGTTGAGTCGATCCTGTTCGGCCACGAGAAAGGCGCCTTCACTGGCGCGAACTCCAAACACATTGGCAAGTTCCAAGAGGCCAATGGCGGCACCCTCTTCCTCGATGAGGTCGGTGAGCTGCCGCTTGAGACACAAGTGAAACTGCTCCGTGCCCTGCAGGAAGGCGAAGTCGATCCAGTTGGATCCAAGAAGCCTGTGCAAGTCGACGTTCGCGTGATCTCAGCGACCAACCGCGAGTTGGCGCAGGATGTCCGCGACGGGACGTTCCGCGAAGACCTCTTCTACCGCCTCAATGTCTTCCCCGTGGAAGTGCCCCCGCTGCGCGAGCGCCGTGAAGACATCCCCGATCTCATCCAACACTTCATCAATCGCTACAATGCCGAAGAGGGCCGAGACATCCGCGGCACACGGCATGAAGTGCTTGATGTCCTGGTTTCCGAGAACTGGCCGGGCAACGTGCGCCAGCTTGAGAACACCATCTATCGCGCGGTCGTTCTGGCTGACGACGAATGGCTTGGTTCGGAGGACTTCCCGACTTTGGCGGCATCGTTCAGCGACGCGGGCATTGGCGATGGTCCGCCGCCTTTGGACGACGACTTTGCGCCTCGGGGCATGACCGCCGCACAAAGCGAGGCTGCACACCAAGAATTGATCGAGCTCCTCGACCGCGAAGGCCACCTGCGTTCGCTGCAAAACATCGAGCGCGATCTCATCGTCGCAGCGATCGAGATGTACAAAGGTCAGATGTCAGAAGTGGCGCGCCGCCTGGGCATCGGACGTTCGACGCTTTATCGAAAAGTGCAAGAACAAGGCATTGAAATCAAACGCGTGGGATAATATCCGCGTATCCTTGCCGTGTGATAATCTTGTCAGCTTTTGAGGCCGTCAGCCTTTGTTCTTGACGGTCTGCAAACCGCAGTCCAAGCCTTTCATCGCATACGGTCGGTCTGAGACTTGGACTACCGTCGGACCGACGGCTCTTCGACTTTTCCCCCGCATGCGTGTGGTACCTGCGTAGGGCTTGAGGAAGAAGGAAAGAGCAATGGCGACCGGTAAAGTGAAGTGGTTCAACGACCAGAAAGGCTACGGATTTATCCAGCCTGACGAAGGCGGATCAGATGTGTTTGTGCATATCTCCGCAGTCGAACGGTCGGGTCTGAAAGAGCTAAAAGAAGACCAAAAGGTGTCTTATGAGCTCTATACGGATCAACGCCGCAACAAAACAAGCGCTGTGGACCTGAAGGTCCTCTAACTGGCGAGTGAGTTTGTTGACGAAGCCCGGCCCTCGCGCCGGGCTTTTTCTTTAGGCGTCGTAGGCCAGAATGGGCGCGAGCCATTTCTCCGCAGTCGCCACGTCCCAGCCTTTTCTTTTGGCATAGTCTTCGACCTGGTCGCGGCCAATCTTCCCTGTACCGAAATAGTAGGATTCTGGGTGTGCGAAGTAGAGGCCGGAGACAGCGGCGCCGGGTTGCATGGCGTAGCTCTCGGTCAACGTGATCCCTGTGTTCTCTTCCGCTGACAGAAGATCGAACAGGGTGCGCTTTTCCGTGTGGTCGGGTTGCGCGGGGTAGCCAGGTGCCGGGCGGATGCCTTGATAGTCTTCCGCGATCAACGTTTCAGCGCTCGCCTTCTCGCTGGTTTCAAAGCCCCAATACTCACGGCGGCATTTCTCGTGGAGCCACTCGGCCATCGCTTCGGCCAGCCGGTCAGCAAGCGCCGAGGCCATGATGGCGCCGTAGTTATCGCCGCTGTCGTTGAACCGTCCGACCACGTCGTCCTCGCCGTGACCAGCCGTGACTGCAAAACCGCCTATGTAGTCGGGGCCGGTTTCAGCGATGAAGTCAGAGAGCGCGAGATTGGGCGACTTGCCCTTCTTGTCGATCTGCTGACGGATCGTGTGGAACCGAGCGCGCTCCGTCTGACGGGTCTCATCGGTCCAGACGACGATATCGTCGCCGGCGCGGTTGGCGGGGAACAGGCCGCATACCGCGTCGGCGCGGAACCATTTCTCCTCAACCAAGCGCTTGAGCGCCACTTGTGCGTCGTCGAAAAGTGAGGTGGCCGCCTCTCCCACCACGCTATCGGTCAGGATGGCCGGATACCGTCCGTGCAGATCCCAGGAGGCAAAGAACGGCGTCCAGTCGATGTAGGGAACAAGATCCGCAAGCGGCACATCTTTGATGACGTGCACACCAGGCTTCAGCGGCGCCTGCGGCGGACTGGCTATCAGCTTATGCCCATTCTCACGCGCCGCAGCGATCGTGACCCGGTCCTCTTTCTTTTGCCGCTTAGCGAAAGACTCGCGCACGGAGTCGTACTCGTTGGCGATGCTGTCGAGATAGCCGCCGCGACGTTCATCTGATATCAGATCACTAACGACACCCACCGCACGGCTGGCATCACTGACATAGATCACGCCATTGTCATAGGCCGGAGCAATCTTCACCGCCGTGTGTGCCTTGGAAGTGGTCGCGCCGCCGATCATCAGCGGCTGGGCCATGCCGCGGCGGGTCATCTCCTTCGCGACGCCCACCATCTCATCGAGCGACGGGGTGATGAGGCCCGAAAGCCCGATGACATCCACCTTGTGCTCGGCCGCCTTATCCAAGATATCATTGGCCGGAACCATGACGCCGAGGTCGATCACCTCATAATTGTTACACTGAAGAACAACCCCAACGATGTTCTTGCCAATGTCGTGGACATCACCCTTCACGGTGGCCATCAGCACCCGGCCTTTGGCTTCTGGTTCAGCGCCTCCTGCAAGCCGCTCCTCTTCCATATAGGGTTCGAGATAAGCGACTGCCGCCTTCATGACACGCGCGGACTTCACCACCTGCGGCAGGAACATTTTGCCTGACCCGAAGAGGTCACCAACGACATTCATGCCGTCCATCAGCGGACCTTCAATCACGTAGAGCGGGCGACCGAGCTTTTGCCGCGCTTCTTCCGTGTCCTCGACAATATACTCCGTGATGCCCTTCACCAGCGCATGCTCAAGACGCTGCTCGACCTCGGCCTCGCGCCAGGAGAGATCCTGCTCCCGCGCCTTACCGCCCTGGCCTTTAAACTGTTCCGCGACATCAAGGAGGCGCTCTGTGGCATCCTCTCGGCGGTTGAGGATCACATCCTCCACAGCATCTTTGAGGTCAGCAGGGATATCGTCATAGATGGCGAGTTGACCTGCGTTGACGATCCCCATATCCATCCCTGCACGGATGGCATGATAGAGAAAGACCGAGTGCATCGCCTCGCGCACGGCATCATTGCCGCGGAAGGAGAATGAGACGTTGGAGACACCGCCCGAGACTTTCGCGCCAGGCAAGGTCTCTTTGATCGCCCGGGTCGCCTCGATGAAGTCAACGCCGTAGCCCGCGTGCTCTTCGATCCCTGTCGCCACCGCAAAAATGTTGGGGTCGAAGATGATGTCTTCCGGCGGGAAACCGTTTTCGACCAGGAGATTGTAGCTCCTTGTACAGATCTCAATCTTGCGCGCCGCGGTGTCCGCCTGCCCCTCCTCATCGAAGGCCATCACGACAACGGCGGCGCCGTAGCGCATGCATTTCTTGGCGTGGAAGAGGAAGGGCTCCTCCCCCTCTTTGAGGCTGATCGAGTTGACGATCGGCTTACCCTGGACCTGCTTCAGGCCCTCCTCAATCACTTCCCATTTGGAGCTGTCGATCATCACGGGCACGCGCGCGATGTCAGGTTCAGATGCAATCAGACGGAGGAAGGTCGACATGGCCTCGACACCGTCGAGCATGCCCTCGTCCATATTGACGTCGATGATCTGCGCACCGTTCTCCACCTGCTGGCGGGCAACATCGACGGCGGCGGCATAGTCGCCGTTCTTGATCAGCTTACGAAACTTAGCCGAGCCAGTGACGTTCGTCCGCTCGCCAATATTGACAAAGGTGGGCTGCATTAGGCCGCTTCCGCATTCTGTTTCGGCCGGACGCCCAGCATATGACAAAGGGCAAAGGCAAGCTCTGCTTTGTTCAGCGTGTAAAAATGAAGGTCCGTGACGCCGCGCTCAACAAGGTCGTGGCACTGCTCCGCCGCGACAGTGGCCGCCACCAGCTGGCGGGTCTTGGGGTCATCATCGAGATGGCCAAAGAGGCGCTCAAGCCGCGCCGGCAATGACGCGTGGCAAAGCTTCGCCATTCGCTGGAGCGCCGCGAAATTGTTGATCGGCATGATCCCTGGAACAATGGGAATGTCGATGCCAGCTGCGCGCACTTTCTCGAGATAACGTTCGTAGACATCATTGTCGTAAAAGAACTGCGTGATGGCTCGCGTCGCGCCATTGTCCACTTTGCGTTTGAGAAGATCGATGTCGTGATCGAAACTTGGGCTCTCTGGATGTTTCTCGGGATAGCATCCAACAGAGATCTCAAAATCAGCGATCGCTCTCGCGCCCGACGTCAGCTCTGCGGCACCCGCGTAGCCGTCAGTGGCCGGCACGTAAGCTTCACCGACACCCCCTGGCGGGTCGCCGCGCAGCGCCACGATATGGCGAACGCCAGACGCCCAATAGCTCTTGAGCACCTCGTCGACCTCGGCGCGGGTAGCCTCGATCGTCGTCAGATGGGCAGCGACTTGGATGTCCGTATCCTGGATGATCCGCTCCACCGTCGCATGGGTACGCTCACGCGTTGATCCGCCTGCACCATAGGTAACTGAGACAAAGGTGGGGGCGAGCGGACGAAGCTTCTCGACCGCTTCCCACAGTTTGGTGGCCATGTTTTCCGTCTTGGGCGGGAAAAACTCGAAGCTGACGCGGGGTTCAGGCAAGGGTCTTCTCTTTCTTCAAGGGCTGGGGTGCAGCGGCTTTTTCAAGGCGCCAGATCTTGCTGATCAGGCCGCCGTGGGTCTCAGGTTTCAAGGTGGTGACGGACGCCAGCGTCATGCCGCAGGCCTCCGCATAGCTCTCGATCTCGGCCTCGGAGAAACCAAGACGGCGATGGGCATACTGCTCACGAAGATCCTCGAGCGTGTGCGGAGCGAAATCAGCAATCAACACGGTGCCGCCTGGGGACAGCGCACGCGCCGCCGCCGCCACGGCGCGACTGGGCTCGCCGAGGAAGTGCAGCACATGGTGAATACAAACAACGTCTGCAGAGTGTTCGGCAATCTCATCAACGCGGGAGAAATCGCGCCGACGAACGTTGGCGTGACGCACCTCCGCCTCATCAAGGCGGACCCGGGCGATCGCCAGCATCTCCGGCGAGACATCAAATCCGAGGCCCTCTTCATACCGGTCAGCGAAGAGAGCAAGCATCCGGCCCGTTCCCGTGCCGAGGTCGAGGAAGCGGCCAAACTGAGGCGGCGCGACATCGAGCATCGCCCTCTCGATCAGCCGGTCATCGATGTGGAGCTGCCGCAGCGCGTCCCAGCGCTCGGCATTCTCGGCAAAAAACTCAGCCGCCTTTTCGGCGCGGTCACGACGGATGGCCTCAAAAGAAGCCCGATCGGCCTCGCGCTCAGGTCCGCTCAACGTCACCAGAAAACCAGAAAGCCAAGGTTCAAGCGCGCCGAGCCGGTAAAACCGCCAGGAGCCTTCTTGGTAGGGCTCAACCAGCCCTGCATCGACCAGAACGCGGAGATGCCGGCTGACGCGGGGTTGGCTTTGATCAAGGGCGCGGGTGAGCTCAGAGACCGTGAGGTCGCCCTCACTCAAGAGCGCAAGGGTGCGAAGGCGGGTCGCTTCACCCGCGGCTCGCAACTGATCCAGTCCTTCAGAAAAGAGCACGGCAACCTCGCCGTGCTGGGATATAAGGATTTCTTTATATCGTCAATCGACTGCGGTGCCGCAGCGCTCTAGAACCCGAAACCGAGCCCGAAACTCAGCACCGGATAGTAGCGCAGGTTCTCAAGATCGTCCTCGACCTGCTGCGCCTCGATAAAGAGCTGCTCATCGAGGAACTCCCGGAGAGCTGGATCGGAATCAGCGATACCGCCCTGGCTCCGAATATCGATCTCCGGTGGATCCGTGACGATCACGCCGAGGCGAACCACGAAAGACACCGGAGACACCCCGCGGGTGGTCGCGTCCCAACCGATCCCGGCGTAAAGGCCGCCGTCGCCAAAACTGCCCGTGCCGACAAGCTCGCCGACCTGATCAGGTGTGAAGAGAATACCGCCGATTTCAACGGGCTGAGTCGGTGTCGAGGTGAAATCGAGCGCCCGCTCTCCCAGCATGTATCCGCCGGAGATCGTGAAGCCGTTCATAAACGGGTGAACGTCCACAAACCCAGCCGGCTGCGTGAAATCGAGTTCGACATCGTATTTGATGTCGTCCCATTCGACGTTCGTCAGCTCGAACTCAAAGTAGTTGTAACCGCCGCGCAGGGTGATGAACGGGTTCACCTCCATCTGCAGGTTCACGTTTGCGCCATTGCTCCCGATCGAGGCATCGACCCCAAAATCAGGTACAAAGGGCAAGTCAGGTCCAGCCAGAGCATGCGATCCCGACATCGCACAGGCCATGGCGCCAACAGTGATTGCACGCGTGAAGCCTACCATTTGAACCCCCGTTCAAGGCCTTGCGGCCCTCCTCTGCGTCCGGAGAAAGTGTCCGAGAGGATTATTGTCAGACGAAGGTGAAAAATCGGCGAAAGAGTGGCACGCAACACCAAGTGTTCCGCATCTGTCCCAATGCGAAACACTTTCCGAAAACAGCGCTATGCTGTGCAGCACCTTTTGTTTGTAACGTGCACGACCTAGGCCACGAACAGCGGGTGCAAGACTGGAGTGGAACGAGATGTTTGCTGGAATCGCAGAGACCGTCGCGGAGCTGAGCGCGACCTATAACGTCAACCCGGTGATTTTCGGGATCCTTTATGTTGGCGGCATCCCGCTGTTTCTGGGTGCTGGCGCGTGGCTCGCGAACCGTGCACGGCAGCGCAAGCCGATCACCGTCCAGGCCCTGCTCCTGCTTTATCTCGCCATTCAGCCCTACCTTTACGTCGCGATCTTCGGCGAGAACCTGCCAAACTGGGTCTATGTTGCCATTGCTCTTCTGATCGGCGTTGGCGTCTGGTCCACAGCCAGCAGCGTGCGGAAGAAAAAAGCCGAAGCTGAAGCCGAGACTGCTGCGCAAGCTGACAATGCGGCGATGCAGGCTGAGGCGACGACGGCCGCTATGGCCGCCGAGGAAACCGATAGCGAACCTGCGGCGTAAGCTCTAAAAGCGCTGGCATGATCAAAGCTCTGTCGGCCCTCGCCCTATCGCTCGCTCTCTTTGTTTCTCTGGGTGCAGCACAAAGTGATGAACGCCAAAGCGGGTTCGTGACAGTCCCTGGCGGACCAGTGTGGTACGAAGTGATGGGGGGCGGCGACGGCGTGCCGTTGATCGTTCTCCACGGCGGCCCTGGCGGGACGTCTTGCGGCTATCAGGCCCTGGCCCCCCTTGGCGATGAACGTGCGGTGATCCGCTATGACCAGTTGGGGTCAGGACGATCCGGTCGCCCCACTGATACCGACCTTTGGAACCGAGACCGGTTTGTTGAAGAGCTCGACGCCTTGCGAGACGCTTTGGAACTCGATGAGGTCCACATCCTTGGCCACAGCTGGGGCGGCGCTCTTGCAGCCTACTATTATCTTGAGACGGAGGGCGCTGGGGTTCGTTCTCTCGTTCTGTCCTCGCCCTTGATCAGTACGCGCCTTTGGATCGAGGACACCAACTATCTTCGCACGCTGCTGCCGCGACGTGTACAGAGGATATTGACGCGCCACGAAGAAGCGGGCACCACGGACAGCAAAGCCTACCGAGCAGCGGAGGACGTCTTCAACGAGGAGTTCGTCCGGCGAGGCGATGCCGTTGAAAGCTACAGCTGCCCCGGCGCGCCATGGAACCCTGTCATCTACAATCATATGTGGGGGCCCACTGAGTTTTTCGCGACGGGGACGCTGCAGGACTTTGACCTCACCGCACGCCTCGCTGAGATCGATGTCCCCACCCTGTTCGTCACAGGCGAGTTTGACGAAGCGCGACCTCAGACCATCGAGGGCTTTGCCGATCTGGTGCCAGGCGCAGAGTTCCGCGTGATCCCTGGCGTCGGTCACGCGTCCATCAGCCGGGGCCCCGAGCAATACCGCGACATGGTCCGCGCATTCCTCGATAGAGCCGAAGCGGCCGCAGAGCCGCAAAACAACCAGGACCGATGACAAACCGGACCTAAGGCCACCAAAGTTCAGACGGCACCTCAGGATTTTCGGTCAAAAACAAGATCATTATCGCCAATTTCAAAAAGTCCTGTCACGGGAACGTGAGTTTTGTTAGCGCTCGTCCGGAATCTGCCTATGGTTGGATTGGGAGGACTTATGGGCTTGCGATTTCGAGAGGTGCTGCGCTGCGCCCGTGCAGGTTGGGTCCATGCGCTCCTGATCGCATCCCTCGCCTGGATCGCGGCGTCGTGCTCGCAGCCAGGGTCATCTGACCAGACAGAAGCCTCGCTTGCTGACAGGATGGCCGCGCTGCAGATCGAACACCCGGATGTGCCTGGCTTCTCGATCGTGCTGCAGCTCGACGATGACACGATCGTCAGCGCCGCGACTGGGGTCGCCTCGCCCGACGGCACGCCCATGCTCCCCGAAACGCCAGTCCGGATAGCAAGCATCACCAAGACATTTGTCGCAGCGACAGTGCTTTCACTGATGGAAGACGGTCTTCTCGACCTCGACGCTCCCATCGCCGGGTTGATCACACCGGCGCATAACGATGTGCTGATCGCCGATGGCTACGACACCGAGGCCATCAAGGTTCGGCATCTCCTCACGCATGTGAGCGGCATGCCAGACCACGCCGGTGAGCGCTACATCCAGATGGTGGTCGAGGAGCCCGATAGGGTCTGGACACGGGCCGATCAGATCGAAGTTCTTGTGACCCTCGACGACCCGCTCGGCACACCGGCCACCCGGTTCAAATACTCTGACACCGGCTACGTCTTGCTTGGCGACATCATCGAGAGAACCGCTGGAGAACCGCTCCCCGCTGTTGTCCGTGAGCGTATGAAGTTTGCTGATCTAGGCCTTGACCATGTGTGGTGGGACGAGCTTGAACCCGAGACCACCTCCGGCGCGGCGCGCGCGCATCAGTACATGGAGGGGATGCCGACCTTTGAGCTGAACGGAACCATGGACGCCTATGGCGGCGGCGGATTGGTGGCGAGCACCGAGGACATGGTCCGTTTCTACCGCGCGCTTTTTGAAGGCAAGATCTTCAACTCGGCCGAGACCTTGGAGATGATGATCACGGCGCCGGGCCATCCCTTCCCCGACTCCTACCGTTTCGGGCTGTTCCCCACACGGATCGATGACATCGACGCCTTCAGCCATAGCGGCTTTTGGGGCACCTACGCGATCCATGTGCCAGAGCTTGGCATCACCGCCGCAGGAGTCGCATTGGACCAATCAGGCTACCGAGCAATGCGCTCCACAATCGACGAGATTATCGCCGAATGTGGCAGGGACGAGCATTCATAGGTCGACCTTAAGCGCGCTAGATGTGGACCACCCGTCCGTAGGCGTCGAGCACGCTTTCGTGCATCATCTCCGACAGTGTTGGATGCGGGAAGACGGTGTGGAAGAGATCCTCTTCTGTCGCCTCCAGGGTCATGGCGATACCGAAGCCTTGGATGAGTTCGGTCACCTCCGCACCGATGCAGTGGGCGCCAAGAAGCTCCCCCGTTTTTGCGTCGAACACGGTTTTGACAAACCCTTCTTGCTCGCCGAGCGCGATGGCCTTGCCGTTACCCTGGAACGGGAACTTGCCGACTTTGATCTGATAGCCGGCCTCTTTCGCTTGGTCTTCGGTCAAACCCACTGAGGCAATCTGAGGGTTGCAGTACGTGCAACCGGGGATGCGGTTGACATCAAGCGGGTGAACCGAGTTGGACCCCGCGATCTTCTCGACACAGATGATGCCCTCATGCGAGGCTTTATGCGCAAGCCATGGCGGGCCCGTCACATCGCCGATGGCGTAGACGCCTTTCGCACCAGTCTGGAGCCACTCGTCAACGACAATGTGGCCGCGGTCAACTTTCACACCGAGCTGCTCAAGACCAAGGCCTTCCGTATTGCCCACAATACCGATGGCAAGGATGATGCGGTCGAACTCAGCGGTCTGCGGCTTCCCATCTTTGCCAACAATGGTGGCTTTGACGCTCTCGGCGTTCTTTTCGATCTTATCGAGCTTGGCTT
Source organism: Pseudomonadota bacterium (assembly GCA_039822105.1). Taxonomy (GTDB): domain Bacteria; phylum Pseudomonadota; class Alphaproteobacteria; order Caulobacterales; family Parvularculaceae; genus Parvularcula. Next base: position 5,540 of record JBCBMW010000028.1, on the reverse strand, counting down.
CTGTGGCGATTTTGATGCCCTGTTTCTCAAAGGTCTTGTGGGCGAAGGCGGAGACCTCTTTGTCCTCAGCCGGAAGAATGCGGTCGACCATCTCGACCACCTGCACGTGCGCCCCAAGAGCGTTGTAGAAGCTTGCGAACTCCATACCGATAGCGCCGGAACCCACGACCAAGAGGCGTTGCGGGAAAATGTCCGGAACCATCGCCTCTCGCGCGGTCCAGATGAATTTGCCATCTGGCTCAAGACCCGCAGCAGGGATCGTCCGTGCCCGTGCACCCGTGGCGATGATCGTGTGCTTGGCGTGCACGGTCTGCGTCTTGCCGTCTTTCAGCGTCACTTGGATCGCCGGGCCTGAGCCATTGGCCGCGCCAAGCTTCGCCTCGCCATCGATCACGGTGATCTTGTTCTTCTTCATCAAGAACCCGACACCGCCTGCAAGCTGCCCCGCAATCTTGCGCGAGCGCTGGATCACGCCGTCGAGGTCGAAACCAATATTGTCTGCCTTCAGACCAAAAGCGGAGGCATGCTGCATATTGGTGTAGACTTCCGCGGTCCGCAGCAGCGCCTTGGTCGGGATGCAGCCCCAGTTGAGGCAGACACCGCCCAGGTGCTCACGCTCGATGATCGCGGTCTTCATCCCCAACTGCGAAGCACGGATCGCCGCCACGTAACCGCCCGGCCCGGCGCCAATCACAACGAGGTCAAAGGATTGATCAGCCATAGCGGGAGCTCCTCTTGCAAGACTAAGGTAAGGCCCGTTCAATCAGGGTGTTGCGGGAAGCACAAGATATGAGCATCGACTTTGCACCGCTCTATGCAGCGCCTTGGTACATTCAGATCCATGCCATCAGCGCCATGGCTGCGTTCGTTTTGGGCGGCATTCAGTTTGCCGCGCCCAAGGGGACGCTGCCGCACAAAACCCTCGGGATCATTTGGGTAGGCCTGATGTCAGCGGTCACGATCAGCTCGGCCTTCATCCTCGGCCCACCGGTCGAGGGCGGCACATTTTTTGATCGGCTATCGTTCATTCACATCTTCACGCTGATAACGGCTTACGGGATCTATGGCGGACTGCGTTTCCTCATTGCGGGAAGCCCGGCACTCAAGAACCACTGGAAACCGTTCCTGGGCATTTATATCGGCGGCCTTGTTGTGGCTGGCGCCTTCGCCTTCACCCCCGGGCGGATCATGCACCAAATCGTCTTTGGCAACTGATCAGCGCCGACCCAGATCACGCAACTGGGACTGTCATTCGGCCCCAACGGACCACCGCTTCGTGCAAGACTGCCACCGATCCGACGTTTCGAGGGAGAGCCGCGATGAAAATGTACATCAAGAGCGTGATGGTTGATGACCAGGCCAAGGCCTATGATTTCTATACGGAGACATTGGGATTTGTGGTCAAACACGATATCCCAATCGGTGAGTATCCCTGGCTCACGCTGGTCTCAGCCGAGGAGCCTGACGGGGTGGAACTGGCGCTGGAGCCCAACGCGCACCCTGCTTCAAAGACATTCCAAGAGGCACTAAAAGCAGACGGTATTCCGTGGACCGCGTTCAGCGTCGACGATATCGAAGCGGAAGTGAAAAAGTTGCAGGATGCCGATGTGACCTTCACTCAGCTACCCATGAAGGCGGGCGAGGCCACCATCGCGGTCTTTGACGATACGTGCGGGAACCTCATTCAGCTGATGGAGGTCCACGCCTAGCCCGTAGGCCTTCAGAGGAGACCGGTCTTACGCTAAGGCATCGGTGCATGTTTCAGCAGGCGAAGAGGCCAAGATGTCGTCATTACCCCAAGCACCCGGCAAAGACCAACTGACCTTTGACTGGGCGGACCCCTTCTCCCTCGAAACACAGCTTACGGACGAAGAGCGCGCGATCCGTGACGCGGCCCGCGCCTATTGCCAAGACAAGCTCATGCCGCGGGTCATCAAAGCCAACCGGGACGAGCGCTTTGATCGGGAAATCCTGCACGAGATGGGGGCGCAAGGCTTCCTCGGCGCCATGCTCGAGGAAAGCCTAGGCGGTGCGGGCGCTTCCCACGTGGCCTACGGACTGATTATCCGAGAGGTGGAGCGCGTCGACAGCGGCTACCGCTCCGCGATGTCGGTTCAGTCGAGCTTGGCGATGTACGCCATTGATGCTTTTGGCGATGAGGCGCAGCGCGTGAAGTTCCTCCCCGCCATGGCCAAGGGCGACCTCGTCGGCTGCTTTGGTCTATCAGAGGCAGACGGAGGATCAGACCCCGGCGCTATGCGGACAAAGGCCGAGCGCGTGGATGGCGGCTTCATCCTCAATGGCGCCAAGATGTGGATCACCAACTCGCCCATCGCCGATCTTGCGGTGGTCTGGGCCAAGCTTGATGGCGACATCAGAGGTTTCATCGTAGACCGCGGCACCAAGGGGTTGGAGACCCCAGCGATCAAGGGGAAACTTTCGCTTCGCGCGTCCATCACCGGCGAAATCGCCCTCAACGACGCGTTTGTCCCGGAAGAGAACCTGTTACCGAATGTCCGAGGGCTGAAGGGTCCGTTCTCTTGCCTCAATAAGGCACGCTACGGCATTGCGTGGGGATCCATGGGCGCCGCGGAGTTTTGTTGGCAGGCTGCACGCTCCTACGCCATCGACCGCATCGTCTTTGGCAAACCGATCGCGGCAACCCAACTCGTTCAAAAGAAGCTGGTCGACATGCAGACGGAGATCGCGCTCGGTCTTCAAGGCGCCCTGCGCCTCGGTCGTCAGCTTGATGAGAAACAAATGGTCCCTGAAACCATCAGCATGATGAAGAGAAACAATTGCGGCAAAGCTCTCGACATCGCCCGGGTGGCCCGAGACATCCACGGGGGCAACGGGATCAGCGAGGACTACCACGTCATGCGGCACGCCATGAACCTCGAAACGGTCAACACCTATGAAGGCACCCACGACATCCACGCCCTCATTCTAGGCCGTGCACAGACGGGACATCAAGCGTTCAGTTGAGCCGCCTTCCTAAAGGGCCTCCAACACCGCAGCTGTGAAGGCTGGTCCGTCAAAGCGCTCGCCGCGATAGTCATAGCCGCGGCGCACGATCACCACATTCCGTTCTGGGACGATGATGACGAACTGCCCCCGGTTGCCAAGCGCGGCGTAGGTGCCGTCGGGGACGCCTGGGTACCCTTGATAGAGCCAGAACTGGGCACCGTAGCCGTGGCTTGGCCGCTCATCAGCACCCGGCGGCTGCGCAGGTGCGGGCGTCGCAACATAGTCAGCCCACCCCTCAGGCAAAATGCGCTCCCCGTCCCAGACCCCATCCTGCAGATAGAGCATGCCGAGGCGCGCAAGATCACGCGCCGTCGTCCAGACCTGGCTTGAGAGAATGAAATTGCCCTGCCAATCGGTTTCGAGATTTGTGTTCAGCATGCCGATCTTGTAAAGTACGTTCTCGAATGGATAACGCATATAGGCTGCGTCATCACCCATGGCCTGGCGTAAGGTCAGGAGAGCAAGCATGGTGTCATTGTTCGCATACTGCCAGAGTTCACCGGGCACACCGGCCAACAGATTGCCGGTGGCATGGTCGGTCACGAGACCCCCACCGAAATAGATCGCGTCGGTCCGGCTACCGACAGGCTCACTATCCAGACCCGAGCTCATATGCAAAAGGTTCGCGAGCGTGACAGCCCCGCGGGGGTCGCCATCAACCGACCACTGATCAATCACTGCTGGTTGATCAACGCTCACGAGCCCGTCTTCAACGGCGGCGCCAATGACGGTCGCTCCGATAGACTTCGCAACGGACCAGGTCCGCTGGGACGTCGTGATGTCAAAACCGTCGAGATATCTCTCGCCGACCAGACGCCCATCCTGCACCACGACCACAGCGCTGGTGACACCGCCGAACTCGCCCGCGAAGGCACCATTGAAGGTCGCCTCCAGTGCCGCGACATCGACATCGGCTGGGAGATCATCCTCCGGCAAACGATCGCCGTGGGGCCAAAGGGCTTCCGCCGACCGCGAAGGCTTGCTGGCCCCGGCCCGGGCCAAGATGCTTGGATCCACGGCACCAGGAGGAAGCGATGCGCAACCCAAATGAGGTCGCCAGGCCGCAACCCGCGGCGCCATATCCTCCGCATAGGTCACTTTGACCAGTTTGGCGTCGCTATCAACTTCCGCATCCGGAAGGAGTGCCATGGCGGGACCATAGTCCGGATAGATGTTCGTGAGCTCATGCGCAGCGATCTGCTCCAGCGACTTGCCAGCATTGAAGAGGCCCGAGCAGGTGAACTGCGCCTTGTACCCGGCAGCCTGGCTCATCGCACGGCGACCAGGCGGACCCTCAGCCTCTTGCGCCCAAGACCATGTCGTCGACATGCTGATCGTTGCCAACAGTCCTGCAGCAACCCTGATCACGATGCGCATAAAGCCTCCCTAGGTTCGCAAAACCGTGTGTAGCGCGCTCGTCGGAAAGGGAGAAGGGCGTCGCCCAGCCCTAACAAGGCGCCCTACTCCGGCCTCAAGACCCCGTTTTCGTCGCGCCGCAACGGACCTTTCTGGACGGGCAAAGGCTGGCCCTTGATCGACGCAATCGTTTCACCATGGGGCCAATCGGGCGGGGCAATCGCGATGTAGCGGGCATAGCCGCCCGTGCCGCCAAGGGGCTTAGCAAATCCGACCATGATGAGAGCACCGTGTTCGGGCACGAGGTCGAGATTGGCTACACCCTCCGCCTGCGCATAATTGTTGTGCATCAACCAATACTCCCCTTCGAGGGTAGGCGTCGTATCGGTATCGAGGGGTTCATGGCCGTGGAACAGGATGCCGCGCTCATTGTGCAGGAACTTGATCGCCTCGAGCCCCACGCCAGGAAACGGCTTTTGGTTGAAGCGCTCGATCTCGCCCCAGCGCTTGTGCCAGTCCGAACGCACCATCACCACGGCACCGGCAGGAATTTGACCGTATACGGACTCCCAAGCTGCAATATCTTCCACTTGCAGGTGATAGCCCTCATCATCTTGCACTTTGTCGGCGATGTTGATCACCACCAGCGGGTGGATGGCAAAGCTCGCGGGGATATCGCTGATGGTGGCGCCCATGTCGTTCCAATGGGCGGGGGGATCAAGCTGCGTGCCGTATTGATCCGTAGGCAAGAGATACTCACTCGCGATGAAGCCGTGATCAGCGTAAGTGAACTCATCGCCCACCGATGCATAATCGCCCATGTCAGAGCGTGCCCGGGCTGGCCTGAACTCAGCACGTCCGAACCCTCCCCACACGGCCTGTTGCGGCTCGAACGCATGGGTGAGATCGATGTATTTCGCGCCTTCTAAGTACTTCGAATGCAGGTCCCATAAGGACAATTCGCCCTGAGCGCTGGTGCCCGGATTGGCCTCCTCCGCACTCGCGCCGGGCGAAGACTCCCCTGCGTTACAGCCCAGCAAAGCGGCGCAGGCGCCGATCATTCGTATCCAGTTCGAGCTGCTCATATCGCCCGTCCCTTGTGTTGGGCGTGAATCGAGGTGACGATCCAGCGGAATGATGGTGCGTGAGGGGCGATA
>JBCBMW010000027.1:0-28761 GCA_039822105.1 Pseudomonadota bacterium | reverse complement strand
GTAAGCGCGCAGATACACCTCTTCGTATTTGATCGTCCGCCAGTTCACATCCATCGACTTCATCAAGACGCTGAAGGACGCCGACATCCAGATCAGCATGGACGGCAAAGGCGCGTGGCGGGACAATGTCTTCGTCGAACGGCTCTGGCGGACGATCAAATACGAAGAGGTGTATCTGCGCGCTTACAACAGCGTCTCAGCCGCGCGTGAAAGCCTGCGCCGGTATCTGGATTTCTACAACGGCAGGAGACCGCATTCATCGCTCGACGGGCAAACACCCGATCAGGCATATCTCAACCCGTCGCGACCAATCCCAGTGGCGGCATAACCGAGCGGGAAACCCACTTAGAAAGCAGCTCGAAACTCTTCAAATGAACCGATCCACCTCTGAATGTAGACTTTTCGACCTTCGCCCTGATCTGGACACAGCAATCGTCTGGAGTATCAGTCGCGGACCTAGATTTGACATGAATCGGTGCAAGTACCGATGACTGGAGCACTGTTGGAGGGCAGGCCAGACCCCTCAGGTATCGGCAAACCGGATAGTGTTGAGCGAAGAGCACATGATTAAAGTCACGAACTTCAGCAAGCAGTACAAAGGCTTCACGGCCGTGAAGGACCTCAGCTTTTCAGTCGAACCAGGCCAAATCCTTGGTTTGCTCGGGCCGAATGGGGCTGGCAAAACGACGACCTTACGTACGTTGTGCGGAATTATCCCTCCCAGCTCGGGGAGCCTGTTGGTTGCTGGCCATGACGTTGTTCAGGCGCCTATCGCAGCCAAAAGGAACCTCGGTTATATTCCTGACGATCCGCGGCTTTTTGACACCATGACGGTTTGGGAACACCTGGCTTTCACGGCGGCCGCTTACAAACTCGCAGACTTCGAAAAGGATGCCGAAGCGCTCCTTGCGTCATTCGAACTCACACACAAGCGCGATACGCTCGTCCATAACCTGTCGCGTGGTATGCGGCAAAAGGTGGCGATCGCCTGTGCCTTCTTGCACGACCCTAAAGTGCTCCTGTTCGACGAACCGCTGACAGGGCTGGATCCCCAAGGCATCCGGGGGATTCAACAAGCAATACGCGACCGCGCGCAGGCTGGCGCGGCCGTTATCATAAGCTCGCACCTTTTGAGCCTGTTCGAGAATTTGTGTACCCATATCATGGTTCTGAACCTTGGCGAATGCCGCCGGTTTGGCACTATGGAAGAGCTGCTGAGCGAGGTCGGCCAAACGGACAGCACGTCCGCCCTTGAAGAAGTGTATTTCTCAATCACGCAAGCGGCAGACCAGACCTCCAAGACAGCGGCGGCCTAAACGATGGACGCCGCACTTTTCCAACTTCTCATGTTCCGACTGCGTGGCGGTCTGCGTCAGCGCTTGCTCCAGTTGGCAAGCGTGCGCGGCCTGCTTTTCTCCCTGGCTTTCGGGGGGATCATTTGGTTCGTGATCGTATCAAACAGTTCCTCTGGCACGAGCTTTTTTGGATCTGCGGCCCTGGACCGGCAAGCATTTGGCGAGCAGATCGTTACGTTTATGCCGCTCTGCATGCTTGGGCTGTCGCTCCTCACCGTATTAATGACGACCGGTCCTACGTTTCATTTCTCGCCGAATGAGATCAATTTCCTCTTTACCGGGCCGTTCCGCCGACGGGATTTGATCGTCTATAAATTCGCGGCCTATGTCGCTGGCGTTGCCTTGAGTAGTTTGTTCGTCACGCTCCTTGTGCAGCATCAAGCAGGATCGGCCCTGTCTGTCTTTATCGCCACGCTCCTGACGCTTGTGTTCGTTCAGTTGAATAGCGCAGTCCTCAGTATGGCAGGGCATGCGCTCGACGGCAGTCGGTACGCAAGGATACGACGGCCCGCCATTGCGTTGCTTTGCGCAATTGCATCGGCAACCGCGCTTTACGCATGGGCCACGTCCGACCGCGGGATGATCGACCTTTTGTCCGAATTTCGGCACTCATGGATCGGGACCACAATCTTGATCCCCTACATCGTGTTTGCCGAACTCTTCGTGGCATCTTCGGTTTCAGATTTGGCTCTTTGGGCTCTTGTCGCAATCGTCATCAATGCGGCGCTGTTGCGCGCTGCAGTCGTGCTCGATGCGCGCACGACCGACCGCTCCCTCGTAGAGAACGCCCGCCTCAGCAGCCGGTGGGAGCGCATCAAACAAGGTGGATCTTTCTGGGCCACGGAACGGACCCAAGTGCGCTCGATCCGTCGTGCCCCAATTCTCGGGGGCTTGGGGCCTATTGCCGCGCGACAGGCCCTCAACGCATTGCGCAATTCGTTCAAACTGATCCTCGTATTTGTTGGTCTCGCCGCATGTATTGCGCCGATGTCCTTGGCGCTCGGCATGCCGATCACGGAAGCGCAGACTTTGATGATCATCTATATCTTCATCGCATTCATTCTACCCCGCAATATGGTTTGCGACTTTCGCGGCGACCTGAGTCGGATGGGAATCTACAAGACACTGCCCATCGCTCCATGGCGCATTTGCGCAGGCCAAATCGCGGTTCAGGTACTGCTGGCCTACGTCATAACTTTGACAATTATAGCGAGCGCACTTGTCTTCGACGAGAGCGTCACGACACAAGTTGCACTGGTATTAGCTGCCTTTGCGCTTCCGCTGACGTTTCTTATCTATGCCGTCGAGAACACGGTACATCTTCTGTTCCCAACAAAGCTCGTTGCAATGGGACGGGCAGACTTCGAATTCCTTGGTCGCTCGATTGTCGAGTTTATCTTGAAGACGATATTCGTTTTCGCTGCGTTGGCTGCCTCGCTTGTCGTGGGGCTGGTCACGTTCAGAATTTTGGGAACTTCGTTGGTGCTGCCTGGATTGGCCAGCTGGCTAATGCTAACTATGACCGGACTTCTGACTTTGGTCGCATTACAATTTGCTTTCCGGCGCTTTGCGGTCGCAGAAACCATCGCCTAAGACAAAGAATAAGGGTGTCCAGCCGAGACGACAAGGCAGAGCTAGGAGGTCAATCCAATACATCAGAATGAGGGGATGTGGGCCTGAGATTTTGTAGCACGATGCAAAGACGTAGACGGAGGCTCTATGGAGAAATGCTGCCCGCGTTACATCCGTTCATGCACCATGCCGGACTTGTTCTTGTGGCCAAAGTAGGCAATAGCAAAGCCTCCGGTACAGCGCCGCATTCCTTGACCCACAAGAAGCTCGCTAAATCGCGAGCACTGCCGAAAGCTACCGTTGGCCAAGTGATCTAGATGCCGTGGTCGCAGCCCGCATACCGGTCATCTAGGCCCAGTTCAGAGGTGCTGCCCCGCCGCATGTCGGCTTCGAGCTCAGACTCACCGATGCTGCGCTGTGCACAGATGACCGGTTTGGTCTCGTTGAACTTGTTCTTTTTGTGTGACCATTCAGGCTTGTTGGCTCTTTTTCAGCCTTGCGCGAATGTCGATATGAACTATCCGTCTTGGCGGTATGGGACGTCCACACAATCTATACATCGTAACTGCGGCAGCAGTACTACTCTCACTCACTGTGGGACTTTTCTTCATAGCGTGAACCGGCCTTCCGTCAACCGATGTGGTTGCAAAGCAAGCGGCAAGCCGACCAATTATCAAGTTCTCTGATTTCAATCCTGGAGATGTTGAAATTGTATCGTTTAACGGTCTTAGGGTGATTGTCTGGAGGCGTGATGAAGCCGATAGGATACTCGCTGCAAGCCAGAACGCTCCACAAGATTGGCGACATCAGAATTCAAGGGTTTTGGGGCAGGCGCAGTCTGTCCTTGCCGACGATTCAAATCTGACATTGAACGATGAATGGTTCTTTGCGTTGGCTGAGTTTTCCAACCCGTATCAATACCTGCTTCTGAGAGCCGGTGAGTTCGATAGATTCTTTGAGGGCAGGTATGCAGCCCATTTTGACTTGGCAGGGCGTATAAGAAAGGGCGGCAGTAGCATGAACTTCACTGTCATAGAAGGCGAGTACGTGGACGACGGACAAGACACTCAGCTCCATCTTGATGGAAAGCCTTGAAGCCGCTATTGGTGCAGCTGCAACGAAAGCCCGCTTTGTCCGCTACCCAGTCCTTGCTCTGTGCTGCTACTCGCAAACGCGGCGAATGTCCCCTATGGCGGGCCGCACCGCAGCATCGAGGACTGCAGTTGGATGACAGTTTTGGGCCGTGAGCGAGGGTGGCATGCCGCTCTGAGGGGCGAGCTCCGCTGCGCCGCCGCAGGTCTCCTTCGAGCCCAATCTACCGGGTACTGCACTCTGTCTGAATGGCAGCTTTTTCACCCTGCAACTCTCAGCCAAACTGCTGTTGCATCGTCACTCACCCTGAACCTCGGAAAGCGAAGACATTCCGCATCTTCTTGTTCAATGTCGCGAATTTCCTGAGCGAGCGTAGCGAGGCCCTTAGAGCGTAGAGCGCCCCAAAGCTCGCGTGTGGAATACTTCTCGTAGTCCCTGACTAAACTGGCGAAGCCGTCGCTCATCAGAAGCAACTCATCCCCAATAGAGACAGAATGATGCGCGTAGGACGTCACGGAAGCAGATGACTTTGCATTTGAACTCAAAGCAACATGATCCTCACGCGCGCGATGTGCCCGCCGATTGTTCAGAACAGCACCAGAAAATCCAGCTACCGCTCCAACACCAGCGCCTAAGGCAAGTGCGTCTGATGCTTCAGAGCTAGTGTCTGGTTCGCCAGTGCACCATTGGGTTTCTCCCTCGGACATAAGCAAAATCGGACTATCCGCCGCCCAAGCTACAGAAAGGCCATCGTTCGTGAGTTGAGCAGCGCTGAATGCAGCCTTTGGTACTTCCCAGGCAGCTGCTACATCTTTCGTCTTCTGCTGTTCGAACTGCTTTTCAATGGCCTCAAAGACACTATTGCATGTTCCATGAATGTCCGAAGACAACGACGTAGTGAAAGCACTGCTCGCTGCGGTGGATAACCATGCAGCGCCACCCTGGCTGCCTAACAAACCCGGTGGGCCCATATCCGTCGCGCCATCGATGATCCAAGCGAGACGTGATGTTGACTCGCAACGATCATCGTTAGGCTTGTTGGAGTTACCATTCAGGCTAATAGTCTGAAGTGTTTCGAAATACATGTCGTATATGTCTGCTCCAGAGTTTTTCAAGTCCAGGATACGGAAAACCGTTGGTGGTCAGCAAATAGACATTTGTTTCAAAGCTGACACTCACAAGATTAACCACACTTAACGCTTCGTCCGCGGACTGTCGGTTGGAGCGGCCCCCAGATTACCTCATGCAGCGAACGGTGGCAAAGCGAGCCGCGGTCGCAGAATCACGACAATAGGCTGAAAGTCGGCTCGGGGCCGGCGAGCGCCTGCCACTGGGCTCTGGACTGCGGTCGATGCCGCGCTGCCCTCGAGTTCAGCTACGAGCCCAATTAGCCCGATGCTGCACTTTGAATTGACGACCGCTAAGGCTTGATCACCGACATCAGCATTAAAAAGGACGGCTCTCTCGCATGGTCAAACGTTGAGTGCGACGTCTCGCCGCAACGGGCCAAAGCGAAAGGTCACTGTTTGCCAGCGCATAATTGAGTTGGGATGGGCGTGATCACGCGTCGCCAACCCAAATCCAACCACCTAAGCTGCGCTTGACTCGGTGTTAACGTCGAAAATCACGTTGACCTGAGCAGCAATTGCCTTACCAAGATCGCGGTTGTTCTCTTGCGTAAAATGGATGCCATCCACACCATCGGTTGTGATATGATCGCCGGCGTTCAGGAAATGAACTTTCATGAAATCAGCCAGGTCACCGTATAGCTTCCCGAATTGCCTGGATTTCTCATGGGCTCCGCCGAATAGCGATTGAAAGTAGGCATGCGGCATCGGTGTGAGGGGCGGCGGCGCGATGATCAGCACTTGTGGCGCGGGGTAGGTCGTCCCGACACCACCCGCCGAGCCGAGCACCTGCCCCACCAATTTTGTCATTCCCGTCGCTATTTCGAAGGGTGTCCGGTGGAAATAAGCCTTTGTGTCATTCGTCCCCAGCATCAGGATCACGAGGTCCAGTGGAAGGTGGCTTGCCAGGGCAGAGGGCAGATAGGCGCTCCCGTCCAGTCGCGGGTCTGTGGGGTCGTTCAGCATAGTTGTGCGCGCGCTCAGGCCTTCTTCGATGATGGTATAACCGTCTCCGAGCTCGGCTTGCAGAACACCTGTCCAACGCACATCAGCTGAATAACGTGTTGTCGGAACGCCCTCTTCGACAGGGATCCAGCCCCAGGTCAGGGAATCTCCAAAACACATAATACGTTTCTCAGGCATGGCGGTTTCCTTTCACAAGGCGTTCAAGAATTGCGGGTGCTCAACCCGTAGAAGACGGCGGCCAGAAGGATGATCAGGCCGCGCGCGATTTGCTTTCCTGGTTCGGGCACTCCGAAGCTCGTCATGACCACGAAGAGAAAGGCGAAGCACATCACGCCGAAGAAAGGGCCCCAGACCCCTCCGTCTCCGCGCCCGAAAACAACCCCTCCCAGGATGGTTGCGGCCACAGCGTCTATCGGCATCTCCAGCCCAAGCCGCAGGCTGCCGACGGCAACGGACGCAGATTGGACAAGGGCTGCGACCCCGGCAAAAAACCCAGCAAGGACATGAGCGATCAGGACCGTGCGCTCGACCGGAACCCCGCTGAAATGCGATGCGGTCGGGTTCTCACCGACTGCCAGGACAAACTTTCCGAAAACAAAGCGCGACAAGAAGACTGACATCACAGCTGTCAATGTGACCCAAAGAACAACAGGCAATGGGACAGGCCCCCATTTTACTTTGTAGATGTCATTCATGATGTCAGGCATGTTGCCTGGTGGCTTTCCGCTTGCCAGAAACTGGACAAAGCCCGTGATGATGACCGTGACGGCCAAGGTGGCGATCACCGCAGAAACGCGACGCTTGGCGACAAGATAGCCATTGAACAAACCAACAAGGCCCCCAATCCCAAGGCACATCAGCAAGACCAAAGGCAAAGGCAGTCCACCCAACAGGCCCGACGCGATCAGATAGTTGACGAGGAGCAGGACACCAGCTCCCGACAGATCGATCGAGCGCACCCGCATCACGAGAAGCTGGCCCAGAACGAGGATGCCCAGAGGGGCTACCTGACGGACAAAGATGCCCATCACGTTGAGGTTCATCAGCTGCGGCTTGGTAATCCAAAGCGTCGCAAGCAGGGCCACAAAGACGAAATAGGCTGGGGGAACTTTGGCGGCTGAACGCAGGATGGGGGTCATAATCAAAGCCCCATTTTCTTGCGCGATTGAAGGGCCACAACCAGCAGAAGGATGACCCCCTTGATTGCGCCTTGCAGAAAGGCCGACATGTTGGCGAGGTTCATGCCGTTGGCCAGAAGCGCCATCAGGACGGCCCCAAGAATGGTGCCGTGAAGCCCGCCAATGCCGCCTGAAAGCTGCGTGCCGCCGATGGCGACGGCTGTGATGGAATCGAGGGCAAACTGCGCACCAACGCCGGGGTCACCTGATGCAATCCGCCCCGCGATGAAGAACCCCGCGAGCGCTGCAAAAAGAGCGCTCAAAACATAGGCGAGAACGATGTTGCGCCCGTCGTTGAGGCCGAAGTTATGGGCGGTATCCGTTTGCCCGGAGGCCGCACCGCCCCCTATGGCTAAAAGGTGCAGTCCAAAGCGCGAGCCATGTAGGATCTTCCACCCTACCGCAACGATCACCACAGCCCAAAAAACCGGCGCAGGAATGCCCAGGACTGATCCTGTCACCATGCTGACAACGATATCCGGCACCGATCCGCCCGCAACCGGGCGCAGAAGCTGAGCGACGCCCAAGACGATGAATTGCGTCGAAAGGGTCGCGATAATCGGGTGCACATTAAGCTGCACAATCGCGATCCCGTTGACCAGCCCAATGCTCATCGCTGCGAGAAACACCAGTGGAATCAGAACGATCGGTGAGCCATCGAGCGCAAGAATGGCGGTGGTGAGGCTCATGACAGAGCCGACCGAAAGGTCCATCCCCGCGAGTACAATCACGATCATCTGCCCAATGGCCACGATGATCAGCGGCATGGCCTGCGCCAACAGGTTGGACGCATTCTGGGGCGTCGCAAAATCGTCTGTCGTGACCAGCAACAGGAGTGTCGTCGCGACGATGATGATCAGCGCCGCCAGCCAATTGCCTTGGCGCGAATGCTTCCCTAGCCAACGATTGGGCCTGCGTGGGTGAGAGGTTGCGGAAGCTGTGTCGGTCATGTCGTGAGTGCCGCGTTGAGTATCTCTTGTTCAGTTGCATCCTTGCCGGACATCTCGGCCACAAAGTCACAGCCGTGAACGACGAGGATCCGGTCACACAAACCAATCAACTCGACCGTCTCCCGTGAAAGGACGATCAGGGCCTTTCCCTGATCTGCGAGGTTGCGGAGCAGTTTGTAGATTTCGGCTTTCGCGCCGATATCGACGCCGCGCGTCGGCTCTTCGATGATCAGGATGTCCATGCCAGAAGCAAGGTAGCGACCAAGAAGGACCTTCTGTTGGTTGCCGCCCGACAGCGCCCGTGCGGACAAAGATGGGCTTTGCGCTTTAACATTCAGCTCAGACATAATGCGCATGACGATTTCACGAATACGCAAGATCGGTTTGAACCCGGGACGGGCGGCCTGTAGTCCGATGCCGATGTTTTCAGAGATCGGCGCTCCTAGAAGAAGACCTTCTTCTTTTCGATCTTCGGGAACAAATCCGACCCGAAGTGCCTGCATGAACCGGATGCCCGACTGCTGCGACATGGGGAGGTTGATCGTTTCCGCGCCAATCTGAACCTGTCCTCGTGCCGCGGGAATCTGTCCGAAGAGAGATCGGACGATCTGACTTTGACCTTGTCCTTCCAAGCCAGCAAAACCGAGGATCTCCCCACGATGCAGGTCAAAGTTCAACGGTTTAGTGCCTGAAAGGACGCGCAAGTCTTTGCACGACATCATAGGTGGACCAGGTTCATTGCTGCGTGTTGGAAACAGATCGCCGAGCTCGCGCCCGACCATCAGCGCGATGAGTTTTTCCGGGGTCAGTTCGCTGAGAGGCTGAGTAACAACGTGACCGCCGTCCTTCATCACCGTCACGTCATCACAGATGGAAAAGATCTCATCCATGCGGTGCGAGATGTAGATGACCGCTTTGCCCGCTGCTTTGAGCTTGCTGATTTGCGCATTCAGGACCTCGACATCCGCGGCATTCAGCGCGGCTGTCGGTTCGTCGAGGATGAACACCTGTGCATCGGCTTTGAGGCCGTGGGCGATCTCAACGAATTGCCGTTCTGCAATGCTAAGCTCCGAAACCAGGAGCTTCGGATCAAGCCTCATGCCGAGTTCCGCCAGCGCCTCCTGCGTCCTGCGCGTCATGGTGGCGCGGTCGGGAGCGCCAAAGCGGCCGAGTGGCTCTTTTCCCAGAAACATATTCTCGGCGATGGTCAAGTTCGGGAGCAGTGACAGTTCCTGAAACACAGTCGAGACCCCAGCCGCCAAGGCGTCGCGAGGGTCGGAAAACGTCACGGGGCGACCGGCCAGCGCGATCTCGCCTGCATCGGGCTGATTTACACCGGCCAGTATTTTCATGAGCGTGGACTTGCCTGCGCCGTTTTCGCCCATCAAGGCATGAACGCGACCCGGTTGGATCTCAAATGAGACGTCATTGACGGCGATGGTAGACCCAAATTGCTTGGTCACACCCGTCATGGTTACAGCTGGCGGCATCCTTACCCTCTGACTACAGAAAAAAGCGCTCTCGCGAAGTTGCCTCCGCGAGAGCAGATCTGACAGGGAGGGTGTCAGTTGCCGTAGAGCTCTTGAAGGGTCTCTTCCGGCAATTCGGTCGGCCACCAGACATTGGCGGAGAGGTCATCACGATAGTATTCTGCGGCCTTTGCAGCGTCCCAGCCTTCAGGCTCGTAAATGTAGTGTTTGTAGAGCGCCTCACCTTCCAGCAGGGCCATAGCCGCACGAACACCAGCAGCGGCCTGTGATGGGCTGTATTCGGCAACGATGGAGGGATAACCAAGTTCGAGCCACTGCCCGAAGAAGCCATTGTTGCCTTCGCCGGTGATTGGCGGAATGTCGGCGCCAAACTCAGTCAGAACATCCACACAGGCGCGGGTCATGTCAGCACCAGACGACCAGATTGCGTCCACCTGCGGCTCGTTCAGGTAAAAGGTTTCGCACAGACTCTTGCCAAGGTCGTAGACCCAGCTGCCGTAATCCTCTTGTGTGATTTCGATGTTGGTCTCTTCGAGGGACTGCATCAGGCCATTGTAGCGGTTGATGTCTTCAGGGTGTGACGGCAGGCCCCGCAAGACCCAGATCTTTCCTTCGCCCCCGGTTTGCTCAACCAGGAAATCGCCCATCACACGGCCAAAGTTTTCGGCGCCGCCCTGAATATCGACTGTGAAGTTCTGGTTCTCGGTCCGGCCGGTATGAACAACCACAGGAATGCCCGCATCGATGGCTCTCTGAATACCCGCATCGGCGGAAGTCGGTGTCACCGGCATGACGATCAGGACATCTGGGCCCTGCGCAATCAGGTCTTCGATATCGGCGACCTGTTTGGCCTGATCGAAGTTTGCGTCCAGCATAATGAAGTTCTCGATGCGCGCGTCGCCGTCGGCAATGCCTTGCGCTTCATGAGCCGTCTGCACGGTCCAGGTGTTCGCGTTCACGCCAAAGTGGCTCATGGCGATGGTCCAGGGCGCATCACTTTGGAATGCACCTGCCTCTACGATGGAATTCCCATCGGGGCGCGGTTCGACACCGTCCATAAGGTTCACATTCTGGGCGATTGCGGTCGAGCCAAGCATGGCAACGATCAACGCGGCAGCTGCTACGCGAGTGGTGGTCATTTTAGGTTCCTCCCCTGTCTTGCTCAAGCCTTTCCCGACCCCGAAACAACGCGTTTAGCGTGCGGGATAGCACCTGAATTCAGGCACTCAAGAGATCGGCGTAAGTCTTCTCCTGAGCGTTTTTCAAACAGCGAATGATGCTCCTGTCAATACTTATTCAGACTGAATGAATAAGTATTCTGTTTGCCTTGTGATACTACCCCTGACACATTCACTTTAATTGAATAAGTGTGGTCTTGGTTCGAAGCCAGCCACGAATATGAGACAAAACGCCATGAAAACAGTGCTTTGCTTCGGAGACTCGAACACACACGGTCAGGTCCCTGGCGGATCACCACTTGAGCGATTTGGCCCGGACGAACGATGGCCAGGAGTCTTTAGAAAGGCTCTGTCACCTGAGTGGTACGTGATCGAAGAGGGCCTCAGCGGTCGAACGACAGTCCACAAGGATCCGATCGAGGGGGACATCAAAAGCGGCCGGCTGTACCTGCGCCCTTGCCTTATGACTCACGCACCCCTTG
This sequence comes from Pseudomonadota bacterium, assembly GCA_039822105.1. Lineage (GTDB taxonomy): Bacteria > Pseudomonadota > Alphaproteobacteria > Caulobacterales > Parvularculaceae > Parvularcula. The sequence goes on along the minus strand of JBCBMW010000027.1, from coordinate 17,371 downwards.
ATCTCGTCATCCTGATGCTGGGGACAAATGACTTGAAGGCCCGCTTCAACCAACCGGCATCAGAAGTTGCCATGGGTATCGGTTGCCTCATTCATGACATCCGCGAACTCAATCCGGGCCCCGGGGGGCATTGCCCGGAGATCCTCGTCGTGGCGCCTCCCCCGATGCTCGATGACATCGGGGAGTGGGAAGGTATCTTTTCAGGTGCTCAGCCGAAAAGCCATCAGCTCGCACACGAATTCGAAGTGATTGCAGATTCATTGGAAGTCCACTTTTTCGATGCGGGAGCCGTCATCACCTCCGACCCGGCCGATGGCTTCCATCTGAGCAAGATGGCACATGAGACCCTCGGCAAGGCTGTCGCGCAGGAAGTTCGCAACATCGGGTGGGCAGACTGATGCCCGACATGCGCTTCGCACCTCCCAATCCAATCCGGATTGCTGATCGCGCAAGTGGCCTGAATGCCGTCAGCGTGCGCAGCTACAATGAACGCTTAGTGCTTAGCCTCTTGCTCCAGAACAAGGGCTTGTCACGCATGGAAATCGGCAACAGGACCGGCCTTTCCGCGCAAACCGTTTCTGTCATCGTCCGGTCACTCGAACAGGAGGGACTGGTCGCCAAAGGTGAAGCCGTAAGAGGCCGTATGGGCCCGCCAACCATTCCATTGTCCCTGAATCCGGAGGGCGCTTTTTCCGTCGGTATAAGTCTCGGCCACAGACACACCGATGTCGTCATGATCGACTTCGTCGGAGAGGTGAAATTCTGCACCTCTTTGCCTCTTCCCATGGACGGCGAGGCAACGAACCATTCCGAGCTTGTCGATACGGTTCGCCGGGCCTTGGCGGCCCTGCCGGACCAACAGGAAGGGCGCTTGGCGGGGATCGGAATTGCTATGCCCGAAGACCGTGATGAATTGGCTCTTGGGCCTGTCGGAATGGCCGAGCGCTTCGAAGCACTTGGGAAAGAGATCGAGGCTGCGCTTGATATTGAGGTCTATGTGCAGAACGACATCACAGCCGCCGCAGCCGGTGAAAGCATGTTTGGCGCGGCAAAACCTCTTGACGACTACCTCTTCTTCTACATCGGCGCGCGGTTGCATTATCGTCTGGTCTTGAACCACCAGATCTTCCAAAGCCGAACGCCGGCCAGCAAGCCAATCGGCCTGCTCGATCTTGAACGGAGACTGCTGGCCTCGGGAATTGCCACCAATGCTCTTTGGGAACGCGGATCGGAATGGCCCGAATTGGGAGAAGAAAAAGACCTTTGGCTCCAGGACTGTGTTGAAGAGCTGAAATCCTCTCTCGAAGCTGCGACGCAATTTCTTCCCGTCAGTACGGTCATTGTCTCGTCTTATGCGCCAAGCGATGTCTGCAAGGAAATTGTCGCGCGCCTGGATGAGGTTAGCGATGGTGTTGAGGCAAAACCAGGTATGCTCCACCTGTCGCCAAAGGCACTCGGCGCGGCAAGCCTGCCGTTCAGTTCCAAATTCACCGTGGAGCAGTGAGCGGCTTCTTTGCTGGTTAGTCATTGCGTGGTGAGCCGGTTAATCTTTGCCCTTCATCGTCGGATCAAGATGCTGCGGTCGCAAGCTGGCGTCGACGTTCTCCGCAAGCGCAAAGCTTGAAGCAAGTCGCACGCAAAGTTACGGCACAGATCCGCCGTTCAAATTATCGACGCCTATGTCTGATTTGTCCGCAACTCGGCCATCGGTGCCCTGAAGCTCGCTGCGCTGGGAACCAGTGTCGATTGTCTTTTTTGGCCGCGCCGCTGCATCAGGCCGAAGTCTTTGCTGCATCTGCATGCTTCGCTTGCTGGTCGCGTGTAGAACGGGCTCTGCTCGGTCATTTGTTGGCGCCGCCCGAGTGCCTGGACCGACGGTGATAGAGGTCGCTTGCAACCGGCGACGAGGTTGGCCAAGGTAAGCGTGGATCATAGCCTCGAAGACCACTGGCTTTTTGTATTCAATTTCCATTCCACGCACATAAAGGCTCCCCTCCGGTCCGTGAGCGTTCAGGCTTTGTGACGGTCCCACCCCCCTTCGGTTTGACCGGTTATGAAGGCTGATCCGGCGAGGGGATCGGCGATGTGATCTGTCATCGAGAATGCTCTTCACTTTCTGAAAGGCGCCGCTGATGTCCGTCTCGCTTCCCGGCCATCTCTGGTCCTCCTCAAACGGGATAGTCCTATCCCAGTGGGTGGACCACTTCAGTGGGGAAACTCCACTTGCAAACCTGACAAAAATAGTCAATAAAACGATGTGCCCAGCTCAGACGCCCGTCTCGCCCGGTTTCTCGAATTCATGAGTTCGAAGCCGCCTGCGCGATGCGTCTGACTGCGCGCGCCGCGGCTTCGGACACGAGCTACGGAGGTCGACATGGGCAGCTCTAACCCACCTTATCGCGAGCTTTCCCTCGTCTATTGGGTCATGCGCGCCTTTGCGCGGGGCGTTCTATGACCGATCGGGACGACCAGTGCGGCGTCAATCGTGGCACGCCGATCAAAGAGTTGCGGTACTCTTCGGTCGAACTGGATGTGCTCACCGTCTCCCGACATTATTGCAGCGCCTTTGCCTGCCCTGTGCGGCACGGATGGCTGACGGCGATTTCGACGGCGCTTTCCACATTTGGCCATCGGAGGGGTCCGGACATCGCGGTTGCTATCTTGTCTGTCGTGCAGACCATGCGCGGAACGCGGCAATCTGTCTTCCGTTTCAACGGGCCTGACTGCCCAGCCTGCGCGGCCTTCGTCTCCTCTCACGAGCGCGCTCTGATGGCGGCGTTTCGGGCCACGGCACGGGGACGCCGCGAGGATGCCGCAGCCCATGCGGCGATCTTGCTTGAGGGCAACGATCCCAAGCCGTTCTTGAGGGCGCTTGATACCTTGGCCGCTCAGGTCTTTGCCCCCGTATCTGAGGTCTCCACGCCCCAGGAGCAAGATTCGGCCCCCGCCCCTGTGGGCGGGCGCTGAGCGAGGTGTCCGTGTCGGCGCGCCGGTGGCTTACGCCACTTGGGATCGGCCGGCACGGGCATATCGGATGGTCTGAGCGGGGTTGGAGATATGTCGCCGGGCTGAGGCAACGGCTTTGGCCCGATCTTGCAACCCTAGAAGCCTGGGCCAAAGACTATGATCCGTTCCCCTAACGTCCTCACACGCCGCATGACCTGTGCCCACCGCGCTGGAGCGCTCGCCCTATGCGCCGTCGTGGCAGCTGGGCCGGCCACAGCAGAATACGTCCTGTCCTTGGAGGGAACGGGCCTGCGGGAATACTACTGCCAGATTACCGTCGCGTTGGAGAATACATCCGAGGCACCGCTCACGGAAATCAGCGGCTATTTCTACAACTATGTCGGCGATGAGAAGGTCGGCCGCAGCAAGGGCACGTGGTTCATGGGGGTCGACCCGGGGGCCCGCGCTGAGGCGACCTTTGAAACACCGAACGCCCCCTGCGATGCGGTGGAGCGCTACGAGTTTGTTGTGGGCGCCTGCCGGATCGGAGCCGGGTTCGAGGATGTCGGTGTCTGCGCCGCTCAGATGCGTGGCACTGGCCCCATCGTGATCGTCACGCCAGGCGGCTCCTGAGGGCTCACGCGGCTTCCGAGCGTTTGAGGGCTTGGTGGTCGTCCTCGATGAGGCCGATCTTCCAATAACCGGAGATATAGGCGTCGTCCTTGGTCAGGCCGCGCTCGCCGATGAGATAGGCTTTGAGCGCGCGGACGGCGCTGTGCTCGCCCGCGATGCAGGTCTGGACGCGGCCCGCCGGCCAATCGAGCGCGCGGATCGCATCGACTTGCGCGGAGGAGGGCCGGTGCGGGTCTGCATGGATCATCCAGCGCATCTCGATCCCATCCGGGGCGTCTATGGACTGGATGTCGGCATCGCTGGTGACCTCGAAGAGGGCAAGCCCCTTTGCGTCGCGCGGCATCGCCTCCAACGTGGCGGCCACAACCGGAATGGCGGACATATCAGCGGCCAGGAGGTAGTAATCGGCCTCGAAGGATTTCAGCTTCACGGGGCCTGGCCCACCGAAGCCAAGGAAGCTGCCCGGGCCCGCCGTCCGCGCCCAAGCGGAGGCCGGCCCCCCATCGCCGTGATCGACAAAATCGATATCGAGCTCAAGCGCCTCCGGCCGATGGTGGCGAACCGTGTAGGTGCGCCTGGCGGGGGTCGGCCCCGAGGCTAAGCGCGCGACAAAGGCGTCCTGCGCCTCTCCCGGCTCCGGCAGCATCAGCTTGCAATTGGCGCCTTCGCGCCCCTCAGGCAGCCCCGCGAGCGCCTCTCCCGCAAATGTCACGCGGATCATGTTGGGCGTCAGATGCCACGCCTTAGAAACGGTCAGAACGCGGGGGCCGGGTTTAGGTTGGCGCATTTTGTGCTCCTCTCGTCAGATTCGGGAAAAGCGCGCCCGTCCGCTCGGTGTAGCGCACCCAATCCTCGCCAAAGGTCTTGGCCATCATGTCCTCCTCCGGCCCGATACGATCGAGATAGAGCAGGAGGAACGCCAAGTATCCAGCGGGCCCCGCCAGCCAATTGCCGAGGAAGACAAACTGCAAAAGGGTCATCGCGAAGATCGCCGCATACATCGGATGCCGCACCCGCGCATAGACGCCATGGGTGACCAGGCCATGCCCCTCTCGCAGTTCAAGAACGGGGGACCAGTTGCGCCCCAGATCCGCGTGTGACCGCCAGAAGAGCCAGAGCGTCGGCAGGGCCAGCAGGGCCCCGGCGAGCGCTACGCCAAGGGGAACAGGGTAGCTCGCAAAGTCCAGAAGCGGCGTGCCGATGGCGATGCAGGGCAGCGCAAACATGCCGACGCCCACGCCCCTCACCAGACGTGCCTCCCGCCCGGCGCGCTCCGTGTGCACCACGGGCAGCGGCCCCGCTTCGTACCTTGCACGTATGGTCGTCCAGAGCGCCGTGAAGATGAGGAAGAGCGCAAAGCCCAACGTGAGCGCGTCCCGCCAATGGGCGAGCGCTAAAAGGATCGTCACAATCGCGACCCGGATCAGCAGGTCCCGAAGGGGTCGCCAGGGGCTGATCTGGCCGGAGGCCTCTGAAGCGGACGCGTTGATCACCACCGCGCCTCACACCAGGGCCGCGCAATGCGGCAGCACAAAGGTTGAGGGGGGCTTCGGCGCCGCGCCGACCCGTAGGTGACACCCATAGACGTCGGACAGAAGCGCATCCGTCATCACCTCTGGCGGCGGGCCAAGCGCACGCAGCCGGCCCTCTGCCATCACCGCAACCCGGTCGGCATGCAACGCGGTCAGATTGAGGTCGTGCATCACCGTGACCACGCCACCGCCTGCACGGGCATACCGCGCGACCAGCGCCATCACCTCAAGCTGGTGGGCAATATCGAGGCTGGACACAGGCTCGTCGAGCAGCATCCACCTTGGGCCGTCGTCCTCCACCGGGCGCCAGACCTGCACCAAGACCCGGGCAAGCTGTGCTCTTTGCTGCTCGCCGCCCGACAGCTCCTGGAAGAAGCGCCCTTCATACCCCGTCAGGCCGACCTCGGCGAGGGCCCGCGACGGGAGGTGCACATCGTCGCCATGCAGCCCGCTCATCAGCCCCATGCGCACCACTTCGACGACCGTGAACGGAAAGGCCAGCGTCGTCGCCTGGGGGAGGACGGCGCGCCGCGCGGCAAGCTCCCACCCCTTCGCCCGGGCGATGTCCTGCCCGCCAATCTCGACGCGACCGCCATACGCCACCTCACCGGTGAGGGCCCGCATCAGCGTGGTCTTGCCCGATCCATTGGGCCCGACGATGGCGGTGACCTCGCCCGCGCGCGCCTCGAAGTCGATGCCGTGCAGCACCTCCTTGCGCCCGAGGCGAACGGTGATGCCCCTGGCCTCGATCATAGATCCACCAACCCCCGCTGGCGCAGCAAGATCCAGAGGAAGACCGGCGCGCCGAGCACGGCCGTGACGATGCCGATGGGCAATTCGGCGGGTGCAATGATCACCCGGCTGATCACATCGGCCAAAAGGAGCAGAGCCGCCCCCAAGAGCGCTGCATTGAGCAAGAGCGTGGTGTGGTCCGGCCCCGTGGCGAGCCGCAGCAGATGCGGCACGACGATGCCGACGAATCCAATGCCGCCAGACACCGCAACGGCCGCCCCGGTGGCCGCCGCGACGGTCAGGATCGCGCCATTCTTCAGCCGCTGCACATCGATCCCGAGGTGATGCGCCGTGGCCTCCCCCAGCGCGAGGCCGTTAAGCCCGCGCCCCAAAAGGAGCGAGGCCCCAAGGGCCAGGGCAATCATCGGCCCGGCGATTGCGACCCTCTCCCATGTCGCCCCGGCCAGGGAGCCGAGGCCCCAAAACGTGAGGTCCCGCAACTGCCGGTCATCGGCCATATACACCAAAATGCCCGAGACCGCGCCGGCCAAGGCTCCAAGCGCGATGCCGGCCAGAAGCATGGTCGCGACCGAGGTGCGCCCCCGCCGTGTCGAGACGTGATAGAGCACAAGCGTCGACGCCCATCCGCCGAGAAACGCCGCCACGGGCACGGTCCAGTTGCCGATCGCATCGATCAAAACTGGCGGCATAAGTCCCCCGAGCACGATCGCTGTAACCGCGCCCAGCCCAGCCCCGGCGCTCACCCCGACAAGCCCCGGATCGGCCAGCGGATTGCGAAACAGCCCCTGCATCACCGCACCCGAGACCGCCAAAGACGCCCCAACGAGAATGCCAAGAACCAGCCTTGGGGCGCGGATGTCCCACAGAACGACGCGTTCCATCTGGCTTAGCGTCTCACCCGCCACAAGCTTGCCGAGCGCGCCCCAAAGCGAGGTCCCGGTCGGGCCGATCGCGAGGCTCGCAATGGCGACGCCTGCCAGAAACAGCGCCAGTGCGACCGAGGCCCGGCGCGCGCGCGCCCGGCGGTCAATCACTGGACCCGAGGCAACCTCAGCTGTCACCAAGCGCCTCCGACAGCGCCGTGACCGCCTCCGCCGTTCGCGGCCCAAAGCCCAACATCCGCAACCCGTCCATCCTGATCAGCGCGCGCTCCGCCGCGGCGGGGGTTGAGGCTATGGCCGGCATCGCGAAAAGCTCATCCGCCGCGGCGTTATGATCGCCGCCCCGATCCATCATCAGGATCACATCCGGCGCCGCGGCCACGACCGCCTCGTCGCCCAACTGCTTGTAGCCGTCAAACGCCGTGACCGCGTTCATCCCGCCTGCCATGTCGATGATCGCCGCCGCGGCCGTGTCGGTGCCCGAGGCCATGATGCGTCCGCCTTGCGTGGACAGGATGAACATCACGCGCTTCCGTGTGCCCTCGGGCACATCCGCAGCGGCGGTGGCAGCAGCGAGCTTTGCCGCGACTTCCGCCGCAAGGGTCTCGGCCTTCCCCGGAACGCCCAGCGCATCTCCGACGGCAAGGATCTTTTCCTCGACGCCGTCCGCGCTGAACCGGTCAGGCACGGTCACAAAGGGAATGGCCGCCGCTTCGAGCAGTTCGATGGTCTCGGGCGGCCCTGCCCCGTCTTCGGCGACGATAAGATCCGGCGCGACCGACAGGACCCCTTCGGGAGACAACGCGCGCATATACCCCACATCCGGCAGATCCTCGGCCGCAGGGGGATGGGTCGAGGTCGCGTCCCGCGCGATCAGCCGCTCCTCTTCCCCGAGGGCATAAACGATCTCCGTTACCGACCCGCCAATCGCCAAAACCCGCGACGCGTCTTGCGCGCCCACCAGCGACGGAAGGCCTACTGTGATCGCGATGATCGAGCTCAGGACAAAGCCGATGTAGCCTTGCTGAGCGGCCGTGCGATTACTCATCTGCTCGCCTCTACATGGAATAGGTTGAGTGCAGCTTCGCTCTTGGGGGCGCAGTGCGCGCGGTCGCTTGGCCACTGGCAGGACGTAACGCCGACCATTCCGGCCAGGAGCCCTCCCGCGACACCAATAATGCCGGCGCGCATCACGCGCTTCTTGAGAGAGGCCTCATGTGGCAGGCGCATGAGCAACAGCCTCCAGCCCCTGAACCAGCTTTGACCAGGCGGGGCGGTGATCGCGCCCTTCCTTGCCCACGGCAAAGCACTGCAGGATCAGTTGACCCTCCGCGTCAAAGGCCTCGACGGAGACGGCCGGTCCGCGCTGCGTCGGCTTGTCGACGGCCCACACCTCCGCAACATGATCCGCCCTCAGGTGCAGGTTGAACGCCGGGTCCATCACATTCTGCCACGGCCCCATTGGGCGCAGCGTGTGGATCGGGCCCGAATGGATCTGGATGCAGCCGCGGTTGCCGACAAAGAGCATGATCTCGACGCCCGTATCGCGCACCGCATGAAGCATCGCATCCACCGCTGTCGGAGCAAGCTGCCGCACGAAGGGTTCGCCCGCGATGCGGTAGGCCCCGAGGCGGTTCATCTTGAGCTTTGACACAAGGCGGAGGAACTGGTGCGTGTCCGTCATCCGCCGCCATTCCTGCTGGAGCACATCGAGCTTGTCGGGCCGTGCCTTCGCCCCCTCGGGCTGGGCGCGGGCGGCAACCTCCACATGGTCCGCCTGATCTGGCAGGGCGAGCCCGGTTTTGGCGGCCTCCCAGGCGGCCAGATCCGACCCCTCTCTGAGGTGGATCTTGTGCACAGCGTCCCCCGCCGCATCGAACACTTGCACCGACCGGCGCAGCCCACCTTCCGTCTCCGCCTCGACCAGGAAAGCGTGCTGCCAATGGCTGGGAAAGATCCTGAGGTCGATCGCCTCCGTCAGCACCATCGCGGCATGCTGCCCAGGGTGGTAGTTGCCATAAGTGCCGACCTTCTCGTGGACGGCCGAGAGGTTCCGCGTCAGCGCCATGACCTCGCCGAAGCTTTCGGCCGCAGGCATCACGCTGTCAGGGTGCGCGTCTATCTTGATCGCCCGCCGTCCACCGGTCTCACCCACATGCGCCGCCACGAGCTCCGCCTCAGAGATCCCCAACGCCTCGGCGACGTCGCGGTCCCTCTGCTTGGGATCGGCAGCGCGACGCGCGCGGATCTTCTCGGCCGTCACTGGCTCGGGCTGAGTCATGGGCTACTCCAGACGATAGCGAGTACAAGCAAACTATGTGAGTGGGGTTGGCTGGGCGCAGGTCTGCGCTTGGCGAACGGGCTTGGCCCGTTTGTCTGAGTAAAATAGTCTGCTTTTGGGCGTGTGGCAAGATCTGCAAGGGGAGCAGGCAAGCGAGGGAGCCGGGGGCCCCAAGCCGAACTTGCCACAAGGATAAAGGGCGCCGGGTAACGGCCGACCATGGGCCAAAACGGTCCAAGCATGCTCTCTGATGCTGCGGTTGCCTTCCCTCGCGAGGTTGAGATCGCAGGTTTCAGTGCTTTGTCCGCGCCCGTCGTGCGGAGGTCGTGCTCTATGCGCACAGGGCAGGACGGATTTCTGGTTTAACCCTGCATGAAACAGCTTGCCGTCGGTCTCCCCCTCAAATAGACGACAAAAACACTAAGATACCCAGCGCACCGCCAGGAACGAGGGCTCAAATCCACCGGGGGGTGACATGACACGTATCTTTGACCGCACGCCGTCGGGCGTGCTTGTTGGCGACTTTGATCGCGATCAGGTTCTGCTTGTTCAGGATGTCGATGGAGACGGCACGGGGCTCAGCGCCGGGGAAGTGACCGTCTTTTTCGACGGCACCAACCTGTCAGGCCTCGCCGCGCCGACAAACAGCGTGTTCAACATCTTTCAGGCGTCGGACCTTTCCGTATTCGTCGGTGACGGCGGGTCCGACACAGTCTATCGCCTCATCGACCAAAACGGCGATGGCGACGCCCAGGACGCGGGCGAAGCAGCCATATGGTTCTCTGAGGCGAATGCGGGCGGTTTGACCCTGCCCACCCCGAACGGCATCGCTGAAGGAGCAGACGGCGCGATCTACGTCGTGAATGCAGGCGTCGGTTCGCGCCCTGCCGATGCCGTCTACCGCACGATCGATCTAAACGGGGATGGCGATGCCAACGATGCAGGCGAAGCGACGGTTTGGGCCGATCTGCAGGCGCTGAACCTCTCCTCATCGGCCTTCGACATCTCCTTCGATGGCGACGTGGCCTATGTGAATGACACCGCGGGCGGCGACCCAAACGTGATCTGGCGACTGGAAGACATGGATGGCGATGGCGTCGTCCAGCCCGACGAAGCCAAGATCTTTATTGACGAGACGCGAGCATTCGGCGCGCCAGTCGATTTTGCGAATGCAATCGCTCTGGATGGGTCGCTCTACACCTTGTCATTCGCGGAGTCCGGCCAGGATGCGAAACTCTATCGCCTCACCGATTTCGATGGATCGGGACAGATCGACCAGGTGTTCGAAGCGCAGGAGGTCTGGAACGCCGCAGCTCTGCCCGAGGGGTTTGGGTTTGACCTCGGCTTTTCAGTTGCAGCCGACGAAGATGGACGCGTCGTGCTCACCGCCAACAGTTTCGCGTCGACCAACGACATCGTGATCCTGGAAAACCTCAACGGCGATAACGACTTCTTGGATTCAGGCGAGACCACGATCTTTGCGTCCGAGGCCGAGGGCGGCATCTGTCGCCCGCGGTCACTCGCGTTCTATGAGGGGGCCCCTGCCCCTGTCTCGAGCCTCATCGGGACTGGCAACCAGTTCTCACTCTTTCTGGATGACAGCACCGGCACGCTCTATTCATCTGGCGCCAATTTCTTCGGTCAACTCGGCCTTGGAGCGGAAGGCTTCAATATCGAGGCGCCGCAGGAGGTGATCCTGCCCGAGGGGGAAACGATTGTCTCGATCTCCGCGGGACAGATCCATTCGACCTTCCTGACCGACGACGGCGACGTCTATTCCTGGGGTTTCGGTCTGCGCGGGCGTTTGGGGCTTGGCGACGAAGAGAATCGCACGGTCCCGACCGAGATTGAAGCGCTCGACGAAGAAAACGTCGCGCTCGTCGAGAACGGCAACGGCAATTCCTTCGCTGTGACCGCAACGGGCGAGCTCTTTGCTTGGGGTTTCAACTCCACCGGCCAGCTTGGGCTGGGTGACGAGGAGGAACGGCTCACCCCGACGCTGGTCGAGGCGCTTTCAGACGAGGTCGTCGTCGCTGTGTCTTCGGGCACCTCCTTCACGCTTGTCCTCACCGCCGATGGGCAGGTCTATGGGTTCGGCACCAACCGCGACGGCCAGCTTGGCTCGCCCGATGGGTTGGACCCCGACGGTGAACCCCTGAACGAGGTTCTCGCGCCGGTGCTCGTGGCCGGGTTGCCATCCGACATCGTGGCGATCACGGCGGACACCAACACGTCCTACGCCGTGACATCCGATGGCCGGGTCTTCGGCTGGGGCGAGGCGCGCTTTGGTCAGCTTCTGCAAGGCGAGGACCAGGGCGACGGCACGTTCATTCCCGACGGCGCCGATGTCTTAACGCCGATCGAACTGACAGCGCTCCCGCCCAACGTCATCGACGTCAAGGGCGGGGCCCGCTGGGGTGCTGCGCTCACGGAAGACGGCGATGTGTGGCTCTGGGGCCCCAACGACGAGGGCCCAACAGGCGGGCTCGACGGCGACCCCACGGCAGAGAGCGACGTCACCTTCTTCCCGGTCAAACTGCCGGGTCTCGACGATGTTGAGGTTGTCGAGATCCAGTCCGGTCCAAACGTGCTTCTGGCCCGCACCATCGATGGTGATGTCTTCTCGTTCGGGATCAATGGCGATGGACGGCTGGGCTTCGATACCGACGGAGACACGGTGTATTTCCCGACGCAAGTCGAGCTGGGGGGTGATACGGCCCCCTATCTCCTCACCGCAACGCCAGGGGACAACGACCGAGACGTCGAAACGGACGCGTCGATTGTGCTGACCTTCACCGAGGAGGTCACACCCGAAAGCGGGCGCATCCTCCTTCTCAACCGCGATACCGACAGAGTCACGGAGATCGATGTCACCGACGAACGGCTCGTCCAAACCGACGGCGCGACAGTCACGGTGACGGCCCCCGAAGTGTTCGACACCGACACCCGCTATGCCATCCAGATCGACGATGGCGCCTTTGAAGATCTCACCGGCAACGCCTATCCCGGGATCGAGGAAGGGGACACGAGCACGTTCAACTTCACCTCCTCCGAGACGGCCGCGCCCTCACCGGAAGACCTCAGAGGCACCCGCCGCGACGATCTCCTCCGCGGCGGCGCGGACGATGACCTTGTGGTCGGGCGGGCTGGAGATGACATCCTGTCTGGCGGGACAGGATCAGACAGAGTGCGCGGCGGTTTCGGCGACGATCTGGCCCTCGGCGGCGCAGGTGACGACGACCTGCGCGCCGGCTTTGGCGACGATACGCTGAACGGCGGCCTCGGAAACGACACCCTCAAGGGCGGCTTCGGTCTCGACGTGTTCGTGTTCGACGCTGGTATGGATGTGGTCAGGGACTTTCGCCCGGGGTTCGATGTCTTCGGATTGGAGGTTCCAGGAGACCTCCTGCAAATCGAGATTGCGGGCTTTGAGACTGCGGCGGACGTCCTTTCCGTGGCCGAACAGGATGGCCGAGACGTGGTGTTCACCTTCGATGCCGATACGTCGCTGACCCTCACGCGCATCCGGCTGTCCTCGCTTGAGGACGACGACTTTCTTTTCGTCTGAGCGGTGCGCGAGCACCTTCCGACCGTCCAGCGCCGCGGAACAATCATGAGTGTCGATATCGGCAAATTACCTCCACCCGCAGCGCAACCGGGTAGTCTCCCAAGCGTCCGCGCTGGGCCAAAGGCCAAACTCTGAACGCACAGTTCCGGCACGACCAGGCGTCGTGCCGGGCTCGCAACAACGTAGCTTCTCCTAACCGCACGGGAACCGAAGCTCAAAGAGCCCCTAGCACGCGACCATTCGTATCCCGCGTTCAAACAATTGCGTCCCTCTGGAGCTTGGCATCGGCCAACGACGGCCCTTTGCGCGAGGAACCACCTCGCCGCCCGACGTCGGACAGCTGCAAAGTCCGCCAAGCAGACCCTGTTGGTGCCACGCTTGCGCCCCCACTGCGAAGGTCCCCTCTGGCGGGCCGCTGCGTAGCGTCGTCACGATGATGACGAGGTCCGCAATGGGCAATCCTTGGCGATGAACATGCGGGCTCACCCATGAGATGCCACGCTGCCTCCGACCTTCGCAGCGTGCCCGACTCTGACGGGCTCGTGCCCACGCAGCTTGAAGAGACGATCGCCGATCGCTTCGCGGCGGTGACACACAATGAGGCGCCTCCCGACCTCCCCAGATTTGCTGTGGCGCTCTGCGTGTCAGACGGAAGGCTACACAATCAGGCGGTTCGCCTTGCCGCGCTTCTCCGCTCCGCCTCCGCGGGCGGCTTGCGCTTGTTCGACGCGACCGAAGCGGCGTTTCACGCCATTACCGGTGTCAATGAGGCCCATTGAACATCCTTGTTGGACAGGCGCACCGCTCTGGGCGATGAGGTCCTCCACGGATCGCGCTCATACGACACGGTCCGACGATACGTAAGCTCGTATCAAACACCATTGGTCAGGCCTGAAACGTGCTGCCGCTCCCAGGAGACGCCTGCTTTCCGGAGTTCAACGCACGCCACGGCCCAAAAGAGAAAGCTAGTACAATGAGTCTTGGTCACATGATCCTGTGGCGTGCGTCGTTCAACACCCCTCTCCATTCGACAAACCAGAGTTCAGGCGCTCGGTCGGTTCCGCTCACAGCGCCAGACCGACTGGGAATCGGGCGGTGGTCCGTTCCCAAGCGGTTCGGCAGCCAGGGCCGTCGTTGAGCGGATCTACACATCGGCAGAGCAGCGTCACGCGATAACGCCACAAGCGGCAAAGGGGCTGCTCCGTCCCGACGGGGCAGCCCCGCGCCGCCGTTATCGCCGCATGTGACAGGTGGCCCAGAATCACCGACATCGAACCTCGCTGACAAACAGCCCTTGAAAGGACTGCGCCGCCCTACCGTGGGATGGCCAGTTCTTTGGAGACAGGTGCACTTGGCAGATCCGGCGCAACCGGCCCAACACCGGCTCGCCCTCCAACTCCCTATTTTCCCATGACATTTCGATGATCGATAGACGCGGGCCTGTTCTACCCGCACGACCCGAAAATCAGTGCGGCATGAGAAGCGCAGCTCATGATAATCTCCAATCCCCGAGGCGCCATTCACCGTCAGCGGCGCCAGCTGTGCTATCAACGCGTTGAGGACATTCAAGGGTGAGGTCTGTCAGTTGCTTCAGAATCTGCTTCGCACCAACGGTGCCGCCCTTCTGATTGCCGCACTGTGCACGTTCGTCGCCCCCAATGCGACTGCGAAGACGCTGGATCTTCCAGGTTGGCTGCAGCAGCACGTGGGTACAGGAGAGGACCAGATCGCTCCGATAGTGCTGGCGAGGGCGCGTGCGCTTTATCTGCGAAAGGCGCGTCGAGGCGCGGTTAGCAACCCGTGCTACCTCGCGATGGATGCCACTCGGCCAAGCACCACCCGCAACGGCGCCCCGGGGGGCCGCTTCTATGTCATTTGCGAAGCAGCAAAGTCGTTCCGCGCGGTCTCGTCGGGCTACGGCAATGGACGGAATCTGAGCCGCGCGAATTTCTCGAACGGCCGACAATGCGCAAAGAACTTCAGCAACGCCGAGGGCTCCAAGCTGACCATGGGCGGCGCCTATGTCACGGCTGAAGCCCGGACCTCGTTCAAGGGCTACTATAGCCAGTCGGGACGGCCAACCCCGTTCTATCGGACGTTTCTGCAGTTCGAAGGGGAGGGCGAGACGCGAAATGCGCGCGAGCGGGCCATTGGCGGGCACGAGGCCGTGTTCCTGAAGTGGCAGTGCCGCATGAAGAGCCCCAGTAGCCCCCACGCTGATGCGCAGGGATACGTGCCCTACGGACGCCTGGTGAACTATACGGGGGGCCGCAGCAACGGCTGCACGACGTGGTCGCCCTCCGACTCCGACGCCATCCTTGCCCTGGTTCAGGACAGTCCGACGACCCTCTACATTTACCCAGAGTCGAAGGACATCGACGCGGTCGCGAACGCAGTCAAGACGGGAGTGTCGCCGTCGAGCGCCGGGCTCTACTGGAATTCAGCCTGCCTGCGGGCCATCGGCGCGCCGAAATTCTGGCCGAAGCGTGATCTGCAGCCGATCATCAATCGGTGGCGCCAATCCCTGCCATCCCAACCGCCGCTGGAATTGCCGATCTGCCGGTGAGGCCGACGGGCGCCGCTGGTTTCACACACGCAGCAGGGTTCCCGGCCCCGGTCCGACCCAGATGCACAGGCTGGAACTCTGATCTGACTGGCCGAAGGTTTTGCCTTTAGGCCAGTCAGGTCAATGGGATCGGCCGACCGCTGCTTACTCCGGCACAAGCGTTCCGGGGAGCGAGTTCACCGTCATCGTTTCGCCCGGGCGGAAGTGGATGACGGACCGGATCGACTCGCCGGCCTTCAACAGGTCAAACGCCGTGTTGATCTGGTTATGGGTCATGTTGTGAGTGATGTAGGGATCAACGTTGAAATCGCCGCGCAGCCACTCGTCCACCATGCCCGGCAACTGGCTGCGGCCAAGCACACCCCCAAAGGCCGTGCCGCGCCACACGCGCCCTGTCACCAGCTGAAACGGCCGGGTGGCAATCTCTTGGCCGGCGCCGGCCACGCCGATCACCGTGCACTCGCCCCAGCCCTTGTGACAGGCCTCGAGCGCGGCGCGCATTACGTCGACATTTCCGATGGCTTCGAAGGTGTAGTCCAGCCCGCCATCCGTCATCTCTACGAGGACGTCCTGGATAGGAGCGTCATAGTCCTTTGGATTGAGACACTCGGTGGCGCCGAGGGCCTTTGCGAGCGGGAACTTGGACGGGTTCACGTCGATCCCGATGATCCGCGACGCGCCATTCAGCACAGCGCCCTGAATCACGGCCATCCCGACGGCGCCGAGACCGAACACGGCGACCGTTGCCCCGGCTTCGACCTTGGCCGTGTTGCGGACGGCGCCGATCCCGGTTGGCACGGCGCAGCCCATGACCGATGCTTTGGACAGGGGCGCGTCCTTTGTGATCTTGGCGACCGAGATTTCAGGCAGGACGGTGTATTCGCTGAATGTGCTGGTGCCCATGTAGTGGAGGATCTGCTTGCCCTTGTATGAGAAGCGCGAAGTCCCGTCCGGCATAACCCCTGCCCCTTGGGTCTTGCGGATCGTCTGGCAAAGATTGGTTTTGCCGGACTTGATGTAAGGACAATTGGGATCCTCCGGCACGTAAAGCGGTATCACGTGGTCGCCCGGTACGACCGAGGTGACGCCCTTGCCCACCTCTTCGACAATGCCGCAGCCCTCGTGACCCAGGACGCACGGGAAAAGACCCTCGGGGTCTTCGCCCGACAGGGTGAAGACATCCGTGTGGCAGAGGCTCGTGGTGACGATACGAACGAGGACCTCACCTTCCTTGGGGCCCTCAAGGTCGATCTCTTCGATCTCCAATGGCCGGTTTGGTTCCCAAGCTATGGCGGCGCGCGTCTTCATGTCGGATCTCCCATTTGACACAGCATTAGTGCAAGTACTCCTGTTCCGGCCGATCTTCGGGGTCGTTCACCGGATCGAGCACAAGAAGTAGGCGCGCTTCGCCCGTGCCCTCGATCGGAGGCGAGCGATGCAAGAGGCCCGAGCTTGGTCGTTCACGCCAGAGCTTGCCGCGCAGGATGATCGGCGCCCCGGTTGGCAGTGTGAAGACCTCACTCGGAGCGTCGCCATCAGGCGCCGGCCCATACTGCGTGCCCGTCCCGCGATAGGTGCAGATGAGCCGGGCAGTCACCGCATCAACATGGAACTTGCGGCAGGAATTAGAGGTCACGACGTCAAGGCGCAGGCGCAAGAAAGGGGCGTCCATGATCCCGGCGAAGATCTTGGCCAAGGCCGCCACATCGTCCACCAGCCGGTCCTTCTCGGGGCCCTCGGGGGTGCCGGAAAGGTCGCAGATCTTGTGCGCCGCATCACGGACAAGGTCAGGCCGCAGGATGACACGCGCGCTTGGAAGGCAAGCCGGGTCTAGCGCATCAATCCAGGATCGAAACCCAGGGGATGGTTCACGCTGCCAGATGGCAGCGGCGCAATCCGGACGGCGGATGATTGCAAGGTCGTCCGGGCTGTCCACAACCTTTACGGCGCCGGTGGTGTCGGCGCCAATGCCCGTCATCAGGTTCATGCTGCTTGCTCTGCGCGGCGCCATGTTGGGAAGGGGTCTGGCATGTCTGGGAGCATCTCGGGGTTTGGCGCGAGGTGTTCTGGCAGGAGGCAGGCGTCGAGCTTTTCCTTCAGCTCCGGCCAATCGATGGCGGCCCCGATGAAGACAAGCTCCTGGCGCCGGTCGCCCCAGGGCTCTTCCCAATGCTCCGCCATATAGGCCCGTGCGCTCTCATGCGTGGGCCA
>JBCBMW010000026.1:0-29467 GCA_039822105.1 Pseudomonadota bacterium | reverse complement strand
GTTCTGATGCAGGTCAGCCCTTTTGATGCTGGCCGCGCGCCTTATCTCTGGCACAGCAAAAACAGCTGACATGAGGGATCATCACCATGGCCGAATTCAAGATCCATACGATCGAGGACGCGCCGGAAGGCTCGAAATCGCTTCTTGAGAGCTCCCAGAAGGCGTTTGGCATAGTGCCAAACCTTCATGCGCTCCTGGCGGAGAGCCCGCAGGTCCTCGAGGCTTACAAAACGCTCTCCGGCCTCTTCTCGAACACTGCGCTGACGGCGGAGGAACGCAATGTTGTGTGGCTCGCCGTCAATGTGGAGCACAAATGCCACTATTGCGTGCCGGCCCACACGGCGATTGCGAAGTCGCAAGGGGTATCCGACGACATCATCGAAGCCCTTCGCTCCGCGACGCCGCTGCCTGATCCCAAGCTGGAGGCGCTACGGGCCTTCACGCTGGCGGTGGTCCGCAACCGGGGCGTCGTCGCTGATGCGGACGTCGAGGCCTTCTTCGCCGCAGGATATGATCAGCGTGCGGTTCTTGAGGTGATCTTGGGCGTCACGCACAAGGTGCTGTCAAACTACGTGAACCACTTCGCCGACACACCGGTGGACCCTGCCTTTGCCCAGTTCGCTTGGGAGCCGAGCAAAGACTAAGACATTCCCATTGGTCAGGCTGCGTTGGTTTTCCGCCAACCAGCCAAGCCAGCAAGACCGGTGAGGAAGACCCAAGCCGCTGCCGGAAGGGGAATGGGGTCAGCTTCGAGTAATGGGCTCTGACGCATGGTCTCAATTTGTTCCGGAAGCAGAGCGGCGCCTATCGTAGCACGCGTACTGGCCATCAGATTTCCGTCGCACATGCCGTCGAACTGGGCCTCGCAGTTGAACAAGCCCAACATTAGGCCAATGCTGCGGGCCATAACTATCGTCTCAAGCTCCGTTTCCGTCGTGTCGCGCAACACAAAGCCGGGCCCGGCGAGAAACGCGTTGGAGAACATATCGTCCGGCAGAAAAAGAGGACCAAAGGCAAACCATATCTCGTCGGTGCCGATCTGGGTTTCGAACGTGCCTCGGACGAACACCAAATAGTCGAAGACTGAAGGTGCGGCCAGAACACCGCTGTCTCGCAGTTCGATCTCGGGAGCTAGATCGACACTGATGTTGGCCGGTGCCAAGATGCTGTTCACAGCGCCGAGATCAAAGGACGTACGCGTACAATTTGAACCGTCATCCTCGCAAACCGCGATCGGCGTCAATGTGAAAGTGAAAGCGTTGGCGTGCGACACGCCGAGCGCCACCATGGCAGCTGCAAAAAGCGCAAATAAGTACCTCATGGAATGCCCCCAACCATCAGTTTTGCAATAGAAACTTACCTTGCAGGAGGCGGCGATTCAACACAATGGTCATGATCAGGCGAGGAGCCATCCAGCTCATCTATCACCGTGATGCAGCATCAGGGGTTGGCCTGCGGGCCCACGCGGAATAACTCGTCCCCAACTGCAACCCTAACGTGGAGGGAACCCATGTCGTTCTCTGGTACCTACAACCTCACTATCAACACCCCAATGGGCAAGCAAGAGAGCGTTCTTGTTCTGTCTGAAGACGGCGGCGCGCTGACTGGCACGATGGAAGCTCAAGGCGAGAAGGGCGAAATCAAGAACGCCTCGATCGACGGCGACACAGCCACCTGGGACGTCGATGTTCCTAAGCCTATGCCAATGACGCTTAGCTTCACCGCGAAAAAAGCTGGCGAGGGCCTTGAGGGTTCCGTCAAGCTTGGCGCGTTCGGCAATGCCGCTTTCGAAGGCGCTGCTGCATAAGCTCTCGAAGGTTTCGAGTTTGGAGCCGCTGTTCCCCTTTGTGGGAATGGCGGCTTTTTTGTGAGCCTAACGCGAGCTTCGTGTTTGCGTTTCAGAGTGCTGGTTTGATAAGGCTTTGAGATCGCAGAGGAGTGATGCCCATGGCTGAAACCGCCACCAATCTGACCGCCACCAAAGACGAGCTCCTCGAGTATTTCCGCATGATGACGCTGATGCGCCGGTTCGAAGAGAAGGCGGGCCAGCTCTACGGCATGGGTCATATCGGCGGTTTCTGCCACCTCTATATCGGTCAAGAAGCTGTCGTGACCGGCCTTGAGGCGCTGCGTAAGGAAGGCGACCAGGTCATCACCGGCTACCGCGATCACGCACACATGCTGGCTTGCGGCATGGATCCCAAAGGCGTGATGGCTGAACTCACCGGGCGCGCGGGCGGCTATTCCAAAGGCAAGGGCGGCTCCATGCACATGTTCAGTGCAGAGAAGAAGTTCTATGGCGGCCACGGCATCGTGGGTGCGCAGGTGTCGATCGGCGCTGGCCTTGGCTTTGCCAACAAGTACCAAGGCAACGGCAATGTGAGCTTCACCTATTTCGGTGATGGCGCGGCCAACCAGGGTCAGGTCTTCGAAGCGATGAACATGGCGCAGCTTTGGAACTTGCCGGTAGTCTTCGTGATTGAAAACAATCAGTACGCGATGGGTACCAGTGTGAAGCGTGCTTCTGCTGAGACGCATCTCTACCGTCGTGGCGCGAGCTTTGGCATCCCGGGCAAAGAGGTCGACGGTATGGATGTCGTCGCCGTACGTGAGGAAAGCCGAGAGGCGATCGAACGCGCCCGGGACGGCGAGGGGCCTTTTGTCCTGGAGATGAAGACCTACCGCTACCGTGGCCACTCCATGTCTGACCCGGCGAAGTACCGGACCCGCGAAGAGGTCGACGATGTCCGCAGCCATTCGGACCCTATTGAGCGGTGCAAGATCCGCCTGGCGGAACATGGTGTCGCTGAAGATGTCCTCAAGGACATCGATAAGAACATGAAGGCCATCGTCAAAGAAGCGGCCGACTTTGCGCTGGAAAGCCCAGAGCCAGAACCACACGAGCTTTATACGGACGTTCTCGCCGAAGCCTCTTGAGCCCCTGGTACCGACCCGTCTCCGCCTATGCCGAAGGTCAGCTGGCCCAGTTCCTCTATGCGGACGGCCAGGGGTCGGAGCTTTTCACTGGACCTGAAGGTGAGAGCGCCCTTGTCCCTGGTGGCGGGCTCGTCTCTGAGATCTATTCCAACCCGCTGACGCTCTATATCGGCGGCATCACCGCTGTGCTGATGGAGCTGGCAGAGCCCCGGGTGCGCCACGGCGTGTGGGATCATTCCGTGTTCCCCACTGACCCTGCCTTACGGTTGCGGCGGACAGCGCTCGCGGCCATGGTCAGCATCCATAGCGCACAATCGATCTCGATGCAGATGATCGATGGCATCAATCGGCGGCATGATGCTGTTGAGGGTGTGACGTCGTGCGGCAAGACCTATCGCGCTTCGGACCCAGAGCTTCTCAAATGGGTACATGGAACCGCCGCTTACGGATTTATCGGCGCCTATGACCGCTATCTCCGGCAGCTCTCACCAGAAGAGTGGGACAGCATTCTGGATCAGGTCGCTGTCGTTGCGGAGGCGTATCGGGTGGAGGAGCCGCCGCGCACCAACGGCGATCTCTACCGCCTCATCGGCGTGATGTGGTCGAAGCTCGAGCCGTCCGAGACGCTCGCGACGTTTTTAGAGCTGATGCGAACCACACCGGCGCTTCCCCCCATGGCGCGTGGGTTCCAGCCGATGTTCATCCGTGCGGCGATCAGTTTGCTGCCCGAGCGGGTGCGCGATGTGATCGGCCTCTCTCGCGAGGGGCTGAGGCCCGGCGAAGAGGCCATTGTTAGGTTCATGGTATGGGGCGCGGGGCTCTTGCAGCTCTCCAACCATCCCAAAGCCCTGGCGGATGAGCGTCTTTCCATAACCCGCGGTGTCCGATAGACCGCCGTTTCGCCACCAGGATACCCAGCATAGATGACTGTTACCGTCCGCTTCGCGCCGTCTCCCACGGGGAAACTGCATGTGGGCAATATCCGCGCCGCGCTCTTCAACTGGCTCTATGCCAAAGGGCAGGGCGGCCAGTTCCTGCTGCGCTCGGACGACACCGACCAGACCCGCAGCACCAAAGAGTTCGAGGACGGTATCGCCGCGGACCTCGCGTGGCTTGGCCTCCAGCATGACGAGTTCGCGCGGCAGTCCGAGCGGTTCTCGGTCTATGACGATGTGGCCGGTTTTCTGCGTGAGGAGGGGCTTCTCTACCCTTGTTATGAGACGGCAGAGGAGCTCGACCGGAAACGCAAGCTGCAGCGCGCGCGAGGCCTGCCGCCGGTCTACGATCGCGCCGCGCTGGAGCTGACCGAGACCGATCGCGCCAAGCTGGAAGAAGAGGGTCGGAAGCCGCATTGGCGGTTCAAACTCGCCCGCAAAGACGTGAGCTGGGACGACCTGATCCGCGGGCCGCAGACCTTTGACACCGGCACAATGTCCGATCCGGTGCTGATCCGCGAAGACGGCGCCTATCTCTACACCCTGCCGAGCGTCATCGACGACGTCGATTTCAGCATCACCCATGTCATCCGCGGGGAGGACCACGTCACCAACACCGCGGCGCAGATCGAGGTCTTTGAGGCAGTGATCGGCTATCGCGGTGACGGCAAGATCCCGACCTTCGGTCACCACTCACTGCTGGTGGGCAAAGACGGTGAGGGTCTCTCCAAACGCCTCGGTTCTCTTTCCATTGAAGGCATGCGCGGCAGCGGGATTGAACCTGAAGCGATCACCAGCCTTCTTGCTCGCCTTGGGACGTCGCAGCCCGTGGAGCCGATGCTGGACCTCCAAGAGCTTGCCGACGGTTTCTCCTTTGACATTCTCGGCCGTGCGCCGGCGCGGTTCGATGATGATGAGCTGAGGCTCCTGAACGCCAAGGTCCTGCACGCGATGCCTTTTGCCCATGCAGAAGATCGCCTGACAGCGCTCGGCGTGGACGAAGCGCTTTGGCTCGCTGTGCGGGGCAATCTTGATCGCCTTGAGGACGCCGCCATGTGGCGTGACGTGGTCCAAGGTGAGCTCGAGCCGGTGATTGCTGACGAAGACAAAGACTTCGCCGCTGCCGCTGCTGCTAAGGCCCTGGACGTGTCCGCTGATGCTGACGGCTGGGCGGAACTGACCAGTGCACTGAAATCCGAGACCGGCCGCAAAGGCAAAGGCCTCTTCATGCCCCTGCGCCTTGCGCTCACCGGGCAAAAGCATGGGCCAGAGATGCCCGCGATCTTTGCGTTGATCGGAAAGGAGAAAGCCGCTGCTCGGCTTCGCGGCGAGACGGCTTAAGTCTAGGGCGTCACCCAGCAAGGAGACGCCCGATGACCACGCCTTTCCCCGATAGCCCGCTAACAGCCAGCGGCGACCTCGCCACCCAGATCATTCCGCGCGCCCGCGACTTGGGCGGGTTCGAGGTGCGCCGCGCCTTGCCCGCACCCCAGCGGCAGATGGTTGGCCCCTTTATCTTCTTTGATCAGATGGGCCCCGCGGATTTCGAAGCCGGGAAGGGGATCGACGTCCGTCCGCACCCGCATATTGGTCTTGCGACCGTCACTTATCTCTTTGAAGGGCGTATCCGTCACCGCGACAGCCTTGGGACGACCCAAGACATTGAGCCGGGTGCGGTCAATTGGATGACTGCTGGTAAGGGTATCACGCACTCGGAACGTCTTCCCAGCGACCTCACGGGCCCGCACTCGATGTCGGGCATTCAGACCTGGGTCGCTTTGCCGAAGGACCAAGAAGAGCGCGACCCTGACTTCGCCCACACGCCTGCCGCCGACTTGCCGATGATCGAGGACAAGGGCGTCTCGGTACGGATGATCCTTGGCTCAGCTTACGGCATCGGCTCGCCGGTGAAGACGTCGTCGGAGACGCTCTACGGTGATGTCGTCCTCGCTCCTGGCGCTGTCCTTCCTCTGCCAGACAACCATGAAGATCGCGGCATCTACGTGGTTGAGGGCAGCGTGAAGCTGGCTGACAAAGAGATCCCGCCATCGCAGATGCTGGTCTTTGGTGACGGCCCGGCCGCTGTTCAAGCTGGCCCCGATGGCGCACGGCTGATGCTCTTTGGCGGCGCGGTGCTCGATGGTCCGCGGCACATTTGGTGGAACTTCGTCGCAAGCTCGAAAGAGATGATCGAGAACGCCGCCGAGGAATGGAAGCAGGCTGACCACGGCCGTTTCCACCTTCCGCCCCACGACAAGGACGAGTTTATCCCTATCAGTTAACGATAGGGCCACCTTTTCCGCGGGGCGGCCTCGGCGTTGGCGCTGGTGATATTGCGGTGCGATACGCGCACAGAGCAACTGATCAGTAAGACCAAACGAATAGTCTGTACGCCAAGGCACGGAAACGAGGATAAAGGAGCGGCGCCATCGTCACCCCGAGACCATCAGGGACGGCAGGCCTGGTTCTGTCTGGAGGCGGTGCACGCGGCGCCTATCAGGTGGGCGTGCTCAAGGCGTTGGCCGAGGCGATGCCCGGGCCAACGCCGTTTCCGGTGATCACCGGCGTCTCCGTCGGCGCGATCAATGCGGTGGTCCTGGCCGAGGGCGCGGACGACTTTCCTGCGTCCGTTCAAAAGCTCGAAGATCTGTGGCGAGCAATCAATTGCAGCACGATTTTCGTCTCGGATGCCCTGCCTCTCTTCAGTCGTCTCTTGCGTTGGAGCAGTTCTCTCGGGCTCGGTTGGACAGGTTTGGAGACGCCGCGGTCCCTGCTGGACGCATCCCCCCTTCGGCGCTTGATCAAGTCGCGGGTCGACTTCGACCGCATCCGGCTGATGGTCGACAAGGGAGCCCTCAGTGCGCTCGCGGTGACCGCATCGTCCTATTGTACGGGCCAGTCGGTCACGTTCTATCAGGCGGGGCCCGACCAGAAATCCTGGGAACGGTCTCGCCGCTTGGGCAAGAGAACGGACATCACCGTCGACCATGTGATGGCCTCGGCTGCGCTCCCTGCGATTTTTCAGTCGAGAAAATTGGGACACGAATGGTTCGGTGACGGTGCGTTACGCCAGACGGCTCCCCTCAGCCCTGCTATTCATCTGGGTTGCGATAATCTTCTTCTGATCGCCGCACGTGACGGAGTGATCGACGACGTGCCAGAGGTCGGCCCCGATCAGCCATACCCCAGTTTTGGCGTGTTGGGCGGGCAGCTCCTCGATATCGTTTTCAACGACAATCTCGATGCCGATGTTGAACGCCTCAAACGGGTGAATGGGACCCTCGGGGTGATGATGCCGGAGCGCCTCAAGCGCACCGACCTGCGCATGATCGGTACCCATATGGTTCGCCCGAGCGCGGATATTCGAACCTTGACCGGTGACCACATCGATGAGCTCCCATGGTCTGTCAAAGTGGTGCTCGGCGGTCTCGGCGCGATGCGCGAACCATGGATGCTGCCAAGTTACCTGACCTTTGAGCCTGGCTATATCGGCGCCCTCATCGACCTTGGGTACCACGACGGCAAGCGTGATCTTAGGATCCTCGCTGACTTCATAACCAAACGGCACCCCTCACAACGTGCCATCCAATAGGACCGGTGACGTGTCTTGGCTTGGTCAAAGAGTACTAGGCTCGGTGTAGTGGCGCGTCACAGTTGGCCAAGACTGAATAAGACGATAGAGTCCGGATTGTTTGTGACGACGGATCCCGTATCGGTCTCGGGCATTGACGCGAGGATGATCGGTATACCTGACTCTTCATCAAAAAAGACGCGTCTCGCGTTCCACGGCGTGCGTACATCTTCGATCACGTTGTCCAATTGGGCGGACACAGAGGGTATGAGTGTGCTGGAGGTGATAGCGCCTGTTTCAACGTTGAAACTGTGAATAAGAGATTCATCGTTTAAACCGACCGTGTTCAACGCCCAATATTCAGTGCCGACGTCGGGGCCATCAATGCGCAGGTCATTGAGCGAAAGGCCCAGTGTGTTCTTGAATGCATCGAATTCAGTGAAAGTATCAATCTGAACAAGATCTGTAGCAGGGTCATCGGTTGACTGATAAACTTCACCACGGCTGCTTACGATCGTGTCGCCGCCCGGACCAAAGTTAAATGCTCCGCTGACACCCGAGTAACTGGCAGTTGAGCTGAGGTTGCGCATTCCGTCAAAGTCGAAGCGGTGTATCTGACCGCTGGCGAACCCGTAAATTCGGTTATCTGACGGATGAAGAACAATGCTACTTTGAAAGTTCAGTGGTGCGTCGCCGCTGTTCGCGACGACATTACCTGTCGTTAGGTCGAGCGAGACCACGCGCCCTTGGAATGTGCTGTTGGTAAGGAAAGAGCCTGTCGCATGGGCATAGCCGAACCCATCGAGCACCATGCTGGTGGCCTCCACGGGCAGCTGCCAGGTCGTGATGATCGTCTCCGTCTGCAGATCAATATAGGTCACGAGACCTGTCGCGTCCCCCGCGACGGCCGTCATTCCATCGGGCGCCACCGCCAGCGAGACGCCGGTGTTGGCCAAGTTGATCGTCCGCGCGTTGCCTTGATAGTCGATCAGCCGGATGACTGAGCCGTCGAGCACGACAACTTTGTTGAGCATTGAACTGTGACCTGACCGCCCAATTTCACCGAGGACTGGACCAATCGTGCGCAGGTCCGACACGAAGCTAGAATCGATCCCGCCAATGAAAGTTTGCCCGTTCCCTGTCAGACGAAGCTCGGTGACGTACTCTCCGAGAACGTCAAAGTTCAGGGTTACGACCTCACCGGTAAAGGTGCGTTGGATGCTCGAGGCTGCCGGCGCTTCAACGACCTCCCAGTCGAGTTCGAACTGTCCTGCCAGACCGTTCTCTGCAAGCAGTGATGAAACGTCGATTTCATAAGGGGTACCGAACGATTGAACGACCTGCGTCGTCGAGTATTGAGGCGATGACGGATCATTTCTTAGTGCGACATAAGTGGTATCGACATCTTCCAAACCCATCGCGTTTCGAACGCTCAAGCTGAAGGCGTAAACACCCGGCACGGTTGCGTTAAACGATGGATTTGCAACGGCTTGCGACGGCTGAAGAATGACAGTTTCGGAGAAGCTTTGAGGCACCTCGACAAGGTCCCAATCAAGAACAATGTCGCTACCGGAACTGCTTCCGCTGCCATCAAGCTGATAGCCCGTGCTGCTGATGTCCAAGATCTGAGGGTCGCCTGCATCAGCGACAACTGCGCTGGGTGCCGGCACCGTATTGGTCGGTGGCGGCGCTATTGCGGGTGCTGATGATCCACCGCCCCCACTACACGACGCAACAACGAGCGCCCCAAACACAGCGGCCAAAACCGGATTGTTCGTCATAACAGCGACTGCCCCACAACCACCACGCCTGCTTGGGGTAACAGCTGATGTTAAGTATCACAAGGCTTAGGGCCCAGGAGTTCAGGAAGAGCATCCAGCACCGAGCGGTAAACTGACGCCTTGGACGGCTGACCGTTGCCTTGGGCCGTGTTCTGCGGGAAGCGCTTGGTGCAGGAGAGAACAGCCGGGGTTCAGCATGGACGCGTTACTTGCTCTTGGATTTCAGGCCTCAGCCGCGGTGACGGATTGGGAGGCAGAGGGCCGCGCGGCGCTTGAGGCGCGCAAAGCTGTGCGCCCCATCGAGGGACCAGCCAAGAACGTGATCCTCTTCATCGCTGATGGCATGGACGTGACGACGAGCACCGCCGCGAGGATCTTGGCCGGGCAACAAGCGGGTGGGACGGGGGAGGAGCACGTCCTCCATTTTGAGACCCTGCCTTTCACCGGCTTCTCCAAGACCTACAACACCAACCTCCAGGTTCCCGATAGCGCCGGAACGGCCACGGCGATGCTCAGTGGTCAGAAGACAAAGGCTGGCGTGGTCAATGTCGATCAAACCATCGCGCGGGGTGACTGCGAGGCATCTTTTGATGCTCGATTGCCAACGATTATCGAGGTGGCCGCCGAGACCGAGCGCGCGATTGGCATTGTCTCGACGGCTCGGATCACCCACGCGACCCCAGCTGCCGTTTATGCGTCAAGCGCTGATCGCGATTGGGAGGCGGACTCAGATCTTCCCGATAACGTATCGTGCACAGATATTGCCGCGCAGCTGATTGAAGCCGGGTCAGCCTATGACCTTCGCGTTGCACTCGGCGGTGGACGGAGGAATTTCTTTCCCGAAGCGATGGCCGATCCGGAGTATCCCAATCGGAACGGCGAACGGACCGACGCTCGGGACCTCACCGCCGCGTGGCGGGCGCTCAGCAGTGATCACGAGGTCGTCTTTTCGGCTGAAGACCTCGCCGCGACTGCGCCAAGTGACAAGGTGCTTGGCCTCTTTGAGCCCAGCCATATGAAGTATGAGGCCGATCGCGCTGACGACCCTGCCGGTGAGCCTTCTATTGCCGAGATGACGGCGTTCGCGATCGAGCGGCTGGCGGCCGATGAGGATGGGTTCTTCTTGATGGTGGAAGCGGGCCGCGTGGATCACGCACATCATGGCGGTAATGCCTTCAGGGCCCTGACGGACGTGATCGCCTTTGATGAAGCGGTGAAGGTGGCGATGGACGCGACGGACCCATCAGAGACACTGATCATTGTGACAGCTGATCACGGGCATACGATGTCCTTCGCCGGCTATCCGCATCGCGGCAATCCGATCCTTGGCGTGGTTCGCTCGGTGAATGGGCAGGGCCAGACCGATGCAATCCCTGTCCAGGCCAATGATCAAAAACCGTACACGGCTCTTTCTTATGCCAATGGTCCAGGAGCAAGAATTGTTCCGGCCACCGAGAGCACGCGCGCCGGTCGGCCCTTTGTTACCGATCAAGAGGTCCTGACTAAGGATTACCGCCAACAGGCCACCGTGCCGCTCTTTTCAGAGACCCATGGCGGTCAGGATGTCGCGATCTACGCGATCGGACCAGGCGCACACTATCTCAGCGGCGTCAATGAACAGACCAACATCTATTACGTGATGGAAGATGTCTTGAAACGCTAGCGTCGGCCATCAGCTTGCGCTATGCGCAGCGCTCCCGGGCGATTAGCTCAGTTGGTAGAGCGCCTCGTTTACACCGAGGATGTCGGGAGTTCGAGTCTCTCATCGCCCACCATGTCCCTGGAGGTTGCCGCAAAGGCACCTCTCCTGCGTTGGAGTTGGGTCACTCATTCGTACCCGGTTGACTTGTTGTCTACGACTTTGATCGTACATGAAACGCTGCGCACAGGCGTGTTTTGGTCACCTGACTATGCTATGCCGTAACGCCACAGCAGCAGGGAGGTGCGGTGACAGTTCGATTTCACGTGCGGCACGCCCAGCGGCTGATTGCGGGGGCTGGGCTTGATCCTGCTGGCATCGCGAAGGCGGCGGGTTTGCCTGAGCACGTGCTTGGTGACGATGCGAATGGTGAGCTTCCTCTGGTGGAGTATTTCCGTCTCCGTTCGCTTGTCATGGAGCAGGTGCGTGACGAGACCTGTCATCTTTCCGAGCGTCAGCTCTTGCCGGGGTCCACGGAGTTTGTGCGTCAGCACATCCCCGAAGAGGGCACACTCACGGATGCGATGCGCATCGTCGCGACGTCGTATAACCTTCTTCACGGTGGAGAATTCAACCGTGTTGAGGAGACGAGCAGCCACATTGTCTTCTCCGTCGATGATAATACGTTTCCGTACACCCCAGAGGTGACAGCCGACGAAGCGTTTTTCCTGATGGAAACAACACTGGTTTTCCTTCATGCGTTTTTGTCGACAATCGCGCCCGCGCCGGCGGTGCGAGGTTTGTCCCGGGTTCGGGTCAAGCGTCCGCACGCGCCCTCTGCTGAGTCGCATCTTGCGTTCTGGCGTGTACCGATCGAAATGCAGGCGCAGGAGTACAGTCTCCTCTACACCCGCGAGGAAGCTGACGCGCAGATCCGGTTCCGCCGTGATGAAGGCACTGTGGACGGACGAATTGACCAGATGCTCCGCTATGGCCGCACCAGCGATCAAACACCGATTGAGTCGCAGGTCGCCGGCTTTATCGAGGCCGGTCTTCATGATCAGGCCGCCGTTGCGGCGGCGATGGGCGTTAGCACAGCAACGCTTCGCCGGTATCTGTCCGCGCAAGGCCTATCCTTCCGGGGGTTGAGGCAGCGCATCTTGGACGAGAAAGCCAAATGGTTGATTGCGGACGGTCTCCCACCCGTGGAAGTGGCTGAACGACTTGGGTTTTCTGACGTCCGTAGCTTCAACCGTGCGTTTAAGGCGTGGAATGGGGTCACCCCCAAGGGATATGGCCATCCCGAAGTGAGCTGAAAAAGCCACAATTTCGCTTGTTTCGTGCTCGTGATCGAAAATGTTCACTGTCCATGCGCGCTCTGGTCGTTGGAGCGCCATTGGACGCCGCATATCGTCTCGCGAAACGGCAGGAAAAAGCCGGTTTAGGGAGGTCAGTTCGATGAAATCAGTATGGGCGCTTGGCGCCTCCGCTTCAGCTCTTCTTGGTGTGATGGTGCCGATGGCGCCGACCAGCGCCGCGGCTTTGCAGGCCAGCGATGACGACGGCGATGTTGTGATCGTCAGCGCACGCCGCCGTGAAGAGAGTTTGCAAGATGTACCTTTGGCAGTGACAGCAACGACCGCTGAGGAGCTTGACGCGATCGGCGCGATCGACATCACGGCCGTTCAGCGCTTGACGCCAAACGCGACGATCGAGGTGGCGCGCGGCACCAACTCCACGCTGATCGCCTTTATCCGGGGCGTGGGGCAGCAGGACCCGCTTTGGGGGTTTGAGCCGGGGGTCGGCGTCTATATTGACGACGTGTTTGTCGCTCGCCCCCAAGGCGCGGTGCTCGATATCTTTGATATCGATCGCATCGAGGTTCTGCGCGGTCCGCAAGGGACACTCTACGGTCGCAACACGATCGGTGGTGCGATCAAATATGTGACGCGCGAGCCAAGCCTCGATAAGCCAGAGTTCCGTGCACGCGTTGATCTGGGCTCTTACGGCCAGTTCGATCAGATCTTGTCTGGCTCGGTGCCGCTGTCGAACACATTTGCGATCTCAGGCGCTATCGCGGACTATGATCGCGATGGGTTTGGCACCAATCTCAACACGGGTGCGGAGCACTACAACAAAGACATCCGCGCGTACCGGGTGGGTGCGTTCTGGCAACCGACCGACAACTTCAAAGTTCGTATCACTGCTGATGAAACTGAAGACAACTCCAACGCCAAGCACGGCCACCGTCTTCTGCCGAGTGCTGATGGCACCATTCCGGTGACCGACAACATCTACGACACCCGCGCTGGTCTTGGTGATGATAACCGCGTCGAGACTCGCGGTGCGTCTCTCACCGCGGAGTGGGAAGTTAGCGACGCGCTGACACTCAAGTCGATCTCCGCCTATCGCGAAAGTGAGACGGTCACGCCGATTGACTTCGATGCGCTTCCGCAGCCTGACTTCGACGTGCCCGCGTTCTATGACGACGATCAGCAAAGCCATGAACTGCAGGCGCTTTTCAACGTCGGAAAGTTCTCTGGCGTGGCCGGCGTCTACTATCTCGATGGCACAGCATCGGGTGCATTCGACGTGATTCTCGGTGGGTTCGGTCTAACGATCTACCAGGCTGGTGAGCAGCAAAAGGAAAACATCGCTGTCTACGCAGATGTAACCTATGACATCACGGAGCAATGGAGCCTGTCGGTTGGTGGTCGGTATACCGAGGATAAAACGACCGCAGACGTTACACGTGAGCGATGGTTTGGATTGGGGTCAGGTTCGTTTGACTCCGACAACACAGCGTCGGTCCTGTTTACAACCGACACCAATTTCGAGAACCTTGAGCGGACAGACGATAAGTTCACGCCGCGTGTTTCGTTGTCGTGGAAACCAGCAGACAACTTCACTACGTACGCCTCGTACTCGGAGGGCTTCAAAGCCGGCGGTTTTGATCCCCGGGCTCAAGCCAACGCGGATCCACTTGGCCTTACTCAAGAGGGTTTTGGTCCGGAGACGGTGAAAAGTTATGAAATTGGCGCAAAGGGTTCCTTCATCAATGGCCGACTGACCTATGCGGTGGCTGCCTTCCTCGCGGACTACCGCGATCAGCAGATCTCGGTGCAGCAGGGTGCTGACTTGGATGATGACGGCGTGAATGACACTTTTGTTTCGTCTGTGTTCAACGCTGGTGAGTCTGAGTACAAAGGTGTTGAGGTCGAGACGGCGCTGGAGCTCACTGACAGTCTCACCCTGACTGGTGTGATGGGCTGGATCGATGCGGAGATTGAAGAGATCATCTCGGCAGGCGAGAATATTGCCGATCAGTTCGTCACCCAGAACACGCCTGAACTGACGGGCCGTGTCGGGATCATTTGGGAAGTGCCTCGGCCGATACTTGGCGGCAACCTCACTTTCAATGGCTCAGCGGAGTATCGCGATGGCTACAATCTGACCAGCCTAGCACTTCCGGGTTTCGCCCCAGGGACCAACCCCTCGTTCCCAGAAGGCGGTCCTCCACTTGATCCGGATGCGTACACGCTGCTCAACCTTTCGGCCATTTGGACAAGCGAGGATGACCATTGGCGGGTTGGCTTATATGGACGGAACCTTACCGACGAGGAGTATGAGGTCGCGGCCTACAACTTTGCATCTCCGGATCCACTCGGTGTGGATAGTGTGTACTCTGCCTTCTACGGGGCACCGGCCACCTTTACGGCCAGCGTTGAGTACCGGTACTAGTTGCCACACATCGGGGCGCGGCCTGGGTTCCTCCCTCCAGGCCGCGCCAATTTCTTTTGACGAAAGGGGTGAGCCATGCGTGCTGCTTGGGTCATAATCCTTGTCGCGGCGGTGGCGGCTGCGTCCTATTTTGGCTGGCAGCAGTTTGGCGCCGCGCCTGGCACAGAAACTGTTCGGGAATTGTCCGATCCTTCCACTGAGCGCTTCGTCGAGGTGGCTGGCGCGACGGTCCGTGTCCGTGAAGAGGGACCTGAAGGTGCGCCAGTCATACTCCTCCTGCATGGGTTCAGCTTCAGTCTTGAGACTTGGGATGCTTGGGCGGAGGCGTTGTCAGCCTCGTACCGCGTGGTGCGGTATGATCTGTTGGGGCACGGAGAAACGGGTCCCGATCCCTTTGAACGTTACGCGCCCGCACAGCGAGCGGCCTTTATCGCTGATGTGATGGATGCGCTCGGCCATGAGCAAGTGATCCTGGGCGGCAATTCTCTCGGCGGCCTTGCTGCGTGGCGGTTCGCGGCGAACAATCCTGAGCGCGTGGGAGCGCTGATTCTTGTGAGCCCGGGGGCGTACCCTATCAATGGTGTCGCTGATGAACCTGTGCCGGTGCCGCCAGCGGTGGCGCTTTATCTTCG
The DNA here is from genome assembly GCA_039822105.1 of Pseudomonadota bacterium. Lineage (GTDB taxonomy): Bacteria > Pseudomonadota > Alphaproteobacteria > Caulobacterales > Parvularculaceae > Parvularcula. The sequence continues at coordinate 14,231 of JBCBMW010000026.1, read as the reverse complement.
CGCTGTGCCCGAGATGGGACTGCGGGCATCGCTCAAGCGCATTTATGCGGACCCCGGAGTGATTTCCGAAGAACGGATCGAGACCATTGGCGAGAAGATGCGTCGTCCTGGTAATGGCGAGGCGATGGTCCGATCGCTTGAGGAGTTTGTGCTCCCCGATCCGACGGCGGAGCTTGCCAATGTTGAGGCGCCGACGCTCGTTCTTTGGGGAGAGGCTGATCAAGTCATTCCGCCCAGCCACGGCCAATGGCTGGTCGATGCCATTCCCAACGCCGAACTCATCACCTATCCAGGCGTTGGGCATGTCGCCCACGAAGAGCGGCCTGAGGCGACACTGAAAGACGTCGAGGCCTTTTTGGACCAGCAGCGAGGAATGTGAATGACCACCAGTGATCAGGACCGTGATCAAACGGCTGCCTACCGCGCCTACGTCCTTTTTATTCTGGTCGTCGTCTACACTTTCAACTTCATTGATCGGCAGATCATCGGCATCCTCGCGGTGCCGATCAAAGCTGAGCTTGGTCTGTCGGACACGCAGATCGGCCTGATGAGCGGCTTGGCCTTTGCGCTGTTCTACACGTTTCTCGGTATCCCGATCGCGGCGCTCGCTGACCGGCGGAACCGGACATGGATTATGACGATCGCTTTGACGATCTGGTCGGGCATGACGGCGGTTTGCGGTTTGGCGCAGTCGTTCGTGCAGCTCTTCATGGCTCGTCTCGGGGTCGGGGTCGGCGAGGCGGGCGGTGTGGCGCCAGCTTACTCGCTGATCTCGGACTATTTCCCGCCGCAGAGCCGGGCGAGGGCGCTGGCTGTTTTTTCGTTCGGCATTCCTATCGGCTCGGCTGTGGGGATCATTTTGGGCGGTATCCTGACGAGCCTTCTTGACTGGCGGGCCGCGTTCTTCCTGGTCGGTCTTACGGGTCTTTTGGTGGTCCCGGTGTTCAAACTGACGGTGAAGGAGCCGCCTCGCGGCCAGTTCGATGGCGGGGCGGCCAAACCTGCAGCCGCGACGGGTTCGGATAGTAGGTTTCAATGGTTCCGCGACACCGTTGAGGTTCTTCGCGTTTTAATCCGAAAGCCGAGCTTTTGGGGCTTGAGCTTTGGGGCTGCGTTTTCCTCGATGATGGGATATGGCCTCTTTCTCTGGATGCCATCCTTCTTTGTGCGCAGTTTCGGCGCGGAGTTGCCCGCGTTTTTTGAATTTTTGCCGCGCTTTCTCTTACCGCCTGACCCAAGCCTTGTTCTTTATGCCGCCTATTTCTACGGCGCGATCGTGCTCGTAGGCGGGCTTCTTGGGATTTGGCTCGGCGGGGTTTTGGCGGACAAATATGGCGAGGACAAAAAGGCCGCTTACGCGTTTGTCCCTGGCGTCGCGTTCTTGTCGCTTGTCCCCATCTTGGTCCTTGGTCTGATCACCCCGTCGCTTGCGGTTTCGTTCTGGGTATTCGTGATCCCCACAGCGCTGGGCCTGATGTGGTTGGGCCCGGTGACCTCAGCTTTCCAGCACTTGGTCGAGCCGCATATGCGCGCCACGGCCTCGGCGGTCTTTCTTTTCATCAACAACCTGATCGGTATCGGGGTCGGTCAAACGGCGATTGGCTTGATCTCGGATAGCCTCGCGGTGCGTTACGGCGATGAGTCCTTGCGCTACGCCATTCTCTCGGGTTGCAGCTTTTACCTGATTGCGGGGACGATTATGCTGATCACCGCACCGCGACTCAAAAAAGACTGGGTGAGCTTCGCCGCGGGCGCGCCTGCGACAGGTACCGGAGCCTTAGACTCGGCGGTTGCCGATTGATTGCAGGATCTGAATGGGCTGCGGCGCCTTCCGGCCGCGGCTGAAGATCGTGAACAGACCCAAGGCCGCCGAGACCGTGCTGATCATGAGGAGCAGCATGCCCGCATGGCCGATCGGCCCAACGGTATCGGCCCAATCCACAGGCACCTGCGCGATCGAGCCCCGCCCGGATGCGGCCGTTAGGATCATGAGGCCAAGGGTGCGAATGCGGTTCCATAGGAACGCCAGACCACTGCTCAACGCCCAACCGCCTGAAACGAAGAGCTGCACAACCCGGTCTTTGATGGCTGTGAAAAGATCTTGGCGGTCTGCGCCCTCTTCCAAAGAGAACTCGCTCCCGAGGAAGTTGTTCATGACCCGCTCGACCGTTTCGCCGAGATAGCTTGGGTCAGCGCCGGTGGAGACGAGCAGCAAACCCCCGGTGACAAACGTCCCCAGCGAAAACAGCGCCATGGCGTCTCTGAATTCAGCCCGCTTATCGGCCATGTTCGTTCACCCTTACCTGGCCCTACGCGACAACATGGTCATGCAGCTGCCATCATCCCACCCATTTCAAATTCCTTTTAACGCATTAACTCGCCCTTGAGGAGGACTTTCCTGATGGAACCAACCACGCAGAAAACCGCGACCCTGGCCGGCGGCTGTTTTTGGGGCATGGAAGAGCTGATCCGAAACCAACCCGGCGTGCTTGCCACGCGGGTCGGATACACCGGTGGCGAGACCCCCAACGCGACCTACAACCTCGTGAAGACCGGGCGCACTGGTCACGCTGAGGCGATTGAGATCATCTATGATCCGTCGGTGATGTCGTTTGAGAAGCTTCTTCAGTGGTTCTTCCAGATCCACGACCCGACGACGAGAGACCGCCAAGGCAACGATATCGGTACCCAATATCGCTCCGCCATTTGGTACGCAGATGATGAGCAGAAGGAGACAGCCGGGAAGGTGATCGCAGCGGTGGATGCCTCAGGCAAATGGCCTGGTCCTGTTGTCACCGAGGTCGCACCCTTGGGTGACTTCTGGGAGGCGGAAAGGGAGCACCAGGATTATCTCCAGCGCTACCCCAACGGCTACACCTGCCACTACGTTCGCCCGGATTGGAAACTGGACGACGCCGCGGCTTAAACGGTGAAGCTTCCCTGACGGAGGGTTTGCAAAACGGCGATCCGTGCCGAGACGGTCGCAAGCCCTCCGAGCAGGACAGGGATCACCAGAAGCCAGAGCGCCGTCTCCATGCCGATGGAGAAGGACGGCAGGAACCCGCCTGCGTCCTCCGTGACCACGGCGAGGAACTTGGTGGCGACCACCGCGCCAATAGCGCCGCCAGCACCGCCTAGTGTGCCTAAGACGAGATAGCGCCGACCGATCTGAGAGGCGATGAACCCGTCCGTGGCGCCCACAAGGTGCAGAACCTCAACGATGTTCCGGTGGGCAGTCAGCCCAGCGCGTGCCGCAAAGACAATCACGCTGGCGGCCGCTGCTACGACGAGGACGAACGCGACAAAGGCGAGGCCTCTGACCCGCCGCGCGCTTTTCACCAATTGATCGGTCCACGCACCATGATCATTGAGGCTCGCGCCTTCGACCTCATCGGCAAGCTGCGTGCGCAATGGCGCCAGGTTCTGCCGCAGCTCTGGTGTCACTTCGGCGGTGTAAAGCGCGGGGAGGGGCAAGTCCTCAGGCAAGATGTCCCGGCCAATCCAAGGCTCGAGCAATTCCATGGAGGCGTCCTCGGTCACCCGTGTGATGTTGGATAGACCCTCTGTCTCCTGAAGGATGGCCAACACCTCTCCGGCGGCCGTCTCGATATCAGCCGTGGATGCTCCGCGCACCTGGATCGTGACCGTGCCTGTCAGCTCCCCCGACCATCCGCGCACAGCGGTATCGACGGCGAAGAAGCCGGTCATCGCAATCCCCGCGAGGAAGGCGAGAACGCCGATCACGATGGCAAGCGAGAACCCAGAGATCCCGTTTTCGGGAAGGATCGGCGCAGCCCCGCGGCGCACGGCCTGAAAGTCGTATTCGGCGCTCATGATGCTTGCCCCCGGCGGGCCTGGGGCGGTTGTTCGCTCGGTGCGTCGGGAATCGGCCCGTGCAAGGTCACTTTGCCTTCTTTGAGGCGGAGGATGTTTTGACGGAGGCCCCTCACAAGGTTGAGGTCGTGGGTGGCCACAATCACGGCTGTGCCCAGGCGATTGAGCTCCAGAAGAAGCCGCATGATCTTCTCGCCCATCACCGGATCAACGTTACCGGTGGGCTCATCGGCAAGGATAAGATCAGGTTTTGACACCAGCGCACGGGCCAAAGCGACCCTTTGTTTCTCACCACCGGACAGAACAGTGGGCGGTGCGTCGATACGGTGTGCCAGTCCGACCCAGCTTAACAATTCGACAACGTCGTCTCGATAGGTGTTAGGGTGAATGCCGAGGACTCGCATCGGCAACGCCACGTTTTCAAAGGCCGTCATATGGTCGAGCAGTCGGAATTCCTGAAACACCACGCCGATTCGTCGGCGCAGCCGTGGCAGCTCAGCTGCGCGCAGGTCTCCGATCTCTTGGCCAAAGACACGCACCGAACCGGACGAAGGCCGATGGGCCGCATAAATCAGCTTGAGGAGCGTCGTTTTACCGGCGCCGGACGGGCCCGTCAGGAAGCGAAAGTCGCCTGCCCGCAGCTTGAACTCCGTACCGCGCAGGACCTCGCGCGCACCGTCGTAAGACAGGTGCACGTCCTTCAAAGCGACGATCGGTTCTTCCTGAGGTTGAGCGGCCATAACTCCGATGTGCACCGAGCCGAGGGAGAGATGCAATGAGTCTTCCGTTAAGGCGTGAAGAGAATATTGAACATGGACCACGCGGGCCTAAGCCGCGCAGTTTCCGTGATGAAGGCGCATCGCAGTCGCCAGCGAATCAGCTGCTCGCGATGCTGCAGGAAGCCAACCTCGAAGCGATTCGCCCTGAAGAGCATGCGATCGTCGAACCGCGTCCGCGGGTTTCGGCGGAAGAACGTCGTTCCGCGCTGTTCGGTACGATCCTTCTCGTCTGGGCCGTCCTGGCGCTGATCACCAGCGTGTCGGTCGTGGCCTATGACACGCTGAAGCCGATCCCGGCTGTTATCATTCCACCAGCGCTTACCTTCACCGAGCTTGATCACCGGCTCGTTGAATCGAACGAGGGGCCAGCTCTCGAGCTGACCGGCCTTGTCTCGAACGATGGTGACAATGTTTTGGAGCCTGAGGTCCTTCTGCGGCTTTCGGGTAAGCGCCTGGCTATCGAAGAGCCTTTGCGGCTTGGTTTGGCGTCGCTTCCTCCTGGGGCAGAGCGTCCGTTCACGGTGCGGATCTTGGTGCCTCAAGGCGTGCAGTCGGTGAGCCTGTTGCCGACAGATCAGACGAGCCTTGTGGTGCGGTCGCTGCCGGTGATCTCGCCCGCGTGGACAGCACCAGAGGCGCTCTAGAACCGTTCCAACAGACTTTCGAGATAGGCCCGCTCGGTCTCGCCGAGGTCGGGGTCCTCGAGACGCTTTCTGATATCATTGATCAGATCACGCATGCGCTCGGGGTCATAGAGCCCGAAATCATCTGCACGCAGCGTGTTGATGCCTTCGAGCGACCTGCCAAGCGGATCGGTACCGCGTCCGTCAGGGTCGCTCTGGCTTGCGTCGGCGATCTGGTCGCTGGCATCGCGCAGGGCCTCAAGCGCGCCTTCCTGCAGCGTTTGCGCGCGGCCGAGATTGCCGTTCTCGAGTTCATCAGCTGCGCGCTCCATCGCCTGGCGTGCGCGGTTGAGGTCGGGCAGGGCGGCTTGCTCTTCGCCATCAAGGCTGCGTGCGAGTTCGTCCACCGCGCCAGAGAACTGCCTCTGTCCTTCAGCGAGGCCCTCCGTACCGCGATCACCGCGGCGGGCAGCGAAGGTTTCGTCTGCGAGTTCCCGCTGCCGGTCCAGAAGGTCCATGGCGCCTGAGAGGGCCGGTGACCCTTGTCCGCCAGGCGATGCGCCGCTCCCGCCGCCGGATCCAGATCCGCCGCCGCTTTGGCCGCCCGCCTGGCCTTGTCCAGGCGACCCGCCGCCTGCGGAGAGTTGGAGACCATTGAGCAGGGCTTCGAGTTGGGAGAGCAGGCTTTCGGCCGCTTCATTCGCGCCTTGGTCGGCGAGATCCTCCATTTCGCTGAGGATGTCCTCAAGATCCGCTTCGCCAAGCTCCCGGTCTTGGGGCCCCGCGTCGGCCTCAGCCATGCCGCTTTCGGCCAGTGCACGGATATAGTCGTTCATCGCCTGACGCAGATCATCGATGCGCTGGGCGATTTCCTCTTGGCTCGCACCATTGCGCAGGGCTTCACGCAGCGCATCTTCCGCGGCATCAAGCCGGGAGCGCGCGTATTCAAGCCCGGCGTCCTCAAGCTCGACGGCGAGGGGCCATAGGCTCTCCACCACATCCTCGACATCGCGGCGTTTGGCGGCGGCGACTGCCGCTGCGGTGCTACGGAGCATGAGGTGCTCACGCGGATCGACATCGAAAAGATCAGGCGCTTCGATCAGGGCACCGAAGAACTTGGCGCTGGTCATCAGGTTCGATGGCGCCATAGCCAGCTTCTGCCGCTCTTCGATCACCGCTTGGCTCAGCGGGTTGTAGAATGTCCGCTCAGGCATGGTGAAGGCGAAGGGTTCGGATCGCGCCGTTTGTCCGCGCCCGTCTTCCACTTCAATCTCAGCCTTGACCAAGAGGCCGGCCCAGGGATGGGCCGCGGCGTCGATCTCGACGTCAATCTCGCCGGTGGGCCCGGCCAGTTCATCAAGAGCGATCAGCGACGGTGCTTCGACGACGCTTTCGTCTGGCGCGGGGGCGTCCTCACTGATCTTCTGACCGGGAAGGAGCGAAACGATCAGTGTGCCGCGGGCGAGGTCATAGGCATCCGACGTGATCACTTTGAGCCGGATGGCACCGCTCGTCAGGTCCGGTTCCTCGGCAAGAAAAACCGATGGCGGCCCATCTTTCAGAACGCGGAGGTCGTACTGCGTTGTGTCTCCTCGGGCATTGATGGCGAGGAAGCCACTCTCGCTCAGCGGCCAGGTGATCGCGGGACTGTCCGGGCTCGACGGTCTGATGCGGCGCTTACCGCCCTCGGCGGAGGCAAAGGTCACGACGCCGCGCGCGGGCTCGCCCACCTCATCGCGCAGCCGCAGATGGAGGCTTGAGCCCTCCGGGATGTTGGCGATCGTTCGTATCCGCCCCTTCAGAACCCGCGGCGGCAGGCCGGTGTAAGCTGGCGGCTCGATCCATGCGTCGACTGTGATCGGCGGACGCTCTGGGAACACCGGCGTGAGGCTGGCGTAGAAACCGGTGAGGTCGCCTCGGGTCATCAATGCCGAGGTGAGGCACAGAAGAAGAACGACGTAACGCAGACGAAGCGGATCAACCCGGCGTAGGTCCATCGCCATCCGTGGCAGTTTGGGCTGGCCGATCGCCTCGATCAGGCGCTCGCGCGCGGCAATCCAAAGCGGCTCGTTCTCATCGGCTGCGAAGGGTTGGGCGTCGACGGCATCAAGGCAGCCCGTGGCCAGCCCGTTCCGCTCCTCAATCCTGCGCAAGGCGTCCCGCCGTGTTGGCCATCGGAACCGCCGAGTGGCGCGCCAGAGAAGGAACCCGAGCGCGCCGAACGATGCGCCTAAACCCGTGACATGCAACCAGAGCGGCCCCTGTGGCAGCCAGCCGGTGAGGCCCAAAGCGAGCGCGAAGAGAAGTGCGATGACCGCCGGCAGAAACGCCGGATACGCCCGCTCCCACGTCAAAAGGGCGCGAGTCCGCAATAGAGGGACCGGAGCAGGCAAGTTCATCACGCCCCTTCTAACCATGTCAGGGGTTCATTTCGAGTGAGCGTTCGTCCACCGCGTTGTTAATGAATGAGTTCGGCCACGGTGCGGACGAGGCGTTCGAGATCGGATGGCTCTGAAAGCCGGTGGTCGCCGCCCTTCACCAGCGTTGTCACCACCGATTGCGCCTCAATCAGCTCAGCAAGATCAAGCGCATGCTGTGTCGGCACGGGCACGTCGGCGGTACCTTGCAGGATGCGGACGGGGCAGGGGAGCGCGATGGGCCCATCCATCAAGAGATGTGTCCGCCCATCGTCGAACAGGGCCTTGGTGAAGGTCTCGCTGTCATGGCCTGTCGGCCCTGTCCGCACGAGCCCATCCTCCAGCACCGCCTTTCGATGCTGTTCGGGGAGCCGGGGCCAGACCAACCGCTCGGTGAAATCAGGCGCGGGCGCAATGAGCACGATGCCTGCGATCTCTTCCGGCTTCTGAAGAGCGAGGAGCAGCGTGATCCACGCCCCCATGGAGGAGCCGATGAGGAGTTTCCGCCCGGGCGCTTTGGTGTCCAGCATGATCCGCGAATCGCTGAGCCAATCGGAAAGAACGAGGTCTTCAAAGGTGCCGTCACTCTCACCGTGTCCGGAATAATCAAACCGCAGGTAGCTTTGCTCCGTCTGCGACGCATAAGCGGCGAGCGCTTCGGCTTTTGTGCCCAGCATGTCGCTGGCATAGCCGCCGAGCCAAACAAGTGTGGGGCCTGCGCCCTCTTGCATGCGATAGGCGAGGCGACCGTGCGGACCATCAATATAATGGGGGGCGTTGTTTTCCATGGGTCAGACAGGTAGCCGCGCTTGAATGTGGAGCCAAGCGGGCGGATGCTGACCCCACCATGATGGACTTGAGCGGCCATACGTTGTTGCAAGTGATCCCGGCGCTGGTCAGCGGCGGTGCTGAGCGGACCACGTTGGAAGTGGCTGCGGCTTTTCGTGCCGCGGGCGGACGATCGGTGGTCGTCTCGAGCGGCGGCGCCATGGCGGACGAGCTCGAGGCCGCGGGTTCGACCCACATCCGCTTGCCAGCGGCTAGCAAGAACCCGCTTGTGATCGCGGAAAACGCTCGCACCTTGGGTCTTCTGATCGAGTCAGAGGGGGTAACGCTGGTCCATGCGCGGTCTCGTGCGCCCGCCTGGAGCGCGCTGATGGCAGCGCGTCAGACCAAGACACCTTTTATCACCACTTACCACGGTGCTTACCGCGCACGCAGCTGGCCCAAGCGACTTTACAACTCCGTGATGGTGCGCGGTGACGCCGTGATCGCCAACTCGCAGTTCACCTATGACGCGGTGGCGGGGCAGTACCGCGGCAAACCCTATTTCGATGAAGCGAAAATGACGGTGATCCCCCGCGGCGCGGATCTGTCCCGCTTTGACCCGGCGGCCATCAGTGAGGCGCGCATTGCAGGGCCCCAGAGCTTTTTCGGCACAGGACTCCGCGTTTTGCTGCCGGGCCGGTTCACGTCTTGGAAGGGGCATGACGTCCTGATCGACGCAGCAGCTGAGATCGTCCGGACGAACCCACATCACATGATGAGCTTCGTAGCGATCGGCAGGCAGGACGACAAAATCGAATATGTCGAGGCGCTGCGGCGTAAAATTGATGCCCTGGGACTCGCTGGCGAGTTTCAGCTGTTGCCGGAGACAGACGATATGCCTGCCTGGATTGCGGCCTCAGACGTCATTGTGTCGGCCTCCACCCAGCCAGAGGCTTTTGGCCGGGTGGCGGTCGAGGCGCAGGCCGTCGGTCGCCCCATTATCGCGAGCGCCCACGGCGGTTCACTCGAAACCGTCATTTCGGAAAAAACTGGTCTTCTTGTACCACCAGGGGACCCCGAGGCTCTTGCGCAAGCGCTTCTGACTGTTAACGATCTTGGGGTGGATGGGCGTCGGGATATGGGTGAGCGCGGCATGGCACATGCACAGAAAAAGTTCACGGTTGAAGCCATGACGGCGGCGACCTTGTTGGTATATCGGGGTTTGATCATGCAGCATGAAAGCGAGGCGTAGGGGGATGGGACAACGCGGACCAAAGGTGCTGGTGGTAAAGCGGGACGGCTTGCGTCCCTTTGTTGAAGCCGAGCCAGCTTTCGCAGCGATCCGGCGCGCACACCAAGGCGCGACGATCGACCTTGTGACCAGCCCCAACCTCCAACGGCTGGCCAAGTGCTCACCCTATTTTGACCGCGTCGTGGCGACGCGTCCGCTCAACACACCGGCGGAGAAACGCGAGTTCACCGGCCAGCTCAAAAAGATCGGCTATCAGGTCGCCTATGACCTCGATGGCACAAGGGACAGCATGGATTTGCGTGCGTCGCTCAAGGGCTTTCGCGCTCCCACATGGGTGGGCCCGAAGCGGAAGCTTTCTGGCAAGTCCACGTCGATGAAGCCGAGCCCGCTGGCTGGCGCTGGGATGCGCAAGCTTCTCTCGGATGCTGGTCTCGAGCTTGAGCAGCGGCTTCCTGACCTTCGCTGGGCCAACAACCCAGAGAAGGGTTCGGCCAATCTCGACCCAAGTTGGTTCGGGCTTTCAGGCGCTTACGCGCTCTTTATTCCAGCCGCGAACCCATCGCATCGCTGGCCAGCGGAAAACTACGGCGCTGTGGCCTCGGTGATGGCGCGTCAGGGCATCACGCCTGTCATCGTTGGCGGCGATGATCTTTCAACCTACGCCTACGACGTCATGCAGACCGCGGCCGAGATGTCCGGCGACGGCGGCCGCGCGGCTGTCGACCTTTCTGGCAAAGCGGACGCGGCGCAGGTCAGCGTCCTTGCTCGGGACGCAACCTTCTTCCTCGGCGGCCCCAGCGATGAGTTGCACCTCGTCGCTGCTGTCGGCACCCGCGGTGTGATCCTTTTGCCTACATCTGAAGATGTGCAGACCGATGCGCTTTACGGCCGGGATGTGGTGAAGCTCACCGCGTCCAACCTGCGCAATGTCTCGCCCGACATGGTGGTGGGCATGCTCCAGAGCATGGGCCTCATCCGAATGGCCGCGCAGCAAGGTCGCAGCCGCGCCTAAACCGACCCAGCACGGTTTTGATTGAACGAACGGCAAGGATTCCTTATCTAGCCTGAGCGCAGAGTCGCGCCGCGTCAGCTATAGAAGGAGACCGCACAATCGCACGCAGACCCATGAATTCGGCCCCACCAAAACCGACGGGACCGAGAATGAACGAAGGCATTCGCGCCCCGAAGATCCTCGTCATCGACGAGAATGGCGACAAACAGGGCCCGATCACCCCCGAGCAAGGCATGGAAATGGCTGCGCGCGCTGGTCTCGACCTCGTTGAGGTCAACAACGGCGACATCCCCGTCTGCAAACTGATGGACTGGGGCAAGCACAAATACCAACAGCAAAAGAAGAAGGCTGAAGCCAAGAAGAAGCAGAAGATCGTCGAGATCAAAGAGATCAAGATGCGTCCGAACATCGACCAGCATGACTACGAGGTGAAAACCAAAGCCATGCGTCGCTTCTTCGAGGGCGGTGACAAAGTGAAGGTCACCTTGCGCTTCCGCGGCCGGGAAATGGCCCACCAAGAGCGCGGTATGGAGCTCTTGAACCGCGTCCGTGAGGACTTTGAAGAAAGCACCAAGGTCGAGGCGATGCCCAAGCTTGAAGGCCGCCAGATGATGATGGTGCTCGCGCCGCGTTAAGCCGCGCGCTTCTCAAGTCAGATTGGCTTCGGTATGATCCTTCATTGAGTGGGAGATATCGGGGCCAACATGTCTGATCCGGTCACAAGTCAGTTTGTCGTGGCGGGCCTTGCGGTCGCCTCCACCCTTTTCATCCATGCGCTGATCATCATTGCCCTGCGCGGTGTTGCTGCTGTGGGATCGAGCGACCACGGCTTTGGTTCAGATGTCATTGATGTGCTCAAACTGTCCGTGGTCGGCCTTGGCCTGATTGCAGCCCATACCGCGTCGGTGGCCGTTTGGGCAGCGATCTTTCTGGCGACGGAGGTGAGCCTCACCTGGGAGGGCGGCCTTTACTTCGCGCTGACGACGTACACGACGCTTGGTTTTGGCGATGTGCTTGCACCGCAGCCTTGGCGGCTACTCCCAGGTTTTGCGTCACTCAACGGCCTTTTGCTCTTTGGTCTATCGGCGGCGGTGTTGGTCGATTCAGCCGCTCGTTTGCGCCGCCGTCACCTCTGAGCGAGCTCTCGCGCTGCCCACTGAGCGGCTTCTCTGAGGTCGTCGTTCTCATCATGAAGAAGGGGTTCAAGCGCCTTTCCGGTCTCTGCGTCACCGCTGTTGCCGATGGCGATCGCGACGTTGCGGACAAAACGGTCGCGGCCGATGCGCTTGATCGGTGATTTGCGAAAGAGAGCGCGAAAGGTGGTGTCGGTGAGCGCTGCAAGCTCCGTTAGCGGAGGGTTCTGAAGCTCCTCACGTGCATGAAACGCTGTCTCTCGCGCCTCTTCTGCGAATTTGTTCCAAGGACAGGCGGCAAGGCAGTCGTCGCAGCCATAGATCCGGTTGCCCATCGGTCGGCGGAATTCCTCCGGGATCGGCCCTTTATGTTCGATTGTCAGATAACTGATGCAGCGCCGCGCATCGAGTTTGTAGGGCGCAGGGAAAGCATCAGTGGGGCAGACATCAAGACAGGCCTGGCATGAACCGCAGTGGTCGTCCTCACCTTCGTCAGCCTGAAGCGGAACACCGAGATAGATTGCACCGAGAAAGAGCCAGGAGCCGTGGGCACGGCTGACAAGGTTGGTATGCTTCCCCTGCCAGCCAATACCCGCCTGTTGACCCAGCGGCTTTTCCGCGACAGGTGCGGTATCGACAAACACCTTCAGTGAACAATCGAACGTTTCTCCCAGCAGGCGTCCGAGCTGTTTGAGCCGTTTCTTGACCACGTCATGGTAGTCATCGCCTTGGGCGTAGACGGAGATGTTTCCGGTCTGCCGAAGCTTCAAACGCTCCAGCGGATCCTCCGTTGGCCCATAATTCATGCCCAGCATGACGACAGATCTCGCGCCATCCCAGAGAGACTGCGGCTGTGACCGCTGGTCGGAGCGATCTTCTAGCCAAGCCATGGTGCCGTGATGGCCGAGGCTTAAGGCCTCATTGAGATGGCGACCAACTGTACTGGGGAGCTTCGCATCCGTGATGCCGCAGGCGTCGAACCCTAGGCGCTCCGCCTCCTGACGAACGAAATCTTCCTTCGACGTCACCGATCCGCGCCGAGGGCGAGAAAGTGCGGGTTGTCAAAGCCGCGCGCCTTCTTGCCGTAACCCAGGGGTGCACCGCGCTCCTTGTCCTCAAACGTGTAGACTTCGCCGCCAGCGGCTTTGAGCACAGCGTGAGCGGCGCCTGTGTCCCACTCCATCGTTCGGCCCAGGCGGGGGTAGAGGTCGGCCCGGCCCTCAGCGATCGCACAGAACTTAAGCGATGAACCAGCGGCCATGACATCAACCACGCCAAGCTTTCGCAGGAGCGCAGCTGTTTCCGGTGAACCGTGGGAGCGGCTGGTCATGGCAATCGCACCGTCAGCAGGAACGTCACGTACACGGATAGGTTCTGAATCACCCGACGGCTTGCCGGTTTCAAAGTCGTAGCTCTGCCGCGATGCGCCCTTGGTCACATCGCCAACATAAAGGGCACCCATTGCTGGAGTGGTCACGACGCCAAGCATTGGCACGCCGTTCTCAATCAACGCGATGTTGACGGTGAATTCGTCGGTACCCGTCACGAATTCTTTGGTCCCGTCGAGCGGATCAACCAGGAAGAAAAGCTCGCCCACGTCCGGCACATCGCCCGCCGCTACGGACTCTTCAGCCAGGATCGGGACGTCAGGGTGAGCCTCGCGCAAGATCGCCAGGATCGCCGCTTCGCCTTGCTCGTCCGCCAGGGTCACGGGTGAACCATCATCTTTGGTGCGATGATCGGCGCCTTCGCGGTAGATCGAGAGGATCAGACGGCTGGCTTCGACCGCAGCCGCGATCATGGCGTTTTGATACATTCGTAGGGACCCCGGCATCTTAGACAGCTTTGCGCCATAGAGCGCTCGGTGAGTCATGACAAACCGAAGGAGGCTCGCCGGCCGCAAAAAATGCGGCACCGCGGCAAAAAGTGAGCATCGGCGTCGATAGGTGGCGTTGGGCCTAGCGTCGTCGTAAAAGATTGAAAAACATGTCATATCGACGGCGCTGGCGGTGTGATAGAATCCACCACACGGCAAAGGAATGCCGGGGACCGTTCCGGTTGCTTGACCCGATCCGGATTATGCGTTTTCGAAGAGTGACGATCGGCCTCGCGCCGGTCCGACACCAATAAACGGCGCCGAAAGGGGTTTTCGGTACGGTCGAGACTAAAACGTGCGTCTGGTGGGGCCGCTTTTGGCCTGAAAGGTCAACCAAGTAACTTATGTCGACGACAGCCCGTCATCGAATGGAGACAACATCCAGGCGCAAGCGCCGGGGGATTTCCCGCGAGGTTTGCTCTGATATCGTCTCGTGGCTCCATGTGGTGGTGATCACGATCGCGGCCGCTGCGGCGCTTGCGCCTGGATGTTGTCTCCATTCGATGACGGGCTGTCGTCGACATAAGTTACTTGGTT
>JBCBMW010000025.1:0-31666 GCA_039822105.1 Pseudomonadota bacterium | reverse complement strand
GATGGCTGACCGCCCCGACCATTTCTGAAAGAAAGGCTTCGGACTCGCCGTCCCCCATCAGGATCGAACGCTCGGCCATCGCGGCGCGCGAGCGATGGCGATGGAGAGCCTCTATGAGTACGGCAGCCGGGCCGGGTTTTGGCGGCTTTTCCGCATTCTGACAGAGCGAAACATTCCGGCGACAGCCTTTGCAGTGACCGAGGCCCTGCGGCTCAATCCGCCCATCACCGAAGCCATGATGGGTGCGGATTGGGAGATCGCCAGCCACGGGCTCCGCTGGATCGACTACCAAGACGTGCCGGAAGCCGTTGAACGGGAGCATCGCGATCGTGCGATTGCTCTTCACCAAGAGCTGACGGGTGAGCGCCCGCTCGGCTGGTATACGGGCCGAACCAGCCCGATCACGGCCGAGCTGATCGCGGAGGAGGGCGACTTTCTCTATCACGCCGACAGCTATGCCGACGACCTTCCTTACTACGAGGTGCACAGCGGAAAGCCGCAACTGGTTGTGCCTTATAGTCTTGATGCCAACGATATGAAGTTTGTTGCTTATCAGGGATTTGCTGAGGGCGAGCAATTCTACCGCTATCTGCGCGACACATTTGATATGTTGCACCAGGAGGGCGGCAGGATGATGTCGGTGGGTTTGCACGGCCGGGTTGCCGGACGTCCGGCCCGGGCTCTCGCTCTTGCGAAGTTTCTCGATCATGTCATGGCGCATGATGATGTTTGGTTCGCACGCCGCGTTGATATCGCTCGCCACTGGCTGAAGGAGCATCCTTATGCAGATTGATGATGCCCAAGTCGTCGCCGAAGTGACAGTGGCCTTTGAACGCTATGAGGCGGCGCTGATGGCCGACGATATCGCGGTCATGGACGAGCTGTTCCACCAAGCGCCCAGCACGGTGCGCTACGGCGTGGGCGAGGTCCTTTATGGCTACGATGAAATCGCTGCGTTTCGGCGTTCGCGAGGCGGTTCGCCGCAGCGGCGCCTCGGTAAGGTCGCGATCCACACCTTTGGCGACGATTTTGCGACGACCCATGCAGAGTTCTTCCGCGAGGGAACGGACCGGCGCGGCCGGCAAACCCAGTCCTGGGCGAAGATCGAAGGCCAGTGGAAGGTTGTTTCGGCCCATGTCTCGATGGAGGGCCAGAGCTCATGAACCTCGAGACCCTCAACGCACTGCCGACCGATGCATTCGCTCAGCATCTTGACTTTCTTTATGAGCATAGCCCTTGGGTCGTGACGGCGGCAGCCGATCTTCGCCCGTTCGCCGATGGTGACGCTCTGTTGGCAGGCCTTCAGGACGTGGTGCGAGCGGCGGGTGACGCGCGGCAGCGCGACCTTCTTAATGCCCACCCCGATCTTGCGGGGAAGGCGGCCATTCGTGGTGACCTAACCGATTGCTCGACCAGGGAGCAGGCGTCAGCAGGCCTTGATCAGCTCTCCGCCGATGAACACGCCCGGTTCACGCACTTTAATGAAGCGTACAGGGAGCGATTTGGCTTCCCGTTCATTATCTGCGTCCGCGACCACGACAAGACGTCCATTCTTTCAGAAATGGAAAGGCGCCTTGAGAATACCGAAGATACCGAACTAGCAGCCGCCCTGGACGAAGTCCGAAAAATCGTCCGCTACCGATGGAAGGAGGTCGCCGATGACCAACCTGACTGAACATGAAGCCCAAGTGGCGATTGATCTCGACACGCTTGGCGTCAAACCGGCACGCACTGTCAGTGAACGGTCGGAACCCTATGATGTGGTCATCGTCGGCGGTGGCCAGAGCGGCATGGGTGCGGCTTTCGGGCTGTTGCGCGAGCGGGTGCAGAACCTATTGATCCTTGATGAGAACAAGGAAGGCCTCGAGGGGCCTTGGCTGACCTATGCGCGCATGTACACGCTGCGGACGCCGAAGGAGCTGACGTCGATTGATCTCGGTGTGCCGTCTCTCACCTTCCGTGCCTATTGGACCGCGAAACACAGCGCGGAAGCATGGGATGAGCTCGACAAGATTCCGCGGGAGGCATGGGCTGAGTATTTGATCTGGTACCGGAAGGTCCTTGGTCTGCCAGTCCTCAATAGCCGCAAAGTGGTCGCATGCGAGCAGCAGGCTGATGGGACTTACGCAGTCACGGCTGCGGGACCGGATGGTGACGAAGTGTTCACCGCTCGCAAAGTGGTTTTCGCCACTGGCATCCAAGGCGGTG
This sequence comes from Pseudomonadota bacterium, assembly GCA_039822105.1. GTDB lineage: Bacteria > Pseudomonadota > Alphaproteobacteria > Caulobacterales > Parvularculaceae > Parvularcula. The sequence continues at coordinate 29,458 of JBCBMW010000025.1, read as the reverse complement.
GCGAGTGGCATGTGCCGCCAATGATCGAAGAGGCTCTGCCGCGCGAGCGCTACGCTCACACGTCGCATCCGTTGACTGACGAACAGGTAAAGGACAAGCGGATCGCCATCCTTGGTGTCGGAGCATCTGGTTTTGACAACGCTCAGCATGCGCTGAAGGCGGGGGCCACCAGTGTCGATGTCTTCGCTCGTCGCCCGCAACTGCCAGAGGTCAATCCTATCCGCTTCATGGAACGGACGGGGCTTGTTCCCCGTTACGCCTCGCTGACCGATGAGACCAAATATGAGGTGATGCGGACGTTTTTCCTCGCTGGTCAACCACCGACAAACGATACGTTTGATCGCGCGAGCGAATGGTCCAACTTCTCACTGCACCTTGGTGAGCCATGGAACAGCGTGCGGCAGGTCGACGACGGGATCGAGATCTTGACGCCTAAAGGCCGGTACATCTACGACTTTTTGATCCTCTCCACCGGCCTTGTCACCGACTTGGGCTTGCGGCCAGAGCTTGAAAGCATCGCGCCAAAAGTCGCCCGTTGGATCGATCGCTTTCAGCCCCCGGAGGAACATCGGAAGCCAGTTCTTGATGAGCATCCCTATCTTGGGCCTCACTTCGAGTTGTTACCAAAGGACGAAGCCGATGGTGACCTGATGAGCGGTCTCTACCTCTTCAACTATGGCGCCTTGGTCAGTTTGGGTCTGTCGGCGGCGGCTCTCACGGGGCTAGGCTACGCCATCCCCCGCCTTGCTCGAGGGATCGCAGATCAGCTGTTCACTGATGATGAACAGGCCTGGCTGACTGGCTACACCGCCTTTGATGAGAAAGAGTTCTTGGGTGGAGAGAGAGCCCTTCAGTATGCGGCGGAGCATTCAAACGCGCGACAGGCGTCATGACTGGCCTCTCGACCCATGTGCTCGACCTGACCACGGGTCGGCCGGCTGTCGGTGTACGCATCATGCTCCACATGCAAGGCTATCCCACCATTGAGGGCATCACGGACAGCGACGGCCGCTGTAAGAACCTGCTTGGCGGTGAGCCGCTCAAAGCTGGTCGCCACAAGATCATCTTTGACATCGGCAACTACTTCACGGCCGGCGGGCACGCCAATGTCTTTCTGCACGAGGTGACGCTCGACTTCGAGGTATCAAACCCCGAGGAGCATCACCACGTTCCGTTGCTGGCCACGCCGTTTGCCGTGTCAACCTATCGAGGCAGCTGAGCCTTATTCCTCCGCATAGGCATCGATAATGGAGAGGTAGGTCCGCTGATAACGGTCGAGCTGTGAGGGTTCGATCGTGTGGCTCTCAAAAGCTTCGCCGAGCAGATCTCTGTAGCTAGTCCCAGCCTCATCATCTTCCCACCGATGGCCGAGGAACGACACTGCCCGCTCATCTTCGCTCAGCATCACCTCAGCTTGAGAGTCGTGAGTGTTAAGAGTGCTGATGGCCCAGCCCATCGCCTGTCGTTCGGGTGCACCATCGTCGGAAAAGATCAAGATGGTCATCGTGTCTTCGGCTGGGTCGTAGGTGAAGCCAAGCTCGTCGAACCCCGTGACGTCGAGCATACTCGCGTAGATGTTCCCGATACCGTTCGCGTTGAGATCATCACGCCGCCCGGTGTCGCCCAGGACGAGAGCCGGAACGCCTTGTTCGTCTTCGGCTGCCGGTGAGCACTGCAGGATCACGCCGTCCTGCATGAACACGTAGCCCACGGCCGAGGTGAGATGCGCGAAGGCCCCGTCACCGGTTTCGCCGCGATAGCGGGCGGTTGCGGTGAGTGAATCGCTCGTCGAGCCTTTGTATCCGCCTCGGACCTGCTCGATGCGAAACGGGGGGAGGCGGAGGTCTTGGCGCATCTCCTCGATAATGCGGGCGCTGAAGGCTTCAAGATCGCTGGCCAGTCCAGAGCCGTCGAACCCATCGCTCAGTTCTCGGCGCAGAATCGCACGCCGTGCATCTCCCATCCGCGCGCCACCGTGAACGGGATGCACGGAATAGTTGATGATGCAGGTTTCCACATCACCCGTTGGCAGATGCTCCGATGTTGCACTGCCGCAACTCATGAGAACCAAAATGGCGGGCAGGGTCCAAAGGGACTTGAAGGTTTCGTGACACTCCACTTGAACAATGACTCCAATCAATTGAAAGACTTAGCTCTACTGAGCTACTGCAGCAGCGGTCGGAAAAAAGGTCCAGCACGCAGTGATCAAAAGGTCGAACGTGCTAAAAACAAGAGGCATTATAACATTTCCACGTTGACACCGTTTGCGGTGCGAATTTAACATTTTTTTGAAGCGTCGTTCGCTCGCGCACAATCGGGGGCAGATCAGCTCGCAATCGGCGGGCTCTTTCCGTTTGTGCCGGCTTTGCAATCGAAGGGTGGCATACCGTGGCAAAGGCATCACAGGGTAACGTTGAGTATAGATCTGGCCGTCGGCGCAACAGCGCGCTGATGGCCCTGATGGCATGTTCTGCACTGACGAGTGCAGCATGGGCGCAGGATGATGAGGGCGACGTGATCGTCGTTCAGGGCAGCCTCCGCGCGTTGCCGGTTGAAGATGTCGGATCGGTCTTTGGCTTTGACAAAAACCTCGTCGAAACGCCGCGTTCGGCATCGACCATCAGTGCTGAGCAGATCGAACGCTTCGGTATCACCGATATCTATGGCCTGGTCGCGCAAGCTCCGGGTACGTTCACCAACTCGTTCTTCGGCGTCGGTGGTTCTCTGGACGTTCGGGGTTCCCCTGGTGAGGTCTACTTCCGCGGCGTTCGCCGTCTCGATAACCCTGGCAACTACCCGACACCGATTGGCGCTTCGGACCGTATCGACATCGTCCGTGGTCCAGCTTCACCGATCTACGGTCCTTCGAAAATCGGCGGCTACATCAACTTTGTTCCGAAGACGGCGCGTGTTGAGGGCGGTAAGCTCCTTGACCAGCCTGAGGGCGAAATCAGCTACACGACCGGCAGCTGGGATAAGAGTGTTCTTACTGGTACGGTCACGGGTCCTGGCAAGGTTCTGGGTCAAGAGTTTGGCTATCACGTGTTCGCGCAGGTCGAGAACTCAGGCAGCTACTACAACAACATCGCGACCGATCAGACGATCTTCCAGGCGGCGTTTGATACCTACATCACCGAGAACATTCGTGTTGAGTTCGGTGGTATGTATCACGACTTCGAAGGTGACCAGAACGGTGGTTGGAACCGTCTGACCCAAGACCTTGTCGACAATGGCACCTATATCACCGGTACGGCGCAACCACTTGATACGGACAATGACGGGCAACTTGCCCCTTCTGAGTTCTTCGTCGGCGAGTTTAGCGCGTTCCGCTTTGATCCCGCGAGCCTCACGGATGCGGATTTTGATCCTATCATTGCGCTGGAAAACACCGGGACCACCACACTCAGCCGTCGGGACGTTCTGACGGGTCCAAACGACCTTCTCGAGAATATTGCGGAAACTCTCTACTTCGACGTGATCTACGAGTCGCCAGGCGGCCTGGAGATCAAAAACCAGCTGTTCTACGACTCCAACGAGAATCTGAACGAGAACTCCTACGGCTTTTCTCAGTTGATCGATTCTTGGGTGATCGAAGACAAGGTCGTCGTGTCGAAGACGTTTGACCTCGATTTCCTCGAAGTTGACGCTCAGGTGTCGCCGTCACTACGATATACCAACTTTGAGCAAGCTGACGATTTCTTCTTTGAGTACTTCCACCGCGTTGACCTGACACAAGGTTACGACGCTCTCTCGGATCGCCTTCTGTCAACGGAAGAAGGTCAGAACTTCTCAGGCTATGTCGAGGGTGATTATCTCAACCTGGCTATGGCTGCTCTCTTTGATGTCGAGACTGAGTTCGGTCTTAATGTCCTCCTTGGCGGTCGCTATGACTATGTTGATGCGGAAGCTGAGGACCGGGTTGAACTTCTGATTTTCCCGCCAGACCCATCTGATCCTGGTCTGGCTGAAGGTGAAGACAAAGACGTTGCTTGGTCCTACACGGCATCGATATCTTATGAGCTGCCCTTTGGTGTAATTCCTTACGCTACGTGGTCTGAGCAATCCTCGGTGGTTGCTGGGCAGGGTGCTGAGATCTCAACCGAGAACTTGCGTAACCGTACGTGGCTAACGGAAGCCACGCTCGAGGAGTTTGGTGTTAAGGGCAGTTTCTTTGATGACCGCCTTTATGCAGCGCTCGCATTCTACGAGCAGGAGCGTGTAGATTTCAGCGCGCAACAAATCGTGACCAACCAAGCCGTTCGCACCGAGGGTATCGAGGCAGAGTTCCGTTGGTCGGTTACGGACAACTTCCTGCTCACTGGCGCATATACCAACACTGAAGTCGTCAACCTGACCGCGCTAGAAGATGGTAGCCTCTTCAGCTTCTTCGGCATCGAGGACCTTGTGAACGTCACTGACCAGACACTTCACTTGGGTGGCCAGCCATTTGGTCTGATCCCGATCACAAACGAAAACGAAGCTCGCCGTGCCGGTATCCCAGAACACATTTATGCGTTCACAGCGACTTATCAGTTCGATAACGGATTGGCGCTGTTTGGTACCGTGACGGACGTGGACGAAGTCTTCTCCGGTCAGAGCCAGGCGGTGACTCTTCCAAGCTACACCTTGGTTGATCTGGGTGCGTCTTATGAGACAGACAACTGGCTCTTCCGTGTTAACGTGAAGAACCTGACCAACGAGGAGTATTTCCGCGCCAACTTCACAGAGCTCTTCGGTTCGTCGATCGCACTGCCTGAACTGCCAAGGCACATCCAGGCCACGGTGAGCTACAAGTTCTAAGCGAGTTCCGCTAAGCCTTGGGGGCCGTTTGTTCGCTGCGCGCGAACAGACGGCCTTCGACGTTCAAAGGGAGAGAGAATGACCCACGCCCCCGACCGGCCCGCCCACACACCCGTTCGCGCTGCAGCGCTTGGTTTGCTGGGGGCATTCGCTCTCGCGGCCTGCGGGGAGGAGCCGCCCGCCAGCGTCGAAGCTGCCATGGCGCCTGAAATCACAAACCCCAACGACTGCCAGCCCGGTTATGCATGCTCAAGCCCGATGCCCGTGAAGGCCGTGGTTGTGACCATGTTTGAGATCGGCGAGGACGAAGGCGATGTTGCTGGCGAGTTCCAGCTTTGGAAAGAACGCCGTAACCTGAACGTTCAAGTTCCATTCCCGCATTCGCACCACGACCTCTTCTACGAAGAAGAAACCGGCGTCTTGGTCATGGTGACCGGGATCGGCACCATGAAATCAGCAGCGTCGGTCATGGCGCTTGGCTTAGACCAGCGTTTTGATCTGTCCAAGGCCTATTGGCTTGTGGCAGGGATCGCGGGCATCGACCCCGAAGATGCAACGATCGGTTCGGCTGCTTGGGCTCATTACCTCGTCGATGGCGACCTCAGCCATGAAATTGATCCGCGTGAGATTCCTGAAGACTGGGACTACGGATACTTTGCTCGCTACACCGACGGTCCCCATGCCGAGGAACGGCCAGAGCCAACGGGCGAACTCTTCGTCTTGAACGAAGGCCTGCGCAATTGGGCTTATGAGCTGACCAAGGACATTGAGATCCCGGATGAGGAGAACCTGGTCACCGAACGCGCGATGTTTACTGAGCACGAGGTTGCACAAACGACGCCGAAGATCATCAAAGGTGACCATGTCGCGGCTATGACCTTCTGGCACGGCGAGATGATGAACGACTGGGCCAACCACTGGCTTGATTTCTGGACGGATGGTGAAGGCGAGTTTGTCACCTCGGCCATGGAAGACACAGGAACACTCCAGTCTCTCACCTACCTTGACGCGATTGGCCGTGTCGATGTCGACCGCGCGATGGTGCTCCGCTCAGGGAGCAACTTCACCATGCCACCCCCGAGCTTCACAGCGGCGGAATACCTCCTGCGCGAGAACGAGGAGTACGCGGGTCTCGAGGTGGCCGTCGAAGCGCTTTACCTCGCCGGCTCCAAAGTGGTCGACGAAATCGTCGCGAACTGGGATGTTTACGCTAACGAGGTTCCGTCCGCGGAGTAGGTGAGGCTTGTGATGCTTCTTCGGTTTCTCGGAGTGTTCATTTTATCTGTAACCCTTGTGGGCTGCAGTACGTTGGAGATCCCACGGTTAGGCGCAGCGTCCAACGAAGCTGCCGCAGCAAGGGCGTTTGACGATGCGCTCGCCGACCATGTGACGCTCAGGCAGTTTCTCAAAGCGATGCCGAAGGGCGGTGACATTCACACCCATCCTCCAGGTGCGGTTTATGCAGAGAGCATGCTTGCCTGGGCCGCCGAAGACGACAGCGGCATCTGCGTTGTCGCGGAGGAAACCCGGCTCATCATGTGCGACGACCCGGCCGTAAAGGGTCTCCATTCGGAGCATGCCTCGATTGTTTTGACGAACGAGCCGCTGCGGAACCGTCTCATTGATGCGTTCTCTATGCGCAATATGTCGCCGATTTCTCCAGGTGAGCCACGTTCCGGGGCGGACCATTTCTTTTCGACATTTGAACGATTTATAGCCGTTTGGCGAGTCTATCCAGACCGAACTATTGCTTGGCAGATGGAGACTGCGGCGAAGCAGAATGTTAACTACATCGAGCCGATGTGGGTCACTGTTATTCCGAACCCGGCTGATTACGGTGTGACAGCCCCGCTTGCTGGCGACACGGATGAGGACTTCGCCGCATACGAGCAAGCGCTTTTGGATGGTGGGTTTGATGCAGCTGTGGAGGTTGGTCGCCAGCAAGTCACCGCGACCCTCGACGGAGCACGAGAGGAGTTAGGCTGCGACACCGCTGAGGCTATGCTCGGCTGTACAGTTACGGTTCGCCATCTTGGGGCCGTGGCGCGTACGTTGCCACCAGAGCTAGTCTTTACCCAGATGATGGTACACTTCATGCTTGCGAGCGGAGATGAGAGCAGTGTTGGGATCAATATCCTCGCACCAGAGCACGATCGCGTCGCTATCAAGGACTATGATCTCCACATGCAGATGATGAGGTACTTCAAGTCAAAGTATCCAGACGTCCGAATGGCTCTTCACGCTGGTGAACTGTGGTTAGGTCTTGTGGAGACTGCAGAGCTCGACGACCACATCGCCGCCGCAGTTCACGTGGCGGGGGCTGAACGTATAGGCCACGGCATTGATATTGGCTTTGAGGATGAGAGCGAGGCATTGCTGGCCAAGATGGCTGCCGAAGGCATTGCGGTGGAAATCAATCTAAGCAGCAACGAAGCCATTTTGGGGGTTGCGGGCGATGATCATCCTATATCGATCTATCTTGATGCCGGTGTACCCATTGTGATCTCGACGGATGATGAAGGCGTCTTGCGATCGGATATGACCCATGAATACCAGATGGCAGCGACGCGGCACGGTCTCGACTATCGAACGCTCAAGACCATTGCTCGGCGTAGCATTGAGGTGAGTTTCCTTGAAGGTCCGTCCTTGTGGGAAGACTTTGATCGCGCTCAACTTGTTGAGCCTTGTGCTGATGGTTTTGATACGGATGCTTGCTCTGCATTCCTGGCCGAGAGTGCACGAGCGACGGTGCAGGCGGATCTCGAACGTCGATATGTAGCCTTCGAAGCCGGATTCGTTGACTGACCTACAGCCCCTTCATGGGTAGTGGCGCATTGTCAGACCCCAGGGAGGCCATCAGCTCATGGGCAAGGGCAATCGCCACGGCCTCCGGGGCTTTGCTGGTGATCCCCGGTGTCCCGATGGGACAGACAAGCCGTGCCCAGGCATCATCGGTGAAACCGTCCTCACGGAGACGCGATAGGAACCGCGCGCGCTTCGTCTGTGAGCCAATCAAACCGACATAGGCAAAGTCGCCGCGCTCAAGCACGGCCCGCAAGAGTCCGTAGTCGAGGTCGTGGGAGTGGGTGAAGATGACGTGGTAGGCTCCCGCCGGGGCGCTTGCCACGGCGTCATCGGCGCTGGGTAAGCCTCTTTTGATCACGCCGTCCGGAAGTCCCGCGCGTTCGTCCTCGCGAGCGTCAAGGCACGTCACGTCAAAGATCGTTCGAACCATGATCTCTGCTACTGCTCGTCCCACATGGCCTGCACCGTAGAGCAAGAGTTGTGGCCGCGGCGCGCCAAAACGCTCGACCATGGCCCCACTGTCTGTCAGTGGGGGGCGAATCTGAGGTAGCCGATCCCCGTTCTCGTCCCAAAAGGTGAAACTCTGATCTGGGTCTTCGCTGACACTGACAGTTTTTCGCGGAGAAACATCGGCGAGCATCGTCCGTAAAAAGAGTGTATGCCCTTCATCGGCTGCCTTCCTGCAGGTCTGCAGCCACTCCATATCAGCCGGGGCCAGCGCCTCAATCAGTAGCCGAACGTGCCCACCGCAACACTGCGCCAACAGCGGCCCGAGGGGGTGGTCCTGAAGCAGGAACCGGCGATCTGGATCGCCCAGCAGCTTGCGCGCTTGGTCGATCGCAATCTGCTCGAGATTGCCGCCACCAATTGTACCGTGGACGGTGTCCGCCGTCACGGCCATACGTACGCCGAGTTCGCGGGGCGTCGATCCTTCTACGGCGCATTGGGTGATCAACGCGACGGGTCGCTCACCCTCGATGGCATCGAGGCAAAATCGGGTCAAAGCGCGAAGATCGGCCATCTTCAGGCGTTTACGCCATCCACGCCTGCGGCGCGAGCCTTAGCGTCTTCGATCGCCATCAACACCCGTTCGGGTGTCGCCGGGGCATCCAGCTTGGGGAAGACCTTGCCGCCCGCTGCCGCGGTGACGGCATGGGTGATCGCGGAGAAGACAGAGATGGCCAGCATGAAGGGCGGCTCACCCACGGCCTTGGAGCGGTGGATGGTTTGCACCTTGTTGCGGCCCGACGCCCACAGCTCTGCGTTGAACCTCAGGGGGCGGTCGCCAGCGGTCGGAATTTTGTAGGTGGACGGAGCATGGGTTCGCAGAACGCCGTTGTCGTCATAGACAAGCTCTTCGCTGGTCAGCCATCCCATCCCTTGAACGAAGCCCCCTTCAACCTGACCGAGATCGATCGCAGGGTTCAGCGATTGGCCCACATCATGAAGGATGTCCGTCTGGAGAACCCGCGTCTCGCCGGTGAGTGTGTCGATGGCCACTTCGGATACGGCCGCGCCGTAGGCGAAGTAATAGAAAGGGTGCCCACGGTGCTTCGCACGATCATAGTCGATGGTCGGTGTGCGGTAATAACCGCTGGCCGACAGCGAAACGCGCCCGAGATAAGCCTTCTTCACCAGCTCTGCGAAGGTGAGCCGTTCGGCGCCGATCAGAACATGATTGCCTTCAAAAAGAATGGCTTCGGATGAAACGCCATAGCTCTCAGCGGCGAAGGCCACGAGGCGTTCTTTGATCGTTTGTGCCGCGTTGCGGGCCGCCATGCCGTTGAGGTCTGATCCCGAGGACGCAGCCGTGGCTGAGGTGTTCGGCACTTTATCCGTGCGCGTTGATGAGACCTTGATCCGATCGATATCGATCTGGAACTCGTGCGCAACCACCTGAGCCACCTTGACCATCAGGCCCTGGCCCATTTCCGTGCCGCCGTGGTTGAGATGCACGCTACCATCCGTGTAGACATGGATGAGCGCACCGGCCTGGTTCAGATGCTTGGTGGTGAAGGAGATGCCAAACTTCACCGGCGTGAGGGCGATGCCTTTTTTGATGACGGGGCTAGCTGCGTTGTAGGCGTCAATCTCGTCTCGCCGTTCGCGATAGCGCGCTATGTCCATCAACTCGGTGATCAACGCTCCAGCCACGCAGTCATCGACGGTTTGGTGGTAAGGCGTGAGGCTTCTGTTGCCATCCGCGTAGAGATTAGCGAGTCGCACATCGACAGGATCGCGGTCCAGCTCGAACGCCACTTCGTCAATCATCCGTTCTGCTGCCAGCATCCCTTGCGGACCACCGAAGCCGCGAAACGCTGTGTTGGAGACCGTGTGGGTCCTCAGCCGGCGCGACGCGATGCGCACCGCCGGATAGTGATAGCAATTGTCCGCATGGAACATTGCCCGGTCATTGATCGCAAAAGAGAGGTCGGTGGCGTGACCGCAGCGCGAGGCGAGGGCGAAGTGAGTTGCGGTCAGCCGTCCGTCCTCACCATAACCGACCTCATACTGAGCAATGAAATCGTGGCGCTTCCCCGTCATCCGCATGTCGTCGTCGCGGTCGAGAACGCACTCCACCGGGCGCCCCGTGCGCATTGCGGCGAGGGCGCTGGCTGCGGCCATGATGGTGGACTGGGTTTCCTTGCCGCCAAACGCCCCGCCCATGCGGCGAACCTCGACGGTCACCGCCGCGTCAGGTATCCCGAGGAGGCGCGCCGTGAGGTGTTGGACTTCGGTGGGGTTCTGGGTCGAGGAAAAGACGTGCACGTCATTGTCTTCGCCGGGGAGGGCGAGCGCGACCTGGCCTTCGAGATAGAGGTGGTCCTGACCGCCGATCGTCAGTGTGCCTGTCAGGCGGCGGGGCGAGTTCTTCAACGCAGAGGTCGCGTCGCCTCTCGCCATCACCTGTTCAGGTTCAAGGTCCATGCCCGCGGCCATGGCGTCCTCGACGGTCAGATGGGCTGGGAGGTCCTCATACTCAACCGAAGCAAACGCTGCGGCGCGCCGTGCGGCTTCTTCGCTCTCAGCGGCGACAGCAAAAATGGGCTGGCCGTGAAAGAGCACTTCACCTTCAGCGAACAGTGGCTCGTCCGCAACCACGGGGCCAATATCATTGGTTCCCGGAACATCGTCGGAGGACAGCACCAGCGCTACACCCGGCGCGCGGCGAACGGCCTCAAGATCGAGCGAGGTGATCCGTGCATGGGCGCGGTCGGACATAGCGATGTAGAGGGACAGGAGGCCGGGCGGCTTAGGAATATCGTCCACATAGCGCGCCTTGCCCGTGACCTGTTGCACGGCACTGTCATGGGCCCGGGCTTCGCGGACGTCGCCCTTGATCCCGGGGGCAGGGGGTGGAGCGGCGCCAGAGTCAGGCATCGACAAGCCCTCCTCGGTCAAGGCTAGGCACTCTTGCGCCGGTTGCTTCCAAGAAAAACCGTGTCAGGAGGTTCTGGGCCACCAGCTGGCGGTACCCCGTGCTCGCCCGCATGTCCGAGATGGGAGCGAAGTCGGTGCCAAGGGCTGTCTTTGCCGCGGCAATCGTCTCTTCGGTCCAAGGCTGGCCGATAAGCGCTTTCTCGCACGCCGCCGCTCGTTTCGGTGTGGCTGCCATGCCGCCGAACGCGACGCGCGCACCTGTCACCTTGCCGCTCCCTAGAGTGACCGAAAAAGCACCGCACACAGCGGAGATATCCTGATCAAACCGCTTGGAGATTTTGTAGAAGGCGTCGTGCTGGCCTCGCGTGGGCTTCGGGATGGTGATGGCTTCGACGATCTCGCCGGGCTCACGGGACTGTGTCTGATAGTCGAGATAAAGGTCCTCGAGCGGAAGGGTGCGGAGCTTACCTTGCTTCCGCAGGCGGACTGTTGCGCCCAGGGCGATCAACGCTGGCATCGTGTCGCCGATGGGCGAGCCGTTGGCAACATTGCCGCCGATGGTCCCGGCGTTGCGCACTTGGACCGCGCCAAGGCGTCTGATCATGGCTCCAAAGCTTGGGTAGAGCGCGGAGATCCGTTCCCACACGTCGCTATAGCGCACACCTGCGCCGATCGTCAGTTTGCTGTCTGTCTCCTCGACCGTGCGCAATTCCGCGATGTCGTTGAGCGAGACCGTCACGGGAAGGGTCCGATGATCTTTGTTCACCCAAAGGGCGACATCGGTGGCCCCTGCGACCAGCGTTGCGTTCGGCTCCGCCGCCAGCACGTCGTCGAGTTCCGCCAGAGTCCTCGGCGCAAAGAATGCCTTGGTGTCCCCAAGAACCGGGTCCTGATACCGGTAGGAGAGCATCGATTGGCGCTCCGCCGCGCGCAGCCGCTCGAGGCCATCTTCGCTGTCCAACAACTTGGCCTCTGGGGCGGCCTTGGCGGCCTCGGCGGCCTTCACAATCGGTCCATAGCCAGTGCAGCGGCAGAGATTGCCCGCGAGGAGATCTTCGGTGGGCAGTTTGGGGCCTGGATCGCGCCCCTCATAATCCGCGAAAAGCGTCATCACGATGCCGGGCGTGCAGAACCCGCATTGGGTCGCGTGGCAGCTGACCATCGCTTCCTGCACGGGGTGAAGGTTTCCATCGGCCGACAGGTGCTCAACCGTCACCACATCGCGGCCATCCACCATGGGCATGAAGAGAGTGCAGGCATTGACGGCGCGGTAGACTGGCTCCTCGCCTCGCAATTCGCCAACCACCACGGTGCAGGCACCGCAATCGCCTTCCGCGCAGCCTTCCTTGGTACCGGTCAGACGGGCCTGATAACGCAGCCAATCAAGGAGGTTCATCGTCGGATCGACGTCCTCCACCTCTTTCAGCTCACCATTCAGCCCAAATTTGATCATTCACCTGTCTGCCATCTGCCGATGTGGTAGAGCAAAGTTTGGATTCGCCCAAAGGTTCCAACCATCGCTCGTCACAGCGGCACAGGCCCTCACGCTTATGCTGCACTTGCTTTTAGGGGTTGCGCGATCGTGCAAAAACGTCAACCGTTCAGACACGATGTCGCGGCGCTGCGCGGCGTTTTGGCGAAAAAAGGCGCTCTGCGCGTTCTGCAGGGTCAATAAGAGGTGCAAAGCGTGGGTGGCAGCGGGGTGTTGGATCGCTTTTTTGGCCTGAGTGCACAAGGAACGACCATTGGCCGTGAGGTGATGGCGGGCTGCACGACATTTGTCGCCATGGCCTACATCATCTTCGTCAATCCGCAGATTTTGGCTGAAGCGGGCCTCGACCAGGGCGCTGTCTTTGCGGCCACGTGCATCGCCGCCGCGATCGGCAGCCTGATCATGGGGCTCTACGCCAATTACCCGATCGCCGTGGCGCCAGGCATGGGGCTCAACGCGTTTTTCACCTATGGTGTGGTCGTCGGCATGGGTTTGCCGTGGGAAACGGCGCTCGGCGCCGTTTTCATCTCTGGCGTGATTTTCATTGTGCTGAGCGTGCTGCCAGTGCGCGAGTGGGTGGTCAATGCCATCCCACGGGAGCTCAAGATGGCGATCTCTGCCGGGATCGGCCTCTTCCTGATCATCATAGGCCTGCGCAGTATGGGGATCGTCGCTGACAATCCTGCGACTTTGGTGGGCCTTGGTGATCTCAGCTCACCCGTTTTGGTTCTCGGTGTCCTGTGCTTCTTGGCCATCGGCATTTTGGAGTCGCTCAAAGTGCCTGGCGGCATTTTGATTGGGATGATCGGTGCCACGATCATTGCGGCGCTCTTTGGCCTAACCGATCTCAATTGGGTGGGCTCCCCGCCGCCAAGCCTCGCGCCGACTTTCCTCGCGCTCGACATCGCAGCTGCCGCTGAGCTGGCTTTGGCGACGGTGATCATCTCGTTCTTGTTCGTCGATATGTTTGATACCGCAGGCACGCTTGTCGGGGTGGCGAGCAAAGCCAATCTTCTGGACGAAGAGGGTAAGCTCCCGCGCCTTAACCGTGCACTGATTGCTGACAGTTCTGCGACTCTGATCGGCTCGCTGATCGGCACATCGTCCGTGACAAGCTATGTCGAGAGCGCGGCGGGTGTTCGTGCGGGCGGTCGCACCGGCCTCACGGCCGTTGTCGTCGCCACGCTGTTCCTGCTCTCGCTCTTCTTTGCGCCTTTGGCTCAGTCCGTGGGTGCCTACGCCACCGGCGCGGCGCTTGTTTTTGTCGGCTGCGTGATGGCCAGCGGGCTGTCGGCGACGGACTGGGATGACGTCACCAACTTTGTCCCCGTCGTCGTCACAGCCATCAGCATGCCGCTGACCTACTCGATCGCCACCGGGCTCGGCTTTGGTTTCGTTACCTACGCGGTCCTCAAAATCGGCTCTGGGCGGATCAAGGAGTTGTCCGGGGGCGTCATGGTCCTCGCCGTCGTGTTCCTTGCCAAGTTCATCTTCATCGACGCGGCATGACGGTTGAGGCGGAGACGCTGGACCCCCGCCGGGATCCTGATCACTTCCCGCCGCTCGGCGAGGCCATTCCCCTCGGCATCCAGCACATCCTCGCAATGTTCGTCAGCAATGTGACGCCTGCGCTCTTGGTCGCGGGCGCCGCGGGCTTAGGGACAGGTGATGAGGGCGTGGTGGTCACGCTCGTCCAGGCCAGCATGCTGTTCGCAGGGATTGCAACCCTCGGTCAGACCCACGGGTTCGGCCCCGTCGGCGCTCGCCTTCCGATCGTGCAAGGAACAAGTTTTGCGTTTCTGCCGATGATGATGCCGCTGGTCGCGGGCAAGGGGACGGAGGGCCTCTCGATCCTCTTCGCCGGTGCCTTGGTAGGAGGGCTCTTCCACCTATCACTGGCCCCTTTGGTCAAGCGCTTACGTTTTGCGCTGCCGCCACTGGTGACCGGCATCGTGGTTTTGCTGATCGGCCTCTCCCTCGTTCGCGTTGGTATTCAGTATGCCGCGGGCGGGGTGCCTGCCATCGGGACGCCGGATTATGGCGCCCCAGTTTCTTGGTCGCTTGCACTGGTGACCATTGCCGTGACGCTCGGCTTACGGATTTTCGCCAAGGGCCTTCTGGGAACGGCCTCGGTTTTGCTTGGGCTCATCGCTGGATACCTCGTTGCACTCGCCATCGGGCGGGTGGATTTCGGCGCGGTTGGTGCGGCGGCTTGGATCAGCACGCCGCAACTGATGCCCTTTGGTCTTCAGTTCACTTTCGCGGCTGTCGCGGGCTTCTGCGCGATGGTTCTTGTCTCAGGCATCGAGACCATTGGCGATGTCAGCGCGATCGCCGAAAGCGGTGCAGGGCGTCAGGCTACAGACAAGGAGCTCACCGGTGCCGTAGCGGCCGACGGCTTTGGCACAGCTTTGGCCGCCATCTTCGGTGCGTTGCCCAACTCATCCTTCAGTCAGAATGTTGGCCTCGTCGCGATGACCGGTGTGATGAGCCGCCATGTTGTCGCTCTCGGTGCGGTCTTTCTCATCATCTGCGGGATTGTGCCCAAAATCGGTGCGGTGATCATTTCCATTCCGATCGAAGTATTGGGGGGCAGCGTCATCATCATGTTCGGGATGGTGGCGGGCGCAGGGATCTCGATGCTGTCATCTGTGACCTGGAACCAGCGCAACCTTTTGATTGCGGCGCTCGCCATTTCGGTGGGCCTCGGTCTGCAGCTTGAGCCCGAGGCCGTGGCGGGCTTGCCTGAGCTGCCGCGGATCCTCATGACCTCTGGCGTGGTGCCCGCGGCCTTTCTTGCGGTCACCCTCAATCTTGTGATGCCCAACCGGGGAGGAACTCTGTCATCGCCAGTACACTGATCAAAAACGCCGATGTCGTTGTGACCATGGATGACGCACGCCGCGAAATCGCTGGTGGCTTCGTGCTTATCGACGATGGTGTCGTCAAAGAGGTCGGTGAGGGTGCGGCGCTTCCCGAGGTTCAAGGCGACGTCAGTGTCGTTGATGCGACCGGCTGCGTGGTGACACCTGGTCTGGTGAACACCCACCACCATCTCTTCCAGTCGCTGACGCGCGCCGTGCCGCAGGGGGCGAGCAAGCCGCTCTTCGGCTGGCTGACCGCGCTCTATCAGATCTGGCCCAAGCTTCGGCCGGAGGATTTTGCCCTCGCCGCCCAGGTGGGTTTGTCAGAGCTTGCGCTGTCGGGCTGCACCATGTCGTCCGACCACCAATATTTCTTCCCAGAAGGTGTGAAGCTCGACGATACCATCGCGGCCGCTGGCAGTGTTGGCGTCCGCTTTCACGCCACCCGCGGCAGCATGAGCATCGGCGAAAGCAAAGGCGGCTTGCCCCCCGACAGCATGGTCGAGGACGAAGACGCGATCCTCGCGGACTGTGAACGCGTCATCGCTGCCTTCCACGATCCCAACCCTGGCGCTATGGTCCAGGTCGCCGTCGCTCCGTGCTCGCCTTTTTCAGTTAGCAAAGAGCTGATGGTCCAAAGCGCAGAGCTCGGCCGAAAGCATGGGCTCCTGCTTCACACTCACCTGGCCGAGAACGATGAAGACGTCCGTTATTCGCTCGGGCATTTTGGCTGCCGTCCAGGGCAATATGCGGAGGAGCTCGGCTGGGTTGGCGATGACGTTTGGCATGCGCATTGTGTGCAGCTCGACGAGGAAGAGGTGGATCTTTTCGCACGTACGAAAACTGGCGTGGCTCATTGTCCGTATTCCAACTGCCGCCTCGGCAGCGGTATCGCGCCTATCGCTTCGATGCATGATCATGACATCCCGGTCGGGCTAGGGGTCGATGGGTCAGCGTCCAGCGATTCAGGGCATCTCCTCGCCGAAGCCCGTCACGCGTTGATGCTGCAGCGGGTGAAAGGCGGCGCCGAAGAGATGGCGCCGCGGACGGCCCTCGAACTCGCCACGAGAGGCGGCGCGCGCGTTTTGGGTCGAGATGATTGCGGTGTGCTCGAGAAGGGCAAACGGGCCGATATCGCCGTTTGGCGTCTAGACGATTGGGCTGGTCTCGGTGCTTGGGACCCCGTCGCGGCGCTCATCCTTACGGGACCTCACCGGGTGCGGGATCTCTTTGTTGAGGGCCGCCAGATCGTCGAGGCGGGGCGTCTTCAGACCCTCGATCTTTCCCGCATCGCTTCGGAGGCCCAGTCCGCGACCAAGCGCCTTCAGGAACTGACTGCCTAGCGACCAAAGCCGTTGACGCCAGCGGCGCCATCCGGAACAGAGCGGTGATCATTCACTGAACCTGTTGCGGGACCGACCATGCGCCTTTCTGACTTCTACCTCCCGACCCTGAAAGAAACGCCCGGGGAGGCCCAGATCGCATCGCATCGGCTGATGCTCAGGAGCGGCATGATCCGCCAGGAAGCGGCGGGCATCTATGCCTGGTTGCCGCTTGGCCTGCGTGTCCTGCGCAAAATCGAAGCGATCGTGCGCGAAGAGCAAGACCGAGCGGGCGCGGTTGAGCTTTTGATGCCAACCATCCAGCCGGCCAGCCTTTGGTCCGAAAGCGGCCGGTATGATGCCTATGGCCCTGAAATGCTCCGCATGAAGGACCGCCATGATCGTGAGATGCTTTATGGTCCGACCAATGAGGAAATGATTACGGAGATCGTCCGGGCCAATATCAAATCCTACAAGCAGCTGCCGAAGATGCTTTACCACATCCAGTGGAAGTTCCGGGATGAGGTGCGCCCACGGTTCGGTGTGATGCGCGGTCGCGAGTTCTTGATGAAGGACACCTACAGCTTCGACGTGAGCCCCGAGGCGGCGCGCGTGTCGTACCTCAAAATGTTCGTTGCTTACCTGCGAACGTTCCACCGTATGGGCTTGAAAGCCATTCCGGTGAAAGCGGACTCAGGTCCTATCGGCGGGGACCTGACCCACGAGTTTGTGGTGCTTGCGGAGAACGGCGAGAGCGACGTCTTCTTCCACAAGGGCATGACAGAAATGTCAGTCCCAGGAGCTGATACAGACTTCAAAGGTGACCTCGAGCCGATCTTCAATGAATGGACCAGCCTCTACGCAGCCACCGACGAAATGCACGATGAGGCGGCCTATGCCGAGGTGCCTCAAGAGGATCGGCGAGAGCTGCGCGGCATCGAAGTCGGGCACATCTTCTACTTTGGCACCAAGTACTCAGAGCCCATGAAGGCCCGCGTCCAGACTGACGAGGGCAAAGAAGCTTACCTTGAGATGGGGTCTTACGGCGTCGGGGTTTCACGACTGCTCGGTGCCCTGATTGAGGCCCATAATGACGAGAATGGTCCTATCTGGCCGGTGACGGTGGCGCCGTTCCAGGTGGCGCTGATCAACCTCAAAGTGGGTGACGAGGCGTGTGACCAGCTTTGCGCAGAGATTGAGGCGAAGCTTGAGGCTGCAGGTCTCGATGTTCTCTACGATGACAGTGGTGATCGTCCGGGTGAGAAATTCGCCCGCATGGACCTTTGCGGCATCCCGCATCAACTGACGATC
Organism: Pseudomonadota bacterium; assembly: GCA_039822105.1. Taxonomy (GTDB): domain Bacteria; phylum Pseudomonadota; class Alphaproteobacteria; order Caulobacterales; family Parvularculaceae; genus Parvularcula. The sequence continues at coordinate 11,483 of JBCBMW010000025.1, read as the reverse complement.
GGCCCGCGGGGCCTCGCCAGCGGCGAGGTTGAATGGAAGCAGCGCGCCAGTGGCGAGAAAACCAATCTGCCCATCGCTGAAACAGCCGAGACCATCGCTGGCGCTGTCATCGCAGAGCTCGAAACCCTTAACGCGTAGACCGCCCCGACCGTTAACAATAGCCGTCTGCTGATCGTTAACAAAGTCTTTGTGCTGCTTATTCAATTTAATACAAATCTCATCTGTATCAATTTGAGAATCTTATCCCCAGAGTGGTTCTCTCTTCTATTGTTGTGGGGACGGGATCAGCACAAAGGGGATCTGCGATGCGAGCGCAGGATTTGCCGCAAGGGAAAGACGAGCTAGCGGTTGCCGTGGGCCTGGTTATTGGTCTCACAGGCCAGACTTTCGAGGTGTCGCGGGACGATCTGCTCGCGAAAAGCCGATCACAAACGGATATTGCATTCGCGAGACAGGTCGCGATGTACTTGGTGCACGTGGTTTTTGGGCAGAGTTTCCGCGATACTGGCGATGCATTTGGCCGAGAGCGGACGACCGTGGCCTATGCCTGCAGTTTGGTCGAAGACAAACGCGACGATCTCCTTTTCGATCGCAAACTCGACGCGATGGAGGACAGTCTCAAACGCCTTTGGGCGATTGAGCGGATCCGGCGCTTTCGGCTCGCTCATCTGCAGGCGGAAGGCCTAGTCGCTGCCTGATGTCCTGCGGCGTTGCGCCGCTTTCGCGCAGCGCCCGGAGTGTTTCCGCTTTATCGCGTTTCGCCAGGCGGCGGCCTTGTTCGTCGGTAACCAATGCATGATGCCGATACAGAGGCTGGGGTAACCCTAACAGCTCTTGCAGCACACGGTGGATTGGGATCGCACTCCTGAGATCCTCACCGCGCCACACCAGCGAGACATCTTGCGCTGCATCATCAATGACCGACGCAAGATGATAACTGGTTGGCACATCCTTCCGCGCCAGGACCTCATCGCCCAGCGACGAGGGGTCGATGGGGTGCTGATGGTCAGCACCAGCCCCATTGAACTCACGCCACGTCAGCGGCTTGGGTCCAATTGTCTCAAGCGCGCGGCGGGCGTTCAGCCTCCAGGCGAAAGGGCGGCCTTCAGCCATCATCATGTCTTCTTCGTCCGTTGGCAGGGGCGCTGTCGCAGAATGCAATGCAGATTGCGAAACTGTCCCGCCATGGGGCGCCCGCATCGCTTCCTGCAGCTCCGATCGCGTCTTGAAACAGCGATAAACGAGCCCTCGTGCGGCAAGTTTATCGATCGCATCTTGGTAAACGCCCAAGCGCTCTGATTGCCGAAAAACGGGGCCAACACCTTCCATTCCTAACCATAACAGGTCTTCGCGGATGGCCGCTTCAAACCCAGGCTGGCAGCGGGTTTGGTCGATATCTTCAATACGCAGGCGGAAGTCACCGCCGTGCGCCTGCGCCAGATCATGGTTCAAGAGTGCTGAGTAGGCGTGCCCCAGGTGCAAGAGCCCGGTGGGTGAGGGAGCAAAGCGGGTCACGAGAGAGGGCGGCACAGCGTCTGCATAGCCTTGGTTCTAGGGAGGACCAAAGAACGATGTTTGGACCAGCTAAGGTGAAACCAACGATGGTCGCGCGCCGCGTGGAGATCCAGCTCTGCGATGGCCGTTCGTTCAAGGGCACCCTGCGCCTTCCCTCCAACGCTGGCATCAGCAGCCTCTTCGTCGGCAGCAGCCCGTTCTTGATGGTGAAGACGCCAAAGGGCGAAATTGCCATCAACCGCGCAACGATCTCAGCCATTCTGTTGGGCGATGAGGACTCACCGATGCGCAAGCGTGAGGCGAAAGATCCGTTCCAAGCCCGCGGGCCACGCGGCTCTTACGTGCCGCCAAGACGCGCCGCCCGGAACACGGGACTGGCCGACCCTTGCCGGGTTCTTGGTGTTCCTCAGAACGCGAGCATGTCTCAGGTCAAATCGGCCTGGCGCCAGCGGATGAAAGAATGCCATCCCGACGCTGTCGCAGCCCGCGGCGATGACGCTCATGCCGTCAAACGGGCTCAAGTTGAGGCCGCCAACGTGAATGCGGCGTACCGGGCCATCCTGGCTCTGCGTGAGGACGCAGCTGCTGCTTAACCGGCGCCGCCCACGGTGAGAGCGTCGATCTTGAGGCTAGGCTGACCAACGCCAACAGGCACGCCTTGACCAGCTTTACCGCAAACACCGATCCCGGGATCGAGCGCGAAGTCGTTGCCGATCATCGAGACTTTCCGCATCACCGAAGGTCCGTCGCCGATGAGTGCGACGTTCTTGAGCGGAGCGCCAAGCTTGCCATCTTGAATGCGGTAGGCCTCAGTGCAGTTGAAGACGAACTTGCCCGAGGTGATGTCGACCTGACCGCCGGCAAAGTTGACGGCAAATATCCCGTCTTTGACGCTTTCAATCAGCTCCTCGCGTGGTTTGTCACCGCCGAGCATGAAGGTGTTGGTCATGCGCGGCATGGGCGCATGGCTGTGGCTTTCTCGGCGGCCATTGCCTGTCGGCTCGACGCCCATCAGGCGAGCGTTCATCCGGTCCTGCATGAAGCCTTTGAGGATGCCGTCTTCGATCAGCACGGTGCGAGACGTCGGTGTGCCTTCGTCATCGACAGTGAGCGAGCCGCGGCGGCCTTCGATCGTGCCGTCATCGATGACGGTGACGCCTTTCGCCGCCACTTGCTCGCCGAGAAGGCCGGCGAAGGCCGAGGTTTTCTTGCGGTTGAAGTCACCTTCAAGGCCGTGTCCCACCGCTTCGTGGAGGAGAACGCCGGTCCAGCCTGACCCCAGCACCACTTCCATTTCGCCCGCTGGCGCCGCTTCGGCCTGGAGGTTCACGAGCGCCATCCTTAGCGCTTCATCGACCTGGCCCTGCCAGAAGCTTGGGTCGAGCAGGCGGGCATAGGTCTCACGGCCGCCTGCGCCTGTGGAGCCGGTCTCTCGCCGGTCGCCATCTTGCGCGGTCACCGAGACGTTGAGCCGGACCAAAGGACGGATATCGCGAACAGATTCGCCGTCAGCCCGCATGATCTCGACATGCACCCACTCACCAGAGAGCGAGGCGGAGACTTGCGACACGCGCGGGTCTTTGTCGCGCGCATAAGCATCGATGTCCTGGAGCAGCTTCGTCTTCACATCGAACGGCACCGCCGCGAGCGGATCGTCAGCAACGTAGAGGTGGCGATTCGTTTTCGGCGGTGCTGCCGCCAGCGTGCCGCCATGGCCTCGCTTCACGCCCTCAACTGCGCCGGCAGCGCGCTTGAGAGCGGCTTCAGACAGCTCGCTGGCATGCGCGAAGGCCACAGTCTCGCCGAGCACAGAACGCAAGCCAAAGCCCTGCGTTGTATCGTAAGACGCTGTTTTCAAACGACCATCGTCAAAGACGAAGCTCTCAGACTGAGCGTATTCGAGGAACAGTTCCCCATCATCAGCGCCATGCAGCGAGCCCTCAAGAATGGCCCGGGCGCGCGCTTCATCAAGATCGGTCTCTGAAAAGAAAAACGAGGACATGAGGACGGGGCCTTTGCTGTTCGGAGGTTCAACCTGGGGATGGCTCCCCCTGCTTGGCAAGCATTCGGCAAAAATCTCTGTCAAAGGCGCAGTTCAGGGGGTTCTGCGACGATAAAACCGGCCTAAAGGGGGCGACAAAATTTAGAGTCGGATCGTATTAGAGGCCTCATGACCCGGACTTCCTTCACCGCGCTGTTTGCGGCGCTTTTGACCCTTTTCGTGTTTGCTGAGCCGAGTTTTGCTCAAGAGGCTGGCGGCGCTGCGTTCAGTGAGATCGATCGCCCTGATCCCACCGGTATTGGCCTCCGCCCCGCGGCGACGCCCGTGGCTGAAGAGATCCACTCGTTCTACGACAACATTTTGGTGCCGATGAAGCTGGGCATCAGCTTCTTTGTGCTCGGTCTCATCCTCTGGGTGATCTTCCGCTACAACAAGCGCGCGAACCCGGAGCCTGCGAAGTTCAGCCACAACACACCGATTGAGGTCGTGTGGACGGTGGTGCCGGTCTTTATCCTGCTGATCATTGCGATCCCGTCCTTCGATCTTCTCTTCATCGAAGACAAAATGCCGGACACCCAGACGTTCGATTACGAAGCGTCGTCGACCACCGAGTACGCGTTTGAGAACGACTTCCCAGCCTCACGCCGTGTGGTGAAGACACGCCACGTTGAAGTGCGCGCCGTTGCCGATGACGGCTCGAGCCGCTTGCTCGACGCAGGTGATGATTACAGCGTCTCCGGTCTTGGCGATGAGGTCGTCCGCGTCACTCTCGCGAGCGCGCTTCCGATGGGCGAGCGGCTTCAGATTGCGGCGGGTCGGACACGCGTTGGCAAAAAGCCGGTCCTTGGCATTTTTGGCCGCGACCAGGCTCAGCTCGTACCTTCGCCAACCATCACACTGAAAGCGACCGGTTATCAGTGGGGTTGGTCCTACAGCTATCCTGACTTTGGCGACTTTGAGTTCGATGCGCTGATCATGCCTGAGGCTGAAGCTGGCCCAGAACTCTATCGCCTGGCCACCACCAACGACATCGTTGTGCCGGTAGGCGAAACGGTGCGGGTGATCACGACTGCGCGAGACGTTATCCACTCATGGACGATCCCGAATTTCGGCATCAAGATCGATGCTGTTCCAGGGCGCCTGAACGAGACCTGGTTCTACACGGAATATGAGAGCACCTATTACGGTCAGTGCTCTGAGATTTGCGGTAAGGACCACGCCTTTATGCCCATCTCTGTGCGCGTTGTGTCGCGCGACGAGTTTGAGGCTTGGGTCGACGAGCGCCGTGAGTTTGAAGGTCTAGAGCCTTTATTCGCTGACCAAGAATTGGCTTCTGCAGGGGAAGCCGAAGCGGTTCAGACCGCTGAACTGAAGTAGAGGAACGACCAATGAGCACCACGCACGTTGTCGATAACACCGCTGATGGCCACGCCGACGATCATGATCACGGCGCCCCGCCAAGCTTTTTTGTCCGTTGGTTCTATTCGACCAACCACAAGGATATCGGTCTTCTCTATCTGATTTTCGCGATCCTCGCTGGCGTCGTCGGCGGCGCGATGTCGGGCCTGATGCGGGTCGAGTTGATGGAGCCAGGCATTGGTCCGCTCACGGCCTTTACTGGCGGTGACATCGAAGCGGCGAAGAACTTTTATAACGTCCTGATCACGTATCACGGCTTGATCATGATCTTCTTCATGGTGATGCCTGCGTTGATTGGCGGCTTCGGCAACTGGTTCGTGCCCATCATGATTGGCGCGCCAGACATGGCGTTCCCGCGGATGAACAACATTTCGTTCTGGCTCTATGGCGCCTCGGCGACGTTGCTCTTCCTCTCGATGTTGGCGCCAGGCGCGTCTGGCCAGATCGGTTTTGGCGGCGGCTGGGTTCTTTATCCTCCGCTTTCGACCCAAGGCGGGCCTGCGATGGATCTCTTGATCGTGTCGCTCCACCTTGCTGGTGCGAGCTCGATCCTCGGTGCGATCAACTTCATCACGACGATCTTCAACATGCGTGCGCCTGGCATGACGCTTCATAAGATGCCGCTCTTCGCTTGGGCGGTGCTGGTGACGGCGTTCCTCCTTGTGCTGTCGCTTCCTGTTCTTGCTGGCGCGATCACGATGCTTCTGACGGACCGTATGTTCGGCACGGCCTTCTTCGATGCGGCCCGCGGCGGTGACCCGATCCTCTACCAGCATCTCTTCTGGTTCTTCGGTCACCCTGAGGTCTACATCCTGATCCTGCCCGCCTTCGGCATCATCAGCCACATCGTCTCGACCTTCTCGCGGAAGCCGGTCTTCGGCTACCTCGCGATGGCCTACGCCATGGTCGCGATCGGTTTCATCGGCTTCATCGTTTGGGCCCACCATATGTACACGGTCGGCCTGTCGGTGGATATGAAGGCCTACTTCGTCGCCGCGACGATGGTGATTGCGGTGCCGACAGGGGTGAAGATCTTCTCTTGGATTGCTACCATGTGGGGCGGATCGATCGACTTTAAGGTCCCGATGCTTTGGGCCGTCGGTTTCATCTTCCTCTTCACCGTCGGCGGTGTGACAGGCGTGGTGCTCGCGAACGCTGGCATCGACCACTATTTCCACGACACCTATTACGTGGTGGCGCACTTCCACTACGTGCTTAGCCTCGGTGCCGTCTTCGCCATCTTCGCTGGCTGGTACTACTGGCACGAAAAAATGTTCGGTCGCGCTTACAGCGAGATCATTGGCCAGCTGCACTTCTGGGTCATGTTCATCGGTGTGAACCTGATCTTCTTCCCGCAGCACTTCCTCGGTCTCCAAGGCATGCCGCGGCGCTATATCGACTATCCCGTCGATTTTGCCTTCTGGAACGAGATCTCGACCTACGGCTACTACATCACGTTGGTCGCGATGTTCATCTGGCTCGCCGGTGTTGTGGAGGCCTTCGTCTTCCGCAAATCGGGCCAAGGCCGCGCCAACCCATGGGGCGAGGGTGCCACCACTCTGGAATGGACGCTGCCAAGCCCACCGCCGTTCCACCAGTTCAACGAACTGCCCAAGATCAAGTAACGAGGAGCCGGGTTCACATCGGCCTTATGGTTCCAAATGAAGCAAGCACTGATCAATGGAGCGCGCAGTTTTCTTCCGCGTTCCATTCGCCGAAAGATTTTTTCCTTCGGCTATCACGTTGACCGTGAGAGTTTTGAGGAGTTCTCGTTTCTATACGGATTTACTCCGAACATGGAGCTGGGACTAAAGGCCGTCGCAGAGCGCGGCCTTGCCCCCAAGACTGTGTTGGACGTTGGAGCCTTCAAAGGCGAATGGTCACAACTTGCTCGTGAGATATGGCCAGATGCCGCTATCACGATGTTCGAACCCAACGCGGACCGCATATCGGGTTTGTCCGATGTTGCCAGCAGCATCTCCGCCGATCTTCGAGACGTTCTTCTTGGTGCGGATTTTGGTAAAGAAGTCACGTTTTATGTGATGGATAGCGGTTCATCCGTATTGCCCGAGAACTCGCCACTCGAACGGGAAGAGGTCACGAAGTCTCTATCGACACTCGACCACGAGTGCGGATCACAGACCTCTGAACATCGCGACACGTTTATCAAAGCTGACGCCCAAGGGTTCGAGCTGGAGATTCTCCGTGGCGGTAAGAGCGTCCTCGAACGATCCGTGGCCGTCTTATTGGAGGTCGCGCTGATCGAGATCAATGCGGGCGCTCCGCTGTTGGACGAGGTGGTTGAGTTCATGAAGGGACACGGCTTCGTGTCCTATGAAATCTTGGGTATTCACCGGAGGCCTCTTGATAAGGCCATGAACCAGGTTGATATCTTGTTCGTTCATCAGTCATCTGATTTGTTGGAAAACAAGAGTCACTTCAAGAAAGAAGTGGGTTAAACCGATGGGAACTTCGGCCTCTTCTAGCTACCTGGCATTGCCGTCTGATTATGCCGCGCTTTTGAAGCCGCGGGTGATGAGCCTGTCGATCTTCACCGCCCTCGTCGGCATGGTCGCGGCGCCAGGGCCGGTGACCAATTGGGGCCTTGCGATCCTCTCGGTGATCGCCATCGCTCTTGGCGCGGGCGCTTCCGCCGCGCTCAATATGTGGTGGGACAGTGACATAGACGGCCGGATGGCCCGCACCGCTGGCCGTCCAATTCCGACAGGCAAAGTGCCCGCCGCTGAGGCATTCGCCCTGGGCATCGTGCTATCGGCCTTGTCGGTCTGGTTGCTCGCCCTCTCGGGCGGTTATCTCGCTGCGTTGCTCCTTGCTGTGACGATTGGGTTCTACGTCGTCGTCTATTCGATGCTCCTGAAGCGCCGGACACCGCAGAACATTGTGATAGGCGGAGCTGCTGGCGCGCTGCCGCCGGTCGTCGGCTATGCGGCGGTGGCGGGATCGGCGCCGCTTGAGGCATGGCTTCTTTTTGTCCTGATCTTTATCTGGACGCCGCCGCACTTCTGGGCCCTCGGCCTCATCAAACGCGATGACTACGAAGCTGCTGGCATTCCGATGATGCCCAACGTGAAAGGCGACGAGCATACCCGCCTTGAGATCCTGATCTACAGTATCGTCTTGGTCCTCGGTGCGCCGCTCATTGCTCTCTCAGCCATGGCGGGTCAGGTCTATCTCGTCGCTTCGATTGTGCTTGGTGCGGAATTCTTACGTCGGGCCTACGGGCTTTATCAGACCACCGATAACAAGGGCGCGGGCGGACTTTTCGGGTTTTCGATTTTTTACCTCTTCGCGCTCTTTCTCGCGCTCCTCATCGAACACTGGGGAGGCCTCCATGGCTGACCAAGACGCAACGCCTGAACAGGCGACAGACCAACAGCCCAAGCTTATGGCCTCCGACTTTGCCGAGGCCCGTGAAGGTGTTCCGACCGGTGAACATCACACCCCGAGCGCTGCTGAACTGAAAGCTCGCGGTCGGCGCAACATTGCCATCGCGCTCGCCGTCGCTGGCTTTGTGATGCTGGTTTATCTCACGACCTTCTTCCGTCTTGCTGAGAACCTGCAGGCCGCAAGCGGGGCGTCATGAAAATCGACCCCAATCTTCGGGTCGCGGGCTCAGTCGCCGCGGCCGTCGCTGGGATGCTGGCGCTGGCTTACGCCGCTGTGCCGCTCTACGAGACCTTTTGCCGAGTGACCGGTTGGGGCGGCACCACACAAGTTGCGGAGCGCTCTTCAGATCAAGTCCTTAAGCGGAAGATTACGGTGCGTTTCGACGCCTCGCGCGCAGAAGGTATTCCGTGGGAGTTCAAGCCTGCCCAGGTGAGCCAAGAGCTGCGGATCGGTGAGACGGGTCTGGCCTATTACGAGGCCACCAACATCTCCGATGAACCGGTGATCGGTACGGCCAGCTACAATGTCCAACCGGCGAAGGCAGGCCTCTACTTTATGAAGGTGGAGTGCTTCTGCTTCACAGAACAGCGGCTCGAGCCTGGCGAGAGCATGCTGATGCCGGTGACCTATTTCATCGACCCCGAACTCGATGACGAGCGTAACCTCGACGATGTGCGAGAGATTACGCTCAGCTACACGTTCTATCGCAATGTCGATGCAGAAGAGCGAGATGGCCTTGGTGCGGAACGTCACGCGTCGGTGGATGCCGCGACGAACTAGTCTTAGCGCTGCGAACCGCTCCGCCCGCGGAATGCGAGGGCAATCGTTCCTGTCGCAAAGAGAAGGATGCCGCCTGGGGCAGGCGCCGGAACGGGCTGCGGTAGCCCCGACAACGTGAAGTTATCAATCAGTACGCTGGACATGCCGCCTGCGCCCACCCCGCCGATAATGGCGAAGGCGACATTGCTGGCCGCGGTGATGAGTGTTCTGCTGCCGGTCTCACCGGATCGCAGTGTGTCCGTGTCTTCGTCCAGCAATTGCCCCGTGACGTCAAAGAGGCGGAGGAACAGACTGTCTTCATCCCCGCCATTGTCGCCGACATCCACGGCGACCGTGCCGTCCACGACACCGTCAAAGACGACCAGGATTGGCGAGGCCTCGGCGCTGTCTTTGAGTGCGGCGTTGCCGTCGAGAAAGTCAAACTCGACGTCGGTACCAAGCAGTGTGCTGAAAGTCGTACCAAAGAACGTATAGCTCGGTGCGATGGCACCAGCGGCCCCGTTGAACTGCACCACAGCCGCTGCGGAGGCAGCACCAGGCAGCATGAAGGCCGCAGCCAAAGCAGCAAACATCGTTCTCATCGCAACCCCAAACCCACATTATCTTGTGAAGAAGTGTGATTTTGCCACGCGCGGTTTGTGCTGGGATTAAAGCTAACGGTTTCTTGCCTGATGCTCGCGTGGGGATCAGCTCGCGGCCTGGGCCTGGATCCGTTTGATCATGCTGGCGACCCCGTTCGAGCGCTGGGGCGTGATGTGCTCTTTCAAATCGATCTCGGCCAGGCGCGCTTCAGCATCGGTGGCCGCGATTTCCGCTTTGGTTTTGCCGGAGAAGAGGCTGATCATCAGCGCCACCAGGCCTTTGACAATCGCCGCGTCACTGTCACCGCGGAACGAGACCTTGCCAGGCACATCGTCGAAGACCAGCCACACTTGGCTGGCGCAGCCGCGGACTTTGTTGTCCTCACTATGCTCCGCATCCGTCAGGGCCGGCAGGCGACGCCCCAGATCGATGATGTAGCGGTACTTCTCATCCCAATCGTCGATGAAGGCGAAGTCGTCGGCGATCGCGTCAAAGGTGGGGATCTCTTGGGTCATACCGGAGAGCTAAACATGCAAAGACGCCGTGACCAGGTGGCACGACGTCTTTCGGTTGCCCGTTGAAAGGGGAAGCCGGTCTTAGGTACCAGCGCCGCTTGCAGCAGCTGGCCAGCCGACGCACGACGACATGTCGTTGAGGGCATGTTGGCCGATGCAGAATGCTTCTTCGTATGGCGTCCGGGTCGCTGCGATGCACTGATCGAGGTTCAGTTTGGCGTTGGAGAAGCAGCGCTGCGAGCGTGCTGAGGTGCCAAAGGCCGCAAGAACCTCCGTGTTCGCCTCATCCATCGCATAGTGGACACCCAGCACCAGGGCCTTGGTCACGATGGAACCGGCGCGCGTGTCGGAGAGTTTCACCTCTTGGCCCGACCAGTTCGAGGACCAGTCCTGATGGGTCTCAAGGTTTGGCATTTTGACGCCGCGACGGGTCGTTTTGCTCTTCAGCGCCGGCGTATCGTCGAAGCCGCGACGGGCTGCGAAGGCGAGGGCACTGTCCACCCGCTCCATGCCGCGCTCGGCCAGCTCACGGCGGGCCCAAGCGGATTTCTGCATCGAGTAAGCTTCGGAGATGAAAGCGTCGCCGACATTGTTGATCTTGACGGCATCGTTCGCTGCGAAAGCCAGGACCGCCGACACGGCCTCTTGCGAGCCCGGCATGTTACGTACGAGCGCAGGGTTTTCCTGGATCTCTTCGATGAACGCATCAGCGCCGCCGCGGCGGCGAATACGATCAGCGACTGAATTGGCAAATGCTGGCTCGTCAGCGGCGACCATGGCCGCATAGGCGATCCAGGCGCCCGCGAGCGCTTGTTGGTCGTGCGAGGCGAGGCGGTAATGCGCATCGCGCATCATCGCGGTATCTTTCGGCATCGCTTTGCCGACCTCGTCCACGTCCTGCCGGAATTGGATGTAGGGCTCAGCTGCAAGCTCAATCAGAGCCGCACCCGTGACGTCTTCCGCCCGCTCTTTCTTAGGCGCCGCACCTGCTGTCCCAGCAACCGCGACCGTCAACGCCACGGCACCCGTGACCAATGACTTCCACGCCATCATGCGCTCCCGAATTTGCTTGTCTGCAGAACCCGCACCATCGGCGTTGTTGCCGATGGAGGCCGAATTCTGAACCCCTAATTTGTTCATCGACGACTGCCGCATGCTTCGTCTCCCACCCGTGAAACGCCCCGCACCCGAGATGAATGTGGATCACCGTCGTTCAGGAACATTTAAGGTCAGGCGCCATAGAGTTAACGCATGACTGCGAC
>JBCBMW010000024.1:0-32135 GCA_039822105.1 Pseudomonadota bacterium | reverse complement strand
CGTTGATCACTCGGACACCGTTCTTAAGCTTCGGCAGCAGCTCGTGGTTGAACATGCCGCGGGTCGCTTCGTTCAGTGGCGCTGTAAAAACTAGGAAGTCAGCTTCATCAAGGCGCTCGGGCCACGTTGCGGCTTCCACATTGTTCGGCAGGTTACCCTGAATTACGGGGTCGTAGACAATGACGTTCGATCCGCATGCGACAACGCGTTTCGCCGCCTGTTGACCAATATCACCAAAGCCGACGATCGCCGTTGTCCGGCCAACCGGGCTGATGCCACTGGGCTTGGGCCAAGTGTTCCGGCCACGGATCTCTCGATCAATCAGATAGGTCTCGCGAGCGAGTCCTATAAGGTAGGTGAGGGCAATATCGGCCACTTCGTTTCCGAAGACGCCTGGGGTGTTCGTGATGGGGATACGCGCTGCTTCAAACGCCGAGAAATCGACATTGTCCACACCGACGCCCCATTTCACCGCGGCTTTGAGGTTCTCTGCCACGGCTTGGATGACTTTCGCGGAGGCAGGGTCGTCACCGATAATCCAACCATCATAATCGGGAAGAGTGTCAATCAGTTCTTCCTCACTCATCGTCTGGGTGACTTGCGCCGGTACACCTTCGAGATCATTTTCAGCAAACTTGTCGGTAAACTCGTCAAAGAGGCCAAGCATTGGCGGGCAAGTGACGAGAATTCTAGGCTTGTTCATCGTTTAACTCTTCGGAAGTTCTTCGCCAGCTGCTACTCGCATCAACAGCGACTCTGCCATGAACCAATCTGCGGGCTCGTCAATGTCGACGCTTTCCAGTTGCGGTGTTTCGAACATCTCCGGATGCTGACCGATACGGGCATTGGTCAGTGCGAAGCTTTCTTTGCTAAACGCATAGAACACAGAGTTTTCTTCCAAGTAAGGGGGAAGATCTTGTGTCCTGACGAGATTGTTCGGGTCGTGATTAATGGGCTCGCCCGACGGCGTATAAAATCGCGTTTGATGACGGTTGACGGTAAAGAGGCTGTCCGCGTCACCGTCACTGATCGACCTGACGTACCGCCCGACCATTTTGTCGATTGTTTCTGAGCGCAATAGCGGGTTGGTCGTATGCGTCATAACATAGATATCAGACGGAACATTCGCGACATCGTCCGCTAACACCAGATTCATCGAGACAAAATCGCCGCAGATCTCTTCGCGCCGGTCTCGGATCACCACACGTCCCTCAGCGTCTCCGTCATTCAGACCGTTTTCTGAAAGTAGGGTGCGAGCGTCTGTGTTGATCACCACCTGATCAATAGTGTCGGTTGCGAGCAACGTGTCCAGAATCCAGCGAAACAAGGGCTTTCCGGCGATAGTGCGGAAGTTCTTGGATGTGACACGCGCGCTATGTGCTTTCATCGGCAAAAGCGCGGTGACTTTCTGGCCATCGATCATCAGCTCATCCTTTCTAGGCCCGGACTAAGCAAGCTGTTCGGCGAGTATCAAGATGAGGCCGGCGCTTCTTGAACGGCTTTGTTTTGTTCTTTGCCCAGACTTTTAGGCGTCGTAGGATAATAGTAGCTCTCTTTTTGCGCGCGTGACAGAATGCGGTGCTCGTTATGTCCTTGATACGCGCCGTAAAACTGGTTGAATCGAAAACGCACTATTTCACCAGACTTGGCCCAGAAGCATCGTTCCTTGACCGCTTCACCCCAATCATGAAGCACCGCTGCGGTAACGTATCGGCAGAAGTCTCGGAAGTTGACCTGCACTTCTGGCATGATCTCACGCAATGTGAGGGCCTCACGGTAATAGCGTCGCCGCGTCTGACGGAACGTCTCTTCGTGAATGTGGATCACGGGTGCGTCCGCGACATAGCCAATCCGTCCGCCTTCCGCCTTTAGCGCTTTGCCCAGCACCATGTCTTCAAGGCCGGTCACCTTCTCGCAAAACCTGAAGCGCGCCCAGACAGATTTTCGTATGGCAGAGTTGGCGTTGTTGACAAAAAAGTCTTCCTGCTCGGTCTTTGCGTGCGCAGGAAAGTACTTCGCGAAGATCTGTTTCTCCGAGAATCTGCTGACCTCATGGCCAATCTGACGTCCGTAGACGTAGTCTGCCTCTCCTCCAACTAGCGGTCCGATCAGGTTGGCGAGCCATCGGTCGTGCTCAGGAATGCAATGGGCAGAGATGAACACCAGGATGTCACCTGTCGCCGCCTCGCATCCCCAATTGAGAGATCTGCCGAACGTGAAGTCCTGCTTTTTGATGTGGACGACACGGACGCCGTGGTGGTTCGCGATATCAAGCGTGCGGTCTGTTGATCCCGAATCAACGAGGATGATCTCACTCTCATAGTTGAGGTCGCTGAGATCCTGGTCCTTGCATTGACGAAGCGCTTCATCGAACCAGCGCTCCTCGTTAAGTGCTCGAAAAACAAGACTGACCCGTCCACGATATGACGTCACTTTGAGCCCCTTCGGCACTTTATCCGGTCACTCATATGACACGTGATTTTGCCTTTCGAAAGAGCGCGCCCAAACCTTGCTAGACACCAGAGGTCAGAGCCTCCAACGCTCGCCCACGCAGTTGAAAGTGACGCAATTGTTCTCCGCAGACAACAGTACCGCCTTTATCCTTGGGAATGGACCTTCTCTCAAAGGGGTTGATTTGCCAGCGCTACCTGGACCCACCTTCGGGATGAACGCGGCCTACCGTTATTGGAGCGAAATTGATTGGCGACCCACCCACTACAGCTGCCTCGATCTGGTCGTGGGTATGTCTCACGCCGATGCTATCGGACGTTTGATCGAAGAAGGTCGGATCGAAAGCTTTCTGCTTCGCGCCAACCTTATTGAGGCTCTGGGCGAGATCGCAAACCGCGCTTCAGTGACTTGCTTTGATGTGGAGGTCGCTCGGAACGATCTCTTGCGGCCTCCGAGCATCACAACAGGGAGTCACACTCTTCTTTGGAGCGCCTCTTTGGGTTTCGAGAAGATCGTTCTGCTCGGGATCGATGGAAACTACCGCGAGATTGTTGACGGGGCCAAGCGGGGTGCGGGTATCGAGCTTGAGATTGTCGAGGATCGTCCGAATCCGAACTACTTCTTCGAAGGCTATCAAAAACCCGGCGATCGCTATAACATCCCCAACCCACGACCAGGTGTTCACACCGAAGGATGGGCACAGGCGAGTGCGCTGCTCGAAGGGGGCCGGACGGTCGTCGTCAACGCCAATCCGTCTTCAGCGGTTGAGTATTTTCCCTATATTGATTTGCCCAAAGCCTTGGGTTCTGGTTCGCCGATATTACCAGCTAAGCGTAGTGCACCACAGGTGATAGAGACCAGGGTGCCCTCGTTGGTGGAGCCGTTCGTCCGTCTGCTGCAGTACGGCAGCTTGATGCTGGCTTTGTTGGCCTTGCTGAACCTCGCAGTTCCGGTCGCGGCGTTTTTCTTGTTCCGCTCGTCTGGCACCGCGCTGGCGGCGTTGTGGCTCTGCGGGGTAACAACGTTGGTGAACGCATTTGTGTTGCGTTTCAGAGGAAAAGCGATTCGTCAGCTTGCTGCGCTTGATGCCAGGATATCTGCGCTCGAGCATCTTGTGAAAGCGTCGCCGCCTGACAAGCAAAGATAGTGCGTGCACACTTTAACAATCGCGGCCGCGCTACTGGCGGGCTGTCATTCGGTTCGCGAGATACCAATCGACTGTTTTGCGCAGCCCCTCCGCAAGTGCGGTCTCCGCTCGGTAGCCAAGCGTGGTGAGCTGACTGACATCCATCAGCTTCCGCGGTGTTCCGTCGGGCTTCGAGGGATCTGTGGTTAGCTCACCCTCTAGCCCAACCGCATCCATCACCAGTCGCGCGGCATCTGCAATGGTGACGTCTTCGCCCGTTCCCACATTAACAAAACCGTGCCCGCTGTATCTCTCCATCAGGAACACGAGCGCTGCAGCAGTGTCTTCAACATACATAAACTCGCGCCGCGGTGAGCCGGTGCCCCAGATTGAGAGCCCAGTGCGACCTGCCTCCTTCGCCTCGAGCGCCTTCCGGATCAAAGCAGGCAGCACGTGGCTATTCTGGAGGTCAAAGTTATCGCCGGGACCATAGAGATTGGTTGGCATGGCGGAGATAAAATCGTCCCCATACTGCTTTCGATAGGCCTGGCAAAGTTTGATGCCTGCAATCTTGGCGATGGCATACCACTCATTGGTTGGCTCAAGTGGTCCCGTCAGGAGCTGATCCTCCGACATCGGCTGATCGGCCTCGCGCGGATAAATGCAGGAAGAGCCCAGATAGAGGAGTTTCTCCGTTCCCGCTTCATGGCAGGCGTGGATGATGTTCGATGCAATCATCAGATTTTGATAGAGAAATTCAGCGGGGTACGTATCGTTGGCGACAATCCCCCCCACCTTGGCAGCGGGCACAAAAACAGCGTCAGGCTGTTCTTTGGTGACGAAAGCCGATGTTTGGCGTTGGTCGGTGAGATCAACGGTTTCACGGCCTGCCAAAAGCAGCTCGCAATCGCCGCGCTGTTCCAGGTGCCGCTGCAAGGCCGAGCCAACCATACCCCTATGGCCCGCAATCCAAACGCGCTTCCCCGATAGAGAGTAGCTCACAACTCGTCCTGTCCTAGCCGGTCCGGTCGCGCCGCCAGCTTTCTCGCCCGATCAGTTGCAGATCGCTTGCTACCATCTCCTTGACGAGCTCGGGGAAGCTCGTCTTGTGCTTCCAGCCGAGTATTTCGCGCGCTTTGCTCGCATCACCGAGTAGCAGGTCGACCTCAGTGGGCCTGAAGTACCTAGGGTCAATCTTGACGAGAACGTCTCCCGTTTTTGTATCTCGTCCGACTTCGTCCACGCCTTGTCCGTGCCATTCGATCTGTCGGCCTATGTGCTGGAAAGCTAGCTCGACAAATTCGCGTACGGAATGGGTTTCGCCTGTGGCCAGGACCCAATCATCGCCGACATCATGTTGAACGATGCGCCACATCCCTTCAACGTAGTCGCGAGCGTGTCCCCAGTCTCTCTTGGCGTCGAGATTGCCAAGATACACCGCTGACTGAAGTTTTTTCTCTATCGCGGCGACTGCTCTTGTGATCTTCCGGGTAACGAAAGTTTCGCCGCGGGTTGGCCCTTCGTGGTTAAAGAGGATGCCGTTTGATGCATGTATCCCGTAGGCCTCGCGGTAATTCACCGTGATCCAGTACGCGTAAAGCTTGGCGGCTGCATAGGGGCTACGCGGATAAAAAGGAGTTTTCTCAGACTGCGGTGCTTCAGAGGCCTTGCCATAAAGTTCCGACGTAGAGGCTTGGTAGTAACGAACGTCGTCAGCGATCCCCAGGATCCGCATGGCTTCCAGGATCCTGAGTGCGCCTGTTCCATCTGCGTTGGCTGTGTACTCTGGTGTCTCGAAACTCACCGCCACGTGGCTCTGAGCTGCTAGATTGTAGATCTCTGTTGGCTGAACCTCTTGAACCAAACGGATGAGGTTTGTTGAGTCCGTCAGGTCACCATAGTGAAGGAAAAAAGACGTGTCCGCCTCATGCGGGTCCTGATACAGATTGTCGATGCGTTCCGTGTTAAACGATGACGAGCGGCGTTTTACTCCGTGAACCTCGTACCCTTTATCGAGAAGAAGCGTGGCAAGATAGGCCCCATCCTGACCTGTCACGCCGGTGATAAGAGCGACTTTGCGAGACATGGGCAGGGCTGTTCTTTCTTCTCTGCGCGATATCATCCCGCGGCATGCACGATGAGCACTGCGGAATCAAGGAACCGACCAAGACTCGCTCCCCGGCATTCTTCAGCGGCGGGGTTTTGGAGATCGCAGTCGGGACAAGCCGCGTAACACCGCCGCGCCCGCGGGCACCGAGGCCAGCGCGATGGCGATCCTCACCTTTAGGCTGAGGTTGGCCGGGTGGTCGCGGCTGACTGCCTTGGCAGCATGCAGTGCCGATGAGGCTGGCTCTGGGCGAGGGGCGGCGATCGCGACAAGCTTTTGGCGAAGGCGTTGCTTGCCGGACTCCGCGCTGAAATACGCCTTTGCGACATCAAAAGCCGCTTCTGCCAACCGCTCCCGTGCCTTAGCGTCTATGCAAAGTGAGCGTAGCGCCTCTTCCAGCGCTCTATCGCCCGGGTCAAGAACGACAGCTGCTGCGCCCGTTTCCTTAAGAAAGCGGATGGTCTCGATTTCTTTGGGTCCAATGGCAATCACGGGTCTGCCTGATGACAAGAGTTCCGGGATCTTGTTTGCAAAGGAGTAGCGCAGATACCGCTTGGTGGTCTCGTCGTCGTTGTAGGCTGCAACGAGGACGTCAGCGTCGGAAAGCCAAGCCTCGTACTCAGCGGCGCTGAGGTCGGATCGCTGGATCGAGACGTGGTCACGTCCTGAAAACTGATGCCCATAGAGCTCGAACCAATGGTCCTGGGTACGGATGTCGAAGTGGAGTCCAAGTGCGCGGCCTGCGTCGTTTTCAACAAACCTGGCGAGCCGATCGACGGCCGCAAGGCTCATCTCGGGGGAGAGTGACCCAGCGTATCTAAGTCGGATCTGACCCTCCTTGGCCCGGCGAGCACGCGGAGGCGTGCTTGGTAACTCGACAAAGTTGCTGGCGGTCTCGAACGCCAAGCCATAACGTTCCTCGAACGCGACGGCCATCGTTGGTGATATCGCGAGGGCAAGTTGCGCTCGAGATGAAAGTGCTTTGAGCTGATCATCCCAGTACTGTCCGTTTTTCCGATCTTCGGCCATCAGCTGTGCAGGCCAGTCGTCCATCAGCCAGAGAACAAGTGCCGCTTTGCTTGTTTGTAGGAGACTTTGGACGAAGCTGTGAAGCTTCGGGCTGTCAGATGTCGGACGATATAGAATGATCTGTGGTGCAAACGCCTGGTCGAGGGCTTGCGCAGCAGCTTGTCCGCCATTCACTGCGCGATACCGGCCGTCTGATGTTCCTAAGGCAAGTTCTGCTGTCGCCGGGTCAAGTGTCACCTGGAGGCATCGATCGGCTGGCCAGTCGCCGAAATGGTTGGCCTTTAGTCGACTTGTTGCTGCAGTGCCATGCATTGGCGTGAAGTCCGCAATCAGAAGGCGGGGTAGAGCCATATTGTTCGCCATAGCCATGGTCTCCGAACGTGAGCATGGGAGTCTGTGGGAATGGGTGGGGTGAGGCAAGAGTGTGATTCGCTGCCCTTTCTTACATCAGTATACGTGTTTGCTTACGGGCTGTTGAACCGACCGCCTGGCGCTGAGCTTTACCAGGACAACACCCGCCGCCTCGTCGGTTTAACCTTGCTCACACAGATGCTAAAGCGGCAATGCGACTTAGCGTGTCCCTCCAGCAGAACCCTCGGTGCACTTGAGATATGAAAAAGCCCAAGTTCTTTGTTGTCGAATTCGGTTGTGTCGGTCGTTCAGGGCATCGTTGCAACGGTGTTGAGGCCGTTTTGAATGAGTTGAAGAGCCGTGGGTATCTGGCTCGCGCAGGAGTCAATCGCTCCGCTTGCGAAGAAGTCGTGAGCTCACTTGATGCGCATCCCTTTGCGCGGCTCATGCCGTGGCCACCTTACTCAAAAGATCGTCTTTGCGGCGACATCGAGACCTTTCTTGCTTACGGTGATATGGGCGCAGAGGACCTGGGCGAGTTTCTCAACACGGCCGAAGCTCAAGATGTTGTCGTTCTGTATACGGCTACCGAGAACGAGCTCTATGCTTTCTCCAGGTGGCTCGATACACGCGCCCCCCAAAACCGGCCACACCTTGTAGCCAACGTCACGCTTCCTAGTTTTTTCCAGGCTGGGTCGACTTCCCCCAATCTGCGCGGCCAGTTGCTGCGAACAGCGATACGACGAGTTATGCAGCAGATGCCAGACGAGCGTCGGGTGTTTATAACGTTGACGGATAAAATGGCCATCGCTCTCGAGGCCATTACAGGTGTAAACTTCGACGTCACAGCAAATCCTGTTGATCTCTTGGCAGGTGGAAATGCATCCACGTCAGTCCAGCAGACCGGCCCAGTCAAAGTTGCGTGCCCTGGTCAACCGAAGGGTACCAAAGGAGCTGGTATTCTGCCGGAGATCATCGAGAAAGCGTCAGATCTCAATTGTCTGTTCCGTGTCCAGAATTGGCCAGCCGACTCATCTGCTGCGCCGAATGTTGAGCTGCTTCCGACGACGATGGATAGGCCAGAATATGTTGCGTACCTACAAAGTTGTGAGATCACATTGCTGCCCTATGACACAGACTTCTATGCCCTCGCCGTGTCAGCGATATTTGATGAGGTGGCGAGTCTGGGGCATGGCGTTGTCACAACGACCGGTACGTGGATGGCGAACTGTATTGACGACGGGGGCGTGGTCGGTCGGCACGCCCCAGATGGTGACGTCGATGGTCTCGTCGCAGCGCTCCATCACTTGGTCGACAACATGACTGACCTTCGTAAGAACGCCGATGAAAACGCGAAGACGTGGTGTGCCAGGCGCGGGGTGCGCAGCTACATGGACCATGTCTTTGTTCGTCTTGGGATCGACTGACGGCTACGCATCAATTTCCGGCATTGGCCCAAGATCAAGTAGGGAGTCAGACTTCATAACGCGGCCGCCGACCACCTCATGCAGGCGCTGCATGTAGAGGCTGTCCTGTGCGAACGGAACGTTGACGCACCTGTTACGCATCAGCCGACCCAGCCAGCGGAGGGGCTGCTTCGCTTCTGGTGTTGTGCTCCAGCCGCTCGCAAGTTGCGACCTCAGGTGGGGAATGAAGGCTGTCCTCGCCGCCTCGTTATCGGTCCAGAGTTGATCCAACATCCATTCGCTTTTGGTTTTGGGTCGTCGGTATGCGCCTCGTTACGGACTTTGAGATCACGGAGCATCAAGAATTCGTCGGCGTACAACGGCCCTGCTGTGTGCATCATGAAGAGCGGGGGAAGTACCAGGATTTCACATCGAAGCCGTCGAAATAGGGAGGTACCTGCTCGCCGCACATCACGTCTGACCGAAACGTGTTGATCATCGCGTCAACATGCGGACGGGAAGAGAGCTGTCAGGAGTCCAAGACCAACTGCATGGAAACCCGATTGCCGGCCGGTAGCGTTCGAGCATGTGCTCGAAGTCTCTCCAATGAGAGTTGTCGAGTGCGATGTCATCGTCGATAATGATGTAGTAGTCAGCATCGGGAGCGCGCTCCCGCGCAACTTGCCACAACAGGTTTGGTCCCTCCGTCCACGTTGTGCCGGGGGCATAGATGGTATCCGGGCGTTCTGACCTGAACGTGAGGTAGATAAAATCAGCTTACGAACAAATAATATCGTTGTACTGATCAGGCATCTCCTCTGCGGGAACGAGGCTGGGGATTCTGGTGGCCTTCACTGTTGAACCGAGGGTGATCCGTCCGCTCCTTGGACTTTTGGGGCCTACGTGTAGCCGTGCCTTGCCGCAGCCGGCGATCAATCAATTGTACGACTTGGCGTAGAGTTCCAGCCCTTCGTTCACGTCGCCGTCGAATATGACCTGTCCCTGCCGCAAACAGATCACGCGCTCGCATATCGATCCGATGATGGCCGGAGAGTGCGTCGCCATGACCAGGATCCCTGCGCCTTCAATGATGGATTTGATCCGTTGGTTTGCTTTGGCATAAAAACCAGCGTCGCCCGCGCCGAACACCTCGTCTATCAAGACGATCTCGGGCCGGATGGCCGTGACGATCGCAAAACCCAGACGTGTTTTCATGCCCGCCGAGTAGAGGCGCACCGGGTGTTCGATGAACTCGCCCAAGTCGGCAAACTCGATGATGTCATCGGTCACCTCAGCGATCTGCGCTCGCGAAAAACCAATGGTCCGCCCGGCTAGGAAGATGTTCTCGCGCCCGCTCGCATTGGCCTCCATACCGACTGTCGGCGAAAACAGTGTCGAGATCTGCCCATGGGCCTCGTACTTGCCGCGGGTGGGCGCGTAGATCCCTGCCAGAACGCGCAAGAGCGATGATTTTCCCGCTCCGTTATGGCCGATCAATCCGACGCGCTCACCGGACCTCATCGATATTGAGACGTCCTGCAGCGTACGGCAAACTTGTCCCACGTCTGTTTTTGCGATTCGGCCTTCGCCCTCCGGCGGTCGTTGGTTTCTGGCGAAGAATGAGCGAAGCGATCGCCCTCCGACTGGCAGATCCAGGTCGACAGATTCGAGATTGAGATAGCAACTCATGTCGTTTTCCAGTGGGTAAGGCTTGAGATCAAAGCCAGTAAATCAAACGATTACGGAACGTTGACTGGACCCATATGGCCAAGGCCAGGCTGAAGAGCGAGCATCCGCCTACCACCAGCCATGCAGTCATGCTGGGCACGTAACCTTCGAAAGGCGCCCGAGCAATATTGAGGAAGTGGGCGACCGGGTTGTAAATGGAGATAAGCTTGCGAATACCTTCGTCGCCTCGCCAAAAAACTGGAGAAGTGAAAAACAAAAACCGAAGGATAGAAGTGTTGAGGAAAGCGATGTCGCGATAGAGCGCCCCTATAACTCCCATAATCACGAGACAACCGTATCCGAAGCAAGCAAGAAAGAAGAGAAGCGGGATGAGAACCAAAATAAGAAGAGGATTCTCAATGTTTCCGTAAAATAATACAACCAATGCCGGAACGGGTAGTTGAAAAAGACTCCTAGAAAACAAGTAAGATAGCTTCCTTATAGTAAGATAAGAAAGTCTAATAGGAATATTCTTCAGCAATACGTCACGTGATGTGAAGTTAACGGGTGCGTCACCCACAACACCGGAGATGTACTCCCATGTAAAAAAGCCAATGGCCAGGTATACGATGTAACTACCGAAATTATCCCCTAAGGCATCTGCCAACACCAGCGACAGGGTTCCGACCCAAATCCCCAATTGGAATGTGATCCACAATGGGCCGAAATATGCGCGCCGAAAGCGCGTGATGAAGTCGTACCAGCCAAGCTCGATCGCGCCTCGATATCGCGCAATGCGGTTAAGAGGATTGAGCGCCGTCGGTTTCTCAACAGGCCAAGTACGCTGAACATTCATGATAGTAGTTTTTCGCTGGTTGGCTGATCAACAACCCCCATCAGTCACATTGAGTTGATCCTCGATCAAGCCCCCTGAAGCCGATTTTGGTGTTCTCGCGAATTGCCTTTGTCGCATCCGCAAGGTGCGGCGCAAGTGCTCGGGGCTACGAGAGGTCCGGTTGACTGGCTAGAGCCAATCGTTACAACCGTGCGCGATGCGTGCGGCTTTTTTGAGCTCTGACGCATGTTTTCTCCATTTTGACCGTGGTTTCCTCAATGAAACGATCAGTGATAATCATTTTTATGACTGAGGAGGAGAGTGTGACCGCGAAAGCTGTCGCTTCTCTTGAGCCTCAGCTGGGGCCCGATGATACGGTCTTCTTGCTTCATAACGGAGCGAATGGCCCCAGTTTCCGACAGAAGTATGAGGCCGTTGATAAGCTTCGATACTTTGAGAGCGAGCGCAATCTTGGTGTCGCTGGTGGCCGTAATCATCTCTTAAGGCAGCCCGACTGCTGGGATTCTGACCTTATTTTTTTCGTTGATAGCGACGCGATGGCGCCATCTGACTACCTCGATCAAATGTCGGCTTTCATGGCAGCGACCCCAGATGTCGGCGTCGCTGGGCCTGTGGTTTTGAACTACCACGAGACCCATGAAATGGTCAGCGCACATTACAAACAGTCCGAGAATACTCTGCTGTGTGCGAACTATTTCGACGTTGATACGGCGCAGCTTGACCGTTTGTTCCAGCAGCGCCTGAACTCTCGCATTCTCGATCACATCGGCACAAACACAGATTGGGAAAAGGCCTACTTCCGCGGCGAAGACGCATTCATGCGCATTTTTGCAAAGCTGGGTGCCCAACCGTTTGAGCGTTTCGCTGTGTCGCTGAAAAACCATGCGGCGGCTGTGGAATGCTTGAATACCCCTAATGCAAAGCTGCCTGCTACAAACATCGCGGGTTGTTGTCAGGTGTTCAAAGGTTCGCTGCTTAGGGAGATCGGCGATACCTATGACCTTTACAGCCCCTACGGTCACGAGGACGTCGATTTTTGTCTAAAAGCGTTAAAGGCTGGGTACACAAACTATACAACAAATGTGACTTATCTTCTTCATCAGACTGACGATCGACATTCGCAGCGCGTTCTGCCGAGCAATCGTCGTCGAAAGATGGTCAACGAAAGCCGGGTCCGCACCATTCTTGAGTATAGGTGGAAGCCTGCGGAGTTTGCGCGCATTTCCTTTGAGCGGTTGTTGATGCGCTCTTTCGCGACATATGTTGAAGAGGAGGGGGGCGATCAACGCCGCGCTACGCTTCAGCTTGCGAACGAGATCATCGGTATCAAGCAGGCCGTGAATCAACTGGCGCATGAGGAGGGCGCTGCGTTTGGCGAGATGCTGTCAGAGCGCGCCAAAGATGACAGCTATGGCCAGGCTATCATTCGATTGCTGACTGATGATGCTGCGAAGGCAGCCGGTTTGCACGAGGTTCATCGCGATTTGTCTTCCGAAAGATTGGCGCGTGCTTTGCGCCCCAAGCAAATGAAAGGCCGCCCAACAAATCGCTTCAATGCACTATCCGTGAAGCGTGCTCTGGACGACCGCCGTGAGGAGCGTTTGTCGAGGCGTGGTTCCTATCCGTCTTCTAAGCGAGATGCGATCACGGAGCGCCAGAAGGGCCAGATTTCTGGCTTCAAGGATATCCATAAAGGCGAGCGCTGCTTTATTATCGGCAACGGTCCGTCGCTGAAGAAAGTCAACTTCAATCTGCTACGGAACGAGTTCACTTTCGGGGTAAACGGACTGTTTTACATGTTCGACGATATTGGCTTTACGCCGACCTATTACGTCGTCGAAGACAACCACGTGATCGACGATAATCTCGAGCGTATCGTCGCAATGCCATCCGTGGTGAAATTTTTCCCAGCGCGATATCAGTCGTCCATCGGCGATGATACGCGTGCGTTCTTTTTGCCGACGGATTGGGAATTCTACTACAAGTCCAGTCAACATCATGAGAAGCCGCGTTTCTCAGAAGAACTTTCTGATGTCGCTTATGTGGGTCAGACGGTCACCTACCTTAATATGCAACTGGCCTATTACATGGGTTTTTCCGAGGTGTATCTGATTGGCGTCGACTTCGACTATAAAGTGCCGGAGTCTTCTCAGATCGATGGGCTTACGATCTTGTCGCAAGAAGATGATCCCAACCATTTCCATCCTGAGTATTTTGGGAAGGGTAAGAAGTGGCATTTCCCCAAGCTGGAGAACTGTGAGAAGGTCTATCGACACGCTCGTGGCGTTTACGAAGGCGCCGGCCGTGCAATCGTTGATGCGACGATCGGTGGTAAGTTAGAGGTCTACGAAAAGACGGACTTCTACGGTCTGTTTGATCAGCCGCCGCGGTTGAGTAAGCCCAACACGCCGCTTGTTTCGATCGCCCAACACGTTCTGGATGAAGCGCACTCCCAGTCGATGCGCTGTAACTTCGATCTGCCTGATGATTTGGAGACGGAGCATCTCGATGACTTGCGCGCGTTAAACCATTGGCTTGGTCTAAGGGCAGACGATAAGGCTCCATCTGATGATGGTGCAATGAAACTCTCTGTTGGTGTCTATTCGTCTATGGGCAGTGTTATGGGCGATGGTTATGAAGGCGCGCGATTTGATATCTTCACCGGGTTCAGCGCAACGAGTTTGACGGAGCATGGTCGGCATCTTCCTACAGCTGCGCTCGCAGAGCTCGTCGATGCTTACGATACGCTGTATGTTATCCATGACCTTATGATTGGTGTGCGGGGGTTCTCACCGTCTATCTTCCACGATCAATTCGGCCTCAAGCTTGATGCGATGAGCGTCCAGATGATGAACCCATGCGTGGCCCTGGCGCTTACGGGCGATCCTGTGACGAAGCAGAAGACTATCTCGACACTGATCTATACGATCGAGGATAACGTCTTTGGCATGCCGCAGGAGGAGCAACCCGGTGCTCTCGATTACAGTCTTGTTGGCGCGCTTGTTGAGTTGGGCCGTCCTGTCGCACTCCGTGGCAGACGCATGTTCTTTCCGCATTGACAGACGAGCGACGCTTGCATCTGTCATTTAAGGGGTAAAAATCAAATCATGCCGAAGAGCGAGACACTAGAGCGTTTGAATCGAAGCGTAGCTGAGCAGCAGTTCACCGACGAGCAGGTTCGCGTTTTTATGCAACTGACAGTCAATGAGCGTCTCAGCAACCTGCTGGATCGTTACGCGGACAAACTTGCCGATCTCACACTCGATGGTGCGGTGGAAGAGATCGTGAACCTCAAGGATGCGGATCTGCAAAAGCTAAGATCGGTCGAGGGTGATCAGCGGGACGCTAAACTGGCGCAAGAGGTCGCGGAGCTGCGGGAGCATGCCCAATATGCGCGCAGCTTCCGATATCTCATCAAGACCTTTATCGAACGCGTTCTAGAGAAACTTGGTCTGCGCGCGCGGCCTCAGTAGCGCGTCTGCCATATGTTGCAGCGACTCAGTTTGTCGTTAGCATTGAGATCGCCTTGATTATCAGGGTGTGTGATATCCGATGGCCGTGTCTGACATTTTCAGAAGAATCGAGGTCACTCAATGACTACAGCAATCATCATCACAACGATTAATCCGCCAACAAAGACGGTTCTGGAGATTTGTCGTCAGGGTAAGGCAGATCTTATCGTTATTGGGGATAACAAGTCACCGGACGGTTGGGAATGTCCGGGGGCAACTTATTTTGATGTCGACCGCCAGCGGGAAGTGATGCCACAAATCGCTGATATTCTTCCGTACAATCATTATTGCAGAAAGAACCTTGGCTACCTTTTTGCTGTAAGAGATGGCGCAGAGATTATTGTCGATACTGACGATGACAACATTCCCAACGATGATTGGTACATCCCTAAACAGAGTGGTGAGTTCGATACCGTTTCCAGTGGTAAGGGCTTCGTGAATGCTTATTCTGCGTTCACGGATCAACATATTTGGCCTCGTGGGTTGCCCTTGCAAGACGTGCTGTCGCCTAACGCAGACTTGCGCGGATCTTCGTTCAAAAAGAAGCTTCACAACGTGGGCGTATGGCAGGGCTTGGCCAATGGCGATCCCGACGTTGATGCGATTTATAGGCTTGTCATCAATAAACCTTGTACGTTTGAAAAGCGCGATCCTCTCGTGTTGGACGAAGGTGTCGTCTGCCCCTACAACTCTCAAAATACGATTACGTACAAGGAATTTTTCCCGCTTCTTTATCTGCCCTGTTTCGTGAACTTTCGCTTCACTGACATTCTGCGCGGACTTATCGGTCAGGTCATTCTTTGGGACCATGGTGCGCGTCTTGGTTTCTTTGAGGCGACGGTGTTCCAGGATCGAAACGAACACGATTTCTTCAAAGACTTTGTCGATGAGGACCCGTGCTATCGTTACCCCTACGATGTGATCGACGTCGTCAAATCGTCTATCCGATCTGGTGCTTCCGTTGCGGACCAGTTGATTGATGCTTATCGCAGTCTTTCCCGCAATGGCATCGTGGACCAAGACAAAGAACTCCCTGTGCTCGAGCCCTGGTTATCGGAGCTCACTTGATATTATCAGACCACCATCTTTCAAGCGATGCGGTCAGCGGGCCCTGTTATCGCTAGTGTTGGCTTTTTGAGATGCTTCACCTCGCTAGAATTAAAATGAGCAATGGGCGCTTGACGCTCGCGTGCCGGTTCATTAAGCGCCAATGCTCGTACAGTGTTACGAAGCGGGTGTAGCTCAGTTGGTTAGAGTGCCGGCCTGTCACGCCGGAGGTCGCGGGTTCGAGCCCCGTCACTCGCGCCACTTCCCATGATTGGGGAAGTGGCGATGAAACTTCGAACCAGCTTTTGTGGTTTGTCATTCTCATGCCCCTGGTATCCAAAACTCAAACTTTCGAGCTATTCTGTGAATAATCCTTGTCCGGATCAAATCTGATCCGGCTGTTCTGGGCATTGTAGCTCAGCGTCGGCCGATGGCATGTCCAACGCAGAGGTGCGGTGGCCGCTAAGCGGCTCATACTCGGACGGGTTATCAGGGGGCCACGTTAGAGAGGAGTCTGCTGGCAAAGGAGCGGCGGTTTTGGCGATTCTAGTCGGTGGCTGACATCAAGGCTGTGCTAAGCCAACCAGCCCAAGATCTCGCTGAAAAAAGTACGCTAAACTGAGTTCACTCCTTACCAGTTCCGAGCTCGATAAAGCGGTTCTCGCGTGAGCCATCGCGGGACACTCGTGGCTTACCACCTCAAGTGTCAGTTTGCTGAATAAGTGTGGTGAGTTGCTGCTCGGGCTTGCCCAGCTCACTGAGCGATGGATCGGCGCCGACAGATCCGCCAACAAAAAACCGAACGGGTGCGTTGATGATAAAGACTTGTCGGTTGTCGTGCTCTTCTAACTGGCTGGCATGTCGAGTGGCGATCGGTATGGCGGTGGGGTGCACTGGCTTTGCGTTGCTCATCCGGTCCAGCAGAAATCGTCCGGAATGCCCTAATTGTCTTTGAGCTTATGATTTTGTGCAAGCCGTATCCGGCTGACCCAGCTGCCTCGCATGCCTACGTTGACTGACAGGTTTGCAGGCGAATACTTGTCCTATCCAATTGATCAGATGCCAACGGCGCGCTGTGCACCAGACGTGGCCGACAACGGTGTTGTGCGAGCCTCGCCAGCGTATGCTGAATCTTGGAACCTCGTGGCGGAAGAAACTGAGCGGCTGCTAAGGTGTATACGAAAGCGAAATTGTGCTCTTATCGTTCCCGTCTCGGAGCTGTCTCATCGGCTCCTGTTTCCCGACAACCAATTGGTTCCCGGCGAGAAACGAGAAGTCCATGTCTTCAAACGTTGCAGCAATATCGCGAAATTCTGCGTGAGCAAACAATCCGCGTGTGAACTCTGTCATCGGCGCGGCCGCAAGGACGCGTTCAAGTGTTTCAGGTGAGTTCGCAGGCTGACCGATATCCGCACCGATGGCTGCTGGTTGAAAGTTGATGTATTCGGCGAGCATCAGAAAGGGCAAGATCAACTGAGCTTTGCCATAATCTCGTCGACCCATATAGCCTGGTGATGGTGGTAGGTAGACGCAGTCATCAATCAGAATTAGTCCGTCTGGAGACAATTTATCCCAAAGCAACTGAAATTCGAACAAGTTGAATAGGGGATGTCCCCCGCCATCTACGAACGCAACGTCAACCGACTCAATTTGACTCAGTGTCTCTGGTACCGTTTGCGCAGAGTTCCCTTGCACCCATGTGACGCGATCCATCAGGTGCTCATTATGTCGTCGGACAATTTCTCTTGATGCTGAGATATGCTCTAAATCAAGCTCGAGCGAGTATACATGCCCAGACAAATCCTGTTCCGCCAAAAACTGTGCCGCCACGTATGTCGACATGCCTTCGTCTTCCTTGAAGCATGTGCCGATTTCCAAGTATGTGAAATCAGTCGTTTTCTCCGTACCAACTGCTTTCAAACATGCAGCAATGTTACGTGCACGAGGTAATTGCTTGGCACAGTCATTAACCGAGAGAGCCATGATTTTTCCTTGGTTTCATGCAGCGAGGAGCTGTTCTTCATCACAGGTCGAGCAAAAAGCGATCGACTTGCTTCAATGTATCGTCGACTGGTAGCGTCCACCGGTCAAGTGTCTTGTTTTTGTTGTCAATGTTCTGTCCACCGACAAGCGCAACCGACTGATTTTTCTGGGCGGCGATGTTGAGAAACAAGTTCGAATGGAAGTGCATGTCAGGGGCGCCTGTGACCATGACATGGGTTTTGTCATCCATGAAGAGGGTATGTGCCATGCCCGCGCCACAAGCACCCATCACCAGTTTTGCGCCTCGGAGACAGGAAAGCCTTTCAACAATAGATAGATCTGTAAGCTGAATAACCCTGAAGCCGCGATCCTTTAGCTTATCCTCAAGCTCCAACTCGGTCACACAGGGACGGTTTTGAGTATCTTGTCGAGATATATAAATTAGGTCGTCGGTGCCGCGTTGAAAATCTTCTACATAGTTGGGCAAGTAATTATAAAATTCGCAAATTTCTGGAGAAAAAAAGTTATAATGGCTTGCTAGTCGGGAAATGTTGTAAAGTGTCTCGAACTGGTAACGATATCCATTGTGTACTGATACTATTTGGTCTTTTGAAATGCCGAGAAGTTCGAGGGTCTCCTTCATGTAGGGTATGGAACCACTAGGAACCAACACTTTAAGATTTTTATTTTTAACGAAGGGTGTGCCCCAAAGTCGGGCAAAGATATCAACAAGCCAATGACTGACATTCGTCTCGTACCATGCAAGAGTCGAAAGAACAGGTCCTTCTATTTCTTGAATGGGTACATCAATGGCGTTCGAATAATCGATCTGGTTACGGCCGATTGACCACTTATGACTTGTCAGGCGCGGAAAGCAGACCTTCTGACCTTGGAAGTCAAAGGAGTCTTCTTCTTTAAACCAAACGCCGTCATCGCTGCGTACCAGTTCCTCGCAGGAGTCGCCGCTGATCGTCTCGCTATCAACCAGGATGAACTTCTCGGGTAGGACGGTCACATTGCTGTATTTCGATAGAGCGATTTCCGGAACCCGGAACTCCGTCCGGCGGTACACGTGGCCGGATGTGATCGAATGCAGATGCTGTCCCATGAATTTGGCGTAGGGCAACGGAAAGCGGCGTTCTTGGCGCAACACCGTGTATCCTGAGTTCACGCCCTGAAGCGCGTCGCAGCTATCTACCTTTTGTAAGAGGTCGTTGCGTGGAACGACGGTCGCTTTTTGCATGGGCTTACTCGATGAGCAGTGATCAGGTGGTTTGGCTAACTCTGTTTGCTGCAGAAAGGCCACTCATGAAAGCTTGGTTGCTCCAAATGTATCCCCAGCAGCCAAAACGTCCTGCAACCTCTATATCTTGGGTTGAGAGCCAGGCAAGCAATTCTGCTCGTATCTCTTCCATACCCAACGTGAACACCACGTTGCCGTGGCTGATCCGTTTATGGTGCATAAAGAGAATATCATTATCGTCCGCTAACCGCATTTTCTTAAGAGAGTACAAAACGTTCTCCTTCAAGAACGCTTCGCTGCGGTCGACCTTTTCGTCTGGCAACGAATAGATCTCGAACTGCAATGAGCTGCATCCGGCAGGCGCATTTGCAGGGCTTTTCCAACTGGGTGAATAGGCGCGAGCCGCTTCTATGTCCTCGTCGTAGATGTAAAACCACAATGCGGGAGAGACGTCTGGTTTGGAAAAGCCGACCGATACAAGGTCGATCTGTGTAGCGACAAGGGTCTGGGCCTTCCGCTTAAGCTCATCGGGCGCGTTCTCTGCCATGGCAATCAGCATGGGCAGCGGAATGGTGGAGATCAGTCGGCGGTAGTGGTGGGTCTCGCCGTTGTCAAAGTGAACGACGCGATCATCTGTATTGATCCTTTGAGCGCGATGGGAAAGCGAGACCGTTGCGGGGTCGACCAGAGGCTCGATAAAAGAAAAGTACCCCCCTTCCTCTGGGTAGCGCATCTCTTTGACATAGTATGTGTTTGATTTGTCCTCTGACATTGCGCCGCGTAGAACTTCGCTCAGGTCAGCGCGCCTCATGCGGCTACCTATCCAGCCCGTTCCCAGTCTGCTGGCATCGAGCCGCCAGTATTTTCGCGTGTACTGAAGAGGCCAGCGTTCCGCGATCGGCTTTCCATACTGTTGAACGAGCCAGTCGCGATAGTTGTGAATCGGTCCATCGGTCTGATCAACCAACCCCCTGATTAGATCGGTCTTCTCATCCGTCGGCAGGGGGAACATGTTGTTTTGAACGGGGTGGCGAAGCCACTTGTCAACGTCCCAATTCAGCGATTCGGGCTTATGCGTATGGTAGGGTGTCTGATCAAAAACGGCCCGGACTTCAGGTTCAGTAGCGAAGGACAAGTGCACAGCCTGGTCAAACCGAAACCCGTCCACTGTGAAGCCCGCAAGCAAGCCGCCGACTTCATCGGCTGCTTCAAATATATGGGCACTGAGGTTTTGGTCGTGCAGATGCTTCGCGGCGGCGAGGCCTGCGATTCCGGCTCCAAGTATCGATACGTCAGCTCGCGTTGACATCAGCCTAGCGATGCGATGGCTTCGGAGACGTAGTCGTTGAGTGCGACTCGCCAATCTCGCATAGGAGCCATGCCTAACATCCCCATTTTCGTGTTGGTGGCCGCCTCGTTGTTCGAAACCGGTGCGATGCGGCTAAAAGCACTCGCGCCCTTTGGAACAATAGGCACGTCAATGTCTGATGCCTTCATGATGGCGGAAACATAGTCAAACCGCGAAGCCACCCCCTCATTGACACAGTTGAAAACACCAGCGTAGCCGCGAGTGCGCAGATCGAAAATGCGCTCTGCAACATCGGTGACAAAGGTGGGGCTGCCGAACTGTTCCCTGTTGGAGACCATTTCGCCATCGCACGCGCGGGCTTCTCGGATGCGATTGACAACAAAATTCTTTTTGTTGTCAGCGGGGCCGCCGAACAACCAACCTGTGCGTACAATCAGAGCATCAGGACAAAAAGTCTGTGCAGCTTGCTCACCCAAATACTTGCTTTTGTGATGAGTTGTGGTCGGGTGGACATCGTCGAAATCAGTATACGGATCTTCCTTGTGATCACCATAAACGCCCGTGCTGCTTACGTAAATCATCTGAGTATCAGATTGGCCGCACGCGGATGCAATGATCTCGGTTAAAACAGTGTTGTCCCGGTACGCAGACGAGGGATCTTGTTCGCAACCTTCCACATTTGTATTAGCTGCACAGTGAACGAGTAAATCCGCATTCAACGCTCGAATATACTCTGCCGTTTGGTGAACGGACGACCACGAGATTCTGCTTCGGTCAACGCCAATGGTGTCGATGCCGCGCCTTGCGGCCGACTGAACCATCGCGGACCCTAGTAACCCGCTTGCGCCTGTTACTGCCACCGTCACGGACATTTTGGGACCTGAAACCGATCCAATGGAACGTCTACCGCCTCATCAGGATCGTGCTCAATAGACGCTATATTCAGTACGAGGTTTAGAGGGTTTTGGTGGCCATGAAATGCCATCCAATAGCCAGGAGGTACCGTTAGTCGCGCGTAGTCCTCACCACCCAGTTCTACAGAAACGGTGCGGTCCCGTCTTTCACAGTGTACGAAGAAAGTGGCCCTGCCTACGGGCACCACCAGGTTCATAACCATGCGGGTGTGCTGTTTCCATCCCTTGGTTTCGTTTGCGGTGATCGTCGTGAAGTATGCTTCACCAAACTGTTCGAACGCGCCCTCACTGGCCTTGAGAGCGTGGTATATATCTCCCTTGGGGTGGTGGATGCGTCGCAACGGGGTCAGGAGGACTCCATCGCTTTGCGTCTCACCAATCAGGATTTTGCCCACGCAAGCCCCCGGTTTGCAGCATGCTGCTCGTACGATGTGAGCTGATGGTTGGTGAGATCGAACATAGACGCGTTGTTCGAATAATACTCCGAATACCAACTTCCGACAAACTCAACGCATTGCTCGTAGCTGAGGGTGGGGGCCCATTTGAGGTAGTGCATGGCCTTGTCACAGTTAAGCTTGAGAAGTCCGGCTTCCTTGAACGGTATGTCGTCCACCACTTCATAGCCTTTGCCATCAGAATCTCCGGTCCAATGGGACCTGAGGTCTTGAAGCAATTCCAAAACCGTAAAATTCTGTTCCGCTCGCGGGCCGAAATTGAAAGATTCTCCGTGTAGACTGGAATCGGTCGCTACTCGTGCGGCAAGTGCTAGGTATCCGCTCAAGGGCTCAAGGACGTGCTGCCAAGGCCGTGTGGCGCGAGGGCTTCGAAGCTGAACCGTTCGGCCTTCAGCCCAACTGGTCATGCAATCGACCACAATGCGATCTTTTGCCCAATCGCCGCCGCCGATGACATTTCCTGCTCTCGCACTGACGATTGATACATTGTTGCCATCACCCTGAAAGAACGATTGAACGTAACAACGTATAATGACTTCTGCCGCTGCCTTTGATGCGCTGTACACGTCCTTGCCGCCAAGGTGGTCGGTTTCGCGATATCCCCATTCCCACTCGACGTTTTCGTAGCATTTGTCAGAAGTAATCAGTACAGCCGTACACTTCTTATCGACACTCCGTAGTGCCTCGAGAATATTGGCAGTGCCCAGAGCATTGGTCGAGATTGTGCTCAGGGGGTCTGCGTAGGATTGCGAGACAATGGCCTGCGCTGCGAGGTGAAAAACAAAGTCTGGTTGAGCGTTGGAGATGATCTTCCTCACCTCATCAAGGTTTCGGACATCCGCGTAGTGATGCTCTATTCTGTCTTCGATGCCCAGTACACGGAACATGGCTGGTTCTGTCGGTACGTCAACCGATACACCAACCACGCGGGCGCCAAGCTTTTGTAGCCACATCGTCAGCCACGCGCCTTTGAACCCCGTGTTCCCTGTTACGACGACAGTTTTGTCCTCAAATGCTCCGGAAAACATAGGCTATTTCCAAACTTTCCACGGCGCCTCGTCGCGTGCCCACAGATCGTTAAGCACCTGCATATCGCGCACATTGTCCATGGGCTGCCAGAAACCGTCGTGGGAGAACGACATGAGCTCGCCGTCATTGGCTAAGGACATTAGCGGTTCTTGTTCCCAAGTCGTGGTGTCGTCTTCGATGTAATCGATGACTTTTGGGGACAGCACAAAAAAGCCCCCGTTGACGCGGGCGCCGTCACCGCGTGGCTTTTCCTTAAATCGGGTGATCTGATTATCTACGATGTTCAACGCGCCGAAGCGGCCTGGCGGTAGGGTTGCCGTCATTGTGGCAAGCTTTTGGTGTCCTTTGTGGAAGTCGAGCAGGGCGGTGATGTCAACGTCGCCCACGCCGTCACCATAAGTGAAACAGAATGCATCTTGATCTTTCAGCAAGTGTTGAACCCGCTTCAAACGTCCACCTGTCATGGTCTCTTCGCCGGTATCCATGAGGGTGACCCGCCACGGCTCGGCTCGGTTCTGATGGTACTCAACGCTGTTTGTCCGCAGATCAAATGTCACATCAGACGTATGCAGAAAATAGTTGGAGAAGTACTCTCTGATGGCAAAGCCTTTATGGCCGCAGCAAATCACGAAGTCATTGAGACCATGAGCGGCATAAATCTTCATGATGTGCCAGAGTATCGGCTGACCACCAACTTCGACCATAGGTTTGGGCTTCAATGACGTCACTTCAGACAGTCGGGTCCCTTTACCTCCCGCCAGGATGACGACCTTCATGTTTGCCATGTCTCTAACTTGCCTCGGCCACGGTGCTTGACCAAGTCGCTTGGCCGCACGTTGCAAAATTGAGCTGCGTCATAGGGAATGGCCAGGGCGATGTCTATCCGCAGGCGCCAGTGGGAACGGGGATCCGGGCGTGCGTTAGCAAGGGGCAAATCGTCTAGGATCGGGCACACTGGACGGCCATTTCTCCGTAGGCTTGGTGAGGGGCTCCAGCGCCTGCAATAGTACGCCGAGTTCCGGCCCTAACCGCGGCAAACCTGATCGGAACCGATAAACGGGCCTGTAGCTTCTCATGGCCTGATCTGCCAATTCGGAGCGTGCTGCACGTATCATCGATCTGGAACTCACTCAGCCGTTTGTGCTCGCACCGCACAGCTCAGTTTCGCCGCTTCGGTTGAAACCTCCACGGCGACCTATGCTAGCTCGGTGGTGCGGCGCCACTAAAGCGGTCGCTTACGCAGGAAGGCTAGCACAATTGGATACCCTCACCGGCATAGCGTCCGTGTCCGTCATTATCGTCAACTACAACGCCGGTGATAGGTTGGCAAAGTGCTTGTCCAGCCTCGCGGGCCAGTCGGCGGCGCCGAAAGAGATCTTCGTCGTCGACAATGCCTCAAGCGATAACTCGATGGCTTTGGCGGCCCCCCATCTCGGCGACGCACACGTTATGATGATGGATGACAATTTGGGCTTTGCTGCGGCTAACAATCGCGCCGTCGATCGGGCCACCGGTGATTGGGTCGCCTTTCTCAATCCCGACGCCTATCCCGACAAAGACTGGATCAAGGCGTTTGTTCAGGGCGTGCAAACCTATCCAGAGGTGGATGCGTTTGGCTCGACACAGCTCGCCGCCGACGATCCTAGCCGGCTTGATGGTTTGGGTGACGCCTACTTCTTTGGAGGCGTGGCCTATCGCGGAGGTTTTCATCACCCTCGGCCTGACGATGCCGAAGATGCTGAGACGTTCGCTGCCTGCGCTGCCGCTGCATTCTACCGTCGAGAGGCATTTTTGAAGCTTGGCGGCTTCGATGAGTCATTTTTTTGCTACGTCGAGGACGTGGACCTTGGGTTCCGCTTGCGCCTCGCGGGTGGGCGGACCTTGCAACTTGCCGATGCTATTGTCGCGCACGAGGGCTCGGGTATCACCGGGCGCCACAGCGATTTTTCCATCTATCACGGCCATCGGAACCGCGTTGTGACTCACCTCCGCAACATGCCAGCGGTCCTCTTGGTGCCGACACTGCCTGTTCATCTGGTGCTCAATATGTATCTGGCGATACGGTTCTCATTCAGGGGTGGCGTCCGTGCCTATCTCCGCGCGATGCGTGACGCCATTGGCATGGTCTATGCGAATCGCGATCGACGCCGTGAGCTTCAGTCTACCCGGAAAATCAGTATACTTGAACTGGCGACGGCGTTGACCTGGTCGCCCGTCAAACTGGCCACACGCTCGCCGGACCTTCGTCCAGTCGGATCCTGCAAAGCAGCTGCAGAGTGATCCCATCAAGTGCCGCTCCGCGCCTTCGCCGCGAAGACTGCCGACCGCTCACTATAGCTTTTATGTGGAGGTGATGAGGGCGCTGCAGGGGAAAAAAGAACCACGCCCCGTGGCGGGCACGCTTTGGCGGCACGGTCGATCGCCTCATCCAGAGAATGACAAGAAACGACCGGCGGTTCGCCGAGCCTTATCGCTGCTGGACCGATACCAAATGCCTGAACGTTTGGATGTTCGGCAATCCAAGAGACCAAGCGCGCATAGTCTTGGCCGCGGTCGGCGCCGCCTAGAACAACGCATACGTCTCGTTCAGCAAACCTACCGAGCGCTGCCAGCGTGGCTTCAGGAATGGTGGCGAGTGTGTCGTCGACCCAGAGTTTGCCGTCAGTGGTCGGAATGATGGCTTGGCGAGAGGGAAGGCCGCGCCAGTTGGTGGCCGCGGTTTCTGCTGCGTTCTTGAGGTTAGAGGGGGAGATAATGCTCGCGGCAGCTGCCAGCGACAGGCGCAAGGCCGCGCGTAAAGGGCCGGCGTGAAAGCCTCTATCTCGCGGACCCACGTCGATTTCGAGATCTGAAGCTGAGAGGTTAACACCTTGATCGTGAACGATGTCCTCGACGGCGATGACGCTGGGCGGCAGGTGTTCCGCGTCGATCACCGACCGCGGCGCGATGCCGTTGGCAGGGTTTTTCCGCCGGAAGGGTCGGAGTTTGGCGGCGCGATAGTCGGCCTCGGTGCCGTGCCAATCCGCATGCTCTTTGTAGAGTGACGTGATGAGGTGGAGGTGCTCCGCCTCCGGCAGGTCATGCATCATGTAGGATGAGACCTCGATCACCGGGTGGGTTTCGGTCACGGGCTCTCCGCTGAGCGGCGGTGATCCGATATTTCCGTAGGCGGCACTTTTTATGCCTGCAGCCTTTAGCAGTGAGGTCAGAAGAGCTGTGGTCGTGCTTTTGCCTTTTGTGCCGGTCACGGTGATGGTGCCAGGCGGTGCATACTCCTTGAGCCAGTAGCCCGTTGGGGTCGTGGCGAGCGCGGCAGCGCGGGCGGCTTCGACAACAAGCGGGTTGGTGGGCGGCACGCCCGGTGATCGAAGGTAGATCGCGCCGCGCAGCGCGGCCTTGGCCTCCTCAAGCGTCACTGGCGTTGTGCCAGGAACCGTGCCGCCGCCGTCGTCGTAGAGCAGGGGCGTTTGGCCTTGGGCGATGAAGTGCTCAGCTGCCGCTTGGGCTTCGCGCCCCGCGCCGTGAAGAATGATGGGTGTCATCCGAAGAGCCTCGCGGCTTCGTAAAACGCCGTTGGCACGGCGCCGGGCGCTTCTGGTGTTAGGGCGTCGGCGACTTGCCTTTCGAGCTGATGCTCCGTTTTCTGACGAAGAAGCTCCGGCATCAGGGTTTTGACAGCCGCTGTTTCTGCCCAGGCCTCAGACTTTGAGGCAAGATAAAGCGCAGCCTGGCATTCGTCGATCGTTCCCACGCAATCCCACGGCTTATGATCGGCCAGTCCAACCAGCTCACGATATTGGCCCTGCAGATCATCGAGATTGAGCATGATCCGACCAAAGATCGTTTGATGCTCGTCATGCCCAATGAAGGGGGCGAGGATGAGCGACGTGAACGCACATTTCGCGCATGTGCCGCACCAACGCTGGTCGGCATCTCCGGCGAGCCTGAAATTGCGGTTGCAGCTGGTGAACCGGGGGAAGGCGTCTTTGATTGTTGAAAACGACCGCCCGATCCAGAGCTCTGAATAGGGGCGCAGGACAGAAAAGCTTGCCGGTGCTGATGGGGCGGCCTCGCTCACCGCCGCGCGCAGCAACTCTTCAAACACTGATGATTTTGAGTATTGATGATTGGCCGGCTCTTCACCGACCATCATTGTTGGTTCGTCAGCAGACCGCTCATTGGCAAAGATCACTGGGCCAAGGCCGCGAAGATGGCTTGCGATGGTGAGGACGAGAATGTTGATCGCGGTGATGGGCACATGCCCAGAGAACGCGCCCTTGAGGCCCAACAGTTTGGGATCGAGGGAGCGCTTCACAAACAAAAGCGGCGAGGGGGCCGTGGCTGTGAGCGTCGCGGCGACTGCATCGGAGAGAACCACCGACGCAAATTGCGGCTGTGCCGCCAAAGCGTTCTCGGCGATGGCGCCCGCGACATAGCTGTCTTTGCCCCCACCAAATGCAACCAATGGCTGTCGGTCCCATCTGAGCTCGCCCGCGGCAGCGGCGGTGATCGCTCCATCAAACTTGGTGGGTGCGGGGTAGGGCAGGCCGCTCCTAACGAAAAACTCGGCAAGACCATGGGTATAGAGCGCCTCAGCCATCGCGCGGCCAGCCCGCGTGAGGGCTGGGAAGACAATCTCTTGCGCAGCTGCTGCTTTGTAGGTGCTGACCCCGAGCGCGACGTGCAAAAGGGTCAGAAGGCCCTCTGGCACTTGCCCTTGGACCTCAAAGTCCACTGTTTCCTCAAATACCCCATAGCGGTCGCACGCAAAGGTGAAGCGGGCGACGCTTCCGTCAATTAAAGCGTCGCCAAAGCGAAACCGCGCGCCGCGGGAGGGGGTGGAGCTGGTCTCAATCATCGCTCACCGCGTGGCCGCCATTGCGCTCGCGCGTCAAGCCTCACCGCCCCTAACAACCTGATCGGAGTCAAGGACAAAGCGTCCATTGAAATGCAGATTGAAGAGTTCAGCGATGGTTGAAGCGTTATGTTATCCCATTCGACTGGATACTGCAGTGCACAAAGAATAAAAAGGTTAATTACCAGCTAACCCGGCAATAGTTTTTTCATCTTTATGTAGACAACCTTACTTTTGAGCGGATATGACCCTTCTTGTCTGATAGGGAGGCTAAGGCCATGTCTGACTACTGCACCAACGAAGGCGCTTCGCGGCTCCAGTCGCTCATCCGGGAGTACTGGAAGAAACAGGGCTACGACGTTGACGTGAAGCTCGTTCAAGAGGGTTTCGTCTCCACCATGCGGTCATCGCGGTTCGATGTTCGCAGCGATATGGTGAACGGCATGCCTCGCCGGGACGAGTTCCACGCCTAGACCGATGCTTGCTAGCCGAGCTGGTTGAGGATGAGGTCTGGCAGGTCCTCAAAGCTTTCAAACCAGTTCGCGTTAGCAAGGGCCTCATCGCTGCGGCCATATCCAAAGGTGGCGATCAACGAAGGAATCCCGGCGGCCTCGGCTGCGTGAAGATCAGTCTTGGTATCGCCGATCATGATCCCCCGATCGGCGCGGGTTTCTCGAACAATGTGCTGAAGCGGTAGAGGCGAAGGCTTTCGCTCGCTCAGCGTATCGGAGCCGATCACCGGCTCGAACCAATGCATCAAATTGAGTTCTTCAAGAAGAGGTCTCGCGAGGACCTCTTTTTTGTTGGTGCAGACGGCAAGGCTCGCGCCCTCGGCCTTGAGACGAGTGAGAGCGGGCTCCAGCCCAGGGAACGGATGGGAAAGATCCGCTATCCGCGCGGCGTAGACCGCGACATAGGCATCAACGAGCGCGTCGCCTTCCTCGTTATCGGGAAAGACTTGGCCCTGCCGCGCATAGCCGAGTTTCAGGAGCGCGCGGGCGCCTTCGCCAACATATTGCCGGGTCTCATCTGGGGACATTGGCTTGAGCCCTGCGCGGCCCAGCATGACATTGAGCGCGGCTGTGAGGTCCGGGGCGCTGTCGACCAAAGTGCCATCAAGATCGAAAATGCACACAGCACCCGATAATCGTCCCATCAGATTGCCTTTCTCCACTTGCCACGCGCTGTAGCATCCTTTCACAGCATGTGACGCCCAAAAGAGAGCCAATAGGGTTAGGCGACCGCCTGCCTGGTTCAAGGAGGACCCGATGCCCGCAATCGCCAGTCTTGTTCTTGCTGCCGGTCACGGCACGCGCATGCGGTCAGAGACCCCCAAAGTCCTGCACAAGGTCGGGCATCTTGAGATGCTGGGCCATTGCCTCAAGACAGCACGCGCTCTGGGTGCGGAGCGTTTGGGTGTGGTGATCGGCGCGGGCGGTGAGAAAGTGAAAGCCGCGCTCGGCTCACTTGATCCGCAGGCAGAGATTGCTGTGCAGGACCCGCCGCAGGGCACGGGTGATGCGGTGAGGGCGGGGATGTCTGTCCTTGAGGGGTTCGAAGGGATTGTGATCGTCCTTTATGGCGACACGCCGCTCTTGCGTCTTGAGACGCTGGAGGCCCTGACCAAGACGGTGACGGATGGTGCGGCGATCGCCGTTCTTGGGTTTGAGACAGATGAGCCGGGCCCCTACGGACGGCTTGTTCTTGGTGCTGATGGGCAACTGACCCGCATTGTCGAGGCGAAGGATGCAAGCCCGGAAGAGCTCGCCATCACCCTGTGCAATTCTGGCGTGATGGCCATGTCGAGCCAGGCGCTGCGGACCTATCTGCCTCAAATCACCAATGAAAATGCGAAGGGCGAGTACTACCTGACGGATCTCGTTGGCCTGGCATCGGGTGCGGGAGAAGTCCTCGCCACCGTGACGGGCACGGAGGATGAGGTCCTCGGCGTCAATGACCGTACAGAGCTTGCGGCTGCTGAGGCGATCTTCCAACAGCGTCGCCGCCGTGAGGTGATGCTAAGCGGGGTCACTTTGATCGATCCCGA
The DNA here is from genome assembly GCA_039822105.1 of Pseudomonadota bacterium. GTDB lineage: Bacteria > Pseudomonadota > Alphaproteobacteria > Caulobacterales > Parvularculaceae > Parvularcula. The sequence goes on along the minus strand of JBCBMW010000024.1, from coordinate 2,747 downwards.
TACGGTTTACTTCTCTCACGACACGGAGATTGGGCAGGATGCGGTGATCCACCCCAATGTTGTCTTCGGGCCAGGTGTGAAGCTCGCGCCGAAAAGCGAGGTGAGGGCCTTCAGCCATCTCGAAGGCGCGGTGATGAAGAGCGGCTCAGCGGCGGGTCCGTTTGCCCGGCTGCGCGAGGGCACTGTGCTCAGTGAAGACGCCAAGGTCGGCAATTTCGTCGAGATCAAGAAGTCAGTTCTGGGCCATGGTGTGAAGGCGGGACATCTCACCTACCTCGGCGACGCAGAAATCGGTGCACGCACCAATATCGGCGCTGGCACCATCACCTGCAACTACGACGGTTACAACAAGCATAAAACCGTGATTGGCGAGGACGCCTTTATTGGCTCAAACGCAAGTCTGGTTGCTCCGGTCACGGTCGGCAGGGGCGCGTTCACGGGGTCAGGATCGGTGATCACCAAAGACGTCCCCGATGATGCGCTCTCCGTCGCTCGTGGTCGGCAGATGACCAAAGATGGTTGGGCGACGAGCTTCCGTAAGCGGAATGGAGACGAATAGTCTATGTGCGGTATTGTCGGTATTGTGAGCAAAGAGCCGGTGGCGGATCGTCTGGTTGATGCGCTGAAACGGCTTGAGTACCGAGGATATGACAGCGCTGGTGTTGCCGCCATCAATGGCGATGCGGTGGTGCGCCGCCGCGCTGTGGGCAAGCTTTCAGCGCTTGAGGCCCGCCTGCGCGAAGATCCGCTGCCCGGCACCGTTGGTATTGGCCACACACGCTGGGCCACCCACGGTCGTCCGACAGAAGACAATGCGCATCCCCATGGCGGCGATCTTCTGGCGATCGTGCACAACGGCATTATCGAGAATTTCAGTGAGCTGAAGAGCACACTCCAGGCCTCAGGAGCGGCGTTCGAGTCCGAAACGGACTCCGAGGTGATCGCTCGTCTTCTCGAAACCGAGCTCAAAGCCAAAGGCAGTCCGCGAGACGCGTTCGAGGCGACACTCAGCCAGTTGGAGGGCGCGTTTGCCCTCGGCGTGGTTTTCGCGGTTGAGCCCCAGGCGATTTACTGCGCCCGCCGAGGCAGCCCGCTGGCGATTGGGCATGGTGAGGGCGAGATGTATATCGGCTCGGACGCCCTTGCGCTAGCACCTTTTACGCGCCGTATCAGCTACTTAGAGGAGGGCGACTGGGCGCGCCTGACCCTTGACAGCGCGGAGATTTACAACGCCGACGGTCAGCATGCGAACCGCGAAGAGGTGATGTCGGATGCTTCATCGGTGCTCGTGGGAAAGGGGCGGCACCGCCACTTCATGGCCAAAGAGATCGAAGAGCAATCCGAGGTCGTCTCTCATACTTTGGCTAGCTACCTTGATCCGAACACGGAGACGGTGAGCCTTCCCGACTCTCCCATTGATTTTAGCAAGGTGCAGCGGCTCACGCTATCGGCCTGCGGGACAGCCTATCTTGCGGGGCTTGTATCCAAGTACTGGTTCGAGAGCTGGGCAAAGCTCCCTGTCGAGATCGATATTGCGTCCGAGCTTCGCTACCGCGATGTTCCTTACCAGGAGGGAGACATTGCCCTCTTCATCAGCCAGTCCGGTGAGACCGCGGACACGCTTGCGGCCATGCGCGATGCCAAGGCAGCAGGGCTCCATGTTGGCGCGGTCGTCAATGTCCTTGAATCGACCATGGGCCGCGAGGCTGACGCGCTGTTCCCAATCAAAGCAGGCCCAGAGATCGGCGTGGCTTCGACCAAGGCGTTCACCTGCCAGCTTGCGACCCTTGCATGCCTGGCGATTGCCGCGGGCCGGGCGCGCGGTGTGCTGACGAAAGAGGAAGAGGCGCGGTTGGTGCACGCGCTCTACGCCTTACCGCGGCTGATTGGCGAGGTGCTGACCCATGGCGAGGATGTTGTCGCTCTCGCCCATGAGCTCGTTCCGGCGTCGGACGTGCTCTACCTTGGCCGCGGCCTCAGCTTCCCTCTCGCGATGGAGGGCGCGCTGAAGCTCAAAGAGATCAGCTACATTCACGCTGAGGGCTATGCTGCGGGGGAGTTGAAACACGGGCCGATCGCTCTGGTCGATGAGCATGTGCCAGTGATCGTGATCGCACCGCCGGACAAGCATTTCGAAAAAACGCTCTCCAACATGCATGAGGTCATCGCCCGCGGTGGTCGGTGCATTCTTCTTTCGTCAGAGGAGGGGATCAAACGGGCCGCAGCCGATGATCAGCTCTTGGGGAGCTTTGCCTTGCCAGAGGTCGATCCGATGCTCGCGCCGCTTGTCTACGCCGCGCCTATTCAACTGCTCGCCTATCACACGGCCGTTCTCAAAGGGACGGATGTCGATCAGCCGCGCAATCTCGCGAAATCGGTCACCGTGGAGTGAGTTCTCACGGAAACTGTAACAGCGGGAAACAACCCGTCATTTCGCACTGCATCGTTATCCATCCATAAGCCACATTTCCGGGATAGGGGTAGAGCATGTTTGACGAACCAGCCAACGACCTGAAGGCCGCCGCAACGCTCGCTGAAACAGCGCGTTTGTCGGGCGTGGGCCTTCACTCTGGGGTCGTGGCTGAGCTCGTCGTCGAGCCTGCGGAAGCCGGTGAGGGCATTTCCTTCATTCGTTCAGATTTGGCACAGCCAGAGGCGCAGCGGACGATCAAGGCCGACCCAGCGCTTGTGACGAAAACGCAGCTCGGCACAGTTCTCACCAACCATGCAGGTGTTTCGATCTCGAC
>JBCBMW010000023.1:0-36982 GCA_039822105.1 Pseudomonadota bacterium | reverse complement strand
CAGGCGGAGTGACCGGCCTGGGCTTAGGCTGCGGGCTAACCGCGCATTGCGGAGGCTAGCGCTGTCACCGTTCGCGCAGCGTTATCGAATGCTGTTCTGTCTTGGCGGGCGCGTGCCAGGATCCATGCCCCTTCGAGCGACATCAGCATCGCGTCACCTATGGTCGCGGCGTCCTCCGCGCGAAAGCCATCAGCCTCAGCATGCGCCGCAACGCGTGTGGTCCAGTCGTTGAGCACATCCCGAGTAACGCCGCGCAGGCGGTCTGACCCCGGCACGGTTTCAAGCAGGACCGAGGTGATCGGGCACCCCATGGTGTAGCCTGACTTTTCGAACCAGCCGGCAATCGTATCGATCAACGCCGCCGCGCCGTCTTCAAAGGTCCGTGCACCGCTGAACGCCCGGTCGACCACATCACTGATCTCTCCCCCTGCCTCTTCGGTCGCCACAGCCGCCAGTTCCTCCTTACCGCCCGGAAAATGGTAGTAGAACGAGCCCTTCGGCGCGCCGCTTTCGTCGAGGATCTGGGTCAGACCAGTGCCGTGATAGCCCTGGCGCCTGAAGAGAACGCTCGCCGTTTTCATCAGCTTTCCGCGCGCATCGCTTCGTCTGGGCATCATCCACTCCTTAATCCGCGAGGGTTCTACGCACTTGTATGGTGACCGGTCTAGTGATATCGAAATATGGTGATCGCCATAGAACGACGAAGGAGGCCTACCCATGGCCATGATGCAGCAGCTGAACTTCATTGCTCCGCGGCAGCTGGAGTGGCGCGAGGTTCCCGCGCCTTCGCTGCCCGATGACGACGCCGTGATCGTCAAACCACTGACTGTTGCGACCTGCGATATGGACGGTGTGGTCATCATGGGGCTGATGCCGCTGAAAGGCCCAACGCCGCTCGGCCATGAGGGTGAGGGTGTCGTCACCGAGGTGGGCGACCGGGTGACCAAGTGGAAACCGGGTGACCGCGTGATCATCCCGTGGAAGATCGCCTGCGGGTCGTGCGGCAATTGCGGTCGCGGCTTCACCGCGCAGTGCACCACGGTCCCGCCCGAGGACGCTTATGGTTGGGGCCCGACGAGCCCGCATTGGGGCGGCTTTCTCTCCGATGCGGTTGTCGTGCCGTATGCCGATCATATGCTCACAGCACTGCCGTCCGACGCTGACCCAGCGCTTGTCGCGGGCGTTGCGGACAACCTTTCGGACGGATGGCGCGCGGTTGGCCCGCACCTGGCCGAGCGGCCGGGCGGTACGGTGCTGGTCGTTGGCATGGCGCCGCCCGGCTCGATTGGTCTTTATGCGGCGGGCTTCGCAGTGGCCCTTGGATCTGAACGCGTGGTCTATTGCGACCATGACCGGACGAGGCTCGACATCGCCGTGAAGCTTGGCGCGGAACCGATGGAGCTCAGCCCCGACAACCTCGCCGCGCTTGCGACCAACCCAAAAACGCTGAGCGGCGGTTTCGATATCACCGTCGACGCGTGCGGGTTTCCGAACTTCCTACCCCACCTGATCGCCGCAACGGCCAGGGCCGGTGTCTGCGTGTCCACCGCAGGGATCATGTACCGCAAGAGCCCTGTCGATATGGACGTCTACGACATGTATCGAAAGTCCATGAGCTTCCACACCGGCTGGGTGCACACCCATTCGATCATCGACGCGCCGCTTGAACTTATCCGTTCAGGTCGTTTTGACCCCAGTCCGGTGACGACAACCGTTTCGAGCTGGGAGGACGCGATTGACGCCCTCACTGAGCCTTTCACCAAAGTGATCGTTAAGCGGGACGCCTGACCCCTCGACGATCAACCCTCAGGCCGGCTGCTAGGATCGTGCTGAGGAAAGGGTCGCGGGAAGCGACCCTTTCCTTGTGTGATCACGCGCTGTGATATCAGTTGGCGCGAGCTGAGCTGGCTAGCACTTGGACGGGCCGAAACTGCAGCCAAAGTTGATCAGTGTTCTCACATTGGTCGGGCCACCTTCTGGGAAAGCGGCGTTGTGGCCAAAGCGCGAGGCACCCTGAATTTTGATGGAATCGTCGACGAAGCCCCAGCTCGTGACCGCGGCCACCCGGTTGCGGTTGGAGTCCACAGCAGGCGTTCCTTCATATCCGTCGGACTTGCCAAAGTTATGGATCCATGGCCCGCCGCTGCTTCCGCCGGTCATGTTGGTGCCAATGACCACCTGGTTGAAGTCTGTATCAGGACCAAGAGCGAAGGCGGAGTCCTGGACCGCGATCGACTCGTTTTGGATCATCCTAACGCCTGTGTACCCGGCCGATGGGTAGCCGAGTTCCGTCAGGTGAGCCGAAAGATCACCGTCACCGCCCAAGGCCGTGTACCCGGTGTCGTTTTGGTAGAGGCCGTATCTGCCGACCACGTCACCGATCTCTTCTTCGACGCCGTCTTCATTCATTCGTGAGTCCATCACCAAAATGGCGATGTCATTCTCACAAACAATACCCGGGGCGTCTGGTAGGCACCGGTCCGTGCCATTGAAGTAGACACCTGGAATGATGATCGATTGCACGGTCCACGTGCCGTAGGGCAGGTCATCATTGTGCCGCGCTGGCTCGAAAAAGACCTCATCGGCAAAGCCTGCGTCACCCAAGCCGAAATCATGGACGCAGTGGGCCGCCGTCAGGACGAGGCCGGGCCGGATCACCGAGGCCGAGCAGACAAACAGGCTTCCCTGAAAGTCCATGAACAGCTTACCCGTTTGGCGATAAGGCGCCGCGTCGACGGGCGCCCCGTTGGTGTTGGAGTTGGGGCGTTGAGCCACAATCCTTGTTGTAAAGGGAAAGCCGCCAAAGCTGCCGAAGGCCTGGGTCGAAAATCCCGACTCTGATTGTTGCAACAGCCCAATATTGGGAAGCTGACTGATGCTGGTCAGCATGGGCAGGCGCGACTGCGCGCTGCTCACCTGCGAGGCGGTCATGGTCCGCGCCGCTGTGAAAGACGGTGTGTACGCAACAGCCTTCTCATCTTCGCTCACTTCGACGATTTGCGCCGAAGCGACGGACGTCAGTCCAAATGCAAGAAGACCAGAAAGAATTGACCTTGAAAGCAATTTATTCCGCACAGGTACCTTCTCCATTTTGATTACACGGCACCTTAGGCACAACACCTCATGCGGGAACAGTGTGATAACTCACAACTTATACAGAAATTGCAGCTTGATATTTCTAGGCTTTTCTGCCACCATGACGTGTCGGCCCAACTGACATCTCAGCTGGTCGTGACGGGATCTATCGTCGCGATGAAGCTATTGGGCGAGGCTTGTTAAGCGACTCGCCCATTTCTCATTCTACGGATCAATTGCTCAATGATGTGCTAGCGGCGCACTAGCCATCAATGCGCCGGAGCTCTTCCCTGATCGCGTTGAAGAGCAGCGGATGCTCCGCAGGCTGTGAAAAGTCGAGCGTGCGATCAGCCGAAACAATGACGATCACCAGATCCTCTTCGGGGTCCATAGCGATGTACTGGCCATCATAGCCCTGCATGCTGAAGGCACCTGGCATGTCAGCCATCGTCCAAAAATGGAGGCTGTAACCCAAGCGCCGGGGGTTGTCGGCTGAATGGCTGGCCTGCGGCACAGTGCCGACCGCCTCGACCCAACCTTCCGGCAAGATCCTCTCATCGCCCAGCATGCCGTCCTGGACATAGAGCTGGCCGAGCTTGGCGTAGTCCTCGAGGGTCAGCTGCAGGCAGCAATAGCCGAGCTCTTTCTTGTCCCCGCTCTTCCGGTCGGTGAGCCAGTACCCGCCAGTGAGCCCTAGCGGAACACTGAGTTTCTCATTGACGATATCGATCAGCGGCTGACCATAAGCGCCGCGCAAGACAGCTGAAAGCACCTGGGTGTTGGTGGAGATGTAGTTGAAGTGCTCTCCGGCGGGACGGAAACGCTCAAACTGGCGGACGGTGTCGTCCACATCCCGGTTCATCAGGAACGTGTTGAAGAAGAGCTTTCGGATATCCGCGCCGGGCTCCTCGTAATTCTCATTGAACTGAATACCCGACGACATCATGAGAAGATGCCGAATTGAAGTGTCGCCATAATCTGTACCGACATATTCGGGAGCGTAATCGCTGGCGAGATCGTCAAGGCTCTTGATCTTGCCCTCCTTCATGCCGATCGCGACAAGGGTGGAGACCCAGGATTTCGCCACCGACCACGACGTGAAGTGATCTTTGGGACCGGCATCACCGAAATACTGCTCGAAACGAACCTTGCCATCTTTGAGCACATAAAGGCCTTGGACGCCGCGCTGCTCACGGTACTGATCGAAGTTCCGTTCCTGACCCATCCACGTCCAGGTCGGGTTGAGCTCGGTGAGATCGCGCTCAAAGGTCGTGACCTGGCGCCCCCTGATGATCGGCGAAGACGGATAGACCTTGTTCATATGCCGGTAGTTCTCGCGGCGGTCTTCCACCGCCGACTCGCGAATCACCTCGGCAGGTGAAAATTCCGACCCCGGACGGAAGTACCAATAGGCCAAGACCAAGAGGACGACGAGCACAACGCCGCCCCCAACACGCAACACAGTTGCCATAGGTTCGCTCCCTACTCTGCCGGGGGCTTTCCGCTCCCATAACGCACCCGCCCGAAAAATCCGGCCAGGGACGAGACGTCCGGCATGCTCCTTTGCAATCGGCCCTTAGCCTTCTCGAATTGCATGAGATTTTCAATACGTGCGTCAAGGAACGCCCAGGTGTCTTTGTAGGGCTCTTCAGACACCGCACCATCATCCGCAAACCAGCGAGCTAGGGTCGCGCTGTAGATCGCGCTCAGCGACGCCCGCTTGGTGTACCAATTGAAGTCGGTCGATGAGTCCTCAATCGTCCGCCACATACTGTCGGCGGTGTTCCAAACGAGTTTCGCACCAAGCGGCGCGTTGTGAGGCAGCGCCAGGGTCGCGGCAGCCCGCCGCGCGGCCTCGCGGTTCCAGTCGAGACCCTCGATCCGTTGCTTAATGAGCCAGGTGATCTTCTTTGTCACACCATGGGGTTTGGGGTTCAGATCGGCGAAGGCCTCGGCCATCGCCCGGTCCTCTTCCTCGGACCAGTAAGAGAGAACATCAGCGATGCCGGCCGGAAAAAGCCGCTTGAGAAGTCCAGCCTCCCGGTCCCCCAGATCGACATCACTGGCCTTGGCCGCTGCGATAAGGCTTTGAGATGTAAAGCCTTCAAAGGCTGCCTCTGCCAGCATCTCATCGAGAATGGTCCGGCGGATTTCCTCGTCAGTGAGGGTTGTCGTCTCGTCAGCCACAGACATCAGCAAGATCGCTCCATTAGGCTTTGCAGGCGCTCGACAAGACGCCTTTAGCTCTTTATGTGCAACCTTTCGCTGACCAGCCACCGAAGGAGTGAGACCCATCGTTAACATCGTCGTGCGCGACAACAATGTCGAGCAAGCCCTCCGCGCCCTCAAAAAGAAGATGCAGCGCGAAGGCACCTTCCGCGAAATGAAAGCTCGTAAGTTCTACGAAAAGCCGTCCGAAAAGCGCGCTCGCCAGAAGGCAGAAGCTGTGCGTCGGGCTCGCAAGCTGCAGCGCAAGAAAATGCAGCGCGAAGGTATGGCGTAAGCCAAACACCGACCCTCGGCGGTCAGCGAATTGAACGAGATGAAGCCGCACGGCCTGGCCGCTGCGGCTTTTCTTGTGCTGTGGCGAAGAGGCGGACCGTTTGTGCGATTTGCTTTGTTCTCGGTCCGGGATCGTTTTATTGAAAAAAGATGAAACGGCTCCTGCCTCTCATCGCCCTGGTGCTGATCAGCGCCTGCACAACGCCTCTTCTGTCGCCGGGTGAGCGGCTGTCGTCCCTACCGACGGCCTATGTCACGCCGTCACCTCCGATTGATCCTGAGGTCAGCCCGTTCCTCGTCAACGTGATGCTGAACGGTCAGGGCCCTTTCACAATGCTGGTCGACACGGGCAGCAGCCGTTCAGCGATCTTCCAGTCCGCCACCAACCGATTGGGACTGACACCCGACATCAGTTCCACAATTCGCGTGAGAGGCCTCAGCTCTGTGGTCCCAAGGCCCGTGGTGCGAGATGTCGATCTAGAACTTGGGCCGTTCACGTTTGAGGGCCTCGATATGGTCGACTTGCCCGATCGCGATGAGCCGCGGTTCCAAGGGATCATCGGGGTCGACGTCCTCAGCAGCTTCGTCATGGTCTTCGACGCTGAACAGTGGGCCATGGTGTTCGTGCCGCGGGAGGACATGCCGACCAACACTTTTGACCAATGGGTAGAGGTCGAGACTGTTCTGCCGCCCTCCGGCATCGATGATTTCGGCCTGGGTTTCATCAATGCCTATGTCGGCTTCCGGCAGGTGACGGCCCTCATTGATACCGGATCGTCGCTCAGCGTCGCGAACTGGGAAACCGCACTCTACAGCCCGCGCGTCAGGCTCCTGCGCCGCCAGTTGCGACGGCAATGGGAGCTAGAAGGCGCGAACGGGTCGTTCCAACCGCACGCCTTTGTCCGGCTTCCCAATTTGCGCATGCGCAGCTTTGAGTGGAGTGAGCCGGCGTTCCTGCTCTCCGACCTCGACACGCTCGATGTCCTCGGCGCGGATACCGATCCCTTCATCATCGTCGGCTTTGACCTGCTAGAGCAGCAGAGCTTTGCCTTTGATGTTGTGGGCAAAAGGGTCTGGTTCGAGCCCAGCGGGTCGGTTTTGACCCAGACCGGCGTCGGCACCACGACCATCAACGTCGACCGCTAAGAGCTTTGCCCAAACCGCGCATCTGTTTTGCCCAACCGCTGCGTTGAGAAAAAGCGTGTACAGCCCGATCTCTCTCTTCGAACAAGGGAGACTATGATGCTCAACACGACGACAAGCACGGAACCACGCACCATCCTGCGCCGCGCCGAAGAACGCGGTCACGCTGACCACGGTTGGCTGCGGTCTGCCCATACTTTTAGTTTTGCAGGCTTCCACGACCCCCGCTGGATGGGCTTTGGCCCTCTCCGCGTGATCAATGACGATCGGGTCGCAGGCGGCGCGGGATTCCCGATGCATCCGCACCAGGACTTTGAGATTTTCTCTTATGTCCTCGACGGTGCGCTGGAGCACAAGGACTCGATCGGCAACGGCTCTGTCGTCGAAGCTGGCGGTGTTCAGTACATGACCGCAGGCACGGGTGTTCGGCACTCAGAGTTTAATCCGCGTCGCGACGAAGATGTCCGCTTCTTGCAGATTTGGCTCGAGCCATCTGTCACCGGAGCAACGCCGAGCTATCAGACGCTCGATATCGCGCCTGAGGACAAAGACGGCAGGCTGAAGCTCTTCATCGCAGAAGACGGCCGCGACGGTGCGATCAAGACGCTGGCACCCGCTGACGTTTACGCAGCGACGTTGAGCGGTGATCAGTCCGTGACCTTCAACCTTCGCGAAGGCCGCAAGGCCTGGATCCAAGTCGCGGAAGGCAATGTGTCCGTGGACGGAGAGGACCTGCGCCGAGGTGACGGCTTCGCCGTTCTGGATGCCGGTGAGATCACGATCAGCAAAGGCGAGCACGCCGAGGTCTTGGTCTTCGACCTCGCTTCTTAAAATGTGAAACCCAACGAGGCCGTGAGGAGCGTATCGGTGTTCCTCCGGCCATCGGGCGGATCGGTCTCGTGTTTCACTTGATAAGAGACACGGGATGAAATGCGTTCCGTCAGGTTGGTGTTGAGCGAAATCACGTTGGTCAACGTCGTGTTGTCCTCCGCAACCGTCACATCAAGGCCTTGCTCCAACGTCACGTTCTCGCGCAACACAGTGGTGAAATCCTGACCAAAGAAGAACGACGCGCTGCTTTGCGTGTCCTCAAAATCATCCGTGATGGGATCGGGCGTCGCAAGCTCTGAATACTGAAAACCGGGACCGGTGAGGACGGTCAGTTCGGTCTTCTCGGTTTTGATGAAGGTGTGACCCAGACCGGCAGTGACATTGGTCCGGCTGTCAAAACCTGAAAACTCGTCCTGTTCATAGCGCACGCGGCCAAAGACGAACGACCTATCGCCGATCTGATACTCGCCGCGGTACTGCACGAACCAATTGTTCTGCGTGGTTTCGGTGTTTTCGGTGCCGTCGTCGTTCTGGGTCGTGGTCCGGGCATAGTTGCCGCCCGCGTCGATATTGCTGGTGAAGCGACCTGACTTGCGGACCAGGCTGACCTGACCGCCCAGCACGGTGTTCTCGGTGTTGCCGGTGGCCGACGACACGTTGAACTGGATGTCCCCGGTCCATGTGGGTTTGACCTCAGGCGGCACTGCGACCGCCGCCTCTGCGGCCTCCGTCACCACCTCCTCGGGGACTTCGGCGTCAGAAACTTCAGCCTCGGGCGCCTCAGCCTCGGGTGCCTCAGCCTCGGGTGCCTCAGCCTCGGGTGCCTCAGCCTCGGGTGCCTCAGCCTCGGGTGCCTCAGCCTCGGGTGCCTCAGCCTCGTCCTGCAAGGGGGAAGTCAGCGACGCGGTGGCCAAAACAACGAGAGGCGCAAGGGAAAAAATCGACATTTCACTTGTCTGGGAAGAGTCTCTTCCGCGCGACAAGCGCGCAACGATGAAAAAACGACGACAACGCTCGTCTTGAGGCCGCGGGCACGGCCTTGTTGTATATATTCTTATATGGGTATATGATGCGGTATGGCGCGGCTCAAAACCACCAATGATGTTTTCAACGCGATTGCGGAACCCAAGCGGCGTGCACTGATTGAAATCATTGCTGGTCGCGAGATGGCGGTAGGCGACCTTGTTGAAGAGACAAAGTGGCCACAGCCCGCAGTCTCCAAACACCTCGCGGTGCTTCGCGAAGTCGGCCTTGTCACCGAACGGCGCGAGGGCCGCTGCCGTATCTACACGATCCAACCCGACAAGCTCCGCCCGATCCATGAATGGATCCACCAGTTCGAAAAATACTGGGGCGGCGCCCTCGAGCAGCTCGAAACCTATTTGGACAGCATTCAGGACAAGGAAGATCAGAGATGAGCAGTATCAAAGTGGAGCCAGCCATCCTGGTCCGCGAGTACAAGGCGCCGCGGCAACTGGTGTTTGATGCGTGGACGAAGGTGGAGCATCTCAACAATTGGATGTTCCCGATGAAGGGCTGCACCTGCAGTTTCGTCACCGCCGATATCGCATCGGGCGGCACGTCCCTACACAAACTGACCATGCCGAACGGGCATGAGATGTGGCTTTTCACAAAATACGAAGAGGTGTCGTCGCCGGATAAGCTGGTCTTCTTCCAATATATGTCGAACCCGGACGGTGACATCCAGCCCAATCCGCAGGTGCCCAATTGGCCGAAGGACATGCGCGCCACGCTCCTGTTCGAGGACTTGGGTAGCGGCACCAAGCTGACCTTCCTTTGGGAGCCCTACAACCCGACCAAGGAAGAAGCCGAAACCTTCGAAGCGATGCGGGCACAGAATGGCTGGGTCGGCGGCCTCGAACAGCTCGAAGCCTATCTCTCATCTCTCTAGTCGCGCCTTTTCCGCGCAAGAAAAAGGGTCGCCCGACATGGCGTCGGGCGACCCTTTCTTGTTCGTGTCGAGACCGAGAAAGCTTACGCGTCGTCGGTGTCTTTGAGGGCTGCGCCCAGGATATCGCCGAGCGATGCCCCTGAATCGGCGGAACCATACTGTTCGACGGCTTCCTTCTCCTCGGCCATCTCGCGGGCTTTGATGGAGAGGGAGAGGCGGCGCGACTGCCGGTCGATGGCCACGATGCGGGCATCGATCTTGTCACCAACAGCGAAACGCTCAGGACGCTGCTCGTTGCGGTCACGCGACAGGTCGGACTTGCGGATGAAGGCTTTCGGACCGCCATCGCCGCCAACCCGCACCTCGATACCGCCATTTTCGACAGCCGAGACTTCGCAGGTGACGTCGTCGCCTTTTTTCAGCTCACCAACGGCATCCATTGGATCGTTAGCGACCTGTTTGATGCCGAGCGAGATACGCTCTTTGTCAGGATCAACATCGAGGACTTTGACCGAGACCTTCTGGCCTTTTTCATAGTCCTGGATGGCGACATCGCCCGCCTTGTCCCAATCGAGATCGGAGAGGTGGACCATGCCGTCCATGTTCTCATCGATACCGACGAAGAGGCCGAACTCGGTGATGTTTTTGACTTCACCTTCGAGGATCGAACCAATCGGGTTGGCTTCAGCGAACGCTTCCCAAGGATTGTTGAGCGTCTGCTTGAGACCCAGGCTCACCCGACGTTTGTACTCGTCGACTTCGAGCACCATGACATCGACCTCTTGGCCGGCATCCACGATCGCCGAAGGCGGCATGTTCTTCTTGACCCACGACATTTCCGAGACGTGGACGAGGCCTTCGATTCCATCTTCGATTTCGACGAAGGCGCCGTAGTCGGTAATGTTCGTGACCTTGCCTTTGAAGACAGCGCCGACAGGGTACTTGGCCTGAACGCCTTCCCATGGATCGGGCATCAGCTGCTTCATACCGAGGGAGATACGGCTGGTCTCTGGGTTGATCTTGATGATCTTCACCTTGACCGTGTCGTTGACGTTCAGCACCTCTGATGGGTGGTTCACGCGGCTCCACGACATATCGGTGACGTGAAGAAGACCGTCCACACCCGGAGCAAGTTCAACGAATGCACCGTAGTCGGTGATATTCTTGACGACACCGTCGCGCTCATCACCCTCGTGCAGATCACGGACGACATCAGCGCGATGTTCCGCACGATCCTCTTCGAGGATCGACCGGCGCGAGACGACGATGTTGCCGCGGCGCTTGTCCATTTTGAGGATTTTGAACGGCTGCTCGAGATTCATCAGCGGCGTGGCATCGCGCACCGGACGAATGTCGACTTGTGAGCCAGGAAGGAAGGCCACAGCACCGCCAAGATCGACGGTGAAGCCGCCTTTGACGCGGTTGAAAATGACACCGTCAACGCGGTCGCCATTTTCGAAGTTCTGCTCAAGGCGTTCCCACGCCTCTTCACGGCGGGCTTTCTCACGGGAGATGACAGCTTCGCCTTGAGCGTTCTCGACACGCTCGATGAAGACGTCGATTTGATCACCGACATTGACGGCTTCGTCAGCAGACAGACCAAATTCACGGAGAGGCACACGGCCTTCGGTTTTCAGACCGACATCGACGATCGCCATATCTTTTTCGATACCGGTGATCGTGCCTTTGACGACGGTTTGTTCGAATGCGTCACGGTCAACGACCGAGGCTTCGAACATCTCGGCGAAATCTTCGACCGAGGGGTTCATGGTTTCAGACAAAATAGCCTTCAGTTGCGAGGCTAGCCTCGCAGGTTGGGGCTCATCAGGCAGGGTTTTTCAAGGCCTTCAGAGCAGGTTGGACATTGGCGCCGACAGCGTAATCAACGAGACCACGGTTAGGTTCGGATGCTGAAGCGCTCGTCCTCCTCTAAAGCCTTATCGATCACACGGCAGGCTGCCGCGAACGCCGCGTCTATATCGAGAGACGTGGTATCCAGCAAGTGGGCATCGGCCGCTGGTTTCATCGGCGCTGCGTCACGGCTTTGATCGCGCTCGTCGCGCCGTTTGATTTGTTCGACCACAGCCTCGAGCGAGAGGCTAGGGTCTTGTTCTTGCAGCTCTTTATAACGCCGCTTGGCACGCTCTTCGACCGTGGCGGTGACAAAGAGTTTCACCGGGGCGTCGGGGCAGATGACCGTGCCAATGTCCCGTCCATCAAGAACGGCGCCGGGGGGCTCAGCCGCAAAGCTGCGCTGGAAGTCGAGAAGAGCAGCCCGAACACCCGGATGCGCCGCGACCACGCTGGCCGCACGCCCTGCCTCATGGGTCCGAAGCTCAGACCGATCGACCGTCTCGGGATCGAGCGCCCGCGCCGCCTCTTCAGCCTTCACCGCATCGGTGGGGTCAAAGCCCTGGCTGATCATCATCCAACCCACGCCGCGGTAGAGTTTTCCGGTATCCAGGTACCGGATCCCATAGACGCGGGCGATCCGGCGAGAAAGCGTCCCTTTCCCGCTCGCAGCGGGTCCATCGACAGCAACAACAAGGGCTTTTGACATCGAATGGACGTTTATCGATCCCAAAGCTGCTGTCCAGCGGTCGTGCGACAAGTGGTGCGCAACCTCACTTTGGCGCGTTGAGTCTGTAGAAAACGAAATCTTGTTTCGCCATATAGGTTTGAAGAAGAGCGTTCAGCGAGCAAATCAGGTGAACCCATGGATCCGAAGCGTGTGTTGATCGCGGGCCAGGCGTTCCCTGCATTGCGTTCGGTGAGATCGAGCCAGCCAGATCGGTCGCCCCTCACTCAAGTCATTCCAGGATCTGTTGCGGCGACCCCGCGGCACCATGGTCCGCATCAACTAGTCTAATCCCCTCTGGCTCAGTTGGTGTGGCGGCCCGGCCTTGTGCCGGGCCGCACTTTTTTGGAGTCAGCGTCTGACGTTACGCTTGGCCGCATTGTTGTTGGCTCGGCGGAAGTACATCTCGAACGCATGGCTGACGTGACGCTCTTTTTTGACGGTGCGTGCCCGCTTTGCCGGCGGGAAATCGCTCTGATGCGCAAGCTCGATCGCCGCGGCCGCTTAGCCTTTGAGAATGTCGCGGACCGGGATGCGCCGATCTCCTGCCCTATTGATCGGCAAGAGCTGTTGGCGAAGTTCCACGCAAGACTGCCGAACGGCGATGTTGTCAGCGGCGCCCGCGCCTTTTGCGAGGCGTATGGCGTCATCCCCTACCTTGGATGGGCCAAAGCGTTAGGACGGTTCACCCCGAGCCGCTGGCTTCTCGACAGGCTCTATCTCGGGTTCCTCCGTATCCGTCCGACGATCCAGCGCTTTGTTGCCCGCGCGGATGGGCGGAATGCCGAGAAGTCGGAGCGATCCGTTCCGGACCGCCCTTAGGCCAGGATAGATCGCGTTTAAGAAGCGCGGCTGCACCAACAGCGGCAGGCCCGTCCACCGCGGCGCCAGATTGGCGTGAATGAATGCCATCGCCGCCCCGTGACCGAGCACCGCAGCGCCGGTGTCCACGATGAAGCTCTCGTCAATGTCGATGCCTTGCTCCGTATAAGCCGCGACAAGATCGGGAGCCTCGCGGGCGTTGATCAGATCCACCTCGCCGACCCGCGCGCGCAGCCGCGCAAAGCGCACATAGCTGACGCAGAACGGGCAATCGCCATCATAGAGGATCCGGATCATGCCTCAGATGTGAGCGCAGACCCGCATCAGCGGGATGCGGCACGTGGCCCCTTAGAGGTCTCCCGCGACCAGCTGACCACGGACAATGGTCGCGACGGCTTCGGACTTGGACGGTCCATCAAAAGGGTCGCCCCGGAAGATCGAAAGGTCTGCCGCGAAGCCTGGGGCCAACGTTCCAAACTCGCCGCCGCGACCAATCGAAAGAGCAGGTGAGACGGTGAAAAGTGCCAGGCTTTCAGCGCGGCTCAGCGCCTCTTCAGGATGCCATCCGGGTCCTTGGAACCCAGAAAGGTCGCGCCGAACATGGGCCGCGTAAAGCTCAATACGCGGATCACCCTGCTCCACCGGTGCATCAGAGCCGAAAACGATCAGTGTGCCTTCGGAGGCAAGGCTGTTCCAGGCATAAGCGCCGCGGAGGCGCTCCATACCGAGCCGGGCTGGCGCGAAGTGAAGATCGCCGATCGCATGGCTCGGCTGCATGGAAGCAATCACGCCTGCTTCGGCGAAACGTTCGATATCGGAAGGGTCGAGGATCTGAGCGTGCTCAATCCGGAAAACAGCATTCGGATAGTCCGCTCGAAGCTCTTTGTACCACTCAAGAACGCGGTAGTTCGCCTCATCACCGATCGCGTGGGTGGTGACATGGAGCCCCGCCGCTGCGGCCTTACCAAACGCTGGGATCGCCTCTTCACGGGTGATGAGCGCAAGGCCACGGGTGGTCGGCTCGTCTGAATACGGCGCTTTCAAAAGCGCGCCGCGGGAGCCGAGCGCGCCATCAGCGTAGAACTTGACCCCGAGGTGGCAGACAAGACCCGTCATGTCGCATCCAGGGCCTTGCTCAGCAAGGCCATCGAGCGCCTCGGGCACCACGAAATTGGCCACGCGCAGTGGCAGAGCGCCAGACACCGCGAGCTCTTCCAGAAGCGGTAAGTCCTCTGCGTCCACCGACATGTTGTGCACGCCAGTCCAACCAAGCTCCGCATACCGCTCTGCCCCGCGGCGCAGGCCCTCACGGCGACGATCCTCATCAAGCGTCGGGATAAGCGGCGCGACAAGGGCCATGGCGTTGTCGATCAGGATGCCCGTCGCTTGGCCGTTCCCATCACGAACGATACGGCCGCCTTCTGGATCTTCCGTGTTCGGGCTGATGTTGGCCGCCCTCAAGGCGGCGGTGTTCACCGCCATCGCGTGCCCGTCCGCGCGGATGAGAATGACCGGGCGATCATCGACCACGGCATCAATGTCTTCTCTGTGCGGCGGACGCCCTTGCGGCCAAGAGGTTTCAATCCACCCGCGGCCAAAAACAGTTCCGCCGCTGGTGTCCTCAGCCGCCGCGTCAGCAACAGCCATCTTCAGTTCACCGATCGACTGTACACTGTCGAGATTGAGGGTCATCTCACGCAAGCCCACACCAAGAAGATGGATGTGAGCATCGGTGAGGCCCGGAAACGCAATCTCGTCATCGTCCAAGGTCACAAGACAGGACGCGGGCACAACGGGCATGTCATCGCGGTCCCCGACAGCGTCGATATGGCTGTCTTCGATCGCCACCGCTTCGAAGGTCCTGGTCGGGGTTTCGATGCGCCCCTCAATCACCGTGACATCGCATCCAGCGATCAAACTCAATGCCAGAAATGCGTGCATGCCCTTGTCCTCGTTCGGTTCTTCGCCCTCGCCGGACTGCTGGTGGCGAGAGGTTGTTTCTTCTCTGATTCTTCAGAGCCGCAGAGTTAACCTTTGGGGACGTGTGAGACCAGCGCCTAGAGATCGGCGCCCACAGCCTCGCTCACCGAGGAGAAGCCCTCCGCCTTCAAAAGCAGCGGCAATTTCCGCCGCATACGGCCGATGAGGCCCGGGCCCTCGTAGATGAGAGCGGTGTAAAGCTGCACAGCGCTCGCTCCCGCCTTGATCTTAGTGAAGGCATCGCGCGCGGAGAAGATGCCGCCAACACCGACGAGCGGAAGCTTTCCTTCAGTCTCACGCGCGAAGTCCCGGAGGATAGCGGTGGACATCTCAAAGAGTGGCCGCCCGGAGAGCCCGCCCGCCTCGTCGCGGTCCGCACTTTTGAGACCCTCGCGGTTAAGGGTGGTGTTGGAGACAATCATGCCGTCAACGCCCGCGTCCATGGCAGCGGCGGCGATATCGGCGCGCTCTTCGTCACTGAGATCCGGCGCGACTTTCACAAACACCGGCTTGCCGGTGGTCCTGGCGGCGAGGACCTTGACCAAAAGCTCCGTGAGCACCTCTTTGCCTTGAAGCGCCCTCAGGCCCTGGGTGTTGGGAGACGAGACATTGACCGTGAGGAACGCAACGAAGGGCTCGAGCGCCTTGAGGCTCGTGACATAGTCTTCGGTCCGGTCTTCGGCGTCTTTGTTCGCACCGAGATTGATGCCAACAATGCCAGGCCTTTTGGACTGCGCCTGGAGCCTCTTACCGATCGCGTCGAGCCCGTCATTGTTGAAGCCGTAGCGGTTGATGATGGCTTCATCGCTACGCAGGCGGAAGACCCGGGGGCTCGGGTTACCGGACTGGGGCCGCGGCGTCACCGCGCCGACCTCCACAAAGCCAAAGCCAAGGCGCAGGAGTGAGGCGGGAACCTCCGCGTTCTTATCAAACCCGGCCGCCATGCCGATGGGGTTAGGGAACTCCATGCCTGCAAGGTTCGTTCGCAGCATCGGGCTGCAACCACCAAGGGGCGCGGGAAGGAAAGGTGACTTCAGAAGCTCGATCGTCGCCTTGTGGGCCGCCTCGGGCGGCAGCAAGGTCAGGGTCTGGGTTGCGAGTTTTTGCAGCATGATATCGTCCGTTTACGCAGCAGCGCCTGGATGGCCAAGCGCGGCAAAGTGAGCCGCCGCGACGCGCTCCGCCTCTGTGATCATCAGACCAGCGAGGTCTTTGCCGGTGCAACCTTCAACGCCTTCAAGCCCAGGGCTGGAATTCACCTCAAGGACCAACGGCCCAGCCTCGCTGCGCAAGAGATCAACCCCAGCAACCGAAAGCCCGAAGGTCTGCGCCGCCCGGATCGCTAAACCGCGTTCTTCATCTGAGATCTCCGCCGCCTCAGCGCTGCCGCCCTGGTGAAGGTTCGAGCGAAACTCCCCTGGCGCTGCTTTGCGTCTCATGGCGGCGACGACGTCGTCGCCGATTACAAAACAGCGAATGTCCTCGCCGTCCGCTTCCTCTATGAATTCCTGAACCAGAAAATCGGTCTGCTGAGCAGCGAACCCGTCGATTGTCGCCTGCAACTCGTCCGTTGTGCGCGCCAAAGTGACCCCCTCGCCTTGGCTCGAGCGGACCGGCTTCACGATCAGCGGCAAGGGTCCTGCTGCAGCGATGAGATCATCAGCGCTACGGGGCACACAAACGAAAAGGGTGGACGGCATGGCAAGGCCCGCGCGTGCCAGCATCTGGTGGGCGCGGCGCTTGTCTCGGCTGGTCTCGATGGCGTCGGCAGGCCCGAGACTTGGTACGCCCATCACCTTCAGCTGCCGGACAAGAGCGCATCCATGCCCGGTCATCGCCGCGCCGATACGCGGGATCACACAGTCGACGCGCGGGAGTTCAGCGCCCTGGTGCCGGACCGTGAAAGTGCTCGATTCGACGTGCAGGGAACAACCCATCGTATCGAGCAACTGCACGTCATGCCCGCGCGCGGTCGCCGCCTCGGCCAACCGGCGCGCCGAATAGCCCTCAGGCTCAATCGTCAGAATCGCCAGCGCGAGCGGTTTAGATCGCACCGGCAGCCTCCCTCACAGGGGCGCCTCGGTGGTCATGTGGCGGGCACGGGCCGCATGCTCGATGGCAGCCGCGCCGTCGTCGCTTACCTTCAGACTATCACGGATGAGCTCGAGGATACGGAGCTCTTCGAGGTTCAGCGACTCATCGGCGGTCACGACGTCGAGCACGGCGGCGTAAGCCGTCTCACCAAGATGTGATGGCAGCGCCGCCTTTGCCGCATCGATGACTTTGTGCATGCCGCCGTCGGACGCCATGAGCTGCGCCGCGCGCTCAGAATGCGCCGTCAGCTCTTGCTCATGCTCGGGATCAAACAGCGGAAAGGACCGCACGACCCGCCCGATCGCCCGAAGCTCGGCCTCATGGATCGAACCGTCGGACGCGGACGCCATGATCATAAGATAGATCACCGCCTCTTGCGGGGTGAGTTGGGGCAGCGTCGTCGCCATGGGCTTCATCCTTCACGAAAGACGGGATCAGGCCCTATCGACGGGTGAGGGGCTCCGTCAACGCCGTCACCCCTTTCACTTTCCCGATCGGCTCCCCAGTTCCATGCCCGATCCGCGCGTGCAGACAGTTTCGCGCACTGCTAGGGGCAGCCGATGACAAACCAGACCACCGCAGCAATCGTGCCTTCTCACAGCGACGCCCGCACAGGCGTGCTCGCAGCCGTGGCGGCCTACACGATGTGGGGCCTGTTGCCGATTTACCTGATCGCATTGCGCGGCGTGGGTCCAGATGAGGTGCTCGTCCAGCGGATCCTGTGGTCGGTGCCGTTTGGCGCCATGATCATCACCGCGCGGGTCCAGTGGCCGGACGTGCGCCAGGCGCTGGGCGACCGAAAAGTGCTTCTGCCGCTCGCGGGCTCATCCTGCATCATCGCCCTCAACTGGCTGATCTACATTGCCGCGGTGCAGAGCCAGCAGATCTTTGAGGCGTCGCTCGGCTACTACATCAATCCGCTGATCTACGTGTTGGTGGGGGTGATGTTCTTGGGCGAGAAGCTCAGCACCCTGCAAAAATACGCTGTGGGCCTCGCCACCATCGGGGTTTCGATCCTCACTCTTTACGGGGGCAGTTTCCCGCTGATCGCGATGGTGCTGGCCATCAGCTTCACCGGTTACGGGTATCTCAGAAAAATGACGCCTGTTGGTGCGATGCCCGGCCTCTTCATTGAGACCTTGTTCCTGGCGCCGGTGGCATTTCTCTACATGGTGTTCTTTGGCACAGCGGGAGAGTCAGCATTCGGAACAGGGATTGGCGTGACGATCATGCTGATCGCCGCTGGGCCGATCACTGTGTTGCCGCTTCTGATGTTTGCGATTGGCGCCAGGCGCCTGCCGCTCTCCACCATCGGCTTTTTGCAGTTCATCGGGCCGACGCTGCAATTCATCATTGGTCTGATCGACGGCGAGCCCTTCACCCGTGCGCACCAGTTCTGCTTCATCGCGATCTGGATCGCAGCGGCGCTCTTTGCTGGCGACGCAATCATGCGTCAGCGTGCGGAAAGGCTGGCGGCGAAAGCGGCTTAAAAGGAAAAACGGCGGGGCACCTTCGAGGGGGAACGAGGGGGAGCGGCACCCCGCCTGAGGCTGCGGAAGCAACCTGTCTGACGGGAGATGGTCCCCCAAATTGGATGTGAAAAGGGGCAGTCGGTCGCTGCTCGATTACGTTTCGTTCAGTTGGTTTCGTCCCACACGGATTCTCCCGCTCCGGTTGCAAGATCGATGAGCATAAGACGTTGCTGACCTGCCCCGTTTTCGATCAAAAGGAGCGCCCGGCCGCCTTCTAACGACACATCTTCGATGTGCTCACCCGCTTCGAGGGCGACATCAAACCCTGGGGTTGTGGTGGGCGTATCGGGTGAGCGCGTGATGAGAAGCGTGATCAAAAGCGCGGTGCCGCCTAGCAGCAAAACGCCGAGGCCAAGGGCGAGACCTTTGGCGGCGGCGTGGCTTGGCATCGGGGGAGTTGGGTCTGTCATAGCGGCCAGCATTTGACAGAAACGCTCAAAGTTTGCACCGCCTTCCGGTGCAAGATCCCATCATCATCACCGTGACCGAAGGCGCCGGCGAGCGCATTGACCGTTGGCTGGCCGAACGGACCGGCCATTCGCGCACGCAAGTGAAGGCGCTGATCAAAGACGGCGCCCTCACAATCGCCGAGAAAACCATGACCGACCCGACCCACAAGGTCGTGGAGGGGGAGACGATTTCTCTCGTGCCGCCCCCGGTCAAAGAGGCGAACCCTGAGCCTGAGGACATCCCGCTCGCGATCCTTTTCGAGGATGAGCACCTCGTGGTCTTGAACAAACCCGCAGGGCTTGTCGTCCACCCGGCGGCGGGCAACTGGACGGGCACGTTGGTCAATGCCCTCCTCCATCACTGCCGCGACAGCCTTTCGGGCATTGGCGGGGTGGCGCGCCCGGGCATCGTGCACCGGCTCGACAAAGACACCTCCGGCGTGATGGTCGTCGCCAAGCATGACGACGCCCACCGCGGCCTCCGGCGGCTTTTCTCCGTGCACGACATTGAGCGAAGCTATCTCGCCCTCTGCCACGGCGACCCGCGCCCAGCTTCTGGCACGATCGATATCCCGATCGCCCGCTCGACAAAGGACCGGCTCAAGCGCGAGGCCGACTGGAGCTTTCAGCGCCCCGACGCCCGCGAGGCCGTGACCCACTACAAAAGGCTTGAGGCTTACGGCACCGGCCGCGGCAAGGTGGCGGGCGAGCCCATCGCCAGCATGATCCAATGCACGCTCGAAACCGGCCGGACCCACCAAATCCGCGTGCACCTCTCGACCACCGGCCATCCGCTTCTGGGCGACAGGCTCTACGGCAAAGCGGGCCTCGCTGGCCTTGGCGGGGACGAAGAGCACGTGGTGGCGGCGCGCGAAGGCATCCGCGCCTTCAAACGCCAGGCCCTCCACGCGCATCTCTTAGGCTTTGAGCACCCCATCTCAGGTGAAGAGATGACCTTCGAAACGGACCCGCCCGAGGACTTTGAGGCGCTGAGAGCGCTGCTGCTGGCGGTCTAGCAATTCTGCGACAGCTCAAGCCATATATTCAGAGCCACGACGAACAGAAGACCACGAAGCGCCAGCTCCCCGTAGGGAACAGGGTGAGCACCATCAATGTTGCTCCAGCCACCTGGAAAAAACTCATCAAAAGTGACGAGAAACCCAAGGAAGACCCAGGACGCAAAGACCAGGGCACTCAGGGTCAAATCGACGCCGAACACCAGCTTCAGCACGAGTGCCGTTGGCACCACGACAGCCAGTATCTTCGACCAGTAGCAAACGGTACCAAGCATAAACTAGAATGTAAGGCGCTCAGATTATTGAATCAATTCGATTAGGCCTTCACAGAACCGCCCTCTGTCACCATCTAAGCGATGAGGACGAATGAGCTTTTGACCCAACGGGGCCAGAGGCTTTTGAGGAACGACCATCATGGCAACGAATGCATTGACGACGACCAGCGGTGCGCCGCTGACCCCTGAGGGCGGCCTGTCGCGCTATCTCTCGGAAATCCGCAAGTTTCCGATGCTCGAAAAGGACGAAGAGTTCATGCTCGCCAAACGGTTTTTGGAGCATGACGACCGCGGCGCTGCGCAAAAGCTGATCACCAGCCACCTGCGCCTCGTGGCTAAAATCGCCATGGGCTACCGCGGCTATGGCTTGCCGACCGGCGAGGTTATTTCTGAGGGCAATGTCGGCCTGATGCAGGCGGTCAAGAAGTTCGATCCCGATAAGGGCTTCCGCCTCTCAACCTACGCGATGTGGTGGATCCGCGCCGCGATCCAGGAATACATCCTGCGTTCGTGGAGCCTGGTGAAAATCGGCACGACGGCGGCGCAGAAAAAGCTGTTCTTCAACCTCCGTAAGCTGAAGGGTCAGATCGACGCTGTTGAAGAAGGTGATCTGAAGCCGGACGAAGTCGAACACATCGCCACCAAGCTCGGCGTGACCCATGACGACGTGGTGCAGATGAACCGCCGTATGGCAGGCGGGGACAACTCGCTGAACTCGCCGATGCGCGGCGACGGGGAAGGCACAGCCGAATGGCAGGACTGGCTCGTTGACGAGAATGCCGTCAACGCCGAGGCGCAACTCGCGCAAGACGACGAGTTCCAAACGCGCATGGACCTCCTCCAGCAAGCGATGGGCGAGCTCAACGATCGTGAGAAACATATCCTCACGGAACGTCGGCTGACGGAAGAACCAAAGACTTTGGAAGAGCTGTCGACAGAATACGGCGTCAGCCGCGAACGCATCCGCCAAATCGAGGTCCGCGCCTTTGAAAAAATCCAAAAGGCGATGAAGAAACTCGACAAGGCTATGCGGTCAGGCACCGCGGCCACAGCCTAGGCCAAGACCGCCACTCTAATCGGTGACGTCCACCACGATGTCGCCAAGCGTCGATGATCGGTAGGTGACCACATCCCCTGGCTGGAGGTAGTGGCCGCCTTCGATCTCGTTTTCGACAAACACCGGGACAGCGATGTCGCGTAAAGAGCGATCGCTCAACGGTCCGCCGGCCAGAACATAGGCCAAGACCATCTCAATATAGTCCTTGCGCGACGGCATGGTGAAGATCACGCCCTCGCCGGTGCCGGACATGAGCGTCATGTCCGCATCGATCTGACCATTCGGCGCGAGCTTATAGAACTCGTCTTGGTACAGAAAACGCGGCCGATCCATATCGTTGAGGGTTTTCTCTGCGAGCTCTTGATAGTCGAGGATCATCTCCCCACCGCGCGCATCCTGGCGCGGCTCACCGTTCACGTCCGTCGTGATCCGCTGATTAGCCACAAACGACGCCCAGTCATTCGGGATGACCAAAAAGGGCCCCGTGGGGAAGAAGCCCGGCCCACTCTTGGCGTCACTAAAGCCGAAACCAGCGTCATTATTGTCGGGATCGACGAGCTCAAGCAGCTTGATCCGATTGGTGAAGTCAGCACAAAGAAAGAGACCCTTCACCGCGGCATCAAAGTCCGCCACCGACGTGATGGCGCGATCAAACCGCATACAGAGCTCCACTTCGTAGTCGAGAAGGCCACCGGCTGGCGCTGAAACAGTCGTCCGGGCAGGTGTGGCTGTGCCAAACTTGGGAAAGTTGAAGACCATATCGCTGTCTGCCTCGGCCGCGTGTTCGGGAAAGTTCGTACCCATTGCTAGGTGGCGATCCCCCGCAGGGCCCGTCGGCAAGAGGTCAGCAACTGGCACCGCCACGCGATCCGTGGTCGTCGCATCAAGACCCACCAGTCGCTCTGGCCCAAGCGAAGCCAACACCGCAAACGGATCATCCAATCGCTCTGCGCCCAGGTCAGCAAGGTCGATCCCAGCCACCATCTCGCCATCGAAACCCAAGACGGCGATGGTCGCTGTCTCACCGTCAACCATGGTCTGCGCGAGGGTGATCGCTTCTGTGAGCGGAGCGATCCCCATGACCAGAGGCTCGTCCTCAAAGCTGGCCGGGTTGAAGCGAGGGTCAGGTGACGTCAGCCAGGCCAGGCCCACCAGGGCCGCAAACACCACAACACTGCCCCCTACAAATCGCGCCCACATTGAAGATCTCCCGCATCCGCGCCTTGCGCCCATCGACGGTATCGAACTTTGCGCCGAGTTGCACGAGCAGCATCTGCACTTGCCCTCGTGTCCGGTCTTTGCTGACCGTACGTACAGATGTTGCCGCGGGCGCGCGCTGAGGGAGAAACAAGAGAATGCTAGAACAACAAGACGGCGCGATCCTTCTGGGGGCGGATCATGAAGGCAACGGCATCTACCTCCCGCTCAAGATGTGCAACCGCCATGGGTTGATCGCAGGCGCCACGGGCACGGGGAAGACGGTCTCCGTCCAAGTGATGGCCGAGGCCTTCAGCCGCGCCGGCGTCCCGGTCTTTGTCTCGGACGTGAAGGGCGACCTGTCGGGCGTGGCTGCGGAAGGGGCGGACAAGGACTTTCTCCATAAGCGGGCCGAGACCATTCAGCTTGGTGAGTACGGACCGGAGGCGTGCCCCGTTCGTCTCTGGGACTTCTTCGGGCAGGGCGGGCTACCCATCCGGGTCACAGCGACGGAGATCGGGCCCCTCCTCCTCGCGCGGATGCTTGACCTGAACGACACCCAAGAAGGCGTCCTCTCGATCGCCTTCCGCGTTGCCGATGATGACGGCCTACCGATCCTCGATCTCGATGATCTGCGCTCCATCCTCGCCCATGTCTCCGAGCGGCGGGCCGAGCTTTCCGCAATGTATGGCAACGTCTCCCCTTCATCGGTGGCGGCGATCCAACGGCGGCTTCTTCAGCTTGAGGATCAAGGCGGAAACGTTTTCTTCGGAGAGCCAGCGCTCGACATTCATGACCTTCTTGATACGGATCGTGATGGTCGTGGCATCATCAGTGTGTTGAAAGCTGATAAGCTGATGCTCACCCCGCGACTTTACGGCACGTTCCTGCTTTATCTTCTTTCGGAGCTTTTTGAGGAGCTTCCCGAAATCGGCGATCCGGAAAAGCCGAAGCTCGTCTTTGTCTTCGACGAGGCCCACCTCCTCTTCGATGGCGCGAGCTCCGCGCTGCTTGAAAAGGTGGAACAGGTCTGCCGCCTTATCCGTTCGAAGGGCGTGGGCGTCTTTTTTGCGACCCAAGACCCAGGGGACATCCCTGACGGTGTGGCGGGGCAGCTGGGCACCAAAGTGCAGCACGCGCTGCGCGCCTTCACCCCTGCGCAAGCCAAGCGCGTGAAAGCGGCAGCCGACAGTTTCCGTCCGAACCCGGCCTTTGCGACCAAAGATGTGATCACCGAACTTGGCGTGGGTGAAGCGCTCGTCAGCACCCTGCAGAAAAAGGGGATCCCCACGCCGGCCGCAAAAACGCTGATCCGTCCGCCCTCTTCCCGGCTTGGCCCGCTCGCTGCTGCGGAGCGAAAAGAGCTCATCCGTCAGGATGCGCGCTCGAAGACCTATGCCAAGCCGGTGAACCGCTACTCCGCCTACGAAATGTTGGCCGAGCGGGCAGAGCGCCTCGCGAAGGAAGCGGAGAAGGCCGAGAGCAAGACTGCCAAGGTCAAACGCGAGCGTTCGACCAAGCGTCGGCGATCGAACCGCATGTCGATGAGCGAGCGGGCGATGTCGCAAGCCACCCGCACCGCCACACGGACGATTGTCGGCGCCCTGATGCGCGGGATCATGGGCGGGCTCAAGCGCCGCTAACCGCGGATGACGAAGGCGCCTCGCGGCCCTATGTTCCCTCTTAAAAAAGGAGGACGTCATGGGTTTTGCGGAACAAACAGTCTGGATCACAGGCGCGTCGTCGGGCATCGGCGCTGCGCTGGCGAACACGTTCGGCGCGGCGGGCGCAAAGCTCATCCTGTCCGGACGACGCGAAGAGGCGCTGAAGGAGGTCGCCGCGGCGGCGGGCGCTGAGCACCTGATCCTGCCCTTCGAGGCGACCGATCAAGCAGCGCTACCTGGGATCGTTCAGGAGGCGGAGGGCTGGCAGGGCGGCATCGATGTCCTCATCAACAATGCGGGGATCAGCCAGCGCAGCCTGGCGATCGATACTGATTTCTCCGTCTACGAAAAGATCATGGAGGTCGATTTCTTCGCGCCGGTGCGCCTGACGCAGCTGGTGTTGCCCGCGATGGTGGAACGCGGCAGCGGGCATATTGCGGTGGTCAGCTCCGTCGCAGGCAAGGTCGGCGCGCCGCTCAGGACCGCTTATTGCGCGGCGAAGCATGCCTGCTGCGGCTATTACGATGCGCTGCGGGCGGAGGTGGAGACCGCATACGGGATCAAGGTCAGCGTCATTCTTCCGGGTTCGGTGCAAACAGCGATCGCCACCAACGCCCTGACCGCGACCGGCGGCGTGCGCGGCACCTCCGACGCCAACATCGACAATGGTCTGCCAGCGGAGGAAGCCGCCACGCGGATCATCAACGGCATGGCGGCGGGTGACCGCGAGATCCCCGTGGCGGAGGGGATGGAGGCCATGGCCCTCCAGATGCGAGCGGCGAACCCCGACGCCCTCTTCCAAATCACCGCCGAACAAGGCCGCACCCTCGCCGAAGCCCGCGCCAAGGG
The DNA here is from genome assembly GCA_039822105.1 of Pseudomonadota bacterium. Taxonomy (GTDB): domain Bacteria; phylum Pseudomonadota; class Alphaproteobacteria; order Caulobacterales; family Parvularculaceae; genus Parvularcula. Next base: position 12,006 of record JBCBMW010000023.1, on the reverse strand, counting down.
CGAGCCCATCGAGCCCGCGCGGATGGAATAGCGGCGGGACGAGAGTCAGGCCTCCCTCCCTGCGCTTGCCACGGCGAGGACCGCGCCATCCATCTCCGCGAAGGACCCCCGAGAAGAGCAGCTGGGCACCACGGTCTTGGCCGTGGTGAGCGGCAGGAGGAGACGTCATGTCCGCGCAGCGCCGGGATGACGACGCGGCGCTGCTCCTCTAACCTATCACCTGAACAGATGGGGCAAGAGCAGCGTGAGGACGCCGGAAGAGCGCGAGAAAGACTGGTGGCAGCGCTGGCGCGAGGAGGACTATTCCTGGGACGGGCTGGCCGACAAGAGACCCATCTTTGGTGGCCCCACGCTTCAAGAGTATTGGGCGGATGAAGAGGATCGCCTGATTCCCGACCCCTCGGATCCAGAGGGAAGGCGGTACACCCGGTTTCACCTGCCCCTCACCTGGGCCGATGGCACCCCCACCGAAAAAGTATCGTGGTCAGAGGATGATCATTGGGGGCTGGCCAAAGAGCTGGAACTGCGGCTCCAAGACGCTCTTGATACGAATAGTATGGCCCATTTTAGCGGTGTCGTGCTGCTCAACGCCCCAAAGATGCCGCTGCCGAAGTCCAAACAAGATGATTCTAACCAGCCCATGGGGGTTCAGGTGCAATTCAACAATGCTTGGTTGAAGCACGGAGCAATATGGGCTGGTCAAGTGTTAAGTCACGCCGCGTTCTCGGACGTAAACTTCTCGGGAGGCGCCTTGTTCGATAACGTAAAGTTCTCAGGATACGTCGGGTTCTCTCTAGCGACCTTCTCAGGAGACGCCGGGTTCAATAGCGCGACCTTCTCCGGTGATGCAAAATTCGTTGGCGCGACCTTCTCGGGAGACGCCGATCTCAACCAACGCCTCGCCTTTCAAGATGCAGTGGCCAAGTCTGGATTTCGTTTTTTCCCCGCCGCATTTCCTTCTGACCCCCGCTTTGCCAGTGGGGCCTTTCACGGCATGGTGTTTGAGGAGATTGCCTACTTTGGCGGCGCTTTTCATCAGTTTGCCGCCTTTGAAGGCGCTGACCCGCGTAAGGATATCCGTTTCTCTAAATTTGGAAATACTCCGTCTCCGGTAGGCCGAATTGGTGTACTCAGCAGTCTTGTGAGTGCGACACAAAACGTGGAGCAGGACAAAGACGAGGAACTGAAGAACCTGATCGGTGGGACGCAGATCCTACAGATCGTTTCGGATCGCTATCGTCGGCGTGAGGACGAGCGATGGTTCCACCGCCTGGAGCTTTTGGCGAAGGAACAGCTCAGCACGACATCGTGGTTCGAACGTTTTCTGACCAAGGCTTATGCCTGGACCTCCGACTTCGGCAGTTCAATCGGGAGACCACTCCTCAGTATGGTGATCGTCACGCTCACCTGCAGCGCTCTCTATTGGACCAAATCGTTCAACCTGGGCACCAACTGCCCGCGCCTGGTGCATGAGACTTGCGAGTGGGAAAACGCGGGGGCGCAGGTCATGCCCGCGCTGACCTTTGCCGCCAACAGTGCCTTCCGGCCCGCCTATGCGATCTCCCGGGAGGAGCGCATCGCCAACGATTTCGAAAAGCGCATCTTGTTCGGCAAAGGGTGGAAGGGAGCGTTGCGCGCCGCATTCCTGGGCACGCTCTCAACCCTCCAATCCTTCTTCTCCATCATCATGCTGTTCCTGACGGGCCTTGCCGCCAGACGACGGTTTCAGCTGTCCTGACCACGCCGGCGCCCGATTCGGCCCGATCTGCTGCGCTGCGGGCGGCTATCGGCCAATGGTTCGGGGATTGTGGAAGCAAAATCGCGTCCTTGGCTTGCCAGGCCGTGGGAGCCTCTGTATCTTTTCGCACTTGCGAAGAGAGAGTGCCCCCATGACGATCCTGCGTTTTGTCCCGGTTATGCTTGCTGTGGGGCTGAGCCTCCTGGCGCCGGCCATGGCGCAGGACGCCGTACCCGATGTGTCGGCGGAGACGCAGTTCATCTTCAACACCTTCCTGTTCCTGGTCGCGGGCATGGTCGTCATGTTCATGGCAGCGGGGTTCTGCATGCTGGAGGTCGGGCTTGTCCGCTCGAAAAACGCGGCCGCGATCTGTATCAAGAACATCGCGCTCTTCTCGATCGCAGGGCTGATGTTTTGGCTGACGGGGTACAACTTCGCCTATCCAGGGGAGTTCGGCGGTATTTTCGGCTTTGGCGGGCTTTTTTGGAGCGCCGACGACACCAACGCGCTGGAGACAGGGTATTCGGCGTCCTCGGACTGGTATTTCCAGATGGTGTTCGTCGCGACCGCGGCGTCGATCGTCTCCGGCACCCTGGCGGAGCGGATCAAGATTTGGCCGTTCCTTGCGTTTGTCGCGGTGCTGACGGGTTTTCTTTATCCGATCCAGGCCTCGTGGGAATGGGGCGGCGGGTTCCTTGATAGCCAATTCGGGTTTTCTGACTTCGCTGGCTCGACCCTTGTTCACTCGACAGGCGGATGGGCCGCGCTCGCTGGGGTGATCATCCTCGGTGCACGGACGGGCAAATACGGTGAGAATGGCGAAGTGGCAGCGATGCCGGGCTCAAACCTCCCCCTGGCAACGCTTGGCACATTCATTCTCTGGCTGGGTTGGTTCGGGTTCAATGGCGGCTCGCAGTTGGCCCTCGGCACGCTCGACGACGCAGCCTCAGTCGCGAACATTTTCGTCAACACCAACATCGCCGCCGCCGCAGGCGTCATGGGCGCGATGGCGGCGAGCCAGATCGTCTTTAAGCGTCTTTGTTTGCCCTCCGCCCTCAACGGCGCCATTGGCGGCCTGGTTGCGATAACGGCGGAGCCCTTGATGCCGTCGATCCCTCTCGCCGTTTTCATCGGCGGTGTGGGCGGGGTCCTCGCGTCCCTCGCCGTGCCAGTCCTTGACAAGTTCAAGATTGACGATGTGGTCGGAGCGATCCCGGCTCACCTCGTCTGCGGCATCTGGGGCACGTTGGTGGTGCCGATCTCCAACCCCGAGGCGACCTTCGGTGGACAGATTGTCGGCATCATCGCCAACGGCGTGTTCGTCTTCTCAATCAGCCTGGTGGTTTGGGTGATCCTCGACAAGACGATCGGCATCCGCGCCCATAGCGACCACGAACGCGATGGGCTCGACCAAGGCGAGCTCGGCCTCTCGGCCTATCCTGACTTTATGGGCTCCTACGCGTCCAAGCCTTAAGCGCCGGGGGCGTCGTCATCATGGCCGCTGGCGTCGGAATAGAACGCCGCGGCCATCAACCCTGCCGAAAGCAGGATCGTCCCTAAGACCCCGGCGCCAAGCTTGATGAGCACCGACAGGCGAAACTCCAAAAAGAGCGCCTGGGAAAAGATAACGAACAGCACCACGAGCGCGACCAGCACGCCGACGGTCCAATAGATCATCAAGCGCGCCTTCCGCTTGGCCGCATCCCGCGGATCGGTCTCGGCCGAAACAGTCTCAGTCATCAATAGCCACCTCGCCCAAGCGTCAGTCCTGAGCGCTCATATAGACGCTATCGGCCAACGCGACATGCGACGCGCTTGCGGCCATGCCGCGGCACTGCCAAAGCCCCGGCGATGGGTCCGTTTCTCCTCCCCGAAGAGTTTGCCACCAAAGAAGGTCGCAGCGCGGCCTGGCGCAGCCTCTGGCTGCACGACCACGGCTTTATCCGGAAGATCCACCAGAACACCCACCAGGTGTCCCCTGAGCTGTGGCGGACCTCCCAGCCTTCCCCCGGGGATATCCGCCGCTGGGCCCAGCGCGGGGTCAAGACGGTGTTCAACCTCCGCGGCCTTAGGAACAACGAGCGCCAACCCGGCTATTGGCATCTGGAAAAAGAGGCCTGCGAAGAGGCCGGGATCACCATGATCGACCACCGTGCCTATTCCCGCGAGGCGCCTAAGCCCGAATTCATCTTGGAGATCGACCGGATGTACCGCGAGGTCACCTACCCCGCGATGCTCCACTGCAAGTCTGGGGCGGACCGGGCGGGGATCGGCAGTTTCCTCTATCGGTTTTTGAAAGAAGAGGCCCCGTTGGACGAAGCAGGGGGCCAACTGTCCCTCCGCTATGGCCACATCAAAAGCGGCAAGACCGGGATTCTCGACCACTTTATAGAGACTTACCGCGATGTCGCTGCTGCCGACGGCGCCGTGCCCCACCGCGAACATTTCCTCGAATGGGTCGAGCATCGCTACGATCGCGCCGCCATCAAAGAGAGCTTTGAACCCACTGCGCTCGGCAATCTGCTGACGGAACAGGTGCTCCGCCGCGAATAGCGCTATGGGCGAAGCCGAACGGACAATTTACTTTGTTCGCAACCCTTCTCCGGTAGGCTGTTTGTATGTCCCATTTCATCGACCGTCGTTTGAATCCCAAGGGCAAATCGCTCGGTAACCGGCAGCGTTTTTTGCGGCGCGCCCGCAGCCAGATCAAAGACGCGGTGACCAAGTCTCTGCGCGATCGTTCGGTCAAAGAGCTCGAGCAGTCGGGCAAAATTTCGATTCCCTCGAAATCGACGCAAGAGCCGCGCTTCCGCCTCGATCCCGCCTCCGGCCAGCGCCAGCATGTGCATCCGGGGAACAAGGAATTCACGACCGGGGATCGCCTGCGCAAACCGCCCCAGGGCGGCGGCCGCGGCGGCAAGGACGCCTCGGATGACGGGGACGGCGAGGACAATTTCAGCTTCACGCTGACCCAAGAAGAGTTCCTCGACATCTTCTTTGAGGATCTTGAGCTGCCGAACCTCGTGAAGACGTCGCTCAAAGAAATGACGGCCCATAAATGGCGCCGCGCCGGTGTGACGGTGGCGGGCGCACCGACAAACCTCAACCTCATCCGGACGATGAAGAACGCCCATGGCCGGCGTCTCGCACTCAAACGTCCGTCCACAGCTGAAGTCAATGAGCTGAAAGAGCGGCTCTTCAACCTCGAGCGGATTTCCTCGCCGACCGAAGAGCAACGCACCGAGATCAAAGACATCATCAAGAAGCTCGAAGAGCTCGAGGCACGCCGCCGCTGGGCGCCTTACATCGACCCCCTCGATGTGCGCTACAACGCGTTCCAGCCGCAGCCCGTGCCGACCACGGCTGCCGTGATGTTCTGCCTGATGGATGTCTCCGGCTCGATGGGTGAGCGCGAGAAGGACCTCGCCAAACGCTTCTACATGCTTCTCTACCTCTTCCTGCAAAAGCGGTATGAGAAGGTGGACGTGGTGTTTATTCGGCATACGCACCATGCCGAGGAGGTCGATGAAGAAACCTTCTTCTATTCGCGCCAGTCGGGCGGCACGATTGTCTCCACCGCGATTGAGGTGATGCAGCAGATCCAGAAGGATCGCTACCCCACCGGTGACTGGAACATCTATGTGGCCCAGGCCTCGGACGGGTACACCCAGTCCGGTGATGCCCAGCGCTGCGTGCAGCTCCTCAACGAAGAGGTCCTGCCAATCCTTCAGTACTACGCCTATATCGAGATCCTCGATGAGCGCGAGATGGACGTCTTCTCCGACCCCGATGCCGGGGCCGAGCTCTGGCGCGCTTACCGCTCGATCGACGACGACCGGTTTGCGCAAACACGGATCGCCCACCCGCGGGATATTTTCCCCGTCTTCCGCGAACTCTTCAGTAAGGAGAAGAAGGGACAGGCGGCGTAATGGGGGCCAAAATACCCGTCTTCGTCTCAAGACCCAGTGAACTCGCTGATGACCAGCAAGCGACGTACAATGAGTTGGTCGATATACTGACCTCCGAAAACCTTGAGCTCAGAAGGCTAGGGGATAGCGACTACCCATCTGACTATCCGCTAAAGGAAGTCGCAATCATTTCCCAAAAATGCTCCGGGGCCGTTATATTGGGCTTTGCTCAGACGATTGTGCGTGCAGAATCGGGCAGAATAACGCTCGGTCGGGTAGCTCCTTCCACAAAAAGGCCGGATAAGAAAAAGTCATTTCACTTCGCGACGCCGTGGAACAATCTAGAGGCTGGAATACTCTTTGGGCTCAAACTACCCCTGTTAGTATTCAGAGAAGACGGCATCAAAGGCGGTGTGTTCGACGACGGCGTCACCGACGTGTTTCTTCAAAAACTGCCGAGAGGGGGCTTCGGCGATAAACTGGAATCGGTTGTCTACTCTGTCCAAAACTGGGTGAGCAAAGTCCGCTACCATTACAGGAAGTGGGATTAGCGCGATGACCACCAACCGCCCCGGCCGGATTCCTCGCGACAAGGCGCATGACTACACGCCAGAGATGGCGGAGGAGCGGGCGCGGTTCGTCTCGGAACGGACGGAGACGGAGCTTCACCATGTCCGCCAAGGGTCGATCGACCCGTCGGTCCTGCCCGGCAACATCGAGAATTTCTTCGGCGTGGCGCAGGTGCCGATGGGGCTCGCTGGCCCCCTGACCATCAAAGGCGAGCACGCCCAGGGGCAGTTCTATATCCCCATGGCGACGTCCGAGGGCACGCTGGTTGCGAGCTATTCCCGCGGCATGCGCCTCCTCTCTGAGGCAGGCGGCGTCAAAACCACCGTGGTCGAACGGTATATGCAGCGCGCGCCTGTCTTCCACTTCGCTGATGCGCGGGAGGCCCGGGAGTTCGCGAGCTGGCTCGACCATGTCGAGGACGCTGTGCGCGAAGCGGCGGAGGCCACAACCTCCGTGGGCCAACTCTCCCACATCCAAAAATTCCACGTCGCGCATATGTGCTATCTGCGCTTCAATTATACGACCGGTGACGCGGCGGGTCAGAACATGTGCGGGAAAGCCACCCTCGCCGCCTGTGAGTGGATCCGCGCCCACGCCCCCGGCAATCCGCGCTTCACCCTCTCAGGCGCAACGGACACGGACAAAAAGCACAGCCACATGAACATGCTCCACTCCCGCGGCGCGCGCGTCGTGGCGGAGGCTGTGATCCCCGATGAGCTGATGCAAGACATCATGGGGCCCTCTGTCGCAACCCTGTTCCGGGCACGGCTGGTCTCCAACGCAGGCGGTATGCTCGCGGGCACCGTCAACAACGGCATGCATTCGGCCAATGGCCTCACCGCCCTTTTCATCGCCACCGGCCAGGACGTCGCGAATATTGCCGAAAGCCACGCCGCGATCACGTTTGTCGAAATTCTTCCGAATAGCGACTATTACTGGTCGATCACCATCCCCTCCCTGATCGTCGCCACCTATGGCGGCGGCACAGGCCTTCCGACCCAGCGCGAGTGCCTCGAGATCCTCGGTTGCTACGGCAAAGGCCAGGTGGAGAAGTTCATTGAGATCTGCGCCGCGACCGTGCTCGCTGGCGAAATCAGTCTCGGCGCCGCGGTGGTCCACGGCGACTGGGTCACATCCCACGACGAGCTCGGAAGGAACCGGCCATGAGCATCCTCGCCTTCGCCTTTCTGCTGATCGCAGGCGCCACGGAAATTGGCACGGAAAAGGACGGCATCATCCATGTGACGCCGATGGAAGCCGCCGACCTGGTGGCCAATCATCCGAACGTCCAGGTCCTCGATGTGCGGATGGAGCACGAATTCCAAGAGGCGCACATCAAAGGCGCAGTGCAAATCAGCTACTACGCTCCTAACTTCCGCATGCAGATTGCGGCGCTACCGACTGACGTGCCCTATCTGGTCCATTGCAGAAGCGGCACCCGATCAAGCCGCGCCGTTCGGATCCTGCAACAAGATGGGGTCAGCACGATTTATCACCTCGATGGGGGTCTCAATGCCTGGCAAGCGGCCGGGCTTCCCGTCATTCAAAAGGAGGCAACGCCATGAGCGCGACGCCTAAATCAGAACCGCTTTACAAAGACGGCGCCTGGACGTTCGAAGACCTTCAGCGCACGTTTGATGCGATTGAGGATATCGGCCTCAACGACCTGGGGCTCAATGTCTACAAGAACCAGATCGAGATCATCACGTCCGAGCAGATGCTGGACGCGTACTCGTCCCACGGCATGCCGCTGATGTACCGTCACTGGTCTTTCGGCAAGGCGTTTGCCCGTGATCAGATGAATTACCAAAAGGGCTACGCCGGTCTCGCCTATGAGATCGTGATCAACTCTGATCCGTGTATCGCCTATCTCATGGAGGAAAACTCCATGACGATGCAGGCGCTGGTGATGGCGCACGCTTGTTTTGGTCACAACCACTTTTTCAAGAACAATTATCTCTTCCGTCAGTGGACGGATGCCGGTTCCATTCTCACCTATCTTGACTTCGCCAAGAAGTATATCAATCGGTGTGAGGATGAATACGGGTGGGAAGAAGTTGAGATGACCCTCGACGCCGCCCACTCCCTGCAGGATCACGGTGTCTTCCGCTACAATCGGCCGCCGAAACTCTCCGACACCGAGCGGCGCGAGAAGGTGATGAAGCGCCTGGAACATGAGCGCGAGAACTTCAACGACCTGTGGCGCACCCTTCCTCAGCGTGAGGAAGATGAAGAGACGCAAGAAGCGCGTCTCGGTGAGGTCCGGAACATCAAACTGCCTGAGGAGAACATCCTCTATTTTGTGGAGAAGGCTTCACCCAGCCTCAAACCTTGGCAGCGGGAACTCATCCGTATCGTGCGGAATGTCAGCCAGTACTTCTATCCGCAAAAACAGACCAAGGTGATGAACGAAGGCTGCGCCACCTTTACCCACCACTACATCATGAACGAGCTGCATGCCCGTGGTCAGATCACGGACGGCGCAATCCTCGAATTCTTGCATTCTCATTCCTCTGTCGTGTTCCAACCGGAGTTCGATGACCGGCGCTATTCGGGCATCAATCCTTATGCGCTTGGCTTTGCCATGATGGAGGATATCGTCCGGATCGTGACCAATCCGACAGACGAGGATCGCGACTGGTTCCCTGCCATGGCGGGCCATGGCGACTGGCGCGGAGAGCTCAAAGACGCATGGGCCAACTTCCGCGATGAGAGCTTTATCCAGCAGTATCTCTCACCAAAGGTGATCCGCGACTTCGGCTTCTTCGCCCTCGGCGATGATGGCCGAAAGCCCTATTACCGTGTTGAGGCCATCCACGATGAGATGGGCTATCGCGGTGTGCGCGATAGCCTCGCGGCGATGTATGATCTGGGTACCCACGAGCCGAACCTGCAGGTCACCGGTGCAGACCTAGAAGGCGACCGAACCCTCAAAATCCGCCACACGGTGTACAAAGACCGTGTCCTTGAGGCGAAGACCAAAGAACAGGTCCTCACCCACCTCAAATACCTCTGGGGCTACGACGTGACCCTCGAGCAGGACAAACAGGAAGAGTAAGCTACCACCCCTCCGACCCCGGAACACCTTTGATAGGTCCGGTGATCTTCGACGTGATCCAGCCCGCATAGTATCCGCCGGGCTGCGGCGTGGCCCGCTCATCTCCGACCCAGGCCTCATCCACACGGCCCGCATAGAAGACGATGGCGCCCGCGATGCGATCAAACCCCTGGCCGAGATCATCGATAGGGTCGGGATAGGTGTAGGCGGCCTGCGCGCTCGACCGGCCTCCCACCACAATATCAAAATAGGCCGCCTCCCCTTTCCACTCGCAAAAGGTCGTGCCCGGAACAGGTCGCAAGACCTCCTGCCGGACATCCGCCGCTGGGAAATGGTAGACCGGCGCGCCGGCCGTCTCGCAGACTTTGAGGCCGCGGGTGGTCTCCGCGATCACATCGCCCGCAAAGACGACTTTCAATGCCGCGCCTGCCTCGCGCACCTCCGGCGGCCGGGGGTAGTCCCAGACGCTCTCTTGTCCGGGGCCAGGCACCTCGATGCCCGGTGGCCGCGGCGCCTTCGCCCAGCTGGCCCGGTGGGCATTCAGTCGTGCACGGAAGGCGGGATCGTTGGGAAGCTCGGCCATACGCGGAGACTTAGGGCGGGCATGGCTGTCAGCCAGCGCACAAGGAACGGAGGGTTTGAGGAAAAATGCCCGGGTTCTGTTGCCAGGCCCCGGGCGGCCCCGCCTAGCTCTGATAAGGAACTAGGGCTTTAAAGCGATTTCTTTCGCACTGCGTTACGCAGCGAGAGCGAAACCTTCATCATAGTTGTCGTTTGCAACTAGTTTAAGTGGTCCCATAACGGAGACCATCCGGGCGAAAGCAGAACCTTTACACGTCCGTCGATGCTATGTCGGCCCCGCCGCAAGCCACTCCTTCGCTCAAAGAGTGGCCTCTGGTGGAGCCGCCGGGTACCGCCCCCGGGTCCGGTCCGCTTATTACGAGCGCCTTTTATCGCCATAGATGCCGAGACATCAGCCCAATATATAGGCGTCTTAGGTTGACGAAGATAGACCAAGTTTTGATCCCTTGCTGAAGGCGCTCCATGCTTTGCCAAAGCTGCTGAATTCACTTGCAAGAAGACCGTTCCCCGGGCAGTATGTTCATGATTTGTTCTTGCCGTCAATAGGAGAGATACCGTGATCGGATATGTGACCGTGGGCACCAACAATATGGAACGTGCCGCGAAATTCTATGATGCCATCGCCGCGGAAATGGGCGTGGGGCGGATGATGGAGGAGGAAACGTTCATCGCCTGGGCCACCCCCGGCGGCGCGCCCGGTGTGGCGGCGAGCAAACCCTTCGATGGTCAGGCCGCCACCGTTGGCAATGGCATGATGGTCGCGCTCCAGGCCAAAGATAAGGACCAGGTCCACAAGCTGCATGAGATCGCGCTCGCCAATGGCGGCACCTGCGAAGGCCCTCCAGGCCCGCGAGACGATAGTTTTTACGCAGCCTATTTCCGTGACCCGGACGGAAACAAACTCAATGCTTTCGTGATGGGCTGATCACTGACAATTCGCATTGTTGACGTGAAGAAGGCGCGTTAGCGGCGCGCCTTCTCGACCTCGCGCCAGACGCGCATGAAGTTGCCGCCGAGAATGAGTTCGATGTCATCACGATCATAATTGCGATCGAGAAGTTCCTGGACCAGATTGGGCATATCCGAGGCATCTTTCAGCCCAATCGGCAACGTATCACCCAAGCCGTCAAAGTCTGAACCGATGCCGACATGGTCCAAACCAACGAGGTCGACGACACGGTCGATATGGTCGGCCACGTCGCTCACTGTGGCATAGGGATAAGGGTTATCGGCTTCCCACTCTTCGTTGAAGTCTTCCTCGCTCATCGCACGTCGACCAGCACGCTCCTTGTGCTGCTCATAAGCCTCTTCCCGACGAGAGGAGTATCCATTGGCCTCTTCGGTAAGAAATGCGGAGCCAAAAGCGATCAGCAGCACCCCGCCATTCTCCGCCAACGCTAACAGCATCTCATCGGACATGTTGCGCTCGAAGCCAGGCGTGAAGTGGCGGAGGGATGAGTGTGTCGCCACCACCGGGGTCCGAGTAACGTCCATCACATCAAAGAACGCCTCATCGGTCACGTGGCTGATATCAACCATCATGCCAATATCATTCATGGCGCTGACGAGTAGGTAACCGAAGGGCGACAGGCCGCCCCACTTGCGTTCCTCATCATAGCTTGAATCGGAGATATGATTGACCCGGCCATGGGTCAGCGTGATGTAGCGGATGCCTCGATCGTAGAAATGCACCAGGTTTTCGAGGCTGCCTTCGATAGCCGCACCGTTCTCCATGCCCAAGGGAAAGGCAATCCGGCCGTCACGTGTGATGCGCCGAACGTCGCGAACAGACCTTGCAATCTCGAATTTATCTGGATGCTGATAAGCAATGCCTTCAACCAAACCGATCATCCGATCGGCCTCGGCCTTCGCGCCGCCGGTCTCCTGAAAGCGCGCAGCGATATAGGCGACGATGAATGGCGCGTTCACACCGCCCTCCATTGCCTTCTCATAGTCGAAATTCATGCGCTCGCTGAATTTGCTGATATCGGCGCCATGGCTCGCCACCTGGTAGGGCATGTCGATATGCCCATCGAGGATGATTGATTCCCGCGCGATGGCGATCGCCTCATCCGATGGGCCTTGAGCCAACGCAGCTGAAAGAAGAAGGGCGGCAGCGAGCATGTGGTCTCTCCCCAACAAATTGCTGG
>JBCBMW010000022.1:0-44323 GCA_039822105.1 Pseudomonadota bacterium | reverse complement strand
CGCGGCCTGGCAAGTGTCATCCAACATCGCGATCAGCACTGACACCTCAGAGATGATCAGCCCTGATGCCCCGCACCGGCAGGCATCGGCTGAGATCAACGCGGCCTTCCCCAAACTGTCTGAACAGGTCCTGGTCGTGGTCGAGGCCTCGACGGCGGACGGGGCCTCCGCCTTCACCGACGAGCTCTCCGCGCGCCTGCGTGAGAGACCCGAGGTTCAATCCCTGCTCGCCGCGCCATCGGAGCCGTTTTTTCGGCAGAACGGTCTTTTGTTTCTCGAGGTCGACGAGCTTGAAGACCTTCTGAGCCGTCTCACCAAAGCGGCCCCCCTGCTCGAGCGTCTCGGCCCAGATCCAACAGTGGCGACCCTTCTTGAGGCCCTCGCTGAGGCCGCTGAGCAAGAGAACGGCGCGATCACCGATCAGGAGACGCTTGATCGTCTTTATACGTCCCTCGCCGATGTGATGACCGACGAGGACGAGATCTTCTCCTGGCAGGCGCTTCTCAGCACCGACGAAGACCCCTCGAAACGGGTGCTTTTCACCATTCAGCCGGTGCTCGACTACACCCGGCTGCGGCCCGCCCAGGGTGTGAAGGATGCGATCCTTGAAGAGGCCGACGCCGTCCGTCGAGAAACCGGCCTCGCCGCCGCGGTGATGATCACCGGTGACCCAGTCTTGCGTAGCGAGGAACTGGAAGCGGTGAGCCGCGGCATCGGCTGGGCCTTTGCGCTTTCAGGCGTGCTTGTCGGCCTTCTTCTTTACATCGCTCTCTCGTCCAAGCTGATGGTCACGGCCTGTCTCTTGTCGATCATTTTGTCCGTGGTCCTCACAGCAGGGGTGGCGGTGACGCTGTTTGATGAGCTGAACCTCATCTCCGTCGCCTTCGCGGTTTTGATGGTGGGCTTGGGTGCAGATTTCTCGATCCACCTCCTCGTCCACCTTCGCGCAGAGGTGACGAGCACCAAGTCGCTGCGCACCGCGTTCTATCGGACGGCGCGCAAAATCGGCACCGCCCTCGCCCTCGCCGCTCCCACCACGGCACTCGCCTTCTTCTCCTTCGCGCCAACAGAGTTCATCGGCATGAACCAGCTCGGCGTGATCGCAGGCCTCGGTGTGCTGATCGCGTTCTTGGTGTCGGTGACCTTGATCCCGGCGCTCCTCGGCCTCTTCCCCAGCAGCCTTGGCAGACGTGCTTTGCGCGAGGTGCCGGAGACGCGGCCATCGACGATGATCTTGGACCGCGTCGTGATCCCCTTTGGCCTGGTGGTCGGCGGGTTGGGGATCCTCTCCCTTTTTCTTCTGCCGCAAGCTCGGTTCGATGCAGACCCGATGGCCCTCCGTGCCAAGACAGCCCCGTCCGTGGTGGCCCTCAACCTCATCTCCGAGGAAGAAGGCGCCTCGCCCTATCGCTTGAGCGTGTTGGCGAGCAGCGAGGAAGATGTCCGGGCGAAAGCCAAAGCCTTGGCCGAGCCCGCCACTGTCGACTCCACCCGCCACCTCTTTAGCTTTGTGCCCGAGGACCAGGACCTCAAACTCGCGCTGATCGATGCAGCGGGCGTCGGCCTCAGCTTCGCCTTGATGAGCGGCGGCAGTGTCGATGACGAACTTGCTGTCGCTATTGCCCGTCTCGAAACGGCGCTCAGCGAAGGGACCAGTGACGCTGGCGAGCGGCTCCTGAGCACCCTCCGTTCGACAAGCATGATGGAGATCGAAAAGGCCGCGCCCCGGATCTTCCTGTTCTGGCCCCGACAACGGACCCTGCTGCAGGAGCAGCTTCTCGCGAGCTATGTCTCCGTGGATGACCTGCCTGCTCCGCTCTCGGAACGTTATGCGGGCGACAACGGCCTTTACCGCATTGAAGTTCTGCCGGTGGATGGCGCCCTGACGGAACGGGAGCGGCGGGCGTTCGTTGAAGAGGTTCTCGCCGTTCAACCCGATGCCGCCGGCAGCGCGCGCTCAGCCCTCGCGGCAGGCGACATCATCGGCCGCTCGATGGTCCAGGCGAGCATTACCGCTGCCATCCTTGTGAGCGTCCTGGTGCTTTTCTTCTTGCGCAGCTTCAAACTGCTGCTGCTTCTCCTGATCCCGCTGATCCTTGCGGGCTCGCTCACCACGGCGACGGGCACGCTGTTCGATATCCCCTACAACTTCGCCAATGTGCTGGTTCTGCCGCTGATCATCGGGATCGGCATTGATAGCGGGCTCCACTTGGCGCTCCAGGCCGAGCGCCGAGGCGATGGGCTCGCCGCAGTCCGCGGGCCCACGGGACGGGCTGTGCTCTACAGTGCCCTCACCACCATTGCGTCCTTCGGAAGCCTTGTGATTTCTGAGCACCGTGGCACGTCGAGCATGGGCGCTTTGCTGACGGTGGGGATGGTCTGGGTCTTGGCGACGATGCTCTTCGTCTTACCTCCGCTCGCAGGCTTCCTATATAAGCGCCGCTCGCAAACGCCATGAGGTCGTTTTGGTTATGAAACAGATGATGATTTCCGCACTCTCCGCAGCGGCGATGTTACTCGCCAGCGCGCATGCGGAACGCCAGCCCGAGGCGGAAGCCTTCATTGTGGCGGTTGTGGACGAATTGAAATCTGCCGCTGACGAGCACGGCGACACCTCGGCTGAGGTCCGTCAGGTGCTTGAGGACAACCTCGCTACCGACGCAATTGGCCGCTTCCTGCTCGCAGGTGACGCCGCCAATAGCGCCACGGAGGAGCAGCGGGCGCGTTACGACACACTCTTCCCGCGTTTCATCGCTGCCGCCTTTGCAGAGGAAATTGGCCAGCTGACCTCGCGCCGCATTGATGTCACGGGCAGCCTTGAACGCCGGCCTGGCGATATCATTGTCCAGTCCTCGCTGTTCGACAGTTCCGACGTGAAACGCGCCAGCATCGACTGGCGGGTGCGGGTGCTTGAGACCGGCGAGAACAAGCTTCTCGATGTTCTCGTCGAGCGCATTTCTCCGCTCATCACCCGCCGCCAAACCTTCTCGTCGATCGTTGATGAAGAAGGTGTCGAAGGCCTCCTCGCTTTCATGGAGACGACCATCGGCGAGGCTGGCGTTGCGAGCCTTGAAACGCCCATCGTCAGCGACGAAGCCGTCGCAGGCGGCGCCGAATAACAAACGCAACTGAGAATACCGCGGCCGCTGCTTCTGGGAAAAAAAGAAGCAATGACCGGCGCTGCGTCGCGACCGGGGAGGCCTTGGCACCCGATGCGCCAGCCCTGCGCTTTGTTCGGGGTCCTCATGGCCAGCTGGTCTTTGATGCCAAAGCCAAGCTGCCAGGTCGCGGCGCCTGGCTGACCCCGCACCGCAGCGCCCTTCTCACGGCACTCAATAGGCAAGCCTTCGCCCGGTCGTTCAAAGAGCCGGCGGGTCTGCCGGACGGCGTCGCGCCGGAAGCCTTCGCTGATGAGGTCGAAGCGATCCTTAAGACCCAAGCGCTGAGCGCCCTGGGCCTCTGCCGAAAAGCGGGTGCGCTTGCCATGGGCAAAGACGCAGCGAAAGAGAGCAAAGGCAAGGCGATCGCGTATCTCACCCCCGCTGACGGCAGCGAAGGCGAGATCGCCAAGGTCTCGTCGCTTTTGACAAAATCAGCAGGTGTGCCGCACCTGCCCCTACCAGTCTCGCGAACGACGCTGGGCCCCGCTTTGGGCCGGGACACCGTGCATGTTGTCCTCCTGCGTCACCCCGCTGCTACAAAAGCCCTTGCAGCGACAACCCTCTGGACCCACTTCCCCACCCGTTAAGACATCGCTAGGGAACGGCTCATTTCCGCGCTGCGGGGTGTGGACCGGAGGGAGTGTCTCGTTTATGGGGACGCCCCGCCCCTAAGGGCGATGTTTGGCGCGCCGCACCGCTGTATTCGGCGGCGCCGCCGCACTCTTTCGGCCTTGACGGGTCTATTATTAGGGGCATTCCGCGCCCCTTGCTAAGGATTGTATGAGCGACGACACGCAAGAGAAGTCGAAGTCAGGACGCAAGCCCCTGAGCCTCCGCCGGTCAGAAACCGGGGCGGTGAAGCAAAGCTTCTCCCACGGCCGGACCAAAACGGTGGTGGTGGAGAAGAAGCGTCGTGCCGTGAGCCCGGGCGGCTCCTCGACCTCTTCATCCGCAGCGAAGCCCGCTGCCGCCAAAGCGCCGGCTAAGCCTGCTAGCGAGGCGAAACCGACGACGAAACGCGCAGCTGCCGGCAAGGCTGACGCTGCCGCGAAGCCGAAGGGCAAGGTCCTCCGCCAGCTGTCGGACAGCGAGAAGAAGGCGCGCGCCGTCGCTCTCGCCAACGCCAAGAAGGCGCAGGCTGAGAAAGCCAAGAAAGAAGCCGCTGAACGCGCCGAGCGCGAGCGCCGCGAAGCCGAAGAGCGTGCTCGCCTCGAGGCTGCTCGCAAAAAGGCAGAAGAAGAAGAGCGCAAGCGCGCTGAAGAGGCCGAGGCCCGCAAGAAGGCTGAAGAAGAGGCTCGCAAGCAGCTCGAAGCCGAAGAAGCCGAGCGCAAGCGCCGTCAGGAGCTCAAAGCCAAAGGCATCTCCGACGCTTCCAAAGACAAAAAAGACGACAAGGGCTTTGCCAAAGACAGCGACAACCCGCTGTCAGCCCTCGGTGGTCGGATCAAGCAGAAGCGGAACCAAGCGCAGCCTGAGAACCGCAATGCCAAAGAGGCGCCAAAGCGCCGCGCCGGTCGTCTGACGATTTCCAAAGCGCTTGATGACGAGGAGCGGCAACGCTCCCTCGCCTCGGTGAAGCGTGCCCGTGAGCGCGAAAAGGCGCGGCGTGAGCGCGGCCAGACGGGCGGTGGTCAGCAAAAGCGCGAAGTGGTTATCCCTGACGTGATCACGGTCGCCGATCTCGCGCAGCGGATGGCCATGCGTTCGACCGACCTCATCAAAGAGCTGATGAAGCAAGGTCAGATGGTCACTGGCAACGCGACGCTCGATGCGGACACAGCGCAGATCATCGTCGAAGATCTCGGCCACACCGTGAAACGGGTCTCTGAGGCAGATGTCGAAGAAGGCCTGATCGCGCCAGATCCTGAGGATGCGAAGCTTGAGGGTCGTCCGCCGGTCGTGACGATCATGGGTCACGTCGACCACGGTAAGACGTCGCTGCTCGACGCCCTGCGCCAGACCGACGTCGTCGCAGGCGAAGCCGGCGGCATCACCCAGCATATCGGTGCCTACCAAATCACCGACGCGAACAAGAACAAGATCACCTTCCTCGACACACCGGGCCACGCGGCCTTCACAGCGATGCGGGCCCGCGGCGCGAATGTCACCGACATCGTGATCGTCGTGGTCGCAGCAGACGACTCGGTCATGCCGCAGACGGAAGAAGCCATCAGCCACGCGAAAGCTGCTGGTGTGCCGATCATCGTCGCGGTCAACAAAGTCGATAAGCCTGACGCCGATGCGCAAAAGGTGAAGACGGATCTTCTGCAGTACGAATTGCAGGTCGAAAGCATGGGCGGTGAGGTCCAGGACGTCGAAGTCTCTGCCCTGAAGAAAATCGGCCTTGATGAGCTGCAAGAGGCGATCACGCTGCAGGCGGAACTTCTCGAGCTGAAAGCCAATGCTGACCGCGCTGCCTACGGTACGGTCGTGGAAGCCCAGCTCGATAAAGGCCGCGGCGCCGTTGCGACCTTCTTGGTCCAGGCCGGCACTCTCAAACGCGGCGACGTGCTGGTGGTCGGTTCTGAATGGGGCAAAGTCCGTGCCATGAACAACGATCAGGGCCAGCAGGTGAAGGAAGCCCTTCCCTCACAGCCAGTCGAGGTTCTCGGCCTTAACGGCGTGCCAGAGCCTGGCGATCAGTTCGTGGTCGTCGAGAACGAGGCGCGCGCCCGTGAAGTTGCGGAATACCGCCAACGGATCAAACGCGAGAAAGCCAACGCATCGAAATCGGGCACGTCACTCGAGCAGATGATGGCGCAGCTCCAGGATGCTGAGATCAAGGATCTCCCCGTCGTCATCAAAGGCGACGTGCAGGGTTCGGTCGAGGCGATCGTTGGTGCACTGGAGAAAATGTCGAACGAAGAGGTTCGCGTCCGTGTGCTGCACACCGGCGTCGGCGCGATCTCCGAAAGTGATGTCATCCTGGCCGAAGCTTCGGGCGCCCCGGTCATCGGCTTCAACGTTCGCGCCAACAAGCAGGCGCGGGACCATGCGGAAAGCTCGGGCACGGAAGTACGCTATTACTCTGTGATCTACGACCTGATCGACGACATCAAAGGGACCCTTTCGGGCATGCTCGACCCAGAGCTGCGCGAGACCTTCCTGGGCAATGCCGAGATCCTCGAGACCTTCATGGTGTCGAAAGTGGGCCGGGTGGCTGGCTGCCGCGTGACCGAGGGCATGGTCAAACGCGGCGCGAAAGTCCGCCTCCTCCGCGACAACGTCGTGATCCACGAAGGCGAGCTTTCCACGCTCAAGCGCTTCAAGGACGACGTCCAAGAGGTGCCCGCCGGTCAGGAGTGCGGCATGAGCTTCGCCAATTACGACGACCTCAAAAACGGCGACGTCATCGAATGTTTCGACGTCGAACGCATCGAGCGAACGCTGGATTAAGCGTCCCCAAAAACAGCGCCAAGCCCGGGCTTAACCGCCCGGGTTTTTTGTATCTGCCTCGCGTTCGAAAAAGTCAGGAACCGCGCCGGGCCACCAGCCTGTCGAGAAGCGTGATCACGGCCATCAGCGTGGTCGGCGCCATTTGCAGGGTCACCGCGCGATCAAAGACTTGGCGCTCATCAAGCACCATCAGCTTACCTTCGTCGATGCCGTGAACGATGCGAGTTTGGTGCATGTGCTTGCGGAACCGCACGGCCATGTCCTCTTGCAGCTCATGGGCAAAGAACACACCGACCGAAGGCACGCCCTTGGCCGAGGTGCCGTAGAACTTGCCCAGCACCTCAAGATCACCGTCGATCGTGTAGCCAAGCTCTTCCTCGGTTTCGCGCAGGACTGCCTGGTCAAAGCGTTCATGACCGCCGCCAGGGATTGGGTCCACATGGCCACCAAAAAGACCAATGCGTCCAGGCAAGCTGCTGGCACCGCGGGAGCGTTGGTTGAGGTAGAAACGGCGGCCCCATTGGCCCTGCCAATGCAGCAAAACCAAGGCGTAGCGGGTGGGCAGTGCCGCATCCTCTGCCGTTACGGAGAGGTCGGATTCCCACTCGTCCGAACGCTCGACCTCCATCAATTGCACCCCATACCGCTCCTGCCCAGCGCGAGTCTTAACGCGGGAGTGGATAAGGTACCAGCAGGAAAGATCGCGGCGTTAACGCGGGGCGCCACCGCGCCTCAGGATGCCGCATCATCGCCTTCCAAGAGCTCAACGGTCACGACGCCAGCTGCGAGGTCGATCCCGGGGACAGAGGCCTTGGTGAACGGCAACAGAAGAGGCCCATCAGCCGTCTGGAGCTCAATCAGGTCACCGGCCCCGTAATTGGGAACCGCTTTCACACGGCCCACATCCTCGCCGGCGGTGCTGACAGCACGAAGACCGACAAGGTCCTCGACGTAGAAATCATCCTCATCGTCGGTGTCGGGCAGGGCGCTGCGCGGCACCAGGAGAAGCGCGCCCTTATAGGCGTCGCAATCCTCCGGAGAGCTGATCTCTGTTGCCCGGACCAGGAAAAGCGCAGGCTTCACTTGCCGCACAGGTTTCGGCGTAAGGGCTTTCCCCTCTTTCGTCATCAAGCGGCCGTAAGAAAAAACCGCTTCCGGATCGTCGGTGAACGACCGGATTTTGAAGTCGCCGCGCACGCCGTGGCTGCCCGCAAACTGGGCAACCACGACCATGCGTTCATCAGGTGAGGAAGGCACGGAGCCGCCTTACTCGGCTGCTGCTTCTTCTTCAGCCGGAGCGTCTTCGGCAGGCGCCTCTTCAGCTGCGTTGGCTTCGGCCTCAGCCTCAGCAGCAGCGGCTTTCTTGGCCTCTTCCTTCTCGCGCTTTTCTTCTTCGCGCTCTTTGGCTTTCTGGCCAGGCTCACCTTTTTTCGGGTTGTTGCCGTGCTCCCACTTCACAAGACCGGCGGCGCCAAGGAAGCGCGCCACACGATCCGTCGGCTGAGCACCCTTCTCAAGCCAATGCTTGCAGCGGTCGAGGTCGAGGCGCACGCGATCCTCAGAGTCCTTAGGAAGCAGTGGGTTATAGGTGCCGAGCTTCTCAATGAAGCGGCCATCGCGCGGCATGCGCGCATCAGCCAGAACAACACGGTAATAGGGGCGTTTTTTGGACCCGCCGCGGGCGAGCCGGATTTTGAGCGACATGATTACTCCTTTTCACTCTCTATGACGACGGATGGTTCCCCGTAGGTTTGTCCGTCTTCGGTACAGTTGAGGTAGATCGCCTCATCAGCTGCAATAACGGCGTAGCGCGAGGCAAGGCGCTCTCCTGCCGTCACATCTTTGCCCGGACGAATGACGACGCTCGCTTCGCTTGAGCCGTCACGCCTATTGGCAATGATCACTTTCAAATCCTCCGCAGGCCCCGCATTGAAGCGAGCCACCGTGCGGCGCTCATCTCCCTGGCGTTCAACGAGATCGAACGTTTCAAGCTCCGCCACCGATGCCACCGCGCATTCGGGGTCCACAGGCTCCAGCGCGTAATTCATCGAGCTGATGAAATCGTCGCTGCGCCCGCAGGCGGCCAGGAGGAAGATGAGGGGGAGGGCGCGTTTCATTTCTTTTTGGGTCCACCAAGTCCGGGAAGACCTGGGCCGCCAAGCCCAGGCAATCCGCCGGGTGCGGCCCCGCCACCGAGACCAGGAAGGCCACCCGCGCCGCCCGGAGGCAGCATCCCGCCGCCACCTGGACCGCCGAGGGCTTGGGCCAGCTGCTGCGCCATGCCGCGCTTGCCGCCCTTACCCATCTTTTTCATCAGTGTGCTCATCCCTTGATAGGATTTCAGCAGACGATTGACGTCCTGCACCTGAACGCCTGAACCGGCCGCCACGCGTTTCTTGCGCGATGCGTTCATCAGTTTGGGGTTCTTGCGTTCCTTTTTCGTCATGGAGCGGATGATGGCTTCTTGCCGCGCAAGCTCGTTGTTGCCGAGACCTGCTTCGGCGGCCTCTTTGAACTTACCCATCCCGGGCATCATGCCCATGATGGCGCCCATGCCGCCCATCTTCCGCATCTGCGCAAACTGTTCGGCGAGGTCATCGAGGTCGAACTCACCCTTGGCGAGCTTCTTGGCCTGTTTCTCCGCCTGCTTCTGATCGATCTCCGCGCTGGCTTTTTCGACCAGGCCGACAATGTCGCCCATGCCGAGGATCCGGCCCGCCATGCGCTCAGGATCAAAAACATCAAGCGCATCAATCTTTTCGCCGACACCCGCGAACTTAATCGGCGCGCCCGTGACCTCCCGCATGGAAAGCGCAGCACCGCCGCGGCCGTCGCCATCAAGTCGGGTGAGCACCACGCCCGAAACCGGCACGCGCTCCTTAAACTTCTCCGCCGTCTGAACAGCGTCTTGACCAGTGAGGGCATCGAGCACGAGGAGCGTTTCGGCAGGATCCGTCTTCTGATGGATCTCACCGACCTCAGCCATGAGTTGCTCATCGATCGAGAGCCGGCCCGCGGTGTCGAGCATGACGATGTCAAAGCCCTGAAGGCGTCCTGCCTCCATCGCCCGCTGAGCGATTTGCACCGGGGACTGACCTTTGACGATCGGCAAGGTCTTGACCCCTGCCTGCTCACCCAGAACGGCCAGCTGCTCCATCGCTGCGGGACGCCGCGTGTCGAGCGAGGCCATGAGGACCTTTTTCTTCTCACGGGTCTGAAGCCGAAGTGCGATTTTCGCGGTCGAAGTCGTCTTACCTGAGCCCTGGAGACCGACCATCAGGATCGGCACCGGAGCAGGGCGGTTGAGTTTCAGCTCATGATCGCCCTCGCCGCCGCCAAGGGTCTCGACCAGCACGTCATTGACGATTTTGACGACCTGCTGGCCTGGGGTCACAGATTTCAGGACCTCACGGCCCACCGCGCGCTCTTTCACTTTGGAGACAAACTTGCGCGCCACGGGCAAGGCGACATCGGCCTCGATCAGCGCGACCCGCACCTCGCGCAGGGCATCACCCACCTCTTCCTCGGTGAGGGCGCCGCGGCCGCGGAGACGGTCAAACACCCCGCCAAGTCGCTCAGAAAGCGTGTCGAACATGCCTTTTCCCTTCGCTCAAACGCCATTTGCCGCCGCGAGGGCGTTACCCCGGCGGCGGTACATCCCCGGCCCCGTCCCTCATCTAGGCTTGAGGGGGTCGTGCCGGTAGACGCGCAGAAAACAAGCGCTGAACCGAAATTGAGAGCGGCGGATACGCGAGAGGCAGCCAAAGGTCAATTGTGAAGAAGTTCAAACGTCAAGCGCCCTAAACTTTAAACCTTAGTATCCGTCAAAAAGGCCCCGGGCGCCGGAGAGATACCGGGTTCCGGCTTCTCTCGCACATCCGGATCCAAGGCGCCAAGTGAATTCAGATGTTTCACCAATTGGTCCAGAATTGTGCAGGCGCTTTTGTAAGTCAGATAGCTAGGTGGCTGGTTCTTTACGCGCGTATCCCAAGCCACATTCGCAGCAGAAACCAGGGCTCGATAAAAGTTCGCCGCCTGAAGAGAATCTCGCGCATTACGCGAAAAAGAGAAATAACCATCGAAAGATGCGACAAATGCAGCAAATATAGATACGAAAAGTGTTGCCCGGTCCCAAAAAATTGTTTGATCAGTTGAGCTAATGTCAATTAAGTTGAAAGCACCAACTGCGGCAGTAGCGCCGAAAAGAATAGCTTTTGCAGATCTATTCCACCATTTATTTCGACTCCATTTAGCGTGGTTCTCTTTTCGTAACCAGTTGGCATTGCCTATCAACGCGGCGAAACGCTCTTGGAGTTGCGTCAATACTTCTTCGGCCAGACCCTCCATTTCTTCGAGAGCATCCCAGTCTTCGTTCGTAACGATTGGAATCTCGGCGAAGTCAAACTCAATAGTAATTGCCATCAGAAATCAAAGCGGCACCGGCGCACAATGCGTTGCGCCATCGTCATTTGTCACAGCGACGCATTGATGTCCTAAATCGCAGTTCTTCCCTGCACAGCTACGATCAAACCGTGGACGGAAGGTCTTAGCTTTGACGGTGCGGTCCCCGTTAGGCGGATAAAATTTGATGTTTAGATGTCGATTACCTGCACATACCTCCTCGAAGTGTTCCAGTTCGTTGCGGAGGCCCAACCATTCTGCATCGTCAACAAATCGACTGCTTGACGTTAGATTGCGATCCAAAAGGTATTGTCGAGCGTCATCAACTTCGCTCCTCTCAAAACAGAGCAACGTTTTGGGCCTGATCCAAATCGCGATTGCATAGTTCGCTTTGGGTGGCAGTGAACGACTTGAGTTGTACTTATGTTCGAACGGCATCAGATTCAGACCCAACTAACGGATCTAAATCATTAACGATATGGTCAAATCCTTCAAGCCCAGCGTACATTGAAGCATTCCAATCCACGTCGTCCGTGCAGTTGGGGTCTGCGCCGTAGGAGACGAGCAATCGGGTCATTCGACGATCTCCTGAAATCGCCGCGTGAATTAGCGGTGTTCTGTCGTCTGCTTCTGCCTTTCCGTTGGGATCAACTCCCGCCTTAAGGATTCGTTCAGCATCGTGAACAGAGCCTCGCTGAACTGCTTCGATCAATCCGGCAACTGTTTCTCGCATTAAGTCCTCGCCTAACAACTCGCCAGTACTTCGAATCAGTAGTGGTGTTCGCGTGAAAATATCAACCAGATAGTCACGAAAATCTGCGCACCAATTGTCAGGACTCGGTATCAAACCGACCCAGCTTCTCATTTTTCTGCAACTCCGCTGCCGGGAACACGACGCCGTTCATCACCCCATAGACGCCATGCGCCAGTGTTTGGGCTGCGATCACAGCGCCGCCGAGATTGAACGAGGCATCCGAGACGAAGAGCGAGTAGGGGCGCATCGCGCCGGTCACCACGATGGTCTTCGGTAGGCGGAGGGCATCGAGAAAACGTGCGGTATCACCCAAGGTCGATGTCCCGTGGGTCACGACCAATGCCTCCTCCTCCGCCGCGCGCAAGCGCTCAGCCAGGAGTTGGCGGTAGGTGTCGTTCATATCGAGGCTGTCGATCTGAAAAAGCTGCTCGACCGTATGGCTGTAGCACCGGCCGTGCTCGAGGATCTCAGGCACCTGGCTTTTCCCGGCGCCGGCAAAGCTGATATTCTCCGCCCGCCAATCATGGACTTTATCCAAGGTCCCGCCGGTGGTGAGGATCCGAACCGGCTTCACACCGCCTCTCCCTTCAGAACTGCCTCGTCGAGCTCACCTTCCCAGCGGGCAACCGTGGTGGCCACGGTCGCGTCACCCGTCACATTGGTCAGGGTCCGCATCATATCGAGCAGGCGATCAAACGGGAAAATGAGGGCAATGATCAGAATGCCCGCCGTTTCATCGACGCCGATCGCCGTCAAAATTGCGATGGCAAGGAAGAGGCTGGCCGACGGGATCCCCGCGGCGCCGACGGAGGTGGCCGTCGCCGTCACGGCAATCAGCACATAGTCGCTGAACGAAAGATCGAGACCGACCGCCTGCGCGGCGAAGAGCGCAACAATGCCGAGATAGATCGACGTGCCGTCCATATTGATCGTGGCGCCGAGCGGCAGGACTGAGCTCGCCACTGGTTTTCCGACACCGATGTTCTGGGTCAGGTTGGAAATCGTGACCGGAAGCGTCGCGGACGAGCTGGCCGTGGAATAGGCCGTGGTCATCGCATCCAGGATCCCGCGCAAAAACTTCACGAAGGGAAGGCCAGCGACCAAGCGCACCAGCCCGCCATAGACGATGAAGATATGGAGGGCGCAGGCGAGGTAGAGGGCCAACGCAAGCTTCCCAAGATTGACCAGCACCTCAAGCCCCTGCGTGCCCAGCACCCACGCCATGAGCGCAAAAACGCCGTAGGGCGCGAGGGCCATGACCCCGCCTGTCAGCTTGAGGATCGATTCCGCGGCACTCTCAATCACCTGGCCAAAGGGCACGCCCTTCTCACCGGCGGCCAGGATCGAAATCCCCAGGAGGATAGAGAAAAAGATCACCGGTAGGATGTCGCCATTGACCATCGCCGCGAGGGGGTTGCTGGGGATGACATCGAGGATTTGCTCAACCGCCGTCCGCTCAGCCGCCGCAGCGCGCTCCAGCCGTTCGGTCACAGCCCCCTGGGCACTCATGTCCACCGCCAAGTAGTCAACGCCCAAACCAGGTTGGAACAACGCGCCCATGATCATGCCAAAAACGACGGCAAAAAGCGTCGTGAACAGATAAAGCGACACTGTCCGAACACCGAGGGAGCCAAGGCGTTTGGGATCACCGAGCGCGATCATACCGCTGGTCAGCGTGGTGACAATCAGCGGAATGATAAGCATGCGGATGAGGCTGATGAAACCGTCACCGATCGGTTTGGCCGTCCCAGCAATGTCCCCAAACATGAGGCCCACAACGCCGCCAGCAACAAGACCGGCAAAAACCCTAGCCCAAAGCGGCAAACCCTGACGACCGAGGAGATAAAGCCCGCCAAAGGCCGCGAACGCGACAGTCCAAAACAGCCAGATCATGGAAGCTCCTAGTCGCTAGCGCTCGACGTCTCGAGGCCCAACGCCTGGGAGAAGTAGGTGTAAACAAGAGCGTTCCGGTGAGCGAACTGATTGAGATTGGCCGCCGCACTGTGGCCGCCCTCAATGTTCTCGAAATAGAAGAACGGCTGACCGTTCTCCTGCATCTGGCGCGCGAACTTCCGTGCGTGACCTGGATGAACCCGATCATCCTTTGTGGAAGTGAAGATGAACGGCTGCGGATATTCCGCTTCCGGATCAAGATTGTGGTAGGGCGATATCTGCTCTAGGAACGCCCGTTCCTCCGGATCGCTCGGGTCACCATACTCACCGACCCACGAAGCGCCTGCAAGCAGTTGGTCGTAGCGCAGCATATCAAGCAGCGGCACCGCGATGCCGACAGCACCATAAAGGTCCGGACGCTGCGTCATCGTCACACCCGTCAGAAGGCCGCCGTTGGACCCGCCATAAACACCAAGCTGTTTCGGCGTCGTGATCCCTCGCGCGATCAAATCCTCCGAAATCGCCTGGAAGTCATCATAGATCAGCTGGCGATTGGTCTTGAGACCCGCCTGATGCCAGGCCGGACCATACTCACCGCCGCCCCGAATGTTCGTGGTGACATAGACCCCGCCGCGTTCAACCCAGAGCTTGCCTGCCGTGGTCAGATAGTTGGGAAGGACCGAGATCTGAAAGCCGCCATAGCCGTACTGAACTGTCGGAGCAGGGCCGGCGGCCAGCGTCGCCTCCAGCGCCGTCAGCGTGTACGGAATCTTGGTCCCATCGGATGAGGTGGCCTCATACCTGCGCGTGACCATCCCTTCAGCATCGAAAAATGACGGAGCCTGACGGAAGTCAGCGGCCTTGGTGCCCTCAACGAAGTAATGGGTTTCCGGCGTGATCGGATCTTCGAAAGTGGCAAGGAAAGCGCCGGTCGCCTCATCCATCGAGCCGAGAGACAGGACACCGCCGGCAGGCAAATCAACGTCGCGTCCGCGCCAGCCGCGCCAACCCTTCGTGTAGCGCAAGGCCCGGCCTTCGATATCATCGAGAAGGCCAATCACCACGGAATCGTCCGACGTGCGCACATCGGCGACGGCAGAAACGTCGGTAGGAGCATAGAGGAGCGCGGTCTTTTTCGATGCCGAGTCGACAGCGATCACCGAACCCGCGGCAAAATCGCCAAACTCCTCACGCAGAGCAACGATGAAGGCATCGCTCGCAAAACCATCGACACTGGCCTTGCTGGGAAGCGGCAAACGAACGAGCTCGCCGTCCTCCAGCACCATCCAATTGAAGTCGTAGAAAGTCTCGCCGTGGAAGACGCCGCCGCGATAGCGCTCGCCATCAAAGAAGGACATCGCAAAAGACCAGATGTCGTCCTTGGCCGCCTCAAAGAGGAGTTCTGCATCGGCCAAAGCGGTGCCTCGCGACCAGCGCCGCACCTGGCGAGCATAGCCGCTGTCGGTCATTGTTTCGGAACCGAAATCAGTTCCGACAAGGATTGTGTCTTCGTCCAGCCACGCCACTGACGACTTCGCCTCCGGCAGCACAAACCCGCCATCGATGAAGGATCGCTCACCGATATCGTATTCGCGAACAACCGCTGCGTCGGAGCCGCCGCGCGACAGCGAGATCAGGCAACGGCGATAGTCCGGCGCCAAGCACTCTGCGCCAGCATAGACCCAGTTCTCGCCCTCTTCCTCGGCCAAAGCATCGACATCGAGGATCACGTCCCAGTCTGTCTTGCCAGCAACATAATCAGCCTGCGGCATACGTCGCCAGATACCGCGAACGTGATCGGTATCTTGCCAGAAATTGTAAGCAAATCCGTCTCTTAGAGTAACGGAAGGAACGCGATCATCCGACGTTAGAATAGCTGTCGCTTCGCTGAGCAGATCCTGGAACATGGCCTGGTTTTCCAAAACGGCCAGGCTCCGCTCGTTCTCACCCCTCACCCAGTCGAGGGCCTTCTCGCCCTCCACCTCTTCAAGCCAAAGGTAGGGGTCTTGAGGCATCGGCGTGCTCACTTCTTGCTGGGCAAACGCCGTGGTTAACAGCAGAGGCGCCGCAACCGCGGCAACGGCACCGAGGGTTAAGGGTGGCATGGGTTAGCTCTCCTTGCGGAAAACCACCCCTTCCAGATTTCGCGCGACATCGCGAGCACTATAAGCTGTCACCTGATTGGCTGGCTTCGGACCACTGCCAAGAACGATATAGGCGACTGCGGAATATCGCCGCGTCTCGGTCACCCGCGTGTCATTGACACCAAATGCGGGACCCCAAGGGTAGCCATACCCGTAATAGGGGAAGGGACGACCATAGCCATAAAAGCCGTAGTACCCGAAGGATGGGCCAAGATCGGTGACCCGCACTTCGCGCTCAGTCTCAGTGTCGTCCGAGACAACGATGAAGTGGTCATAGCCGTTCTCCAGCGTGACCTGTGCCGCACGCAGAAGGAGTGCGTTCTCCACCTGCTCCCGGGATGTCAGCGAGTTTCCGGCAAAAGAAATACGGTAGCGATTGGCTTCAATACGCTGGTCAGCAAAGCCATACCCGCGACTGTCCACGGGCTCGAAGGGCGTCGGCGTGGCGCAAGCTGCCACCACGGCGAGAGCAACAAGAGGGAGAAGTTTACGCATAGAAGTTCCTTCGTAGCATGGCCGCTTCGGGATGCAGCGTTACTTGAAAGTCACCGGAAACACCACTTTCTCCCCTGCTAGCAAATGGCAAAGGCCAAACCATGGATGCGTTCAGTCCAGTGACAGAGACCTCATTAACCGACCATCCCAAAGTCTTATTCGGTAAGATTGGGGTGCTGCTGATTAACCTAGGCACGCCCGATGCGCTGACCACTGGGGCTGTCCGGCGCTATCTCGCTGAGTTTTTGAGCGACAAACGGGTGGTCGATTACCCCTCATGGTTGTGGCAGCCGCTCCTGCGCGGGATCATCCTCAACACCAGGCCGCGCAAGACCCGCGATGCCTATGCTAAGATCTGGGATCAGGAGACCAAGGAAAGCCCGCTGCGCCGCTACACGCGCGAGCAGGCCGACGGCGTACGCGCCCAGCTGCCGGATGAGATTAAGGTCGATTGGGCGATGCGCTACGGAAACCCAAGTGTCGCATCCCGCCTTGATGCTCTGCAGGCAGACGGCTGCGACCGCATTCTGTTGGTGCCGCTTTACCCTCAGTACTCGGCGACAACCACCGGGACCGCATGCGACGCCGCATTCAAATGGGCAATGGGCAAGCCTTGGCAGCCAGCCTTCCGCGTTTTGCCGGCTCACCACGATGACCCCGACCTGATTGAGGCACTCGCCGATCTTTGCCGCCAGCACACGGATGAGAAGACCGAGCGCGTCATTCTCTCCTTCCACGGATTACCTGAGCGCTACTTCAAGAACGGCGACCCCTATCACTGCCACTGCCAGAAAACAGCTCGGCTGATGCGCGAGGCGCTCGGCTGGGACGAGACCTTCGCGCCGCTGGCTTTCCAATCGAAGTTCGGGCCGGAGACCTGGCTTGGCCCATCCACCGAAAGCCTGGTGGAGGCCGCAGGCCAAGAAGGCCTGAAGAACGTCGCCGTGGTCACCCCGGGTTTCGTATCGGACTGCATCGAAACCCTCGAGGAAGTCGGTATCGGCCTGGCGGAGACCTTTGAAGAGCATGGCGGCGAGCATCTCACCGCGATCCCGTGCCTTAACAGCAGCGATGCGTTCATCGCAGCACTGAGCAAACTCATTCGGCGGGAGCTTGGCGGTTGGCTCGCCTAAAATGAAGTTCTTCTCGTCGAACGATTTCAATCTCGCCCTGCCCGAGGGTCACCGCTTCCCCGGGCAGAAATACGGCATGCTCCACCGGAAGCTTCTGGCCGACGGCACGCTGCGGCGGGACCAGTTGAAGATCTCACCACTGGCTGAGCGCGAGGTGGTGCTCAGCGTGCATACGGAAGAGTATCTTCAAAGCCTCGAAGACGGCTCCATTGATCCGCGGGCTATGCGGCGCATCGGTTTTCCGTGGTCCGAGGCCATTCCGTTACGCGGTCGGCGCACCCTCGGCGGAGCGCTCGCCGCAGCACGCGAAGCCCTGCGGACAGGCCTCTCAGGGCAACTCGCGGGCGGCACCCACCATGCCCATGCGGCGTTCGGGGCCGGTTTCTGCATCTTCAATGACCAGGCCGTGGTCGCCACGGTTCTTCTCGGCGAAGGCATCGTCGACCGGGTGGCCGTTATCGATCTTGATGTGCACCAGGGCGACGGCAACGCGTCGATCCTGGCGGGCCGCCCGGATGTCATGATCCTTGACGTCTACGGAGAGAAGAACTTCCCCTTTCGAAAAGTCCCGGCGGATATCAATGTTCCGATGGCGGACCACACCGAGGACGCACCGTTTCTCACAGCCATTGAAGAGCGGCTGCCCGAAGTCTGGCAATTCGCCCCCGACCTTGTGCTTTACCAGGCCGGCGTCGACCCATTGGTCCATGACAAGCTCGGCCGCCTCGATATCAGCTTTGAAGGCCTGCGTAGACGCGATCATCTCGTGCTCGATGGCTGCCGTCGTCGCGGCATTCCTTGCTGCATGGCGATCGGCGGCGGTTACGCGAACCCGATCGAGCCCACCGTTGAGGCTTATGCCGGAACCTATGAAGTCGCAAAAGCGGTCTACGGATTTTAAAGAGCCGCCTTCAGGGCACCGATCTGCTCGTCGGTCGTTTCCCAAGACGTGACAAAGCGGCGGGCCTCTCCACTGAACGCATCATTCGGCTGCACCCAGTCGTAGAAGTTGGCGCCTGCCGAACGAAGGGCCTCAGCGCGAGCATGGGGCATCCGCACGAAAAGTTCGTTGATCACGGGATCAATGAGAACCTCGCAATCATCGGTCTCACGGAAGGCGCTAGCCAGCGCCGCACATTGCGCATGGGCCTTCGCCGCCAAGTCCGTCCAAAGACCATCACCGAAGTAAGCGTGCCACTGCGCGGAAAAAAAGCGCTGTTTCGAAGTGCCAAGACCTGCCCGCTTGCACCGTGATGTGAGCTCGTCCTGGCGGGCAGGATCAAAGACCACAACGGCCTCTGCAGCCAAACAGCCGTTCTTCGTCCCTCCTAGGCACAAGATATCGACGCCAGCTTTCCATGTCAGCTCTGCGGGCGTCGCGCCGGTCGTGTGGAGCGCCCCAGCAAAGCGCGCACCGTCCATATGCACACGGAGGTTATGGTCCTTTGCAAGGTCCGTCAGAGCCCTGATCTCTTCAGGAGCATAAACCGTGCCCCACTCCGTCGCCT
The DNA here is from genome assembly GCA_039822105.1 of Pseudomonadota bacterium. Lineage (GTDB taxonomy): Bacteria > Pseudomonadota > Alphaproteobacteria > Caulobacterales > Parvularculaceae > Parvularcula. The sequence goes on along the minus strand of JBCBMW010000022.1, from coordinate 25,438 downwards.
GCGTGAGGCTAAGGACCGACGGCACGACCCTATGCGCCATGATCGGGAAGTAAGGCGCCATCGCCTGGGAGAGCGTCTCCGGGGTCAACTGACCAAGGGGGCCCGTCGCGGGGATCAGCTTCGCGCCGCCGGTGTAGAACTCCGGCGCGCCGCACTCATCGATCAAGACATGCGCGCTCTCATGACAAAAAACAGCGCCATAAGGCGGGGTCAAAAGCGAGAGCGCCACGCCATTCGCCGCCGAGCCGGTGGGCACGAAGGCGATCGCCACTTCGTGTTCGAACACCTCTTCAAACAGCGCCTTGGTCTTGGTCGTCAGCTCGTCATTGCCGTAAGCGGGCGCAAAGCCGCCTTCGGCCTCGACAATCGCTTGCATGATCTTGGGGTGGACGCCGCCCCAATTGTCGGACGTGAAAAGCATCCCCTCAGACTGCCGTACCCATCAGCCGCCTGCAAATGTCATCAAGCTGGTCGAGATCCTGATAGCTCAAGGTCACGGTCCCAGCATTGGTCTTGCCAATGCGAGCGATATCGACGTCGAGGCCCAGCGCGTCTTGTAAATCTTGCTCAAGGGCGCGGGTGTCGGCGTCTTTCGTCGCCTTGGTCACGGCCTTGGCCACCTTTTCAGGTGTCGCCGTCACTTTCTTACGGGCACTGATGAGCTTCTCAGTCTCGCGCACCGAAAGCTCGCCTTTCACCACCGATTTGGCGACAGCGAGCGGGTCCTCCGCACCCAGAAGAGCACGAGCGTGCCCCATGCTGAGCTCTCCCGCCATGACCATGCCGCGCACCTCATCAGGCAGTTGAGTGAGGCGGAGCATGTTGGCCACATGGCTGCGGCTTTTGCCGACGGCTTCAGCGATTTCGCCGGGCTTGCGCCCGTGTTGCTCACGAAGCCGCTCGTACGCGTCAGCCTCTTCGATCGGGTTGAGATCCACGCGCTGCACGTTCTCGATCAGCGCGATTTCCGCGCTGACGCCGGGTTCGACATCTTTGATCAGTGCCGGGATCTTATGGAGCCCTGCCCGCTGGGCTGCGCGCCACCGCCGCTCACCGGCAATGATCGAGTGGATGCCCTTGGGGCCTTTTGGCCTCACGAGGATCGGCTGAAGAACCCCGCGCGCTTTGATGGATTGGGACAACGCCTCAAGCTCGTCGTCGCTGAAGGCCTTACGAGGCTGATCCTTGTCCGGAGCAATTTCCGCGACGGGCAGTTCCAAAGCATCGCCGCGCGGCTCGATCGCTGGCGGCGGCATATCGCCCAAAATGGCTTCAAGGCCGCGGCCCAAACCTTTCTTCGCCATTACGCAGCCCTTTCTCGTCCGATCACCTCGCTAGCAAGGCGCACATAAGCCTGGCTGCCCGCACATTTGAGGTCATAAAGAAGCGCCGGCTTCCCGTGCGACGGCGCTTCTGAAATGCGGACATTCCGCGGGATCGCCGTGCGGTAGACCTTGTCCCCGAGATGGGTGCGAACATCCGCCTCGACATCCGCACTCAGATTGTTTCGCTTGTCATACATCGTGAGAACCACGCCCTGGAGTTCGAGATCCGGATTAAGGCGTGTACGGACTGTTTCAATCGTGCGCATAATCTGACTGAGCCCTTCAAGAGCAAAGAACTCGCATTGCAGCGGGATCAGGACGGCATCGGAGGCCGTCATCGCGCCAACCGTCAGTAGACCGAGGGAAGGGGGGCAATCGATCAAGACATACGTGAGATCAGGCTTCTCATGGCCTAAATCCTCAATCGCTTGTTTGAGACGGAAATGCCGGTTCTTGTCATCGAGAAGCTCAATCTCGACCCCCGCCAACGCCATACCCGCTGGCGCCACGGCCAAACGCGGAACCGTAGTGAGCCGCATGATCTCGGCAATCGATGCGTCACCCATCCACACATCATAGGTTGTGCCCGCCCGCTCGGAACTGGGAACACCCAGACCGGTGGAGGCGTTGCCCTGCGGATCGAGATCGAGGATCGCGACATGCTCCCCCACCGCAGCCAAAGCCGTGGCAAGGTTAATCGCCGTCGTCGTCTTCCCCACACCGCCCTTTTGGTTAGCGATAGCGAGCACGCGAGGCTTGGTCATACGGTCCTCTTTGGTGAGCGGATCACAAGGATCGACGCGTCGGGATCGGTGGCGCTGGGCACCCTCTCAACCTGTAGTGACCACTGTTCCCTCGCCTCGTCCAGCTCTTGTTCTGCACGTCGACCCTTAGGAAATAGCAAGATGCCGCTCTCGGCGAGCTTTGGCGCGGCGAGATCGAGCAATTTCGGTAGGGCCGTGACCGCCCGGGCCGTGATCACGTCGAAATGCTGCGCTTTTGGTAGGGCCTCGACGCGAAGTGCAGCAACCGAGGTTCGCGACAGGCCACCCGCTTTTGCCGCCTCGCGCAAGAACGCAGCCTTTTTTTGGATGCTCTCACATAAAGCGCAGCAGAGTTCCGGTCGGCGGAACTCTGAGAGCGTGCCGAGGACCAGCCCCGGGAACCCGCCGCCCGACCCTATATCCAACAAAGATCGAGCATTTTCGGGGATTAGTGACCAAAGCTGGGCGCTATCAGCGTAGTGGCGAAGCCACCGCTCGGGCAGGGTCGACCGCGCCACGAGATTGGTGTGGGCGGCCGTCTCGACAAACACTTCGTCGATGGCGGCGAGAGCGGAGCGCTCGCCCTCGCTCGCGTTGATCGATTGGAAAAACGCTTCAGCGCTGTCAGGCTGCACGGGAGAGGTTTTTCACGTGAACGAGGAGGAGGGATAGGGCCGCAGGCGTCACGCCTTCCACACGCCCAGCCTGGCCAAGCGTGGTGGGGCGGGCCTGGGCCAGCTTTTCCGCCACTTCGTTGGAGAGACCCTTGAGGGCGCGGAAGTCAAAGTCCGCCGGGATTTCGAGGCTCTCTTCACGCCGGAAACTCGCCATATCAGCCTCCTGACGCTCGAGAAACCCGGAATAGGTGGCATCGGCCTCGAGTTTTGCGCGGTCATCCGCGCTCAAGCTGGCGAGGTTCGGAAAATGGCTGATCAAGTCGTCCAAGCCCACATCGGGCAGGGAGAGGAGATCCAGAACCGACCGGCGGCGGCCGTCTTGCTTGACCGTAATGCCCCACTTGGCGGCTTTGTTCGGTGTCACCTTGGTCTCGTCAGCCCAAAGGCGGAGGTCAGTCCAGCGCTGGTGTTTCACGTGAAACAGCTCGGCGCGCCGCTGGGTGACCAAACCAAACTCTAAGCCCTTCGGGGTGAGGCGATCATCGGCGTTGTCAGCCCGAAGGCTCAGCCTGTACTCCGCGCGCGAGGTGAACATCCGATAGGGCTCCGAGACACCGCGCGTCACCAAATCATCAATCAAAACACCGATATAACCTTCGCTACGGTCAACCGAGAAGGGCGCTTTGCCTGGCGGCAGGGCAGCATTGGTGCCCGCAACAAGACCTTGGGCCCCCGCTTCTTCATATCCCGTCGTACCGTTGATCTGCCCCGCCAAGAATAGACCGGGCAGTGAGCGAAGCTCCAACCGGCGGTCGAGAGCCCGCGGATCGACGTAGTCATACTCGATCGCGTAGCCATACTGCCGAATCGCTACGTCCTCGAGACCACGGATAGCGCGAACAAACCCGTCCTGAACCTCTGCGGGCAGGGACGTCGAAATCCCGTTGGGATAGACCGTGTCATCGTCCAAGCCCTCTGGCTCGAGGAAGATCTGATGGCTTTCCTTGGCAGCGAACCGGACGATCTTGTCCTCGATGGACGGGCAGTAGCGCGGCCCTTTGCCCGCAATGGCACCGCCATAGACCGCTGATCGATGGAGGTTATCCCGGATGATGGCGTGAGCTGCGGCAGAAGTCTCTGTAATTCCGCAAGAGATCTGCCGAACCTCAATTGCGTCTGTCAAAAAGGAAAAGGGCAGGGGCTGGTCATCAGCTGGCTGCATCTCCAGCCGATCCCAATGGATCGTCTTACCGTCCAGCCGGGCAGGGGTTCCGGTCTTGAGCCGGCCCATGGGCAGGCCCATCGCTTCGAGCCTTTCGCCGAGAGCGTTGGCGGGGCGCTCACCCTGCCGTCCAGCAGGTGTGCGCTCCTCACCTCGGTGGATCATCCCGCGCAGAAACGTTCCTGACGTCAGAACCACGGAATCGGCTTCGACGCGGCGGCCATCGGCCAGGACAACGCCCCGACAGACGCCATTATCAACGATCAGATCATCAACAGCGCCCTCAAGAACAGAAAGACCCGCCTGCTCGGCGATCAGGCGCTGCATCGCCTCACGATAGAGCTTCCGGTCGGCCTGGGCGCGGGGACCGCGCACCGCGGGGCCCTTAGAGCGGTTGAGGAGCCGGAACTGGATGCCGGACTGATCGATCGCCCGGCCCATCAGACCGTTCAGGGCGTCGATCTCCCGGACCAAATGGCCCTTCCCCACCCCGCCAATGGCCGGGTTGCAGGACATCTCGCCAATCGTCGCGGCCTGGTGCGTGACCAAAATCGTGTCGGCGCCCATGCGCGCGGCGGCGGACGCGGCCTCGCAGCCCGCGTGACCACCACCCACAACAATAACGCGCCGATCGCGGCTCTCGTGTTTCACGTGAAACGCCTTATTTTCCGATGCAGAAGGAAGAGAAGATATCATCCAGGATATCGTCCGGCGCAATGCGTCCCGTCAACTCCTCCAGGCGTCGCGCGGCGGCCCGCAACCTCTCCGAGAGCACCTCGGGCTCGGTCGCACCGCCACCAAACCCGTCAAGAAGGTCCTGGGCCGCGGCCAGAAGCGCTCGCTGCCTCTCGGTGGCCGCCAATCCCGGCGCCGCCATGTCATCAAGCCGGTGGACCAGCGCGTCATGTAGGGCCTTTAAGCTGCTTGCATCCTCCGAAGACACCGAGAGACCCGGTGCGTCCTCAGGACCCCTGTCAGCCTTGGTGGCGAGCCGGAGGTCGCCATCGGCCTCCAGGCGCGACAGCCAAGCAGGAATTGGCCCCTCGCCCGAAGGCCAAGCGATCAGGCGAAGATCGGCGGCGGCGGCGGCCTCCTCCGCGCGCTTGATGCCCTCTCGCTCAATGGCTGAGGCGCTGTCACCACGGATTCCCGCGGTGTCGATCAGCGTCACAAGGTGACCACCGATGTCCAGGCGCTCCGAAATCGTGTCCCGCGTCGTGCCCGCCTCTGCGGAAACGATGGCCCGCTCAGAATCAACTATCTTATTGAAAAGAGTCGATTTTCCGGCGTTTGGCGGACCAATAATCGCGATCCTGATCCCCTCCTGCACGCGCCGCGCCTTTGCAGAACCGTTCAAGACCACCGACAACGACGTCTGCACGCGCTCCACCGCTGGTCGCGCCTCTTCGGCGATGGCGCCCGGCACATCCTCCTCATCAGGGAAATCCACTGCTGCATCGAGCATCGCCATGGCTTGGATCAGATCGTGGCGCCAGCCGTCCGCTGCCTCGCGCAGCGCGCCGCGCATCTGCGCCATCGCCTGCTTATGTTGAAGGATCGTTTCGGCTTCGAGAAGATCCGCCAACCCCTCTGCTTGGGTGAGATCGAGCTTCCCTTCGGCGAAGGCGCGCATCGTGAAAGCGCCCGGCCCCGCCGGTATGGCCCCGGCCGTTAGGAGCGCTTCGGTCAAGCGGCGCTCCACCGCCAGGGATCCGTGAAGATGAAGCTCAGCGATATCTTCGCCGGTGAAGCTCTTTGGTCCAGGGAACCAAAGCGCAAGGCCATCATCTATGACACCTTCGTCATCGCGCACCAAAACGCGGCGAGCGTAGCGCGGCTCACCGCGCTCCCCTGTTAACCTTACCAGCAGATCGCCTGCGGCCGGGCCCGATATACGGTAAACGGCGACGCCGGCTCGGCCGCTGCCACTTGCCCGCGCAAAAATGGTGGTGGCGCTCAACCCTTGCCTTTCGCGGCTTTTGTCGCCTGGCCAAACGCTGCCTGCAGCGCCTCGAGCGACTGCCCGCCGGTGGACATCGCCCGCTCAAAGAAGCGAACCGGGTCGGTCAGCGTGTCGATGTTCTCCTTCACCCGCTCCGTCAGCGCATCCGTCATCACATTGTTGACGGTGGTGAGGTCCGGAAGACCCATAAAGGTCCGCGCTTCCTCTGGTGTGCAGTCGATGTTCACGGTGATTTTCATGGGAAGACGCAAACGCCGCCCTCCGCCACGTGTCAAGCAGCGCGGCTGTTCTCACCCCTCTTTTGGCAGCGGCTCAAGCGTTCCGGGACGCGAAGCGACGGACAACGGCGGCCAACAGAAAAAAGAGAGCGAGGATCACCGCAACACTCGCGAGGCCAAACTTCACCGGCGTCAGCACGTCTTTGAACCCCAGAAAGGCCTCATTGCCCTTGAGCGCGAGCGCTTGGGTCGTGTTTTCCATGAGATCGAAGATCCCGCCGCCGATGGCTGGCCAGATCAAGACCGTCCGCGCCGCGCCGGCGAACCGCCAAACGATACCGGCCAAAAGAGATGTGTAAGCGATGGGATAAGCCGTGTCGTTGACGACGGTCAGCCAGAAATGCGCGCTCTTCTGTTCCGCAGTCATGGCGTTCAGCAGCTCGAACGCATCATCCCCGTTCATCCGGAAATCGAGGACTGCGCCGCCCGCCGCCTCGAGCCCTAGGGCAAAGGACACGTTGATGGCCAGTGTGGCCACGAAGAGTGCCACCAGCACCCAAGGCTTTGAGATGAAATCCAGCATTGCGCTCTCCCTGACAGGGACATTAGCGCCAAGATCGTCCGTTTCGTCCAGCCGCTAGGTGTTCATCGAGTCAAAGAAGTCTTTGTTCGTCTTCACCTGGCGGAGCTTGTCGAGAAGGAAGTCGATCGAGTCTTGCGGGTTCATCGGTGACAGGATCCGGCGCAGGACGAAGATTTTCGCCAGCTCGTCCTTCGGAATGAGGCGGTCCTCGTTCCGTGTACCAGACTTACCAATGTCCATGGCTGGGAAGACGCGCTTGTCGGCAACCTTCCGGTCCAGGACGACTTCAGAGTTACCTGTGCCTTTGAACTCTTCAAAGACAACTTCGTCCATCCGACTGCCGGTATCGATAAGTGCAGTCGCAATAATAGTCAGAGAACCGCCTTCTTCGATATTCCGCGCGGCACCAAAGAAACGCTTTGGACGCTGAAGCGCGTTGGCATCGACACCGCCCGTCAACACCTTGCCGGAACTCGGCACCGTCGCATTATAGGCTCGTCCGAGGCGCGTGATCGAATCGAGAAGAATAACCACATCGCGGCCATGCTCGACCAAGCGTTTTGCCTTTTCAATCACCATTTCAGAGACTTGCACGTGGCGCGTGGCTGGCTCGTCAAAGGTTGACGAGACCACCTCTCCGCGCACGGAGCGTTGCATGTCAGTCACCTCTTCCGGCCGTTCGTCGATCAGAAGAACGATGAGGTAGCATTCGGGGTGATTGGCCGTGATTGCGTGGGCGATATTCTGCAGAAGGACAGTTTTACCAGTCCGTGGCGGAGCAACGATCAACGAACGTTGGCCCTTCCCGATCGGTGCCACGATATCGATCACGCGGTTCGACAGATCCTTTTTCTCTTTGAGATCCATCGACTCCTTGGTGATGACCTCCATGCGAAGGCGTTCATCAGGGTAGAGAGGGGTGAGGTTATCAAAGTGAACTTTGAGGCGCGCCTTCTCAGGCTCCTCGAAATTGATCGTATCGAGACTGGTCAGCGCGAAGTAGCGCTCGCCATCCTTAGGGCTACGGATCTCACCGGACACGGTGTCACCAGTTTTCAGCGTGAACTTCCGGATCATCTGCGGCGAGCAATAGATATCGTCCGGGCCCGCAAGATAATTCGCGTCGGCCGAGCGCAAGAAGCCGAAACCGTCGGGAAGAATCTCGAGGACGCCCGAGCCCATGATCTCGACATCTTCGTCGGCAAGCTCACGCAAGATTGCGAACAGAAGATCCTGTTTGCGGAGAGCCGAGGCGTTCTCGACACCGACGGTTTCAGCAAAGCTGACGAGATCCTGCGGGGTTTTCTCCTTGAGCTCGTCAAGGGTGATGCGTTCGGGAAGCATAATGGGTCCAGGGGTGAAGCAGCCAGGACGGCGCTGTGGACGATGGGAAAGGGAGACGTGACGCCGGGACCGGCGCTGACGGAGAGCTAAGACCGCGGGTGGCGTCCGTCAACTGGGGCGGGGCCAGCGGCTATACTGTTTGCCAGAAGTTCGTCAGGTGCTCGGCCGTCCAGCTCGGCTCTTGTGCAACGACCCAATGCCCGGCGCTATCGTGAATGTGGATGGGTATACCGTGCTCTGAAGCAAAAAGTTGGGCGGTCTCCAGCGGAATATAGGGATCGTTTCGGCCCCAAAGTGCCATTCCATTGGCCGGCAACCGCGAAAGGCTATCAAGCCAGTCGCCATCCATTCGGAGGCCCTTCGCCGAGCGATAGAGCTTGAGGATCGACGCCTTCATAAGTGGACCCCAGGCACGGACCTCCTTGTCCGCAAGCTCTGCAGGCATCCCTTGATCCACCAAGCCGCCGCGTAAACGGCCCGCGCCTGCGGCCGCCATAAAGAGCTCACCCAGGACCGGCGTTGCCCATATCCGCGCCACCAAGTGGCCCTGGTAGCTTTGATGGAGGACCGCGCCGGAAACGACCCAGGTCGCAAACCAGTCAGGATTGAGGCTCACCGCACGCAAGGTGAGAAGAGCGCCCCAGTCGTGCCCAACGATATCAACAGGTCCGTGGGCATCCACGAGTGGCTGGATCTGGCCCGCAAGCCATTCCGCGTAGGCATCTTTCGTTGAGGGAAAGTCGGGAGGGAGCGGAACACCAAATCCGGGAAGCTGGACCGGGTGGATGCTGGACCGCTCGTCGCTGATTTCGGCCACCAGCCCGTCCCACAGCGCACTGGTATCAGGCACACCGTGGACAAGGACGAGGAGGCGATTGGTGGACACAGGTCAACTCGTAAGCGGCTTCAAGACCACCATAAACACGATGATCGCCAGGAGGCCGAAGGGCACTTCGTTCATCAGGCGCCAGAACTTTTCCGTTCGCGGGCGCTCGCCGAGGGCAAACTTCTTCCGGCTGGCAGCATAAAAGCCGTGGACCCCTGAAAGGGCGATCACCGCTGCGAACTTGATCAGGAACCAGCCGTCATTGGCCCATTGGGGCGCCACAGCAACCAGCAGAAGACCAAAGACCCAGGTCGCGGCCATCGCGGGATTGATGATCCGCTTAAGAAGAAGGTGCTGCGCGTTGATCAGCATCTTCTCCGCCTCGCCGCCTTCTTGCGCTGCGAACTGGTAGACGAAAAGGCGGGGCAGGTAGAGCATCCCGGCCATCCAAGCGACGACCGCGAGGACGTGCAGGGCTTTGATCCAATTGTATGCGGGAGCGAGCCAATCCATAGCGCCGGCCCTTAACGGGCGCGAACGATTCTGACCAGCTCCGCAACATGCTCTGGCGGCGTTTCGGGAACGAAACCATGCCCACAATTGAAGATATAGGGCCTATCCTCAAAGGTCTCGAGGAGCGCTTTGGCCGCACGTTCCATCGCTGGTCCGCCTTGAACAACCAAGAGGGGGTCAAGGCCGCCCTGAAGAGCTGTGGCTGAGCTGAGTGCATCCTGTGCCCAGCCGGTCGGAAGCGAGAAATCGAGCGCCAGGCCATCAAAAGCGTCGTCTTGCGCCGCGAGTTGGTAGAACGGCCCCGCCCCTTTGGGGAGATAGATGATCGGCACATCGACTTCGGCCCGCACTCGCCTGGCGATCTCGGCGCTTGGCTCAAGGCACAGTTTCCGGAAGAGATCCTCGGGCAACCCGCCGGCCCAGCTGTCAAAGAGCTTGAGCGCGTTCGCGCCAGCTTTGGCCTGGGCAATGAGGTAGTCCGTTGTGGCATCGACCAGCATCCTCATCAGCTGATCAATCATTTCGGGATCAGAATAAACAAGGCGGCGCGAGGCGGCCGGGTCCTTCGTTCCTTGGCCGTTGATCATATACGTGGCGACGGTCCACGGCGCGCCAGCAAAGCCGATCAGCGCTTTGTCCCTAGGGAGAGCCTCGCGAACCCGCGCAACGGTCTCGAAAACCGGCCCGAGGCTTGAAAGCACGTTCGAAAGATCAAGACGGGCCAGAAGATCGGCTGAGACGACAGGTTCCAGGATTGGGCCTTCGCCTTTTTCAAACCGAACGCCTTGGCCAAGCGCGTGAGGGATGAGGAGAATGTCTGCGAACAGGATCGCTGCATCGACATCGAAGCGCCGGATCGGCTGCAAGGTGACTTCAGCGGCGTCTTCGGGGTGGAGACAGAACTCGACGAAGCTCGGATGCCTCGCTCGCACTTCGCGGTATTCAGGAAGATACCTTCCCGCTTGCCGCATAAACCATAAGGGCGGGGTGCTTAACGTTTCACCGCGAAGCACCGATGTGAGGGGATCGTCCCACTTACTCATAGAGAATCCAAAAATCTGAATCAGAGTCTATAGCCGGTGAAAACTGTGGGAAACCGGGCCACTAACCCTTTGTTCACACAATTCACACGCTTCCCCACGGGTGAGGAAAACCGGTTTCCACCGGTGCTACCCCTGGTCATACCTGGCAAGTTTTTTCTTTAGGAAAGTTCCTCACGCTTCCGTGCCCATGCGAAGGGGGAAACTTTATCAAGCTGGGTTTTCCGGAAAATCTGAGAGAAGAGAGGATGACTGGTGGGACCAACCTCATCTATGGCCCTACCCTCTTCGTTCTTAACAGCTGGTAAACGCAATGGATCAGGCGACCCGGACGCAGCGGCAGGCACCAAAGTCCCGGACATTCTTCCATGTCCATTTGGTCTCCGACTCGACCGGCGAAACGCTGAGCACGGTTTTGAAGTCTGTCGCCTCCCGCTTTCCCTCTGCCAAACCGCTCGAGCACGTTGCTTCGCTCGTGCGCAGCAATGCTCAGCTCGATAAGGTTCTCGCCCGCATTGAGCAGGCGCCGGGCCTCGTTATGTACACTGTGGTTGATCGAGCGATGCGGCGGCGGCTCGAGGTGAAATGCGCGGAGCTCCAGATTCCGGCCATTTCCGTGCTCGACCCCTTCCTCAACGCTTTCGCGGAGTATCTGGGCCTCGAGCAGACGGCCCAGGCGGGGGCCCAGCACGAGCTTGATGAGGATTACTTCCGCCGAATTGGCGCCATCGATTACACCCTGGCCCACGATGACGGCCAAATGGCCTGGGATCTCGAAGGAGCCGACGTTGTTTTGGTGGGCGTGAGCCGGACCTCCAAGACGCCCACATGCATGTACCTGGCGAACAAAGGGATCCGTGCCGCGAACGTGCCTTTGGTCCCCGGGATCGAGCCGCCGCCGGAACTTGAAACCCTGCGCAAGCCCATGGTCGTGGGCCTGACAGCCAGCCCGGACCGACTGGCGCAAATCCGCACATCCCGGCTCTCCAACCTCGACTCAGAGGACCGCGCGCAGAACTATACCGATGCAAAAGCGGTGAAGGATGAGGTCACCAAGGCCAAGCGCTACTTCACGAAAAACGGGTGGCCGATGATCGACGTGACAAAACGTTCCGTGGAAGAAACAGCCGCGAAAATCCTGACACTTCTTTCCATTCGCCGCGGAGGAGAAGGATGAGCCAGATCATTCTTGCATCGGGAAGCGCATCGCGCCGCGCGATCCTTGAAGGTGCCGGCATCCCCATCACCATTGTCCGCCCCAAAGTGGACGAAGAAGCGCTGAAACCAACCTTCGCTGATCTCGCCCCGCGAGCATTGGCGCTTGCCCTTGCCAAAGCGAAGGCTCTGTCCGTGCAAGTGCCAGGCGCGCTCGTGATCGGCGCAGACCAGGTCATGGAATTTGACGGCTTTGCCTTCGACAAGCCGAAGTCCCGGGATGAGCTGAAAGCGCGCCTCAAGGACATGGCGGGCCGGCCGCACCACCTTCGGGGCGGCGTCATCATTCACCGCGACGGGGAAATCCTCGAAACCATTCAGGAGAGCTCGACCCTGACCATGCGGGAGCTCTCGCCGGATGAGATTGACGGCTATGTCGACACCATAGCGGACGATGTGCTGGGGACGGTTGGCGGCTATGCGCTCGAAGGTCTTGGCTCTCGCCTTTTCGCTAAGGTTGAGGGCGACTTCTTCTCGATCCTAGGGCTGCCGCTTTTTCCGGTGCTTGCGTGCCTCCGGCGTGAGGGCGCCATTCCCTGGTGATCCGCGCCGGGGTCATTGGTCACCCGATTGGCCATTCGCTGTCGCCGCGCATCCATAACCAATGGTTTGAGGATGTCGGGATTGAGGGCGAGTACCAGGCTATTGATGCTGCGCCCGAGGCCTTTGAGGCGACCGTGCACGAAATGGCTGATGAAGGCTGGGCTGGCCTCAACGTCACCATCCCTCACAAGGCATCGGCTCTCGAGTTAGCCACTGAACGCTCAGCTGCTGCTGAGATCGTTGGTGCGGCGAACCTCCTGACGTTCCGCGACAGCGACATCATCGCTGACAACAGTGATGTGTTCGGATTCGAAATGAGCCTTGATGAAATTGGTGTCTCGAAGTCTCCAAGACACGCCGTGGTGCTTGGCGCAGGGGGTGCAGCGGGCGCCGTGCTCTATGCCCTCCGAAGCGCCGAAAAGCTGACCCTCCTCAACCGAACACGGGAACGCGCGGAGGCCCTCGCGAGCCGGTTCGGGAACATCGAGGTGAGGGACTGGGACGAGCGGGACGCTGTTGTTGCTGAGGCGCCGGATCTCCTTGTGAACACCACAAGCCTCGGCATGGCTGGCCAGCCGCCTTTGGAACTCACTTTTGGTGACGAGGCGCCCGCTGCCGCTGTCGACATTGTTTATGGCAAGGAGCCCACGCCGTTTCTGCGCATGGCGGAGCGAGCTGGCATCGAGAAAAGGACCGATGGTCTTCCCATGCTGGTCTTCCAGGCAGCACCGAGTTTCGAGGCTTGGACCAGCTGTTTCCCTGATGCGGGCCGCACGCTCTCTGAACTCCGGGAGGAGCTATGAAAATCCTCGGCCTCACCGGCTCGATTGGCATGGGCAAAAGCACCACCGCGGCCATGTTCGCAGAAGAAGGCGTGCCCGTCTGGGATGCTGATGCTGCGGTCCATCGGCTCTACGCTCCTGGCGGCAAAGCTGTTGGCCCAGTCCTCGAGCAATTCCCAGGCGTTCAAGCCCCTGATGGCGGCATCGATCGGGAGAAGCTGGCGAAAGAAACGATCGGCAATCGCGGAACGCTGGGGCGCCTTGAAGGGATCGTTCATCCCTTGGTTCGGGAGGACCAGGGCGCCTTCATCGCAGAGCAGCGCGAGGCAGGCGCCGATATGGTGATCCTCGATATCCCGCTTCTCACCGAAGGCGGGATGGCCGCGCTCTTCCATGCCGTTGTCGTTGTGACCGCCGATCTCGATGTGCGCCGAGCCCGGGTTCTTGAGCGCCCCGGCATGACGGAGGAGAAGCTCGACGGCATCCTCGACCGTCAGGCCAGCGAGGAGGAGCGGCTTGCGATCGCTGATTTCGTTGTCCGCACCGACCAAGGGCTTGAGGCTGCCCGCGCGCAGGTTCGGGAAATCTTGGAGCGGCTACGATCAGGCGAACCGCTCGACAAAACCGCCGAAGCGGAGTGACGTCAGCCTATGCCGCGCGTCATTATTTTTGATACCGAAACAACAGGCCTTTCGCCCGACGAAGGCCACCGCTTGGTCGAGCTGGGCGCGATCGAGATGATCGATGGGGCGATGACCGGTGAGAACTTCCACGTCTATGTGAACCCTGAGCGGGACATGCCGGACGAGGCCTATCGGATCCACAAGATCTCCGAGGAGATGCTGAAGGACAAGCCGATCTTCTCCGACACCAGTGTGGGCCCGGCCTTTGCCGAGTTCGTGCAAGGCGCGGAGCTGGTCGCGCACAACGCGCCTTTCGATATGCGTTTCATCAATTGGGAGATGGAGAACGCGGGGCTGCCGCGGCTCAAGAACCGTGTGACCGACACGGTGCCGATGGCCCGGAAGATGTTTCCCGGTTCTCCCGCTTCGCTCGACGCGCTCTGTGCCCGGTTCGGCATCAGCAAAGAGGAACGGGAGGCGAAGGGCCACGGGGCGCTATTGGATTCCGAACTCCTCGCCCGCGTCTATATCGAGCTAACAGGCGGCGCCCAGGCGGGGCTTTCCTTCTCGTCTGGCACAGATCCGCGGTCAGGAGTGTCGGGCAAATCAGCGCCAGCGCGCCAGCGGCCCAAGCCGCTTCCTTCGCTCATCACCGATGAAGAGCGCGCGGCGCACCGGGCATTTATCGAAGAACTCGGTGAGCCGATGTGGCTCAAAGAAGTGAGCGGCGCCGCTTAGGCTTTGCCTGGCGGGTCGACCTTGAGGATGCCGTGGTCGCGGCGGTCCTGCAGCACGCGCATCACGATGTCGGTGTTCACTTCCCGGGCCTCCGACGCAAAGGCGTAGACCAAAGCCGTGTCGGCAATGATGTTGATCTGACGAGGGATGCCGCCGGACGCCTCAAAAATCCGATCCACCGCACCGGGGGTGAAGATCTCCGTCCGCGCACCGGCGAGGCTCAAACGTGAAGCAATGTAATCGGCGGTCTCTTGCAGACTGAATGCCCGGAGGTGGTAGTGTGCGACCACCCGCTGCCGGAACTGGGCCAGCTGCGGCATGTTGAGAAGCGCGCCGAGTTCCGGCTGACCGAAGAGGACAAGCTGGAGAACAGGGCGTCCGCCCGACTGCCGCTCCGCCAAGACGCGTACCCGTTCAAGAAGCCGTGGTTCCAAGAGCTGCGCCTCGTCGATGAAGAGGATCGCTTTTCGGCCCGCGCTGCGGTTCTGGTTCAGGAACTTGTCGAGCTGCGCCAGCGACTGGCTTGCTGACGTTGCTTTCGATTCGATCCCGAAACCATAGAGGATCCACGAGGCGACATCATTCTCGTAGCCAATATCACCGGTGAGGGCACCGAAGCGGTTTCCGTCTTTATGCCGCCGCGCGAGGTCGTGCAGCAGCGTGGTCTTCCCGCTGCCGATCTCACCCGTGATCACCACTGTGCCATTGCCCGAGGTCAGGCCATAGGCGAGCATGGTCCGCGCCATTTTGTGGCCGTCGGACCAAAACAACATGTCCGGTTCGGGGTGGGTGGCGAACGGTTTGCGGTTCAGCCGGAAATGCTTCTCGTACATGGCTTTCCTTGGTTGAGCCGCAATCGCCAGAGGCAACCCGGTAAACGTCGATCCTTAGAGCGCTTCGATAGCGGCCTGAATGGCCTCTTCACTGACGGAGTCAGTCTTACCAGGCGCTGCCAAAGCTTGGGTGAACGCTTCGCGCGCAGCGTCAGTGTTGCCTTGGGCCGCTTCAATCACCCCGCGGTGGTAGTGGATCTCAGCATTGTCGACCTCCGCTTCGGCCGCGATGGCGGCATATTCAGCGGCTTTCTCGACATTGCCGTTCTTGTAGTAGGCCCAGGCCAGGGTGTCGGCGAAGAAGGGCTGCTGGGTGCCTTCAAAGCGCTGTGCGACCGCAAGAGCTGCTTCGGGGTCGTCGCCCAGGTCCAGCGTGAGGGACGCGAAGTTGTTGGCCGTGAGATCGCTCAGCGACTCCTCTTCATAAAGGCCTGTCAGCACTTCCAGCGCTTCCTCGCGCATCCCGTCTTGCATCAGCTCGTTCGATTGCAGCGTGCGCAGATTGATCGTGCTGCCTGCCTCTTCGATGCCCTTGTTGAGCGCGTCCTTCGCACCGTCCCGGTCGCCGGATGCCAGCAGGGCGTTGTAGCGCGCCAGGTGAAGACCTTCATTGGCTGGGAAAGCGGCGATGCCTTCGTCTGCTGCGGCGAGGGCGCGATCGTTTTCGCCTTGGTTGAGCTCGAACTGGGTGAGAAGGGCGTAGGCCGCTTCGTTCTCACCGGCTTCTGCCTCTTCGGTCAGATAGGTGCGGACTTCGTCGTAGCGCTCCATCCGGCCAAGCGCCTCGGACTTGAGGCGGAGGGTGTTGGTGGCTCGCTTGCTTTCGTCCGACAAGAGATCGATTTGCTCGAGAGCGTCTTCGCTTCGTGTTTGCTGCAGAAGGGTCGCAATCAGCAATTGCCGCGCTTCATCGTCAGACGGATCGTTTCTGATCAAGCTGCGCAGAATGGCTTCGGCTTCGTCCGTACGGCCCTCATTGATCAAGAGGGCAGCGCTTTCCCGGCGCACCTCTGGTGTTGAGTACTCGCCTTGAGCGTAGCGGAGTGTCAGGTCGGAGACGTCCTCGGTTTGACCCGCCCGGGTCAGCATCCCGCGATAGGCCTGGTAAAGGGTCGGGGTGAGGCCGAGGCGATCGATAGCCTGAGCGAGCTGGGCTTGGCCGAACGACGCTCGTCCGTCTGCCTCGTAAGCGAGGCCGAGAAGGATCAGCGCGCTTTCTTTGTCAGGGTCGCCGGCGATCGCTTCACGCAGGGTCTCAATGGCGGGCTCGACCTCTTCGTTGGCAAGCTGGACTTTACCCTTGAGGGTCAGCGCGTTGGGGTTGGTGGCGTCAAGCGCGAGGGCTTCGTCGGCGCGGCCCATGGCGCCATCGAGATCACGTTCTGTGAACCGGCGCTCACCAAGCCGGACAATGGCTTCGTTGCGGATCGCAAGGTCTTCGATCTCTTCGCCTGTCAGGCGCTCAAGCTCTGCAACACAGTCCTCGGTTTTGCCGACCTGGCAAAGGAAGTCGGCGATCGCGAAATCAAGCTCTGCATCCGGATAGTCTGCCACGATCTGGCGGAGCTCAGCCTCAGCTGCATCATCGCCGTCCACGGCGCGAACCACACCGATCTGGCGCGACACGAGCTCGGTCTTGTTCTCAAGCAGCGGAAGGGCTGCCCGGTATTGAGCGAGGGCACCGTCGAGATCCTGACGACCACGGAGAAGGAACTCCCCATACCGCTCCCGGTAAAGACCATTCTCTTGGTTGACCTCGATCAGCCTTTGGAAAGTTTGATCCATCTCCTCGAGGTCTTGCTGGCGTTGAGCAAGGATCAGCTTGACCGCCAGAAGCTCCTCTGCAGCCGGATCAGCCACGAGGCCTTCTTCGATGATCCGCCGGGCCTCTGCAAAATTCTCGTCACGGACAAACCGTGCTGCGAGGAGGTTGCGCACCTCCGCGTTGGCTGGGTCAAGAGCTAGGGCTTGGTCGAGCACCTCGGTTGCGCCATCAAGATCGTTCTCGAGAACGAGCGAAGCGCCTTTGACGGTCAACGCCTGCACATTCTCTGGTTCATTGGCGAGAACGTTGTCAGCCCGCTCCATCGCACTGTCGATATCGCCAGAGAGAAGTTGAAGGCGCGCGAGCTCGGCGCTCGCCGTCATATCGCCCGGCACCAGCTCAACAACTCGCGACAGGTACCGCATCTGCTCGCCGTAGCTTTCCCGCAGCTCGGCCACTTCGGCGGCGCCGCGCAGGGCAGCAACGTTGTCAGGATCGTTTTGGAGGGCGTTGGCAAATTGAAGGCGCGCGCGCTGCAGCTCGCCCTCTTCAAGATACTCTTGAGCGTTGGCTGCGAATTTCGCCGCTTTTTCTTCCGGACTCTCGCAAGCCACCAGTGCGAGAACCGCGACGGACGCTGTTAGCCGTTTCAAGACTTTCATGATGGGTCGTTCCTGTTGCGTCGGGCTTGCTCGCCCCCCGACTGATGATTGGCTCATGCCGTGCCTAAACGTGGTTGGTAAAGATTAAACGCCTCTAACTGAAGTCGTAGGTGCGTCCGTCCTTTTCCCAGTCGCCATAGCGGGTGGGTTCGGCCTTGCGTTTGCCGCCGTTGATTTCTTTGGGGAGATTGGCGCGGGCGTCGATGGCCTCGCGGCGGGCTTTCGCCTCACGCAGGATCTCGATCTCCATCTCGGTAAGCTTCCGGCCATTGGCGATCAGCGGGATACCGTCCTCGGTGGTGGGAACCGGCTCATCGTTGTCTTCTGGTGCGCTTTGGTCATTCATCGCGTCGCGCTCCTCTTTGCATCGGGGGACATTCTGCCCATCTTCACCTCAAAGATCACTTCGGTGCAGCACGAGACATATGAACGCAAATTTCCGTACTTTTCTTCTGATGGCGGCGATGACCGCTCTTTTTGGTGTCATTGGCACCGTGATCGGCGGCCGGGGCGGGATGATCCTGGCGCTCGGGTTTGCTGGGCTCAGCAATCTCTTTGCGTATTGGAACGCCGATAAGATCGTCCTTCGCATGTACAAGGCCCGCGAGGTTGGGCCCAACGAGCCAGACCCGCGCCTGCGTCGTTACGCTGAGGGCGTGGCTGGATTGGCAGCGCGGGCGCAGATGCCGATGCCCAAGGTCTATGTGATCGATCAGGACCAGCCCAACGCCTTTGCCACGGGGCGGGATCCCTCTCACGCAGCGGTCGCGGCGACCAAGGGCCTTCTCGATCGGCTTTCCGAAGAAGAGGTCATGGGCGTGATGGCGCATGAGCTCGCCCATGTGAGAAACCGCGATACGCTGACGATGACCATGACGGCGACCTTGGCCGGCGCGATCACCGCTCTTGCCAATTTCGCATTCTTTTTCGGCGGCAATCGCGACAATCAGGGCAACGCCTTCGCGCTCATCATTGTGATGCTGATTGCGCCGCTGGCCGCGAGCCTCGTGCAGCTCGCCATCAGCCGGACCCGCGAATACGAAGCTGACAAGATCGGTGCCCAGATCTGCGGCAATCCAGCTTGGTTGTCGTCAGCCCTCGCCAAGATCTCCGGCGTGGCCGCGCGCACGCCCAATCCGGTGGCAGAGCGCCATCCCGCCTCTGGTCAGCTGATGATCGTGAACCCGCTCTCTGCGCGTGGTTCGGCGAAGAACCTCTTCTCGACCCACCCGCCGATGGAAGAGCGCATTCGCCGGCTCGATCTCATGGGTGGATCGGCGCCTGCGCCGCAAGCTCGCGGTCCCTGGGGCTAGGCGTCGCTTTCGGGCTTGGGTTCGTCGCTCGATGGCGCGGGGTCGTTCGCGGGTTCAGGCGCGGGAGCGGGGGCCGGGTCCGCTGCCTTTTTGGTGGCAGCTCTTTTCTTTGTGGTCTTTTTGGCCGCTTTCTTCGCGCGCTTCTTCGTCGTCTTTGCCGTCGGGGCAGGTGCTTCGTCCTCGTCGTCTTCTGCAGGGACCGGCTCCGCGGCCACTGCGCTCGCCATCCGGCTTGATGGGTGACGAACGGGGTTCAGGCCCGACGAGAAGACATCGCCATCGATCGGTTCGCTTTTCAGGCTATCGTTGATGCCGAGGACGGCCAGCACAAACTCTGTCGCGACCCGCAGCCCGATCAGCATGACAATGAACTGGACGGGGATGAGCACAAAGAACTTGCCCATATTGCCCAGGAACCCAGCGCCAAAGAACCCGGCAAAGGCAACGATCAGATCGTAGAGCGTCGTGACGATCAGGAGGAACAGGAGAAGGTAATAGCCAAAGGTCACAAGGCCTCGGCCCATGGTCTCCTCAAAGCTCAAAAACCGACCGACCAGCTCCGTCATGACCGCCCTCCTCGACGCACTGTCCTCGCGCTAGCGCCTCGGGACGCTCCGGTGAAGCGGCTGTCATGTGACAGTTTAGTGGGCCTCGTCCCAGTTCGCCGCGGCGTTGGCTTCCACCTTCAGTGGAACCGACACCTCGCGGGCGGGGAGCGGGGCCGTTTCCATCACTTCCTTGACGAGGGCACAGGTCGCCTCGGCCTCTTTCTTGGGGCATTCGAGGACGAGCTCGTCATGCACCTGGAGGAGCATTTTGGCCTTAAGGCCCGCTTCTTCGAGGGCAGGCGGCACACGGATCATTGCACGTTTGACGATGTCGGCAGCAGTGCCTTGAATCGGTGCGTTGATCGCCTGGCGCTCGGCAAAGCCGCGCATGTTGGGATTGCTGGCTTTGATCCCGGTGATGTAGGAGCGACGACCGAAGATTGTCTCGACATAGCCCTGTTCTTTTGCGAGCGCCTTGGTGTCATCCATATACTGACGGATGCCAGGGAACTTCTCAAAATAGCTGTTGATGTAATCCGCCGCGCGTCCACGCTCGATCCCTAGACGGGAGGAGAGGCCAAAGGCAGAGATGCCGTAGATGATCCCGAAATTGATCGTCTTGGCCGAACGGCGAAGATCCGTATCCACGTCATCAAGCGGTACGCCAAAGACCTCCGACGCGGTCAGCGAGTGGACGTCGATATCATCGGCGAAGGCGCGTTTCAGCTCTGGCACGTCGCCGATATGGGCCAGGAGCCTGAGCTCGATCTGGCTGTAGTCGGCCGAGATGATGACGTTGCCTTTTTCAGGGATGAAGGCTTTGCGGATCTTTCTTCCTTCTTCCGTCCGTATTGGGATGTTTTGCAAGTTCGGATCGTTGGAAGACAGTCGCCCCGTGTGAGTTGAGGCGAGGGAGAAGCTTGTGTGCACGCGGCCCGTTTCGGGGTGGATCGCGGTAACGAGAGCGTCCGTGTAGGTCGATTTGAGCTTCGACATTTGCCGCCAGCCTAAGATAGCCTTGGGCACCTCATGACCTTGCGCCGCGAGGTCATCGAGGATCTCCGCGCCCGTCGCCCAGGCACCGGTTTTGGTCTTCTTCCCCCCGGGGATGCCTAGTTTGCCGAACAGGACCTCGCCGATTTGCTTGGGAGAACCCAGATTGAATTTCTCCCCTGCGGCCTCGAAGGCTTCGTCTTCAAACGCGGCCATTTTTTGTGCGAACTCGGAGGAGAGTCGGGCCAGTTCAGCCTTATCAACCTTGATGCCTTCGCGCTCCATCGAGGCAATGACGGGGACCAAAGGGCGCTCGATCCGTTCGTAGACGGTGACCATCGATTCCTCGACCATCCGCTTTTTGAGCTTAAGCCCCAGGCGCTGGGTGACGTCTGCGTCTTCGGCGGCGTAGGCGGTGGCTTCTTTGATCGGGATTTGGTCAAAGGTCTTGGCGTTCTTACCCTTCCCGGCAAGCTCTGTAAACGGAATGGGTTCATGGTCGAGATAGCGTTTGGACAGCTCGTCCATGCCGTGGCTCTCTGCGCCGCATTCAATGACATAGGACATCAGCATCGTGTCATCGATGGGCGTGAGGGTGGCGCCGTGGTTCTCTAAGATCACGAGATCGAATTTGAGATTCTGCCCCACTTTGACCACGGATGGATCGGTAAAGATCTCTCTAAGTGCTTCGAGCACATCACCCGTCGCAAGTTGAGGCTCCGTCCCCTGACCATCAAGATCCAAACCATCGCCCCCGTGAAGAAGCGGGATGTAGCAGGCATCTCCAGGCGCTGCGGCAAGGCTGATGCCGACCAGCCGCGCGCGCATAGCGTTGAGGCCATCCGTCTCCGTATCAACGGCCAGCGTCCCGTATTCATAGGCGCGGGCGATGAAGGCGTGGAGGTCGTCCATCTCTAGGATGGTTTTGTAGTTCGACGTGTCGATCGGGCCTTCCGTGGCGGCGCTGCTGGCCGGCTTCGCGCTTTCCTCGATACCGCCCGCCTCGCGGATGCGGCGGGTGAGGGTGGTGAACTCCATCTCCTCAAGAAAGGTGATCAGCTGGGCGTGATCGAAGTCCGCCAGGGCAAAATCCGCTGGATTGTCCAGGCCGCTCACGTCTGTGCGGAGGGTGACGAGTTCTTTGGAGAGCTTGGCTTCCTCCGCATTCTCCATAATCGTTTCGCGGCGTTTTTTCTGTTTGATCTCCTCGGCCCGCTCGAGCAGTTCCTCGAGTGTTCCGTATTCCTCTAAAAGGGTCGCCGCAGTCTTGGGGCCAATGCCTGGGACGCCGGGAACGTTGTCGGTGGAATCGCCCATCAGCGCTTGCAGGTCGATCATTTTGTCGGGGCCGACACCGAACTTCTCGATCACACCGTCCGTGTCGATCACTTTGTTCTTCATCGGATCGAACATCACGACCTTGTCAGTCACAAGCTGCGTGAGGTCCTTGTCAGAGGAGACAATGACAACCTCCGCCCCCTGCTCTTCGGCCTGACGAGCGAAGGTCGCGATCAAGTCGTCCGCCTCGTAACCCTCCTCTTCAAGGCAGGGCAGGCCAAAGGCGCGGGTCGCGTCGCGGATGACGGAGAATTGCGGGCGCAGGTCTTCAGGCGGCTCATCCCGATTGGCCTTATAGTCGGGGTAGAGATCATTCCGGAACGAATAGCCCGAATGGTCAAAGATCACCGCAAAATGGGTCGGCGTGCCGATATGCTCGACCGCGTCGTTGGAGGCATCGGACAGCAGCTTCCACAGCATGTTGCAAAAGCCCGAAACGGCCCCGATCGGCATACCGTCGGACTTCCGCGTCAGCGGCGGCAAGGCGTGGAACGCACGGAAAATGTAAGCTGAGCCATCAACCAGATAGAGGCGGCTGTCGGCGGAAAGGGGCGTCGTCTTAGGCATTCGCCCCCGTTACCCTGCGCCGCTCGCCCTGGCGAGGCGGCACAGCAAGGCGCCAAGGTTTTCAATATCGGTAAAATCTGATCTAATTGGTCGGAAGCGCATGTCCGGGGGGACTATGAAAAAACTTGTGATCACAGCTGCCGCGGCTTTCGGACTCGTCCAAGGCGCAGCATCCGCGGCCACGACCACCTATACGTCAGAAGCCGCGTTTTTGGCTGATACTGGCGCCTTAACGCTTGAAAACTTTAACAGTTTCACTGATGAGCCGATCTTTGCCAATTCCTCGCTGGCGACGCCAAGTGGTGTGTCGCTGATCACGGCGGGCACGCCGCTCAACAACCCCCTCCGCAACGCGATCAACCAACCGGCCACCTCCGCCGGGGTTGATGGAACGGCCCACGCGAATGTCGTCTTGAACTCGTCGGATGACGTTTTCACGATCACGCTTCCGACGGCGGTCAACGCGTTTGGCGCCAGTTTTGCGGCTCTCAATGATCTCGAGAGGCGGACGGACCTGGTGGTGAATGGCGAAAGCATCATCATGCCGGTCCTCAGCGGTGGCACCTCGATCTCGTTCTTTGGCGTCACATCCGATGTGGCCTTTACGAGCGTCAGTTTTATCCTGGTGGGCAGGACTGACGGCTTTCTTGTCGACAACGTCTATTTCGGCGAGGTCGATCCTGTGCCAGTGCCAGCCGCTGGTCTGTTGATGGCCGGCGCTTTCGCTGGTCTCGCAGGCCTTCGCCGCCGCAAGGCATAAGTCTTCCGGCTAAGCGAAGAGCAAAGGCGCTGCACTTGCAGCGCCTCTTTGGTTACGCAGCCGAAACGACTTTTAGGCCGTGGTTTTTCGTCAGGTCACGTTCCTCGGCCACGTCAAAGCGTTCGAGGATGAACTTGGCGAGGCGCGGCTGGATCTCTTTGCGCCATTTGGAGCCGCTGAAGACGCCGTAATGGCCCGCGCCTTTCTGGATGTAGTCGATGCGGTCCTCCGCCTTGAGCCCGGTGCAGAGATCGTGCGCCGCTTGCGTTTGGCCAATCCCTGAGATGTCGTCGAGTTCGCCCTCGACGGTCATCAGCGCGGTGTTGGTGATCTTGGCAGGGTCCACGACCTTGCCTTTGTGGGTGAAGAGGCCCCGCGGCAGGAGATACTCCTGGAAGACGTCATGAATCGTCTGGAGGTAGAACTCCGCGGTCATGTCACAGACCGAGAGATATTCGTTGTAGAACGTCTCGTGCTTATCGGCGGCTTCTTGGTCGCCGGAGACGAGGTTCGCGAAATAGTCGAAATTGGCTTCCACGTGCCGCTCGATGTTCATCGACATGAAGTTCGAGAGCTGGAGGAAGCCTGGATAGACCCGGCGCGTGAAGCCCGCATAGGGCGCCGGCACCGTCTGGATCATGTTGGTCTCGAACCACTCAAAGGCTTTCTGCTCAGCGAGAAGGTTCGTCACCGTGGGTGATTTCCGGGCATCGATCGGCGAGCCCATGAAAGTCATGGTCCGCGGCGTCGCCGGATCCTCCTCTTCGGACATCACCGCGCAAGCGGCGAGAAGGGCGGGGCCAGGCTGGCAAACAGCAATCGTGTGGCAGCCAGGGCCGATCAGCTGAATGAACTCGATCAAGTAGTCGATATATGTGTTGAGATCGAAACGACCGAAGATCACCGGGACGTCTCGCACGTCCGTCCAATCGGTGATGAAGACCTCATGGCCCGGCAACATGGCCTCCACGGTGCCGCGGAGGAGGGTTGCATGGTGACCCGACATGGGCGCTGCGATCAGCACACGCGGTTGCGGCTCGATGCCCGGCACCTCGGCCAGGACGGCAGGGTCGCGGCGGAAGCGCAGAAGGCGGCCAAAGGGCTTCTCCAGCACCGTTTCGACGGTGACTGGCACCGTGATGCCGTTGATCTCTGTCGTGTCGAGCCGCCATTCCGGTTTGGCGTAGCGGCGGGTCGCCATCTCAAAGACGTTGTGGCCAGCGATCGCTGTGCGCGCGGCCCAGCTTTCGCGGAAAACGTTCATTGGCGAATCGATCACGCTAGCAAAAGCGCGGGCGAAGGTGCGGGCTGGACCAACGAGTTGGTGAGCCGCTTCATAGGCTGGATAAATCACTCAGAACCCCACTAACCCAGTGCGTCCTCCGCGCAGTGCAGCACGGAATGACAGAACACTGCAACACTTAGCTAAGACGCGTAAAGAAACGCTCAAAGCCATCGCTCAACTGCACGCGCAAGCGCCTTAGGATCCATCCCGTCTTTGTAGGCGCGCACGGCATTTCCTTGACGATCTGTGAGGAAGAACAACGACTGGTGGTCCATGGTGTAGCCCATGGCGCTGCCCTCGAGGGGCACTTTGGCGGCGAAGAGCCGCATATTGTCCCGGGCCACCTGGGCCGCCTTAACATCACCTGTCAGGCCTAAGATCCGGTCATCGAAGCTTAAGTGCTGGCGCAGCTTTTCTGGCGTGTCGCGCTCTGGATCGATGGTGATGAAAAGCGGCTGGATCTTGTCCGCTTTGCTGCCAAGGGCATCAAGGCTCGCCGTCATCACGGAGAGGGATGCTGGGCAGACGTCCGGGCAACTGGTGAAGCCAAAATAAATCAGCATCGGTTTGCCTTCGAAACGTTCATCAGTGGCTGGTTCGCCGTTGTGGTCGACGAGGTCAAAATCGGCGACGAACGCGTCGGTGAGGGTGATCTCGCCAGGTGCGGGGCCATTGTCTCCGCAGGCGGTGAGGGCGAGGGCGGCGGCGAGCGCAAGCCAGGTGCGCTGTTGGGTCATCATCATGGAGCGAGATATATACCTCGAAGCCGCTTATTCCGAATGACAAGATGCCTCTGACTGCCAATCCGCCCACCGTCCTTCGCCAGGGTACCCTCACCGGCCTTCGCTGGTTCGCCGCCGCCGGACAGCTCGGCGTGTTGATCGCCGTGAAGTTCGGCTTTGGGTTCGAGATTCCCTTGGGTCCCGTCCTCGTCGTCATTGCTGCCGGCGTCTGGCTCAACCTCTACGCCACGTTCGCGTTTAGCCCTGCCCGGCCACTCAAGCCCAACGAGGTTGTCTTCAACCTCATGGCGGACACGCTGCAGATCTCGGCCATCC
>JBCBMW010000021.1:0-46958 GCA_039822105.1 Pseudomonadota bacterium | reverse complement strand
CCAAGCTGGAATAGACGTGGCGAACGAAGAACTTGGTACCAAACGCGATTGCCCCAATTGCGGCGCGCGCTTTTACGATCTGAAAAAAGACCCCGCTCAGTGCCCTAAGTGTGGTCACGAGTTCACGCCGGATGTGCTGCTAAAATCGCGCAAACGCATCCGTGAAGAAGAGGAAGAGGCCGCGAAGGCCAAAGCCAACAAAGAGGCGGACGACACCGAAGAGGATGATGTCGACGAAGTCGGCGAGATCGACGCCGAAGCCGCCACCAGCCTTGATGAGGCTGATGAAGAGGCGAAACCCGCCAAGTCCAAGCGGGCGCAGTCGCTCGATGATGACGACAACGACGATGATGATGACGACGATGACGATGATGACCTCGACGGCATCGACGACATCGATCTTCCGGATGACGATGACGACAACACCACCATTCTTGGTGACGATGACGATGACGCCCCGATCGTTGGAATTCCAACCGGCGGCAAAGATGAGGACGAGCGTTGACGGCGGCCCCCTCGCCCCTGAAACGGCTATCTAAAGACTGAAGGAGATAAGCGGCATGGCGAAGATCAAGGTCAAAAACCCCGTTGTCGAGCTCGACGGCGACGAGATGACCCGCATCATCTGGCAACTGATCAAAGACAAGCTGATCCATCCCTATCTCGATGTGGATCTGCACTATTACGACCTCGGCATGGAGGAGCGCGACCGCACCGACGACCAGATCACCGTTGACGCAGCCAACGCGATCAAAGAGCACGGTGTCGGCGTCAAATGCGCAACTATCACCCCTGATGAGGCCCGGGTCGAAGAGTTCGGCCTCAAGCAAATGTGGCGCTCACCCAACGGCACCATCAGGAACATTCTCGGCGGCGTTGTTTTCCGTGAACCGATCATTATCCGGAACGTGCCGCGGCTTGTTCCCGGTTGGACCCAGCCGATCATCATTGGCCGTCACGCTTTTGGTGACCAATACCGCGCCACCGACTTCCTCTTCCCTGGCAAGGGCAAGATCTCGATGAAATGGGAAGGCGAGAACGGCGAGATCCAAGAGTACGAGATTTTCGACGCACCGGGCGCCGGTGTTTCGATGGGCATGTACAACCTGGATGAATCGATCCGCGACTTTGCCCGCGCCTGCTTCAACTACGGCCTGCAGCGGAACTATCCGGTCTACCTCTCGACCAAGAACACGATCATGAAACGCTATGATGGTCGGTTCAAAGACATTTTCATGGAAATCTACGAGACCGAGTTCAAAGACGCCTTTGAGAAAATCGGTCAGCACTATGAGCACCGCCTGATCGACGATATGGTCGCGGCCTGCATGAAATGGTCCGGCGGCTATGTCTGGGCGTGTAAGAACTATGATGGTGACGTGCAGTCTGACACCGTCGCCCAAGGTTTTGGTTCGCTTGGCCTCATGACCTCAGTTCTTCTGACCCCGGACGGAAAAACGGCTGAAGCCGAAGCGGCCCACGGCACGGTGACCCGTCACTACCGCGCGCACCAGCGCGGAGAAGAGACATCTACCAACTCGATCGCATCGATGTATGCCTGGACCCGCGGTCTGGCTCACCGTGCGAAGCTCGATGACAACCCAGAGCTCGCGCGCTTCTCTACGACGCTTGAAGAGACCATCGTCAAAACCGTCGAAAGCGGTTCGATGACGAAAGACCTCGCCCTCCTCATCGGCTCAGAACAAGGCTGGCTCACCACGACCCAGTTCCTCGATAAGGTCGACGAGAACTTCCAAAAGGCGATGGGCTAACCTTCAGCTCACGACCAGTCAGCCCTATTTGACAGAAGCCTGCCCTCAGCGGCAGGCTTCTTTTTTGTTCAGAAGGGCCAAACCATGGTCTCAAGATTGGCTGCCGCAGGCGGAGTGATCGCCGCCATCGCCGCGCTCCTTATCCTGGCGCCGCGCTACATTGCCTCGACCAAGGTGGAAACGCCCACGACCAAAGCGGAGCTGTCCGCGGCGCTTCTGACGCAAAGCCAGCTTTACGCCGCTTTGGCCGACAACTTCCCCGAAGAGTTCAACGAGCTGGTTGGCGAGCTCTACGCCATAGGACCGCAAGGCGAAGCGGCGGCAGAGCAGCTGTCATCGGACTATATGATCCGCTTCCGGATGGAGTATGCAGAGGCGCTCCTGGCAGCGACCGATCAGGCGCTCACGTCCTATCTTGCATCAGTGGCAGAGACTTACGACGCTGCTGCCTTGGCTTTGAGCAACGCCGAGTGCGGACTTTTTGCAGCGGGGCATCCCGACGTGCTGGCGGCGGCCATCGATGACCCCCGCGTCTTCCGCGCCATCGATGCGCAGTCTGCAGCGATGATCCGCGCCATGGCGTCAGCGACGGGACAAGAGCCAAGGGCGCTGGCGAATCAAACCGACTGGAATACGTTCAAGAGAGAGCTCGCGGCGGACCCACTCAGCGAGACGTACAGCCCCTTGGTGGCCGAAGAGGTGATCGTTGATCCCGCCTATTGCGCCGCCCTCGTCTGGTACATCACCGCCATCAGCACCGCGGAAGGCGATGCCGGTGAACGGGTCAAAGCCAGCTTTGCGCAGCGGGTGGCCACGCCTTAGCGGCTCGCACACGACGCACTGGACCAGGCCGCGCGGCCCGCGCCATACTGCTCACCGTGCGACCAAGCCTTCTCAATCCCCTCTTCGCCGATATCACCAAGCTGGACGGCGTCGGCCCGAAATCCGCGGCGCTGATCCAAAAGGTGGCAGGCGGACGGATGATCGATCTTGCGCTGACGCTCCCCACGGGTGTTGTGGACCGCAGTCACCGGCCGCCCATCGGCGACACCCAGGACGGTGAGCACGCGACCTTGCGCCTGCATGTGGATAGCCACGAACCGCCGCCGTCGGATCGGCCCCGCTCGCCCTACCGTATCCTCTGCTCCGATCCATCGGGTTTCATCCGCCTCGTCTTCTTCCGTCCCCATCGCGATTGGCTCGAGAAGACCTTGCCTGAGGGCGGTGAGCGCCTCGTCTCCGGCAAGGTCGAGCACTACGGCAACCAGCGGCAGATGGTGCATCCCGATGCCATCGTTGATCCTGAGGCGGAAGGCGATCTGCCGATGGCCGAGCCGATCTACCCGCTGACCGCGAGCCTGACCGGGAAGATGATGAAAAGAGCCGTGCACGGCGCGGTGGCTAGGGTTCCGGTGATGCCGGAATGGCAGCGTACCGACATCATCACGCGCGAGGGGTTCCCAGGCTTCACCGAAGGCTTGCGTTCTGTGCATCACCCTGAAAGCCGGCTTGATCTGTCCGCCGATAACCCCGCCCGGCGCCGCCTCGCCTATGACGAGTTTCTCGCCAGCCAGTTGGCGCTCGCCCTCACGCGGAAACGGCAGAGGAGCCAAGGCGGCCGCGCCTTTCGCGCGAAGGGTGCCCTTGCGGGCAAAGCGCGAGCGGCCCTGCCCTTCGCCATGACGGGGGACCAGAACAAAGCCCTTGAGACGATCGTTAGCGATCTGCAGGCTGAGCAAAAGATGGTTCGGCTGCTCCAGGGTGATGTGGGTTCTGGTAAAACCGTCGTTGGTCTGCTCGCCGCGCTGCATGTGATCGAGGCGGGTGCACAAGCCGTGCTGATGGCGCCCACCGAGATCCTCGCGCGCCAGCACTTTGAAACGATGGAACCACTGCTCGAGGCCGCCGGCATTTCCTCCGTGCTCCTCACCGGTCGCGACCAAGGCCAAGCCCGCAAGGCGAAGGTCCGCGCGATTGAGGAAGGCTATGTTCGCCTCGCTGTCGGCACTCACGCAGTCTTTTCCGATGACGTGGAATTTGAAGATCTCGGCCTCGCCATCATCGACGAACAGCACCGGTTCGGCGTGCAGCAGCGGCTCAAGCTCCAGGAAAAGGGTCAGGGCACAGACGTTCTCGTCATGACGGCCACCCCGATCCCGCGGACCCTCGCGCTCACCGCCTATGGCGATATGGATGTCTGTCAGATCCGCGAGAAACCACCGGGGCGGAAGCCCGTCGACACCCGCGCGATCCCCCTCGCCCGCTTGCATGACGTGGTCGAAGGCGTCGGCCGGGCCGTGGCAGCGGGCGGCCAGGCCTATTGGGTCTGCCCGCTGGTCGAGGCCAATGATCAGTATGCCGCGACAGCAGCTGAGGAACGTTTTGCCGCGCTGAAGCAGCGGTTCGGCGACGATGTGGCCCTGGTGCACGGCAAGATGAAAGCGCCCGAAAAGGACGCCGCCGTCACCCGCTTTGCCAACGGGGATTGCAAGATCCTGGTGGCGACGACCGTGATTGAGGTCGGCGTCAACGCCCCCGACGCCACCGTCATCGTTATTGAGCACGCGGAGCGCTTTGGTCTCGCGCAGCTTCACCAGTTGCGTGGCCGCGTCGGCCGCGGCGACAAGCCGGGCAGCTGCCTCCTTCTCTACGGCGGAGCACCTGACGAGCTATCCGAGACCACCAAAGCGCGGCTCAACATCCTGCGTCAGTCCCAGGATGGGTTTGAGATCGCCGAAGAGGACCTGCGCCTGCGCGGCGCTGGCGATGCACTGGGAACGGCGCAATCTGGGTTCCCACAGTTCCAGCTTGCGAGCCTCTCCGACCACGCAAGCCTCCTCGATACAGCCGTGGCCGATGCGAAAATGATCGTCGAGGATGACCCAGAGCTCAAAAGCGAACGCGGCGAGGCGCTGCGGCTGCTTCTCTATCTCTTCAGTCGCGACGACGCCGTCCGGCGCCTAAGGTCAGGTTAGCTGCCCGTTTCCACTTCGCGCTCGTACGCCTCGCGGATTTCCGCGTCGTCATTGGTCGCTTTCTTGCGCTTCAAGAAACGGAAAGCGCCCATCGCAGCCTCACCATCGGCATGCATGACCGATGGCGGCGCCGGGTCAAAATCAGGTGACACGAGACCAGCTGAGAAGATCATCTTCGCGCCGTCCTCCACCGACATATCCAGCATACGGAGGCTCGATTTCGGTACGAACAGCAAAAAGCCTGAGGTCGGGTTTGGCGTTGTCGGCACAAAGACATTCGTCATGTCGTCAGCGATGTCGCGCAAAACGTGACCCACTTCACCTTTCGTCCGTGTCACCACGAAACAAAGCGTCCAAATGCCCTTACGCGGATACTCGATCATCGCGACTTCTTGGAATGACTGCTCGGACTGCTGCAGCGCCATCTCGAAGACGTTTTTGAAAAAGCCATAGAGACTGCGGACCACCGGCATCTGGTCGAGCAGTCCTTCACCGAAACCGATAAAGAACCGACCGATAAAGTTCCGCGCCATGACGCCAAGCAGGGTCAGGAGCACCACGGTCAACAGAACGCCGACGCCAGGGATATAGACTTCAGCCCACTCAGGCGGCAGCCAGGCATCCGGGATGTAGCTCTGCACCGTGCCGTCGATGCGCGCGAGAGGGCCGGTCACCAGCCAATACATCACGGCAGCCGTGATGATCAGCGGCGCAGCAATCACCACACCAGCAAGAAAGCTGTTCCGGAGGCTCGCGAAAGGTCCAACCTTCGTTAAAGGAAGGCCATGCCGCTCGCCCGTCTCTTTTTTCGCCATCGTCCCATCATCCATCAGAGGGTCTCTCGCGCAGCGTGAAATTCCCTCAAGTGTTGCACGCAATCACTTAGCGCTGTGCTAATCGTGGGTGGCGCGCCGCTTGTCCATGGGAGAAAGCTCAACCCATGTTTGTATTTTTAAGGCTCCTTGCGGGCCTCGTCGTCATTTTGGGCGGAGTCGCCGCTTTGTCTTGGGTTTATCAGGACGAGGTGGCCCTTTCGGTGATCAATCCCAACAAGTCCTACGAGGCCTATGGGCCTCCACCAGCGCCCAACTATGCCATGGCGAGCGACGCTTGGCTCGCCCGCGGGGCCGGAGATGGCCCAGCTGACGTATTTTTCATCCACAACAACGTCTATCGCGGCGATGGAAACTGGAACGCGCCCTACAACCGGGATACCCAGTTGGCGTTTTTGCGCGATGTGCTGGTGCCGCTTGAGGCGGGGCCTTTCGCTGAGCAAGGCCGGCTTTGGGCACCGCGCTTCCGCCAGGCGACGCTGGCAGCGCGTTTTACGCAAAAGCACCCTGGTTATGCCTCCCGCGAGACCGCCTATAGCGACGTCCTGAGCGCTTTTGACGTCTTCTTACGCGAACGTGATCCGAACAAGCCGTTCATCGTGGCTGGATATGGCGACGGCGCCCTCTTTGCTGGGCAGCTTTGGAACGACCGGATCAACTCCAACGCGGTGCTGAAAAACAGGCTCGCCGCGCTCTACGCGATCGGGCTGCCCCTGCCTGAACGGATGTTCTTCGACGATGTCTGCCAAGGTTATGACGAGCCGCGCTGCATGCTCGGTTTTGCGCCGGTCGATGCACGGTTTGAGGTCTATCAGGACCGCCTCCGAGCACGGACTTTGACCCTGGCGCTGGACGAGCGTGCCTACACTTCAACCTCGGACGGTACGGAGCTTTGTGCACCGCCGCCACTGCCGCGCGACATCAGTGCGCGGTATATTGGTGAGGACGGTGAGGAACGTGTCCCCTTCACCTTGAATGCTGAGTGCCAGAACGGTCTGTTGATCGTCGAGCCGCCTGTCAATGCAAAGATCCGTGCCGAGAGGTTCTACGGACGACAATGGATGGCTGGACGGACAAACCTCTTCTACGAACCGCTCGCTGACGATGCAAAAGCGCGGGTGATCGGCGCGCTGCGGCTTCTCGCAAAGGAGGCGAACACAGCTCCGCCGATGCTGGAAGCAGAAGAGGTGGGCAGGTCGGAGATCAACAAGGTGCCGGAGTAGCGCCGAAAAAGGATCAAACGCCTCTTTTCTTTTGATCTCGGATCAATTCTCGACGCTCCCTCACCCTCGCCCAATACCACCGCGATGTGATGATCGTCATCAGATAAACAACGATAATCACGAATATGACGTACACAACACTTGCGACGTCGAGCGCCATATCGGATTCATCAATGATCCAAGGGATCATCAACCAGCTGAGGGGCACCAAAACCGATAGGCTGACCATGATCGTGAGCCAGGCGACCCAGCCGGAGATGTGCATCAGCGCAACCTCTGACATCTCGCCAAGGTCTCTGTCGGCTCGGATCGTGTCGAACACCGGTGGACTCTAGAAGAGGCCGAAGAAGCGTTTCTTCTTTCGCCGTTTCCAGGCATCCTGACGCTCGGCTGCGTAAGTGAGGTAGTCGGACGAGCCGCGTCGCACGCGTTTATCCGTCGAAGCGAGATCGGCGAAGAGCTGTTCGTCGAGCGAGTCCGGAAGCGGCATCTGCTCCGCGTCAAAGCTGACCTCCGGCTCACCGCGGCGACGCTTGGCGCTCTTAGCTTTTGCCAGGATATCAGCATGCAGGGCCTGGAACGCCGCGTTGACAGCGTCGCTTTCCATTCCGTGGGTATGCACGCCTTTTC
Source organism: Pseudomonadota bacterium (assembly GCA_039822105.1). Classification (GTDB taxonomy): domain Bacteria; phylum Pseudomonadota; class Alphaproteobacteria; order Caulobacterales; family Parvularculaceae; genus Parvularcula. The sequence goes on along the minus strand of JBCBMW010000021.1, from coordinate 39,525 downwards.
CAAACTCAGCGAGGGACTGATCCGCCTCTTCACGACGCTCAGGGCGCGGAAGGCCTTCGATATCGACCGCGGTCAGGTGAACGCTGGTGCGGCCTGCGAAGTCGGTCCAGATTTGTTTGAGCCGGTCTGCCATGGTCGTCTCCTCAAAGCTCCGCGCGCTCTTTGCCCATCACCAAACCTTCGTTGCGGGTGATGGTGGCCAAGCTGATCGGTCCACCGACGGTTTCGATGGAGTTCATCACCTTCTGCTGGAAGGAGTTGAGCTTGATCAGCGAGGCGGCGGTTTCGCCGAGCTCTTTTTTCGGCAACGAACTGATCGCCCGCAAAATCGGCATCGTGTGAACCTGGTACTGGAACTGATCGATCGACATGAAGAACGCCCGCAGGGCATTGGTCATCGAGCCTTCTGAATAGTCCTGCATCAGCCGCGCGCGCTGCTCGTCGTTGAGACCCGGCGCCCGGCCGATCACGTCACCGACAAGATGGGTCGAAAGCTTGAGCGTCTCACCGAAGAGGAACATCCGCAGATGCTGATCCATGCCCGTGAGGAACGTCCGGATCATCCGGTCCTGGGCGAAAGGCTGGACCACAGGACCAGAGTCGGTGGTCATGTTCTGTGCCCGGTCCATCCGCTGTTTCATCCGCCCCATGACGACAGACGAGGTGAGATAGCTGCGCATCGACGGAAACTTATCCGACCGGCCAAAGCCGGCAAACACCACGCCGGTGTAGTGCTCAAAGAACGCATCCTGCACCACAGACATCACCGCGATATCGCGCAGATGGGACACGGTCTCACTGCTCACGGATAGAGATGCAAATTCATTCTTCAGTGAATTGATCAGACTGCCAATCAATTCATCGACCTCAGCGCCATAGCGCCGCATGATCTGCTCTTCAGTGCCTTGCGGGAAGCAATCGAGCCTGCCGCGGGGCGAGCCGTCGAGATTGGTCGTCAGATCACCGTAAAGCTCTGCCACAACATACTCGAACAGCGCCGAGACATGCTCTCGGGCCCGTCCCTGGCCAGAGCGCTGGAAGTGCTCGAGCTGTTGGTCAAAATCCTGCGCGATGATCGAGAAGACCACGGCCACATGTTTGAAGAACTCCGTGTCCTGGTGATCCTGGGGGAAGAGCTCGTTGTTGTTCGAGAGAAACGCGATGAAATCCTGGGCATGCGCTTCGAGCGTATCGAGCGAGCGGCCATTCGCCTGTTCGCGATACAGCGAGATCACCGTTTCCCACGGCGTGCTCATCAGCTCAGCGTTGTTGTAGATCATCACGCCGATCGGCTGACCGGTCACCAGCGGGAACAGCTTGTCCACAGACTGATAGGTTTTCAGATAATTGGCGCCGGAGATCGTCACCGCGCTGTCTGCCGCCATTGCGACAGCTTGCCTATTCATCAAGACGACTTCAGACGTCATACCCCACCTGATGTTCCCTAGCCCATCGCACGCGCGGAACAGCGCACCTGGGTTGGCACCCTTGCCTGCCGCCCCAACTCCTTAAGCGATGGAAGGCCTTTGAGCCAGGGGCCAGGAAGAAACGATTAACCACTGCCGGGGCGGCAGTACCGAAAACCGAGGTTTTATGCTGACTGCGCTACAATATTTCATCATTCCGGTCGCTCTGTTGTCGGTGGCCGTGGTTTTGGGCCTCGGGATTTTCTCGCTAGCCAAAGGCGGTGATTTCTCGGCCAGAAATTCCAACAAACTCATGCGCTTGCGGGTGACGCTCCAGGCCGTTGCGGTGGCGCTTTTGATGCTGTTCGTGTGGCTTCTCGGTCGCGGCGGCGCCTAAGCCATGGTCACGCTCACCAAGATCTACACCCGCACCGGGGACGAAGGCACGACGGGCCTTGTCAGCCTCAATCAAAAACGTGTGCCCAAAACCCACCCGCGGGTCGTGGCCATGGGCGATGTGGATGAACTGAACGCCGCTGTTGGCGTGGCCCTCAGTCACGACCTTGGCGACACGCTGAGGGGCCAGCTTCTCGCGATCCAGAACGACCTTTTTGACCTCGGCGCCGATCTTGCCACGCCTGAGAGTCTGCAAGGGGAGCTGCGGCTCGACCCTGTGCGGATCACGCGGCTTGAGGAAGCCATCGACGGGATCAACGACGCCCTCCCCCCGCTGGAGAGCTTTATCCTGCCGTCCGGACCAGGCGGAACCAGCGCGCTGCATATGGCAAGGGCAGTCGCCCGCCGCGCCGAACGGGCGGTTTGGGCCCTCAAAGAGCTTGAAGGTCCCGAAGGCTCTGTTTCCGAGCCGGTGCCGCTCTACCTGAACCGGCTCTCAGACTTCCTCTTTGTCGCCGCACGCCACGTGAGCCGTGAAGCCGGTGGAGAGGTCCTTTGGGTGCCAGGCGCCGGCGCTGTCGACTAAGCGCGGGCCCGGCGGCGCCGGGCAGCCAACGCCCCCAACCCCGCCAAAAACAGCGGCGCAGCCGCGGGCAAGGGAACGGGATCAGCAGCAGCCGTCAGGACGCGAATGCCATCAAGGTTGCCCGCGCTGCTGCCGCCAGGAATCTCCAACGATTTGATCACCAGCGTGTTGGACCCCAAGACGATCGTGAGGTCATCGTCTGGGCTCCCAATCCCGCGTGCCGCTGGCGTGTTGCCTGTTGGGTAAGCCCCCAGATCACCACTCAAACCAAAATAGAAATCAGACGTGGTGCCGCCGACGCTGGCGTTCAGATTATCGGTGGAGACGATGACCCCGAGGATCGCGCCATCAAAGGTGATGCTGCCCTCGCTCACCTCGCCTGACGGGGTAAGCGGATCAAACTGAACGTAATGGCTGTTCACCAGCGTGCCTTCTGCGATCGCACCGAAATCAAGCGGCTGGTCGGTGTCGAACGCGACACCCTGCTGCTCATCGAACACGAAAATCGTTGCGTCCTGCTCCGGCGGAAAGGGGCTGTCCGTGAAGACCGCTGTGCCGGAGGTCGAAACCACGGCCGCCTGGGCCGTGCTGAACACAAAAGCGACGCACGCCGCCATCCAGGGTGATACTCGAAACATTCTAGGCCCCCTCGCTGCCAGACCATAGGGTTAACGCAGCGGCCGGACCTTCGCAATTGTGGCGCTCGGGCGCCTCACGGGCTTTGCCTGATCAGGACCTCGATCAGCGGAACGGGATCGTATGGCGCGTGCTGGACCGCGGCGTTGCGGGCGATGACGACTAAGGACGAACGCGCCAAAACCGCCTACAAAGATCGGTGCCGCTGGGGGTACGGGAACAGGGTCTGCCGCTACCATGTTTGGCATCAAAGAGCGCGACGGACCGTTGTCCTGCGGACCAGGATGCCAGACGGTCTCCACCGCGCGCATCCCCAGATCGGCGGCCCTTTCTCCGCCGATGGTCGCAAGGCTGTGCACCACACCGTGGGCACCCGGACTATAGGCTGTTGCGATCGCGCTGATACTGAAGTCAAAGCCATCGACATCGATCACGTCCGCAGTGAGCTCAAGCTCATCGATAAGATCAGCCAACCCATCATCAGTTTCGAGTTCAGGGATCACCTGCGGCTTACACGGAAGAATGCCCGCAATGTTGAACGGCTTTGCCAGAGATGGGGCCCATGTTGAGGCGTCGATGAGCCGGAAGACACGGTCTCCCAAGTCGTGCCGCACGAGATTGAGCGGCTCAACGACACCTCTCCGAGGGGGGGCTCGGCGGCCCGCGGCGCAGAGCAAGGAGTCGGGGGAATTCAGAGGGATAGACCCCCCGACGGTTACCCTCGCTTGCGCCGACTTCTGTTCAGCGCGCCAGCAGCGAGGGCCGCACCGAAAAAAAGCGGAAACGCTCCGGGAACAGGAACGGCATTCATATTGCTGTCCACACTGAAGTTATCGAAGGCGATACCGAGCCGGCCGCGCTCGCGCTCACCGGTCAAGACGACTTTGTGGACGAGGCCGCTGAGGCCCGAGGCGCCAAACTTGTAGACACTGCGGTCACCTGTCCCGGCATCACCTGCGCGGATCGTCCGACTGAAAAGCATCTCGTCACCCATGCCGAGGACGTCGATCTGAAAGACCTCAGGACCATCGATGTCGCCAAGGTCGAAGCTCAAGCCTTCCACACCCTCCGTGTACTCAATGGTTAACTCTGTGTAGCCGTCATCAAAGGCTGTCCCGAGAAAGAATTGGCCAAAGGCATCGGCAGGGTTCGGAGTATCGTTCGGCGCGAAGCCGTCTTGCGACCCGCCCACCTCGATAATGCGCAAGCCGTCGTTCGATGAGAACACGATGCCATATTCACTCTCAAACTCGGTGCCGACGACCGTCGCGAGATCACCGTTGGTGACACCGAAATCTTCAAAATCGAGCATTTTCGCGTCAGCTGCGGTCAGGCTCAGCGCCGCGGTGGTCATCAAGGTCACAAGTCTTTTCACGGTTCTTCCCTCCCGGTTTTGGGAAGTTCCGTCGCAATCGGCGTTCCGGCGCCGAAAATGGCTTACTTGCTGGCCTTGCGGGGGATCTGGGCCGAGCGTCCGCGCAAATTGCAAAGCGCTTTGTGCAGTTTGCCCGCGCCTCTTGCAAAGAAGCCTGCTGCGCGGCATGGCCCCGCGTTGCTTCTCACAGCCGCTGGGGTGTAGAGCGCCCCGCAACGCAAAATGTCTAACTCTAAGGAGACGCCATGAAGGTCCTCGTCCCCGTCAAACGGGTGGTCGACTACAACGTCAAAGTGCGGGTCAAATCCGACAACACCGACGTCGATCTCGCCAACGTCAAAATGTCGATGAACCCTTTCGATGAGATCGCTGTCGAGGAAGCTGTCCGCCTGAAAGAGGCCGGAACAGCCGAAGAAGTGGTCGTGGTTTCGATCGGCCCAGAAAAAGCACAAGATCAAATCCGCCAGGCGATGGCGATGGGCGCCGACCGCGGCATCCTTCTCACCGTCGATAGCGATGTGGAGAGCCTGGCTGTGGCCAAGCTGTTGCAAAAGGTCGTTGAGGAAGAAAGCCCTGAGATTGTCGTGATGGGCAAGCAGGCCATCGACGATGACCGCAACCAGACCGGTCAGATGCTCGCCGCCCTCCTCGGCTGGCCCCAAGGCACCTTCGCTTCGGAAGTGAAGAAGGATGGCGACAAGCTGCACGTCACCCGTGAGATCGATGGCGGTCTTCAGACCGTGGCCCTCAACCTGCCGGCGATCGTGACCGCTGACCTGCGCCTCAACGAGCCGCGGTATGCGTCGCTCCCGAACATCATGAAGGCGAAGAAAAAGCCGCTCGATAAGAAAGCTGCCGCTGATTACGGCATCGACCTCGAGCCGCGCCTCACGAAACTCAAAGTCACAGAGCCTCCCCAGCGCGAAGCCGGCATCAAAGTCGAAAGCGTCGCTGAGCTGGTGGCGAAACTCAAAAACGAAGCAGGAGTGATCTAATGGCTGTTCTCGTTATTGCTGATCACAACAATGAAGCGCTGAACGACGCGGTCTTTAAGGTCGTCGCGGCTGCCCAGAAAATCGGTGGCGACATCGATCTCCTCGTTGCTGGTGAAAACGCTGGTGGTGTCGCGGAAGCGGCTTCGAAAGTCGCAGGCGTGCGCAAAGTTCTGCACGCAGACGATGCCAACTATGCCAAGCGACTGGCTGAGCCTATGGCTGAGCTGATCGTCGGCCTTGCTGGTGATTACGACGCGATCGTGACCTCTGCGAGCACGGACGGCAAAAACTTCATGCCGCGCGTCGCTGCCAAGCTCGACGTGATGCAGATCTCTGCCATCACGGGCGTAGAGAGCGCTGACACTTTCGTGCGTCCGATCTATGCGGGCAACGCGATGGCCACGGTGCAGTCGAAAGACGCCAAGAAAGTCATCACTGTTCAGCCTACGGCGTTTGACGCTGTCGGCAATGATGGTTCCGCTTCCGTGGAAACTATCGGCAATGGCGCTTTCCCTGGCATTTCGGAGTTTGTTGGCGAAGAGCTGACCAAGTCCGATCGTCCAGAACTTGCAAGCGCCAAGATCGTCGTCTCTGGCGGCCGTGCACTCGGCTCGAACGAAGCGTTCGAAGAGTATATCTATCCGCTAGCTGATAAACTCGGCGCTGCGATCGGTGCATCACGCGCGGCTGTCGACGCTGGGTACATGCCAAACGACTACCAGGTCGGCCAAACCGGTAAAGTCGTGGCACCAGAGCTTTATGTCGCCGTCGGTATCTCCGGCGCGATCCAGCACCTGGCTGGCATGAAGGACAGCAAAGTCATCGTGGCCATCAACAAGGATGAGGAAGCACCAATCTTCCAAGTCGCCGACTACGGCCTCGTCGCGGACCTCTTCGAGGTGATGCCGCAGCTCAAAGACGCAGTCTAAAGACCAAGAGGCACTCGTTGTTTCTGCTGGCGGCCCCTGCGGGGGCCGCTTTGCTTTTTCCGGCGGGTTTGAGCCCGATTGGCTAGCGACATCGTCGCGCGAAATAGGGCCGCCTTGATCTCTGTGCCAGGTTGGCACATCGCTTCCGCCTCTCGTTGCACGCTTCGCAACGAGAGGTTTTCTTTATGCGTATCATTCTTAGCGCGCTCGTCGCGCCGATCCTGCTGATCCCGCCAGGTCATGCGGCCACCACCATCATGGGAACAGGCGCGCCCAACGCCAATTCTGTAGCGGATGTCGAGGCGATAGTCGGCGCGGTGCCAGGGCTCGTGCTTGCCCATGAGGTCAATGATTGCGGCGCCGCGACCTGCGCAGGGAGTGACGACAAGAGCATCACGGGCGATCTCTACACCATCACGCTCACCGATGATGGAACCCAGGGAATGCTCGATTTCTCCATGCCCAGCGGTTACGAGCTCGCCTATTTCACGGTCAAAGGCGGACCGAACTTCGAGCTTCACCAGCTCAACAATGCCTCAAGTGTCGGCAGCAGCATCGCCTTCGACACACTGGGCCTGCCAAAGGGTCGGAGCGGCACGTTCGGGCCCCAGCTCTCCAATATGTTCTTCTTTGCCCTGCCAAGCGCCGAAGCTGTGCCGATACCCGCAAGCGCGGCGCTGTTTGGCCTGGGCCTCGCTGCCTACGCGCTGCATCGACGCCAAATCGCGTAAGATTGGCGCGCTCACGGGGTTTCTATCGGCCGCGGGTTTCGGTCCGCGGCTGAACGCGTTTAGGCCTAAGCTGTGGAGTTCGATCTGATCTTTGTTGGCGGCGGTTTGTCCTCGAGCCTGGCCGCCTACCGCTTGCAGAACGCAAGACCGGACTTGCGCATTGCCATTGTCGAAAAGGACGAGCGCCTGGGCGGTAACCACACCTGGTGCTTCCACGCGACCGATGTGACCCCTGCGCAGCTCGAATGGCTCGAGCCGTTCATCACCAAGCGGTGGGAGGGTCAGTCGGTGCGCTTTCCCGAACGCGAGCGGCACCTCACCACACCCTACTTAAGCTCCACCTCGGACCGGCTCGATCAGGTGATGGCAAGCTCCAGCGTGACCCGGATCAGTGGCCACCCCGCTATCCATATTGATGTCGCCGGGGTGACCCTCGCCGACCAAACCACACTCACAGGCACAGTGGTCGATGGCCGTGGGCCGAATGATGCTGAAGAGCTCAATGTCGGTTTTCAGAAATTCCTCGGGCTCGAACTCAAGTTTTCGAAACCCCACGGCCTCAAGCATCCCATCATCATGGACGCGACGGTGCCCCAGACCGATGGCTACCGCTTTATCTACGTCCTGCCCTTCACTGAGGACACGGCCCTGATTGAGGACACCTACTACGCTGATGGCCACCAGTTCGGGCGCCAAGAGTTGCGTGACGAGATCTACGCCTACGCGGCGGCACGCGGCTGGGACGTCGCCGAGGTGATCCGCGAGGAGGAAGGCGTTCTCCCGATCGTGCTGGAGGGCGATCTTGAGGCCTATTTCGAGCATTTCACGAATCAGCCAGCGCCGATCGGCCTCCGCGCGGCCCTCTTCCACCCGATCACCGGCTACTCGCTGCCCGAAGCTGCTGCCCTCGCAGATGTGATCGCTGCGCTGCCTGAGCATACGCCTGAAAGCATCTCTGGGGCGGTCCGCGCGCAAAGCCTAAAACGCTGGCGCGAACACGGCTTCTCAAGGCTCCTCAACCGCATGCTTTTCCGAGCCGCCGAGCCTGAGTTGCGATACGTTGTCCTGCAGCGTTTCTACGGCTTGCCGCAGCCCCTGATCGAACGATTTTATGCGGGACGGTCGACGCTTGGGGACCGGGCACGTATTCTGGCGGGAAAGCCCCCCGTGCCGATCACTCGGGCCATCATGGCGCTGGCACCGCGCAGCGTGGGAACAGGGACTAAGGCATGAGCGAAGCCATTCGGATGGACGACGAGCCAGCGGCATTGAAAGCCGCCAATGACAGCGCAAAACCGACGGCGTGTGTCGTCGGCGCGGGGTTTGGCGGCCTGTCCCTTGCCTGTCGCCTTCAGTCCATGGGCTTTCAAACCACGCTGATCGAGGCGCGCGATAAGCTCGGTGGCCGCGCCTATGTCTATGAACAAGACGGCTTTAAGTTCGATGGCGGACCAACGGTCATCACCGACCCGTCATGCCTTGAAGAGGTCTTCGCGCTCTCTGGCCGAAAGCTCTCCGACTACGTCGAATTGATGCCTGTCGAGCCCATGTACCGGCTTGCCTGGGAAGACGGCACGTTGTTCGACTACTTCCAAGCGACGGAGAAGCTTGAAGCTGAGATTCAGAAAGTCAGCCCACGGGATATCGAGGGTTACCGGAAGTTCTATAAATACTCAGAAGCGCTCTTCCGCGAGGGTTACCTCAAGCTCGGCGCGGTTCCTTTCCTCGATTTCTGGTCGATGATGCGCTGCGCACCGCAGCTCGCTGGGCTTCAGGCTCAACGCTCTGTCGCTGGACGGGTTGGCGATTTCATCAAAGATGAAAAGCTCCGCCAGGCCTTCAGTTTCCACTCTCTCCTCGTTGGCGGCGACCCGCACAAAACGAGCGCGATCTACGCCCTCATCCATGCGCTGGAACGCAAATGGGGCGTGTGGTTCCCCCGCGGCGGCACGGGCGCTCTGGTGCAAGGGTTTGCCAAGCTCTTCAGCGATCTTGGCGGCACAACGTTGATCGGTGATCCTGTCGAAGAGATCACCGAGGAAAACGGCCGGCTCAAAAACGTTCGCACCAAGAGCGGTTTTAGCCAAGATTTTGACTGCGTCGCGTCCAACGCTGACATCGTCCACACCTATGGCAAGCTCCTGGGCAAAACGATGCGTGGGCGGAAGGTGGAGCAGTCGCTCAAGAACAAACGCTTCTCGATGTCCCTGTTCGTTGTCTATTTTGGCACGAACAAAAAGTACGAGAACATCGCGCACCACACGATCTGCTTTGGCCCGCGGTACAAAGAGCTGATCGCCGAGATTTTCGCTGGGCCGAAACTGCCCGATGATTTCTCTCTCTATCTGCACCGCCCAACGGCGACGGATCCTGGAATGGCGCCAGAAGGCCACGATTCTTGGTATGTCCTCTCACCCGTGCCGCATCTCGGTAAAGCTGCGATCGATTGGTCGGTCGAAGGTCCTCGGTACAAAGAGAAGATCTACGCTTACCTGGAGAAACACTACCTTCCGGGTCTGCGCGAACACATCGTGACGGACACGATCCTGACCCCGCAAGGGTTCAAGGACGATTTGCGTTCGCACCACGGATCAGCCTTCAGCCTTGAGCCGGTGCTCACCCAGTCGGCATTCTTCCGTATGCACAACCGGGATGACGAGATTTCCAATCTCTATTTCGCGGGCGCCGGCACCCACCCGGGCGCCGGCATTCCGGGCGTGGTCGGATCAGCGAAGGCGACAGCCCGCCTGATGGGTGAGGATTTCGGCCTCGACCACGGCATCAAAGATATCGCAATGGCAGCGGAGTAGCAGTATGGATGTGACGATCGCTCAACAATCAGCGGACGCGATCGCCAAGGGGTCGAAGAGTTTCGCCCTCGCCTCTCTCCTGTTCCGCCCGCACATGCGGCGCCATGCCCATATGCTCTACGCCTGGTGCCGCCATTGCGATGACGTGATCGACGGACAAAATCTCGGCTTTGGCGAAGACAGCTTCGCAGGCCGTGATGATGCGCCGAAGGCGGAGGACTTAGAAAGTCTGTGGACGGATACCAAAGCTGCGCTCCGCGGGGAAACGCCCACTTCTTGGCCGTTTGAGGCCTTCCAGACCGTGGCCCTTGAGACCGGGATGCCGAGCCAGCACCCCTTTGATCTCTTGCGGGGTTTTGAAATGGACGTGGCGCAGCATCGCTACGAAACGCTCGAGGACACCCTTCGCTACAGCTACCACGTGGCCGGCGTCGTTGGCGTGATGATGGCCATCGTCATGGGCGTGAGCCCGGAGGACAACGATACGCTCGACCGCGCGTCAGACCTCGGGATCGCCTTTCAGCTCACGAATATATGTCGTGACATCATTGACGACGCAGCGATTGGCCGGATCTATGTCCCTTCAGCATGGCTTGAAGAAGAAGGCGTGACCGCTGAGCCGGCTGCCGTCCTCCATGAGGGCAACCGTGAGGCCGTGTGGCGTGTCGCGCTTCGTCTTCTTCAGGAAGCTGACAAATACTATAAGTCCGCGGCCCCTGGTGTTCGCCGTCTGCCGATCCGGGCCGGGTTCGCCGTCGCGGCTGCGCGCGGTGTCTACCGCGACATCGGCCGGGTCGTGCGGGTGAAGGGCCCACGGGTCTGGGACCAACGTGCTCGCACCTCGCGGCGGCGGAAAGTTGTGCTGGCGGGTCTTGGTTGTCTTCAGGGCGCCAGCGCGAAGTCGCAGTTCTTCCGCGCCCTTCCTCCGCGGCCTGATCTTTGGCAACGGCCGGTTCTGGGGGGCGTGCGTTCGTGACAAGACGGAAACGGACGATGCAGTCGGCCATCGGCCTGACGCTAGCGGCCTTTGTCACGCTCGCATGGGCGGCGCTGCACATCTACGGCGTTCATTTCTTTGAGATTTCATGGGCGACAGCACCGCTGATCCCGGTGATGATGGCCGTGATCTGCTGGCTTTCCGTCGGGCTCTTTATCATCAGCCATGACGCCATTCACGGCAGCCTGGCCCCGGGCATGCCGCGAGTGAACAGCGTTGTCGGGTGGATTGTCACCACGCTTTATGCGGGTTTTGACTATGACCGTCTGTATGTGAACCATAACCTGCACCATGACGCGCCGGGCACAAAAGACGATCCTGATTTCTCCGCCGATCACCCCGGCGCGTTCGTTCCGTGGTTCAAAGAGTTCTTTCTCCGCCACTTTGGCTGGCGGCCATTGATCTTTGTGAACTCGGTGGTTGCGGTCTACTGGCTGATCCTCGGGGCACCGATGATCAACATCTTTCTCTTCTATGGTGCCCCGGCGCTTTCGAGCGCGGTCCAGCTTTTCTACTTCGGCACGTATCGGCCCCACCGTCACGAAGGCGCGGGGCCAGATTTTGCCGACGAACACAATGCCCGCAGCTCAGGCTACGGTTGGATTGTGAGCCTCTTCACCTGCTACCATTTTGGCTATCACCACGAGCATCATCTCTACCCGCATGAGCCGTGGTGGCGGCTTCCGCGGCGGCGTGCTATGGTAGAAGCCTCTCAAACCGTTGGAGCAGCAGCATGATTCAGCTTGCGCTTTGGCAAAAACTGGCTCTCGTGATCGGCACGGCGTGCTTCATGGAGTTCGTTGCCTGGTGGGCGCACAAATACATCATGCATGGCTGGGGTTGGGACTGGCATAAGGACCACCACGAACCGCACGACAACATGTTTGAGAAAAACGATCTTTACGCGGTCGTGTTCGGGATCTTCACGACTTTCCTGTTCACTGTCGGCTATCTCTATTTCCCGCCGGTTTGGTATGTGGCAGCCGGAATTTCCGTTTACGGCTTGGTTTACACCTTCGTCCATGACGGGCTTGTGCATCAGCGGTATCCCTACAATTGGGTGCCGAAAAAGGGCTATTGGAAGCGCCTGGTCCAGGCTCACAAGCTCCACCATGCCACAACGTGCAAGGAAGGCGCCGTCAGCTACGGCTTTGTGCTCGCGCCGGACCCGCAAAAGCTGCGGGTCAAACTTCGTGAGCTGAAAGAAGCACGCGCAGCCGGCTGATCAGGCAGCCAACGTCTCCGAGAAGTAAGAACCGATATACTCCGCCAGCGCTGCCAGCGGTGAGGTCCTCCCAGCGGCATCCACGGCATGCCGCAAGTGACGTTGCGCGAGCAGCATCCCCGAGCCCAGCCCGCCCTCTGCGCCGATCACAGCGGTGTTCTTGCCCGCATCGCGACCGGTGGTCTTGCCCGTCAGCTCCTCGTCGCAAGCCTGATCGAGAACATCATCATACGCCTGATAAGCAAGACCGAGCGCGCGGCCATAGGCGCGCATGGCGCGGCGGTCGTCCTCGGTGCAGCCCGGCGCACAGAGGCTTCCGCCCTCTGCCGCAGCAACAAACAGCGCGCCCGTCTTGCCCTCGTGGATAGCATCGATGCTGGCATCCGCATGCAGATCAAGAGCCTGGCCATGGACAAGGCCGCTCCAACCCACGGCCCGGGTCAAAACCTGGGTGATCTCCATCCGCCGATCACAGACAGGGGCGCTGGCCTTGGCCATCACTTCGTAGGCACCGTTCACAAGCCCGATGCCCGCGAGGATCGCCATGTCCTGGCCGTACTTCGTGTGCGCCGTCGGCATGCCGCGCCGCAGATCGGCATCATCCATAGCCGGAAGATCATCAATGATAAGGCTCGCTGTGTGGATCATCTCAACGGCGCAGGCCGTGTCGAGTGCGTCTTCAATCCGGCCCCCAACGCTTCTCGCGGCGATCAAAGCCATCACGGCGCGAAGGCGCTTCCCGGGCGCAAGAAGGCTGTGCCGAGCAGCAGCGGCGGGGCCGTGGGGGCTGCCTTCTGGGACCAACTGCGCCAGACGCAAATTGACCAGCTCACGCAAGCTTTCAAGATCAAGGGCGCGAGAAGCAGCCGCAACCATAGAGTCTTCCTTCTGTCCGGAAGGATATGGTGGTGTGCGCCCTTAAGGAAAGTAAATGCCCAGAATATCGAGTCTGGCGATTTATGTCCGGTGTTCGGCCACTTAACCCGCCAAACCGCGGTTTTGGGACGTTAACTCGGGACAAGAGTTCGTGAGCGAGGCCGCCTTACGCGTCGGCTGTGTCGCGGCGGAGACGGCGGATCTCCTCAAGCGCCGACTTCGCGCATTGCTCGATCTGCGCTTTGGCCTCGACGCGGCGGTCGCGGATGTCTGCGCTGACGCCCTTCATGCCCTCGGCCTCAGCGCAGAGGTCACCGATTTCCCACGCGCCAATGCCGCGCGAGGCGCCTTTGAGAGCGTGGGCGATGCTGCGCCACTCTTCATGAGGTGCATCAGGATCAAGAAGACGGAGGCACCGCGCCACCTGGCTTTCGAAGATGGTGAGGACCTCATCACGGAGGGCCACATCGCCTGCGACGTAGCGGTCAAGGTGAGCAAAATCGATCGCGGCCTGGGTCATAGGTCTCCGGTCCCCCTCCGTTAGGTGATCGATGTAACATGACCAGGTTAATGGGTACTCAGCGGAATTGGTTAATGCTGTGGGCTGATGACTTGATCGACAAATCGCCGAAGCCCCGTCTGACGGGTCCTGCGGAGCCGCTCAGCCACTAAAATACTTCTTAATTGCGACTGCGCACGTTCGATGTCGTCATTTACGATGACATAATCGTACTCGGCATAATGGCTGATTTCGTCGTCGGCCATGGCCATCCGCTGCGCGACCACTTCGTCCGTATCCTGGGCACGGCGCCTGAGACGGTCCTCCAATGCAGCGCGAGAAGGCGGCAGAATAAAGACCGCGACAAGGTCATCGCGCGCCGTCTCCTGAAGCTGCTGCTTCCCCTGCCAATCGATGTCGAACAGAACGTCTTGGCCCGCCTCAATGCTGGCCATCACCGGCGCTTTCGGCGTGCCGTAGTAATTGCCAAAGACCTCTGCGCTCTCAAGGAAAGCGCCCTCTTCCCGGCGCTGGCGGAACGTCTCGGCATCGATGAAGTGGTAGTCCTTGCCGTCGACCTCTCCCGGACGCGGCGCACGCGTCGTGGCGGAGACCGAGAGCGCGATGCCGTCGTCGCTCGCCAGCAAGCTTTTGGACAATGTCGTCTTTCCGGCCCCGGACGGGCTTGAGAGCACAAACAGCACCCCGCGACGTTCGATGTTCCGTGGGCTGGTCATGCGATATTGAGCACCTGTTCTCGGAGGGAGTCGATGAGCTCCTTGAGATCAAGCCCATCGCTCTTCATGGCGGCCGACGGCAGTTTGGCCGTCAGTGTGCTGGCTTCACGCATCAACTCTTGGGTCAGGAATTCGAGCCTGCGGCCCGCAGCACCGCCCTTGACGAGCAGCTCACGGAACGATGTCGTGTGCACTTCGAGCCGATCGAGCTCTTCGGTGACATCGGCCTTGATCGCCAGCATCGCGGCTTCCTGGGCGAGACGGTCTTCGGTGACATGCTCAGCCAGCAGCTCACCCAATTGGGCGCGGAGGCGCTCAGCGATCTGCTCCCGCGCGCCAGCGGTTTTCTCGCGAATGGCGGCAAGCCGCCTTGTCATGTCCTCACAGCGTTCATCCAGGACTGCACCAATCCGGTCCGCCTCCTGCCGGCGGGCCAGAAGCAGCGCATGAAGCGCCGTCGAGAACCCCGCGTGAAGGCTTGCGAGTTCTTCTTCGGTGAGAAGAGTCTCAGGCGGCGGCGCGGAGAGGACGCCGCGCATCCCGAGGATCGCTTCGGGCCTTGGGTCAGCGCAGGTCGTCTTGGCCCGCACCCGATCGACGGCGGCGATCGCTGCGCTCAGAGCATCTTCGTCGACGGAAAACGCCTGGGCGCTCTCCTCTCGTTCGAGCTTCAGGTGGGCGCTTACCGTACCGCGATGAAGCGCACGAAGCTCCGCCCGCAGATCAGATTCGAGCACTTCGGTGCCCGTCGGTAGGCGGAATTTTAGATCAAGACCCTTGGCGTTGACGCTTCTGAGTTCCCAACGCCAATTGACCGACCCCGCGGCGCCCTCAGCGGCACCATAGCCGGTCATGCTTTGAAGATGGGTGGCTTCAGCGTCGCCGGAACTCATTGCTGCGACCGGGCACGTTCTATGCGCCGCCACTCAGCCACGTTCTGGTTATGCTCGCGCAAGGTCGACGCAAAAACGTGCCCACCGGTGCCGTCTGCAACGAAATAGAGATCGTTCGTGTTCGCAGGATTGAGCACCGCCGCAATAGACGCACGGCCTGGGTTGGCGATCGGCGTCGGCGGAAGGCCGCGGATCACATAGGTGTTGTAGGGGGTCTCGCCGCGCAGCTCCGACTGGCGGATGCCGCGCCCCAAGGGCTCGCCGCCCGTCAGGCCATAAATGATGGTGGGATCGGACTGGAGGCGCATCCGGCGACGCAGGCGATTGACAAAGACGGCCGCCACCCGCGGGCGCTCTTCTGCCAGCGCCGTTTCCTTCTCAACGATCGAGGCGAGGATCACCGCCTCTTCCATCGTGTTGAAAGGGAGATCATCCGCACGCTGCGGCCAGAGCTCTTCGAGCAACGTGTAATGATCATTGACCATGCGCTGAACCACATCGTCACGGGTATCACCCCGCTGGAACGCGTAGGTCTCAGGAAGAAGCTCCCCTTCCCGCACCTCCAACGTGATCTCGCCTTCGAGGATCTCCTCCTCACCGATGATGGCAAAGGCCTGGGCGACTGTCCGGCCTTCCGGGATCGTCACATAATGGAGGATGGGTTTGGCGCTTTTGATGATCTCAGCGATGTCGAGCATGCTCGCGCCCGGAGGGACCGCGAACTCACCAGCACGGAGTTCCGCACCCAGATCGGTGGCTTTGGCAAAATAGGAAAAGAGCTGCTCGTTCTCGATAGCGCCCATTTCCACGAGCTTGCCCGTCACCGTTTCCATGCCGTTGCCGCGCTGGATCCAAAGAACCTGCTCTTCAGTGAGCGGCCCCTCGGCAACGATCTGTTTGTAAGCGAAAACGGCCGCGCCCGTGACCGCTGACAACGCGATCAGCACCAGGGCCAGGAACCATTTGATAAAGCCTCGGGATCCCACAGCCGCAGCCTCAGACTTTACGCATAACGATCGATGCATTCGTGCCCCCGAATCCGAAAGAATTCGATAGCACGCAGTCGATGTTTGTCTCCACCGGCGTTTTGGGCGCCAGGTTGATCGGCGTATCCACCGAGGGGTTATCGAGGTTGAGGGTCGCAGGCGCCACACCGTCTCGCATAGCCAAAATCGAGTAAATCGCCTCGATCGCCCCGGCCGCGCCAAGCAAGTGGCCGACCGATGACTTGGTCGAGGACATCACAAGGCCGTCCGCATCAGCGCCCCAAAGCTTCTCCACCGCCTGCAGTTCCGCCTCGTCGCCGAGCGGGGTCGAGGTGCCATGGGCGTTGACGTAGCCGATCTCAGACGGGCTGACGCCCGCGCGGCCGAGCGCCATCTTCATTGCGCGATAGCCGCCATCGCCGTCTTCGAGCGGCGCGGTCACGTGATAGGCGTCACCGGACAGGCCATAACCAATGATTTCGGCGTAAATCGTGGCGCCGCGAGCCTTCGCCCGCTCGTACTCCTCAAGCACCACAACGCCTGCGCCTTCACCCATCAAAAAGCCGTCGCGGTCCTTGTCATAGGGGCGCGAGGCCGCCTGGGGATTGTCATTGAAGCTCGTGGTGAGGGCTTTGCAGGCGAGGAAACCCGCATATCCGATCCGGCAGATCGACGCTTCGGCGCCGCCGGAAACCATGGCGTCGGCATCACCATAGGCAATCAGCCGGGCGGCATCGCCGATGGCATGGACACCTGTCGCGCAGGCCGTGACCACGGCGTGATTGGGCCCCTTGAGCCCATGTTTGATCGAGACCTGGCCGGACAGAAGATTGATCAGCGCCGACGGAATAAAGAACGGCGAGACTTTCCGCGGCCCCCTTTCGGCCAGCGTGACGCTCGTATCCGCGATCGTGCTCAAGCCGCCAATGCCGGAGCCCATCAGAACGCCTGTGCGCTCCATCTGTTCCTCGGTTTCGAGGGGCAAGCCGGCATCAGCCAGCGCCATCTCGGCGGCGCCCATGCCGTAGATGATGAAATCATCGAGGCGGCGCTGCTCCTTCGGCGGAACCCAGTCGTCAGGGTTGAATTGGCCTTCGCCCTCGCCGCGCTCCACCTGCGCAGCGATCTTGCAGCCAAGATCCGAGGTATCGAAACGGTCCTCCGGAATGACCGAAGCGCCGCTCTTGCCGTCAAGAATGGCCTGCCAAGGCAGCTGATAGGGCTTCTCGCGGGAACCGCTGCCAACAGGCGTCACGAGGCCAAGGCCAGTTACAACGACACGTCTCATACGGGCGACTCCTCGGACAGCGTCTGGCGGGTTTATCAGCGCCCGCCGCTGCCGCAAGCCAGGGAAAGGTTCAGGATCGCCGCTTCTTCGCCCCAAGAGGCCGTCAAAGGGCGTGACAGCACCATGATCGCTGGGCCGCATCATCGACCACAGACTGGATGCTCACGTCGCCCAGCACGAAAAAGCGGCCAGCATCGCACTGGCCGCTGAAACACCAAATTGTTGCATGACCGCCCCCGCGTTCACGTCATGGGAGCGTCATGCAAATGCTGGCTATCGGAAACGAGCCCGGCGGCAGAACCGCCAGCCGGAGCCTGGTCCGGCTTAGCCCTGGCGTTCTTGGATAAACTTGATCGCGTCGCCGACGGTTTGAATCGTCTCAGCAGCGTCGTCCGGAATCTCGATGTCGAACTCTTCTTCGAAAGCCATCACAAGCTCCACGATGTCGAGGCTATCGGCACCCAGATCGTCGATGAAGCTGGCTTTTGGCTCCACTTTCGCAGCGTCCACATCGAGGTGCTCGACCGTGATTTTCTGAACGCGTTCGGTGATATCCGACATGGGGAACTCCTTGTTCGTCTCTCTCAGACAGAGGCGTTTGATTGTTTTCGCCCTCTAAGGGAAGCCCCGAAGGCGCGCAAGCAGGGTCTCACAGCGCCAAAAAATGGCGCCAAAGGCCCTAAATCATGGCCATGCCGCCATTCACGTGCAGGGTTTGGCCGGTGACATAGCCAGCTTCATCGGACGCAAGATAGGCACAGGCACCCGCGATCTCGTCTGGCGTGCCCATGCGGCCCGCTGGAATCGCGCCGTTGATGTTGTCCTTCTGGTCATCGGTCAGCGCATCAGTCATCGGCGTCGCGATGAAACCGGGCGCCACGCAGTTGGCAGTGATCCCGCGGCTTGCGACCTCGGCCGCGAGGGACTTCATCATCCCGATCATGCCAGCTTTCGACGCGGCGTAGTTGCTTTGCCCCGGATTGCCGGTGACGCCGACCACGGAGGTGATGCCGATGATCCGGCCGTGACGCGCCTTCATCATACCCTTGAGGCAGGCCTTCGACAGCCGCCAGGTGGCCGTCAGGTTCACCGAGATCACCTGCTCGAACTCTTCAGGCTTCATCCGCATCATGAGCTGATCTTTGGTGATCCCCGCATTGGCGACCAGGATCGATAGCGAGCCCATCGCTTCCACCGCGCGGCCCGGCAGGGCATCGCAGGCCTCAAGATCGGAAAGATCCGCAGGCAGCACATGCGCCCGCTCACCCAGTTCCGCTTGGAGGCTCGCCAGCTTCTCTTCATTGCGGCCCGAGAGCGCGACGGTGGCGCCCTGCGCATGAAGGGTCTTGGCGATGGAAGCCCCGATGCCGCCAGTGGCACCGGTCACGAGAGCGGTTTTGTCAGTCAAAGAGAACATAAGCGCGTGGATAGGCCTGCGCGCGCTGTCTGTCACGCATCGACGATGATATCACCCCTCGGATAAGCGTCGGCGCCCTTTTGACCGGCAGCGGCCAAGTCCGGAAGACCCGTTTTGCGAAGACAAACTTTGAGGAGTGATGACGATGCGAGACCGGCTGATCTGCATTGCGGGTTTTGGTGACAACGCGAGCATGTTTTCACCATTGCAAGATACATCGCTCACGGATGTTGTGGATGTCGTACCGCTCAATCTGCCAGGGTTCGGAGCCCCCTCGCCTGAGGAGCAAACCACCACTCTTGCCGCGCTCGCTGAGTATGTCGACGCGCAAGCAAGGGAGTTGGGAGCGCGCTTCATCCTGGCCCATTCGGTGGCGTCCATCATCGCCTCGCTGGCCGCGCAGCCGGACGGATCACCGCTTCAGCTGATCCTGTCCCTCGAAGGCAATCTGACAGCTGACGATGCTTACTTTTCTGGATCTGCGGCCGCTTACGAAAACCCACACACGTTCCGCATAGACTTCCTCAAGCGTCTCGACGCGATGGCCATCGACCAGCCGATCATCGCCCGCTACCGGCACACCGTTGCCGACGCCGATCCTACGGCGATTTGGGAACTGGGTTGCGACGCCCAAGCATTTTCATCCGTGCACGTTCCTGGGGAGGTTTTGCGCGCGGCGGCTGATGTGGTCTATTTCTATAACCCTGACAATGTTCCAGAAAACTCGCTGAAATGGCTGAACGCCAACCCCCTCAAGACGTGTGTCCTGCCAAATGCCAGCCACTGGCCAAGCATTGACCAGCCCAAGGAGCTGGCTGCAGCAATCAGTGAAGCGCTGTCGCAGCGAAAGTAGCGTCCGTGAACTGCATCGCTAAGCGGTAATCGCGCTTTTCGCCGCCTCTAGATCGCCGGTGGCACCGAAGTTAGCGAGAGCGATGCTTCCGTCGATCTTCTTGACAAGGCCAGATAGCACTTTGCCAGCGCCAAGCTCAACGAAAAGCTCCGCACCCTGCGCCTTCAGACCCGCGACACAGTCTTGCCAGCGGACGCGCCCGGTCACCTGGGCCGTCAGGGTGCTGCGCACTTGATCCGCTGACGTCACATGCGAGGCATCGATGTTCGCAATCACCGGCTTCTGCGGATCATGGACCGCGGCTTCTGCCAAGGCCTCGGCCATCTTGTCCTGCGCAGGCGCCATCCCGCGGGAGTGGAACGCGGCCGAGACATCAAGCTTCAGCGCCCGTTTGGCGCCGCCCGCCTTGGCAAGCTCACAAGCCTTTTCAATCGAAGCTGTGGGGCCCGAAAGGACGAGTTGCCCGGGACAATTGTCGTTTGCGATCTCAACGCCTGCTTCCTCAGCGACCTTTTCTGCGGCCGCAAAGTCGAGGCCGAGGACAGCGGCCATGGCGCCCTCGCCCACCGGCATGGCTGACTGCATCGCTTCTCCCCGGATACGGAGGAGTTTGGTTGTCGTTGTGAGGTCAAGACTGCCTGCACAGGCGTGAGCGGAATATTCGCCCAAGGAATGACCCGCAAGCCCGACCGCGCGGTCAAGGCTGAGCCCCGCCTCCTCTTGGAGGACCCGGAAAGCCGCCACTGAAACGGCCATCAGAGCCGGCTGCGCGTTGGTTGTGAGGGTTAGCTCGGCCTGGTCACCTTCGAACATAAGCGCGGAGAGCTTTTGCGACAGCGCCTCGTCGACCTCATCGAAGACATCCCGCGCCACACGAAAATTCTCGGCCAAATCACGGCCCATGCCCACTTTTTGGCTGCCTTGGCCAGGGAAAATCAGGGCGAGCGGTTGGGACATGGTGGGCCTCCTCTAAGCGATATCGGAGGCCTCTACGCCCATCGCGGCTCGGGATCAAAGGGGGCTAGCGGAGCCTCACGGCCGTACCGTTGCAGCTCACCATCAGCATGCTGCCATTGTTGGCTGTGATGGCCTCATAGTCGACATCGACCCCGACGATCGCGTCCGCGCCGAGGGCTTTGGCCTCTTCCTCCATGTCAGCCATCGCGTGCTCCCGCGCCTCACGCAGGGCCTTCTGATAGCCGCCAGACCGGCCGCCCAGGATGTCCCTGATCCCGGCGAAGAGGTCACGGAAGATGTTGACGCCGAGGATCGCCTCACCAGCGACCACGCCCAGGGGCTCAACAGTTTCGCGTCCAGGGACGCCGTCGGTGGTGGTGACGATCATTAGGATGCTCCATTGTTCCGCCCAATAGACATTGCATGCGATCGCATAGGTTCAAGGCCTCGGCTGAATGTGAAGGGCAGCATTCTTGACCTGTCATCGGCGAATGAAGATGATCAGCGACCAACCCAAGGACGCTGTTATGGATCATCTCGTCGCATTGGCCCTCGCAACCATGGTGCTCGTCACCATCCCAGGCCCTAACGTTGCTTTGATTGTCGCCAACAGCCTCCAACACGGGTTTCGGTACGGGGCGCTCACGGTGCTGAGCACCACGATCGGCGTGGGCCTGCAGCTGCTCCTCGTTTTGGGTGGTCTCACAGCTGTGCTCGAAATGGCGGCAGGCGCCCTCATTTGGATCAAGTGGGCAGGCGTTGCTTATCTCATTTGGCTTGGAATCATGGCTTGGCGCGCAGCGCCCTTGGATGCATCTCCCAAGGCGAGCGAGGCGAAGGTCCGTGAAGCGATGATTGGCGGGTTTTCGCTGGCGCTTCTCAACCCCAAAACGCTGCTCTTCAACGCAGCCTTTCTGCCGCAGTTTATGCCGACCACGAATGACCCGGGATTTGTGTTCCTTCTCGGCGCCGTGTTCCTGACGGTCTTGGCAACCGGCGATCTCATCTGGGCAGCCTTTGCCCATGGTGCCCGGTCGACGCTGCAACGGTTTGCCCATTTGCAAGGCAAGGTCTCAGCGGCGTTCTTCTGGGGCGCGAGCGCAGGGCTCGCCCTCGCAAGGCCCGGTAAATGAAGAAAAAGCCCCGCTGGCGGACCAGCGAGGCTTTTTCGTCCGTATAGATTGGACCCCTAGGCGGCGTCGGCTTCGGTGAAGACGCGGGTCGACACATCGCCCGCGAGGCGGAAGCCAGCGACGAGATTGTCGAGCTGATCGAACTCCATTTTCGCCTGGCCGATCGCGTGGTTGTTGCTGTCGACGAGCGTGTTGTTGCCCTGGGTCAGACGATCGAGATCGGTCATCGCAAGGTTGATCTCGCGCAGGGTCAGCGTCTGGCTCTGCGTCGCCTGGCTGACATCGTCGATGAGCGAGACGTTCTCAGCCACTTCGTCGACGATCAGCTTCAGGTCATCGGCAGCACGGCTCACCAGATCCACCCCGCCTTTGATCTCTTCATTGGCAGCGGTGATGAGTGTGCTGATTTCCTTCGACGCGTTGGCCGTGGACTGAGCAAGGCTGCGGACCTCCGCGGCCACCACAGCAAAACCTTTGCCGGCCTCACCGGCACGGGCCGCTTCCACACTGGCGTTCAGAGCCAAGAGGTTCGTCTGGAAAGCGATCGATTCGATCACGGAGGTGATCTCGGTCACTTTCTTGGACGAGTTGGCCACGCGGTCCATGGCTTCGGTGGCCTCGGCCATCACTTCGCCGCCGGCTTCAGCTTTGGTTTGCGTCGCGCGAGCGTTGTCGCGCATTTCGGTCGTCCGCTGCGAGGTCTGCTCGACGGTGGCGGTGAACGACTGCAGCGCAGCGCTCGTCTCTTCAAGCGTCGCCGCCTGGGTCGATGTCTGTGAGCTGAGTTGATCGACACCGCCCAGGAGTTCGCTGAGCGAGGCGCCGACACGGGTCGACGTCGACCGAAGGTTAGTGAGAACGTTCGCAAGACCATCAGCTGCGAAGTTCACGCCGTCACGAAGATCCGCAAACGAACCTTCGAACTCACCATCGACACGCTGGGTCAGGTCGCTATCCCGCAGAGCACGGAGGACATCGACCGTCTCTTCAAGACCGCCCTTCACAGTGCCAAGGAGCTGGTTGAGGTTCTCCGCCAGATCATTGAGCTCCGGATCGTCGAAATCCGCGGCCACGGTTTTGGAGAAGTCCCCGGCGCGAGCGGCGCGCACGACGTCGCCGATCGAGCTTGCAAGCGACTGGATCATCGCGCGGCGCTCTTCCTCAAGGCGTTGCTGCGCTTCGATCTCGCGCTGACGTTCGCGCTCGGCGGCCGCTTCACGCTCCTGGCGCGCTTTCTCTTCGGCAGCGGCTTGCTCTTCAAGACGGCGCTTCTCAGCGGCAGCCTGCTTGCGCATGGCCTCAGCTTCAGCCTCCTGACGTTCTTTCTCAGCGATGCGTTCACGCTCGGCAGCTTCTTCACGGAGCTGGCGTTCACGCTCTTCGGCGGCGAGTTTCTCCTGGCGGCGTTGCTCTTCCTCTTGGCGGCGCTCTTCGGCAGCAGCTTCGCGCTCGAGGCGGGCCTGTTCTTCCGCGGCCGCCTTTTCTTCCATCAGGCGCTTTTCTTCTTCAGCACGTTCACGGAGGGCTTTGGCTTCGGCCTCGCGCTGGCGTTCGCGGGCTTCCATCTCTTTTTGAGCGGCCTCTTCACGCAGCTGGCGCTCACGCTCTTCAGCAGCGGCGCGCTCTTGGCGTGCTTTTTCTTCTGCCTCGAGACGTTCTTTCTCGGCGCGAGCTTCAGCCGCGCGGCGCTCCTCGTCAGCCTGGCGCTGCTTACGCTCGAGCTCCATTTTCTCTTCTTGCTGCGCGATCATTTCCTTCTGGGTCTGCAGCATGTCTTTGTTGAGTTTTTCAGCCTTGATGGCGTTCTCGCGGAAGACCTCGAGAGCCCGGGCCATAGCGCCGATCTCGTCCTGAACACCCAGGCCTTCGACGGCGACATCAAGCTCACCCTCGGCCACTTTCAGCATCGTGCCGCGGATCTCACCGAGGCGACGAAGAACCTGTCTGTGGACGTAGAAATAGCCAAGCCAAACAGCCAGCGCGATGCTGAAAGCGGCACAGATCAGCACCAAGACAGACGAACTCTCAGCAGCCGAAAGCGACTGCCGCGCTTCGGTTTCTGCAACAGCTCCGATTTCTGTCACCAGGCGGTTGATCGCTGTTTGTTGGGTCGCGAGGGCGTCCATCGCAGAAAGCTTGGCCGTACGGGCGGCGTCCATCGCCTGCAGCTCTGATAGGCGCAGAGCAAAGATCCCGTCGTCGCCTTCGCCAGCCTCAATGAAGGCACTCGCGAGCGCACGGACCTGCGGGGTCGCAGCGCCGCCGAGGATCGCGATGTTGATACGAACATCATCCGCATACTCATTGAACTGCGCAGAAATGTCATCCACCGCTTCAGCATTCGGCGCTTGGGCAGCGTCGACATAGAGCGTACCAATCAGTGTTCCCGAAAGGCCAAGGCGAAGAAGTGTCTCGACGTCCGCGTCGTCTGCGCCATCGACCGCGTCTTCGACCGCAAGCTGAAGGTCCTGACGCAGCACTGTCGCACTCGCACGCAGGGCGTCTTGTGCCATACGGTTCTCGATAAAGCTGCGCTGGGCGTCGTTGACTGCGGCAGCAGCGACGGAGAGAGCCTCGAACGCGCTTTCAAGTTCAGCCATTTGTTCCGTTGACGCGCCGCCCTCTTCAATGAGCATAAGCAGCGGCGCGGTGCGGCGGGCCTGTTCTTCGTAGTTGGCGAAGCTTTCGTCCCGGACCTCTTGGGACGAGGCGGAAATCACCGCCGCGATATCGTCCGCCATCCGCTCACCGGTGAAGGCAAGCTGGCTGGCATATCCCGACTGCGGGAGGCGCTCCATGCTGACTTTCCGCACAGCCCCCGATGTGATGAGCAGCGCGATGACGGCAAGACCGAGAGCGAGCACCTGAAGAACCGCTGAGAGCGCTAGGCCACTCAGCAAGCGTGTACGAATCGTCGTGAATTTGTTCATGGTGCCCCGCCCCGGACGTGTTTTCAGTCGGTCTTACGCCTCAAGTTTGAACTGGAGTTTTTTGGTGATGCCGCTCGCGGCCTGACCTGCCTCGAACTTCCAGCGCTCCACCGCACGAACAGCTGAGCTGTCGAAAATGCCTGGATTGTCGGACTCAACGACAGACACCGACGTCACCTTGCCGTCGGCATCGACATCGATGCTCACGACCACGTAGCCCTCAATAGAGCGACGCTCTGCTGCGCGCGGATAATCTGGCGGAACCGCCTTCAGAAGCGCTGGTTCGGCCAGTGCGGTGCCGTTGGCCAGCATTCCTGCCGTCAAAGCACCGAGTGCTGCCGCTTTTTTCCACCAAGTACCCATGTCTATTCTCCCTGGACTTCCCCTCCTGGCCCCTCCGCCCTCACAGCAAAGGTCCAGACGATGAATGGATGTCAGAGAAGCAGCGCGGGCGAGAGACTGGCCTTTCTGGCCAACGCCCCGTGGTGGTCACCGTGGTTGCGCCCTCATGGCATCCGGGAGATTTAGTAACACCAGAATCCCTAAGCTCTTTAAACGCAACGCAGAGCTTTTTAATGAAATCAGGCGCTTGTAGTCGCCTGATTTCAATGAACTTTTCAACATTGGATGAAGTGACAGCCGAATACCGTCAGTTGAGGAGGCGGTTCTCCGGCGTTGCCATCGGAGGTTGATCTCCAAGTTTGAAGGCCTCGCGCGCTTTCAGCGGTGATCCGTTCAGCGTGAGACCGTCCTGGTCAGCGGAGAGTACGAGTTCAGCACCGTCCTTGACGGTTCCAGCGAGGATCAATTCCGCGAGCGGATCCTGCACCGCTTTCTGGACCACCCGTTTCAGCGGACGTGCGCCAAAAGCGGGGTCATAACCTGCAGCTGCGAGCCATTCGCGAGCCTGGCCATCAAGCGCGATGGTGATCTTCCGCTCGGCCAATAGCTTCTCCAGCCGGCTGATCTGGATATCGACGATCGCGCCCATCTGCTCCCGTTTCAGGCGCGAGAAGAGGATGATCTCGTCGAGCCGGTTCAGGAACTCTGGTCGGAAAGCGGCGCGAACAGCATTCATCACCTGCGGGCGCACCACCTCAACATCGGCGTCCTCAGACAGACCAGCCATGAACTCCGCCCCAAGATTCGAGGTCAGGATGATCAGCGTGTTCCGAAAATCGACCGTCCGCCCCTGACTATCGGTCAGGCGACCTTCGTCGAGGACCTGGAGCAGCACGTTGAAGACATCGGGGTGCGCCTTTTCGACCTCATCGAAGAGGACGACCTGATAGGGGCGCCGACGGACCGCCTCGGTCAAAACGCCGCCCTCGTCATACCCAACGTAACCCGGAGGCGCACCGATCAGACGACTGACCGCATGTTTCTCCATGAATTCCGACATATCGATCCGGAGGATCGCCTGGTCGTCGTCAAAGAGAAAATGGGCGAGGGCTTTGGTCAGCTCGGTTTTCCCAACGCCCGTAGGCCCCAGGAAGAGGAAGGATCCGAGCGGACGATTGGGGTCCTGAAGACCTGCCCTCGCCCGGCGCACGGCCGCCGAGACAGCACCCACTGCCTCGTCTTGGCCGATCACACGATTATGCAGCTGCTCCTCCATCGCGAGGAGCTTCTCGCGCTCGCCTTCGAGCATCTTGTCGACCGGAATGCCGGTCCATTTGGATACGACCTGGGCGACAGCTTCGGCATCGACGACCTCTTGCACGAGGTCACCAGGATCAGCCGCCACGGCGTCGTCGAGCTGCTTTTCGACCTGAGGGATCCGGCCGTATTTGAGCTCGGACGCGCGGGCGAGGTCGCCTGTGCGTTCGGCATCGGCGAGTTCGACCCGCAGGCGATCGAGCTGCTCTTTCAGCTCCGTCGAGGAGGCCAGTGCCGCGCGCTCGCCCTCCCACTGAGCCGTCAGCGTCGCTGATTGTTGTTCCAGATCAGCGAGTTCCGTCTCCAGAGCTGCGAGCCGGTCCTGCGAGGCCGCGTCGTCTTCTTTCTTCAGCGCTTCGCGCTCGATCTTCATCTGGATGATCTGACGATCGAGGGCGTCCAGCTCCTCAGGCTTGGAATCCACAGCCATGCGGAGCCGTGAGGCCGCCTCGTCCACCAGGTCGATCGCTTTGTCTGGCAAGAAACGGTCGGTGATGTAGCGGTTGGAGAGCGTCGACGCGGCAACGATCGCGCTGTCGGAGATCCGAACACCGTGATGGAGCTCGTACTTTTCCTTGAGGCCGCGCAGGATCGAGACGGTGTCCTCAACCGTCGGCTCACTGACAAAAACAGCCTGGAACCGGCGGGCAAGCGCTGCGTCTTTCTCCACGTGCTTGCGGTACTCATCGAGCGTGGTGGCGCCGATGCAGTGAAGCTCTCCGCGGGCCAATGCTGGTTTCAGGAGGTTCGAGGCATCCATGGCCCCATCGGCTTTGCCGGCACCGACCAATGTGTGCATCTCGTCGATGAAAAGGATCACACCGCCATCGGCCGCTTCGACCTCGGACAGCACCGCTTTCAGGCGCTCCTCAAACTCACCGCGATACTTTGCACCGGCGATGAGAAGGCCCATGTCGAGGCTCAAAAGCTGCTTGTCTTTCAGGCTCTCCGGCACATCGCCGTCGACGATGCGAAGGGCGAGGCCCTCAGCAATCGCGGTCTTACCCACCCCCGGTTCACCGATCAGCACGGGATTGTTTTTCGTCCGACGGGAGAGGATCTGCATCGTCCGTCGGATCTCTTCGTCACGGCCGATGATGGGATCGAGCTTGCCTGAGCGCGCCGCCTCCGTGAGGTCGCGGGCATAGCGTTTCAGCGCGTCATAGCCTTGCTCAGCCTGCGCCGTATCAGCAGTGCGGCCCTTGCGGACATCGTTGATGGCGCCGTTAAGGGCCTGCGGGGTCGCTTTCGCCTTATGAAGGGCGTCTTTCGCGTCGCCTTCCATCGCGAGGGCGACCAACATGCGCTCAGCCGTGACAAACGTGTCGCCAGCTTTCTTCGCGATCTCTTCGGCGCGCGCGAGCACCTTCCCGGTGCTTTGCGCAAGATAAGTCTGTGCGCCTTCGCCATCGACCTGGGGCAGTTTGGCAAGGCCCTGGTCAGCGATCTGCAGGGCGACGGCCGGGTCACCGCCAGCGTGCCTGATCAGATTGGAGGCCAGCCCCTCGCTGTCATCAAGCAGGGCTTTCAAGAGGTGGAGCGGCGTCAGCTGCTGGTGGCTTTCCCGCAGAACGATCGTCTGGGCAGCCTGGATCAAACCGCGGGCGCGGTCGGTGAAGTTCTCAAATTGCATGCGACCTCATTTGTGAGCATCGTTTCATGTTCAGACGCCCCATTGTGGCAGCGCCTGGAAAAGACATGGTAAGCGCGCCTTCCGCGATCAATGCCCTCGGTGACCGAACCGCCACAAAACGCCGAACCGGTTGAGTTCGATCAACAAAGGGCCCAAACGCCGTTATCGAATATCGAGAGGATACCTCCATGACACCCAACTCCCTTCGCAGCGCGCTGATCACCGGCGTGGCGAGCCTGGCCCTCCTGGTCGGCTGCGGCCAAGACGCCGCCGCTCCGGAAGAGCCCGCCGCAGCGGCGGCAGAGGAGATCGACGCCAACGCCGCCTTTGATCAGGCGCTGGAGGAGATCACCACAGAAATTCTTTCCGCCTTCCCAACATTCGCAACATCGCTTGGCCTGAGCGAAGAGCGCGCTGGTGGCCGTTACAAAGACCGCTACAGCGTTCCCGGCATCGCCGGTTACGAGAAGACGCGGGAGATGAACAAGCGCTTCGAAGAGCGCCTGGCCGCATTCGACCCTGAAAGCCTAACCCCAACGCGGCGCGAATATCTTGAAGTGCTGATGGCTGGCACGGCGGCTGAAAACGAAGCTTACGCCGTGGCCGACGAGCACGGCTACTACCTCGCCGGCGGTTTCTCGAGCCCCTACGTCGTCACGCAAATCGGCGGTGTCCACGTCGACATGCCGCAATTCATCACAGCCATTCATCCGCTTACCGAGCGCGATGATGCGGTGGCCTATATCGCGCGGCTTAATCAGTTTGATGAGCAGTTCGCTGGTGCAGTCGAGATCCTGAATGCCAATGCCGAGGCGGGCGTGATCCCTCCTGACTACGCCGTGGAAGGAGCGATTGGCAACGCGAGCGGCTTTATCAGCGGCCCATCAGACGAAAGCATCCTTGTCACCCACCTCACTGACTATCTAGAGACGGTGGAGTTCGAAAACGAAGACGAGCTGATCGCAGATGTCAAAGACGCAGTCGCGAACTCCGTCTATCCCGCCTATGCCGGTTTGGTCTCCGCGCTTGAAGCCATCGAGCCGCTGACAACTCATGATGCAGGCATCTGGGACCTTCCTGGCGGATCGGCGCTTTACGACGCGCTGGTCAAGGTCAATGGCGAGAACACCCTGGGCGGTGACGGCGTCCATGAGCTGGGCCTTGCCGAGGTCGCGCGGATCCACGGCGAGATGGAGGCCATCTTCGCAGAGTTCGACATGACCGAGGGCACAGTGGGTGAACGTCTGCTCCAAGTTGCGCAGCGGCCTGATCAACTCTTCCCGAACACGGACGAAGGACGTGAGGAACTTCTCGCCCATGTCCGCGAGCTCTCCGATGAAGCCGAAGCGGTGATGGACCAGTACTTCCTCGTCACCCCGACCGTCGGGTTCGAGGTGCGCCGGGTGCCTGAATACGCTCAGGAAGGTGCGCCTGGCGGCTATTACAATGGTCCGTCGGAAGATGGGTCACGCCCGGGCCAGTACTATATCAACCTGCGCGACACGGCGACCCAGCCGCGTTTCTCCCTCCCCACACTGACCTATCACGAGGGCGTGCCGGGCCACCACTTCCAGATCGCTCTTGCGACGGAAGCAAAGGAAACACCGCTCCTGGTGCGCACCAACGGCACGTCGACGGGGATGGCTGAAGGCTGGGCGCTCTATTCTGAGTACTTTGCCTACGAGATTGGTCTTTATGAAGATGACCAGCTTGGCAATCTCGGCCGCCTGCGCGACGAGCTTTTCCGAGCCGTCCGCCTCGTGGTCGATAGTGGCATGCACGCCAAACAGTGGACCCGCGAAGAGGCTGTTGAGTACATGGTCGCCAATGCGGGCATGGAGCGGTCGGGCGTTGAGATCGAGATCGAGCGCTACAGCGTCTGGCCCGGACAAGCGCTGGCCTACAAAACCGGTATGCTGAAGATCCAGGAGCTTCGCGCGCGCGCTGAAGAGGCCCTCGGTGAAGACTTTGACCTGGCGGTGTTCCACTACGAGCTGCTGCGCGGCGGCGGGGCACCACTTGAAGTTCTGGAGCTGCGGCTTGACCGCTGGATTGCCGCTGGCGGCCCGGCGCCGGACCTCGGCTAGGCTTTTCAAGATCACCTGCTGAAAAGGGGCGGCCCAGCCGCCCCTTTTTTGTAAGCTGAGAACAAGAATGCAGCCTGCGTCCCAAGGGAGAAGTGAGATGAGACTGTTCAGCTATTGGCGTTCGGGAACATCCTACCGGGTGCGCCTCGCCCTCGCCTTCAAGGGCGCAGAGTGCGATATCGTGCCCGTCAATCTTCTGAAGCGAGAGCACAAGGCGCCCACGTTCCTGGCCATGAACCCCCAAGGCCTCGTGCCGTCATTGGAACTCGATGATGGGACGATCCTGTCGCAAAGCCCGGCGATCATTGAGTATCTTGACGACACACTCCCCGGCCCTCGCCTGTTTCCCGAGGATCCAGTGCAAAAGGCGCTGGTTCGACAGATGGCAGCTGTCATTGGATGTGATGTCCACCCTCTGCAAAACCTCCGTATCCTGAGATATCTGCGCGCGCCGCTCGGTCACGACGATGAGGCGGTGAGCGCGTGGGCACGTCAGTGGATTGGTGACGGGTTCGCAGCACTGGAAACGCTGACCAACGAGATTGCTCCGGGTGCTGCCTATCTCAGTGGAGAAACGGTCTCGGCCGCTGAGTGCTATCTCATCCCGCAACTCTACGGCGCTCGCCGGTACGATATGGACCTCTCGCCGTTCCCTCGGCTTCTCGCTGTTGAAGAGGCTGTCAACGGGATGGCCGCGGCGCAGGCTGCGCATCCGTCCGCGCAACCTGACGCGCAATGAAAAAGCCGGCTCACAAAGAGCCGGCCTTTTGTTCGTTGCGATATAGGCGGCGGCCAATTCACCGCCGCAACCGTAAGGCCTATCAGCCAGCTTCGGCCTCGGTATCCTCGCCCGCCTCAGCTTCTTCCTCCGCCGCGCGGTCGGCCTCGACCATCATCTCGGCGGTCTCGCCAGCATCCACGCGGGCAAGAAGAGCACGACATGACGCGATCTCATCGTCCGGAACATCTGTCCGGCCACCGAGCTCGATCACATCAATGATCGATCCACAGCGTTCGATCTGGCGCTGCTGGCGCTCAATCGCTTGGCTGAGTTCCACCTCGGCCTGCAGCCGAAGTGTCGATTCGATGGTATCGATATACTCAATCCACGAGCTGGCCACAGCCGCAGAGGACGGATAATCAGAGGCAAGAACAAACTCGTCGCGAGCAGCTGTACGAGCTTCCTGACTTTCGCTGTCTTGTTGGAACAATGACGTACCGATGAGGACCCGCGCGTTCCCAACCTCGCGGTCGGCAAGACCCCCGCGGCGAAGCGCGGAACGCAGATTGCTGATTGCACGACCATACTGCTCATCAGCCAGATAGCTTTGACCCAACTGGTAGTAGAGCTGCCCATCGCTACGCCGAGGCGCAGCTTCAGTCAGGATGGCGATCGACTTGTCCTGCTCCCGCGCCGCCGCCCAAAGCTGCGCAAGCAGCTGCAAGTTATCAAGATCACGGTCGACATTGCCCGCGTTCATCTCCGCTTCGAGAAGCGAAGCACCGCGATAAGGGTTGTCCTGATCGTAGTAGAACTGCGCCAATGTGATGATCTTGTCTTCAGCGTCGATCAGACCGGCCGCGTAAGCCACTTCGAGAGCTGCAAGGGCGTCAGCGTTGCGGTTGGCCGCGGAGTAGGAAGCTGCTAGCTGCGACCAGTATGATTCCTCGCTGGGGAAATACTCGACCATGGTCTCCAAAAGACGTCCACGGAGGGTATCAAGACCAAGCTCGTTATAGATCAGATTCAAGAGGTCGTAGAATTGCTTGCGACGGTCCGTATCAAGCTCAATCGCGCGCTCCGCAGGGGTGCGGGCACCGCGATAATCGTCGAGTTGCACGTAAGACGCTGACACGATGAAATAATCGTTTGCCTCGGCCTCAGGACCAGCATCACGGATGTAGCTTTCCATGAAATTGATCGCGCGCTGGTACTGATCGGTGATGTAGTAGAGCTGCGCCACGTTCCGGCGGATCTGACTCGTCCGATCGCTAGGCAGCACATCAAGCGCGAGAACCTGCTCAAAGTCACGCAGCGAAAGATCAGTGCGATCGATCTGCGCATAAAGGCCGCCGCGCACTTCAAGAGCAGTAGCACGGTCAAACGGCGGGATCTCACGCGACAAAAGCCGGTTGATGGCTTCGATCGCCTCTTGATAACGCGGGGGATCTTCGTTGGCGAAGTTCAGCGCTTCGTTGAGCGCCGTGCCCGACCGAGCAGAGAGCGTCTGGCGCGACCGGCGACGGTCTTCCGCTTCCTGAGCGCTGTTCTGGGCATAGGCCGTCGGGGCCATGATCGTTGCGGTCGTTGCACCCACTGCAAGCAGCATGGCGGCAAGACTGACGCGACCAGCACGGAAAGTCTGTTGACGGATCATTATGCTTACCCTTCGCCAATCTCAAAGCGGATCGTCGTCCGCACCCCGCGGCGCGGAACCGCGTCACCATCGACGATCTTTGGCTGATACTTCCAACGTTCCGCAGCGCGGACAGCGTAACGGTTAAAGCAGCTGTCTGTGCTGTCGATGACCTCCACGTTCACAACATTGCCGGCAGGATCGACGTCGAACTCAAGCGCGACCGATTCGGTGGATGTGTTGGAGTCGATGCAGCGCTCAAAACCGGTGGGGTTCACCCGAACCAATGGCTGAGCGTCACGGTCTGGGTTGAAGCCCGAACCGATGTTCACATCAGCACCGAAATCAGGGGCTGCGGCATTCACACCATCGACCGATGGTTCGAAGTTTTGACGCTCAATTGCGGGCGGCGGCGGCGGCGGTGTGTCGAGCTTTGGGCGCTCGAACCGGCGCTCGTTCCGAATCTCAGAATCTTCAATCTGCCGCCCAATGTTGATGTTCACCGGATCGCGCACGACAGCCTCAGGCAGGCGGTCAGGAATGATCAGGCCATACATCACGAGGAAAAGGCCCACGACGATAACCCCAGCAAGGGGAACGCCGATCACGCCTCGAAAAATCGTACCCATGGATCGTCCTCCAAAGTCCCGGGAGCGCTCCAGCGCTCACACGGGCGTACCCTTTACTTACTCAGCCACCGTCGAAATCGCGACGTCGGAGATGTTTGCGTCCTTGATCTGCTGGAGCACCTGGATGGTGATCTCTGACTTAGCACCAGCATCGGCCTGCAGGACCGCGCCGCCTTTCGGCGTTTCGCGGCGAAGCTCTTCAACGAGGTAGCGAACTTCGCTGAGCTCGACCTCGTCGCCATTGATGAAAATCTCATCGTCTTCGGTGATCGCCACAAGCACAGCTGGGCTCAACTCACCTTGCGTGACGGCCGTCGGGCGAACCACGTCGACACCAGGTTCCTTAATGAAGGTCGATGTCACGATGAAAAAGATCAGCATAATGAAGACAATGTCGAGAAGCGGTGTGACGTTGACGTCTTCCTCTTCTTGAGCCGGTTGCTGCAGTGACCGTCGAGCCATGGCGTTGCGTCTTCCTCAAATCATGCGCCTGGGGCGCGAAACAATCAGTATGCGGGCCGCGCCGAACGCGGCCCAATCATCAGCCGCGCGACTGCGGGGCCAGAGTGATCGAATTGTAGCGATCAGGGCCAGCGGCCTGCCGCGACTCGTCAAGCACCGTCACCACCACGCCAGTCTCACTGTCGGGAGCAGCCGAGATGATCACGACACCGCGCGGCTCCTTAGCGAGAAACTCCTCGACCACTGGCTCTGCCGAACGCGGATCAATCTGACGAATGTTGTCAACGAGCACAAAACCGTCAGCCTGAACCGTGAGCAAAAGCGCTGGCGGCGGCGTTGAGTCCTCATCATCCTCATTGTTCTGAGGAAGATTGGGCGCGATCCCATCTTCGTACACGAACGTCGCCGTGACGATGAAGAAGATCAGCATGATGAAGACAATGTCGAGCAAAGGGGTGACGTTAACGTCAGCAGCTTCGCCCTCGCCGTGTCTACGACGTCCAGCCATGATCAGTGATCCTCCACCAGGGCATCAAGACGTTCTGCCGTCTGGGACACCGTGCTTTTCTGCTGACGATCAAGAATGTTGAGCGCCAGGATGCCGGACAACGAGGCGACAAGACCAGCCATTGTTGGAATGGTCGCCTTGGTGATGCCGCCCGCCATAAGGCGCGCGTTGGACGAACCCGTCACCGCCATCACGTCGAACACCTCGACCATGCCGGTCACCGTGCCCAGAAGGCCGAGAAGTGGTGAGATCGCCACCAGGCCTCGGATCACACCGAGATTGGCCCGGGTATCGACGGCGATTTCTGACAAGAGCTTTTCACGGATCGCAAGAGCGTACCAAGACTTGTGCTCAGCACGGGCTTCCCATTCGCGTTCAGCCTTCTTGACCAGCGAACCACGGGCGGTCCCGAAGAAGATGAACCGTTCGATGATCATCGCCCACATGATGAAGGTCACGATCATGATCACGACCAGGACGTTGCCACCAGCAAACAGGAAGTCCTGAAGACTGTCGAACGGATCTAGAAAGACTCGAAGCATATGTGATGCCTCCCAGGCTCAGGGAGCGCGCTTATGCGCGCCCCTCAGCATGTTCAGCGATGAGACCAGCTGCTTGCTCTTCCAGGATCGAAGCGACCGAACGGGACGTACCCGCAGCAAACGCGTGGACCAGGAGAAGCGGAATAGCAGCGATCAGACCCATCACCGTGGTGATCAGAGCGAGCGAGATACCGCCAGCCATGATTTGCGGATCACCCGTACCGAAGAGCGTGATCTGCTGGAACGTCTGGATCATACCAACAACTGTACCGAGAAGGCCGAGGAGCGGCGCCACAGCTGCGAGCACTTTGACCAGGTTGAGGCCAGCGTCGAGCTTCGGCAGCTCCTTGAGCACAGCGTCGTCGAGCTTGAGAGCAAGGGTTTCGACATCTGCACTGGTGTTGCTTTCGTAAGCCAGCATGATGCGGCCCAGTGGGTTGCCGCGCGATGGGCTCTTCCGGCGCATTTGGCCTTTCACTGCCGACTTGGTCGACTGCAGAGCCGCAAGGCGGAAAGTACCGATCACCATACCGATGATCAGGATGCCGGTGATGATGTAGCCAACCGGACCACCCGAGTTGAAGCGCTCTCTGAAGGTCGGCGTTTCAATAACGAGGCCAAGGATCTGACCAAGCGATGGGTCAATGGTAGCCGCACGGTAGCCCTCGCCGCTGAAACCAGCGATCGAGCGAGCGTTTGGAACCGCGTTGTTGGTGCCTGGGTTACGAGCCAGACGCGTGAGACGCACGCGGCCGTCATTCAGATCTTTCATCACGTAGTAGTTGCCGCTGGCGTCAAACGCCGTGAACGCAGCAACGCGCGTGATGGTTTCCGTCACTGTCTCGCCAGCAGCATCGACCACTTCAGCGTCGAACGTCGCGACCTCAGACTGGGCAACAATTTGCTCGAACATCACGTCCGTGACGAAGCGAAGCTGCTCTTCCGAAGGAAGCGTGTCGCTCTGAGCAATCTCTTGGAGAGGATCAACACGGCCAGGAAGCTGTGCCGAGATCACCGAGTCTTGGAGCTGAGCGGCAAAGTCACCAGCAGCCGAACGGGCCGCACCGAAAAGCTCGCCGAACTCGCCCTGCTCTTCTTGAAGGGTCTGCGTCAGATCAGAGATCGTCGCGTCGTTGGCTTCAAATTCAGCCTGAAGACGATCGGACTCAGCTTCTGCCGCTTCAACCTCAGCCAGAACCTGGTTGAGACGAGCCTGCTGCTGGTTCCGCTCAGCCAGGAAGCGCGCTTCACGCTCCCGGTTCTGGGCCGCAGCATCAGCACGCTCTTGGCGCGCTGCGTTCAAAACGTCTTGCAGTGACAGATCCTGTGCAAAACCAACCGAGCCCGCCGTGAGGAGAGCGGCACTGGCCACCAGGCCATTTTTGATCATCGAAAGCATGGTCATTCTCTCGTTCTCCCTTGCGCGTTACTGAGCCGACGCCACGACGGGAGCGGTGACAGGAATCTCCAGGAGGCCTGGAGGCGTTTGTTCTTTCGCCATCCGAAGACCGGTCCGGACGCTTGCGAGGTAACGGCCTTTGTCGAGGTCAACGAAACCGCCTGCTTCGCGATCATAGATGCGCAGAAGGCTGTCATCAGCGGACTTGTAGATCAGCGCCAGGCGACCAAGGCGGAGGAACTCCACCGTCAGCTCAGCGCCGTCTTCAATCACGGTGCCATCATAGGCTTCGATCGAACGACCGTATTCGTTTTCAATCTGATAGGCTTCAACGATCAGACGGAAGCGCGATGCTGCCGTTTGCGTTGGGTCCTGCATGACTTGGTCAAGGCGCGCGAGGCGAGCCGAACGTTCAGCAGGAAGGAAAGGAATGTCAGCAGCGACGATCACTTTCAGCTGCGCAAGCATGTCGCCGATCAGCGGGATCACAGCCTGCTCGAGGCCTTCCACGTTGGCGATGTCGCGCTGCAGACCTTCGATCTGAATCAGCTGGTTTTCGATCTCGAGGCGTTGGCTCTCGTTAAAGCGCGTCAGCAGATCGAGCTGCTTCACGTTCGCCCGGTACTCGTTCAAAAGCTCCGTAGCCTGTTGATCAAGTGCCTCGACACGCTGCTGCGAAACAGCACCATCACGAGCCGTCTGACGGCTGATGTCCAGAGCTTGCCGGAATTGTGCCGTGGCGGGGATGCTCGCCGACCAAGCGACGACGATCGCCGAGCCAAGCAGCGCGAGTTTCTTGTGCATGTGCTTCACCTTCAAGTGTCTCCACCCATCCTCAAACCAGATCGCCCGCCACCACGACGCACGATCAGAAAAACCTACAAAAAGGGGTAAGTCGCGCTGACGCGAACCACCCCCTCGTCCCAGCCACTATCAGCGGTTGCCCAATCCTTACCCCAAACTATCCATTTGGCAAGAAACGCGCCCGCTATTTGATCACGATCGGCCAATCATTCCTCGAAACGATAAGCCAATGGCAGTGTCTGCTCCGATATCCCCGACCGTGACGTAAAAACGTCAGTCGATCAATGTCTATCGAGACGAGTCAGATAAACTTCACGATAAAAGAGATGTGGAGAACCGCAACGAGTTTACGCTTCGTCGTTAACTCGTTGATTTGGTTCCCTGGCTGGGGTGGCAGGATTCGAACCTGCGCATGGCGATACCAAAAACCGCTGCCTTACCACTTGGCGACACCCCATCCGGGAGAGCGAGGCAATAACCATCTCCGTGTCGCTTCGCAACGATAAATCGGCGTGAACATCGCCACTCTTTTGCACCTGTTGTCACACTTATGCCCGATCACCAGATGATGCGCTCGCGGAGTGTAGCTCAGCCTGGTAGAGCACTGTCTTCGGGAGGCAGGGGCCGGAGGTTCGAATCCTCTCACTCCGACCATCTCATTCAGACCACCCCTTATTTGTATGCGAGGCTCCATGCAGCGACGATTGAACGACCTAGTCACAGTGTCCCCTCAGATCAGTCCCAGTGATCTGCCCGCTATTAAAGAGGCAGGCTTTCGTGCCGTGGTTGCCGCTCGCCCCGACGGTGAAGCGCCGGGCCAGCCAACGGCCGCTGAGGTCTCCGCGGCAGCAGAAGCCGAGGGTCTTGCCTTTCGGCATGTGCCCATGCGGGGCCCGCAGGTCGATCCCTACGACGTCGCGGCTTATGCCGAGATGCTGAAGGACGGTCCCATTTGGGCCTATTGCGGCGCTGGGCCGCGCGCGGTGCTTCTGACCTCCCTCGCGGAGATCCTGAACGGCAAGAGCATCGAAGCGGTGATCGACCAGGCGGCGGAAGCTGGCTTTGATATATCCCCTGCACTGCCGCTCCTGGAGAGCTATGCCGAGCAACAAAGCGCCTCATCGTGAGCGTCCCCTTCGTCCAAGCACCTGACATCAAGCCAGGCGTGGTTGAGAAGCTGTCGGCGCACATTACACGGATTGTTGCGCCGAACCCCGGGCCCTTCACCTATACTGGCAGCGGGACATATCTTCTTCAGGGCACCGATCAAACGGTGGTGATCGACCCTGGCCCTGACGACGAAGGCCATGTCGCGCTTTTGGCGGAGGCCGCCCCCACCCCGATCAAGACGATTCTCATCACCCATACCCATTCGGATCACTCAGGCGGCGCGAATCGCCTGCGCAATCTCACCGGCGCCGTGACTTACGGCTTTGGCCCGCACCCCAACCCGCCAGGAGGCTCTGCGCCGGCGTTGGATGAAGGCGCCGATTTTGGGTTCACGCCGGCACATGAGCTCAAAGACGGTGAGCAGGTCCCGGTTGAGGGGCTCACCATCACCGCCATCCACACACCGGGGCACATCTCCAACCACCTCTGTTTTCATCTGGGTGAGGAGAATGCGCTGTTCACCGGTGATCACATGATGGGCTGGGCCACGACTGTGGTGGCGCCCCCCGACGGGGACATGGCGTCCTATATGAAGAGCCTGGATCTGCTGCTCGCGCGGGACGATGCGATTTACTACCCCACCCATGGCGCACCGATCACGGAGCCCCATGCCTTTGTTGAGGCGGTGAAGGCTCACCGACTTGGACGCGACCACGCTCTTATGTCTGCCCTCGCGAAAGGACCGCAGACAATTGGTGACCTCGTGGACCAGATTTATGTGGGATTGGCCGCGCCGCTGAAGATTGCCGCTGGTCTCAATGTGCTGGCGCATCTTGAGATGCATGAAGCGCTTGGTGAAGTGAGCCGGGGCGACGGCGGCGTCTTTTCCTTAACTGGCGTCTGACGAGGACACCTCTTCGGGCAAAGACAAGCGGCGACGGACTTCCGACACCAGACGCTCCTGCCCTTCTGACGCCTCGTCACCATTCCCGAGCTGAGCTAAAAAAGACGCAAGATCCTTCATCTCTTGCAGCGTGCAGTTCGATTTGATCGGTGCAAGGATCACAGCGAGACCCTCCTCCGGACCGGGGTCAAGCATCGCTTGGGAAAGAGCCGACGACCAAAGGCGGCTGGCCTCCGTCTCGTCAATATCAAACTCCGATTGGAACCAGGCCACCGCTGGCTCCTTGCTCCCCTCGCCCGCCGTGCCGAGGACAGCGTGCCGCGCCACAAGCAGCGCCGCCGCGTGCGTTGCCAGCCGCCTTGGCTCAAACTCCGGATCGGGCTGCGGCCCTCTGAAACGCCCGGATCTTAAAACCCCGTAGGAGCATCCGACCAGCAACATGACGAGGGCGGAGAATAGGAAGAACACGGCGTCAAATCTCGTTGGCCTGCGGATCTTCTGCGACAGCGTCGAGGCGTTCGGCCAGGCCCGGGAACGAGGGATCGAGCCCGGCAGCGCGCTCATAAAGAACGGCCGCTCCGCGCACATTGCCTTCTTCAGCCTCAAAATCGCCCATCGCAATCAGGAGACCGGCATTGTCAGGCTCTAGCCCGGCTGCGGTTTCATAGTGCTCCCGCGCTTCGCTGACCCGGCGGGCGCCCTGCGCCACCTTGGCCCGAACGACCCAAGCGCCTGGATGGCTGGGCGCCAATTCAGTGGCTGTGCGAGAGAGCTTG
>JBCBMW010000020.1:0-47955 GCA_039822105.1 Pseudomonadota bacterium | reverse complement strand
AGAACCGATGGATTGGCCGCATTCGATAGCATCACTCAGTATAGGTCGTTTCACCATCGCCGTCTCGAAGATCAAGGCTGAAACCAATGGGCCTAATGCGCGAAACGATAGGAGAGCGAGGCTTGACGTATACCGACGAGACGATCACGTCGGTATACGTGGCCATGACCGATCTCGCGGGCCAGTTGATCGGTAAACGTTGTTCCCGGACATACTTTGACCGTTTCAAAGAGACGGGATTTGGCCTTTGCGACTTGATGCTCGGCCAAGACATTACAATGCAAGAGGTTGCCGGTTCGACGTTGTCTGGGAACGCGACTGGCTACCGGGACATGACGCTCCGGCCCGATTTGACCACCGGTGTCCCGCTTCCCTGGCGACCAGGTGACGCGCTTGTGCTGGCGGATTGTTGCGACCCTGCGTCGGGCTCGCCTTTGAACATTGCGCCGCGATCAATCCTCCGGGAGCAGCTGAGAAGGCTGGCAAAACTCGGGCTTGGTATGCGAGCTGCTTCGGAGATCGAGTTTTACATCTTTGACAGGCAAATAGAGTCAACGTCAAAGACTGGGCTTGCTCCGTCTACCCCACTGACCCAGTACGACTCTGATGGTCACATCTCACAGCTGTCACGGTACGGAGAGGTGTGGCGAGATATCGAGACCCATTTCCGCGCCATCGGCCTAGAGATCGACTATATCAAGTTTGAAGGCGGGCGTGGCCAAGCAGAGATCGTCTTGACCCATGACCTCGCACACGTGATGGCAGACCGCCACGCGCTCTACAAATTCGCGCTCCGCGATATTGCGGCACTTCACGGCAAGTCGGTGTCGTTCATGGCCAAACCGTTCGCTGACGAAGCAGGATCGAGCGGCCACATTCACTATTCATTATACGCGTTGGACACCGGCGATTCTGTCATGCAAGGCGGTAACGAGGGCGGGCTATCTGACACGGCCGAGGCCTTTTTGGCGGGGCAGTTGATGTTGACCCGCCAGATATCGGCATTCCTCGCACCGACGATTAACTCCTACAAGCGATTCACCAGGAGCTTTCTGTCACCGGATCAGGTGTCTTGGGGCGTAGATGACCGCGACGCGGCATACAGAGTTGTTGGCAATCAGAGCTCAAAACGTGTGGAATGCCGGATTCCGGGCGCAGATATCAACCCGTATCTCGCCTATGCCGCCTTGATTGCTGCTGGTCTTGAAGGTGTCTCGGAGGGAGCGCGGCTCAAGGATGTTCCGAGGAGCGCTCCACTTCCTCGCTCGCTTAGCGATGCCATCAAAGGGCTAAGAGACGCCGCGCCTCTAAAAGAGGCCTTCGGCGCCGATGTGTTGGACCACTACATCAGGTATGTATCGTTTGAAGTGGCCGCATACGAACAAGCTGTTACTGACTGGGAACGGCGTCGATACTTTGATCGTATCTAATCCCATCACAGATGAAATAGAGATTCTCAGAGAAGGTACAAAGATGTTTCGGTTTGAGGGAAAGAGAGCGCTGATCGCGGGTGGCGGCAGCGGTATGGGGCATGAGATCGCTCGTCGCCTGGATGCAGCTGGCGCGCATGTTGCTATCGCAGACATCAAGCCCGACGCTGATCTTTCAGAGTTCGACCGCATGCCGATCTATTTGCAGGGCGACTTGTCGGATAACTCGTTTGTCGAGGAGGCTGTTGATCAAGCGGCTGCCGAGCTCGGTGGCCTCGACTACCTTGTGAACACCGCGGGCGTGTTGTGGTTCGACAGAGACCAGTCCTTCCAAGTCACTGATCCTGAGGTCTGGGACAAGGTTTTTGCAATCAACGTCAAGAGCTTTGCACTCACGTCTCGCCATGCAGTCCGGCATATGGAGCGTTCGGGAGGAGGGGCGATGGTGCACTTCTCGTCTACCGACGCGCTGTCAGGTGACCCGAGTCCGCAAGACGCCTACGGAGCATCGAAGGCTGCGGTTCTACGGCTGTCGAAGTCCATTGCAGTCCAGTTGGCCTCTAAGGGGATACGCTCGAACGCTGTCTTGCCCGGCCTGACGATGACGCCGATGCAACAACGGTTCGAGGGGAAAGACGCTGTTGTCGATGGGATTTCGCAGTCAATCCCACTGGGTCGGTTCGGCACTGCTGATGACCAGGCCAACGCGTGCCTCTTTCTCTTGTCGGACTTGTCGTCCTACATCACTGGCGCGGAACTGATCGTAGACGGCGGATCAGCCGCGCTGCCTTCATAGCGGGGAGGGGGATCGCATG
This sequence comes from Pseudomonadota bacterium, assembly GCA_039822105.1. Classification (GTDB taxonomy): domain Bacteria; phylum Pseudomonadota; class Alphaproteobacteria; order Caulobacterales; family Parvularculaceae; genus Parvularcula. Next base: position 45,710 of record JBCBMW010000020.1, on the reverse strand, counting down.
GGCGAGCCGTCGGATCTGCGGGCGACGATCCTGTGCGATGACGAGCCGGCTCCGGTTATCGTCGTTCCCCCATCATCGGACGCGCCGTTTGTCCTCACCTGCGAGCATGCCTCCAACCTAGTACCGAGGAAGCTCGACTCGCTCGGTCTGTCAGCCGCTCAATTGTCTAGCCACATCGCGCTGGATAACGGGGCATATGCCGTCGCGCAGAGCTTGGCTGCACAAACGGGTGGGTGTCTTGTGGCCCAGGCCTATTCTCGCCTGGTTATCGATTGCAACCGCCTTCCGCATTCAGATCAACTGATCCCGCGTATGGCTGATGGGGTGATGGTACCGGGAAACAGCGGCGAGCAGCAGCGCTCTGAGCGTCTTCGCGAGATCTACCATCCGTTCCATGATGAGGTGGCGCGCCAACTCGCGTTGCAAAAGTCACGCGGCGCCAACCCACCTGCCATCGTCGCGATCCATAGTTTTACGCCAGAGCTCAGTGGCGTTATGCGGCCGTGGCATATCGGTGTCTGCTATGATCCTGAGGACAGATTGGGTTCCATGCTTGTGGTGCGGCTTCGTCGTCAAAGAGCAGACCTCTGTATTGGTGACAATGAGCCTTACGACTACGACCCAAGCGATGACGCCACTTTGTCTCTACACTCCAGTTTGGGCATCCGCCCAGGGGTGCTGATTGAGATCAGGGCAAATGAGATCGATACGGCGCAAAAGCAACGTGTCGTGGCGCAGCTGCTTGCTTCGGCACTGAGCGATGTTCTGTCGTCCTATTGAAAGCGGCGCCCTTTTAGTGCTCACAGGTGTTACGTCGAATGACCCATACGGAGGGTCATGGGGATCGTGACGTCATCATGCTCGAAGCGTCCTGTTTCAAGCCGGTTGATGAGCGTCTCGACTGCCACTTCGCCAAGTGGTTGTCCTGACGCCACGACTGTCGTGAGCGTCGGCGATGTTAGCTCTGCGATAGGAACACCGTTGAAGCCTGTCACGAGGACGTCCTTCGGCACAGAGTGGCCGAGATCTCGGACTTTCTTCATGGCGGCGGCGGCAACGGCGTCGTTCCCGCCCGCGATAGCGTCCGGTAGACCAGACTTGAGAATGTGCCGCTCAACGGCGTGCTGAACGTCGTGAGGCGACTCACTGGCCGTCCGCAAAACACTGACCTTGATGCCGCTCCGCAGAGACTTCACGCCGTGCTTCAACCCGTTATAGCGCTCTTCGAACGCAGCCCACCTGGCTTGTGTGATCACCACCAAAATCTCTCTGGCACCGCGTGCGGCGAGATGATCAGCTATTTGCCGAGCGCCATCGAAATCAGCTTGCTGAACATGGACACAGTCGCCGGAAACATCGTCGGTAGACGCCTGAACCAAAACTATAGGGACACCTAAGGTTTTCACAAGATTGATAATCTGACGCCGCTTGGTCTCATCACCCGACACATGAAGGATAATTCCGTCCACCGAGAAGCGTTGGAGAATCGTCGTTTCAGCGATGTCTTCTGGTGTGCCGGCATGAAGGAGTAAGCTGTACCCGTATGAATTCAGGCGTGCACTGATGCTCGCGGTCCATTCGGCAACTGTATAGTCTGCCATATAGGTTTTTGTTTGGTCGACAATGAGAAATCCGATCGACCATTGCTTCGACGCGCGTAGGCTCCGTGCCGCTTGCGCGGGGACGTAGCCCAGACGAGCGATCTCCTTTTTGACCTTCTTGCGCGTCTGCGGGCTTACATTCGCCTTGTTGTGAAGCACGTTGGACACAGTCATCACAGAGACGTCCGCGGCTTCAGCGACGTCTTTCAGTGTGACCCTCTTCGATGGGGTGTGGTGATCGGAGCGCGATGGCGGCATTGGTGCCTCGAAAGTTTAGCGAGCTCGATATGTATAGTTTAGTAAACACGTCGCGTAAACTCACGACCTCTCGTTCCAGTCGACGATGGCAAAGGCCTCTCGTATCGTCTCCCGGAGCCAGGTGTGTGCGCTGTCTCGGTGGACACGCTCGTGCCAAAACATTTTCACCTCAACCAGTGGAAGCTCGATCGGCGCTTCATGGATTGCAAGTTTACGACCGACACCGATCTTTGGGATCAGGGGGCGCGGGCAAAGCGCCAAAAGCTCAGTGTTTGCCACGATGAACGGCAGGGCGAAGAAGTGCGGCGTTGTGATGCTCACTTTAGCCACCGGCTCGGTGAGCGCCAAGGCTTCCTTGAGAGCCATATGGCCAGTTGCATCAGCTGACGCGACTGCGTGCTCACAATCGGCAAAGATCTCGCGCGTCAGTTTTCCCTTAATGCGTGGATGGCGTTTGCGAGCGATACAGACATAGTCCGTTCGAAACAACGCCTGCTGATAAAGAGAGGGATTCGCCTTGGGCATGTAACCAATGCAAAGGTCGACGGTGCCGTTCTCCAGACTGCTATCCATGGACTCGCGATCGAGCTGCGAGATCGAAAGCTTGAGACCGGGTGCTCGCGACCTGCACACCTGAACGATACCGGGAAGTATCGACACCTCGGCCACGTCCGAAAGGGCAAGCTGAAACTCCCGTGTGGTCGTGGCGGGCGAGAATTGCGACGCGTTCCGGATGCCGTCTTCCAGCAAAGTCAGAACTTGCCTGATCGTTGGTGCGATATCGTCAGCGAACGGTGTGGGCAAGACGCCGTGCTTCGCTCGAACGAACAGGGGATTGCCGAGATGCTCGCGCAACCGCCGCAGGGCGTTGCTCATCGCTGGTTGGGAAAGGCCAAGGCGCTCAGCGGCTCTCGACACATGACGCTCCTCGTAGATCGCGTGGAAGGTCGATAGCAGGTTGAGATCCATATCATTCATAACGTGAATGATTATCATCCATCACTGCCGATGTACAAATAACAATTTGGGCCTGAGGGTTTCGTCAGTCGAAGATCATGGAGCGCCGAAGCGGCAATGGCTGACACAATAGAGTTTGATGCGGGTAAGGAGACTCTGAAGGCATATATTGCGTATGCGGCTGATCCGTCTGCGCCTGGTGTGGTGATGGCCCCCGCTATTGCTGGTGTGAACCCTTACGTCCTTGGAACTGCAGATCGTCTTGCGGAGGCTGGCTTTACGACCCTTCTCGTCGATTACTATTCTCGAGAAGGACAGGCGCCTGATGTGTCCAGTCCGCAGAAGATCGGCGAAGCCGTATCCGGACTGTCGGACCCGCGAACACTGTCGGATATTAAGTATGCTGCTGAATATCTCCGGCGAGATGATCGGGTCAACGAGGATTCGATTGGGTCGTTTGGCTTCTGTATTGGCGGCATGTACGCCTATCTCGCAGCTTGTGAAGATGCTGGCTTAAGCGCAGCAGTCGATTACTACGGCGCTATTCAGTACACTTCAACATCCGACAATAAGCCCATCAGTCCGTTGGATCGTGCCGAACACTTAAGCGCACCATTGTTGGCTCATTTCGGCGATTTTGATCGCCTGATTTCGGCTGACGATATCGCGGCGTTCCGCGGGGCACTGCAAGAACACCAAAAACCCTACGAAATGTTTGTATACGGCGGTGCACCTCACGCATTCGATGAGGATTTCCGGCCAGCCGTTTATCGGCCCGCCGCCTCTCAAGAAGCGTGGCAGAGGACGATCACGTTTCTTGACTGGCACTTAAAACATCAGTCGTCGCGATAAACCAAGCGAGAACAACAGGGAGGACTGCACCATGAGCGTTGTTGAAGGACAGGCCCAGGCCGAAACACCAAACCCGCCATTCGAAGAGGTTGTCGACGCGACACCAAACGCGAAGTTTATGACGGATGATGAGTATTATCCGTTCTTGGTGAAGAAGAACGTCCGTCCAGGCATGTGGCGTTGGGATGACTTACAACCGCGTCTCGCTGAGGTGGCGAAGGATCCTCTGCGGCGTGCGGATCGTCGCTTCATCTCTTTGGTCAACGAGGATACAGGTGAAGCGGGCGGCGCGCTTCCTTCGGTGTTCATCGGTATTCAGACATTTGCACCTGGTGAGCATATCGTACCCCACCGGCACAACTCATATGCCGTCTACCACATATTGCAGGGTAAGGGTTACTCGATCCTCGATGGCAAGAAATTCAACTGGGTTAAGGGTGATACGCTCGTTTGTCCCGCCTGGGCGTATCATGAACACATCAACGATGGCGACGAGCAGGTGATCCAGTTTGTCTTTCAGGACATGCCTGCACGGGCGATGGAGCGAAACCTGATCTGGGAAGAGCCAAAGGACAACACCTTCCACATGGTCGAAGGAAACGTTCCGCATTCAGACACAACAGAGTGATGTTTGACCGTCACTGGTTCTCCAAGGACAAAGAGCACCATGGCTAGCGTTATTGAGCCTGCACCAACAGTTGGGGCGCCTGTTGATGGAGATACTGCCCGTTTCCCCATCAACCGAATCTACTGCGTCGGCCGGAACTATGCGGCACACGCTCGTGAGATGGGTAAGAATCCGGACAGGGATCCGCCATTCTTCTTCACGAAGTTCGCCGACGCCTACGCGCCGGATGGAAGCGTCCTGCCTTATCCGCCCCATACGGACAACTACCACCATGAGATCGAGCTGGTCGTTGCCGTTGGCAAGGCGGGGCGCGACATCGCTCGCTCTGACGCGGCGGCGCATGTGTTCGGCTACGCCACTGGGTTGGATATGACCCGCCGCGATCTCCAGCTTGACGCCCGCGAGAAGGGGCGGCCCTGGGACACCGGTAAGAACTTTCCGTTGTCCGCTCCGTGTACATCTATTATTCCCGCCAGTCGTTCGGGACACTTGCGAACTGGCGCTATCACGTTGGATGTGAACGGAGAGCGTCGCCAAGAGGCGGATCTGTCGGAGCTTATCTGGTCGGTTGACGAGATTATCGCTGACTTGTCACGCTACTACACGCTCTTCCCCGGCGACATCATCATGACCGGTACACCCGCTGGTGTGGCTGCTGTTCAGCCGGGCGACGTTTTGCTGGGTAGGATTTCCGGCTTGCCTGATCTCAACGTGACCATTGGCGAACCCGCGTAGCCAGTCCATTCCAAGTCGTATTGAAAAGATCATGACAGTGAATATCGAGACGGCGCTAATGCGAGCGCCGTCTCGCTTTACGTGGGAGCTTAGAAGCGAACGACCACTTCGCCGCCCCATGTCTGAAGAGCTTCTAAGCTCAAGAACTGGGCGTACCCGCCGGTGTCAAACGGCTGTCCGACGATCGATTCTGGGAAGAACTCGTCAGTGATGTTCCGGCCAAAGACGGAAACGGTCGCGCGGCCGCCATAGAGGTTAAGCCCGGCGGACACATCGACCAGCGTGTAGGAGTCGATGATTGTCGCTGGGTCACCGCGGTTGTCCGAAATCGTCTCACCGCGATACTGAACGCCCAGTTGAGCGAACGCGCTTGTGTTCACGTTCAGCGGCCGTTCGTAGCGGGCGAGGCCGTTGACGACCCATTCAGGTGCGTTGGCAAGCGTCTGCCCGCCGAGATCCTGGAACTCACCGACGCCGTTGCCGGTCGTGTCAACACAGTTGTTCGGCCCAACAGGCTGCAACGGGTAGCACGGCGCGTCGCCAAAGTCGTCATACGTGGCTTTGGTGTAAGCGAACGTCGATTGAAGTGTCAGACCAGCTGTGGGCTGATAAATGACGTCACCTTCAAAGCCGTAAGTCTCGACCGAACCCGCGTTGGTGACCAAGAACTGCGCCAGGCCCGATTCCGTTGGCACAAGCGCTTGAGCCTGAAAGTCATCAATCTGGGTATGGAAGCCCGTCAGGTTGACCGTCAGTGAGCGGCCGAACCACTGGGAACGAAGACCGAGCTCGAACTGTAGCGGGATTTCAGGATCGACAGTGGGAAGGTCGGTTCCGCCCGGTGTCACAGGTTCTGCCGCGAGACCTGTCACAAGCCCCGCTGATTTGTAGCCACGCGCTGCTGATGCGAAGAGTTGAAGGTCATCCGTAAACCGATATTGACCGCCGACGCGCCAGACGACGGCGGTGTCGTCTTCATCAGCCGTGAGGGGTGCGGCGTCAACATTCTGTCCAGGGAATGGCGCCGGCCTGCCTTCGATCACCGTCCGCTGGTTGCTGCCCGACAACTCCGAACGCAACACGCGCAGTCCGGCAAAGGTGGTGAACGCGTCGGTGAAGTCGTACTCAGCTTGTCCGTAGAGGGCGAGGTTGGTCTCCTCAATCTCCGCGTCCATGGTGGTGCCGACGAGTGTACCGGGCGGCAAAGCGCCGAGAAGGTCGAGGCCAGCGGTCCCGCCTTGCTGCGCTATTTCATCAATCTCTTGGTAGAAAGCGAAGGCGCCCAGCGTGTACCGAAGTTGGCCGGTGCTATCGATCAGCTGCAGCTCTTGGCTAAATTGTTCTTGATCGAGATCACTGCGGTTCGGTGAAAGAAGAGGCAAGGGCGTGTTGTCAGCGTCGTTGTTGTCGTCGCTGGTCCAGCCGCGATAGGCTGTGATCGAGACGAAGTCGAAGTCACCGAACGAGTTCTCGTAGCGCGCGGACACTCCGTAGGCTTCACTTTCTTGGAAGTAGATCTCATCGACCGCCACATCCAGGTTCTCAGGCCCCGGATTGACGCCGAAGCCAGCGGCCGTTGGTCCAACGACGGGTACCCCAAATCCGAGAAGGCCTTGACCAGCCCCGCCTTGCGACGTGGAGAGAAGCGTCAAGGCGCCCGCGTCCTGATCCCGTCTGACAAAGTCACCGGATACAAGAAGGCGCGCGTCCCCGCCTAGGTCGAAATTGACCTTGCCGCGGATGCCAAACTCATTGCGTTCGTTCAGCTCATCCTGCCGCGCATCGGGGAAGATGTTATCGACGTAACCGTCGCGCGTGTTGCGGTATCCCGTCATACGGAATGAGACGTTGTCGCTGACCGGGCCGGACACCACGCCCGTGAGGTTCAGCTCGTTGTAGGATCCGTAGGCCACGCGGCCGTAGGCCTCGAACTCGTCTGATGGGTTTGCCGTTACGATCGAGATCACGCCAGCGGAGGCGTTCTTGCCGAAGAGCGTGCCTTGCGGACCACGGAGCACCTCAACCCGCTCGAGATCGATCAGGTCAAAAAGGCCAGCGCCCTCCCGACCGAGCACAACGCCGTCGACAACAACAGCAACCGATCCTTCGATCCCGGTGTTGAAAAGGCCCGTTCCGATACCGCGGATAGACGTTGCGGACTGGCGAGGGTTGATTCCTGCACGGAACACGAGCCCCGGGGCGACGAATTGAAGTTGATCGAACGAATCAATCTGCCGGTCAGCCAGAGCGTCGCCAGAGAGCGCAAGGACTGACAGAGGCACATCTTGGATGTCCTGTTCGCGCCGTTGCGCCGTGACGACAATCGTGTCCGAGGAGCTGGCCCCCGCACCTTCGAAGGACTGCGCCATGGCCTCTGGTATGAGACAACCCGAGGCCACCAGCATCGCAGATCCGCCGGCACAAACAACTTTCTTTGTGGTCTTTTTCATGATCCCTCCCGAACGATCTTACTTTTTGATCGTCCACTAGGATTACGAAATTTCGCTCCTCGGTAAACCCCATCCCTCAATATCATCCCTCCGAAATAAGCAAAATGTGAGGAGAATGCTGTGTTTGGAGGATCATGGTGCACAATGCTGCACCAGCGATGGGTATTTTCAGCTGATCATCTTGTGACTTGCACTCCAAATGGACGATGAATAAGCCTTCTCACGACGGCATCGCCGATGCAGGATGCTGAGAGGCGATAAACTCGGCATGGTGGCAAGAGGATTTCGGTAGTGGGCACGCGGACAGAGGAGGGAGCTTGATCGTGAACCCTCGAACATCGCCTAAGTTGGATGTGCGTCGCGTCGGCCTTTTTTGCACCGCAGATTTCGGCTTCAACCTCTATTATTCCGGCCTCAGCATTTTTCTTCTGTACTACTACACAGATATCGTCGGCATCCGGCCCGCGACCGCTGGGTTGATCTTCGCAATACCGCTTTTGTGGGATGCGATCACCGACCCCATTATGGGCGCAATTGCCAGCCGCGTGCCGTCACGTCACGGACGATTTCGTGTCTTCCTCTTGTTTGGGTCAGTTCCGCTCGCACTGAGCTTTGTATTGATGTTTGTCGCGCCGCTTGTGTTCACCGCGCAGGTCGCGCTTGCCGCGGCCCTCACGCATATTGTCTTCCGCACGGCTTACACCGTGGTGACTGTGCCGTACTCAGCGCTGTCGGCCAACATGGTGCTTGATACAGAGCAGCGTGGTTCACTCGCAGGAATGCGGATGATTTGTGCCACAACAGGTGGCCTCTTTACCGTTCTGGTCACCTTGCCCCTGGCCAACGCCGTTGGCGGCGGTGATCTGCGCCTGGGGTTTGTCGTCGTTGCCACGCTCTATGCGATTATCAGCACACTGCTGACGCTGCTCGCATTTCAAAGCACAGCCGGTGTATCAGCGACGAGCACAGCGCCGCAGCTCGCTTTCGGCGATATTGGCCGCGTATTGCTCGCCAACAGGGCTCTTCTCATTTTGGTGGCTGCCGTGGTGCTCGGCGCGACGGGCGTATCGGTCTTTAGCAAGATGCTGATCTATTTCGTGAAGTATGTCGCGGACGTCGATCTTCCGATCACAGCAGCGCTGGTTTCCATGACTGGTATGGCCGCAATCTCGATCCCCGTTTGGATGGCGATCTCAAGGAAGCTCGAAAAGAAGACCGTCTGGATCATTGGCGGAACGGCTGCCGCCCTTGGACAGATCGCCCTTTACGTGATCCCGCCCGCCGAAGGGACGATGGTGGCCATCCTCTTGGCCATCGGATTCGCCAACGGCGCGTTCTACGTCACCTTCTGGTCGATGTTGCCTGATACTGTGGAGTACGGTCAGTGGCGCTCGGCCTCACGGGATGAGGGCCTGGTCTTTGGCATCAACCTACTCGCGCTCAAGGCGGCGGCGGGGATGGGCATCGGAGCGCTTGGCTTTTTGTTGGATGCGTCCGGCTTCGTTGCGGGAGTGGAGCAAGCGCCTGAAACACTTGCCCGTTTGGAGGCGATCACCACCTTGGTCCCGGCGTCACTGATGGCGTGCGCCATGGCCGTCATCGCCTTTTATCCCATCAGCAAGCGGAAGCACCGGCAGATGGTGGTGGCGATTGAACGTCGGGAAGCCCGGCCTGCGCCAGCCGGCGAGGGGCATGACACATAAGGGCGGCTGCGATACAGCTACTGAATGAGCGAGACCCAGGACTGCATCGTCGATCAAAAGCCCCAGACCAGCAGGGCCGTACAAAAAGCCGAAACCAGAGCTCGCATCCTTGATTGCGCGATCAAGGCTTTTGCCACCTTTGGTTACGATGCCAGCGTTCGCGACATCGCAGCCGAGGCCGACGTGCGGCACTCAACGGTTCGGTACCACTTCAAAAACAAAGAAGGCCTTTGGGCCGCATCCATCGAGTTTTTGTTTGGGCACTTGGAAGAAGGGTTGAAGCTGACCGACCAGGAAATGAGGAAACCGTCTGTCGAAATATTCCGTCTTCTGATCGAACGATACGTTCGTTACTGTGCGGAGTATCCCGAGCACGCGCGGATTATGGCGCATGAATCGATGCGGGACAGCGAGCGGTTCGCCGCCACGCTCAAGACTTACACCAAGCCCAGCCACGAACGCATCGGTGAGTTCTTGAAGTCGCTCGCTGACAAGAAGGCGATCCCCGACATATCCACGGTGTCTTTGATTTATGCCCTTGTGGGCGTCTCCCAGACGCCTTTTGTGCTGGGTTCGGAAATTCGGAACCTCTACGGCATGGACGTTTTTCATGAGCACTTTGTCGATGCGCACGCGGAGGCTGTCTATCGCCTCTTCATCAGGTGACGGCAGTCGCCCGGCGCTTTGTTTGATCCGGTTAGGACGCACGGGTCGCCTCGCGCGCGATGTTTCGAACGTGTTCCACCAATTCCAGTGCGTCGGTCCAACGGTCTGAGGTTTCTTCTCCGTCGTTGTCGACTTTTGCGTAGTTGAGGTGGTGGGCCGCGCCGCCGAACTCGACTTTCGCCGGGAGAAGTTCGGGCGCGATATAGAGAGTCTCTGTTGAGTCCATGTCCTTGCTGGCTTCAGCCAAGCATGTTTGCCACATACTGGTATAATGATCCCAGCACGGATGATGCTTTGCTTGGCTGAGAGGAAGCTGCATGGTGCACGAGTCACCTACACGCAGATGCATGTACCGCGTCCTTGCAAGAACAGGTGCCCATCGCTCAAGCTTATCCGAAAAATCCCCATACGGCATTTCACCGCCGGTGTACCAGTGCGAGAGATCAGCGGTGAACGTGAGGTGTGGTCGACGCTCGAAGAGATCGAGTGTTCGGTACGGGTCTTGGGTGAGGGTGGCGCGGTGGGTCTCAACGGACCAGGCGAGGCCGAGTTCGCCCGCGACCTCCGTGACACCGTCGATGAGAGCCAACGCTTCGGCATCACTCTCATAGCCCGTCCCGAGATGGACGGTGGTGTGAACCGGCGCTGCGGGCGCTAAGCGCTCAAAACCGGCTTTTGCTTCCGCCAAACTGGTGATCTTCAGCATGCCGCTGTAGTCGAGCCCAGCCTCTCCGTAGGCGGCTTCATACCAATGGTGCTGAATGCCCGTGAACCCCGCGCCCTTGATCTGACGATAGTCAACGTCACCTTCCGCTCGAGGCACTGCAGACCAGGGGGGCAGTGACCAGAGGTTACCTGCATTGAGGTGGGTGACGATCTCCGTCACCTATTGCTCCTGGTCCTGATGGCGAGGCCAGTCACCGCGTTCGCTCGCGAGTTCCTCGAGCACCGTTGGGCTCGCAAAAGAAAAGATGAAGGCTCGGCGGCCCCTTGTGTCGGAGCGGTTCGGTCCGGTGTAGTGGGGTGTTGCGTACCCGTGAACGGTCGCTGAACCTGCACGCAAAGGACAGGGTACGGCAGACTTGAGATCGAGATCTCTGTCCGGATTGACGATCGCTAGCAGTCGTCCTTCGTCGTCTGGATCACCGCTCGACACAAAATGCTCCGGCATTGGTTGATCCTGCACGCCGGGGATAAACTCCATACACCCCATGTCCCGATCGACATCGTCGAGCGCCAGCCAAAATTGCGCGATGGCGTCGTTAGGCAGCTGCGCCCCCGCGGGAGTGAACGGACGGCCTGCATAGGCCATGTCTTGGTGCCATGGTGTCTCGTGCGGATGAAGCGGCGGCTTGTAGATCAGCATGGCGTAGAGCATTGGCGGGTTGTCAATCCCGACAAGGTGGGACGCAATCGCTCGCGCACGATCAATCACTGGGTGATCGGAAAAGAGCGGGTTTGATAGCTGAGGCTGCATGATCTGCCGCGTTAGTCCGCCCAAGGAACGGTCGAGACTGTCGTCACCAGCCGCGCCGGACAGCAGATCGTCATAGGCTGCTCTCAGCTCATCGAGCTCTTCTGGTTCCAGCAAGTCCTCAGCGACGGCAAACCCGTTCGTCGCAAACGACTGGACCGTATCGGTCAAAGCAACCGTAGTGGCTGGCTCAATGGTCATCGACATAGCGGTTTCCAACGCTGCTTTCTCACTCGCTTAGCATTTCGCTGGCCGATCGGTCAATGAATTATGCGAGTGCCCGTTTGGTTCGGGCGTGCAACCTGCGCGCAAGCGCGATAAATCGATCCGCGATGACCCAAAACGTGACCAACCGAGATCGCCAGAAAGAGCAGAGCCGGAGGCTCGTCTTGGAGGCGGCAGCGAACGCCTTCGCCAATCATGGCTATGACGGGGCGTCGATGGGGGCGATTGCTCAGGACGCCGGGCTCTCAAAGGCGAGCGTTCTTTATCACTTCGAATCCAAGCAAGCGCTGTGGGAAGCGACCGTCGACGATGTCTTTGGCCGGGCCATCGATTCGCTGATGGCCAAGGTCACGCGATCATCAGCCCCCGGCGGGACACCGCCGCTGGCCGCGCTCATCGATGCCTTTGTCGCCGTTTGCCAAGAGAACCGGCCCTACGTCCTGATCCCGATCGTCGAGGGTATCAAGGACAGTCCTCGAACGGACTACATCGCACGTAAGCATCTGGTGGGGCACAGCGCGGCCTTTCGTCGGTTCCTCGAGCAAAGTTTGGGGCAACCGGTCAGTGCCGAGATGGCCCTCCATCTGCAGAACGTCGTTGCTGGCGGCGCGCAACTCTATATCGGCCTCGCGCCGCTTTGGACGTCAGCGCTTGAGCGGGACACGACGGAAGCCAAGTCGCTCGATGAGTTCCGCGCATTCATCACCCAGACGTTTTCCACCCGTTTTCCTGGGCTGGAAGCGCTCCTCACCAGCTAGCGATTGTCGCGGACACCGCTCAGGTGGAGTTCTCAGCTTGGCTGAGAAGTGTGCCGAAGATCCGCATGGCTTCTTCGGGATCCTCGGGCCTTAAGAACGGCACCAAAATTTCCTCTTGGCCCTTCCAGGCGTAAGGGTCTTCGCCGCTGACCATCACAATGTCTCGGAAATCCTCGCGAGGAGATGGGGGTAGGCCCATGGACCAGGGGAGAAGCGAGCGCGCGCTCATCACGTGGTTGACCAGCGCGCGGCGGTAACCCTCCGAACACGTGTTGTGCAGTGATCTGTGAAGAACGTAGCCGTCAAAAATGACGACATCGCCGCTCTTTGCCTCACAAAGAACGCCGGCCTCGCGCGGATAGGGAAAGCCGAACGCTTCTTCTGATGAGTCAAAGCGCGCGTCGCCATGCGGTTTTGTCTGCCAAAGAATGCCGTCGAGGTGGCTGCCGGGGTGGAACCACAACGCGCCGTTCTCCTCAGTCGCATCGTCAAGCGCGATCCAGACGCCAGCGAGGGACCGATCCCGTGTTGGTATATAGAACTCGTCTTGGTGCCAAGCTTGCCCAGGTTTGCCTGCGCTTTTCAGAAAGAGCATCGACTGCATCGCCTTGATGTCGGGTCCAATCACCTCTCGCAAGGCTTCGACAATCGTCGGATGGGTCAGCGTGCTGCGCATCACGTCAGAGATTTTGTGCGGGAAGTGAATGGCGAGAAGGCGCTCCATCGCTTTGTCCTGATCGCCGTTTGCAAGTCCGATAAGCTCTCCGCGCTGACCAGAAGCGATCGCTGCCGTTTCGTTTCTTAGGCTTGCAACTTCATCTGCATCGAGAGCGCCGTCGATGACGATCACGCCGTCGCGGTCGTAGGCGGGCTTGAGGGTTCCCGGCTGCCAGCCAGGGCGTGTACGAAGCATCAGTGATCTCCAGAACAGATTTTCGCGGAAGTTATTCGCTGTCCAGTTGGAAGGCAAGATGGACCCTCTCGGTTGCGACGTTGTTGTTTGAGCGCTTGCAAAAAGACCCACAGCATTCGTTCAAATTTCCTGTTGAATGGCGCCAGAGAAGGTTCAATTGGCTCACGACCAGAGATACGGTTTGACCGCAGCGAAGAAATTCGTAATCCTAGTGGACAGTCAAAGATCAACGCGTCCGCGTTGGCGTCGGAAAGGCAGGACCACCGCATGTCTGCCCCCTTTGGGCAGTGGTGCATGCGGGCTCATTGGTGTGGCGCCGAGCGGTTGCTACGCTGGGCGAGCACGGCTCCGTCTATGTGGCGCCTCGGGGATCTCATTTTTGAGGATACAGTCCCATGACCCAGTACGCCCCGAAACCCGGGTTGTCCGAACCGGAGATCGACAGCGTCGTTGCCAGCATCCTTCGCGAGGCAACCCTGGCTGAGAAGGTCGAGATGATGTCCGGACACGGATTTATCGCGGCTTATGCGAAAAGCGGTGGCGTTTGGGGAGGTGATGCCTATCGCGCGGGCGGAGGGCTAGAGCGCCTAGGCGTTCCTGCGCTCTACTTCACAGACGGGCCGCGCGGCGTGGCGCGGGGCAACTCGACCTGCTTCCCGGTTTCGATGGCACGCGGAGCATCGTTCGATCGTGATCTCGAGCGGCGCATCGGTGAAGTCATTGGCATGGAAGCGAGGGCCCAGGGCTGCAATCTATCGGGCTCGGTCTGCGTCAATCTTCTGCGCCACCCTGGATGGGGGCGTGCGCAAGAGACGTATGGGGAGGACCCTTACCATGTTGGTGAGATGGGCGCGGCGCTCGCTGAGGGCATTCAGGCCCATAACGTGGCGGCGACGGTCAAGCACTTCGCGCTCAATTCAATGGAGAACGCCCGTTTCAAGGTCGATGTGACCGTTGACGCAAGGACGCTGCGCGAAGTCTATCTTCCTCATTTCCAGCGGATCATTGATGCTGGATGCGCAACGGTGATGTCCGCCTACAACAAGGTCAATGGAGAGTACTGCGGTCAAAACAGAGATCTGTTGACGGATATTCTCCGCGGCGAAATGGGCTTTGACGGGTTTGTGCATTCCGACTGGCTGATGGGCCTCTATGCGCCTTACGCCGCGGCAGCTGGTTTGGACGTCGAGAACCCAGAGCCGATCCACTACGGGAAGAAGTTGCTCGACGCAGTTGAGAACGGCGCGATTGAACCCGCCGTGATCGACGAAGCGTGTCGGCGCATCCTGACCGTCACCTACCGATTCGCGTGTGCGGAAGATCCGCTACCAGCCTATGAAAGTGACTTGGTCGCATGTCCGAGCCACAGAGAGATTGCCGCGGAAGCGGCAGAGAAGAGCGCTGTTCTTCTCACCAATGATGGGACGCTCCCGCTATCGCGTGATGCCAAGATTGGGGTGTTTGGGGTCTTGGCCGAGCAGGAGAACCTTGGCGACTTTGGGTCCAGTCGTGTGCGGCCGCCCTCGGTCGTGACGCCGCTTGAGGGTCTGCGGTCGAGCTTGAACCAACTCGATCTTGAGCTGGCCGGCGACGAGAGCGATCCCGATGCTGCTGCAGACGCGGCCCGGTCGCTCGATGCCGCCATCGTGGTGGTTGGTCTGACGTCTGATGATGAGGGAGAGTTCATCCCGCAGGACATGGGGATCTCCAAGGTTTCTCTGCCTCCTGAGATTCTGCAGGGCCTGATGGACGCTGTCGCGAACGGCGAGGTCGAGGCCAATCCCGAAGCTGCGCAGGACCGGGGCGGTGACCGTCGGCAGTTGGGGCTGCCGGCAGCACAAGTGCGTTTGATCGATGCTGTTGCTGCGGCGAACCCGTCGACCATTGTGGTGATCGTTTCAGGGTCTGCCATCTTAATGTCCGAGTGGGTCGCAAAACCTGCTGCCGTCCTGCAAACCTTTTATAGCGGCATGGAAGGTGGGCATGCGCTTGCGCGCCTTGTCTTGGGCGATGTCGCGCCGTCGGGGAAACTGCCGTTCACGGTTGCAGAAGACGCAAGCGACTATCCCTACTTTGATCCTGATGCTGAAGAGATCACCTATGACTATTGGCATGGGTACACGTTGTTTGATCGCGAGGGGCGAAAGCCCGCATTCGGCTTTGGCCACGGACTGTCTTACACCAGCTTTGAGTACCGAGCATTCAAGACACGTCTTGCGCGCAACTCAATCGACGTGAGCGTAGCGGTGACCAACACAGGTTCGGTGACGGCCGAGGAGGTTGTGCTGCTCTATGCCGGTGCGCCGGGCCGGGTCGTGGAGCAGCCGAGAAAGCTGCTTCGCGGTTTTGAACGCGTCTCGCTCGCGCCGCAGGAAACCAAGACCGTTCGTATGCAAATCCCGCTTGAGAACCTCAGGTATTATGACGCCGCCGGAAAGGCCTGGCGCCTAGAGCGTGGCGCCTATGCCCTCTGGACCGGGCCGTCGAGCGACGAGGCGCAACTGCTGAAGGCGAGCGTCGCGATCTGATCGCAACGCATTCTGCGGATCACATGAAGAGGACCCGTCAATGTATTTGGGCATCGATCTTGGTACATCGGGCTTGAAATGCATTGTCATGGATGACGCCGGGGATGTCGTCGCGGAGGGTAAGTCGCCCCTTTCCGTCCAACGGCCTCACCCAACTCATGCGGAGCAAAACCCCAGCGATTGGTTCGATGCTCTGGAAGCAGCGGTCTTGAGCATACCTGCCAGCGTACGGAGCGGTGTGGCGGCCATTGGCCTTGCGGGCCAGATGCATGGCGCGGTGTGCCTGGACGGAAGCGGCGAGGTCTTGCGCCCCGCAATCCTGTGGAACGACGGTCGGGCCTGGAAAGAGTGCGCAGACATCGAGGCGCATGAAGAGCGTTCCCGCGCGATTACCGGCAACCTCGCTTTGCCTGGTTTTACAGCGCCCAAGCTTCTTTGGATCAAGCGTCATGAACCGGAGGTTTTCCGTCAGGTTCGCTCTGTCCTTCTCCCTAAGGATTATCTGCGTCTGCGTCTTTCAGGTGATCGAGCCACGGATCTCTCTGACGCATCGGGAACGCTCTGGCTCGATGTTGCAGGGCGTCGCTGGTCGGAGCCTATGCTGGCCGCGACCGACCTTGACGTGTCGTGCATGCCGGATCTGTTCGAAGGCCACGAGGTCACGGGTACGCTGACGGCCAGTCTGGCCGCACGCTGGGGCATGCCCCCGGTTCCGATCGTTGCCGGCGGCGGCGACAACGCTGCTGGAGCTATTGGCGTCGGGGTTCACGATGATGGCGATGCCCTCTTGTCGCTTGGCACGTCGGGTGTGATTTTCGCTCCGAGTCGGGAGCATCGTCCTAACGCCGAAAGCGGTGTTCACGCCTTTTGTCACGCGGTTCCCGGGCGTTGGCATCAAATGACTGTGATGCTCTCGGCTATGGCTTGCGTCGACTGGGCGGCGAGGCTTTGCGGGACGAACGATATCGGTTCATTTGTCGAATCTGCGCGAAAGGCGAACGAGACAAGCGTGCCGATCTTCCTTCCCTATCTTTCAGGTGAGCGCACGCCGCACAATGATCCGCATGCCCGCGGTGCTCTCTTTAATATGGATCACGATACGGGTTCACCGGAGGTGGCTCGCGCCGTTTTGGAGGGGATCGCCTTTGGACTGGCGGACGGGCTCAGTTCACTGTCGGGTGCTGATGGTTTTTCCGAAGTGACGGTGATCGGCGGCGGTGCGCGCTCAGAGTTTTTCGGAGACATTCTCGCTACGACGCTCGATAAAACACTCACCTATAGGCGGCGCAGCGATGTCGGCCCGGCCCTTGGTGCTGCAAGACTTGCGCGGGCCGGGACCAGCGCTTCTTCGGTGTTTGAGGGCATGTCCAAGCCGGATGTCATTGCCGTCCGTCCACCGAGCAGTCAGTTGGCCGAAGGTCTCCAGTTGAGGCGGCAGACCTTCCGACAACTCTACCCGGCCAATCAGCCGCTCTTTCCCCATAGGGACGCCCAGTCATGACGAAGACCTTTTTCGACGCCCTTCCAACGGTTGAGTTTGAAGGGCCAGATACGGATAATCCTTTTGCGTATCGTTGGTACGACCCAGACCGTATGGTTCTTGGCAAGCGGATGGAAGATCACCTGCGGCCAGCGGTTTGCTTTTGGCACAGCTTCTGTTGGGACGGTTCAGACGTCTTTGGTGACGGCACGTTCAACAGACCTTGGCATGGGCTCGAGGGACAGGAGATGGCCGAGGCGCGCCTCGAGGCCGCCTTCATGTTCTTTGAGAAGCTCCGTATTCCCTTCTTCACGTTCCACGACGTCGACGTCATGGCACCGGCGGCGACGATGCGAGAGCATGTCGCAAACTTTGCTGCGATCCTCGATCCTCTCGAGGCGGCGATGGAGCGGTCGACGATCAAGCTTCTTTGGGGCACCGCCAACCTGTTTTCCCACCCGCGTTACATGGCCGGTGCGGCCACCAATCCTGATCCAGAGGTGTTCGCTTGTGCGGCGACGCAGATCAAACTGGCGCTGGAAGCAACGAAGCGGCTCGGCGGTGCGAACTACGTGTTGTGGGGTGGACGAGAAGGCTATGACAGCCTTCTCAACACGAGCTTTCGTCATGAGCTTGATCAACTGGGACGTATGCTGAGCCTCGCGGTGGAGCATAAGCATAAGATCGGTTTCGATGGCCCCTTGCTGATTGAGCCCAAACCCCATGAGCCCTGCAAGCATCAGTATGACCGCGATGTTCAAACGGTGTACGGTTTCCTTCAGCGGTATGATCTTCTTGAGGACGTGAAGGTCAACATTGAAACCAACCACGCGACCCTTGCAGGTCATCCGATGGACCACGAGGTGGCCATGGCTTTCGCGCTTGGCATCTTTGGATCGATTGATGCCAATCGCGGCGACCCGCAGAACGGATGGGATACGGATCAATTCTGGAATGATCCGTTGGATATCACACGTACCATGCTCCATCTCCTTGACAACGGAGGGATGATAACCGGCGGTTTCAACTTTGATGCGAAGGTTCGGCGACAGAGTATCGATGCGGAAGACCTCCTCGCTGGCCACATCGGCGGGCTTGATGCCCTTGCTCACGGTCTGCTCGCCGCCGCCAGTTTGATCGAGAAGGGCGAGTGGAAGTCGAGCCTTAATGATCGCTACGGCGCGTGGGATGGTGAGCTCGGTCAAGCGATCATGCAGGAGTGGTCGCTCGACGACATCGCCAAACAAGTGGCCGACACCGCGCTCGACCCCAAACCGGTGTCAGGCCGGCAAGAGCGCCTTGAGAACCTCATTTGCGCCGCTTTGTCCACAGTTCGCTGATCTGTCTACGTTGCGAAGATCTAGCTCCGAGGACGGCGACCTTCGTGACGCGTCCTCAGACGCGGCAAGGTCGCCCAGGCGAGATCTCTTCTATGGCTGAGATGATGCCGCTGGCGTCGATACCGTAGGAGCGATAGAGATCGGCGATGGTCCCGGTTTGTCCGAACGTCTCAACGCCGAGCCCGCGGGTGCGATGCCCCTGAACTGATCCCAGCCACGACAAAGTTGCGGGGTGTGCGTCGCATACGGTGACGAGCGGTGTTCCCGGGTCCACGTCTTGCATGAGGGTTTCGACATGAGACCGAACGGCACGGTCGCCTTTCTGGCGGCGTCTTTGCGCGGCCGCCCAACCTTTGTGCAGCCGATCGGCGGATGTGACCGCCAAAACGCCGACATCCCGGACGTCACCCGCAAGGCGACCCGCCGCTTCGATAGCCTCCGGGGCCACCACCCCAGTGTAGGCGATCACCGCCCGCGGATTGCTGCCTGGATGGCGCAGCCAATAGCCGCCTTCGATGACTTGGTCCTGCTGCTCGGTCGTCAGTGTCCGGTGGGGCTGTTCCACCGGCCGTGTCGAGAGGCGCAGATAGACCGAGCCGCCGGTTTCATCCTCAAGAAGATCCGTGTCGGTCGCGCCGCCGTCTCTTTGCATGAAGTCGAAACCAAATCGCATGATCAGCGCCAGCTCATCGATAAAGGCCGGCTCAAACGACGCCATGCGATCCTGGGCCATCCCGACAAGTGGTGTGCCGATCGATTGGTGTGCGCCGCCCTCGGGGGCTAGTGTGACGCCGCTCGGCGTGGCCACCAACATAAAGCGCGCATCTTGATAGCAGGCGTAATTCATCTGGTCGGCTGCCCGGTAGATGAAGGGATCATAGACGGTCCCAACGGGCAGGATGCGCTGACCATTGATATCGTGCGACAATCCCAGTGCGGATAGCATCAAAAAGAGGTTGGACTCAGCGATGCCGAGTTCAAAATGCTGACCGTCCGAAGACTGATGCCACTTGTAGGTCGACGGGATCTTTTCGTCCTTAAAAACGTCCGAGTGCACTGTTTTTGAGAACAAGCCTCGCCGGTTCACCCAGCCCCCCAGGTTCGTGGAGACGGTCACGTCAGGGGAGGTGGTGACGATCGCGTTTGAGAAGGGCGTGTCTTCCTTGGCGATCTCGTGCATGATCGTCCCAAAACCCATCTGGGTTGAGACCATTTTAGACACTTTTGGGTGGTGCAGCTCATCCGGCACATCGATCTTGGGTGCGTTGAGCCGCCGCTCGGCGCGCTCAAAGAACGGCGCACTCTCAACGAGACCTTGCAGGGCCTGAGGGTCGCTTGCGGCGCCTTCCCAAGGCTCCCACTCATAGCCGTCGCGGATGCCGAGTGACTGCTTGTAGCTGCCCATTTGGCCAGTGGTCATTAGACCAGCATGGTTGTCCTTGTGCCCAGCCAGAGGCAGCCCATGCCCTTTGATCGTGTAGCACAAAAACAGGGTTGGCGTTTCAGTTTCAGCGGCCTCGGAAAACGCCTCCATCAGAAGCTCAATATCGTGACCGCCGAGGTTGCCCATGACATCGGTGAGCTGATCATCCGAGAGTGAGGCAATGAGCTTTGCCACATCGCTGCTCTCGTCAAAGTCTTCTGAGAACTGATCGCGCCACGCCTGTGCCCCCTTGAACGTCAGGGCCGAGTAGAGTTGGTTGGGGCAGGCTTCAATCCACTGTTGGAGATCTGCACCGCCCGGTTTCGCAAACACTTCTGTTTGCAGGTGGCCGTGCCGCAAGGTTACGACGTTCCATCCGAAGCCACGGAAGATGTCTTCGAACCGGGCAAACAGTCCCTCCCGAACAACGGCGTCCAACGACTGGCGGTTATAGTCGATGATCCACCAACAGTTCCGTAGGCCGTGCTTCCAACCTTCGAACAGGGCTTCGTAGATGTTGCCTTCGTCCATTTCCGCATCGCCGATCAGGGCGACCATCCGGCCGGTGTCGTCTTCAGCCATGCCGCCCTGGTGGACGATGTAGTCTTGCACCAGAGACGAGAAAAGCGTTTGCGCCACGCCCAAACCAACCGACCCGGTAGAGAAATCGACGTTCGGCCCGTCCTTTGTCCGTGAGGGATAGCTCTGTGCACCGCCAAACCCGCGAAAGTTTTTGAGCTTCTCAACGGTCTGTTTGCCCGCGAGATACTGGATTGCGTGGTAGACCGGGGAAGCATGTGGTTTTACGGCGACACGGTCCTGGGCCCGCAGCGCCGCGAAATAGAGCGCTGTCATGATCGTCACGAGCGACGCTGAGGAGGCCTGGTGGCCGCCGACTTTGACGTCGCCGTCTTCGGACTCGCGCAAAGCGTTGGCGTTGTGGATCATCCAGGATGCGAGCCACAGCACGCGCGATTCGATGTCCTTCAACTGGCTGATATTCGTTGCTGGCATGACGACCTCATTCTCGAACTAACATGTTAGCGGAGAGTTTTGCATGTCGTCTAGCCCCTCACCCAACGTTTAGAAGGCGTATTCGCAACAGAATGATAGAAACTTGTGGGCCTGAGGGTGTTTTGCAGCCAGTTTTGCGTGACATCTAACATTTTAGACGGCTAGACTGCGCTGGTCGGAAACGGATTGGAAGATCATGAAGTCACAGATCGTTGGCCTCCTTCTTGGGACCCTTGTTGCCGTCGCGGGGTGCGCTATGGACAACAGATCAGGCAACAGCATTGCCGTCGCTGATCTGCCGACCACGTTTTCTTATCCGCCAAAAAGCGCTGTAGAGAGATCGCTTTTCGTCACCGCGCTGTCCGCGCCTATGCGCGACGGTGAGGCGCTGGCCGTCGACGTGATCGTGCCGGGTTCTCGGCAACCTGCGCCCACGATCGTGTCGATCACACCTTATAATCGGCATGCGGCTTACAACTTCTGCAAGCAGATCGCGCTACAAGGTTTCAACTGTCTCAGCGCCGATACGCGGGGCCGTGGTGATTCAACAGGGCGAGAGGCGACTTTCGCAAGTGATGTCAACGATACCATTGATCTGATTGATTGGGTCACGGAGCAGCCGTTTTCGAACGGCCAAGTGGCCATGATGGGTTCATCCTATGGAGGCTACAATCAATGGATGGCCGCTGCGAAAGGCAGCGAACACCTGGTGACCATCGCCCCTGGTGCGTCGGTTTATCCGGGCTTTGACTTCCCGATGGTGAACAATGTGGGCTACCCCTACACCTCCATCTGGACGGGGTTCACAGAGGGCCGCAGCGTCAATTTCTCCCTGTTCGGCGATTTCAGCTACTGGTCGGAAGCATTCGCCGATGCCTTGGAGCAGGGCGTTCCGTTCAAGGACATTGATGCGTTTGTCGGCTTCGACACGCCGCTTTATGAAGAGTGGACGAGCCATCGCATGATCGACGACTATTGGAAAAGCCTCAATCCGACATCGGAAGAGATGGCGGGAATTGAGATGCCGATCCTGTCGTCTACCGGTTGGTACGACGGCGCCCAGATCGGCGCCCTGCGTTACTACGATGAGCATATGGAGTTTGCGTCGGACGCCGGCAAAGAGGGCCACTACCTGATGATTGGGCCCTATGAGCATGCGGGCGTCCTGTTTCCGACGGAGCGGGTGGGCGGTCTGTTCGTTCCCGAAGCAGGGGGGGTGGACATCCCTCGCCTGACCATGGAGTGGATGGCGTATGCGGTGCTTGGGGCGCCGCGGCCATCCTTTCTGCGCGACAGAGTGATGTTCTATGTCATGGGAGAGGGAGCGAATGAGTGGCGTGCTGCTCCAAGCCTCGAGGCGATGTCGCCTGAGCCCACGGCCTTTTTCCTCGCGGCGGACGGCGGCGATGCGACTTCGGCGGGGGCTCCTGGATTGTTGAGTGCGACGCCAACAGACTCCGGTACGATACAGTACGTGTACGATCCGACAGATACGTCCAAGGCGGCGCTAGGGATGTGGTACACGGGCGATTATGCGCTCAAGAAGGATGACGTCGAAGCGATCGATGGCGAGGGCTTTGTCTTCGAAACAACCCCGTTCCAAGACGTGGTCGAGTTCATCGGAGCGCCGCGGTTTGAGGCGATGATCGGCATTGATACGCCTGACACTGATTTTCAGCTAAGGGTGTATGAGATCGAACCCGATGGTACCAGCATCTACCTCGCTGAGTCGCGGGCAAGAGCTCGGCATCGTCTGTCACCCAGTTCTGACGAGCTGATCGATACCAGCGAGCCCCTTCCTTACACGTTCGATGTCTTCTCGATGAACGGTCGGCGGCTGAAAGCGGGTAGCAAGCTTCGCTTTGTCTTTGGTCCGCCGAACTCGATCTACGTGGAGAGAAACTATAACGCCGCGAAACCGGTCCGTGAGCAAACCCCTGCCGATGCACAGACGGTTACGGTGACGATGCTTACCGGCGGAGAAAATCCGGCTACGCTCTATCTGCCTCTGCAGCCAGCTGAGTAGATCCGCCATGCTGACGGTACATGGTCCTGCGGAGCTTCGTGGAGAGTCTGTGGTGGTTGGTCTATTGACGGATTAATTCTTTGGGAGCCCAATGATGCTGCACTGGTCGCTTGTGATCGACGCACGTATGACGCCAATGACGGCGACTTGTGTGCCGGGTTCGCGGCGGGTTGGTGCCCTCGACCGGCGCCGGGAAAGGAATGGCAATGGCTGATATCAGGCTCGTTTCGGAGATTGGCGGCAAAAAGGCCCACAATATCTACAGTGTCTTGCGTAGCCGCATCATCTCGCTGGAGCTTCCTCCGGGAGAAGCCATCCGCAAGGAAGCCCTAAGCGACGAGTTCGGAGTGTCTCGCGCGCCGATCAATGAAGCGCTCGCGCGCCTCCGCGACGAAGAGCTTGTACAGATCGTGGCGCAGCACGGCTCCTTCGTGGCGCCTATCGAGCCGGCCAAGGTCTTTGAAGGGATTTTTGCACGCCGGACGCTGGAGCCAGCAACCGCCGCGCGCGCCGCTGCTGAACAACCCGAAGGCCTCTTGGCCGCGCTCGACGAGAACATCGAGGCCCAAAGCACGGCTGTGAAGAACAATGATCCCGAACGGATGTTTGAACTTGATGACGCCTTTCATGGCTTGATCATGGAGGCCGTTGGTCTATCGCAAACGAGAAAGTTCCTGCTCACATTTGGCGCCCATGTGGGCCGTGCACGAAACAAATTTGTGGCCCCTCAAGATCGGCTGTTCGAAACCTTGGCCGAGCACAAGCGGATTGTTGAGGCGATCCGAGACGGCGATATGGTGTGGTCGGAGAGTGAGATGCAGGCACATCTCGCATCGGCCTACAAGGTGTTGGTCACCGCACTCCGCGCAGAAACCGAGGCGGAGGCGCTGGGTGAAGGCGTTGCGAAAGCCTAGAGGCGCACGCTGATTTCTGCGCCGTCTCCGGCCAAACTACGACCCAGAGACGCCTGCTTTCTCGAGTGACTGCCCAATCTTGCCCGTCACCATCAGATAGACCATCCGGTAGTCACTGATGAAAGACCAGAACGGGTACTTAAAGGCCGCTGGTTTGTTCCGTTCAACGAAGAAATGGCTGACCCAGGCAAACCCATAGCCGACGACAACCCCCAACGGGATCAAGGCCCAATTGCTGGTGGCGATAGCGGCCACAAGAAGAGCGGTACCCAGCACCGTTCCGGCGGCATGGACCCTCCTGGTGGAGGGTTTGCGGTGCTCCCGCAGGTAGTAGCCGAAGAACTCCTCATAGTCCGTCAGGCCATCGGGGAGCGGCTGATGCGTTCGTTTCGTTTCAACATGCGTCATCTTCAGGGTATCCAAGAAAACTCACCATAGATATGTTAGCGATCGATCTTACCAAGATGTCAACGCAAAAAATCCCTATGAGTGGTCAAGCTAATATGTTAGTGAGGGTTCTCGCAACATGATGAAGCTCGCCCTCCACCGCGAGGGGCCTTGGAAGGACAAACCGCGTGGAGATCAAAACACCCTACCTCTTGTTTGTCGGCAGCGAGGGCTCGCAAGCCTACGCGAAAACCGCGCTGGGTCTTTTGCAATGGCGCCCAGAGAGTTGTGCCGGACAGCTTCGGCTCAGCGATGATGCTGTCGATCTTGGTCTTGAAAACCTCACGCCGTCCGAGGCGGCCAACCGCGGCGTCGGAACTCTCGTCATTGGGATAGCCTCCGTGGGCGGAGGCCTTGATCCGTCGTGGATGCCGGTGCTGAGGCAGGCGCTCGCAGCTGGCCTTGATCTCGCGGGCGGGCTTCACACTCGCCTCAACGATCATCCCGAGCTGGTGCAGTTGGCGTCAGCGCATGGGCGAATGCTTCACGATGTCCGTACACCTCCTGAAAGCCTTCCCGTGGGGACGGGTCGCGGACGATCTGGGCGCCGGCTCCTCACGGTGGGCACGGACTGCTCTGTCGGGAAAAAGTACACCGCGCTCAGCATTTGGCGGGAGCTTCTGGCGCGAGGCGCGAATGCGGACTTCCGGGCCTCGGGGCAGACGGGCGTTCTGATCGCGGGGCAGGGCATTCCGATCGACGCTGTGGTGGGAGACTTCACGTCTGGCGCAGCAGAGCTTCTGTCGCCGGACCACGAGCGTGACCACTGGGACGTGATTGAGGGGCAGGGATCGTTGTTCCATCCTGGTTACGCAGCTGTGTCGCTGGGACTACTGCACGGCTCTCAACCTGACGCGATCGTTCTGTGTTCTGATCCCAGCCGGACTTCGATTGGGAGCAACCCGGACTATCCCGTGCCAGGCCTCAATGCTTGTATTGAGCACAATCTCGCATGTGGTCGGCTCACGAGCCCCGACATCCGGTGCATCGGTGTGAGTATGAACACGTCAGGGTTCTCTGATCGAGAGCGTGACCAAGTCTTGCGGCTGGCGTCCGAGGAAACGGGCCTGCCTTGTGTGGACCCGCTCAACGGCGGCGTTGGTCCGCTTGTGGATCAATTGGAGATCGAGTTTGGGAGTTTCTTGCGTTGCGTAAGCTGACAATCAGTGCGGAGAACTGGGAGCTCAAACAACCTTTCCGGATTTCCTATCGAACAATGCACGATGTCAGCCTTGTCGTGGTTGAACTCGAGCAAGACGGAGTGGTGGGGCGCGGCGAGGGCGCGGGCGTCTTCTATCGTGGCGAGACCATCGAAAGCATCAGTGATCAGATTGAAGCTGCGCGCGCCGAGATCGAGGCCGGTGCGTCTCGGGATGATCTCTACAACGTGCTGCCTGCCGGTGGAGCACGTTGCGCTGTTGACTGCGCCCTTTGGGACCTGGAGGCCAAGCTATCGGGCCAGACTGTCTGGGAGATGAACGGCATCGATCCCAAACCCGTCACAACGGTGTACACGATTGGTCTCGATCACCTTGAAGCGATGGCGGAGAATGCTCGGGGTACGCGCGAACCACGCCTGAAGGTCAAGGTCAACGCTGATGCGCCGATTGATCAGGTGCGCGTGGTTCGGGAGGTCCGCCCCGATGCCAAGCTGATCGTTGATGCCAATCAATCGCTCACGCCGGAAACGCTACCCCGAATCGCTGACGCCTATGCTGAACTGGGCGTTGAGATGCTCGAACAGCCTCTTCCAGCGAGAAAGGACGACATTCTTGCGTCCTTCAACTCACCTGTTCTTCTTGGTGCCGATGAAAGCCTTCTGACAACGCGCGAGCTGGACTATGTCGCCGACCGCTATCAAGTCGCGAACATCAAGCTCGATAAGACCGGCGGTCTCACGGAGGCTTTAAGGCTTGCCAAACAGGCGCGCGATGCTGGTCTTGATCTCATGGTGGGGTGCATGTTGGGTACGTCCCTTGGCATGGCGCCAGCGGCGATTGTTGGTCAGTACTGCCGGTTTGTCGACATTGACGGACCGCTGCTCATGAAAAATGATCGTGACCACGCCATGCAATTTGTTCGCGGAGAGGTATCCGTGCCGAGTCGGGAGCTTTGGGGATGACAACAGCCACATTAGATGCCGAAGGCGTTGTTCAGCGTCAGGTTGATGCTTACAATGCGCGCGATATTGATGCGTTTGCGGATCTCTTCGCTGATGATGTGGAGGTCTATGACTTTCCAAACACGCTGATCGTGAAGGGAAAGAAGGTCTTCCGCCAGCGCTATGCAGAGCGTTTCCTGCACAATCCTGATCTGCATGCGGAGATCCATCGCCGCTTTGCTGCCGGGCGCTATGTCGTCGACTTTGAAACGCCGCGCGGTGCACAGTTTGGGGATGCGCCAGCCGTTGCGATATATGAGGTGGCTGACGGGTTGATCACGAAAGTCTGGTTCATTCGGGAAGCGCGGATCTAGCACCGTCCAGGGGTCGCGGATCATCAATTGATGGCCGGCGCCTATCCTCTGACACCACCTGGGCCCGCAAGCTGTCAACGGCTGCGAGGACGAAGGCTGGCTCCGTCAGTGTCATGAGGTGCCCGGCATCTTTCGGTGCAACAATCGTTGCGCCTCGCGTCGAATAGTTCGCATACTCCTCTCTCGCGGCCTCCGATGTGCGGCGCCAGTTGGCGATCGCGGTCTTGCCTTCAATCCGCTGCCAAAGCTTTGCTTCCGCGAGGGTCTGCGCCTCGTCGGCGTGGGCCTGCTGAACGATGGACAGAATCGGTAGGTCACCTAGCGAGCCAGGAAGCTTGACCACATCATAGCCCCCAAAACATGATTCCTTCAGCCCCTCATGGGCGGTGATCAGGCTCCTCGGCTGGGACTCGATCGCCTTAAGCGGCTCCCACATCTCGCCGAGAGGTGCGTGAAGAGCCTCCGCATCCGGATGGTTGAGCGGGTTGAGGAACGGGAGGGCTTGGCCGAGCCCAAACATCGAGCCGAGAACGAGAAATGTCGGATAGGGGCTCTTGCACCAGCCCTCTGGCCCATGTCCTGTCGCGTTGACCAATGCCCACGGGGTGCCGTCCACCGCGACAAGGCCCACGACGCGTTCGGGGTAATGAGCGGCAAAGTTTGCTCCGATCACAGCGCCCAGAGAATGGCCAATGATGACGAACGGCCCGTCCTCGCCGAGCTCGCGCAAGGCCGCTTCAAACTCGTCAACCGTTCGTTTTGTCGTGCGAGGAAGGGGACCGCGCTCGCTCCAGCCGGTTCCTGCGCGGTCAACGAGGCAAGAACGCCGCGTTTTCCGCGCCTCAGCGTGGAGGTGGTAGAGGTGAAGCTCCTGCGAATACCCGCCAGAGATCCACAAATCGGTGGGTTCGTCATCCCGCGGTCCCTCGCAAAGGACGTGGATTTTGTAGCCCCCGATGTCGACTAGGGTGCCGGGTGCCTCCGAAAAACCAGAGAGGGCTGACCTTTGGTTCAACAAAAATGTCAGCGCGCCCATCATCAGCAACACACCGAAACCAGTGAGCATCCGGCCCGACACCCGCCGCAAGAGCGTTTTGTTTCCCGCATGCAGCAAGAGAAAAAGCCCTGGCGCTATGAACGCTAGCGCGATGACCGGTCCAGCGATGGGGAGTGATAAAAAGGCGCTCACAATGATCTCCCTGCAGACCCGGCCGCGGCAGCAAAATTGCCTTTACGGTGCTCGCTAATATGTTAGTGTCCATGTCATGAAGTTGTCAACGCAAGCCCCTTGGCAGGTGTTCCGTGCCCGTTCGTCCGTTGTGTTAGCGGAATCGACTTCCAATGGGCGAGATCGGTATGGCGTCAGTACAACGGCGATGGAGCGGCACGGCGTGAGACGTATCCTTGTTCTTGCGGCGCTGGTGTGTCTCTCGGCGTGCGGCGGCGAGCCTTCAGATGTCAGCTCACAGACCTTCATCGTCGGTATACGGTCCACAGTAGGGCCGCTTGATCCAGCGATCGCGGGAAGTGTGGAGCAGACGGTCTTACTGCCGCCCGTCTACCAACGCTTGGTCACCTTGTCCGCCGACCCTGATACCGGCGCGGATGTTTTCACCCCCGACCTTGCTGAGAGCTGGATCGTCGCCGACGACGGCTCAAGCTGGACCTTTCAGCTTGCCGACGGATACCGCTTCACAGATGGGTCTAAGGTTGACGCGGCGGCGGTGAAGTTCTCGTTCGAACGCGCGATGACCCTTGGCCGGGGGCCGTCTGCACCGCTCAAGTCGGCTGTAGAGAGAATTGAAACGCCCAATGATGAAACGGTGGTCTTTCACCTTGTGCGGCCCATCTTCTCCCTTTTGCCGCTCGTGTCCGACCGCGTTGGGTTCATCATCAATCCTAAGGTGCTTGAGCACGAAATCGATGGCGATCTTGCCTCGCAGTGGTTGAGCGAGAACACGTCGGGAAGTGGTCCTTATCAACTCACCAAGTTTGTACCGCGGAGCACTTATATCCTGGAGCGGAACCCGCATCACCCAGCTTCTGCTGGTCCGATCGGTGAGGTGATCTTTAGAGAGATCAATGATCCAGCGGTTCGGGCGCTGATGATCAAGCGCGGCGATCTGGACCTCGCATATTTCTTACCGCCCGAGAGCTTGCCAAGTTTCGAGAGGGACGCAGACTTTGAGGTCCACACGGCAGAGATGTTGGCTTTCCACAACCTCGCCCTCAACATTGAATCGCCGGTCTTCTCCGATCCTGATCTGCGCCGCGCCGTCGCCTACGCGATTGATGTGGAGAGCATTGTCGATGTTCTGAAGGAGGGGCGCTCCAGCGCCTTCCGCGGACCGCTGGCCAGGGGCATGCTCGGATCATCCGATGAGGCTTATCCGTACAGATACGACCCTGACGCCGCGAAGCGCCTTGTTGAGAAAACTGGTCGCCCACCTGAGGACCTCGACGTCCTCTTCGCTTACCCCGGCGTTTCAGCGAGCGCCGACACGGTCGCGGTTTTTGTTCAGGCGAACTTGGAGGCGGCGGGCTTTCGCGTGCGACTGCAGCGGCTCACCATTCCCGCGGTCCTCGACCGTGCCGAACGTGGCTCTTTCGACATGATGTTCATGGGTTGGGTTTCTCCTTATGCGGATCCATCGAACGTCCTGAACTTTTGGTTTGAGCCCGATAAAATCGGCGCCGCGGGAAACTATGCTCGGTATAACAATCCCGCTGTTGCATCACTGGTTCGAGACTCAATCGAAGAGACCGACATCGACCGGCGGAGAACCATGATCGTCGACGCTGTTGACCTCATCAATGATGATCTTCCCTATGTCTACCTGACACGGAACAACATCTGGACGGTGTCCGGCACGTGGGTGGAGGGGTATGAGATCGACGAACGCGATATCTTTAACGTACCCTATCACAAGCTGGAACTCGTCGGTCGGGATCGATCGTCCTGATGACCCTGCGCGTGTTCACAGCGGCTCTTGCCACGGAGACCAACACGTTCTCGCCGATCGCGACGGAGCGGCGTCATTTTGACGAGTGGTTTCTCTATCCCGCTGGTCAGCATCCTGACGATGGGCCCACTCTTTTTACGGGGCCGCTATGGGTCGCGCGGCAGCGAGCCAAAGCTGAAGGTTGGCAACTGCACGAAGGTCTGTGCGCCGCGGCGTTCCCATCAGGAAAAACCGTTCGTGAGGTCTACGAGGATCTGAGAGACGAACTTTTGTCAGATCTCGAGGCAGCATTGCCGCTCGATATCGTGCTTCTCGGTCTTCATGGGGCCATGGTGGCCGAGGGGTATGACGACTGTGAGGGCGATCTTCTTCAGCGGGTGAGGCAGCTTGTTGGGCCGTCCTGCATCATCGGCGTTGAGTTTGATCCCCACGCGCATTTGACCTCGGCGATGACCGATGCCGCCGATATTCTGATTGCCTTCAAAGAATATCCGCATACCGATGCTCTTGAGCGGGCAGAGGAGTTGGTCGATCTGGCTGTCCGTGCCCGGCGAGGCGACATCAGCCCTGTGGTGGTTCAGGCGGACACAAGATCTATCGCTCAGTACTTCACCGGCCAGGACCCCTCACGAAGCCTTGTTCAGCGGATGACGGAGCTGGAGACCCAACCCTCTGTTTTGTCCGTGTCGCTCGTTCACGGCTTCGCATCAGGCGACGTGCCGGACATGGGCACAAAAGCCCTTGTGATCACCGATGGCGATGTTGATCTCGCAGAGGAGGTCGCGGCTGAGGTCGCTGACCATGCCTTCCGCATCCGTGCGCAGGCTTCGACTGAGAGACTGTCGGTCGATGAAAGCGTTGATGCCGCGAAGCGAGGTGCCCCCGGCCGACCCGTGGTCATCGCAGACGGCGCGGACAATCCTGGCGGCGGTGCGCCAGGCGATTCCACTTATATGCTCCGTGCACTTCTTGAGGCGAGTGTGGGCAACGTTGCCGTTGGTCCGATCTGGGATCCCGTCGCCGTATCGATAGCGGCGGCCCACGGCGAGGGGGCGACGCTCGACCTCCGCGTCGGCGGCAAGGCCTCCAGTTTTTCAGGCATGCCCCTCGACCATCGGGTGACGGTCGGGCGCGTCATCGATGACGCGCGCCAAGATTTCGGCGGGACATCCTGGCCGATGGGCCAGGTCGTGGCGGTCCACGCCGGTGACCTCAGTCTTCTTCTGTGTACGGTTCGAAATCAGGCGTTCTCAACCGATCTTTTTGAGGACGCCGGTATTGCGCTTGCGCAAAAGTCAGTCATCGTCCTCAAATCCAACCATCATTTTTTCGACTCGTTTTCAAAGCTTACGGACGACATCGTCTACCTCGCAGCCCCTGGCGTGGCTGTCGCTGACCCTCAACTTGCCACGTACAGGAAGGCCGACACCACGATGTGGCCTTTCAGCACCGAGCGTTCGTAGGGGTGATGGTGATGACGCTGCGCGAAGACTCCCCAGGCTTGGACGCTGAGTTTGGTGCGTTGCTCGCTGGTTCTGCGGAGGAGGCGGGCGCGCCTGGCGCGCAGTTGGCCGTTTTGAAGGACGGAGTGCTGATTAACTCGACTTTCGGCCTGGCGGATGTCCAGCAAGCGCTCAGCGTCACCTCAGATACGCACTTCCGTGCCGGATCGACGATGAAGTTGATGACCGCCTGTCTCATTGCGCGTCTCGTCGATCAAGGTCGACTGAGTTTTGACGCGACGGTGGGATCCTACCTTCCGTCATTTTGCGTGGCCGACGGCTCGGCAAGTCGCGTTATCACGCTGCGGCATCTTCTCAGCCACACGAGCGGCTTCGACGGCGATTTCTTTGTCGATTTCGGATCGCTGCCCGAAGCGATTGCGCGTTACGTGGATGCGTGTGCGGATCTTCCCCAGCTCTTCACGCCAGGTCACTTTCATTCCTACAACAATGCAGGTTTTGCGATCCTTGCGCGCGTTGCCGAAGCGGTGGCCGCAAAGCCTTGGGCGCAATTGATGAAGGAAGAAGTCTTCGCTCCTTTGGGCATGTCAAACACCCATCTCGACGATGCGGGTCTGCGCCATGCGTTGGGCTACGTTGCCGGTGACGACGCCGATCTTCAGCCAGCAGAGGAAAGCTATCCGGCTGCGTTGGCACCAGCGGGTGCGGGACCCCTGACGACGGCCACTGATCTTGCCAAGCTGGGGTCTGTCTTGGCCAACGGCGGGCTGTCCAGTGAAGCCGCGCGCTTCCTGTCCGAGGCCGCCGTGAGCGCGATGACCGCACGAGAAGTGGAGGGGCCCGCCGCAACTTTTGCCTCGGCATGGGGCCTCGGGGCCATGCTCTTCGATTATCAAGGTGGGCGAACAGTCGTTGGCCACGACGGCGTTGTGCCCGGACAGTCAGCGTTCCTTCGGGCGGATCCAAAGACCGGTCTCGTTGTCGCTCTGATAGCCAATGGCGGTGACATGAGGCACCTTGCGCACTCCGTGTTGACGGGTGTTTTCTCTCGGTACACGGACACCAAACCAAGCCAGCCAGGCTTTACCGCGTTAGCAAACGGTCAGGACATGCGGCCATGCGTTGGCCGCTACCAAGCGCGCGCTGCCACTGTGACTGTGACGGCGGAGGGCAATCACCTGGTGATCACCGCTCGACCGACGGCAGAGGGCGCGGTGGGCGTCCCTACGTTCTCTGCGGAAGCTTATCCCACCGAACAGCCGGGTTTGGTTGCGATGATGATGGACGGACAGCGAGAACCGTTGCTGCAACGTTTTGTGTTCGATGGAACAGACAGTCAGGCGAAAGCCTTCGTTTTTCGAGGGCGGCATTACCCTCGGGTTGGTGAGTAGCCATGGCCTTTGCGATCGTAAGACAACGACTGATGCTCTTGGGCGTCGTTCTTCTCGGTTTGACGATGGTTACATTCGTCATATCACGGCTCATTCCGACGGACCCTGCCAGACTGATTGCTGGAGACTATGCCAGCGAAGAGGTTGTCGAGGGCATTCGTGTCGAGCTCGGCCTCAACGATCCCATTCCTGTTCAATACGGACGATATATCGGGGATGTCGCGCAGGGTGACCTTGGCATCTCGATCAGAACCGGGCGCCCGGTGTTGCGAGACCTCGCCGCCTATTTTCCGGCGACGTTAGAGCTGACGCTCGCTGCCATGTTGATCGCTATCACGTTCGGCATAGCACTCGGTGTTCTGTCTGCGATCTACAAAGACGGTTGGGTGGATCAGTTCGTCAGGCTGTTCGCGCTGGTGGGGTTCTCCACGCCGTCCTTTTGGCTCGCTCTGCTTCTTATCTACCTCTTCTACGGTCAGCTTGGTCTTTTGCCTGCGGGCGGGAGGATCGATCCGCTTCTCGACGATTTTTCTCACCCGACAGGGTTGCTTCTCATCGATAGTCTCCTCGCTTTGAGGCTGGATGCGTTCGTCAGTGCCGCGGCGCACCTCATCCTCCCGGCGATGAGCCTTGCCTTCATCATGATTGGTGGTTTCGCTCGCTTGGTGCGAGCATCCGTCCTCGAAGAATTGAGGCGCGACTATGTGCGAACGGCGCGTTCGTTTGGTTTGACGGAGCGGCGGGTGGTCGTGCGCCACGTCTTGCCGAATGCGCTCAATCCCTTTGTCACCCAGCTGGGTGTCTATTTCGGCGCTATGCTGACGGGCGCTGTCGTCGTTGAGAGCATGTACGCGTGGCCAGGCTTGGGGAGCTATATTTTGCAAGCGATCGAGTCGCTCGATTTTCCTGCGATCATGGGTTTCACGCTGATGACAGGCTTCATCTATGTGCTGATTAATCTCTCGGTTGATCTCCTCTACCTGGCGATCAACCCCGAACTGCGCGGTGCTCGGACATGAAGGCTTCTGTTCCCATGAAGACGATGCCGCCGCAGCTGACGGCGCTGTTTGAAGCCATCGGTGAGTGGCGGCAGCGTTTCCGCTCGCCGCTACTGCTGTTCGGTGCTGTCATCGTTTGTTTCTCTGTGCTGGTTGCTCTTCTGGGACCATTCTTTGCGCCCTATGATCCGATTGCGGTCGATGTCACCAACCGTTTGCAGCCGCCAAGCTTCCAGCATCCGATGGGGACGGACGAGCTTGGCCGAGATCTGTTCTCTCGCTTGCTTTACGGCGCCCGCATATCGCTTGGCATGGGGATCATGATCACCACCCTTGGCGGGTCCGTAGGTTTTGTCATCGGCTGTATCTCTGGCTTTCTAGGCGGTGTTGTTGACAACATCATCATGCGGCTGACGGATATTGTGATGTCGGTGCCGAGCCTTGTTCTCGCGATGGCTCTGACGGCGGCGCTCGGCCCGAGCCTCACCAATGCCATGCTTGCCTTGGCGTTTGTCGGTATGCCGAGCTATGTACGCCTGGCGCGGGGGCAGGCTCTTTCTTTGAGCTGCAAGCCTTATGTCCAGGCGGCCAAGGCTTACGGCGCGTCACCTTGGGCGATCCTCAGAGGGCACATCTTTCCCAATGCTCTGCCCCCGATCTTGGTTGTTGCGACCCTAGATGTGGGCGCTGTGATCCTTGCTGCCGCTGCGCTCAGCTTCTTGGGCCTGGGCGCGCAGCCGCCGGTGGCGGAGTGGGGAGCAATGGTTGCCTCGGGGCGGTCTTATCTTGCGACCCATTGGTGGTACCCGGTCTTTCCAGGCCTCGCGATTTTGGTCGTGGCGGTGGGCTTCAACTTGATTGGCGACGGGCTCAACGACCTTCTCGATCCAGCGGGCCGGGCGAGGAAGTCATGAGTAGTCCTGATACCGTCCAACCTCAGATCTGCTCCATCGAGGATCTGCACATCTCCTTCGTCGGGCCCACGGGCGGTGTTCCTGTGGTTCACGGCGTGTCGCTCTCGGTTGGCAAGGGTGAGATCATCGGCCTTATTGGGCAATCGGGCTCCGGCAAGTCCGTGACCGCGATGACGATCCCGGGGCTTCTGCCTCCTCAGGCGACGCAGATCGATCAGGGGACGGTGCGCTTTGGCGATGTTGCGATCGAGGGTGCAGACGAGAGTGTCCTCCGTACGCTGCGATCCCATCAGATTGGCGTGATTTTCCAAGAGCCCATGACCGCGCTCAACCCCTCGATGCGGATTGGCGCGATCCTCAGGGAAGCGGCACTAGCTATCGGCGTCACAGAGCGGGATGAAGCGGACGCGTTGGCGACGACGCAGCTCCGCGAAGTCTCCCTCGACGATCCTGATCGCGTGATGGCCGCCTTCCCGTCAGAGCTCAGCGGCGGGATGAGACAACGCGTGGTGATCGCGCTTGCGTTCATTAAGAACCCGACACTGATCATTGCAGATGAGCCAACAACAGCGCTCGATATGACGGTCCAGGGTGAGATTCTGGCTTTGATCAAAGACGTAGCGAAGCGCCGGGGGACGGCAGTGCTGCTCATCTCCCACGACCTTTCAGTGGTTGAGAGTTTCTGTGATCGGATCATCGTCATGAAAGATGGCGAGGTGGTTGAGGAGGGCCAGGCGAGGGACCTCATGACCGACCCGCAGCATCCTTACACCCAAGCCCTTATCGGATGTCTTCCGGACCGGGCGGTGCCGCGCACCCCTATCTTGCAAACCGAACCAGGCCGTCAGAGCGGGGGCGACCGTCTTGAATATGCCAAGAACGCGGCGTCCGACGCCGAACAGCAAGGGCAACCCATTCTGACGGCGGAGCATGTCAGTGTCCGCTTTGTTCGGAATCGTTCGCTCTTGGGGCGTCCGACGTCTTACTTTGATGCTGTGAAAGACGTCTCGGTCACCATCAACAAGGGCGAGACGGTGAGCCTGATCGGCGGCTCAGGTTCGGGAAAGACCACCCTTGCGAAGGTCCTTTCCGGGCTTGAGCAAGCGTCGAGCGGTTCTGTGCAGGCCTTTGGTGATCATCCGGGTACGGTGATGCGGCAAGGACGTCTTCAGTTTGTCTTTCAGGACCCCCGATCGTCGCTCAGTCCGCGCATGCCGGTGTGGCAGATCATCACTGAGCCGCTGCTTGCTGCAGGACGGGAGCCTGATCCGCGGCAGAAGGCGAAAGAACTCCTGGACCTCGTTGGCTTGCCATCTTCTGCGCTTGATCGTTTCCGCCATCAGTTTTCTGGCGGTGAACGACAGAGGTTGGCGATCGCGCGTGCGCTGTCGACCAGTCCCAATCTCATTGTCTTGGACGAGCCGACATCAGCGCTCGATGTCCTAGTGCAGGCCCAGATCCTCGATTTGATGCTAGAGCTGCAAACAGAATTTCAGTTGACGTATCTTATTGTCACCCATGATCTTGCCGTCGCTCGGCACCTGAGTGACCGGTTGATCGTCATGCGCGACGGCTCGATTGTTGAGCAGGGTAGCGTTTCGGAGATCGCCAACGGGCCAAAAGATGCTTTCACCCGCCAGCTCTTCCAAGGTCTTGCTGCTTCGCCTCTTGATGAACCAGCGTTGAAAGTGGCACCAAAGTTGAGGTGATCACCGACGTCTTTTCGCTACATCTCATTGGGTGAGAATGAGAGGGCGATCAAGTGGGTCGAAGGACCGCTCAAGTTGTTCGATAGGGCGTACCCAATTCTCCAATTCGGGCCTAGCGAGCGAGAGACTCCGAAGTCGACACTCCAGGGGTTCTCCAACTCCTGCTCAACACGCACACGGATGTTTTCGCCCCCAAAGGAGGCGTCGCGTATCGATTCGCGCTCCAGGCGGCCATATCCGGCTCCCAGCGAGAATGAATAAAGCGCTTGTTCTGTGGGAACGGCGTAGGCCAGGCCGAAGTTCGCAAAGAGCGACTCGGAGTTGATGTTGCCGTTGTCGACCCGGTTCCAGTTGTACCGGAAGCCAGCGACGCCAATCAATGGCCTGCCCGCTACGATCCCAACCGGCGCGATTGCGTTGGTGCCAAGGCCGAAGGTGTAGCCGTCTGCTTCCTCCCCAGCGTCAAGTTGAAGCGTGATCGGCTCGTCAAATGTGATCAACTCAAGATCGGGTGTGCCCGTGATCTCAAACGCAGTCACAGTCTCTGATTGAAGCACGCCAATCTGTCCGGATACCTCCAAAAAGGGCAACACGCGATAGGCAACGGTGTTGATCCATGCGGTGCTCGAGATGTCAGTGAGGTCAGTCACCACAACGTCTAAATCTTCAATCAGAAAATCGTCAGGGACGTCCACTTCAACGCTGGTGAGGTCGACCTCGGCGTTTGCGAAAGCAACGGCCGTGGCGAAACGCCACCGCGAGGCGTCCGCTCCATAGGCTTCCATGCTTGCGCGGAGTGCTGCGCGTTCCGCTTTCCGCTGCGCTCGGCGATCTTTGGCTCGGTCGCGCGGTCCCCCGGTGTCTTCGGCCTCTGGGGGAAGGTCGCCGTCAACGACGATGTCCTCTTCTGGTGCAGTGGCCTCAGTCAGAGGTGTGCTGACATCTTCCTCCGCGGTTTCATCATTAGCAGCCGCACTTGCTGCCAATGCAGCACAACTCACGGCCAGTGTGATCCCCATACGCATGGTACTCGTCGTTCCCCCTGGACCGATCATCACTGCGCCTCAAGGAGGCCTGTGTTCTCGAGCTGTGTGCGGAACGACTCGATCTCGCTGCCTGAGATGACGTTGTCTTTGTTCTTGTCAGCTTGGTCGAACGCTTGCGCAGGCGCAGCCATCATTTCCGCCTCGTCGACGTAACCATCGGCGCTCATATCGAATTGAGAAAAGGCGCGGCCGTGCATCCGGCGCGGAACGCGGCTTGGAATCATAGGTGCGAACTCGCTTGGCGACAATAGTCCGTCTCCGTTGCTGTCACCGGCAAATGCTCTGCCCTTCCGAAGGTTCAAGAACTCGTTTCGCGTAATCTCGCCATTTTGGTCAGGATCGACCGCAATCGGAAGAGGTGCCGTCTCAGCGGCGATTGTCGTCCCAACGAGCAGAGGCATCAGGGCAAGCAGATAGATAGACTTGGTCATTCGTTCGTGGTCCGTGGTTTGCATTGGACAAAAATTCTGTAGTCCTACGGATGCGTTGTCGCTATCCAAGGGAGGGGTGATCCGCCCCATGAGAGGGATCGGGGCGGATCATTGAAGTTCTGCTGCGTGATGACATCAGCATTGATGCAAAGTTAAATGGGCCATGGGGAACGCACAATTCAGTTTCCGACAGCCCTAACGAGAGCCGCTGGGAGACCCGCAAATGAAGCAAATACACCGTTCCGCGCCGAAACAGCCGCGCGCCCGGACGACAATTGACTATATCCTCGACGGAACCGCTCAGCTTTTGGAGCGGGTCGAGGGGAACAGCGTGACGACCGCTAAGGTTGCAGAGCGCGCTGGGTTCTCCGTAGGCACCGTCTACCGATACTTTAGCGACAAGCACTCGCTCTTCCGTGCTCTTGCTATCCGAGAGCTCGAGCGAACAGAGCAGCGAGTTGATCAGGCGCTTGCGGATCATCCGGATGCAAAGGGTGAGGAGCTGATCCTCGCAGTCATTCAGAGCGTGATTAAGCCCTTTGATGCCCGGATCGAGACGCAGCGACGAGTCAATATGCTGATCATCCAGGATGAGGAGTATCGCCAGATCATCGCGCAGAAGGTGCTGCTGATGTATGGACGTATCGCCAAAAAGATCCGGACACGTGATCCGGAGAGCTTTAGGTCGCTTTCGGATGATGAGGTTCCCATCCTTATGGGTTCGATCGCTGGTCCAACTTGGGTCACGCTGCGGATGAATCCTCAGCGCCTCCATCACCCAGATTTCGCAAAACGCTTGGCACGGATCGTTCACGACTTTTATCGGGCAGAAATCGACTAGCGTTCCGTCTCATCAGGGTCCCCCTTGTGCGATGCGGCGAGAACGAGCATGGTCTCGCGCTGAACACGGGGGACCAGTGTGATCCAACACGCCATCAAGAGTGCTCAGGCATGGGCGAAGAAACAGTCCGCACTGCTGATGATTTTGGCGGCGGTGCTTCTTGGGTTGCTGTTCCCCGCTCCCGCTCGGCTGGAAGGCATCTTCTCCCTCGATACCGTTACGACGATCGGCATTGCCCTCATCTTTTTCCTGCACGGTGCAAACCTCGCGCCCAAAGTGTTTCTGAGCGGGGTGGCCGCCTGGCGGCTTCATCTTTTAGTGCAGTCGACGACCTTTATCGCGTTCCCGGCTATCGGCGCGTTGGTCTATATCTTTGGTTCACCCTGGCTTTCAGCTGATGCGCGGCTCGGCTTCTTCTTTCTCACCGCGCTGCCCTCAACGATCTCCTCGGCTGTCGCGCTGGCGGCCAGTGCGGGCGGGCAGGTGCCAGGCGCAGTTTTCAATGCTTCGCTTTCTAACCTTGCAGGGCTTTTGATCACGCCGATGCTGATCGCCCTGATCGGGCAGGCGGGAGATACTGAGTTTGATGTGCTCAGTGCAGTGATCGATATTGCTCAGATCGTTCTGGTGCCGTTTGCTGCCGGACAGCTCGCGCGACCCCTGGTCAAAGACCAGCTTGAGCGCCACAAAGCGTTCCTCAAAGAGTTCGATCGCTACGTGATCCTGTTGATCGTCTTCAAAGCCTTCGCTGAGACCGGGGCCGCGGGGACCTGGTCGCGCTTTTCCGTTGGCGATTACCTGGGGGCGATCATCCTCGCAGGATTGCTCCTTGCGGCGGCGTTCGCCGTGCTTCCGCCAATCGCGCGAGCTGCTGGTTTATCAGATGACGAGCAGATCACAGCACTCTTCTGCGGCGGCACCAAAAGCCTCGCGACCGGGGCGCCAATGGCGCAGATCCTCTTTGCTGGCCTGCCGTCGGTGGGAATCATCATGCTGCCGCTCTTGATCTATCACCCGGCGCAGCTTGTGGTGGGTGCCGCACTGGCCCAGCGCTACGCTGCACGGCAGTCTCAACCAGCGCCAAGTACCTGATTGCAAAAGCGAACGGTTGGGCGCAAAATGTCGTATTGAGGGTCGCGTCTGGCCGATTATAGCGTTAGGCCGCGAGTGCAGGCGCCAGTGCCTGTGAACCCATTGCTCTGGGAGGCACAAGGAAGTGGATCGACAGTCGTCGAGTGGGCAGCGAGACGCGTCGTCGGGCCTTGGCGTGAACGGTCTTTCGTTCGACGTCACGGCCGATGCCGTTGCCCTGCGCGCCGAGCGGCTTGCTATCCGTATCCCTGATGAGGCTGAGCCTGGCGTTGCGCTTCAACTGAAGGCGCTTGCCGCCCATGCTGAAACTGCCGGTTTAAGCGTTGCTCGCGAGGGCGACGCGTGACCAACGTTTGGCCTTCTATCCGAGAGCTCGCTGCGAGTGTGCGAAGCGGCGAGAGAGTTGCGGCTGATGTCGCCGCTTTAGTGCTCGCGCGTATTGATCAGCACAATGTGAATATTGGCGCTTTCACGCGGGTGCTGAGTGAGCGCGCGATGGCGCAGGCCGAGCACGTTGATCAACTCGTCGTGGACGGCAAAGATCCCGGTCCTCTCGCGGGTGTGCCCTTTGCCGTGAAAGATCTCTTCGATGTGAAAGGTCGTCCCACCACGGCTGGTGCCAAACGGCGTTTGTCAGAAACGCCAGCAGCTGACGACGCCGTCCTCATCAAACGCTTGGTCGATGCAGGTGCCGTTCTCATCGGCACGCTGAACATGGACGAGTTCGCCTATGGGTTCAGCACGGTCAACACTCACTTCGGGACCACCAGGAACCCTCATGACCTTGACCGTCTCGCTGGCGGCTCGTCGGGCGGGTCCGCGGCGGCGGTTGCGGCCGAGCTTGTCCCCTTTGCTTTGGGGTCCGATACCAATGGATCCGTCCGTGTGCCTGCATCACTTTGCGGAGTGATCGGGGTTCGGCCCACCCACGGCACGCTGCCCATGGATGGTGTGTTCCCGTTTGTTGATGAGCTCGACACGATCGGCGCTTTCACCCGCTGCACTGACGACGCGCAGCTCGTGCATGAAGTCCTGGCCGGCAATAGCTTGAGCGAGTTCGCGGCTGACCCGATCAAGGCCTGTGTTCTTGGCGGTTTTTTCCATGAAGGGATCGATCCGGAGGTCATAGGTGCCGTGGATCATGTGGCAAGCGCGTTGCGCGCCAAGCGTGTTGAGCTCACAGAAGCCGCGCGTGCCCGGTCCGCCGCTTTCTTGCTGACATCGGCGCAGGGCGGCAGACGGCACCTAGAAGCGTTGCAGGACGACCCGCAATCGTTCGACGACGGAACACGTGACCGGCTCCTCGCGGGGGCTTTGTTGCCCGACGGAACAGAGGCTGCGGCTTTGGCATCGGCCGAACCGTTTACAGATCAATTGACGGAAGTCTTCGAAACCTATGACATCCTCCTGACGGCTGCGACACCGGTTTCCGCCCCACGCATTGATGAGGAAACGATCACCATCAACGGACAAGCGGTCAACGCGCGGGCGCATCTCGGCATGATGACCCAGCCTTTTGGCATCAGCGGTGTGCCGTCCATATCCCTGCCTGTCAGTGTACCCAGTAGTCGAATGCCCATTGGTGTACAGATGGTTGCGGGCCGAGGACGAGAGGCGGTGTTGTTCCAAGTGGCGAAGCAGCTTGAGAGGGTCGGTGTCATCGCCGCACCGTCAGCGCCCGGCGTCGCCGATTTGTCTCCGTTGAAGGAGTCCGCCTGATGCTCGAGACCACCACTGGATTGCGGGGCATGGTGACGAGCCCTCACCACCTGGCCAGCAATGCCGGGCTCAACGTCTTGCGCGATGGTGGCAACGCGATCGAGGCGGCCATCGCCACAGCTGCGGCCCTAGCCGTCGTTTATCCGCATATGAACGGTATTGGCGGCGACAGCTTTTGGTTGGTCGTGGAGCCAGACCGTACTGCCCGCGTGGTTCAAGGCTGCGGCGCGGCCGCCGCTCAGGCCACGCCCTTGCTCTATCAAGATGAAGGGTTCACGGCCATCCCTCACCGGGGCCCCATGGCTGCATTGACCGTGGCCGGAACACTGTCAGCGTGGGATGCGCTCTTGAGTGAGGGGTGCAACTTGCCTCTCGAGCGCATTGTCGAAGAGGCGATTGCGTACGCAGAGCACGGCGCTGTCGCACCGGTGAGCCTCTCGGAGCTTTTGACCTCGAAACAGGCGGAGCTCGCTGGTGATCGGCACCTCACAGATCTTTTCTACCCTGATGGCGATCCGTTACCGACCGGCGCTGTCTTCAAACAGCCTGCGCTCGCTGAGACGTTCCGCACCTTGGCGCGCGAGGGGCTGCGCAGTGCCTATGATGGGAAAATCGCAAAAGCTTGGGTCAGTGACC
Source organism: Pseudomonadota bacterium (assembly GCA_039822105.1). Lineage (GTDB taxonomy): Bacteria > Pseudomonadota > Alphaproteobacteria > Caulobacterales > Parvularculaceae > Parvularcula. Next base: position 3,640 of record JBCBMW010000020.1, on the reverse strand, counting down.
TGGAGAAAGCCGGTTCACCTATTCGTCTGAGTGACCTCGCGGCGCACCGCGCCCGTGCCGAAGCGCCGCTGATCTCTGAGACCAGCCTCGGCACGTTGTTCAACATGCCGCCGCCCACGCAAGGCTTGATCTCTCTGCTGATCTTGTCTGTCTTCGACAAGATGAAGGCGGATGAAGCCGACAGCTTTGATCATGTCCATGGTTTGGTGGAGGCCACCAAATGGGCCATGCGCCGTGCACGGAAAGCAGGCATTGGTGACCCTTCGCGGATGAGCGAGGCAGCTCAGTCGGTGCTGGATCAAACAGGCGCCATTGATGCGGCCGCAGCGGCTATCGACCCTGCCCAAGCCACACCTTGGAACGGCCCCTCGGCTGATGGCGATACCGTTTGGTTTGGTGCTGTCGACAACGAAGGCCGTATGGTCAGCGCTATTCAATCCGTCTACCATGAGTTTGGTTCAGGTGTGATGCTGCCCGAAACCGGCGTGATTTGGCAGAACCGCGGTGCGAGTTTTTCCCTCGACGAGGGGGCATGGAATGCGCTGGAGCCGGGGCGGCTTCCCTTCCATACGCTCAATCCCGCTGCCGCATTGTTCCCTGACGGACGGTCGATGGTCTATGGAACGATGGGCGGAGAGGGGCAGCCGCAGAGCCAGGCGGCGATCTTCACGCGCTACGCCCGATTTGGCGTGCCGCTCCAGGCTGCGGTGACGGCGCCGCGGTGGCTTCTTGGCCGGACATGGGGCGATGAGAGCACCAACTTGAAAATCGAAAGCCGCTTTTCACCGGACGTGATCAGTAGCCTGACGGATGCTGGGCATGACGTTCAAGTGGTCGAGCCTTTCACCAGCATGATGGGCCATGCCGGCGCTCTGGTCCTCAGGCCCGACGGCGTACTTGAAGGCGCAACCGATCCGCGTAGCGACGGAGGCGTTGCCGCATGGTAGGAGCCATAGCGCATCCCATCGCGGAGGAGAAACCCTCCGGCCAAAGAGCATTTGATCGATGCCGCTTGCTCGGTGTGCCGCCGTTTTCGGGCCGCGCCGATGGGCTTGATCGCCGGTATCTGACCGCGGCCCACGCCGCCACTCTTGGCCAAGTCGCGGCATGGATGGAAGATGCGGGCATGACCACCCGGCTCGATCCGCTTGCCACGCTGATCGGCCGGTATGAGGGGACAGAGCCCGGGGCACCGGCGCTGATGATCGGCTCTCATATCGACAGTGTGCCGAATGGAGGCGTGTTCGATGGTCCGCTCGGCGTGATGCTGGGCATCGAGGTTGTTGCTCGCCTGCACGAAGCCGGAACGCGCTATCCCTTCCCAATTGAGGTTGTTGCCTTTGGCGATGAAGAGGGCTCCCGCTTTAACGCATCGATGATGGCAAGCAGGGCCATAGCCGGAACGTCGATCGTGTCGAGCCTTCAGCAGACGGACGCTCAGGGTATTGAGGTAAGTGCTGCGCTGTCAGCTTTCGATGCTCTTCTTGCTGAGCACGGAAACCTCGCTCGCGATCAGCGCCCACCCGCGGAGGCCGCACGTGGACCTGACATTGCTGCCTTCGTTGAAGCGCATATCGAGCAAGGACCGGTTTTGGAGGCTGAAGGCTTGGCCCTCGGCGTGGTCACGGCCATTGCCGGTCAGCTCCGCTATGCCATCGAAGTGTGCGGGTCCGCGGCTCATGCGGGCACCACCACGATGGGCCTCCGCAGTGACGCGCTGGCTGGAGCGGCCGCGATGGTGAGCGCGGCAGAGGAGGTCGCGCGAGCAGAAGCGGAGAACGGGGTCGTCGCCACCGTCGGGCGGCTCGAGACCTTTCCGGGCGGAAGCAACGTGATCCCCGGCCGCGTGCATTTCAGTCTCGATGTTCGTGCACCAAGCAATGACATGCGAGACGCAGCGGCGCGCGCGATTGAAGAACGCTTCGGGGCGATTGCGGAAGAGCGTGGTCTCACGCTCTCAATCGATCAACAACAAGATTTGAGTGCTACACCCTGTGATCCAGGGCTGATAGCGCTTCTCGCGCAAGCAGTTTCGTCGGTAGACGATCGCGCCTTTGAGCTTTTCAGCGGTGCTGGTCACGATGCGATGAGCGTGGCCGCTCTGTGCCCGGTGACCATGCTTTTTGTCCGCTGCGAGCGCGGTATCAGTCACCACCCTGATGAAAACATCCTGCCGGAGGACGCCGAACAGGCACTCCAGGCACTTTTGGAATTCACACGACTTTACGAAGGACACCGCCATGCCGCCTCGGTTCGGTGATATCGATCCGCCACAGCGCCTATTGATGGGCCCCGGTCCCGTCAACGCCCATCCGCGCGTCTTGCGTGCGATGTCAGCGGATCTTTTGGGGCAGTTCGACCCAGAGTTCACTGCTTACATGAACGAGGTCATGGCCCTCTATCGCCCTGTTTTCTGTACAGAGAACAAATGGACGTTTTTGATCGATGGAACTGCGCGCGCGGGAATTGAATCGGCGCTCGTCTCACTGACAACGCCGGGTGACCGGGTGCTTGTCATCAATTATGGCCGGTTCGGACTTCTCTTACGGGAAATCCTCGGCCGGATTGGCGCGGAAGTCGTGACCGTCGACGCTCCGTGGGGAGAGGTCGTTCCGCTTGAGGCTATCAAAGAAGCGATCGAGCAGCACGAGCCCAAGGTTGTTGCGACCGTCTTTGGCGACACGTCCACCACGATGGCGCAGCCGGTGCAGGGCATTGGCGAGCTGTGCCGCGAGGCGGGAGCCTATTTCTACATCGATGCCACGGCGACGCTGAGCGGTATGCCGTTCTATACCGATGAATGGCAGGTCGACATCGTGACCTGCGGCCTGCAGAAATGCCTTGGCGGGCCGGCGGGTTGTGCGCCGATCACGGTTTCAGATCGCGCAGCAGAATTCATCTTCAACCGTCGCCATACGGAGGAAGGGATTCGCAATCCTGAACTCCAGCAAGGCAACGGCCCCCGCATCCCATCAAACTATTTCGATCTCGCGATGATCATGGATTACTGGTCGGAGCGCCGCCTTAATCACCATACGGAAGCAACGAGTATGCTTTACTGCGCTCGCGAGTGCGCGCGTGTGGCGATGGAGGAGGGGCTTCATGCCCGGTGGAAGCGGCACAGTCTGGCGGGCCAAGCGATGGTCGCTGGTGTCCGGGCGATGGGGTTCAAGGTCTACGGCGACGACGCGCATCGTATGAGCAACGTCACCGGCATTTGGATCCCGGACGAGGTGGATGGCGAGCGCGTCCGCGACCGCATGCGGACAGAATTTGAGATCGAGATCGGCACAGCCTTTGGCCCGTTGAAAGGCCAGATCTGGCGCATCGGCGCCATGGGCTTCAACGCTGCGCAGCACAAGGTGCTGATTACACTGGGCGCCCTCGAAGCTGTTCTGCGAGCGGAGGGTATGGCTGTCCCCGCGGGTGAGGGTGTCGACGCGGCCTGGGGGGTCTATGCCCACGCCGCGTGACCTCGTTGGATATGGCGCTGAACCGCCCCAGGCCAACTGGCCGGGCGGTGCACGGACTGCCGTTCAGGTCGTGGTCAATGTCGAGGAGGGGGCCGAGCGTTCGATCCTGATGGGGGACGGCGAGTCCGAAGCCTTTCTTTCAGAAATGGTCGGGGCGGTCAGCCATC
>JBCBMW010000019.1:0-61561 GCA_039822105.1 Pseudomonadota bacterium | reverse complement strand
GGCGCGCCAGGCGGGTGTGCGCGGAACAAAGGGCAGCGGTATTGGCTTGGCCTTGAGCCGGGCGCTGGCGAAGGCCCGCTCGGTGACCGCCGTTACCGCGACTATGCACGGGTGATCCAAGAAAGCGGCCAACACGTGCTGTCGCTGGTCAACGATCTTCTCGATCTATCAAAGGCAGAGGCGGAGCGGTTTGAGCTTCAGCCGGAGCTTGTCGAGCCCCACACCATTATCGCATCGTGTGTGAGCATGGTGCAGCTCGATGCCGACCGTGCAGGCCTTAAGATTCGCAACCTTGTTCCCCAGGATCTGGGTTCCATGCGGCTTGACCCGAAGGTTCTGCGCCAGGTCGTGCTCAACCTTTTGAGCAACGCCCTCAAGTTCACCGAGAAAGGCGCGATCAGCATCCGTGCCCATCGTGACCATGGCGGTCTTAAACTCAGCGTCGAAGATACCGGTGTCGGGATGAGCGAGGCCGACCTTCAGCGCGTTGGTGAGCGCTTTTATCAGGCGCGCCAGGCGGGTGTGCGCGGAACAAAGGGCAGCGGTATTGGCTTGGCCTTGAGCCGGGCGCTGGCGAAGGCCCATGGCGGTGATCTGACGATTGAATCAGAGGTGGGTCGCGGCACCCTCGCTAGCCTCACCCTGCCAGCCATCGAGATCCGCCCTTCGGCCAAACCAGCATCCACCGCCCAGCGCAGCACGCGCAAACGATCTGTCGCCTGAGGACCCAAGATGCGGCTTCGGAGTGATATCCAGGTCGCCGCCATCGGGCGCCAGGCGGAAGCTGCCGGTCTTATCTATGCTGTGATCCACAAGGGCCACGCAGAAGGCGGAATGATCTTCATCAAATGGCTCGATGGACGAGAGGTCTTTGGCTTTGCTGAGACCCAAACCGACGGTGCTTCCGCCTGGCGGCGAATGACCGCCACGCCGGTTGCGGAGGCTGAGATCGACCACCTTTTAGAACAAGAGCGCAGCTTTGATCCTGACCTCTGGGTGGTCGAGGTGATTGGCAGCGCCAGGCATCAAGAAACGATCCTCACGCCGATCATCAGCGTCTAGGCGTGTACTCACCGGGCGGATCGTCGGTTGCCAGGCGGCCAGCCACAGTCTGGCGTTTGATCAGACCGTAAAGGTTGGGAAGGCCGCGCCGACGCTCTGGCTGCGGACCGACGCCATAGGCGTGGCGGGCCAGATCTTGCTTCAACACCGCGTAGGTTCCGGCGAGCTGCCAAAGATCTTTGTCTGAGGCGTAGATCACCTCATCCATCGGCAGCGGCGCAGGCTCAAATCCCGGCGTTTCATGCGCTGCGCCCATAAAGGCGCTCCAGATCTTCGCAGGATAGGTGGCGCCCGAAACCTCGTCCATCGGCTCATAGTCGTCGTTCCCGACCCAGACCCCGGTGGTCAGGTGTGCGGAGTATCCAACGAACCAGGCGTCTCTCCACTCATTCGTGGTCCCCGTTTTGCCGGCAACTTCAAGGCCAGAAACGCGCGCTGCGCGGCCTGTGCCGCCGGTGGTGACGAACTTGAGGAGGTCTGTCATCCGGTCGGCTGTCTTGACGCTGAAGACCTGTTGCGGCTCCAGCGGCTCCCATTGGTAGAGGACCTCGCCGCTCCTGGTGCTGATCGACGCGACGGCATGGGGCTTTCGGATCTCGCCCTGGTGCGCAAACGGCAGATAGGCCGCGGTCAGCTCATCAAGCGGGACCTCAAAAGCGCCGAGCGCCAGGGAGGGGTGCGGTTGCAGCTCACTTTTAAGTCCAGCCCGGCGTGCCGCATTGATCACCTCGCCTCGACCGACGGCCTCGGTGATCTGGACGGTCGCTGTGTTCGATGACCGCGCCAGCGCTTCACGTAGGCGGAGCGGGCCGAGGAAACGCTCACGATAGTTCGTCGGTTGCCAGCCATCGACCTGTACCGGGCCATCGACCAGCACCGTTTGCTGATCAAATCCCGCCTCGATCGCTGCTGCGTAGACAAAAGGTTTGAAGGCTGACCCCGGTTGCCGCCGCGCCTGGGTTGCGCGGTTGAACTGGCTCTCGGGATAGCTCTTGCCGCCCACCATGGCGACAATGCCGCCATCACTGCCATAGGCGACAAGGGCGGCTTGTTCTGCGCCCTTGCGCGCCGCTTCCTCCGTATAGAGCGCCTCTTGAACCGCGTTCTCTGCCGCGGTCTGGATCTCGGGGATCAGCGTCGTGGTGATGACGAGGTCGTAGTTCGTTTCGTCAATCAGCGTCGGCAAGACCGCGGCCACATGGTCGAGGAAATAGCCGTCGGTGTCGCGCACCCCGCGAGGACGCAAGGTCGGCCGGTCGGCTTTCGCGACCATGGCGGTCATCTTGTCGATCTTCCGCGTCTCTCGCAGATTGTCGATCACCTCTCGGCTGCGGGCGAGGGCGCCTTCAAGATTTGTGTGCGGAGCAAGAGCCGAAGGTGCCTTGGGGAGGCCAGCGAGAAGCGCCGCTTCGCCAAGGGTCAGCTCTGCTGGTGTCTTGGAGAAATAGGCATCCGATGCCGCGCTCAAACCATAGGTGTTCGCGCCCAGATAAATCCGGTTGAGATAGAGCTCGAGGATCTCTTGCTTTGTGAGCCGTGCCTCAAGCCACAGGGCGAGATGCAGCTCGTCCACTTTTCGGCTGAGCGTCTGCTCACCGGAGAGGAAGAGGTTCTTCACGAGCTGCTGGGTGATCGTGCTGCCGCCCTGGACAACGCGGCCCTCGCGGTAGTTGGCGAGCATCGCGCGAACCAGGGCAAAGGGATTAAAGCCCGGGTGCTGATAAAAACGCCGGTCTTCGGTCGAGAGAAATGCATCGACGAGATAGGGCGGGAGATCATCAAGCGTGACCGGATCACCAAGGTCGCTGCCGCGGCTACCCAGTTTTGAGCCATCAGCGGCGAGGATCAGAATGTTCGGCTGCCGACCAGCAGCGGCAAGATCGACATCGCTGTCGGGGAACACCTCAATCGCGTGTTTGGCGTTCCAGATCATGAGCGGGATCGCCAGCGTGGCGAATGCCGAGACCACAGTCAGGAGCGGTGCGACCCCAAGCTTCCATGGAACGGCCCGGAAACCTTCTCCCGCCAAGCGCGCAGCGCCTCGTGCACCGGCGGCGAGGCCGACGCGGAGATCTTGAAGCGTTTCTCGCCACACGTCCGAAATGGCGGGGCCCCTTTCTCAACAGCTCAGCAGGCTAATACGAGTATAGACCAATCCGCGGTCCGCGACTCCCCCCTGAGTGTGACAGCGGGGACATAAATTCAGCGCTCGCCGCGGGTGATCCAGCCGGTGCCGCTGACCTCTTCAAACCAAGGCGCAAAGCCAGCTGCATAGATGGCGCTGTCGCGTTCAAAGGGTGATTTTTCAAAGTCGCGAACCCTGGCGAGGGGGCGCTGGTAGGGATCATTGCCCACCACGGCGAGATACTCGAGCCGGAATTGGGTCACGCCGCCGACCACGGTGCGGACCAGATAGAAGGCATCCTTGCCGAAACCGCTGGCCCAGTAAGGAAACTCCGGGAAGCTCTCGAGATACTCCTCATTATAGTGGATCTCGAGACCGATCCATTCCTCTGTATCCCCATCAATGAAGCGCATGAGGGTCGCGTCCTGTGCCATCACAAGATGCGCCTCGCGGCCGGTCATCGAACGAACCAGCTGAGCGATGTTCGCCTCAGGCAGCGGACCGCCTGCGCCAGGAATGAAGCGCCACGCACGATTGTAGACGTGAAAGAGAAGGTTCGAGCCGCCCCGTGCGCGATCGCAACGCAGAGCTTTGATCTCCTCACGCAGCTGCCAATCCGGCATCAACTCCGCCGCATAGGGACCAATGTCGCTGTCTTCCTCAAGATCCAGCATGATCTCCCAGCTCGGCTCCTCACCGTCTTGGCGCTCCAGGATCTGGCGGGAGGTGGAGGCGTAGAGCTTGCCGCCGCAGGCCGCGAAACCTGTGATCCCTTGGCCGGGCAGGGGCACGAACTCCGGCTCAGGATCAAAGCCGATCCCGCCGGGGAACGCAGGGTCGATCCCGCCGCGATAGATGCCTAGGGGTGATGGCGCTGCGCCAAGGAAGACATGGTCGATGCCCGTCTCCTGGTCTCGCCAAGGCGAAAGCGCGCGGACCATCGTGATCGGCTCGCCCTCCCGGCTCAGCCCAATGTCCTGCTTGGCCCATGCGCCGCTCGGTGGACGGATGAAAAGACCAGCCGCACCTTCTTCCTCCGCAGGCTTTTCATAGGCCGCGCCAACGAAGAGGTAGTGGGTCTCGTCGATCGGCAGTCCCTCGACATTGGTTTCAAAGCTGACGGGCATGAGCGTGGTTGCGCGGGTATAGCGCCGAGGCATCTGCAGCTCGAGGTTCCAGTGCTCCTCGATGCCCGTGAGCTTAAGGATCTGCCCTCGCTGCGGCGCTTCTGTTTCGTTCCAAGACGAGACGCCTGCATAGAGATGGTCATTATGCGTGACGATCCCGGTGATCTCCGTCCCTGTCAGCTGCCGCTGCATATCGTCGGTTTCCGGAGCATCGAACGAGAAGTACCAGTTGATCTGAGGGATCTTCCGCTCGGCCAGTTTCGTCAGTGGCTGGATCGGGATGTTCGCCTCGCGCCGGATGAAGTTGAGGGTTTCCTCCGTCGTCTCATCGTTCACCGTCCCGAAACGGCGGAAGAGGCTGTCATGGGTGAGGCCGGGCGCTTCAAAAGAAATCGCAACGCCGCCTGACTTGCGAAGCGCATTGGCAAACGGGCGAGCCTGGCGCAGCGCGTCTGCGCGCTCTTGCGTGTAGACAACAAAAAATGGCGGCAAGCCGTCCGACCGGCCGACTTGATAAGATGGCGACAGGCTCGGCCATAGGTCCGGATCGTCAGTGAAGATCTGGCGCAACGTGCGGCCGTATTGCTGCTCCGTGGTCGATCGTTTCATCTGCTCAGGGAGGTCGTAGGCCCCAGAATCGAGCACGATCACCCCGCCGAGGTCGCTCGGCTTCGCGCCGTGGGGTCTGAGATAGCTGGGGTCCGTGCCGACCAGCGCCACGAGATGTGCGCCGGCGCCGTGCCCAGTGAGGAAGATCTGCTCAGGATCGATGCCGTAGCGGCCTGCGTTCTTCGCCAACCACACGGCGGCCGCCGCGACGTCTTCGGCCTGCTCCCGCGGAGAGACCTCGGGGAACAGGCGATAGTTCATCGACGCCATCGCGAAGCCTTCACTCAAGAAGTAGGAGGACTTGCTGGTTGCTGGGCGCTTATCGCCCGCTTGCCAGTCGCCGCCATGCACGAACAGGATCGCCGGCTTCATCACCGATAGGGGGCGCGCTGCGACGTCGATCATCTGGCGCTCATGATCGCCGTATGATTTGTCGCGCTCGAACACTTCAGCAGGCAGTGGCTGGGCCACAGCCATCCCGAAAAGAAGAGGCAGAACAAGGAGAAGGCGGCGCATGGTCGGATCACCCTTGGCGAGGGGCGGGGATGCCGGGACGTCGGCCTGGCGGTCCTCAACCCATGTGTTGTGAAACCAGGTCTGCCCCCGATACGTTGACCCTGTGTTAACCGAAAACCGCCGAACGCGGGCCCCGAGATGAGCGACGAGCAACCCTTCTGGGAACGCAAATCCCTCGGCGAGATGACTCCCCAGGAATGGGAGTCGCTCTGCGATGGGTGCGGCCGTTGCTGCTCGGTGACCATCGAGGACGAAGACGAGCCCGACGTCATCCACGAGACCTCGCTTTGCTGCCGCCTGTTTGATCCGGAACAGCGGCGCTGTACCCGGTATGATGAGCGGACCAAGATCGTTCCCGAATGCGTCGCGCTGACCCCGCGCAATGTGCGCGATCTCGGCTTTATGCCTGACACATGCGCCTACCGCCTTTTGAGTGAAGGCAAACCGCTCGCCGCCTGGCATCCGCTGATCAGCGGCGACCCCCAATCGGTGGAGCGCGCAGGCATCGCCGTGCCGAAGACCCTGACCAATGAGACGCTCGTCAGCGAAAGTGACCTCTGGCGTCACGTCACCGGCTCCCGTCCCCGCCGTTAGGCCTCACCCAACTTATCCCCGCCTGCTGAGCATCCTGTAGAAAGGACGCATGCAGCAGAGTGTTGCCGCCCAGGACAGTGATGAGGCCCTCAAAAAAGGCCTGCGCCTTCTTCTTTGTGAGCAGGGCGCGTTCCTCGCGACGATCGATTGGTCGTGTCCTGAGGACATTGCTCTCGCTGAGAAACGAGGACGGATCATCCAGGTCCATCGCGGCAACATAGAGAAGACGCTTGGCATGGATAGTGACAACAGACAGGACAAGCCCGATCAAAACGATCCCTTTGGTGACGACGTCGAAGCCCTCCGCAAAGAGGTGGAACGCCGACTACTTCGCCATGCACATGCTCTCGGGCGGGAAGAGCTCCTTAGACGGCTGCGGCAGCGAGGATTTACGCACGATGAACTCCAGCTGGAGTTTCCTGGCGAGGCCGGACCAGAGAGCTCCGACAAGTGATCAGTGGACAACATGGTTGGTCCTTGGTGGTCGCGGCGCGGGGAAGACGCGCACCGGCGCTGAATGGATTCATCAGCGGGTGGCGGGCGGCGCCAAACGCATCGCGCTTGTGGCAGAAACCTATGCAGACGGGCGTGAGGTTATGGTGAGCGGACCGTCTGGGCTGCTTGCGACCGGCTACCCGAGCCCGCCCCCAAGCTATGAGCCATCGCGTCGCCGTGTGGTGTGGGAAAGCGGTGCGGTCGCGCATCTCTTCTCAGCCGAAGACCCCGAGGGTCTGCGCGGGTACCAGTTTGATACCGCGTGGTCAGACGAATTGGCCAAATGGCCGTATCCGGATGACACCTGGTCAAACCTTCAGATGGGCCTGCGCTTAGGCGACGAGCCGCGCCAGGTGGTGACCACGACACCGCGTTCCGTGAAGCTCCTCAAAGAGTTGATGGCGCGGTCGTCGACGGAGATCTCGCGCGCCTCGAGCTATGCCAACAGATCCAATTTGGCCGAAAGCTTCTTCACGGAAATCGCGGCGATCTATGAGGGGACAGCCCTTGGGCGCCAGGAACTGCTCGGTGAGCTGATCGAAGACCGCGACGGCGCACTTTGGTCTTGGGCCATGATCGAAGCCGCGCGGGCAGAGCGTCCCGCAACTTTGCAGCGGATCGTCATTGCCGTGGATCCCCCGGTGACTGCGACCACCAAAAGCGACGCTTGCGGGATTGTGGTGGCTGGTCTTGGTGCGGATGGGCTTGGCTACGTCCTTGCCGATGCCACCGTCAGTGGTCTGAGCCCAGCTGGCTGGGCCGAACGGGTTTGCGGTCTCTACCGCACCCACGAAGCTGACCGGGTGGTCGCTGAAATCAATCAGGGCGGCGATCTTGTCAAAGAGGTTCTGAGGACCGCCGACCCTTCGGTACCGGTGAAAGGCGTCCGCGCATCCCGCGGCAAGATCATCCGGGCCGAGCCGATCGCCGCGCTCTATGAGCAGGGGCGGGTGAAACACTGCACGGCGCTGGCGCAGCTTGAGGATCAGATGACGAGCTTCACCGGCGGGTCCGGTGAAGGCAGCCCTGATCGCCTCGATGCCCTCGTCTGGGCCCTGACGGAACTGATGCTGACACCGAATGGCGCCCCCGCCATTCGCACCCTTTGAGGAGACCACCATGCTAAATCGGATGATCCGTAGACAGGATCGCGAGCGCAAGGGCACCACGCTTGCTGATCTCATTGCCCTCCACGGCGCAGGTGAGCCGCGGCCGGTTTTGCCGCGCGGCGGTTACACCGGCAACGTTGTCGCCTATCGCTGTATTCGGATGATCGCAGAAGCCGCGGCTTCTGTTCCTTTGATCGTCAAGGAGGAGGGGGCCCAGCTGACTGAAAGCCCCATTCTGAGCCTGCTTCACCGGCCGAACCCCGACCAGACCGGCACACAGCTTCTCGAAGAGGTGTATGGGTTTCTGCAGACCCATGGGAACGCCTATGTCGAGCGGTTGGACGATGAGGGCGCGGCCAAGGCGCTCTTTCTTCTGCATCCAGGCGATGTGACCCTGCATGACGGTGTTTACCGTCACCGGACGAAAACCGGTGAGCGCGCCTTCCACCCACGGCTCACCGGTGACATGCCGCTCCTGCACCTTTCGCTCTGGCATCCTCACGGGAACGGTCAAGGGCACGCGCCGCTGAAGACAGCGGGTCCTGCGATGAGCATCCATGATGCGGCCTGCACGTGGAACCGCACACTGCTCGACAATGCGGCCAGGCCGTCGGGCGCGCTCATCCATCGCGGTACCGAGGCTGGGCAACATCTGACCCCAGAGCAGTTTGATCGTCTTCGGGCTGAGCTTGATGCGGGCTTCGCTGGCGCCATGGCGGCTGGTCGGCCGCTTCTTCTGGATGGCGGTCTCGACTGGCGGCCCATGGGCATGACCCCGGCCGAGATGGATTTTCAGAACCTCAAGAATTCAGCCGCCAGAGATATCGCGCTGGCCTTCGGCGTGCCGCCGATGCTGCTCGGCATACCGGGCGACAACACGTACTCGAACTATGGTCAGGCCAATCTCGCGTTCTGGCGTCAGACGATTGTGCCGCTGGTTCGCAAAGTGGCGGAGCAGTTGGGCATCTGGCTTGATCCCTCGGCCATGTGCCGCGTCGAACCTGACCTCAGCGCGGTGGAGGCGCTGGCTCCGGAGCGGGCAAGCCGGCTCGATCGCATCGCGGCGGCTGAGTTTCTGACGGACGCGGAAAAGCGCGTGGCCTTCGGATTTCCTGCAGAGCCTGAAGGAGGACTGCGGTGAACGATCGCCCACCTCGTTTGATCGTCGCGATTGCGGGCGCGCTCACCATGCAAACGATCGCGGCACTTCTCTGGGCTGGAGCCGCGGCAGAACGTTTGTCGCAGCTTGAGCTTGAGCGCGGGCGTTTGACGGCCCTTGAGGTGCGCGCCGCGCGCCTTGAGGAGCAAACCGATCATCTGCGTACGACACTGGCACGCATCGAACAAAAGCTTGACCGCGCCTTGCTGATGGAGACAGCCCCGTGATTCCCAACAACCGCGCTGAGATCGAAGGTTACGCAGCCGTCTTCGGTCAGACGGACCTCACCGGTGACCGCATCCTTCCCGGTGCTTTTCAGCCAGAACTTATCCCCGCCAACGATAGTTCGATTAAGATGCTTTATCAGCATAAGGCGGAGACACCCATTGGTCGCTGGACGGACATACGAGAAGACAACAAGGGCCTCATGGTCCGGGGTCAGCTCTTCCTCGATACCGCTGACGGCGAGCAAGTCTACCGGCTTGTCCGCGGTGGAGCGCTTGATGGGCTTTCCATCGGGTTCAAAACGCGCCGCGCCAAGAGCACCAGGCAAGGCGGCCGTATGCTGATGGCTATCGACCTCTGGGAAGTCTCCGTCGTGACGTTTCCGATGTCGCCTTCGGCCCGGATCACCCGCGTGTCCGAAGCCGGTGAACGACTGCCCCGTAACCTTCTGTCATCATAAGGATCAAAGCATGACTCTGGAAACCAAACACCAAGCCGTTGAGGAGAAGGCGATGTCGCAAGACCTCCTTCATACCTTTGAAGTCTTCAAGGCGGAAAACGATGCGCGCCTTGATGCCATCGAGAAGCGCGGCGCTGCCGATCCGCTCCAGGATCAAAAAATCCGTCGTCTCGAGGCTGCCATGAACGAGCAGAAAACGGCGCTCGACCGTATGACGATCAATGCCCTGCGTAACGACCGCGGCGGTGATGCCCCAGAGGCGCAAGAGCAAAAGCGCGCCTTTGATCAGTACATGCGTGCTGGCATTCTCTCGGCGCCAGAGGAAAAGTCGCTCTCTGCGAGCACCGATGCGGATGGCGGCTACACCGTGCCGCTGACCATCGAGTCCACCATCGATCGTGCCCTGACGGAAGTTTCTCCCTTCCGAACCTTCGCCAGTGTGCGGCAGATCACATCCGGATCCTACCGTGTGGCGATCAACGAGGCGCCGTTCGCATCGGGATGGGTCGGTGAAACGGCCTCGCGCCCCGAGACCGCAACCCCGGCTATTGCCGCGATCGAGTTCAAGACCGGCGAGATCTACGCCATGCCTGCGGCAACCCCGCAGCTTCTTGAAGACAGCGCCATCGATATCGAGGCCTGGATCGCCGCTGAAGTGCGCGGCACCTTCGCCGACGCTGAGACGGACGCTTTTGTCAACGGAACGGGTACGAACCAACCACTCGGCATCCTCGAAGCACCGTCCGCGCCTGATGCTTCTCGCACAGCGACAGAGCTTGGCACCGTCACAGCCACATTTGGCGGCGACGCGCTCATCGAACTCGTCTACTCGCTGGAGGCCAAGTACCGCAGCAACGGCCGTTTCCTCTTTAACCGGAAGACCGCCGAAGCCATCCGGAAACTGAAGGATAGCGACGGTAACTATCTCTGGGCACCGGGCGTCACGGCGGGTCAGCCAGCAACCCTTCTCGGCTACCCCGTCAGCGAGATCGAAGCGATGCCAAATCTCGGCAGCTCTAATGACGCGATTGCCTTCGGTGACTTTGCCGCTGGTTATCTGATCGTTGATCGCCGCGGTGTGCAGGTCCTCCGCGACCCCTTCAGCGCCAAGCCTTTCGTGCTCTTCTACACGACCAAGCGGGTCGGTGGCGGCGTGCAAGACCACGCAGCCATCAAGCTGCTGCGCAGCGCGTAACGATTATCCGAGGACGCCATGATGCTCGAGCTCATCACCCCGCCGGTCGCCGAGCCTTTCACGCTCACGGACCTCAAACTCGCTCTGCGTATCGATCATACGGCTGAGGACGATTTAGTGATGGAGCTTGGGCAGACGGCGCGCCGGTTCATCGAAAGACGGTTGAGCATCGCGATGCTCAACCAAACCTGGCAGCTATTGGTCCAAGGGTTGCCGAGCGATCCCATCCCGCTGCGGCCTGGCACGGTGAGCAGCGTGACCTCGGTTGAGGTGGCGTATGGCGAAGGCGACTTCGCCCCCACCACCGACTGGCGCTTCATCCGTTCGGTTCCGCAGACGGTGGAGGTGACCGCTCCGTGTCAAGAGGGTGGTGAGGAGATCCGTGAGCTGCGGATCACTTTCACGGCGGGCAGCGCCGATCCGGCCAATGTCCCCGACGACCTCGTGCGGGCGACGATCCTTCTGGCAGCGCACTACTATGAGAACCGCGAGGCGGTGGCCGAGGGCCGGTATGTCTCGATGCCCATGAGTGTCGAAGCTCTCCTCCAAGGGTTTAGGGAGGCGCGGCTATGATCGGTGCCTTGAGAGAACGTGTGGAGATCTTAAAGCCGACCCGGATTGCCGATGGCGGCGGGGGCTACAGCTTCTCCTATCAATCGCTCGGGGACGTGGCGGCGCAGGCCGAAGGTCAGCGAACCGCGCGCGACCGTAGCGTTGAGATGACAGCCCTTCGTCGCCGCAAGCGCTTTATCATCCGTTCCCGGGACGATCTGGTCTTTGAGATGCGTCTGGTTCATCGCGGCCAGCATTATCGCATCACGGACATTCAAGATGATGACCCCAAGGGTCGCTTTGTGGCGATCCTCGGTGAGGAGACGATGCAATGATCACCGATGCCGCCTGGGCTCTCCAAACCGCGCTCTATGCGGAGTTAGCCAATGATTCCGCGCTACAGGCGCTGATCGGCGGCCCTGCTCGTATCTACGACGCCATCCCGCCAGAGACGATTTTTCCTTTCGTGCAAATTGGCGCGGGTCAGATCCTCCCTTATGACGGGATCGATGGCGGGTTCGAGCATATCGTCCGTATCACGGCGTTTTCGCGATGGGGCGGTCGGCATGAGTGCAAGGCCATCGCCGAAGTGGTGCGCGCGCGGCTGCAAAACACTAGGCTGGCTCTTGAGGGGCATAAGCTCCTACAGGCGCGGTTGGTGTTCGAAGATCATCTTCGGCACCGCGACCCTGAAACCTTTCAAGGTGCCATGCGGTTCCGTTTTGTCACGGTGCCGAACAGTTTCGCCGAGGCCGCGTGATGGTCATCGCTGCTGACTTGGTCACGCTCTCTCTGATCGACGGGGGCAGTTCTGTGCCGATAGCGGCTTTGCGCCGCCACGAGCTCACTCTGTCTCGTGGCCTCTCTGACGCCACCAAGGCGGCGGGGGATGGCTGGCGGGAGGTGGCGGTGCTCGATCGTCCGTTGAGCGCTGACCTCCGCGCTTCCGGTGTCTTCGTGTCGGGAACGGCCATGGGCCTTGTGCGCGCCGCGTCCCTTGAAGCCGAGCCAAAGGTTTTCGTTTTCGACCTTCCTGGTGACGGGATTTGGCAGGGCAGTTTTTATGTGTCCACGCTGACCATCTCTGGCCAGTCCGAGGATGAAATGATGTTCAGCTTACGGCTCACATCGACGGGAGCTGTGGCGTTTACGGCCCATCCGTAAAGTGGAGTGAAACATGAGTGAGACCGAACCCATACGCGGCGAAGACACAAGCGGTGATCTCACCACCATCGCTGCGGGCCAGCTTGAATCCCTCAACGCTCTCGTCGAAGCGACGTTCACGGAGATGAGCCGATCGGTGGAGGAGGAGCTTGCGCGCCTCTCCTCGGGTAGCCGCGTGGTGATGCGCGACATGGTCGACGCAATCCTTGAGGACCTCACCCGTCTCGCGGCGCAGGAACTCCTCAGCAATCCGCTTGAGCGTGCCCTCGGCATCGCTGGTGAAAAGGGCACGGAAGCTGGCGGCGATGCGATCGGCGAAGCTCTCCGCCGGAGCCTCCGCAATGGATAGGCCTGGCTTTCACAACGTGATGTTCCCTGTCGCGATCACCGTGGGCGCCCGCGGTGGTCCTGGCTACGCGACCGATGTGACCCAGCTCGCCTCTGGCGGCGAGGTCCGCCAATCGCGATGGAGCCGTTCTCTCCGGCAATGGGACGTGGCCGGAGGGGTGACTGACTTTGCGGCAGCTGAACTGCTCCTGAGCTTCTTTGAAGCGCGGCAGGGGCGCCGCTACGCCTTTCGTTTGAGAGATCCGATCGACCACAGCTCCGCCCTCGGCGGAGCCGCGCCTTCGCCGACGGATCAAACGCTTGGTACGGGTGACGGTGTCAGCACCGTCTTTCC
The DNA here is from genome assembly GCA_039822105.1 of Pseudomonadota bacterium. Taxonomy (GTDB): domain Bacteria; phylum Pseudomonadota; class Alphaproteobacteria; order Caulobacterales; family Parvularculaceae; genus Parvularcula. The sequence continues at coordinate 48,487 of JBCBMW010000019.1, read as the reverse complement.
CCTGATCAAAAACTATGGCCAAGCGCCGTATACGGTGACCCGCGCGATCGCCCTTGCGGACCCGGCATCCTTGCGGATGGCTGTGGATGGGACGGAGCTGTCGCCAACCGACGCCGTCTTAAGCGCCGATGGCGATGCAGCGGTGCTCACAACCCCGCCGCAAGCTGGGGCCACCATCACCGCGGGGTACCTCTTTGACGTCCCCGCTCGGTTCGATCGTGACGATCTTGAGTTCCTGGTCGGGGCACAGGGCGCTTCGTTGCCAGCTGTGCCTTTGCGCGAGGTGCGTCTGTGAGGACAATTGATCCCTACACCGCTGAGAGGTTCGCGCGGCAGGGCGCGTCGCTCGCGCTCTGTGTCCGCATCACCCGCAGCGATGGGCAGGAAACCGGACTCACCAATCACAGCGATGACCTCACCTTCGGCGGTACCGTCTTCAGGTCAGATCCCGGAATGTCGATGGACAGTCTGATCATGACCGGTGACCTGGCACCGGATCATGGCGATATCATCACGGGGTTTTCTGATCTGGGACTGACCCCGGACGATGTTGATGCGGATCGATATGCTTCGGCGCGGGCAGAGGTCTGGCGGGTGGACTTTGAAGATCTCGCCGCTCGCCTGCTGCTTTCGGCAGGGACGATTGGCGAGATCCGGCGGGACGGCGAGACATTGCGCCTTGAGTATCGCGGACAAACCCATGCCCTCGCGAAGGTCACCGGACGGATCTATCAAAAGAGCTGCGACGCCCAGCTTGGTGATACCCGATGCGGCGTGGACTTGAACGCCCCGAGTTTTAGCGGAGACGGCATTGTCGATAGCCAGGATGGCCTCCGTCTCATGGTGTCAGGGCTATCAGCAGACTCCGGACTTTTCGCGGGCGGCACTGTCATCATCACCGCAGGCCCGCTGAGCGGCGTCAGCCGAACGATCAGAACGCACGGCGACGCAGGCACCTCAGCTGAGCTGACCCTGTGGGAGGCCTTTCCGCGACCGCTCGCTGGGGGGGAGGCGGTTCGTGTCACCGCAGGCTGTGACAAGCGCTTTGCCACGTGCCGGGATCGTTTCGCCAACAGCGCGGCCTTCCGCGGGTTTCCCGATATTCCGGGTACGAGTGTTTTGGCGGTACAGACCCAGAGGCGAGACTGATGCCTCCATCCCGCGAGGAGACGTTGGCAGAACGGGTTGTCGCTGAGGCGATGACATGGCTCGCAACCCCGTACCGGCATCAGGCTTCGGCGAAGGGGCAAGGGGCAGACTGTCTTGGTCTCGTGCGCGGTGTGTACAGAGCGCTTCACGGCTCTGAGCCGGAGACGCCGGCGCCTTACCTCTCATCGCCGCTGCGATGGGATCCGGGCGAGCCGCTCCTTGGCGCCGCAACACGCAATTTGGCGGAGTGCCAGTCCACGAGCCCAGGCTCTGTTGTCCTCTTTCGCCTCCGCCGCGCGGCTCCCGTGAGCCATTGCGGGATTATAGTGAGTACCGATCGTTTCATTCATGCCTATCGGGGCCGGGGGGTTATCACCTCGGCCTGGGGTTCATATTGGCGGCATCGCCTCGCCGCCACGTTCGTGTTTCCGGAGACGCCATGACCCAAGCTGTCGTCAGCACCGCCCAGGCTACAGGTTCCGCTGCGCTCAACCAATCCGCACGCGTTGCGGCCCAGGTCGCGGCTCAGCAAGCGGCCACCAGCGCCTCGAACCTCCTTTTCGGTCCCGTACGGAGGGTGAGTGAGGGGGGAGCGCTTGATGACATTCGCCTTCTGACAGCTGGCGAGGGCGTCGGCGTCCCCCGCGTTTATGGCCGCGGCAGAGTGGGTGGGCAGATTATCTGGGCCTCTGAGGTGAAGCAGGAGACCAAAACCTCGACCTCCAGCAGCGGGGGTAAGGGCGGCGGGCGCGCGATTGAGACGCGGAGTACGGAGTACCTCTACTCCGTATCCTTGGCCATCGCGCTCTGCGAGGGGCAGCTGCGCCGCCTCGGTCGCGTCTGGGCGGACAGCAAGTCTGTCGTTCTCGATGACATCACCTACCGCCTCTATCACGGTACAGAGGATCAGGAGGTCGATCCGCTCATCGAGGCTGAACTTGGTCATGCACCGGCCTATCACGGTGTCGCCTATATCGTGTTTGAGGACCTGCCTCTCGCGCCCTATGGCAACCGCGTTCCGCAGTTCAATTTCGAGATCGAATGTCCTGTGGGTGAACCGGACCCCGATGCGATGGAAGAACTCATCCGAGCGGTGACGATCATCCCTGGATCCGGCGAGGCGGTCTACGACACCGCCCCAGTGTTCGAGACCCTGGGCGAGGGTGTCACCCGTGCGCTCAACCGGCACAATGGGACGGGGCTTCCGGACGCGATGGCCTCGTTTGATGCGCTCCAGGCCACGCTCCCTGCGCTTCAATCGGCGTCACTGATCGTATCCTGGTTCGGTGATGATCTGCGAGCAGAGCAAAGCTCGATCCTGCCGGGTATCGAAACGAGAGACCGCGAGACCGAGCCCGAGGTGTGGTCCGTGGCAGGCTTTGATCGGCAGAGCGCGCGGCTCTTGAGCCAAACCGGCGGCAAGCCTTCCTTCGGAGGCACGCCGTCCGACGCGGGTGTCAGGCGCGCGATCCGGGACCTGAAGGCGCGCGGCCTTGAGGTGATGATGCATCCCTTCATCCTGATGGATATTCCTTCCGGCAACGGACTGCCAGACCCCTATGGCGGTGCCGAACAAGGCGCATTCCCGTGGCGTGGACGGATCACGGTGATGCCTCAAAGTGCGGACGGTAACGCGGCCGCAGGCACCCAGGTCGATGCCTTCTTTGACAGCTACCAAATCATGGTTCGCCACTACGCTCAGCTCTGTGCAGATGAGGGCGGGGTGGAAGCGTTTCTTCTGGGATCGGAGCTTCGGGGCCTTACGTCTATCCGCGATGACAACGATCGGGCACGGGCGGTGGAGCGGCTCCAGCTGTTGGCGGGAGAGGTCAGGGCTCTGCTCCCCAACACCAAGATTTCTTACGGCGCGGACTGGTCTGAGTATTTCGGCTATCAACCGCCCGGCACAGCAGACATGCGCTACCCCCTCGATGCTCTTTGGGCAGACAGCCATATCGACTTTGTCGGTATCGACAATTATGTCCCGCTCAGTGACTGGCGCGACGGCCAAAGCCACCTCGATGCGAGCAGTGCTGACGGCCCATACGATCTCGCTTACTTGCAAAGCCAGATCGCAGGCGGTGAGGGTTATGACTGGTACTACGCCAGTGACGCTGACCGAGACGCGCAGGTCCGGACCTCAATCACCGATGGCGCCTACGGTGAGCCATGGGTCTTTCGGTACAAAGACCTGTGGTCGTGGTGGATGAACCCGCATGAGGACCGGATAGGCGGCGTCAAGGCTGGCGGTACGCCTTGGGTTCCGCAGTCGAAACCCATTCGGTTCACGGAGATCGGTTGCCCCGCGATTGATAAGGGCCCTAACCAACCCAACGTCTTTGTGGATCCCAAATCCTCCGAAACGGCGCCGCCTTACTTCTCCAGTGGCCTGCGGGACGATCGCGCGCAGCGGGCGCTGCTTGAGGCGCATCATCTCTATTGGAGCGATCCGGCAAACAATCCGGTCAGCAGCCTCAACGGCGCTTCGATGGTCGACCCTGTCCGGATGTATGTCTATGCCTGGGATGCAAGGCCGTATCCGGACTTTCCGGTGCGAAAGGACGTCTGGGCGGATGCCGACAATTGGGTGACCGGTCACTGGGTCAACGGCCGTGCTGGCAAAGTGAAGCTCTCGGACGTCATCACCCGGATCGCGCATGAGGCCGGTGTCACTGCGATCGATGCCTCCGCCTGCGATATGCTCGTCAGCGGGGTGATGAGGCCCCAGCCAGGATCAGGACGCGCTGCGCTCGAGCCGCTGCTCGATCTCTACCAGCTCGATGCCTTCACCCGCGGCGGAACAGTGATCGTCCGCCCACGGGATGGCGAAAGTGAGATGAGCGTCGATGAAGGCGACCTGACGCTCGATCCGGGCTTCACGGTTCTTCGTGCCCAGAACGAAGAGTTACCGGCCGCGCTCGCCGTCACCTATGCGGATGAATTGAGCGGCTATGAGCTCAAGACCACCGAGGCGCGGGACGAGACCATCGCCGGTGGCCGCACCTTGAGGATCGGCACATCGGTGGTGTTGGAGCAGGGCGAGGCATCCGGCCGGGCGCGTGCGATCCTCGCCGAGGCCCGGGTGATGCGTGAGCAAGCGACCTTTGGGGTCCCCGTCGCGGCGGAAGGACTAGAGCCCGCAAGCGCGTTGACGGTTGACCGATCTGATGGCGCGATCACCTTGAGGATCACGGCGACCGAAGAGACAAGCTCTCGCCGCTTCCGGGCTGTACGGACGGACATGGGGCTCTTTGCTCCGGCCTATGAGGGTCTCGCCGGAGACCCAGAACCGCAGCCGCCGACCTATGGTGCCGTCGTCTTTGAGCCGCTCGATATCCCCCTCTTGCCCGAAGGCGGCAGCGACGCCCAGCTTTGGTTGACGGCGTTTGCTGAGCCATGGCCAGGGGAGGTGGCGATCCATCGCGGGGAAGGGGCGGCTGCGCCGCAAATCGATCAGGTTACGGCTCAGTCGCTCATGGGTTCGCTGGTGGACCCGCTCCCGGCGGGACCTTGCCACCGCTGGGACCGCGCATCGGTCCTGCGGGTGAGCTTGCCTGCGGGAAGTTTTTCCAGCCGTCCGGAGCCGGATGTTCTGGAAGGGGCCCATCTCTGCGCCGTCAAGAGCAACACGGGGGCTTGGGAGATCCTGCAATTCGCCACCGCGACGCTTCTCGGTGATGGAACCTATCAGCTCACAGATCTTTTGCGTGGGCGGGCCGGGACGGAAGAAGAGGCAGCTGCGGGCGCTGCATCCGGCGCGCGCTTTGTGCTCCTCGACGATGCGCTTCCACGGAGCTTGAGCGCTGACCGTTGGGGCACGACCGAGGTCTTCCAGGCTGGACCAGCAGGTGCGCTCCCGGGCGCTTACCCCTTCCGCACGGTTTCGGTGGCGCTCACCGGTTCTGGCGCCAGGCCACTCTCGCCGTCGCAGCTCCGGGCGACAGAACACGGCGGGAACCTCAACCTCACCTGGCACCGGCGTAGCCGTATTGGCGGTGACCAGTTTGGGCCGGGAGACATTCCCCTGGGTGAGACCGAAGAGCGCTATGAGGTTCAGGCGCTCGATGCCGCTGGCCAAGTCCTTGAAACGCTGACGACAAACACCCCAGAGGCCACGATATCAGCCATTGGCGTCGCCGCGGTCACGGTCGGGCAACACTCCTCAAGCTATGGTATAGGAAGGCGGGCGACGCTCATGCTTTGATATCCGTGTCAAAGCGCTTGAAAAGACGCCCGCTCCGGCAGACATCACGTGGCTCGGACGGACGCTTTTTGGGAGAGACTTTTGGCCAAGGATCCATACACACTGCTGGGGGTTGGACGTCAGGCCTCACAGGACGAGATCCGCTCGGCCTACCGGAAGCTTGCAAAGGAGCTCCATCCCGACCGCAATCCCGGCGACAAGGCTGCGGAAGAAAAGTTCAAATCCGTCACCAGCGCCTTCGACATCATCGGCGACGCGGAGAAGCGCAAACGCTTTGACCGCGGTGAGATCGATGCCGATGGCAATGAGCGCGCTGGCTTTGGCGCTGGCGGTCCCTTCGCCGGTGTCGACCCAGCTGAGGCAGCGGAGCGCTTTCGGCGCCGGGCGAGGCAGGGCAAAGGCCGCCAGAGCCAGGGCGGCGGAGGGTTTGAGGACTTCTCCGACATCTTTTCCGACTTCTTCGGTCGCGGTGACGCGGGCATGGGCGGCGGTGCCCGGCCATCCAAGGGCCGCGATGTGCGCTATCGCCTGACCGTGAGCTTCCTGGATGCCGCGGCTGGCACCACCAAACGCGTCACGCTCCCTGGCGGTGACACGATCGACGTGAACATCCCCGAAGGCTTGCGTGATGGTCAGACCCTTCGTCTGCGCGGCAAAGGCAATCCAGGCACCCTCGGCGGAGCGGCGGGCGACCTTTTTGTCGATGTCACCGTGCCGAAAGACCCGCTTTTCACCGTAGATGACGATGATGTCACAACCGATGTGGCACTGCCGCTGCGCGATGCTGTCCTCGGCGGTAAGCTCGACGTGCCGACGTTGGGCGGTTCTGCGACGATCAAAATCCCGGCGAACACGTCCTCCGGCAACACGTTCCGGCTGCGCGGAAAAGGCCTCAAGAACACAAAAACAGGGGCTTACGGGGACCTCTTTGCCAAAGTGCGCATCGTTCTTCCCAAAGAGCCTGATCCTGAGCTCGAAGCATTCATGAAAAGCTGGACAGCGGGGGATGAAGAGGAAGACAAAGACAACTATGCAGCTGCGGGCTAGCCGTTAAGCCTTGCGCTTCCTTAAGTTCCCGCAGGCATAACCTATCCCTACTTCATAACGAAGACATAGGTGAATCGCGCTGGAGATCCCGATTTTGAAACAACCAACCCTGCCTATCGTGGGTCTTGCTGCCCTTGCCGCTTCACTAGGCGCGGCCATTGCTGTGCCTGCTTATGCCCTCCAAGAGAGTGTGGAGATTGAAGGTCTTGGCGGTGCGAACCCCTCGATCCTGCAACAGCTGAGCTTTGCTGACCTGGTGGAACAGGTAAGTCCTGCCGTCGTTTCGATCCGCACGACCCGTGAGATCAACGGCCCTGCGCTGAGTGACATCCCACCTGATATTGAGCGGCTGCTCCCAGGCCTGCGCGACCGCTTTGGCGGCCTTGATAACGGCCAGCGTCGCCGTGCGACCGGTGAGGGCTCAGGCTTCTTCATCAATGACCATGGTCACATCGTCACCAACAACCACGTGGTTGAGGACGCCGATGAGATCACTGTTGTTCTGACTTCAGGCGATGAGCTCACCGCTGAGCTTGTGGGCACCGATCCAGAGACCGATCTTGCCGTCCTCAAGGTCGAACCGTCCTCGAGCCAGCGCTACGTCGAGTTTGATACCCGTGCGGATCTTCGTGTTGGTGACTACGTCCTCGCGGTGGGCAATCCATTTGGTCTTGGCGGCACGGTCACCTCGGGCATCGTCTCGGCGATCGGTCGCGGCGGTGGTCCGAACACAACCTATGCTGACTTTATTCAGATTGATGCTTCGATCAACCGAGGCAACTCTGGCGGGCCAACCTTTGACCTCCAAGGCAACGTGATCGGGGTGAACACCGCGATCATCTCGCCGACGGGTGTGAACGCGGGCATTGGCCTTGCGATCCCTGCCGATGTTGCCGCCACGGTGGTTGAGCAGATCATCGATACCGGCTCTGTGACCCGCGGTTATCTCGGCGTTTCAGTTCGCGACCCTGAACCGCAGATCATCAGCGCCGTGGGCCTTGAGGAACAGACGGGCGCACTTGTCGCCAATGTCGCGCCTGATTCCCCTGCGGAGGAAGCTGGTATCGAGGCAGGTGATATCATTCTCGAACTGGAAGGCGAAGAGATCGCTGATTCCACTGCGCTCACTCGGAGGGTCGGTTCGATGCCGCCTGGCGAACGCGTCCGTGTCAAAGTCTTCCGTGAAGGGAAGACACGCAACTTCCGAGTTGAGCTTGCGCGCCGGGATCTGCAGCAAGTGGCCTCCAACACCGGAAGCGAAGGCGATGCTGATTCGAGCACGAGCGAGCGTCTTGGCGTCAGCTTCCAGTCCCTTGACGATTCCGTTCGTCGCCGGTTTGGCATCGACGAAGATGTCGACGGTGTTCTTGTGTCGAACGTCGATCGCGAGAGCGAGGCGGCAGAAGCGGGGATCGTCCCTGGGATGATCATCACCGAGGCTGACTATCAAGCCGTGAACACCCCACGTGACATTGAACGGGCCGTTGAATCCGCACTGCAGCGCGGCAAGGAAAACATCTTGCTGCGTGTACAGACAAGACAAGGGCTCGATTTCCGCGCACTGCCGATCAGCAGCTAAGCGGACCTCGAAGAGTAAGGAGAGACACCATGCGTGTACTGGTGATTGAAGACGACGCAGACGCAGCGACTTTCATGGTCAAAGGCCTGCGCCAAGCTGGCCATGCCGTGGACCATGCGCTTGACGGTGCGATTGGCAAATCGATGGCGACCTCTGGCGGTTACGACGCCTACGTGATCGACCGCATGCTTCCGCATAAAGACGGCCTTTCACTTCTAGAGGAGCGTCGTTCCGAAGGCGATGAGACGCCCGCTCTTTTCCTCTCTGCATTGGGTGAGGTGGATGACCGGGTCGCGGGCCTGCAGGCGGGTGGCGATGATTACCTCGTCAAACCTTATCAGATGCAAGAGCTGATCGCTCGGGTGGAGGCCCTCGGCAGACGTCGCGGCCCAACCAACATTCAAACCACTTTCTCCGTCGATGATCTTGAAATGGATATCCTGGCACGGACGGTCCGTCGCGGCGGTAAGAAGATTGATCTTCAGCCTCGTGAGTTCCGGCTTCTTGAGTATCTCCTGCGCCATGCTGGCCAGGTGGTGACGCGGACCATGCTGCTTGAGAATGTCTGGGAGTATCATTTTGATCCGCAGACAAACGTGATCGACGTCCATATCAGCCGTTTGCGCGCGAAGATCGACAAAGGCTTCGAGAAGCCGCTTCTCAAAACCGTGCGCGGTGCAGGTTACACCCTGACAGCTGAAGGCTAAGCTATGTCCAAGGCGGGCGGGGGCACGTCGGCACTCCGCGGGGTGATCGATGATGCAGAAGACGTTTCGGAAGGGATCGGTAAGAAGCCGTGGTTTCGCGTCTTCAGCACCAGCACCTTCCGCTACATCGTCTTCAGCGCCTTCTTGTTCGTCTTTGGGGTGATCATTCTCGGTATCGTGGTCTATGAGAGCACGATCGGGGCGTCCTTCAACACGATTGATACGGAGCTTCAGGCCGAGCTTGATCGTTTGGAGCGGGTGAGCGAGGCCAATGGTGCGCCCAAGCTCACTGGCCTTGGTGCGGTGATCAACGAGGTCGAACAGACGACCTCTCCCGTCAGCTCGCGCTATCTTGTCGTCCTGGAGGATGATCGGATCGTAGAGCCCATCGCAGGCAACTTGCGCGGTTTTCCTTTTGGGATGATTGGCGCGCAGGGAATGTTCGAATTCTCGTTTTCACCGCCCCGTCCTGCGTTTGGCGAAGAAAATCCCGATGCTCGCCGCTATGTCGGTCGTACACGCACGTTGGACTACATTCGGCCAGACGGTGCCGAGGTGCGCGCGATCATCTTGATCGCCCGTGACATCGAGGCTTTGCATCAGCTGCGGCGGATCCGCGAGGGTATTCTCTTCCGGCTGTTTGGCGTTCTGCTGGTCGTCGCCGTTGGCCTTGGCGCTATTCTGGGTACGGCGCTTGTGCGGCGTCTTGACGGGATTAACCGGACGGTCGAGGCGATCACCGGCGGCGATCTTACCCGGCGTCTTGCGGTGGGGCCCGGCGGTGATGAGTTCGACACACTGGCCCGCAACATCAACGCCATGCTCGACAAGATCGAGCAATTGATGACCGGCATGCGTCAGGTCTCGGACAATATTGCCCACGACCTTCGTTCGCCGCTCACCCGGATCAAAGCACGGCTCGACAGCCTATTGGAAGATCCCGGCCTCGCAGAAGTGGGGGAGACCGAGGAAGCGGTCCTCAAGACACGAGACGAGGTGGAGCGGCTCCTCCGAACCTTCAACGAACTCCTCTCGATCACACGTATCGAGGCGGGGACGAGTGCACTGTCGGGTACGGTGGATCTCAAGGCTGTGGCCGAAGAGATGCTGGAGCTTTATGTACCGGCGGCGGATGATGCTGGTTTTGAGCTGGTCGCCAATCTTCAGGATACGCCAACGATCGAAGGCAGCCGCGAATTGATCAGCCAGGCGATCGCCAACCTCCTCGACAACGCGATGAAGTATGGTCGGCACCCAGAGGGGTCAGAGGTGAAGCCGACGATTGATCTCACCGTGGCGCCGAGGCCGACCGGCGGTGCGCTACTCTCGGTGATGGACAACGGACCCGGCGTCTCGGAGATCGACCGCGAACGGATTGTTCAGCGCTTTGTCCGGCTTGAGCAGAGCCGTTCGACCACAGGCAATGGCCTCGGCCTGTCGCTGGTCGCAGCGATTGCCCGGCGACATGGCGGCAAGCTTTCGATCGGTGTGGGACTGCCGCATCAGGATCAGGGACGCAGTCTCAGCCCATCATCGGCCTATGGCCTTGGTGTACGGATCGCGTTCCCACCGATGAAGGTGCAGAAGAAAAGCGGTCTTCCGGGGCAGATCGAGGCCAAACCAGTGGACGTCGACGCCTGATCTATTCGGCGGCGAAGGGCAGCCTCTTATCATCTTCGTCCGTATCGCTCGCGCCAGGCTGAGTCAGGACGTGCACGTTGCCGTCGAGGAGCTCAGGCAAGGACACGGTGACGCCTCGCCGGCGAGGCAGGGTGACCGCCGCCACGGTGCCCCGTCCGACCTCACTCGCCATGCAAAGGATCCCGTTTTGCGCCTCGAGCAGCGATTTTGAAAGCGCAAGGCCAAGGCCTGTTCCGCGCTTATCCGTCTTCTGCGCGCTGCCGAGCGTCACAAAAGGCGTACCCAGACGTTTGAGATCCTCATCAGGCAGACCCTGACCAGTATCCGCCACGAGGATCGTGACGCTATCGAGGTCAGCGACCGCCGTCATTGTGATGCGGCCACCCGCCGGGGTGAATTTCACCGCGTTGCTTAAGAGGTTGAGTAGCACCTGTTTCACCGCACGCTGATCACCGAACGCGGTGGGGACATTGTCGATGGCCACGTGCAGGTTGATATCGCCAGCACGGGCTTGGGTTTCGACCACCCGGGCGCTCTCCTCCAAGATCTTCTCCAGCCCGAACTGGTTGAGCTTGAGTTCCATCTTGCCCGCCTCGACCTTGGAGAGGTCGAGGATGTCGTCGATCAGAGCAAGGAGGTGTTGGCCAGAGCCCAGGATATCCGAGACATACTCTTGGTACTTCTCATGGCCGACAGGCCCATAAAGCTCCGACTGCATCAGGGCAGAGAAGCCGTTGATGGCGTTGAGCGGGGTGCGGAGTTCGTGACTGATATTGGCCAGGAACTCTGACTTGGCGCGGTTCGCGTCTTCGGCCCGTTGCTTTTGAATCCCGTAGCGTTCGTTCGCCTCAGACAGATCGCGGCGCGATTGCTCCAAGATGTCGACGGTCATCTGAAGCTCGCGCTCTTTGCGGGCGCGGGCTTCGCTCTCGATCTTTGCGTCCGTCACGTCATGGCCGATGCACACCCAACCGTCACCAATGGTGCGCTTACGGATGATCTTCATGCAGCGATCATTGGGGAAGATCGCTTCTTCCTCATCGCGGATGACCGTCGGCGGCGTGAAGTAGCGGTGGAGATAGCGCTCATTGATGCCGCATTGTCCCGCCACGTCGGCGATACGCATGCCAGGGCGGAGCAGTTGTGATGAGACTTCGAACAGCTGACAAAACCGCTCGTTCCACGCCACCAAACGACCCTCGACATCCCAGTGGAGGAAGGCCTGCGGGATGGCTTCGAGCGTTTCATGGAACTGGCGGGCGAGGTCGCGGGCGCTACGGTCGTCGGTGGCTGGCGCATTGACGAGGTGGCAGACCCCCCAATGATCCGTCCCCGTTCCTAAGGTGCGGAAGTAGATGAAGCGTGTGTCGTCCTCGACATCCTTGAGCGGGACGGTGATATCGCTGTCGATCTGACCGGCGCGGAAGAAGGCGATCGCCTTGGCGCTTTCGACATCGCCGAGCAGGGGCTCGGCCTCTGCCAACGGGATGAAAATATCTTTGGGCGGATAGCCGAGGGCAACCCGAAGAGAAGCCGGGAGTTTCAACTGTTCACCGCGCACCGACCAATTGCCGATGCCAGCGCCCTCCATCGCGTTCTGCCGATGGACCAAGTTGTTCCGTTCCCGCTGCAGACGAACAGCCTCGTCGGCAAAAACCTGGACCCGCCGCAAGAGAAGCGAGGCACCGAGGATGAGGACCAGACCCATCGCGGCGTAGGGGAGGAGGGCGGACACTAGCGGTGCGGCCGGCGCAACCGTGACCACAGTCTCTCCAGCTGGCAATTCACGCACTGCCACGCGAACGCCTTGCGTGGGTGCGGCACTCAACCAGCCGCGGCTGAACGGCATGTCGGTCGTCTGGCCTTCACCGAGGGGTGTACGCCCCATCCCCGTGAGGAGGTAGGCCGCGCCGCCTTCTGGCGCAAAGCGGCGCAAGATTGTCCGGACACGCTGTTCGGACGTGTCACCAGGAATGATCGTGAGGGGGCCCTCGGCCTGAACCGCTTCACCAATGAGGACAGCGGCCACGCGGGCGTCTTCGATCGCGCCCGCTTCTCGGTCCTGGAGTTCCCTCGATCCGCCCAGGATCAACAGACCCACGGCAAGCACGAGCGTGAGGATGATGGCGATCGTCAGGCCGTGCGCGCGGGCTGCAGCGGCAGGCTGCTGCGCGGGGGTGGTCTGGTGGCGATCAGCGGTCACGCGGGCCTTCGAGTCGTTGAACAGAACCTTACCGTTACGGTGGTTTGGTAAGGTCGTCACCTCTTTCGGCAGGTTTCGTTACCGCTGGAAATCGTAGAGCCGCGGGGCCTCCATCAGGCCCGTAAGCGCATCCAAAGCCTCCCGAACCTCCCGTAAAAGCTGAGGATCAGCGAGATCGTCAGCCGACAGGCGGTCCCGGTAGTGGGTTTGGACCCAGCCCTCGAGCGCGGTGATTTTTTCCTCATTAAGGATAAAACCAGGATGCATTGCTGCGAGATCATCCTCGTCAAGGACCACCCGCAGACGCAGGCATGCGGGGCCGCCGCCATTTTTCATCGACTGGCGAAGGTCCATGAAAACGGTTTCAGAGATGGGGCCGTTGCCCGCAACGGCGGCTTCGCACCAGGCCTTCGTGCGCGGGTTCTCTTCGGCCTCAACTGGCAAGAGCAGCAGCATCGAGCCGTCCGCTTTGGTCAGAAGCTGCGAGTTGAAGAGGTAGGAGACCACCGCGTCTTCGAGTGAGACTTCGTCCGCCGGCACCTCGATGAAGATAGGATCGAAACCGAGTGGTTCAGCCTTACGCCTGATCTCATCAAGGCTGGCTTCCGTATTCTCATAAGCGTGCTGATGGTAAAGCAGCGCGGGTCCGTTCGCGACGGCGACAACGTCGTTGTGAAAGACACCAGCATCGATCGCCTCGGCTTTTTGCAGCATAAAGACGGAATTGGCCTCATCAATGCCTTGCTGATGAGCGATGGCTTGGCTCGCCTCTAGGGCCTGGCGGGCTGGGAACTTGCCGTGCCAGTCCCTGGCAAAGGCCTCGCGGCCATAGGTGTAAAGATGAAGGCCCCTAGAGCCGTGATCAGCACAGAGGCGGCCATGATTCGCCGCACCTTCATCACCCATCTGTCCGCCGGACGGAATCGCGTCGTGGACGGAGAAACGCTCGCCGCTGAAGGCTGTTTCAAGCGAACGCTTCGTCAACGGCGCTTCTAAAGCGCGGTGGAACATGGCACGCAGGTTGGCGGGCGTAAAATGGGTCTTCCCATCCTTTGTATCTGTCCGCGGGGCGACGGTGGCGGCATTGGCGGTCCACATCGCCGACGCTGAAGAGCAGTTCCTAAGCAGGATCGGCGCGTGCTTGCCAGCGGCTTCCACCACGGCTTCGTCGGACCCCTCGAAACCGAACTGGCGAAGGGTTGCCACATGGGGGCGCTCATGCGGCGGCAGGAAGCCCTGGGTGAAGCCGCGCTGGATCAGCTCCCGCATCTTTTGTAGGCCCTGGAGGGCTGCTTCACGCGGGTTGGACGGCGTCTCGGTGGACTTCATCGAGGCGACATTGCCGAGCGAGAGGCCACCATAATTGTGGGTCGGACCCACGAGCCCGTCGAAATTGACCTCGCGTGCCGTCATTCATTGAGGCCTTTCACCGGTTGATCATCCGCTAGCGGACCTTCGGCCAGCATGCTGGCCATCGGCCAGGCGCAGAAGTCAGCTGCGTAAGATCCTGCCGGGCGGTGATTGCCCGAGAGGCCTGGGCCGCCAAAGGGCATCGAGCCCGATGCGCCCGTGGTCTGACGGTTCCAGTTGACGATGCCTGCCACGATCTCCGCGTCAAAGCGCTGCCAGAGTTCTTCGCTGTCCGAGAGGAGGCTTGCCGCAAGGCCAAATTGTGTGTCGTTGGCCCGCTCAATCGCTTCATCAAAGCTCTTGACCCGGATCACTTTCAGAAGCGGCGCAAAGATCTCTTCATCCGGATCATTCGGCATATCTGTGACATCAAGCAGTCCCGGCGTCACATAGGCCGCGCCTGCGTCGGCCTGAGCCATTTCGGTGAGCGGCTTGGCGCCGTCTTCGATAAGTTTCGCTTGTGCTGAGAGGGCGCGCTCTGCGCTGGTGGCGCTGACGAGTGGCCCCATAAAGGGCTCCGGCTCAGCCTCGGGTGGGCCGACACGCAGGCGCGGGATGAGCGCCTGAACGGCGTCAATCAGCTTTTGTCCGTTGGGCCCGTCTTCGACGATCAAGCGCCTGGCGCAAGTGCAGCGCTGTCCGGTTGTGATGTAGGCGGAGCGAATGACGATCTGCGCTGCATCGTCGACGTTCTCGATGTCCCAGGCGACAATGGGGTTGTTCCCGCCAAGCTCAAGCGCGACGATCACTTCTGGCCGTCCCGCCATGGTCTCGTGGATCGCGCGGCCTGCATTGATCCCGCCGGTGAAGAGGACGCCAGCGATGCCAGGGCTTTTGATCAAGCCTTCTGCAACCTGACGGTCGCCATGGACGACATTGATGACACCTGCGGGGGCGCCAGCCTCTTTCCACCACCGGGCCATCAGGGTGCCGACGGCCGGGGTTTGCTCGGACGGTTTGAAGACCACTGTGTTGCCAGCCACGAGCGAGGGGATGATCTGACCGTTCGGCAGGTGGCCGGGGAAGTTGAAGGGGCCGATCACCACCATCACGCCGTGGGGTTTGTGGGTGATGCGGAGCTTCAGCGCGCCTTGCTCCTTTTCCCTGGTCGGTGTGCGTTCATCATAGGAGCTGAGCGCAAGGCCAGCTTTGCCCGCGATGGCACCTGCTTCGGTCAAGGCGTCCCATTTGGCCTTGCCCGCCTCTTGCGAGATCAGGCTCGCCATCTCTTCTTTGCGCTCAGCGGCGATGGCAGCAAAACGTTCCACCAGCGCCCGGCGCTCTTCAAAAGAGGTCTTGCGCCAGGCCGCGGTCGCATTCTTCGCTGCACGGACGGCATCAGCCACGTCTTCGCTTCCTGCCGCGTGGCCGCGTGCCAGCTCACTCTCATCGACGGGTGATGTGGAGACCAGCAGCGGTCCACTGCCTTGTCGCCATTCGCCATCAACCAGTTGCAGAAGATCCGTCATTTCTCATCCCTCTGTGTCCGCATTGGTGAGGCCACAACCGTCTCGCCCGGCTCAAGGCCCAGGCCTTTTGCCTCTTCGGACGTGAGCTTCAGCTGACCCTCATGCGGTCCGCGGTGCAGCACCGTCGCGCAGAACCGCCCCACCGCAGGATTCGCGGCGAGCCAGCGTTCGCCATGATCTGCTTGTGCGTTGTCGTCGATCGTGGTCTCGGCCGTCTCGGAGCTGGCGACTGTGCGGATGCGCGACAGCGGCGCCTCGATGCTCGGCCCTCCGTCAAATATATCAATGCAGCGGGTGAATTCAAACCCCTCGCTCTCGAGCATTTTCATCGCCGTGCCGGAGAGGTGATGGGGTGTGCCGAGGTTCTCGCGGACGTCTGTTGGTAAAAACTCTGTATAAATAGGGTATTTCGGCATCAGGTCGGCGATAAACCGGAAATCATGCGCTGAGCGGCGGTCGGCTTCGTCAAAGCTCATTTTGAAGAACTTGGACGCGATCGCATCCCAGAAGGGGCAGGACCCATCCTCGAGGAAGCGGCCGCGGATCTCGGCCATCACCTTGCCAGAAAGCCGTTCCTCAATCGATTTCATGAAGAGGAAACGCGAGAGAGATGTCAGTCGTCCCGCGCCGCTGCCGCGGGCTTTCTCTGAGACGAGAAGCGTGGCAATCTCGTCATAACCATGAAAATCATTACACAGAATAAGAATATCGGACTGCGCCTCGATATCGAGCTCCGGCGCTGATTTCGCGATGTGGCCGATGCGGTAGCTGTAGAACGGCCTATCCTCACCAAGAGAAGGGAAGATCGTTGACATGCCGATGATCGCGCCGTCCTTTTCCGTGACGAAGAAGAACGTGTCTTCGGCCCGTGCGCGGCCGGTACCAGCGACGGCGGCAACACTCCGTTCGATCCGTGTCATGATCGTCTTTTCTGCCGTTGGCACGGTGGTCATGCCGGTGTCGGCTGACTCAGCAAGCGCTTTGAGGCCCCCAAGATCGGCGGGGGTCGCCGGACGGACAATCATCATGGTGGTTAGTGGTCCAAACGTTTAAGCCAAGAGGCCTTGCGGCAGACGGCACCGGGCATACCGCTACCGCCATTCGCCTGGGCGTTGCGCTCAAGCCCCAGGGCTTTGAAATCTGCTGTCGACATGTCGGCCCCCTAGACCCGGTTTGTAGTCGGGTCAAAAGCCCTTTGGGGATGGGCTGTTGTCCGTCGGCTTGAGCGGTTCCCAGCGGTGCGTTAACCATTCGACGTTTCGGGGAGCATCATCATGAAAAACCTTGTCGCTGCCGCGGCCGCTTTCTTTGTTCCCGCGCTCTTCGGGGCGGCAGGTCTGCGCCGCTTCAGAGAAGCGTAAGCGACGCAGCTCTTGGCCCTCTTGGGGCTGATGGTCAGCTTAAAGCCGAGCTCTTAGAGGAAGCTCTCCGCAGGTGCGTAGGGCAGGTCCAGATCCTCTGCGACCGCCTTATAGGTGATCTTGCCGTCCATGACGTTGAGGCCCGCGAGAAGATGCGGATCGCGCTGCATCGCGCCGATGGCGCCGTTCTGGGCAATGCTGATCGTATGCGGCAGGGTCGCGTTGTTGAGCGCGAAGGTCGATGTCCGCGGAACCGCGCCTGGCATATTGGCGACGCAGTAATGGACGATCCCGTCGACGACGAAGATTGGATCGTCATGGCTCGTCGCTTTTGATGTCTCAAAACAGCCGCCTTGGTCGATCGCGATGTCGACCAGCACCGCGCCGGGTTTCATCTCACCCAGCATTTCGCGGGTCACGAGCTTGGGTGCAGCTGCGCCCGGGACAAGGACAGCGCCGATGACAAGGTCCGCTTGCCGCACCGCTTCGCGCACCGCCGTTGGGGTTGAATAGACCGTCTGCACTTCGTTCTTGAAGAGCGAGTCGAGCTCTTCGAGGCGCGGGAGCGAGCGGTCGAAAAGTGTGACGTCCGCATGCAGACCAACGGCCATCTGTGCGGCGTTGAAGCCTGAGACTCCGCCGCCGAGGATCACGACCTTGCCCGCTGCCACACCAGGCACACCGCCAAGAAGAACGCCGCGGCCGCCTTGGCTTTTCTCCAGCGCCCAGGCGCCGACCTGGACCGACATCCTGCCTGCAACTTCCGACATCGGACGAAGCAGGGGAAGCCCGCGGTCACCGGTCACGGTCTCATAGGCAATGGCGGTGCAGCCGGACGCCATGAGCGCCTCAGCCTGCGGTTTGTCAGCGGCGAGGTGCAGGTAGGTGAAGAGCGTCTGGCCCTTGGACAGCATCGCGCATTCCGGAAGCTGCGGCTCCTTCACTTTGACGACCAGGTCGGCATCAAAGGCCTCCGCTGCGGTGGCGACGATCTTTGCGCCAGCAGCTTCGTAGTCCTCGTTTGTGAGGTCGATGCCGGCACCAGCGTTGGTCTCAACGACCACCTCGTGGCCCAGGCGCGTGGCCTCCTCGACGCTGGCCGGGGTCATACCGACCCGGAATTCGCGCGTTTTGATTTCCTTTGGCACGCCAATTTTCATGAAGCCGCTCCACTGCTGAGGGTGTCTTGAAACCAGCGTTTAGTCCCGAAATCGCTCGCGTCAGCAGGGATAATCAGCGCTTCGGCGAAAAAAACAGCGATCTGGTGGAACCGTCTGCGCTGTTACGCGTTCGTGCAGCAAACCACTCTTATCCAGCGGAGGACAGAGGGTCATGCTGCAAGACAGTGCGGGGCGAGACTATGTGCGCGATACCATCAGGCGCGCGATGTCCGCTCCGATCCTCACGATCGAGCGCGAGAAGGAACTCACCCACGCCTGGTGCGATGAGGGAGACGAGCGTGCGCTCTCGGAGCTGACCGAAGCCCATATGCGGATGGCGGTTTCCACCGCGATCAAGTTCCGCGGCTATGGCCTGCCCCTTGGCGACCTGATCCAAGAGGGTGCGATTGGCCTGTTGGAGGCGGCCAAGCGGTTCGATTGCGATCGAGAAGTGCGTTTCTGCACTTACGCGGGTTGGTGGATCCGTGCCTCGATGCAGGACTATGTTCTGCGAAACTGGTCGATCGTCCGTATCGGTTCCAAATCTGCCCATAAGACCATTTTCTTCAACCTCTCGCGCATCCGCGCCATGATCGAAGAGGTCGACAGTTCCGGCCCTATTGCCCGGGAGAAGGTGGCCAAGAAGTTCAATGTCACCGGGGACGATATTGAGTTCATGACGGCTCGCCTCGGGCGTCGTGACATGTCCTTGAACGCCACGGTCAACGAGGACGGCGACACAGAACGCCAAGAAATGATCCCCGACGATCGGGCGCGCCCAGACGAGTCCGCTGAAGACGAAATCGATCTTCAAAAGCGGCGGGTCTGGCTTGGTGAAGCCATGAAATCCCTCACTGATCGGGAGCGCCGGATCATTGATCAGCGCTTCTTTGGTGAGGAGCGCGTGACGTTATCTCAGATCGGCGTTGATCTTGGTCTTTCCAAGGAACGAGTCCGGCAAATCGAAAAGCAAGCCATTGGTAAGCTTCGCGCTTCTCTCAGTGCATCCCAGCCTACTCTTGAGCTTTCTCTCTAAGACTGGTGCTTTTTTGTCACAGCCCAAATCACTGTTAAGCCAATTTTGGGGTTAACCCTTGGCTAACAAGTCCTTCCCTTTTGCCGGGTTTTTTTGCATAAGCGCAGGAGACGCGTTTGGTGGCGCAGGGATTCATTGGAGGGTTACGAGATGCACAACCGCTTTGCACTGATTGCAGCCGTGAGCGCGTTCGCGCTGGGCGCAGCATCGGCTCAGTCAGACGAAAAGACCGGATATTACGGCGAGCTTGGCGGCAGCTACACCTTTGATTGGGGTGTGAAAGACTTCGAAAGCGAAGGTCTCGGCCCTGACGAAGCGTTCGACTCGGAACTCGAGGTGGACGAAGGTTTCGGTCTTTACGGCGCGATCGGTAAGTACTTCCCAGGCAACCTGCGCAGCGAGATTGAGATCGCGCGCCGTGGCCAGGACGTCGACTCGCTTCCAACAGCAGCGGGCGCTGCTGTCTTCCCGGCGGGTACAGACCTCGGTGAGATCAACGTCCTCACCGGCATGATCAACGTCTACAAAGACATCCCGCTTGGCTTTTCTGAGCGCGTTACCCCTTATCTCGGCGGCGGTATCGGCTTTGCCCGTGTCAGCCTCGATATGGACAACGAATCTGTTGTCGACGCGAGCACGCTAACGGGCCCGCTCAACAGCATCGATCTTGATGACGATGACTATGTGACCGCCGTTCAGGGCATGGCTGGCGTGACTGTTGAAGTCGCTCGCAACCTGGCTCTGGCTGTTGGCTACCGGTATCTCCAAACCGGCGAGTACGACATGGAAGGTGCTCTCAACGCTGAAGACACCGCGTTTTCGGGTGAGTACAGCGGCCACGAAATCACTGCTGGCCTCCGCTACAACTTCGGTGGCGGCAAGAAGGTTGAGCCTGCTGTGGCTGCTGCTGCTCCGGCCATGAAAACTTGCGTCGACGGCACGGTGGTCGCGCTTAATGCGCCTTGCCCACTGATTGCTGACGACGAAGCCGTGACGGCTCAAGAGCTCTCGCTGGTTGTCTACTTCGAGTATGACTCTGCTGCTCTGACCGATCAGGCTCGCTCGGCCATCGCTCGCCGCGCGCGTCAATCCCAAGAGGTCGACCTCATCAGCGTCGTCGTCATCGGTAACACCGACACCGCCGGTAGCGCAGCTTACAACGTTGGCCTGTCCCAGCGCCGCGCCCGCGTCGTCCGTGATGCGCTCGTGTCTTACGGCGTCGATCGTTCGAAGATCTCTGTTCGCGCTCTTGGTGAGACATCGCCTGCGAAACCAACGGCTGACGGTGTGGATGAGCCACTCAACCGCCGTACGGAAGTTGAGTTCGAATTCTAATCATCTGAGCACAGATGAACGAAAAGCCGGCCTTCGGGCCGGCTTTTTTTCTGTTGTTAGGTTGCGCCGTAGACGAACAGACTTTCGCCGTGGTCTTTCAGCCACCGGCTGTGCTCTCGGTAATCAGGACAAATCTCCCACACGAGGTTCCAGAACCGCGGCCCGTGGTTCATCTCGATCCTATGCGCAGCCTCGTGGGCGGCGACATAGCTCAGAACCTCTGGCGGGGCGAAGGCGAGGCGCCAGTTGAAAACGGTGCTGCCATCGGCCGAGCAGCTACCCCAGCGGCGCCGCATCTGCCGTACGCTGATGGGTGCATCCTCCACGTCGAGTTCGCGCCAGAACGGTTTGATCGCGGCCTCGCAGGTGCCCTGAACCGCCCGTCTGATGACCCGCTCAGCAGCGTCGGCGACGCGGTCGGGGTCGGTGATGTGCAGAGCAATGGCGTCGTCGAGCAGGGCGCCGCCGCGGGGCCCGCCGCCGTCGATCCGCCGGTTGCGCCCCAAGACGGGCAAGACAGCCCCGATGGCAAAGGGCACCGGCTCCGGGATCCCTTGCAGCTCGCTTTCAACAAACCCGCGCTGCTGCTCAAGCCACTGGAGCGCCGCGCTCTGCCGTGCCCTTGTGGGAATCGTGAGATGGATCGTGCCGCCCGAAACCCTTAACACAAAGCGTCGCGCGCCCCGATGGCGCCGCAGCTTGATCGGGACCTGGCGCCCCGACGTCAGTTGGAACGGCGGCAGAGCACCGCGCGCCCGCTGGAGAGCCTGAGACGAGGAGTTTGCTGATGAACGCGAATGCAGAGCACCCTCCAAAGGTGGCGGCCAAGCTGACGCCCATGATGGCCCAATATCACCGCCTCAAAGACAAGGCGGGCGACGCGCTTCTCTTTTACCGCATGGGCGACTTTTACGAGCTGTTTTTTTCCGATGCTGAGAAAGCGGCAGCAGCCCTCAACATCACGTTGACCAAGCGTGGGCACCACCAAGGCGAAGAGGTGCCCATGTGCGGTGTGCCGGTCCACGCCCGGGATGCTTACCTCGCCAAGCTCGTGCGCCTTGGCTTTACCGTGGCCATCGGTGAGCAAACCGAGGACGCGGCCGAGGCGAAAAAGCGCGGCGCGAAAAGCGTGGTTGAACGCGATATCGTCCGTATCGTGACGCCCGGGACGCTGACTGAGGATGCCCTGCTTGAGCCTGGGACCCCGAACCATTTGGCGGCGGTCCTGGTAGAAGGTGATCACGCCGCTGTTGCGTCCACAGATCTTTCCACCGGTGAGGTCACGGTCGATCGCGCGCCTGCCGACGCGGTGAGCGATCTTCTGGCGCCGCTCGCGATCAAAGAACTGGTCCTGCCCGAGGGAATGAGCGTTGAGGGCGTGCCTGATGCGCGCCGCAGCGAGAACGATCCTCGCTGTTTCACGGCGGCAGCTAGTACGGCGCGGATCAATGACGCTTACGGAACACCAGAGCCGGAGGGCTTGGGCCTTTCCGATCCTCTCATGCAGCGCGCCCTGGGCGGATTGCTGGCCTATCTTGAGCTGACACAGATGGGTGGTCGTCCTGCCTTGCGGCCACCGCGCGTTGGTGCGGCGCGCGAGGCGATGGCGATTGACGAGGCCACGCGCCGCTCGCTTGAGCTCACTGAGGGGCAGGGCGGGCAACGCTCTGGTTCGCTTCTCGCCACGATCGACAAAACGGTGAGCGCCGGGGGCGGACGGCTTTTGCGCAGCTGGATCGCGGCGCCGCTGCTGCTTCCGGAGGCGATCGCCGCCCGCCAGGACGTGGTGTCCTTCTTCCTGGCAGGTCACGCGCTGCGCGACGATGTCCGCAGGGTGCTGAAGAAAGCGCCCGATCTGGCAAGGGCGTTGGGCCGCGTGAGCCTTGATCGCGGGGCGCCCTCGGACCTTGGTGCTGTTCGCGAGGCTTTGGCGGCGGGGGAGGAGCTTCGTGCCTTGCTCGCCCCGGCGGCGCCTTTGCCTCATCGCATCGCGCCTTGGGGCGAGAGCGCCGCGCCGGAGCTTGGGGCAATCTTAGCCGAGTACCGCCGTGCACTGAAAGAAGAACTACCGACGCGGCGGGTGGATGGCGGTTTTATCGCGCAGGGCTATGACGACGCGCTCGACCGGGCGATTGAGCTGCAAACGGGCGCGAAACGTCTTTTTGCTGAGATTGAAGCGCGCTACCGGTCAGAAACCGAGATCAAAACGCTCCGTGTCAAGCATGACAAGGCGCTTGGGTATTGTGTTGAGGTGGGAAAGGCTGCGGCAGAGACCCTGACCAAGATCGATGGGTTCACCCAGCGCCGTACCCTGACATCCGCTGTTCGCTTTACCACGGAGGAGCTTGAGGCGCTGAACCAGGACGTGGTGGAGGCCGAGGGCGCGGCCATGGCGCGGGAGAGCGCGCTGTTTGAGGCGCTGGTGGCGCAGGCGAAAGAGGCGCGGGACGCACTCCTGGCGTTGGCTGATGATATCGCAGTTTTGGACGTGCTTTCGTCGTTTGCTGAGCTTGCCGATCAGCTTGATTACGTCCGTCCTCTGATCGATAGCTCGCGGACCTTCGTGATCGAAGGTGGCCGTCACCCCGTTGTCGAGGCGGCGCAGCGCTCAGCAGGCCAGCCCTTTGTGCCCAATGACTGTCAGCTTTCTGATGGGTCTGACGCGCAACTTCTTCTGGTGACCGGCCCCAATATGGCGGGTAAGTCGACCTTCCTGCGCCAAAACGCGCTGATCGCCGTGATGGCGCAGGCGGGGAGCTTTGTCCCTGCTACAAAGGCTGAGATCGGCGCCGTTGATCGTTTGTTCAGCCGGGTGGGCGCCGCTGATGACCTCGCGCGCGGGCGTTCGACCTTCATGGTGGAGATGATTGAGACCGCCGCCATTCTTCATCAGGCTACCGACAAAAGCCTCGTGGTGTTGGATGAGGTGGGGCGGGGCACCGCGACCTATGACGGCCTTTCCATCGCCTGGGCGACGCTCGAACACCTCCACAAAGTTAGCCGATGCCGTGGGCTTTTCGCGACCCACTACCACGAGCTCACGAGGCTCGCCGAGGAGCTTCCGCGCCTCCACGCGGTGGCGATGGCGGTGCGGGAATGGCGCGGCAAAGTCGTTTTCTTGCACGAGGTGAAGCCAGGCGCCGCGGACCGGTCCTACGGCGTGGCCGTTGCGCGCCTTGCTGGGTTGCCGGAGGCCGTGGTCGAGCGCGCGGGGCAGCTCCTTGGCCTCTTAGAAGCCCAGGCCCCGGTCGGCGGACTGGTTGCGGATCTTCCACTCTTTTCCGCTGTGCCCCCGGAACCTCAGAAGGAGGATGATCCGCTCACGGCGCTCCTCGCTGACGTCGATCCCGATGAGCTAAGCCCGAGAGAAGCTCATGACCTCCTCCGGGAGCTGAAGAGCAAACTCTGATCCGCTGGCGCTATGGCCAGTGGGCTCTCGTGAAACGCGGTGAGCCTAAAGCCAAGCGCGAAACTCTCCGTAAGCGCCCATAACATCGGCAGGACCCTCGGTCTGCGGATAATGGCCCAGGTGATCCAGTCTCCATGCTGGCACGTCGGGGTTGAGCGCCGCGACGGCATCGACCAAGTGGCCACCTGACACGGGATCTTGGGTGCCGTTGATCAGCGCAATCGGACAGGGGGGCGTCTTCAGAACGGCTTCCCACCGCGGGCCATGAACACGGCGATCAGCGATGTAGTGCAGCAGTTTGTGCATTACCAGATTGCCGCCATTCGTCGAGATCACGTTCCAATAGGCGTCAAGCTCCGCCGCGCTCGGCTGCGTGTCCTTGCCAAAGACCTCGCTAAAGCTTTTGCCAAACCGCTGCCGGTTCTGCATCCGGACGATCAGCCCGCCCAGCGGTCCTGCGAGCAGTTTTTGTATAGGTCGTGCACGGTGCAATGCGGGAAGAAGGCCGCCGTTCAAAAAGGCGCAACTCTTGATCTCACCCATAAGCTGGCCTTCCGCGCTGCGGGCAAGCAGTTCTTGGCCAACGCTCACCCCGTAGTCATGGGCCAAGACATGAAAGTCACCGGAGAAATGCATGGCCGCGAGATGTGCTGCAAGATCGGCCTGTTTCTGCATGTCATACGTGACCCGTTTGGGCTTATCGGAGTAGCCAAAGCCCAGAAAATCAAATGCCACCACGCGGTAGCGCTCGGTCAGCGCGCCCCACACTGGCAACCAGTCAAGACAAGAGGTGGGAAATCCGTGGAGCAGCAACAAAGGGGGCGATGTTTCTTCTCCGCCGGTGCGGACAAAGATCTGATGATCCTCCCATGCGATCAGGCTTCCGTCCTGTCGCCATTGCTCCGCAGACTGCGGGGTGATGGCGGCTCTGCCGTTTGCGTCGTCTGACATAGCGTTCAGCTCCGGGAAAGGGGTCTGTTAGGCGCCCAGTTGGACGAGCAGCACCGCGGCCATCACGACCATGGCGAGGTCTTCGGTCAGAGTGACTGTGGAAAGCGGCACACTGAGGATCGAACCCATGCACGGACAGTCAATATCCAACCCGCGGCGCAGTGCACTGATCACGCCCAGGGTGCCGAAGCCGAAAAGCACGATGGTCGCGATGTAAGTGACCGGCGGGTTCCAAAAGCTCAGATAGGCGAGGCCCAAACCAAGCTCGAGCAGGGGATAGACGAAGGCATAGCGCTTCACCCGCCGGGCAAGCAGGTCATACATCGTGAACCCGCGCTTGAACGCCACGGGGTTGAACAGCTTCAGGAGCGCGAAAAAGCAGAGGAACACACCCATGAAGGCATGCATAAAGCTCCGCATGGTGAGCGCTTCATAACCGTCAGCAATCGCATAACCGCCAAGGGCGGAGACACCGATCAGTGCGATCAGAGGCCAGTAGTCTTGCAGACGACTTCCGCGGCCTTCCTCACGAACGTTAAACGCAGCGCCCGACATATGTGATCTCCCGACAACACGATGTTCGGGGACACTAGCGCTCGGTTACGGGCGTATCCATCCTAACCGAGGAGCGTTTCCCGCAGTGTGCCGTGCAGCACATGGTTGGAGGCCAAAAGCTGCCCCTCAAGATGCGGGCGTCCTGCGTCATGGTCGATGGTGGTCACTTCGCCGCCCGCTTCACGCACCAGGCAGATCCCAGCAGTGATGTCCCATGGGTTGAGGCCCCGCTCCCAATATCCGTCGAGCTTGCCAGAAGCCGTCATGCAGAGATCATAGGCTGCAGAGCCGAAGCGCCGCACACCGGCGGTCTCCGACAACACCCGATCGGCTTCCTCAAGCGATTGCTGGCGACCTGGCTTACCTTTGAAGGGGAAGCCGCAACCGACGAGCGCCTCGGTCATGTCCTCGCGGCCGGACACCCGAAGCCGGGTATCGTTCATGAAGGCGCCAAAGCCCTTCTCCGCATAGTACATTTCGTCGAGGACGGGCGCGTAGATCACGCCGGCAAATGGCTCGCGATCACGCTCAAGGCCAATCGAGATGCAAAATTGCGGCATGCCGTGCATGAAGTTCGTGGTGCCGTCGAGCGGATCGACGATGAACCGGTTGGAGTTGTCAGAGCCTTCGCTCTCGCCGCTTTCCTCCATGATCAGCCCGTATTTGGGGCGCGCTTTGGTGAGCGCGGCGCGGATTGCGTCTTCTGCTGCGAGGTCCGCTTTGGTCACGAAATCCGCGGCGCCTTTGCGTTTCACCTGGAGGTTCTCGAGCTCATAGAAGTCCCGCCGCAGGTGCTTGGCTGCATCACGGGCGGCGCCGATCATCACGTTGAGCAGCGGCGAAAGATGGGGCACGGGCGTTCTCCAGGATCAGGGTCGGCCCCGGCGGATAGCGGCGTCCAACGCGGATTGCAAAGGGCGCAATTCTCCTTGGCAGTTGACGCCATTGCCCTGGGTCACGCGCGGGCTAAGAGTCTTTTTCAACGTACAAAATACACGCGTGGAGGACCATTTTGACCGCTGTCACCGATATTGAACCGATCTCAGTTGATGAGTTGAACGAGGCCATTGAGCAAATTCTGGCCGATGGCGGTCCATTTGCCGTGATACCGAAAGAGATCCGCGGTGTGCATTACGAACGAGTCTTTGCGCTGTCGGAAATGTCTCTGCGCGATGTGTTGGCTGCAAAAACGGCTGAGTTCGCGACCTCTGAGCTGATCGTTTACGGTGAAGAGCGTTATACGACGGCAGAAGTCTGGGCACGGAGCATGCGCTTTGCCAACTGGCTGGGAAGCCAAGGCATCGGGCCGGGCGACAATGTGGCGCTCGCTATGCGGAACTATCCGGAGTGGTGCATGGCGTTTATCGGCGTCGTGGCCTCTGGCGCGACAGTCGTGCCGCTTAACTCGTGGTGGCAGGGCGAGGAGCTGCGTTACGGCGTGGAGACCGCAGAGACGAAGACCATCGTGGTCGATGATAAACGCGCCGATATGCTCATGCCGTTTAAGGAGGAGCTGGGCCTGCGGCTGATCGCTGGCCGCGGTGAGTGCGCGGGGCAGGATGCGTGCCTCCCCGATATCTTGTCCGATGAGTCGATCTCCACCGACATTCCAACCACGCCGATCGACCCCGAAAGTGTCTTTGCACTGATGTTCACATCGGGCTCGACTGGCTTTCCGAAGGCGGCCCAGCTGACCCATCGCGGTGTTCTCAGCACGGTTCTCTCCTGGGCCTTCGTCCAAGAGCTCTACACCCGGGTTCGGCCTGAAGTCCCAACGCGTCCGGACAATGCTGGCATCCTGATGGCATTGCCGCTGTTCCACGTGACGGCGCTGCATTCGATCTTCCTCTTGAGCTACCTCACCGGGCGGAAGGTCGTCTTCGTCTACAAATGGATTCCGGCGGAGGCCGCGAAGGTCATCAAGAACGAGAAGCTCACCAATTTTGTGGGTGTACCGACGATGATCCAGGAGATTCTTGCCGCGGCAGAGCCTGGCGACCTCGATTCCCTGGTGGATCTTGGTTCCGGCGGCGCAAAGCGCCCTGCGGCACATGTGGTCTCTCAAGGAGAAACGCATCCGAGCATCACTTCGTCCTCAGGCTATGGCCTGACCGAAACCAATGCGATTGGCACCATTATCGGTCTTGCTGACTATGTCCGGATGCCAGATGCCACCGGCCGGGTCGTTCCGCCGGTGACGCAGCTCGCCACGTTCAGCGAGGCCGGCGAGCGGCTTCCCGACGGTGAGATCGGTGAGGTCTGTATCCGCAGCCCTGGTGTGATGAAGGGCTATCTCAACAACGATGAAGCCAACGAGAAAGCTTTCTTCGCAGACGGATGGTTCCGTACGGGCGATGTCGGCGTTGTCGACGAGAACGGTTACCTCACCATCATGGACCGCTTGAAGGACATGATCATCCGCGGCGGTGAGAACATCTCATGCCTCGAAGTCGAGAACGTGCTTCTGCAGTTCGAGGGCGTCACCGAAGCTGCGGTCTTCGCGGTGCCGAACGAGCGGCTGGGCGAGGTCGTTGGCTGCGCTGTTTACGGCAAGGACGGTCCAATTGATCTTCCTGCTCTTCGCAAGCACGCGCAGGAGCATCTGGCCGCCTTCAAAGTGCCGACCCGGTACTGGCTGTCACCACAGCCGCTGCCGCGGGGTGCTACCGGCAAAACGGATAAGAAGCCGCTGCGCGCCCACGCAGCGGACAATCCTCCGCACTTCCAAGAGGGTGACGACTAAGACGCGTCCTCATCGCCGACGGGCGTCAGTCCGTCGGTGGTCACTTCCCGGTAGAAGCATGACGGGCGCCCGGTGTGACAAGCGGGGCCTTTCTGGGTGACCTCGTAGATCAGCGTGTCTTGGTCGCAATCTGTGAGGACACGGTGGATCTTCTGCTCGTGGCCAGAGGTGGCGCCTTTGCGCCAAAGCTCCTGGCGGGACCGCGACCAATAATGGGCGTCGCCCGTCGATAGGGTGAGATCAACCGCTTCCTGGTTCGCATAAGCGAGCATCAGGACTTTGCCCGTTTCCACTTCCTGCGTGACAACGGGTAAGAGTCCGTCCGCGGCGAAACGCGGACGGAACTGACGTGTTTCTTCAATAGACAAGACAACCTACTTGCCGATGAGGCGCATAAACCGTGTTTCAAGCGCGGGGTCGTCGTTGAACACGCCCGTGAAGCGCGTGGTGACTGTACCCACACCGTTTTTGTGGACGCCGCGCGTCGACATGCATTGATGCTCTGCTTCAATCACGACAGCCACGCCGCGTGGTTGCAGAACTTTTTGAAGAGTTCCAGCGATTTGTGCCGTCAGGGTTTCTTGCACTTGCATCCGCTTGGCATAGGCATCGATCAGGCGAGCCAGCTTTGAGATGCCGACAACGCGCTTGTGCGGCATGTAAGCGATATGGGCCGTACCGATGATCGGTGCGATATGGTGCTCGCACATGCTTTCAAGGCGGATATCTTTGAGAAGGACGATATCATCGTATCCCTCAACCTCTTCGAAGACGCGGGCCAAGATGGCCTCGGGGTCTTCCTGATAGCCGCTGAACCACTCTTCGTAGGCTTTGGCGACACGCTTGGGTGTGTCCACAAGCCCTTCGCGGGTGGGATCATCACCGGCCCATCGGATAAGGGTCCGAACGGCGGCTTCCGCTTCTGCGCGGCTAGGTCTTGAAGAGACGTGCGTTTCCTCAGCAGCTTCTGGCGCTGCAACTTCGTCGTAGGCAATGACGCTCATGGGTCTGTCCTATTGGTTCGGGGGCCCGTGGGGGCACCGATTGGCCGCGCTTTTCCCTCAACGTGTTGAGTGGGCGGCTGACGGGAGATGGAGCCCGAACGGGAACTTTCCAACGGTTGATGCGCGGCGTCCGGTCTCACCTCACGGGTTACGCTGCAGTATAAGATTGCGAAAGACGAAGATTGTCAGCGCGGTCAGCGACCGTCATGAGAGCTCTATGACCACTCAGATTTCCGTGACCGATACCTTTCGCGGCGAGAAAGTGCCGTTTGAGCCAGCAAATCCGTCCCGTGTGACGGTCTATTGCTGCGGGCCGACGGTCTATTCTGAGCCGCATATCGGCAATGCGCGGGCCGGGGTCGTGGCGGACCAGGCCGTTCGGTTGCTGCGTGAGGTCTATGGTCACGATCACGTGCGCTATGCCCGGAACCTCACCGACATCGACGATAAGATCATGAAAGCCGCCGCCGACGAAGAGGTGGAGATCAGTGTGATTACCGCCAGGGCGACGAAGGCCTATCATGATGACCTGGCGGCGCTTGGCTGTGTGCCCCCCGACTTCGAGCCCAAGGCGACGGAGCACATTGAGGGCATGCAGGCGATGATTTCCAAGCTGATGGAGCGAGGCTTTGCCTACGCGGCCGAGGGGCATGTCCTTTTCGATACCAAGGCTTTCGACGGATATGGCGGCCTCAGCCGGCTCGACCGCGACGCGATTGTTGCCGGCGCCCGGGTCGAGGTTGCGCCGTACAAGCGGGATGCTGCTGACTTTGTCCTCTGGAAGCCCTCAACCGACGGTATGCCTGGGTGGGAGCATCCCGAGCCCTGGGGTATCGACGGGAAGGGACGTCCAGGCTGGCACGTCGAATGCTCGGCGATGATCGAGGCGGTGTTGGGCAGCCCCATTGACCTCCATCTCGGCGGGCAGGACTTGCGCTTTCCCCACCACGAGAATGAGATCGCGCAGAGCTGCTGCGCTAGTGATCTGGGTGATGTGCCCTTGGCTCGTCACTGGATGCACAACGGCATGCTACGCATGGGTGCGGAGAAGATGTCGAAATCCATCGGCAATATTGTTCGGCCATCGGAGCTTTTGGCGGACTGGCACGGCGAGGTGCTCCGTATGGCGCTTTTGTCGGCCCAATACCGCCAGCCTCTGGAATGGTCCGATGACCTCTTGGCGTCATCCAAAGCGCAGCTTGATAAGTTCTACCGTGCAGCTGGTGATGCTGAACCGGGTGAGGTGTCAGAGGGCGTGCTGACGGCGCTTGCGGATGACCTCAACACGCCGGCTGCCTTTGCCGCGCTCCATGAGCTGCGTGAAGCGGCTCAAGGGGGAAGCGGGGAAGCCGCATCCTCTTTGCGCGCTAGCGGACAGCTTCTGGGGCTCCTTTTTGAGACCGAAGAGGCGTGGTTCCAGGGCGGCGGCAGTGATGATGACGCTGCGCGCTATGATGCGCTTCTGGTGGAGCGGGCTGAGGCGCGAAAGGCGAAGAACTTTGCGCGGGCGGATGAAATCCGCGATCAGCTGACCGCAGAAGGGATCGTGATCGAAGACGGGCCCGAAGGCGCGACCTGGCGCCGGGGCTGAAAGCGATGATCGCACCCATCACCGCGGCTCATCTCGACGCCGTCCTTGCGCTGAACAATCAGCATGCGAAGGAGACGTCCGAACTTGACCTTTCGGGGTTGCGTGACCTGGTGGGGACGTCCTTCGCCGCGCTTCAGGCGGGAGAAGGCGAGGCGGGTTTTCTCATCGCGGTCACGCAAGATGCTGACTATGACAGCCCTAACTTCCTGTGGTTCCAGGAGCGCTACGACACATTCGTCTATGTCGACCGCGTGGTCGTTTCCGCCAGTCATCGCGGAGAAGGGTACGCCCGGCAGTTCTATGAAGCGCTGTTCCAGAAAGCCCGCGCTGCGGGTCACACGGCGATCACCTGCGAGGTGAACGTCGATCCGCCCAATCCTGCGTCCGATGCCTTCCACGAACGGATGGGTTTCTTAGAAGTGGGGAGGGCGGAGCTTCCAGGGCGCGGAAAGACCGTGCGCTACCTCGTGAAAGACACGAGCCTTTAGTCGCCCTTTGCTAGCGCCCGATGTAATGCCGCGTTGACCAGCGACGCTCGCCCTCGCGGTAAATCCTCCGTGTACGGGGAGCGTAGACGTGGTAGTAGGGTCGCCGGTTGCTGGGACAGTAGTGGGCCACGAGGCTGCGACGTGTGGGGTTGTGTGCGCCGATCGGCCCTCCGCCATGCGCGAGGCCAGCATGCCAAAAGAGTATGTCGCCCTTCTTGGCACGGAACATCTGAGGCTCAGAATGGTGCTCGGCAATCTTGGCGCGCATCCACTCTTCCCATGCGTGGTAACCCGCCATCCCGTCTCGCCTGCGGTGCCAGTGTTTGTAGCGCCCAGCGAAGAGGTGGTCGCCCCAGCGATGGCTGCCGGGATGATAGATCAGGGCGCCAGCATCTTCCTCGACGTCCTCAAGGGCAATCCACACCGCTGCCAGCTTCATCGGCGCGTTCATAATGACGAAGTTTGTGTCTTGGTGGATGGCTTGTTCCGAGCCGTACACAAATGATAAAGACTGCGTGAGAAGAGGATCAGTCTCAAACACCGTTTGCAGAAAGCTTGATACCGGAGGGCTGAAGAGGAGATCCCGGGCGGCGGCGACGCGATGATAAACATCCACAATGCGCGTGCTTTGGTGGGCGCGCAGCATGGAGAGGTCGAGGGGCGCACCTTGCTCGAAACCGGTACCGGTCATCATGAGGTTGCGGTCGCCTTCCGTTTCGATCCGGCGCATCTCCTCGTTGAAAGCGTCGATGAGACCAGGGTCGATGGCGTTCTCAAAAATCACGTACCCATCATCCCGCCACTGACGAAGCGTTTTCGCCTCGCTTTCGGCAAGCGACTTTTGCGCAAGCAAGGCTTCGAAATCATCGCGATCTGTCCAAAGGCCACCAAAGCGGGACGGGTAGCGATCGGGCTTCGCGAGAAGCTCAAACTTGTCCGGGTTCATCGTCAGTGTGTGAAAGGCGAGACCGAAAAGCAGCGGGTTGGTGACGACAGCATCAACGACAGACGAGAGGGCTTGGCTTGGCGACGGAAGAACCATGTCGCACTGTTTGGGTTGGGCTGGGGGCTTGTAGCAACCGTTTTCGTGCTTACCCTACAGTCGATGGATGATCTCTACTCCGATATCTTGCTCGAGGCCGCGGGATCCCTTCCGCCGGAAAGCGCGCTCGATGATCCGGATGGCACAGGTCGGCGGGTCTCGAAGGTCTGCGGTTCTGAGGTGGAGGTCGACCTGGCGCTCAGCGGCGGACAGGTCATCGATTTCGCTCTCCGGGTGAAAGCCTGCGCTTTGGGGCAAGCGTCCTCGTCACTTCTCGCCAAGGTCCTGAAGGGCTCGGCCCCCGATGAGTTGCGCGCCCTGAGGCCGGTGATGGAGGCGATGCTCCGCGAGGACGGACCAGCGCCGGGGGGCCGGTTTGCCGACCTCAGAGCGCTCCAGCCGATCAAGGACTATCCGGCTCGGCACGCCTCGACCCTTTTGATTTTCGGGGCGGTTGTTGATGCGCTTGATAAGGCCAAGCCGCGTGCGGCCGCTTAGCCTCCTCGCCCAAGGGGCGATCATCGCTTACCGCTACACGTTCTCGCCGTTTCTCCATCTGGTGGGCGTACGCTGTCGGCACGAGCCGACATGCTCTGCCTATGCGCTGGAGGCCTACCGAAAACACAACGTGGTCAAGGCGACCGGGCTGACGGTGAGGCGGGTGACCAATTGCCGGCCGGGCGGCACCTCGGGATACGATCCCGTTCCCTGATCACCATCGTTGTCCTTGTCAGCCGCTCACGTCAGAATGCGGCATGGACCTTTCTTTCTCTTGCCGCTGCGGCACCATGACTGGGGTCATTGCCGAGGTCTCCCCGAAGCTGGGGACCCATGTGCATTGCTACTGTACGGACTGTCAGACATCGGCGACCTATCTCGGCCATGATGACGAAGTGCTGGACGAGAAGGGCGGCACGGAGGTCTATCAGTTCGTGCCTTTCCGGCTGACATTCACATCGGGTGCGGATCAAATCGGGCTCATCCGTTTGAAAGACAAGGGGCTGATGCGTTGGACGGCCAAGTGCTGCAACACGCCAATGTTCACGTCATCCGCCGCGGCTGGGGCGCCGATCATGGGGATTGTGAACCCCTCCGTTCGGGCCACGAACCCTGAAGAGGCCAAAGCGGCGATGGGCCCAACGATCGGTGCGTTCTGCGCCGATGAGGGCTGGGATACACCCGATATTCCCAAGGTCGGTCTGCCTCGCCTTATCGGACGCGCGCTGGTGCGCGCGGCTGGCCCTGTTCTTTCCGGGAAGGCGAAGCATCATCCGCTGTTCACAGCCGATAGAAGTCCTGTCGCCGATGCCTACATACTGACAGACGACGAGCTGCGTGGCATCCACGCCCGCCTCGAGGAAAAGAAGGCCGCCTTGGCCGCCAGCGAGGTATGAATTCGCCCTCCCTGGCTTGACCTCAGGGAAAGGTGCGGCTCACACGTTGGCTTTTAGACGACGAGTAATCCATGCCTACGATCACGCTTCCTGACGGTGCCCAGCGTTCTTTCGACGCGCCGATTTCTGGTGCTGACATTGCCGCTGACATTTCGAAATCTCTCGCGAAGAAAGCCATCGCCGTGACTGTCGACGGTGCGCTGATGGACCTCGACACAACAGTCGATCGCGATGCAGCGGTATCGATCGTCACGCGTGATGGTGACGAGGCGCTGGAGCTTGTCCGCCACGATGCGGCGCACCTGCTCGCCCAGGCTGTGCAGGCGCTGTTCCCCGATACGCAAGTGACAATTGGCCCGGTGATCGAGGACGGTTTCTACTACGACTTTGCGCGCAAGGAGCCGTTTTCATCCGAGGACTTCGAAGCCATCGAGAAAAAGATGGCCGAGCTGGTCGATGCGGATCTGCCGACCCGCCGTGAGGTGTGGCCGCGGGATGAGGCGATCGCCAAGTTCAAAGAGATCGGCGAGGACTATAAGGCTGAGATCATCGAAGATCTTCCTGAGACGGAAGACATCAAGGTCTATCACCATGGCGATTGGTACGACCTCTGCCGTGGGCCACACCTTCCGTCGACGAAGCATATCGGCAAGGCCTTCAAACTGATGAAGGTCGCGGGTGCCTATTGGCGCGGTGACGCCAACAACGAGATGCTTCAACGCATTTACGGCACGGCGTGGCTGACGGAAAAAGACCTCAAGGCGCACCTTCATCGCTTGGAGGAGGCGGAGAAGCGCGACCACCGCAAGCTCGCCAAGGTGATGGACCTCTTCCATATGCAAGAAGAAGGGCCCGGCTCGATCTTCTGGCATCCCAATGGCTGGACGCTGTTCCAGACGCTGATCGCCTATATGCGCCGGCGGCAAGAAGAAGCTGGCTATGTGGAGATCAACACGCCTGACCTTCTCGATTATTCCTTGTGGGAAACATCTGGCCACGCTGCGAAATTCGGCGAGAACATGTACTCGACGGTCATGCCAGACGAGCGGAAATATGCGCTGAAGCCGATGAACTGCCCGGGCGGTGTCCAGGTCTACAACCACGGCCTTCGGTCCTACCGTGAACTGCCCATCCTCATGTCCGAGTTTGGGAAGGTCCACCGGTACGAGCCATCAGGTGCTCTTCACGGCATGATGCGTGTGCGTCACTTCACGCAAGACGATGCGCATATCTTCTGTACGCCCGATCAGCTGCAGGACGAGTGCCTGACGGTCGTCGACCTTGTGCTCGATATCTACAAGGATTTCGGCTTCGACGACGTGCGCATCAAGTTCTCCGATCGGCCTGAAGCGCGGATCGGTGACGATGCCGTTTGGGACAAGTCCGAGGCAGCGCTCAAGCATGCCCTCGAGGCAACAGGGCTTCCGTACACGGTGAACCCAGGTGAGGGCGCGTTTTATGGACCGAAGCTTGAGTTCGTCCTGCGCGATGCGATCGGCCGCGACTGGCAGTGCGGAACCTTGCAGGTCGACTTCAACCTGCCTGAGCGGTTCGATATGACTTACATCGCTGAAGACGGTGCGCGCCACCGGCCGGTGATGCTGCATAGGGCCCTGTTCGGTTCGCTGGAGCGGTTCACCGGCATCTTGATTGAGAACTATGCGGGCGCCTTCCCGCTGTGGCTGGCGCCGGTCCAGGCCGTGGTCGCAACGATCACGACGGAGGCCAATGGGTATGCTGAGGACGTCGTGCGTGCGCTCAAGGCCGCCGGGCTTCGTGTGCAAGCGGACCTTCGCAACGAAAAGATCAACTATAAAGTCCGTGAGCACTCGAACACCAAGGTGCCTGCTATCCTTGCACTGGGCGCTCGTGAAGCTGAGGAGCGGACCGTTTCGGTGCGTCGTCTCGGTTCGAAGGAGACCCGGACTTACGCGCTTGATGAGATTGTCGCTGCGCTGAAGGACGAGGCCACACCGCCTGATCTTCGTGCCTGATCGTCTCGCAAGCGGGTGGCTGTGGTTTGTTGCCCTGATGGCGGCGCCGATCTTGTTGCTCTCGTTCCGGAGCTTCCCCGGCGTGACGGCGGCTTATGCCGTGCCCGCCCTTATTGGCCTTGCGTTGGCTCCCGCGTTCGCAAGGCCCGCGGGCTGGGTCCTCGCGCTTGGGTCCCTCGTCGCCTATTCGCTCTTGAGCGTTCTTTGGACGCCGCAAGGGGGCGCGATGGATTGGGTATGGTGGCAGCCCACCTTGTTCCTGGTGGGCGTCGGTGTGTTTCTACGCCCTCCGCCACCTGTCCATATGCTGACGATCGGGCTGAGCCTGGCGCTCATCCTGCTCTTCGTCGATGCGATCACAGGCAGCGGCATCCGCGCGATTGTCCCGCCGGAGAACCGTCCGGACAAAGATCTCGTCGCCACGGCTCGGGGCATCGGCATTCTTTTGATGATGATGCCGTTTTTGGTCTTGGCTCTTTGGAGGGCCGCGGGCCCGCTCTGGGCCATGGGCGCGGTCGCCGCATTCCTGGTGGCGGCATTTGTCATGCCGGTGGAGGCCAATGTGCTCGCCGCTGTCGTCGGGTGCGGAGCGGCCGCTGCCGCCTGTTGGCGTCCCAAAGCAGCCATCCGTTTGGTTCTGGCCAGCGGCGGCGCTGCGCTGGCCTTGCCTTTCGTTTTTGCGATCGTCCTGCCGCCGGTATCGGTCGTGTCGGCCTGGTCCGGTATGCCGGCCAGTTGGGTGCATCGCCTTGTCATTTGGCGCACGGTGCTGGATGACTGGCTTGCTGGTCAGCCGCTTTTCGGCGCTGGCGCGCGGGCGGCCCGTGCGCTCGGCAAGGAGGCGGGGACGTTTGAGCTCTCATCGTTCGGCATCACGGCCAGCCGTGTTCCTGTGCACCCGCATAACGTACCCATCGAAATTCTCTACGAGTACGGACTGATTGGCTATGGCCTTTTGCTGGCCAGTTTTCTGGCTGGCGCGCGGTCGCTTTTGAAGCTGGATCTGGAGCGCGACATGAACGCCGCCGTCTGCGCGTTGATGGCGATTATCGTCGTCATCTTCAGCATTCAAACCACCATGTGGAATGTCTATTTCAGCTCGGCAACGCTGCTGACGGTTTATGCCCTTTACGGCCTTTCCGGGAGGCAAGCATCATGACCGTATCAGTCGTCATGGTCAGCTATCACACGGGTCCTGTGTTGAGCCGCAGCATTGAGGCTGCGCTCGCTTCCAATGACGTTACTGATGTCATCCTGGTCGACAACGGCAATCCAGAGGCCGTGGTCCAAGAGCTCGAAGCATGGTCTAGCGGTGAGCCTCGGCTGTCTCTTTTGTCCGGACACGGCAATATCGGGTTTGCGGCGGCGTGCAATCGCGGCGCCGAAGCGGCGAGCGGCGCGTATCTCTTTTTCCTCAATCCTGACGCTGTTTTGGGTGAGGCAGCGGTAGCGGAGCTTCTGCGAGTGGGAGAGAAAGAGGCGGGCTCACTCTGGGCTGTGGGGCCGAAGCTCCTCAACCCTGACGGCACCGAGCAGCAAGGCGGACGGCGAGAGATCCTCACCCCACTGAACGCTTTTGTGGAGGCGACCCGGCTCTACAAAATCGCGCCTAAGCATCCACGGTTCAAACGCCTTAACAGCCATGAGGCCGAGCAATTGACCAAGGTCACGCCCGTTCCGTGCCTTTCGGGAGCGGCGTTCATGGTGCCGCGGGAGGCGTTTGATGCGATTGACGGGTTTGATGAAGGGTACTTCTTGCATGTCGAGGACATCGATTTTTTCCTGCGCCTCGAAAACGCAGGTGGACGATCCCTCTATGTTCCGCAGGCAGAGGTATTCCACTACAAGAGTTCGAGCCGTGTTGATCCTTTGCGCATCGAGCGGCTGAAAAAGCAAAGCCTCAATCGCTACTTCGCGCGGCACTACACTGGCTTTTATCCCAAGGGGTTTTTGACCCTGTTGCGCGGCATGCTGTGGTTCAGCTTTGGCTTTCGCGCGACCGTGTGGCGCGCCCGCCGATGGACCCGGTTCGCGATGTTCAGTCTACGCAATGGTTTCGGCGCCACAAAAAGAGCCGCTCGGTTCACCAAGCGGCTCAATCGGTTGGGCAAACGCCCGTCTGTGGAGTAGCGCTCAGCCCTTGTCAGCCAATTCCGCCTTCAGCCGTTCGACTTCAGCGCGCAGGGCGTCGATCTCGGTCTGCTGCGGGTTTTCTGTTGGTGCTGAGCCGGTCGGTGACTTGAGGCCAAACATGGCCATGCCTTGCTCGAACAGGGCAATGTTCTGGCGGGCGGCGTTCTCAAAGATCTGCATGCCGGAGGTCGGGGTGGAGAAAGCCTCGGACAGCGACTGGCGCATGGTCTCTTGGTTTTTGCGGAACGCTTCCATGGATGCGTCAAGATAGCTCGGCACAAAGCTTTGTAGGTTGTCGCCGTAAAGCCCGATCAACTGGCGCAAGAACCGGATGGGGAGAAGATTCTGCCCCTTGGTCTCTTGTTCGAAGATGATTTGCGCGAGCACAGCGCGGGTCAAATCGTCACCGGATTTGGCATCCACGACGACGAACTCTTCGCCCTTTTTGACCATTGAAGCCAGCGTTTCGAGGGTCACATAAGTGGAGCTTTTTGTGTTGTAGAGCCGCCGGTTAGCGTACTTTTTAATCGTGGTGACGTCGCTGTTATGCGCTTCGTCCTTGCGTTCTTCCTGCGCGGGTTGTTCGAGAGCCATGGTTAAATACGCTTCCATTCAAAGTAGACCGGCGTTAGCCGACTGAGGGACAAGAAGAAAGCCCGAGCCGGGCAGCAAGCGCCAGAGGTATGGCGCGTTTTCGTTAAGGAGATGAAGCCATGAGCAAGGAAGTTGTGATCGCAAGCGCCGCCCGGACGGCCATCGGTAGCTTTGGCGGCACTCTTGCCCCGGTTTCTTCGGCGGAGCTTGGCCGCGTGGTGATCGACGAGGCGCTGAAGCGCGCCGGTGTCGCTTCGGACAAGGTCGACGAAGTGGTGATGGGCAATGTCCTGACCGCTGGCCTGGGCCAAAACACCGCCCGCCAAGCCTCGATCAGCGCTGGCATCCCGCAAGAGCGCCCGGCCATGACGATCAACCAGGTCTGCGGCTCAGGCCTGCGCGCCGCGATGCTTGGTGCCCAGGTGATCAAGAACGGTGATGCGAGCGTCGTGATTGCTGGCGGCCAGGAGAACATGTCGGCTGCCCCGCACGCTTCTGTGATGCGGAATGGCACCAAAATGGGTCCGGTGAGCCTTGTCGACACGATGATCACCGACGGCCTCTGGGACGCTTTCAACGACTACCACATGGGCCAAACGGCTGAAAATCTGGCCGAAAAGTACCAGGTGACCCGCGAAGAGCAGGACGAGTTTTCCGCGGGTTCCCAGCAAAAGGCGGCGGCGGCCCAGGAAGCTGGCTATTTCGAGACGGAAATCACGCCCGTCACGATCAAGAACCGCAAGGGCGACATCGTCTTTGACAAGGACGAGTACATTCGCGGCGGCACGACGGCTGAAAAGCTCAGCGGTCTGAGGCCTGCCTTCGCCAAGGACGGCTCGGTCACCGCGGGCAACGCCTCGGGTCTCAATGACGGTGCGGCAGCACTGGTCCTGATGTCGATGGAAGAAGCAGAGGCCCAGGGCACAACACCGCTCGCCCGGATTGCGGGCTTCGCCCATTGCGGCGTTGATCCCGCGATCATGGGCATTGGTCCCGCGCCAGCTTCACGCTTGGCCCTCGAGAAGGCCGGCTGGACGCTCGCAGATCTCGATCTCATCGAAGCCAATGAGGCTTTCGCGGCTCAGGCGCTGTCGGTGGGCAAAGAGCTCGGCTGGGACCCGGAGAAGGTCAACGTGAATGGCGGCGCCATCGCTCTTGGCCACCCGATCGGTGCGTCGGGTGCACGGATCCTCACCACGCTCCTGCACGAGATGAAGCGCCGGGAGGTCAACAAAGGCCTCGCCACACTTTGCATTGGTGGTGGCATGGGCGTAGCCATGTGTGTTGAGCGTATGCACTAAGGGCGAGGTGGGTCGCCCAGGACATGGGGGGGCTCACATGCTTGTTGATGCAGGTATCATTCTTGCGGTGATGCTTGTCGCGTTTTTTGCGGCGCCCATCATCGGGGTCCTACTGGGTTGGGTGATTTTCTTTCCCATTCAGATGCTGATCATTGGCTTGATGTGGATCCCGGCGTTTTCCCTCAATCTGTTAGGAATGAATCTCAATCCTGACAGACATGGATACTTTCTCTTTGAGAAGGATGCTAATTTCATCGGTCAGAAGCATTACATGCGGCCATGGCTCAGGAAGCTGTGCATCGCGATTGGTTTCGTCATTGCGGCAGCGATCGGCTTTCGTATCATTTGGATCACCATGCTCTGACCATCGTCATCCTGCCTCATCTGCTCCTTGTTCTGTGATGGCATGGGCGTTGCCATGTGCGTCGAACGCCTGCACTGATACTTCGGTTATTTGTGAAAAGAGGGGCGCTTGGCCTTCATAGTACTGGTGGCGGCGCTTCTGGCGCCGTCGAGTTCGCCTTATTCGTCTTCGGCCCCAGCCTGGCTTGAGGGGTGTTGGATCAGCCAAGGCGGCGGCACGGAAGAACACTGGGAATTGGCCGGAGAGGGCCTTCTGTTTGGGCACAATGTTGTGCGCAGGCGTGATCGGGTCGTTTTCTTCGAACAGCTGAGGATCGAGTCGAACGACAACGGTGCGGTGTTTTTCGCCTATCCGCGCGGTGTTGGCCCCACGAAGTTCAAGGAAGCCAGTCGCACCGAAGCCTCCATCACCTTCGAGAATGATCAGCATGATGATCCGCAGAGTATCACTTACGAGCGCGACGGGGACGAGCTGACCGCCACGGTTTCGCTGCTCGACGGCACGCGCCAGCGGCAGTGGATGTACAGGACCTGCCCAACAAAGGCTTAATCTTCAGGCTGCTATCCATGCCCCCGCTTGACCGTTAAGGTCCTGTCACGTGAGGCGAGGGTATGATCATGAGGCTGATGATTGGGGTGTTGGCGGTGGCCGCGATGGGCGCATGCGCCAGCTCGGATAAGCAGGTTCATTCATCTGCCTACGAAGCATGCAAGTCGCATTCGGACCCCGATTCCCGTCAGAGCTGTATCGACGATGCGCGTGCGCGGCTTCGCTCCGAGCGGGCGGAGCGTGATGCGCAATGCCTTGCAGAGATCGAAGAGCAGCGCCTGCGCCGCGCGATGATCGATGGCCGCGCCGCGCCGACAAACAGAACCGGCCCAGCGAACGGCTGCTAAGCAGCGCGGGCGCAACCCCCTGACAACTGCGCTCTTTTCTGGCGTTCTTTGGGGGCGGCGGTAAGGCACTCTCGTGGGCGGGCCGTAGACCTGCAAAGTTCACAGATGGAGGAACCACCATGAGCCAAGTTGCCATCGTCACCGGCGGGACCCGCGGAATCGGTTACGCCATTTCTAAACGCCTGAAAGAGGACGGCATGACCGTCGCGGCCATCTATGGCGGCAATGCCGAGGCTGCGCAAAAATGTGCCGATGCGATCGGCGTTGCGACCTACCAGTGCGACGTGTCCAGTTACGAGGCCTGCGAGAGGACGGTCGCGCAGATCGAGGCTGACCATGGCGGCGTTGGGGTGCTGGTCAACAACGCGGGCATCACCCGTGACGGCGCGTTCCACAAGATGTCGCCCGAGCAGTGGTCCCAGGTGATCTCCACCAATCTCGACAGCGCTTTCAATATGACCCGTCCACTGATCAATGGCATGCGCGACCGGGGGTTCGGCCGTATCGTCAACATCAGCTCGATCAATGGCCAAAAGGGCCAGTTTGGTCAGGCAAACTACTCAGCGGCAAAAGCAGGCATCATCGGCTTCACTCGCGCCCTGGCGCAGGAAACGGCGCGCAAGGGCATCACGGTCAATGCCATCGCGCCGGGCTATATCGGCACCGACATGGTGGCGGCGATGAAGCCCGAGGTGCTTGAGTCCATCGTTGCGCAGATCCCGGTTGGTCGCCTTGGGACACCAGAGGAGATGGGGCACCTTGTGAGCTTCCTCGCCTCGGAGCATTCAGGGTTCATCACCGGCTCTGTCCTCACCGCGAATGGTGGCCAGTACATCGCAGCCTGAGGCCGCCCCGGTTTCTCAATCGGACGTCCGTACCAGGAGCCCTGGTGCGGACGTTTTCATTTGAGCATTTGCTTCAAATGCTGACGGTCACCATCAAGACTTTGGTGACGTGTGGGGCAGCATCCAGGCAACCATTTCCGATTTCACGCCAAAACCTTGCCATGATCCGTGGCCATACCGGTCTCATCGAGAGAGAGGTTTCAGGCAATGCAAGTCCTGGTGGAACGCCGTTACATCTTCAAACGCCGGTCGCTGACAAGCCGCCTGGGCGGGATGGCGATGGTCGCCGTCGTGGTGATGGCAACCTGGATCGGCGCGGCAAGCGCGAGCGTCGAGATCAGCGGCTATCAGCGGACGTCTGACGCAGTCGAACCTGCGCCCGTGAAAATCGTCTAACGCCGACTTTGCGGAAGTGGCGGAAGCCGGTCTTGAAAGACCGACGACTTGACCATGGACGTTCGGGTCTCGGCGCGGTCATGAAACGGCAGCAAAATGTCGTCCAACTCAGCGATGTCGGTCAGCACCAGTCTGGCGATATAGCAGTCCTCGCCCGTCACACGGTCGCAGGTCGTGAATCGAGGCTCGTCTTCAATCATCCGTTCGACGGCGTGCAGGTGCCCGGCCCGCGGTTTGATCCGCACAAGCGCTTGCAGCGTGAACCCGAGCGCACGCAGATTGATTTGTGCGCTGAAGCC
The DNA here is from genome assembly GCA_039822105.1 of Pseudomonadota bacterium. Taxonomy (GTDB): domain Bacteria; phylum Pseudomonadota; class Alphaproteobacteria; order Caulobacterales; family Parvularculaceae; genus Parvularcula. The sequence goes on along the minus strand of JBCBMW010000019.1, from coordinate 6,187 downwards.
ATCGATCGCGCCGCATTCCCGTAGACGGCGTAGGCGCTCTCCCACCGCCGGGCCAGAAAGGCCCACCGCCTTTCCGATCTCAGCGAGGCTGGCTCGGCCATCTGTGTTCAGAACATCAATGATCTGGTGATCGGTAGGGTCCAGGGCTTTCGACATAGGCCGTATATGGCCTCGATAGGCGCCACATCAAAGGTCATTTTGTTTTGATACCTTCGAGACTGCCGATACAGCAGCGATCTGAGGCGCTAGGTTGCGACTGCACTGCAGCTGACGGAGACGACCATGGATGTGCAGAGAATTGCCGCGTTCAGCAATGGCAACGAGGGCGGCAACCCCGCTGGAGTGGTCTTGCTCCAAGAGGCCATGGGCGAAGCGGACATGGCGCGCACCGCCGCGGAGGTCGGCTATTCAGAGACTGCCTTTGCCGTCCAGCAAACCGATGCTGGTACGACCTGGCGTGTGCGGTACTTCTCGCCTGAATCCGAAGTGCCCTTTTGCGGGCATGCCACGATCGCTCTGGGCGCTGCGCTTGGTCGTCACCATGGTCCTGGAACCTACGGGCTTGTCCTCAACAACGCGGAGATCAGCGTCGATGTCGAAGCGGCGGGTACCGGTATGCGGGCGACACTGCTGTCGCCGCCCACAAAGAGCGATCCGCTAACGGATCAAGAGCTTGCGAGCTTGCTCGAACTTTTCAATCTGACGTCTGATGATCTCGACCCTCTCCTTGCGCCTGCGCGCATCCATGGCGGGGCGGACCATGCGCTTTTGCCGATCAAAGAGCGGTCGACGCTGGCGGCGATGCATTACGAGCTCGATGCCGGCCGGAGCGCCATGCGGCAGCATGGGTTCGTCACGGTAATGCTGGTCTATGCAGCAGAAGATCGGACGTTCGTGGTACGGAACGCCTTCGCTTCGGGCGGCGTCCTTGAGGATCCCGCGACGGGAGCGGCTGCGGCGGCGTTTGCTGGCTATCTTCGTGACAAGGACTGGCCACATGGCGGTAGCTTCACCATCCGCCAGGGTGAAGACATGGGGTGGCCGTCCTTGATCGAAGTCTCTCTCGACCGGACGCCTGGATCACCTGTGCGCGTCACGGGCGGTGCGCGGTGGATCGATCACGCAGGGGACTAGCCTCAACGGCCAGCTTTTATTCAGCGCGCCGATAATTGCCGTCAAACCAGATGTTCCAGCTGTCGGCCTCGGCGTCATAGGTCCAGAAGGTCTGCTGGACGGTGCCATCGTCGAGAGGTGCCCATTGCCCGCGGAAGGGTGCAACTTTGCCGTCAGTGTTGCTGGTGATGGTGCCCTCGAGAACCATCCGGCCCTGGTCATCAAGGCCGCCTTCGTAGTCGATGAAGATACCGGCCGAGACCCACACCTGGCGCCATTTATCCTTGGCCGGATCATAGTAGTTGTAGCTTTGGCCCGTGCTGCCGCGCGCGCTGGTCCAGGTTTCAAGAACCAGGCAACCGCTTTCTTCTTTGGTGATGACATTCCGGCCCGCAAGTTGGTCGCCTGAATAGACATCCCAAACCCCGACCCAAAAGTCGAAATCGCTATAGGCCTCATCCGAACACGGAACGGGCGCTGGCGTTGCGGCTTGCGCCACGGCGGCAAGGAGTGAAGCTACGGCTTGGATGATCATGACAGTCTCCTTCACCCGTATGGAACGCGGGCAAGGAGCATGGTCAGCGCATCTTGGATGATGCGCAAGGGATCCATCATCAAACGGCGACCTGGCCCAACAAGTGGGCAGGGCACCGATCTTTCAAGAAGGCCCGCTTTAGACCGGGCGGCAGGTCATCGCCTGGTTGGTCGCGGTGTTGAGAAAATCAGCCGAGCCATCATCGTTCTGGATGACTTTGATCGCCTGGGTCGTGCCGATCATCGCCCGGAAGCTTTGCTGCTGCTGTGCGACAACCGCCGGCGATTGTTCAGCGCCGTCCACCACGATGCGCTCCACCGTGACGTCGTTGCCGGTCATCATCACCGTGTCGCCGTCGACGGAGTATGTCAGCTTGGTCGTCATTTCCAGCTCGAGCGTTTGGCCATTGCCCGCCGATTCGACTTTCAGCTTCTGCTGCCCGGTGCCGCCGGAATAGCTGACGTCAGCAGTTGTTGTCGCGGTCGTGCCTGCCTGTTCCTCTGTGCCCAAACAGGACCAATCGCCATCAATGGAAACGCCCTGCGCCTCTGCCTCGACCGGTGCGACCTCCGCCGCCACCTCTTGCTCTGCCGCGCTTGGCTCGTCGCTGCCGCAGCTCGCAAGCGCGAGTGCTGCCGTAAGTGTGACCGTGAAGCGAGTGAACTGCATGATGTATCCTCTGACAAACCCAAGATACGCGGTCGCATTCCGGCGAGCCGGTGTCAACGAACCAGGCTTGCGGTCATCGAGCGCAGCTCAGTGAACCTTCGGCGCATCACCCAGGTAGCCGCGGTTGAGGAGAAGCTCCGCAATCTGCACCGCGTTCAGCGCGGCGCCTTTGCGCAGATTGTCCGACACGACCCAGATGTTGAGGCCGTTGTCGATTGTCTGGTCCTCGCGGATCCGGCTGATGAACGTCGCAAAGTCTCCGGCGCATTCCACGGGTGTCACGTACCCGCCATCCTCGCGCTTATCGACGACGAGACAGCCGGGGGCTTCGCGAAGAACTTCGCGGGCCTCATCGGCCGTGATCGGATCTTCAAACTCGATGTTCACCGCCTCGGAGTGACCGACAAAGACGGGCACACGGACGGCTGTTGCTGTCAGTTTGATCGCCGGATCGAGTATCTTCTTTGTCTCCGCCGTCATTTTGAACTCTTCCTTGGTCGAACCATCATTGAGGAAGACGTCAATATGCGGGATCACGTTGAAGGCGATCTGCTTGGTGAAGTTCGAAGGTTCCGGGTCCTGATTGACGAAAATGCCTTTGGTCTGGGTGAAGAGCTCATCAGCCGCCTCGCGGCCTGCGCCGGAGACAGACTGATAGGTCGCCACCACGACGCGGCGGATCTTCGCCCGATCGTGCAGGGGCTTGAGAGCGACCACGAGCTGCGCGGTTGAGCAGTTGGGGTTCGCGATAATGTTGCGCTTTTTGAACCCCTCGACCGCGTCGGCGTTCACCTCGGGCACGATCAGCGGCACGTCGGGGTCCAGCCGGAAGGCCGAGGAGTTATCGATGACAATGGCGCCAGCCTCAGCGGCGATCGGGCCGTACTTCTTCGAGACGTCGCCGCCTGCTGCGAAAATCGCCACCGTTGCGCGCGAGAAATCGTACTGATCGAGGTCCTGGCACGTGAGCGTCTTGTCCTCGCCGTAAGAGACTTCCCGCCCCAGCGAATTGCGGGAGGCGAGGGCGTGCACTTCATCGGCAGGGAACATCCGCTCAGCGAGAATCGCCAAGACTTCCTGTCCCACCATGCCTGTTGCACCGACAACTGCGACCGTGATCGGCATGATCAGCTCCTTCGACAAACATTTCGGAAGTGAGCGTCTGCAGCAAAGAAAAGCAAAGCGCGAGCGGATTCTGTCCAAAAGCTAGGGTGACTGAAACCGAACAGGGTTAAAAGCGTGCTCGAAATGGTCATAACCTTGGTGTAGGGCTTGTGCTTGGGTGGGAACCCAAGGGTGAGATTCAGGAGTCAGCGATGGAAGAGACCATCGTCGCGCAAAGCGCGATTGGGACCGAATTTGGCGCGGTCGCTATGTTCATGCAGGCCGACCCGGTGGTCAAAGGGGTGATGATCGCCCTCGCGCTCGCCAGTGTCTGGAGCTGGGGCGTGATTATCGACAAGTCGCTGACTTTCTCGAGGCTGCGCAGCAAAGCCAAGAAGTTTGAGGATCAGTTCTATTCGGGCCGGCCGCTCGATGATCTCTATCGGCGCCTGAAGGATCGTCTCGACCATCCGATGGCGAAGGTCTTTGTCGCCGGTATGGATGAGTTCGCGCGGCAGTCGCCCGCTGCGGGAGGTCTCGCGCCGTCTTTGGTTCAGCGCGCTGAGCGCCGCATGATGGCGGAAGCCAGCCGCGAGATCGAAAAAGCGGGGAGCCAGCTCTCGGTCCTCGCGACCGTCGGCTCTGTGGCACCGTTCGTTGGCCTCTTCGGGACCGTTTGGGGGATCATGAACTCGTTCCAGGGGATCGCTCAGACCGGTGACGCGAACCTCGCGGTTGTGGCGCCAGGTATTGCTGAAGCGCTGTTCGCAACGGCCATTGGCCTTGTTGCCGCGATCCCAGCCGTCGTTGGCTACAACCGCTACACGGCTGCTCTCAACAGCTACGTCACGCGGGTTGAGGGCTTCACCGGCGAGTTCACCGCTATTCTCTCCCGCCAGGCTGACGGGGGCCGCTAAGCATGGCGGGCGGTCTTCTCCCCGGCGGCAGTGGCGGTGGAGGCGGGTTTAGCCGCCTGCGCACATCCTCTCCGATGTCAGAAATCAACGTGACGCCGCTTGTGGACGTCATGCTGGTGCTTCTGATCATTTTCATGGTCGCTGCGCCGCTTCTGACGGTCGGCATTGAGGTTGAGCTCCCTGAGACAGAGGCCCAGGCTCTGACAGAACAAACCGAACCGATCTCGGTCAGCGTCACGTCCACGGGCGTGATCTACGTCCAAGAGACCCAGATCGAGTATGACGACCTCGTCGCGCATCTCACCGCGGTTGCGGGAGCGGGCTACGATCAACGCATTTATGTCCGCGCCGATAAAGGCGTGCTCTATGATGACGTGGCGCGGGTGATGGGACGCCTGAACGCGGCGGGCTTCACGAGCATCGGACTGGTCACCGACTAAGGGGAGAGGTCTTTTGCGCTACGCGACCTTCCTCTCGGCGCTCTTGCACATCGGCGTTCTCGCCGCTGGCTTCATTGCGGCCCCGTTTATGAAGACGGAGCCCAATGTCTATGTGCCGATCGTGCCGATCGAGCTTCTTTCGGAAGCGGAGATCGCCGAGGAGCTGTCCGTGCGTGCAGACCGCGTGTCGGAGCCGGAGGAAGAGCCTGAGCGCGAGGAAGAGCGGACAGAGCTTATCGACGTCGAGCCAGAGCCCGAACCTGAGCCAGTCCCCCCGCCGCCTTTGCCAGAGCCTGAAGAGGTCGAGCCTGATCCCGAGCCTGAGGTTTTGCCCGAGCCAGAACCGGAGCCTGTGCGCGAAGATCCTGCTCCGCCGCGGCGTCAGGAACAGATCGATGATCTGAGCTTCCTCGACGATGTTCTGGTCGACCTTGAAAACGACGACAGCAACAGCCCGCCACTCGAAGTGCTTGATCCAGAAGGACTTCGTGATCAGGAGCGCGTGGGCCTCGGTGACAGTTTGCGGGCCAGCGAGATCGATCAAGTCCGTGCCCGGATGGCAAGCTGCTATGATCAGCCAACAGGTGTTCCGAATGCCGACGAAATCGTCGTGCGGGTGCGGATCAATCTGTCACCTGAAGGTGAGATCGTCGGCGACCCTGATGTCCTCAATGCACGGCAGATCGCGCTCTCGAACAACTCTTGGTGGCGGGCGACGAGAGACCGCGCCGTTCGCGCCGTGGTGGCCTGCGCGCCTTACGATTATCTGCCGCCAGACCGCTATTACGTCTGGAGTGAGATGACGCTGAATTTCAGCCCACTTGGCGTCATGTAACCGCTTAGTTTGCGTGAAAGTTATCTGACAGGGGCACTCTCTGCGCGATCGGGAGTTTCCCGACGAGGCGGGACAGGGTAGCACTTTGCCTGAGTCGAAAATGGGATCGTGAAAGCCTGATGATTCGTGTTGTTGTCCTGATCCTGGCCAGTCTGATGGCTCCCTTGGCCGCCCACGCCCAGGTGGAGATCGATATCACCCGTGGCCGGACCGATCCGATGCCGATCGCGATCCCCAGCTATCTCAGCCAAAGTGATGCATCGCTTGCGGAAGACATTGCGGAGGTCATCACCAATGATCTCAACATCTCAGGGCTTTTCGCGCCGATCGATCAGGCCGCGTTCATTGAAGAGATCACCAACATCAACGTGACGCCGCGCTTTGCCGATTGGCGGGTGATCAATGCGCGCGTCCTTGTGGCTGGTGAGATGATCGAGCTTGGTGACGGCCGGGTGCAGATCAATACGCGCCTTTGGGATGTCGTGGGCAACCAGCAGATCGGCTCGGTCGCTTACAAGACACCGCGCGACAACTGGCGCCGCGCCGCGCACAAGGTCTCGGACTTCATCTACAC
>JBCBMW010000018.1:0-67331 GCA_039822105.1 Pseudomonadota bacterium | reverse complement strand
AGACGCTTGAGGAAGCGGTGGCGACCACGCTCGCGGCCAAGGGCCGGATGATCGTCACCGGCATAGGTCGGATCTCTTGGCATCAAAGCGCATTTGCGCTGGGTCAGAGGTCCCGATAAGGCCCGCTTATGACCAAGATCAACTCCGCCGTGACGCTGAAAGCGCCCGCCGGCGACATCACCATCTCCAACACCGCGCCATTCATGCTGTTCGCGGGTCCTTGCCAAATGGAAAGCCGCGACCACGCGCTGGAGACCGCGACTGCGATCAAGGAGATCTGCGACGATCTCGGCATCGGTGTTTGCTACAAAACGAGCTTTGATAAGGCCAACCGGACGAGCCTCAGTTCCAAGCGGGGGATGGGTCTTGAGGGCGCCTTGCCGGTCTTCGCTGAGATCCGCGAGACTCTCGGCATCCCGGTTCTGACCGACATCCATGAGCGCGAGCAATGCGCGCCGGTGGCTGAAGTGGTCGACGTTCTGCAAATCCCGGCTTTCCTTTGTCGCCAGACGGACCTCCTGGTCGCGGCTGCGGAGACGGGCCGGATCATCAAGGTGAAAAAGGGACAGTTCCTGGCGCCCTGGGACATGAAAAATGTCGTCGGCAAGATCACCGGGGCCGGCAATCCCAACGTGCTGGTGACCGAGCGCGGTGCGAGCTTTGGCTACAACACACTGGTCACCGATTTTCGCGGTATCAAGACGATGGCCGAGGAGACGGGTGCGCCGATCATCTTTGATGCGACCCATTCGGTGCAGCAGCCGGGCGGTCAAGGCGGCACCTCAGGTGGTCAGCGCGAGATGGTCCCCACATTGGCGCGGGCAGCCGTCGCTGTTGGTGTTGCAGGCGTTTTCGCGGAAACCCATCCCGACCCGGACAATGCGCCGTCGGATGGGCCGAACATGATCCCGCTTCACTGGCTGCGGAGCTTCCTTGAGGAGCTCAAAGCGCTCGACGCCGTCGCTAAGTCGCGAACCAGCCTCCACAACTTCGCTCAGTCGTAAGGCAGACAGCAAAACGCCCGCCTGGATAGGCGGGCGTTTCTTAGTGTCTCGGCGGCTAGCTTAGGCAGCACGCTTCCGGCGCGCTGCGGCACCAGCGAGGAAGGCCGTACCGAAGAAGAGAGCTGCACCAGGGACGGGCATCTCTGAGAACTCGACGCCCGCCAGAGCGAAATCGGAATCGCGGTCATCCGTACCCGAGCGTGTGCGTGCACGGAACGTCATCTTCACAACGTTCGAGAGGCCAACATCAAGGGCGTAGTAGCCTGCGTTGTTGTCTGCTTTGACGTCGGTTGCATCGAAAACGATGGTTTGAGCCGCGCTGTCGAGATTGTCAGCGGTGTAAAGACGAATCTGGACCGACTCAGCGCCCTTGTCAGGATTGTTGCTCTTGAAGAGGTCGAGAAGGAAGATCCGCTCAACACGGATCGCTTCACTCTCGATCGTTGCGCGCTCGCGGGGCTTCTCGCCACCGGTGAATTCGTCATTCTTCATGCCAAGGCCGTCGCGCTCACAGGCCAGGAAATCGCAGAATGCTTGATCGCCGCCGTCATAACGCTGGCTGTTGTTCACAGCTTTCGGCTGGCCGGTGATGGTGAAAAGGACGTTGTCGACCGTAGCGGTGCGCACATCCCCGATGGCCGATGACAGAACGTCGGCGGTGAAATCCAGGACCGCAGCGTTCGCCGCACCAAAGCTAGCAGCCATCGCGGCGCAAGCGCCCAAAACGAAGTTTTTCATGTCGATTCCCTCTCGACGGACGCATTCCCCGCGCGCCATCACAACCTCTATAACACGTATTTCGAGAAAAATCTTCCTTAAAATGCGCAAGACGTTGAAAAGATGCGTTAATCATAAAATCCCAGACGGCGACTGGGCTCCGTGGCCCTGCCAGAGAAGCAAGCGGCCAGTTTTCAGCGCTCGGGTTTCGCCCAATTGGTGTGAGAGACCCGGAAAACTTCGGGCTTTATCGCAGGCGCGGCTCTTTCTAACGAAAGGCCTTTGATCACCGAGGATACGAATGGCCCGCCGGACCAAGACACCGCCGCCTCCACCGCCTGAACAGATTTTCGACGAGACCATCACCGACGCGCTGTCGCAGCGGTATCTCGCCTATGCGCTGTCGACGATCACGTCGCGGGCGCTTCCTGATGTGCGCGACGGGCTTAAGCCCGTGCATCGCCGCATACTCTACGGCATGCGCGCCATGCGGCTCTCGCCGAACGGAAGCTACAAAAAGTCGGCCAAGGTGGTGGGCGACGTCATGGGTAACTTCCACCCCCATGGCGACCAGGCGATTTATGATGCTCTTGTGCGCCTGGTGCAGGATTTTGCCATCCGTGTGCCTCTTGTCGACGGGCAGGGGAACTTCGGCAATATCGACGGCGACAACGCGGCCGCTATGCGGTACACGGAGAGCCGTCTGACGGAGGCGGCTGAGCTTCTTCTTGAAGGCATCGATGAGGACGCAGTCGATTTCCGCGACACCTATGACGGGGAAGGGCAGGAGCCAGCGGTCCTCCCAGCGGCCTTCCCGAACCTTCTTGCCAACGGCGCGGCGGGGATCGCCGTGGGGATGGCGACGAGCATTCCGCCGCACAATCCCCTCGAGTTGATCGATGCGTCGATCCATTTGATCAAGACGCCTGGCGCGCGGACAGAGACGCTGCTCAACCACATTCAGGGGCCAGATTTCCCGACGGGCGGTGTCTGCGTCGAACCGCGGGAGAGCCTCGTCGAGGCCTATGCCACCGGCCGAGGCGGTTTCCGCCTGCGTGCCAAATGGGAGACAGAGGATCTTGGGCGTGGCCGCTACCAGATCGTTATCACGGAAATTCCGTACCAGGTGCAAAAGGCACGGCTCATCGAGCGCATCGCTGAACTGATCAACGGCAAAAAATTGCCGATCATCACCGATGTGCGTGACGAGAGTGCCGAAGACATCCGCCTGGTGCTCGAACCACGTTCAGGCACGCTTCCCGCCGATGCAGTCATGGCGGCGGTCTTCAAAGCGACGGACCTTGAGGTGCGCTTCCCGCTCAACATGAACGTGCTGGCCGCTGATGGTGCGCCGCGGGTGATGGGCCTGCGCGATGTCTTGAGCGCCTTTGTCGATCACCGCCGCGATGTTCTCATCCGGCGGACAAAGCACCGCCTCGATAAGATCGCGCGACGGCTTGAGATTCTCGCTGGGTATCTCATCGCCTATCTCAACCTCGATGAGGTCATCCGGATCATTCGGTATGAGGATCATCCCAAGGACGAACTGATCGCGACCTTTGACCTGACCGATGTGCAGGCCGAAGCGATCCTCAACATGCGCCTCCGCGCTCTTCGCAAGCTCGAAGAGATGGAGATCAAAAAGGAGAACAAGGAGCTCAAAGCCGAGCAGAAAGAGCTCAAGGCGCTTCTGAAGTCGGAGGACAAGCAGTCCACCGCCATGATCGGCGAGCTGCGCGAGACGAAGAAAGCGTTTGGCGGTAAAGACGGCCTCGGCGCGCGGCGGACAGAGATCACGGATGCGCCTGCCGATGACGATGTCGACCTTGATGATCTTGTTGAACGCGAGCCCGTCACCATCGTCATCTCTGAAAAGGGTTGGTGCCGTACGCTTAAAGGGCACACAGAAGATCCTGGTACGATCAAATACAAAGACGGCGACAAAGAGCGCTTTGTCCTCAATGCACAGACATCGGACAAAATCTACGCCTTCGCGACCAACGGCAAGAGCTACACGCTGGCCGTTTCAGAACTTCCTGGTGGGCGCGGGCAGGGCGAGCCGATCCGGCTGATTATCGACCTTGGTGCGGGCGAGGATGTCATGGCGATCGACCTGGCCGCGGAAGGCCGCACGTTCCTTCTTGCGTCCTCTGCCGGTCACGGCCTGATGGTCGAGGAAAAGGACGTGGTGGCGAACACGCGGAAGGGGAAACAGCTGCTCAACCTCGCTGACGGTGCCGAGATGGTCGCCGCGCGTGCGTTACCGCAGGCGCCAGGGCCTAAGGATCACGTCGCCAGTGTCACGTCGAACCGCAAGCTTTTGGTCTTTCCGATTGCTGATGTGCCACTCATGACTCGCGGCAAGGGCGTCATTTTTCAGCGCTCGGGGACCGCATCTTTGGTCGATGCCGCAATCGTGACTGCCAAAGAAGGCCTCACCTGGACCGATAAGGCGGGCCGCGAGCAGTCTGAGCCTACCTGGCGTTCATGGGTTGGGCGCCGAGGAGGCGCAGGCAAGCAGGTGCCAAAAGGCTTCCCGCGCAGCCTCAAATTCCGGCCGTAGGGTTAACGCCGTCGAGAGGTTGTGAGAAGATATCGTGCCTGTGGAGATTCTCATGCGTTCCTTGACCCTTCCCTTGGCTGCTGGTGCGGCGGCTTTCGTCAGTACAGCCGCGGCTCAGACCCAAGAGGAAATCGAGCGCTACAAGGACATGACGATCTTCGCCGTGGGCGGATCGCTGGCTATTAATGTTGAGCCTTATCGGGGACTTGATGAGGAAGTTCAGATCATCCCGGTCCCGTTCTTTATCTTCAACAAAGGCAACCTGACCGTCGCGGGCCCGAACATCTCCTACCGGTTCTATAAGCCGACCAAGACGACAACGGTGTCTTTTGAAAGCCGCTACCGTTTCCAAGGCTATGACGCGTCGGACAGCGATTTCCTCACCGGGATGGACGACCGCGAGGGCACGTTCGAGGTCGGAGGGCGCCTTGTTCATCGGATGGGACGTTTGCGGATCCAGTTGCAGGCGATGTCCGACGTTTCTGGCACCCATGACGGTTTCGAAGCGGAGGCTCGGGCGACCCTCGAGGTCAGCAACGGTCGCATGATTTCCCTACGGCCGCTGGGCGGCGTCCGGTTCCAAAGCGCCAACTTCGTCGACTACTACTTTGGCGTCGAGAATGATGAGGTGACGCCGGAGCGGCGCTTCTATGATGGCGACCGCACCCTTGTGCCCTTCGTCGGCGCCAATGCGCGCGTGAGGCTGACTCGGCGCATTCAGCTCAATGGTTCAGCCACGATGAACCTCTTGCCGGACGACATCACCAACAGCCCGATTGTGGAAAAGGACCGGCGCATCGGTGCCTTTATGGGGATCAGCTATCTCTTCTCCGGCCCTGGCGTGGGCGGCAATTAGGCCGGCAGCTCATCAAAGAACGAGATCACGAGGCTGCCTTCGGTCAACTCGTCTTGGCGCAGCTTGGCAAAGGGCGCGTACTCTTCTGACGTCATGAATGCGTGGGCCTGCTCTTTGCTTGGAAAGCGAGCGAGCACGACCCAGTTTCCGGCGGCGTCACCCTCCACCAACGCGTTGTTTTGGGATGCCGCCAGGAACTCTCCGCCGAACTTTGCGATGATCGCTGGGATATGGCGGCCATAGCGCTCCATGTAGTCGGCGTGATCCTTCACGTTGATATAGCCAAAGCTGTAGACAGGCTGATCCATCGCGGGGGTTCTCCATAATTGGCATTGATCGTGCCAGTTATGACATGAAGCGACGATCGCCACCAACCCGTTGCGCTGCCGCAGGGGAGCGGGCATCAGTCCGCCATGACGCGCATTCTGATCACTTCCGCTCTCCCCTACATCAACGGCATCAAGCATCTGGGGAACCTTGTCGGCTCGATGCTGCCCGCCGACGTCTACGCACGGTTTGAACGCGCGCGGGGCAACGACGTCCTCTATATTTGCGCGACCGACGAGCATGGCACCCCGGCGGAGCTGGCAGCGCGCGCAGCAGGCCAAGACGTGGCGGACTACTGCGCTGAGCAGCATGAGCTTCAGAAGAAAGCGGGCGCAGAGTTCGGCCTCAGCTTTGATCATTTCGGGCGTTCGTCATCGCCGCAGAACCATGCCCTGACCCAGGAATTCGCCGCCAAGCTCAAGGAGCGGGGATACCTCGCCGAAGTCGAAGAAGAGCAAGTTTATTCGAACACTGACGAACGCTTTCTTCCGGACCGCTATGTCGAAGGCACGTGCCCGAACTGCGGCTATGAAAAGGCCCGCGGCGACCAGTGCGACAATTGCGGGAAGCTTCTGGATCCAACAGATCTGATTGAACCGTATTCGGCCATTTCCGGTTCACGGGACATTGAGCTCAAAAAAACCAAGCACCTGCATCTTCTCCAGTCGAAGCTTGAAGACGATGTGCGGGCCTGGGTCGATGCGCATCCGGATTGGCCGGTTCTGACACGCTCAATTGCCTACAAATGGCTGGATGAGGGTCTTCGGGACCGGTCGATCACACGGGATCTTTCCTGGGGTGTTCCGGTGCCGGAGCTTCCGGGCAAAGTGTTCTATGTCTGGTTCGATGCACCGATCGCTTACATCGCATCAACCGAAGAAAAGCTCGGTGCGGACTATCGCACATGGTGGCGCGAGGACGAAGGCGCGGATGATGTCCGCTATGTGGAGTTCATGGGCAAGGACAATGTGGCGTTCCACACGGTCAGTTTCCCTTGCACCATCCTTGGCTCCGGTGAGCCGTGGAAGAAGGTGGATCAGCTCAAAAGCCTGAACTGGCTCACCTGGTACGGGGGCAAGTTCTCGACATCCGAGGGGCGCGGGATCTTTATGGATCAGGCGCTGGAGCTCTTGCCCGCTGACTATTGGCGCTGGTACCTGATGGCCAATGCGCCGGAGTCGGACGATACAGCCTTCACGCTTGAGACCTTTGCCGCAACGGTGAACAAAGATCTCGCGGATGTCCTCGGCAATTTCGTCAACCGTATCGCCCGGTTCACGGGTTCCAAGTTCGATGGCCAGGTTCCCGATGGTGGTGAGCCGGGGGACGCTGAAGCCAAGCTTGAAGCCGACCTGAAGGCGCGGATTTCTGCCTATACTGAGCATCTCGCGGCCATGGAGTTCCGCAAGGCTTGCGCCGAACTGCGCGCGGCATGGGTTCTCGGCAATGAGTATCTCCAGGCGGCGGCGCCTTGGGCGGTTTTTAAGGACGACAAGGAACGCGCGGGCATGATTGTCCGCACGGCACTGAACCTGATCCCGCTTTATGCCACCCTCTCTGCCCCCGTCATTCCGTTTACGGCGGAGAAACTGGCCGGTGTGTTTGGGACGCCAACGAACAACTGGCCATCAGCCGACACCAATATCCTCGATGCGCTTGCCCGCGGTCAGAGTTTTGACGCGCCCGCGGTGCTCTTTAAGAAGATTGAGGACGAACAGATCGAAGAGTGGGCCGAGAAATTTGGTGCTCCGCGCGACTAGCTGAGCGGGGCCTCGGTGATGGTTACGCGTGATGAATCAAAGGCCACGAGACCTTTGATTTCCGATGCGAAATCAAACGATTTGTCGTAGGACCAAGCAATTTCGTCTGCCCACTGTGCGTCACTCAACTTCGCTGAGTGATAGCTCGCTTCGCCCTTGAGAGGACAGCGCGTTGATTTTTCGAGTGTCTTGAACTCCGCCTGCAGATCATCGCGCGGAATGTAGAGCACGGGATCGTAGATATCTCGGCCAAACTCAATCACCCGCTTGGCGCTGGCGGTCTCCGCGAGGATGACGCCATCAATCATCACAGTGACGCGTTTTTGGACCGGCTTGATCCGCATGAAGTGGTCGGGCGCATCGGGGCGCCGTACCAGGGCAGCTTCGGCATCTTGAGAGAGGGCCATGGCGACCTCCTACTGGTTCGTGCTCTCGAAAATCTTGTCGGCACTGGCGGCGACGAAGCCTTGATAGAGACCGCCGGCAGGCAGCTCATAACGCGTCGCAAACTCGTAGAAGCAGCTCGGCAACTCAAACGTTCCGTCCGTGAACGTCACCGGCATTTTCGTCGCCATCGTTGAGCATTGCTCAAGAAAGACATCCGGTGAGCCTTTGATCAGGCCGCCCGAGGTGTTCATCGGATAGCCGCTGTCTTCGATAAAACCCGCGAGATCCTGGAGACTATCGAAACTCGTCAGCTTGTTGACGAACACCGTGAAGTGGTTGGCGCAGAAACCAAAAGCTGACAGCCAAGCCGCGTACTCGCTCTCTTCGTAGAGCTTTTCGTAGTCCGCGTGGGAGGTCTGCCAGAGGCGGCCTTGGTTGAGAAGGAGAGGATCTGCCAGCTGTTCATCCAACAGCTGATCGACCAAACCTTTCATCGTCGCCTGTAGACCGTCTGAAAACTCTTCCAGCAGAAGCTCGGAGATGAAGACCTTGGGCAAGTCCTGGTTCTCGTGCGCATAGTAGCGGGCAAACAGGCGCTTCGCCTTGAATTCATAGGTGTCTTGCGCGGTGTAGCCGAGATCCAAGAAAGGCCTTGCGAGGTTATCAATGCCAAGGCGCGGATCGTTCAGGGTCCGGAACGCCACGTGATCATTTATGATCGTCTCGCCGCGGGCAGCGAGCAGGTCCTGTACCTGCTGCGCCTGCGGTGTGAGCCCTGCGTAACGCTCCCAAAGCTGATCAAAAAGCTGCTCGGGCGTCATGGCTCACTCCGCTGGTTTGGTGTCCGCTGCTGGTTTGCGTTTGAACGTGTCTTTGATGTTACCGATCAGGTCCACATCGGCGCCTGCACGCTTCATGATCACGTATTGCTGCACCACGCCGAGGAATGTGTTCCAGAACCAGTAGAGCACGAGGCCTGCCGCAAACGGTGCAAAGATGAAGATGAAGATCAGGGGCAGGAAGGCAAAGACCTGTGCCTGAACAGGATCAGCAGGCGGAGGGTTCAGTTTCGTCTGCACCCACATCGCGGCCCCCATCAGAAGCGGCAGGATGCCAATGCCGAGGAACGGCCCCAGCAGCGGCAGCACTGTCGGGTCAAACGGCAGAAGGCCGAACAGGTTGAAAATGTTGGTGGGGTCTTGCTCCGCCAAGTCGCGGATATAGAGGAAGCCCTCGTGCCTGATCTCAATCGTCGTGAAGAGCACTTTGTAGAGCGCAAAGAAGATCGGCATCTGTAACAGCACCGGTAGGCAGCCTGCCGCTGGGTTGATCTTGTGCTTTTTATAAAGCGCCATCACCTCTTGCTGCTGCTTGACCCGGTCGTCCTTGTACCGCTCTTGCAAGCGCTTCATTTCCGGCGCGACTTTCCGCATACCGGCCATCGAGACATAGCTGGCATTGGCGAGCGGGAAGAGGAGGGCCTTCACCACTAGGGTGAGGAGCAAGATCGCCACGCCGTAATTGCCCGTCAGCACAGCAAAGAAATGCATCGTGTGGAAAATCGGGCGGGTCAGGAAGAAGAGGAAGCCCCAGTCCACCGCCTTATCGAAATCGGTGATCCCGAGTTCCTGTTCGTACTCCTGGAGCGTCTCAACGACCTTGGCCCCGGCAAAGAGGTGGGAGGTCACCGTGGCCTGCTGGCCAGGCTCCAAGATGAACCCGTCAAGCTGATAGCTTGAGCGATAAGTTGGTGTCCGTGCGCCGTCGACTTTGGTGAGCTTGAGCTCAAAGGATTCTGACTGCGGAGGAACGGCTGCTGCCAACCAGTATTTGTCGGTGACGCCTGCCCAGCCGCCGGTGCCTGATTCTTCGATCGTGTTTTTCGGCTTGTCGAGCTTCTTGTACTTCCGGGCTTGAAGCTCTCCGTCCACCACACCGAGGGGGCCCTCAAAGAGGATCATGAAGTTCTTGAGGTCTTCCGGAATGCCTTTCTGGACCGCGAAGCCGTAGGGCAGGAGGGCGGCGGGATCATCGCCGCCGTTCACCACACGGTGCTCGGTGGTGAACATGAACTTGTCATCGACGGAGATCGTCAGCTCGTGGGTAACGTCGCCAGCCTGGCGGCTGAGCGTCACCGGCGTTTCCGGCGTCAGTTTGGCATCCACGGGAGCTGACCACACGACACTGTCGTCGCTGCGGCCATCAACGATCAGGCCAGAGCGAAGGTAGGTCGCGGTCTGGGTCTGGCGCGGCGACAGCACATGGACCATCGGCGAATTCGGGTCTGTGGTCGCGCGGTAGTTCTTCAAAGAGAGATCATCGAGCGTCGCGCCGCGGAGGTTCAGTGAGCCGATCACCTCAGGTGTCTCAATCGGGATCCGCCCAGGGCCTGCGTCCAGCGCATCATTCCGGCTGAGGGAAGCGTCCACCGAGGTCGGCGAAGCCAAATCGGCGGTCAGGTCGCCGATGGTTTCCGACTGCGCTTCGGCAGCAGCCGCTGCGGCCTCTCGCTGGGCCTCTTCAATGGCCGCGCGCTGCGGGCCGAGCACCAGCACGTCCCAGCCCACGAAGATCAGCATGGCCAGGCCAATCGCGACTACAAAATTACGATCCATGGAACGCTCTCTTTGGTCCCGAAAGAGCGGCGGCCGCTGATCCGGTGTCAGGTATCTTGAGGGCGCGGCGCGCCCGGTCGACCGCGGGGGTCTAGGAGGGCGGCGCGAAGCTCGTCAAGCAAAGCGCCATACGGAATCGTGAGGGCTCTGTCCCTCGCCAGCAGCACATAATCATGGCTAGGCGATGCGTGAAGCGGAAAGACGTCGCGGACTGCTGCGCGGAGGCGCCGTTTTATTCGGTTCCTCTGGACAGCGTTTCCCAGTTTTTTGGTAACCGTCAGCCCAACGCGTGCGAAGTTCTGCTCATTCGGGAGCACTTGCATCGTGAACGAGGGTTTTGAAATTCGCTTTCCGCGACGCAGCCGGACAAAGTCCGCGCGGCGCGTAAGCACCTGGACGGCTACGCCGACAGGCGCTTGCGACCCTTGGCGCGACGCGCGTGAAGGACCTTACGGCCACCCACGGTGCTCTTGCGTGCAAAATAGCCGTGACGGCGTTTGCGCTTCAGGTTGCTGGGCTGGAATGTGCGTTTCATCGGGGACCACCGGCCAGAATTCTATAAAGACCGCGCGAATAACCAGAAACTTTCGCGTTGGTCAACGCATCAACGAAACACCCTTAGGAGAACTTTCATGGCGGACGCGAGCGGAACGATGACGAGACCCGATCAAGCACCAACCATCACCCAAACGATTGAGGCGGATGTCTGTGTCATCGGCGGCGGCTCAGGCGGCCTCACCGTTGCTGGCGGCGCCGGTCTCACGGGTAAGAAGACGGTGCTGATTGAAGGCGCCAAAATGGGCGGTGACTGCCTCAACTATGGCTGCGTTCCTTCAAAGACATTGATTGCGTCGGCCAAGGTGGCGGCCTCGATGAGGGATGCTGAGCGGTTCGGCATCAAGTCCGTCGATCCAGAGGTCGACTTTCTCCGGGTGATTGGCCGGGTCGCCGACGTCATCAACGATCTGGCGCACCACGATAGTCAGGAGCGGTTTGAGCAGGAGTTCGGCAACATCGTGCTTCGCGATCGCGGCTATTTTGTTGGTCCTCGCGAGGTTGTCTCGGGCACGACGAAGGTGGTGGCCAAGCACTTTGTTGTCGCGACCGGCTCCTCGGCCTTCATTCCGCCGATCGAAGGCCTCGACAATGTCAGCTATCTGACCAACGAAACGGTCTTTACCCAGACGTTCCAGCCCAAGCATCTTCTCGTCCTAGGCGGTGGTCCCATTGGTTGCGAGATGGCCCAGGCGCACAGGCTCCTCGGCTGCGAGGTCACGGTGATCGAGCGCGGCAAGATCTTCGGCAAGGATGATCCTGAGCTCGTAGATGTGGTCCGTAAGCGCCTGATCAAAGATGGTCTCAACATCATGGAAGGCGCAACAGCCACCAAGGTTGAGCAAAGCGGCAGCGAGATCACCGTCACGGTGGATGTGAACGGTGAAGAGCAGCGCATCTCGGGTGATCAGCTCCTCGTCGCGGTTGGCCGCAAGGCGAACGTGGACGGTCTTGGCCTCGAAGCGGCGGGTATTGAGTACACGCCGCGCGGGATCAAAGTGGATAAGCGTCTGCGCACCTCCAATCCCCGCGTCTACGGTGTCGGTGACGTCACTGGTGGCCGTCAGTTCACGCATGTTGCTGGCTATCATGGCCGCTTGGCGCTCACCAACATCCTCCTCAAATTCCTCGGCGGGAAGAACAAAGAAGAGATGGCGCCGTGGGTGACCTATACGGAGCCGGAGCTCGCCCATGTTGGCATGACCGAGGCAGAGGCGAAAGCCAAGGGCATCTCCTACGAGATCGTCCGTGCGCCGTTCATCGACAACGACCGCGCGAATGCAGAAGGCGAGACCGAGGGCCTCTTGAAGGTCCTCGTTGGCCCGGGCGGAAAGATCTTAGGCGCTGATGTGGTCGGCGATCACGCTGGTGAGATCATCCAGCAATTCTGTCTGGCTGTCGCCAATGGCATGAAGATGTCTGCATTTGACAAGATGATCGCTCCGTATCCGACGCTCGGTGAGATCAGCAAAGCGGCCTATGACGAGTACAGCTTCAAGAAACTTTTCACACCTTTCAACAAAGCTGCGCTGAAGCTGCTTGCGGTGTTTGATTGATGAGTGACGACGGGGCTTTCTTCAAACGTGCCTTTCAGGCTTTGCGCCACGATACGCGCAATCTTGAGGGAGGCCTCGCCGTCATCAAGACATACCTGCTGCAACAGGGCGATCCCGCTGCGGACCGCTATGCCCAATATCTCGATGATCGGATGGCGGCGATCCTGGCCCTGGGCCGCCGGGCCGAAGCGCTTGGACAGCCGCAGCCCGCCGATATCCAAGACGTCTCCTTACGCTCTGTGATCGATGCGGCGCTCAAGGAGCTGGGCGCGGATCGGGCCCAGGTGTCCGCAGCCCGCGAGGACGCGACGCTGCGTGCGGACGAACAAATGGCGGTGTCAGCGCTCACCGAGCTCCTGCGTAACGCCGTGACCGCAGGGTCCCAGGTTGATCTCACGATTGTTCCGCAGGGCGACTTTATCGAGCTTCACGTCAGCGATGACGGCTCCGGTGTGCCAGAGCTTGCAGAGGCGCATCTCTTCTCGCCGTTCAAGGGCGCTCGCCACCCGCGCGGCGCAGGCCTTGGTCTACCGCTTGCCCGGGCCCAGATGGATGCGATCGGCGGGTCTTGTTTCTTGATTGATACGGGTCCGGACGGATCGACCTTTGCGCTGAGATTTCCGCTCAGCAAGGGGTGATGTCAGCGGGCCAACGCCGGTGGAACCACAGCCACTGATCGGGTCTCGCCTGGATGAAACTTCCTAGGATGTCGTTGACTTGCTCCGTCAGCTCCTCGACCGAAGCCTCCGATGTATCGATCGGTTCGTGCACGGTGACGACAAAGCGGGAGCCTGGTCTGCGCGTCAGCTGGATCGGAATGATCGGTAGACCGTTTTTCTTTGCAATCCGTCCCGCCGCAGGAGCAGTCATTGCAGGATGGCCAAGAAGCGGGACTTCGATCCCGTCGTTGAGTTTTTGATCAACCAGCATGTTGATGCAGTAGCCGTCTTTGGCGGCTTTCAGGAGCTCACGGCCCCCGCGCTTGCCCTTTGGCACTTGGAGGCGACCGATGTGCTCACCCCGCAGTTTGATAATATGCTCATCAACGAGGGCATTGTTCGGCGCACGGTAGACCGTCGCGCCGCGTATCCCTGCCTGCTTCAGCGCAATGCCCATCGCTTCCCAGTTCGCAAAGTGCCCAGACACAAAGACAGCTTGCGCTTGGCCATCGGTGTACGGAGCCAAAACTTGAGCGTTCTCCATGATGATCCGCTCGGGAAGCGTCGCAAAATGGGCATACTCCGCAGCGGTTCGGCCAAAATTGTCCCACACATCGCGCAGGATCGCTGAGCGTTCCGCTGCGGTCATCTCGGGGTAGATCAGCCGGAGATTGGCATCCCCCCGCTTGTGAACCGCTGGGATGAAGGGGCCGACGGTACGCAGCAGACGGCCCATGAAACCCGCCGCCCGTTCAATGGGAAAGTTTTTCAAGATACGCAGCAGGCCCAGAAACAAGAAAGCTTCAATCCGCTTGCCAATGGTCAGCTTACGGTTCGAACGAACGGCCGGGAGGGCAATATCCGCGTCCCACGCTTTTTCCGTGGTCAGTGTGGCGTCGCTCATAACATCTCCTTGATGAGGCGGAGGACTTGCTCGCCTCCGCGCCATCGCATCACGCCGGGAATGGGAGTGATGCCATGTCGTTCGGCTGGTGCAAGCCGCACGAAGTCTTTTTCTGTGGTGACGAGCTCTGCACCAAGGCTCGTGGCTTCCCGGCGAAGCTGTCCAAGCTCGCCGGGTTTGAAGGGGTGGTGATCGGCGAAAGCGCGAAAGCCGGCAAGGCGCGCGCCCGCTGAGGCCAATGACTGCTCAAAACGTTCCGGTCGGCCAATCCCGCAAAAGGCGAGCAGCGGGCCTTCCGGGATGGCCTCGTGGTCGATTGAGAACCAAGCCTCGGCTAGGGGGTATCCGCTGGCAAATGCTTTCAAGCTTTCAGGTGTCATAGCGTCTTCGGAGGGAAGAACGCTGACGACGGCGTCGGCGCGGGCCAGGGCCGCCTCGGGCCTTTCTCGCAAAGGTCCCGCGGGAAAGACCTCGCGATTTCCAAAAAGGCTTGCCGCATCGACCAGTAGCAGGGAGCGATCCTTGACGAGGCTTGGGTTTTGAAAGCCGTCGTCCATCACGATCACCGATGCACCAGCATCCGCAGCCGCGCGGGCGCCCGTGGGCCGGTCCCGGCTGACCCAGACCGTTTGGTCGCGGGACAGCATCAACGGCTCATCGCCGACCTGGTCGGCCGTGTGGGCGCTCGTCACTTGGACCGGTCCCTTCAGCGATCCGCCATAGCCGCGGGTCAGGATGTGCGGCGTCTCACCTGCGTTCTCTAACTCCTGGGCCAGCATGCGAACGAAAGGCGTCTTGCCGACACCGCCCATAGTGGCATTGCCGACGCAAAGAACGGGGCAGTCGGCGCGATAGGGCGTGGCGGACGCCAGGCGCCGCTGCACTTCTCCATGGTAGAGCGCCCCGAGGGGCGAGAGCAGCTTGGCCGAAAGACTGGTGTTCGGCGCGGCCTGCCAAAAGCGCGGGGCGCTGAGGCTCATGGCTTCTCAATACCGCCGCGAAGAAGAACGGGCTTCAGGGCAATCAGCAGCGTATCGAGGACCGTCTCGGCGCTTTTCTCCGCCCAGGACCTCGCCTGTTCGGCCATGGCCTGGCGGGTCACGGGATCGTCGAGGAGGCGACTGAGAGCGCCCGCGAGATCCCGTTCGTTGCGCACAAGCGCTGCGCAGCCGTTCTTCCGCATCTCTTGGTACGTATCGGCAAAGTTGAAGATGTGCTCGCCGTGCATGATCGCGCAGCCAAGGCGCGCAGGCTCTAAAGGGTTATGCCCGCCGACGGGGAGGAAACTGCCGCCCACAAACGCGATGTCACTAATCGAGTAGAAGACACCAAGCTCGCCCAACGTGTCGGCCAGATAGACCTGGGTGACAGACGTGATGGGTTCGTCCTTCGAGCGCCGGGCGGTCGCAAACCCTTGGCTGCGGCAGAGCTCTTCAATCTCATCAGCGCGGGCAGGGTGCCGCGGCGCGAGAATAAGCAGCGTCTCCGGCGATGACGAGATGATCTCGCGATGGGCCGACAAGGCGATTGCTTCCTCGCCCTCATGGGTGCTGGCAGCGAGCCACCGGCGGCGCTCACCAATGGCCTCCTCGAGCTTTGCGATGGCCTCTGGCGAGGAGGGCAGCGGTTCTGCGGCGTGTTTCAGGTTCCCAAGGGTTTTGACGTCGCGGCCAGCAAGAAAGCGAAACCGCTCGGCGTTCTCATCGTTCTGCGCCACCATCACGTCGAAGACGGATAAGAGCTCCCGCGCAGCCCCGATGCGACTGCGCCAGTTTTGAAAGCTCTTCGGCGACATCCGGCCATTGATGAGGGCCATCGGGATCTCACGGCTCTCACACTCACCAAGAATGACGGGCCAAAGCTCTGATTCAACGAAAAGGGCTGCATCCGGCTTCCAGTGATCAAGGAACTGCCGAACGAAATGCTTTTGATCCATCGGCACATACTGGTGGATGGCAGAGCGTGGCAGCCGTTTGGCCATCAGCGCAGCCGATGTGACGGTTCCGGTGGTGACGAGGAAGCTGAGGTCAGCATGCTTGGCCGAAAGCGCCTCGATCAACGGCAGGATCGAGAGACTTTCGCCGACCGAAGCGCCGTGGAGCCAAAGCACCGTGCCGTCTGGGCGAGCAATCGAGCTTTTGCCGCGGCGTTCATCCAGGCGCGCGGGGTCTTCCTTGCCGCGCTTCACCCGCTGTTTGAGAGCGACGTTGGCGACTGGCTTCAAAAAGCCTGTCGCTGCGCGGTAAGTCTTGAGGGACCACGCTCTCTTTTGTGCCATGAAAGGTTCCATTGATCGATACGCTGCCAACGCTGCACCTGCTGAGCGGCCGGGCCCGGTCGTCAACAGTTTGCTGCTTGTAACAGGGGTCTATAGACCCACCTCTCCGCGCTTGGCAAAGGAAGCTATGGTCCCCCCGAGTCGTTCCGCCTTTTTGAGAATCTGGCACGAGCATCTTGCCCGCTACACGGGCAGGCTCTTGCTGGCGCTTGCCTTCATGGGCGGCTTGGCTGCGGCCGAAGTGGGGTTCGTGCTCGTCACCGAGTGGATCTTCGCTGGGCTGGAGCCGGAGCGCAGCACCCGGTTTCAGAACGTCTCGCCCCGCGATGTGATCATTTTCGGCCCGGTCTTGGTCATCGCGCTCGCCATGGCGCAGGCTGGGTTCTTTTATCTCCAGGCGATCACTGCCCAGGGTGTTGGTGCATCCGTCCTACGTGACGTCCAAGGACGGATGTACGCCGCCATCGTCCGCTACGATGTGATGCAGCTGAAGGGCCGAGGCCGGGAGGGTGAGAACAGGCTTGGCGGGCTCGTGTCCCGCTTTACGAACGATATGAACGTTCTCAACGACTCGCTGCGCCGTGTACCGAATGCCGCGCGCGATATTGTGCGGCTGATCGGTTTCATCACGGTTCTTCTCTTTCTCGATCCAATCCTTTTTGGCTGTGTGCTGCTGATCTATCCCCTGATCGGCCTACCTATCACGATCATTGGGCAAGCCATCCGCCGGATCGCCCGTCGTGTGCAGAGCCAAATCGGCGACATCACCGGTCTTCTCACCGAGAGCCTCTCCGGTCAGGAGATGGTGAAGAGCTATCGTCTCGAAGCGACGGAGACGGAGCGCCTGGGCAACGCCTTCGAAGAGCGTCGGCGCCTGGTGATGCGCCTTATTCGTCTGCGTGCCGCCAACGAGCCGATCATCACGGTGATCGGCGCCCTGTCGATCGCCTTCATCATTGCGGTTGCTGCTTTCCGTATCGACCGAGGCCTTTTGACGGGGCCAGAGCTTGTGGCCTTCCTGGTCGCTATGGCGCTTTTGTCCCAACCGGCCCGCGGCCTTGGAACATTGAATGCTGTCCTGCAGGAGGGGCTCGCGGCGCTTGAGCGTGTCTTTGGCGTGATCGACGATCTGCCGGAGATCACCAGCCCCGATGAGCCGGTTCGTTTTGATGTTCAAAAGGGACGTGCACCCACGATCGCCTTCAGCGATGTGGAGTTTTCCTACGAGAGCGAGACCCCTATCCTCAACGGGTTCAACCTGGACGTTCCCTCAGGCGCGACCGCTGCTCTCGTCGGCCCTTCCGGGGCCGGAAAGTCCACCGTGTTCGGCCTGTTGCCGCGGTTCTATGATCTTGGTCAGGGCACGATCACGATTGATGGGACGAGCATTGGGGATGTTGCCCTCGGTGACCTTCGCGGTGCGATCAGTGTTGTCAGTCAGACGCCGGTGCTCTTCAACCTCACGGTGGCTGACAATATCCGTATGGGGAGGCTTGATGCCACGGACGAGGATGTTCGCGCGGCTGCTGAAGCCGCAGCGGCAGATCGGTTTATCACTCGTCTGCCTTCTGGCTACGACACCCTGGTGGGTGAGGGCGGCAATGCCCTTTCAGGCGGGGAGCGTCAACGCATCGCGCTGGCCCGGGCGTTTTTGAAAGATGCACCGATCCTCCTTCTCGATGAGGCCACATCGGCGCTGGACGCTGAGAGCGAGCGGTTGATTGAAGCCGCGATGCTCCGTCTACGCAAAGGACGCACGACCCTTATCATTGCCCACCGTCTGTCCACGATCCGCGACGCCGACATCATCGCGGTCATGGACGCTGGCAAGGTCGTTGAGCAGGGGACCCATGATGAGCTGATGCGCAGCAGCGGCCTCTATGCCCGGCTTGTGGCTCTGCAAGAGCGTCAGGTGGAGCCAGCATGACGCCGTTTCAGACTGGTCTTCTTATCGCGATCTGCGCGTCGTGGGGCCTCCACATGGCGGTGGTGAAGGTGACGATGGATCTCATTGATCCGCTCACTTACGTCGCGATGCGCATGGCGATCATTGCCCTGATCCTATCGCCGCTCTTGCGGTGGTATCCTGGGCAGATGCTCCGTATCGCGATCGGGGGCGCTTGCTTTGGCGGGCTCAACTACGCCTTTATGTTCACCGGTATTCAGCTCACCAACGCTTCGATCGGTTCGGTGCTGGCTGAGAGCTACGTGGTGATTGCGACGATCTTCGGCGTCGTTTTCCTAGGGGAGCGCGTGGGTTGGCGCCGGTGCCTCGGCATCGCGGCGGCGATCGTCGGTGTCTTGATCATCGCGACAGCGGAAGGTGAACTGGTGGGCAGCCGCAACTTGCCCTTGGGCGCGGTGCTCATTGTGCTTGGCACGACGTCCGAGGCCACAGGGGCGATTTTTGTCAAACGGATCGAGGGCGTAAAGCCGCTCGCCCTTCTGGCTTGGTTCGGAGTTGTCGGGTTCTTGGTCTCTTTTGTCCTGGCACTGATCATTGATCGGGATCATTTTGCTTGGGTGGGTGAGGGATCGGCGATGCCGGTGGCCATCGCCACCATTTATTCAGTCTTTGTGGCGTCCATCTTCGGCCATTCGAGCTACTACTATCTCCTGCAGCGTGTCCCGCTCAGCATCATTGCGCCATCGGGGCTCTTGATCACGCTCTTTGCCGTGTTGACCGGCGTCCTTTGGCTGGGTGAGCCGCTGACACTCCGCGTGGTCTTCGGTGCGCTTATGGTCTTAAGCGGGGTCGGTGTCGTCCTGGTACGGTCAAGTCAGCCTGACCGGAAACAGGTGCTGGCGTCGTCAGCGGTGATCCGCGCTGAAGGTGACGATCAGCAACAGGCCGAGATGACGCCGAAGGTTGAGACCCCATGACGGTCGTTTGTCTTGACGCGCCGTCGCCTAACCACGGCGATCGCAAGGGTCGCTCCGTCTCGCTGGTCGTGTTGCACTACACAGGGATGAAGACAGGTCAGGAAGCACTTGACCGCTTGCGTGATCCTGAGGCCGGCGTGTCAGCCCATTACCTCTTGGAAGAAGATGGTCGCGCGTTCTCATTGGTGCCGGAGGACCGTAGAGCATGGCATGCTGGAGTATCGTCCTGGGCCGGAGAAACGGATGTCAATTCCATCTCTGTAGGGATCGAAATCGTCAATCCAGGCCATGAACACGGCTATCGCGCATTTCCTGATGCGCAGATCGAGACTCTGATCCCGCTTTTGCGCGGTATCTGTCAGCGGCACTCCGTGCCGCCGCGCGGTGTCGTCGGCCATTCTGATGTGGCGCCTGACAGGAAAGAGGATCCGGGCGAGCTTTTCCCTTGGGATCGTCTCGCGGATGAGGGCCTGGCTTTGGCGCCATGGTCTGGTGCGATGCCTGATAGTCTGCCGGCGGCCGATGACGCATCGAGCCTTTTGGACCGCATCGGTTACGGCACTGAACTTTACGGTCTTGATGCTTGCGTCACCGCGTTCCACCGCCGGTTCTACCCACAAGGCTTAGGGCAGGGGCTGTCGCCCCCAACCCTCGCGGCGATTGCTGAGGTGAGTGGCCGCTAGCCGAAAATTCCCATGCGGAAGATGGCCCATCCGACGATCAGGAGAAAGATCGCGAAACCGATCATGCTGGTGCTCTTGTTCATATGGGTCTCCTAACGTCCGTCCTTGCCTACCGCTATGCGACGATCAGACCAGCGTCCGTTCGGCGAAGGGGTGGGGCATCGGCACCAAAGACTTCCGCCGCAGCTGCCGTAGGATGAGGTAGAGCACCAAGCCAAAGGGGCCTGCCATGAACGTCAGGAACAACGGGATGATGATCAAGATGTGCGGCACGCGCGAGACACGGGCATCGCGGACCATCCACGCACCGACAAAAAGATCGAAGGCAAGATAGTGTGACCACCCAAGAAGTGCAGCCCATGGATCGGAAAGCAGGGCCATCACGCTTTCAAGTGATGAGAAACTATCCGTATCAAAACCGTTTCCTTCCGCAAACAGCTTGATGAGAATGGCCGCGTAAACGAACGACATCAGCGGCACGACGATCCCGAAGGCGAGCGCCTGCGAGCCACCCCAACGCGGCAAAATGAGCGGCACGATCATCAACACAAGCCATGCTGGCAACACCACCATGCCTATGATTGAAAAGACAGATTCTGGTGTCATGGCGCCCTCCTATGGTCCCTGGTGCAGTACTTATCATGCTTTGATGCTGCGGTCCCATCGTTCGCAGTGTTGCATAGGGGCAACTTGGGGCAATGGTGTGCCGTCCACTGCAACTCATGCGCGACTTCGCTCATGGCGTGTGTTAACACATCACTTGAGGGTGTGAGGGAGCACTGTTCGTGTTCAAGTGTTTGGCGTTCTGTTTTGCGGTGGCCGGGTGCACGACGGTCGATGTCCTGGAGCGACCCCCAGACGTGCCCAGAAGCTATATCGGCTTTGTGCGAGTGCGTGACGCCGATCCTGCAGAGGCCGTTAGAAGCCGCGGGATCACTATGGGCGGTGCATGGTTTGGTGGTTCGGGAGCTGGAGTTGGATTCGTTCAGAATCGCTGGGTGACCCTCGACGGCACCTGTGAAGTCATTATTCTCATCAAGAATGATGCGCAGGCTGATAAAATCAATGACTTACTAAGGTCCTCAGACGGGTGGAGAGAGGGAACTCTATGCAGTGGAGAATTGTAGCTTTGTGCGCAGCGGCTGGTTTAAGTGGGTGTGTGCTGACAAATGGTGGTAGCCATGTTGATGTAATGGTGTTCGGAACAACTACGAAGTTCGCTGTTGACGTTTCGGCTCCAGTCCAAAACGGTGCGATACCGGAACTTACCGTTGGCTATAAACGCAACGAAGGTGTCTGGATGCCTCTTGCGCCTAGATCAGCCGCAGTCTCTGACGACAGCGCGGACCTGGTCAAAGAGCTTCAAGACTGTACAACGGATCTGGGCGCAAGAATTGGAAGTGCCACCGAAGCAGCAAAAATCTGCGCTGAAGATATTCTGCCTGCGGGGCGCTACGTTTCCGTAGCGAATGAGTCTGGAAGCCAGGCAATTGATGCATACTCTGTGTTCGCAAGCTTTGGCGCCAAGGGAGCGTTTTATCAAAGCGGAAGCAGCGGCGGCTTGGCTCAGATATTTGCAACTGGTGTTGCGGCTCAAAAACTAGCTCAGAACCAAACATTAGGGTTAGCATTGAGCAGCAACGCGGACGAAACCGTTAAAGAGTTAGTTGGCACTCAGGAAACGACGCCGACCCAAATTCTTGCTGACGCTGCCGGCGTGTCGGAGACAGAGGCTGAGACGATTCTCACCAACAGTGTGGTCGCGGCCGACGATATGCGGTCCCGGCTAAACGCCGCGATTGTCCAAAATGACTGCCTCTCAGACCCCAACAATGTTTCGGGTCTCATGAGTATGAACAACGCAGATGTTACCTCTGCTCTTGCTAGTGCAAGTGGAGACAGTGCCGTGTTTTACCGGCGTGTGCGCAATCTCGATTTCGACACACTAGACGACATCATCAGGAACTGTCCGTAGGGAGATGGGTATGACTAAGAGTTTCAAGGCGGCAGTGTACGTGCTTGATATCTGCGAGTCGAAGGAAGACGTCGAGCGAGCAATCTTGCAGCGTGCAAATCTTAAGTTGATTGCCCGGTTCAAGGCGAAAGACTTTGCTGAAGTCTTTTATCGAGACGGCGGCAAGCCTGTGAGAGTAAAGATAACTGCAGATGAAGCAGAAGTGTTGATGTGGGAAGATGATTGAACATTCAAAAAAGCCCGCCGAAGCGGGCTTTTATTTTAGTTGTCGAGGAAGCTTCTGAGTTTCCGTGAGCGGCTTGGGTGCTTCAGCTTACGGAGCGCCTTGGCTTCGATCTGCCGGATCCGTTCGCGGGTCACCGAGAACTGCTGGCCGACCTCTTCGAGCGTGTGGTCGGTGTTCATGCCGATGCCAAACCGCATACGGAGGACGCGCTCTTCCCTCGGGGTGAGCGAGGCGAGGACGCGGGTTGTTGTCTCGCGAAGGTTCGACTGAATCGCCGCGTCGATCGGCAGCACAGCGTTTTTGTCTTCGATGAAGTCGCCGAGATGGCTGTCTTCCTCGTCGCCAATTGGCGTTTCGAGGGAGATCGGCTCCTTGGCGATTTTCATCACCTTGCGGACTTTCTCGAGCGGCATCGAGAGCTTGTTGGCCAGCTCTTCAGGCGTCGGCTCACGACCAATCTCGTTCAGGATCTGGCGCGAGGTGCGGACGATCTTGTTGATCGTCTCGATCATATGCACCGGAATACGGATCGTCCGGGCCTGGTCAGCGATCGAGCGCGTGATCGCCTGACGGATCCACCACGTGGCATAGGTCGAAAATTTATAGCCGCGGCGGTACTCGAACTTATCGACCGCCTTCATCAGGCCAATATTGCCCTCTTGGATCAGGTCCAGGAACTGAAGGCCGCGGTTGGTGTATTTCTTCGCGATACTGATCACCAGGCGGAGATTGGCCTCGACCATTTCCTTCTTAGCGATCCGAGCTTCGCGCTCACCCTTTTGCACGGTCTGCACGATGCGGCGGAAGTCATTAACCGTGAGGCCCGTCTCCTGCGCAAGCTGACCGATCTCATCGCGGATGGCGACGATTTGGTCCTGACCTTTGGTCGTGAAGTTCTGCCAGCCGCGACCATCCATGGCCGAGACCCGAGGGAGCCATTCAGGATCAAGCTCGAAACCGAGATAGGTTTCAAGGAACTCCTGCCGGTTCACACCGTAGCTGTCGGCAAGGCGAACAAGTTTGCCTTCCAAAGCCATCAGGGCGCGGTTGATCGCATATAGCTGCTCGACCAGCGCTTCGATCCGGTGGTTATGCAGGCGCACCGAGCGCACACGTTCAACAATATCGCGCTGCAGTTTGCGCAGGCGCTTTTGTTGGCTCTCGGAGAGGTCTTCACCCTGGAGTTGCTGCTCGATCTGAATATCTTGCAGCCTACGGAGTTTTTTGAAGTCCTCAGCGATGTCCTGGAAGGTCTGCATCACGCCTTCGCGGAGCTCGGCTTCCTTGGCCGAAAGCGAGAGGTCGCCTTCGTCGAATTCGTCTTCGTCCTCGCCGGTCTCGGCGGCGCGTGCCTCTTGTTCCTTCTGAACCTGCTCAGCGACTTCCGGCCGGGTCATGTCCGGGCGGCTTTCAGGGCCACCTGTATAGGTCGCATCAAGATCGATGATATCGCGGAGAAGGACGCGGCCTTCTTCGAGTTCCTCGCGCCATACAGTGATAGCTTCGAAGGTCAGTGAGCTTTCGCACAGGGCACGGATCATCGACTCGCGGCCAGCTTCGATCCGCTTGGCGATTGCAATCTCGCCCTCGCGGGAGAGAAGCTCCACGGCGCCCATTTCGCGCAGGTACATGCGGACCGGGTCGTCCGTGCGGTCGTTGTCGGCCTTGGTGTTGGTCGTGACCGTCGCCGCGGTCTCTTTTTTGACGACAGAAGACCCGGTCGCTTTCGCGCCTTCCTTCTCTTCCTCGTCAGGCTCTTCGTTCTCGGTCACGTTGATGCCCATGTCGGAGAGCTTCGACATGATGTCTTCGATCTGCTCCGACGAGTACTCGTCCTCAGGCAGAACAGCGTTCAGCTGGTCGTAAGTGACATAACCCTTCTTCTTCGCCTCCTCGATCATCTTTTTGACCGAAGCGAGGTTCATATCGAGAACCGGGTTGTCAGTTGTGTCTTCGCGAACAGCTTGGGATGTCTTGCTCATAGAGCCTTTTCTCACAACGCGGAGGAGGGGCCTTTAGTCTGCGGCGCCGCCCTCGGAAGCTTCATCATCATGGTGCGCCGCGAGGCTGTGGCGCACAGAATCCAACCATATTTTCTCGCGCCCTGGGTCAATATGAGCTTCCGCCCCCGCCTCATTGACCTCGGCGCTCAAAACCTTGAGCCGACGATTGATAAGATAAGCGTCGCGCCATCCGGCGGCCGCTTCCTCATCGCTCGCATCATGTCGTGTGAACCGGACGACCTTGACCAGGGGGTCCTCAGACCATCGCTGGTAGGTAGCCTCCGCTTCTGACCAACCCGTCAACTGAGAACGAAGGGTTCCGCTGTCAAGAGCAGGATCTGCAACGATCGCGTCGATAATGCGGCTCCACAGTTTGGCTAGGTTCGGCTCGTCTAGAGATAGCGCCAGGATATCGGTTTCAAATTGATGAAAAAGCTGCGGATGGTGGATGAGGCCGACCACCAGCTGGGCCTCGCGAACCGCCCCTTGGCGCCCTGCGGTCATGCCCTGGCCAATCCGGTGGCGTAGGGCGTCCGAGAGGCGGGCCGGGCCTTTGCGCGGCGCGCCGCGTCCGCGCTGCTGCTTGTTGGCCGCGAAAAGCTCACCGCGGAGCTTGTAAAACCGGTCCTTGAAGGCGGCCTGGAGATGGCCGCGTAAGGCGGGATCGGCGATCTGCTGGGTCCGTTCCCGCAGCTCGGTTTCAAAGGCCGCGAGCTTTTCAGCGGAGCTTGTGCCGTGACGTTCTGACGCGAGGCGCCACATGGTGGTCTCGGGGTCGGTGCGGGCGGCGAGGACGGCGTCCATCGCCTCTTGTCCGCCTTGCTTGAGAAGGTCGTCTGGGTCCTGGCCCTCCGGCAGAAACGCGAACCGCAGCGATTGCTTGGCTGAGAGTTTTGGCAGGGCCCTGTCCAGGGCCCGTTCAGCGGCGGCTCGGCCCGCGCGATCGCCATCAAAGCACAGGGTCGGGGCCCGCTCGAGCCGCCAGAGGAGGGCGAGCTGATCCTCTGTCAGCGCGGTGCCGAGCGGCGCCACGGCGGCATATCCGGCCGCATCCAGCGCGAGGGCATCCATGTAGCCCTCACAAATGAGGAGAGGGGTCTCACCCTTCAGACGCTCCCGAGCGCGGGTGAAATTGTAGAGAACCCGCCCTTTGTGGAAAACCTCGGTCTCCGGCGAGTTGAGATACTTCGCCTGCACGTCCTTTGAGAGCGCGCGACCGCCAAAGGCGATGACCCGGCCCCGCGCATCGGTGATGGGAAACATCACCCGGTCGCGGAAACGGTCATAGCGGGCGCGGCCGCCCTCGGGCTCAATCAGCAGGCCCACCCGCACCATCAGCTCTTCGCTGACGCCGCGGCCGAGGAAGAAGCGTTTGAGCGTGTCCCGGCCGCTTGGCGCATATCCGAGGCCAAACCGCTTCAAGCTTTCCGCGCTGACGCCTCGCTGCAAAAGGTATTGGCGAGCCGCCAGCCCGTCCTCGCCTCTCAGTTGTGCCGCAAAGAAACGCGCGGCATCGGTCAAAAGGTTAAGAAGTGTCTCCCTTTCGGACAGACGTTTACTTTCTTCAGGGGTCGATTGGGGGATTTCGAGACCCGCCATACCCGCCAATTCTTCCACGGCCTCGGGAAAGGTCTTATTCTGCGTGAGCATTAAAAATTTAAAGATATCGCCCGACTGCCCCGCAGAAAAATCGAAGAACATCGCCTTGTCGTCGTTTACATAGAAGCTGGGCGTTCGCTCCTTGTTGAAGGGGCTTAAGCCCCTGAATTCGCGGCCTGCTTTCTTCAGTTGGACATGCCGTCCAATGATGTCAGAGGCCCGCAAACGGGAACGGATTTCGTCGAGAAAGGAGGGCGGAAATCGACTCACGCGCAAATCGTATAGGCAACGTAGCACCACCGCTACACGAAACACTCAACATTTTCGCAAATTTGTTATATGGTCGCGAACTTGCACTTCTGTCGGAGCAGGCTGCTTTCCGCAGTGCAATCAAAGGTTAACATCATCCGTGACGATTGAGGATCCAAAGACTGCGCAGAACGGCCTTGATGCAAATGGGCCGAAAGCTCTTCGCAACCTTGTGCTTGTGCTGCTGCTCGTTCTACTGGGCACTGCGGGCGGTCTGGCCACGTTTGGCCTGATGATGTCGGACGATTCCGACGAAATGACCGAGGCAGAGTGGGTGGCCGCGCGGGAGCGCGCAGCGACGGCTGATGAGGCTTACGGCGTTCTTGATCCTGAACGCACGGTAGCGCTGGAGGGCTCAGAGGAGAGCATCGATGCCTTCCGTGAGCGCTCTGAGGCTGAGGTCCGGGAGTTCTACGAGGCGCAGGAAGAGGGGCTCTACCAGCGGATCGTGGACGCTGGCCTTTACGGCAAGGGCAGTGATTTTGACCCCGGTGATGATCCGTCGGAGTGGACCGGCATGGGCGGCCCTGAAACCGAGGCCGTGAAAATCGTTCCCACCAGCCTCGGCGGTTCTGCCGATGGCACCTTCTCAGGAATCCCAACAGCGCCTCTGCAGGCGTCGTTGATCGACCCACTGGTCAGCCCTGCGGCTGCCACACCGCTTGGACCGCTGCCTCAGATCGTCTTCCCAGGACTTTCGGGCCCAGGCGGCGTCATCGTTCCGCCGCCCACCATCACGGGCCCTCCAGGCGAGGTGCCGGTTCCAGGCGCGCTCTTGCTGTTCCCGGCTGGCCTGGCGTTTCTGGCCAAGGCCAAGAAACGCCGCGCGGCTTAAGCCAGGCGCTCTTTCACCACCTTGTTGGCGGCTGAAAAGTCCATGCGGCCCGCATAGGCCGCCTTCAGCGCGCCCATGCACTTGCCCATGTCTTTGAGGCCTTCGGCGCCGACATCGGAGATCACCGTATCGACCGCGGTCGCGATCTCATCGGCGCTCATCTGCTCCGGCAGGTAGGCCCGAATGATCTCGATTTCCGAACGCTCTTGCTCAGCCAATTCGATTCGGCCTGCGTCCTCGTAGGTTTTGGCGCTCTCTTCGCGCTGCTTGACCATTTTGGTCAGCACCGCCTCGACCTCGTCATTGGCCAGGCCGCAGCAGCGATCCTCGGCCCGCGCTTGAATATCGCGGTCCTGAATCGCGGCCTGCATAAGGCGGAGGGTCGCCAGTCGAAGCTTGTCATCTCGCTGTTTCATCGCCGTCTTCATGTCGGCGGCGATCTGTTTAGCGAGTTGCCCGTACTCGTCGGTCATTGTCATCCTCTTCGGCGGTGCGACTGTATGTGCTGCCCGCCATTCTTCACTAGCCTCTTGCGCTCCTCGCGGATCTGATTAGAGACGCGATCGTTTGCGCTGAGAAAGGCCACCCTCTCACGTCTGTGATCGAGGGCGCCGCGGGAGATGATGTGCCACTGAGATTGAGTCAAGAGTTGAGCCCCCGTCGTCCAACCGGCCTTTTGGTTTTGGATGATGGAACCGTCCTCGAAGGCCAAGGTTTTGGCGCTGTTGGCGATGCTGTCGGCGAGGTTTGTTTCAATACGGCCATGACCGGCTACCAGGAGATCCTGACCGATCCCTCCTATGCGGCACAGATCGTGACCTTCACCTTCCCCCATATCGGTAATGTTGGGGTGAACGACGAGGACATCGAGAACACAGCCGCAAATGCCGCAATGGCGGCGCGGGGCTGTATCGTTCGCACCCCGGTGACCAGCCCGTCAAACCACCGCTCACGGCTTGATTTTGAGGCTTGGCTTCGCCGCCGCGGGATCATCGCGCTCTCCGGCATCGACACCCGCGCTTTGACCATCCGTATCCGTGAGGAGGGGATGCCCAACGGCGTGATTGCCCATAACCCCAACGGCCAGTTCGATCAGGAAGCTCTGATTGCCAAGGCCAAGGGCTGGACCGGTCTTGTTGGTATGGATCTCGCCAAAGAGGTGACGACGGATCGTCCGATGTCCTTCGCCGCGGCTGGCACCGTCACGGGTGCGCCGCACTGTGTGCTGATCGATTTTGGCGTGAAGAAGAACATCGTACACCGGCTCAACCTTGCGGGTTGCCGCGTCACGGCGGTGCCTGCGAGCACGAGCTTTGATGAGATCATGGCGATGCGCCCGGATGGTGTCCTTTTGAGCAACGGCCCCGGTGACCCGGCGGCGACAGCTGAATACGCAGCTCCCGTGATCCGTCAGCTGATTGATGCACGGGTGCCGACCTTTGGCATCTGCCTTGGCCACCAGATGATGGCTCTGGCGCTTGGCGCGAAGACCATGAAGATGGAGCAGGGCCACCACGGCGCGAACCATCCGGTCAAAGAGCATGCGACCGGCAAGGTCGAGATTGTCTCGATGAACCATGGCTTCGCCGTCGACGAATCCTCGCTGCCTGACGGCGTTGAGGCGACCTACACGTCGCTTTTCGACGGCACCAATGCGGGCATCAAGGTCGCTGGCGCGCCTGCCATGGCGGTGCAGCACCACCCAGAAGCCAGCCCCGGCCCAGAAGACAGCTTCCCTGTCTTTGACCAGTTCGTCGAACTGATGCGCTCGGAGAAGGCGGCCGCTTAACCTGCGATCAGCTCCTTATACATCGCTTCGAGGGGGCCATAGTGCCCCCAGAAGTCCCGCGCGGGCTGCCCGGAGATCAGATCGACCAGCAGGTCGAGATGGGCATGCCATCCCGCTGACACGCCCCATTTGTGCTCGGCGTCTGCTATCCGGTCATGCACGAGATGCAGCGTCGTACCCCCGTCGCGCGCCGTCAGCGTAATCGTGACATGCGTCTCTCCTCCCTCGCTCTCGTGCCAGATGAAAGCGAGCCGGTGAGGCGGATCAAAAGCTGTCAGTGTGCCCTTCATCAGAACCGGTTCACCGCAATCGGTGAGGCCTTGCGGCGTCTGGTTCGAGATGCGGGAATGGTCGAAGTCGAGATGGATCGTCCCGTCGACATTGTCATCCGTGGCTCCAGCGCAGAACCATTTCTGACGGAGCTCGGGGTTCACCAGATACTCCCACACTTTCTCTGGCGGTGCAGGTAAGTTGCGTTCGATCGTCAGGTGGTCGTCATAAAGCTGAACGTCAGTCATCGGAATCCTCCAGTAGAGCCTCTTCGAGGGCATCAAGTGCGTTGGTCCAGAACACGGCGTAGCGCTGGAGCCAATCATGCGCGCGGCGGAGGCGTCTCACCTCAAGCGCCAAGATATGCTGCCTGCCTTCCCTCCGCCGACTGACAAGGCCTGCTCGCTCGAGCACTTGAATGTGTTTCGATGCGCCAGCGAGGCTCATCGAGAGGGGTTTGGCGAGGTCACTCACGGTCGCGTTCCCCTTGCTCAGACGCGCCAAGAGCGCGCGGCGCGTGGGGTCGGCGAGGGCGGCAAAAATGCCGTCGAGATCATTTTGTTCAACCATGTGGTTGAGTATCGGGGTAGCGAGCTCAATAGTCAACCGACCGGTTGAATAATCTGCAGCTAGCGCTTCTTACGCGGCCTGC
Source organism: Pseudomonadota bacterium (assembly GCA_039822105.1). Classification (GTDB taxonomy): domain Bacteria; phylum Pseudomonadota; class Alphaproteobacteria; order Caulobacterales; family Parvularculaceae; genus Parvularcula. Next base: position 37,926 of record JBCBMW010000018.1, on the reverse strand, counting down.
GGGTCAGTTTGGCGGGAGCCGGCGCCGGTTTCGGTTTGGGCTTGCGTGGCTTCTTGCCGGACGCGCGGGCCGCCGCGGCCTTGGCCTTTTGGTGGCGGCTCTTGGGGGCGTCATCCTCTTTCGCCTGGCGCGGTTTGGAGAGCATCTCGAACCGCAAACCGCCCTGGAGCGGCGTGACCTCAAGGAGGCGAACCTGCACCGGTTGGCCTAGCGTGTAGGCCGCGCCGGAATGCTCCGAGATCAGCGCTTTTTTGCCTTCATCGTGTTCAAACCGCTCCCAGCCTAACGACCGCATCGGGACAAAGCCGTCCGCTCCCGTCTCATCGAGCGCGATGAACAGCCCCGCGCGGGTGACGCCGCTGATCCGGCCGTGGAAAACAGCGCCGGTTTGCTCTTCCAGGAACGCGGCCAGCATGCGCGCCTCGGTGTCGCGCTCTGCGGAAACAGCTGCACGTTCGCAGATTGAGATGTCCTCAGCGATCTTCGGTAGACGGACCTCATCAGCATCGTCAACACCGCCAGCCCCTAGACCAAGGCCTCGCACGATCCCTCGGTGTACGGTCAAATCAGCGTACCGGCGGATGGGAGACGTAAAGTGAGCGTAGCGCTTCAGCGACAGTCCGAAATGACCGATATTGGTGGTGTCATAGATCGCTTGGCTCTGGGCACGGAGGACTGACATCGCGATGATGTCGAGCTCATCCTTCTCCCGCGCCTTTTGCAGAACGCCGTTGAGGTTGGAGGCGCGCACCTCATCACCCTTCGGCAGGGTGTAGCCGAGCCCTTCCAGATACAGCCTGAGGCCGTCAAGGCGCTCAGGGTCTGGCCGATCATGCACGCGGTAGACACAGGTGCGCTCGCGCTCCTCGAGCGTTTCCGCCGCACAGACATTGGCGAGCACCATAAACTCTTCAATCAATCGGTGCGCATCCAGACGATCTTTCCGCGTCACACCGGCGATCAAGCCGTCCTTGCCCATGACGAGCTTCCGCTCGCGCATATCAAGATCGAGGGGCTCCCGCCGCTCTCGCGCCACCATCAAGGCACGATAGGCTTTGAAGAGGGTTTTGACCTCTTTCGGCCCCTTTTCGTGACCATCCTCAATCGCCTGGGCCCGCTCATAGGCGAGGTTCTTGTGGTTCTTGATCACCGCACGGAAGAAACGGTGAGACTTCTTGCCCCCGCGCTTACCAATCTCGATCTCGCAAACAAGCGCGAGCCGGTCTTCGCCTTCTCTCAAAGAGCAAAGGTCATTGGACAGCCGCTCAGGCAGCATGGGAACGACCCTGTCGGGAAGATAGACCGAGTTGCCGCGCCTTTCCGCCTCTGCGTCGAGAGCGGTTCCTGGGCGGACGAAATAGCTGACATCGGCAATCGCCACCAAAAGGCGGAAGCCGTCATCCTTTTCTTCGGCGAACACCGCGTCGTCATGGTCCCGCGCCTCGGCAGGGTCGATGGTGACCAGCGGCGTCTCGCGAAGATCCTCATGATGCGGATCAGCCTCAACGTCCAAGGCGTTGGCCTCCCGGATCACGCGATCAGGAAAGTCGAGGCGGATGTCATGCTCGGCCAGGGCGATCAGCGAGAGGTTCGCCGCATCATCGACGGAGCCGAGCCGCTCGGTCACACGGCCGCGCGGCGGGCCGTACCCTTTTTGCGGCTTCGCCTCAGCCCAGACGAGGTCACCGTTCTCCGCGTCCATCGTATCGCCGCGGGCGACAAGAAGGGCGTTCTTCACCTTCCGGCTGACCGGCTCCACCCGCCCGCCGTTCCTGTCCATGGTGAAGACACCCAACATCCGCGAGGCGCTTTTGCCAAAGGCTTTGACGACCTTGGCGCGGAGCTCTCCGCCACTCTCCGACAGACGGCCGAGGAAGCGGTCACCGACGCCAATCGGCGGTTTCGCCTTTGCCGCTTGGGATGAGGGAAGGATCACCTTCTGCTCCGTCTCCACTTTGGGGAGAACACAGACGAGGTCGCCTTCGCTGTCGGTGCTAACCACGTCGAGAATGGTGACGGGCGGCAATTGTCCCGGCCGTTTGGCCTTCTTGCCATCAAGGTTAAGGCTGCCGTCCGCTTCGAGCTCTTTCAAAAGTGCGCGGAGGTCAGCGCGTGCGGGGCCTTTGATACCGAAGGCGCGAGCAATCTCGCGGCGGTCAACTGGCTGTTTTCGAACAGCATTTTCGCGCTCGATATAGGCGATGAGATCTTTTTTTGTGGGAAATGTCATGAATGCGAGGGGCTTTGCCTGGCTTTTGGGCGCAACGGAAGGGGGAGGGCGGCGTTAGGCCAGGTTAGCTGTTTCTTAACGGAGAACGGCGCAGGCCTGTCCCAGAGTCGAACACGATGAAGAGCGGAGCCGACGATGCCTTTCGTGCGTTATCGCCATCACCTCGCAGCAGGTCTCACCCTCGCCAGTCTGGCAGCGCTTTCGGGCGGCGCCGCGGCGCAGGACACCCCGGCCGTGCGCTATGGCACCGACCCGGGCCACACGCCTGTCGGTGCGCCTCAATATCTCAGCTATCAGAGCAACGACGCGCCTGCGCCAACTGGTGAGCTTCTGCACACCGTGCAAGGCGGTGAGACGGTCTATGCTATCGGCCGGATCTACTCCGTGTCGCCGGCAGCCATCATTGCGAAAAACCAGCTGAGTGCTCCTTACTCGCTAACCATCGGGCAGGGCATCATCATTCCGATGGGCGGAACCAGCCAGGTGGCGGCCGAGCAAGCCCGGTTTGGTGAGATCGCGGCGCCAGCGGTTCCGACCCCGCGCACCACGCCGCAAGCGAGCCCGAACTTCGCAGGCAGCTCCACCCATTTGGTCCAGCCTGGCGATACGCTCTACAGCCTCTCGCGCCGCTACGGCGTGTCGGTGCAAGACATCGCCGCTGTGAACAACATGGTGACGCCTTATACTTTGTCCGTGGGCCAACGGGTCGCCATTCCTGGCGGCGCTTCTGGCGGTTTCGCTTCGCCGACCGGGCCGACGACCACCACCACCGAGCAGCGGACCCTCGAAGCCAAAATGATCGAGGAAACGGTGTTGCCGCCGACGCCCGCTGACGTCGACGCCCGCAGCCGTTTTGCCTGGCCGCTGCGTGGTAGTGTGATGACTGGCTTTGGTGATCAGGTCGATGGTGTACGGAGCGATGGAATCAACATCGCAGCGCCCATGGGTTCTCCTGTCAGGGCGACAGCCGATGGTGAGGTCGTCTACCGCGGCTCAGAGCTTGATGGCTACGGCAATCTTCTTCTCATCCGCCACGATGGCGGCTGGGTCTCGGCCTACGCACACACCGATGCCATCCTCGTACGGAAGGGTGATTTCGTTCGCCAAGGTCAGGTTGTCGCGAAAGTGGGACGGACCGGCTCTGTCTCGAGCCCGCAGCTTCACTTCCAGCTGCGCCGCAACCTGCAGCCACAGGACCCAGAGCTCGCGCTCCAGGGCGGGATCACCGGGTCGCAGTCGGCCCGGCTCTAAAGCTAGCCTTTAGTAGAGTTTTGTGACCGTGCCGTCCGCAGCAATCAGTTGCGGACGTTTCGCTTGCAGGGACGCGCCGATAATCCCAACGCGGCCAACAATAGAAACAGGTACGTAGGCGAATGTCTCGGTCTTGAGATGGTCTGGCACCTCCTCAAGATAGACCCAGATGTCGCCCTCGATGTCGCCGCGGTTTTTCTCTTTGTACCCCGCAACCTTCTCTTGGATCAGCCGGCAGCGAAGTGCCCGGCCTTCAAACCGGTCTTTGCCGGAGGAGGGCACCTTCTTCATTCCGCCAGCGGGCTTCGTGACGAGGTCAAACCGGCGACGACCGTCGAGGACCGGGATACGCCGGTTGCAAGGATCCTCTCCGGCTGGCACCGGCGTGAAGGCGACCGCGACGAGAGCCCCGAGGGGGTCGACTGCGCCGCGGGCCTGCTCAACGGAGACAGGTTGGCGAAACCGGTAGGCCGGGTTGGACCACAGCCTCAGGCGCTCTTTCCCGCTCTCGCGGAAGAGCTCTGTGCGCTGAAAGTCATCATCGTCGTCGTAATCGTAGTTGTAGTAATAGCTGCTGACGATCTCAGCATCCGCGCCGAAGAGGCCAGAGGCGTTGGCAATCGCTTGCCCGTCTGAGAACCAGCGCGCGACGCCGTTCTGCTCCATCTTATAGTCAACGGCGTACCCCGCATCCGTGATGGTGACGCCGAGGAAGATCCGCCCCACGTCAAAACTCGCGAGCTCGCCCTTCAGCGTGGTGCGGTAGGTGGTGCCTTCGCCGATCTGATAGGGTGTTTCGCCCATCGGCTCTTCCACCGGGTCGACAGCGAAAAGCGACTTCCACGCCTCTGTTCCGGGGTCAGGGAATGGCCCGTCAGCCGCGCTGGACGCTACCGTTGTGAGCAAGGCAGCCATCACACAGGCGCCAGGGAAGGAGAGTTTTTGTACTAACATAGTCGTCCGCAAGGTTGGCCCAGAGCCCTTCGACCTACGATACCTTGCTTGAGACGTGACTAAAGGAAACCCTACGAGCAACGACATCTTTGTAACTCTTGACGGGCTGCTTGGTGATGGCTAGGCGCGGCCCTTCCGATTTTTCTCCTGTTCGAGGTCCGACATGTCCCGTGTTTGCGAGTTCACCGGCAAAGCGCCGATGGTGGGTAACAACGTTTCCCACGCGCAAAACAAAACCAAGCGCCGTTTTCTTCCGAATCTCTGCAGAGTCACGCTGATGAGTGACAAGCTGGGTCGGAGCTTCAAATTCCGTATCACAGCCCACGCTCTTCGTTCGGTGGATCATGTGGGCGGCCTTGACGCTTTCTTGGCGAAAGCAAAGGACGATGTGCTGTCCGATAAGGCCCGTAAGGTGAAGCGGGATATCGCGGCGGCTTCGGCTTAAGCTTTTGCGCTTATACCGCGCCTACCGCATTGAGGTGAGGGCGCATGGGCGTGCAGCACAATTTCGACGATCGAAGTGGCCCGGTGGTGGTCGAGCGGTTCCACGACCGCGCGATAACCGGGCGGTTTGAGGCCAAGCGTCTTCTGACGCGCCTGACCGAGCGTTTCCTGTTCCTTGGCGCGATGGCCTTCCCGCTGGCTATGCTGGCCGTGACGGCGATGGCTGCTGCTGATTTGCCGTTGCCTCTCCTTGCAGGTGAGGGGCGCGATGACCTCGCATCGGCCGCCTTTTTGAGCCGCGGTGATCTGGCGATTGCTGGAGGTCTCTTCATCTCCCTCTTTATGGCTCGCCGGTTTGGCGCGAGCGTCGTCACGCAAGCTTTGGTCATGGCCTGGGTGCTCGCCCTCGTGGGCGCCACGACCGTGGTCATCGAGATCGCGCCGCAGCTTGAAGAAGGGGACTTCCCCAGTGCACGTTACCTGACCGTCCTCATTCTTTCGTGGTTCACTGGTCAGCTGATGGGGCTCTCCGTCTACGATCTGACCCGCGGCGGGGCGTGGTGGCGCGCGCCGTTCTTTGGCGCTGTCTTCGGGCTCGGGATTCAAGCCGCTATCTATTTTCCGGGCGCTTTTGCCGGGCAAGATGTGCCGTGGCTCTGGTGGTTAGCGATGCGGCTGATCGTTGTGACGGCCGCGGCTGTCGGTTTTGCCTGTCTCTACGCGCCGTTCCGCCGCGCCATTCGTCCGCGCTCAGGCCTTGGGGGCCGCTAGAGCGGGCACGTATCTCCGAGCCGGAATGTCATCAGCACCGTGCGCTGGATGGGGTTGAAGTTGTCGTCGGAGATGATCATCAGATTCTCTCCGCCATCAGACGATTGGTAGAAGGCGAGCCCTTCCATATTGTCCGTGCCGTCTTCCAATGTCAGGCGGCCAAGCTCCACCGGGATCAAGGTGGCGGCGTCGTCATCAACAGCAGCTGAGAGCGGCGCCACCGTCAGACGCGTGCGCGGGCCGAGTGATGGGCTGAACGCTCGCTCAACCGCGAAGAGGCGATCGCCCTTCGTGTCTGCGACGATGTCAGTCACGGCAAAGTCCTCAGCAGGCTGGTAACGCCCGCGATCGATGACGTTCTCGCCGTCAAACAGCGTGATGGCGGCTTCTCCTGTAGGGAACGTTCCCTCACTGATGAAAAGGGCACGTCCTTCGCCGAGTGCCGAGGCGGCCTCGTAGCCGCCATTGCGCCGCAGGGCGTCGCTGCCAGACAGATCAGCCACCGTCTCCGTGATCGCGAAATGATCCCCGTTCTCTTTGATCAACAGGGCATCGTCGAGGGCCTCACGGGTGATGAGATAGCCGCCGGGCCATGGCGTGAGCGCCTCTGTGTCACCATTGCGCTTTTTGAGGGGACGGTCTTGTTCGTCATGGATCGCGAAGGCTGTGCCGCCCGCAACGTTCGTCACCGCCCCGTCCTCGCCCAACGTGATCGATAGGCGGATCAGATTGCCATTGTCTGCGAGGAGAAGAAGCTCTCCGCCCTCTTGATCCAGCACCATGCCTGAGTAGCCGCCGAACCCTTCACCGCCAGAAAGGCTGTGGGCGGAGGTCATGGCCAGGCAACCGAGGCGAGGAGAGCCTTCGGCGAGCGGTAGCGCTTCGGCGCTCACACGGGCCGGACCGCCTGCTGCAGCTATCAACGCCAGTCCTGTCAATGTCGCGATCATCGAGGCCTCCAAAGCCGAGCAGTCCTGAATTTGCCGGATGCTGCGTTGAAGTCGAGCGAAGTCTTTTGACGAAAAGGTGACAGGCTGGGCACCGTTCAGACGGTCAGAAACAGCCTACGGATTTGTTCCTTGGTCGGCAGTGGTCCTTGGCCTGTGGCGTAGATCAGCGAGAGGCCGTCCAAGATCCCCATACACGACTCCACCTGATCCTCCCGCAGGTCGCCAGATAAGAGTCGTAGAAAAAAGGCGATGGGTTCCCGCGCTGCTTCTGCGAGCTTGTCAGCGACGTGCCGCAGGTTCGGATCACGAGCGCCGGCCAGCGTGAGTTCAAAACGAGCCATCAGAAGGTCACTCTGTTCGCTCGCGAATTTCAGGAGATCATCGGCGACATAGTCGATGGCTTCGTCGCGTTTGTTGGCGGCGATCAGGTCTGCAAAGTGCCTTTTCACCTCAGCGCAGTCGTCATCCAGGATTTCAGCCAAGCGGCTCGCTGCGCCCTCCACCAGGTCGCTCTTCTTCTTGAAATAGTAGGTGGTCGAACCCTGCGGCAACCCAGCAGCTTCGTCTGTGCCCCGGTGGGTCAGCTGAGCGAGCCCTTGCTGCGCCAGGACGACGAGAGCGGCATCAAGGATCTGTGTGCGTCGATCTTGCATTCTGTTTCCATCATTCTCTACATATGTAGAGATATGCGCTTTGAGTGGAGAGATAACATGGCTGTCGATGTCAAAAGAGTAAATCCCGCGACGTTACCGGATGCTGGAGCGATGGGTTACTCGCAGATCACCACCTGCAAGCCGGGCAAGCTCGTGTTCATCTCCGGCCAGGTGGCGTGGCAGGTGGATGGCGCGCCGGTGCCCGATGACCTGCTCGATCAGGCGCGGATTGCGATGGGCAACGTCATCAAAGCGCTTGAGGCCGTGAAGGCGGGCCCCAAGAACATCACCTCGATACGTATGTACATTGTCAATCCGTCACCGGAGGACTTCTATAGCGTGACGCCGGTCCTGATCGACGCGATGGAAGGCATCCAGCCGACCTTCACCGCGCTCGGCGTTTCAGCCCTCGCGGGAGAGGGCCTCAAGATCGAGCTCGAGGTCACCGCCGTGGTCTGATCAACGGTGTGAGCGGCGCTAGGCACGCTTGCGCGCGCGTTCGGCGGGTGCGGCTTTGCCTTCTTCTTCGAAGAGGTTGGCGAGCTGCTCCATCATGACGCCGCCGAGTTGGTCCACATCAGAGATGGTGATCGCGCGGCGGTAGAAGCGGGTCACGTCGTGACCGATACCGATAGCGACGAGCTCCACGGGCGAGGTGTTCTCGATCTTGGCGATCACTTCGCGCAGGTGGCGTTCGAGATAAGACCCTCCGTTGGCCGATGATGTGGTGTCATCCACCGGCGCACCGTCGGAGATCACCATCAGGATCCGGCGCTGTTCCGGCCGGCCCATCAAGCGGTCATGGGCCCAGAGGAGGGCCTCGCCGTCGATATTCTCTTTAAGGAGACCCTCTTTTAGCATCAGACCGAGATTGTCACGAGATCGGCGCCACGGCACGCCTGCGGGCTTATAGATGATGTGGCGGAGGTCATTCAGGCGACCAGGGTGTTTCGGCCTTCCGTCCTCGACCCATTTCTCGCGCGACTTGCCGCCTTTCCAGGCGATGGTGGTGAAGCCGAGCACTTCGGTCTTCACCGCGCACCGCTCAAGTGTCCGTGCAAGGATGTCTGCGCAAATCGCTGCTACGGTGATGGGCCGGCCGCGCATGGAGCCGGAGTTATCGAGCAGCAGCGTCACGGTCGTGTCGCGGAACTCCTGATCCTGCTCTTGCTTGAAAGAGAGCGGCTGGAAGGGGTCGACGACCACTCGAGCAAGGCGGGCAGCGTCCAGCACGCCCTCATCCATATCGAACTGCCAAGCACGGTTCTGCTGCGCCAGAAGACGGCGGTGCAGCCGGTTGGCAAGCCGCGCGACCACCGCGTGGAGGGTTTCAAGCTGTGTATCCAGGGTCTTCCGAAGACGGACGAGCTCATCCGGCGGGCAGAGTTCCTCTGCATGCGCGGTCTGGTCAAACTCTGTCGTGTAGGGCCGATAGGCATCACCGCTGTCACCCATGCTTTCGCGGCGAACGATGGGCGCGTCGTCGCCGGGCTCCTCGCGCGGGTCACCTTCATCGAGCGCTTGGGGCTGTTCCGACATCTCCGCTTCGCCTTCGCTGGCGTCACCCAGCTCTGGCGAGCCGTCGTCCGGCGCTTCGTCGCCGTCCGGCGCGTTGTCGTCTTCCTGTTCGGAGGTCTCCTGATCTGGCTCTTCACCGTCTTCAGGCGGGGTTTCGTCCTCGTCCTCGGTGTGGTCCTCGTCGCCTTGCTTATCGCCGAGGTCCAGCGCATCGATCAGAGCACGGCTCAAATTAGAGAAAGCTTCTTGGTCGTGGTGGCTGTTCGGGGAGACAAGGGCATCGAGGGCCTCGCCGCAGGTCTTCTCGATATCATCACGCCACTGATCAACGAGCTCTGAGGCGACATCCGGCGTCGCCTGTCCGGTCATCCGCTCGCGAGCGATGAGGCCAACGATGTCTTTCAGCGGCACGTCCTGCCGGTCTTCCATCCGGCGATAGCCTTGCTCATCCAGCCGGCGTTCAAGCGCGGCGGTGAGGTTTTGGCCTACGCCTTCCATCGCGTTGGAGCCGAGGGCCTCGCAGAGAACCTCTTCGAGCGCGGCAAAGAGCGCGCGGCCCTCAGGGTTCTGCGGCTGCAGCTGGGCGTGGAGCCCTGCGTCATGGTGGGCGAGGCGCAACGCGGCAGCGTCGGCATGGCCGCGGCTGACGGCGACTTTCTTGGCATCAAGGCGCCGCGGGGGCAGGGGCAGGCGCGCTTCGGTTCCCGCAACGGACGGGATCTCGCCGCCAAACTTCACCTCCGCTTCGGGCTCCGCCGAGAGCGCGCGGGTGGTGAGGGCGAGCATGCGCTTGAAGCGTTCGTTCGGGGATTCTCTTTGATCCATTCGGTCTCTTTACGACGAGCGGGGGGACGAGGTCACCCTGCTGACCGCGACAAACTTTAATTGCCCCCTGCGGCGCGATGCTCCTATCCCAGGGTCAAAAGCGAGACCTGGGAGGTCCCCCATGCCTTTTGACTACATCGAAACTGCAGATGCGATGGTGCGCGACGGTTTGCGCATGACGGTGGTGAGCCGCGTGCCGAGCCCTTGGGGAGAGGCGGCGAAGGGGATCCTTCATATCAAAGGCATCGCGTGGTCGGCTGTGCGGCTTGATGCTCAAGACCCGACCCAGGTCGAATGGAGCGGGCACGCCTCCGCGCCAGCCGCTGTCTACAACGATGAGCCAGGCAAGGCGCGGTGGAACGATCTTCTCTTTCTCTTCGAACGGATCGAGCCGGAACCATCGCTGCTGCCTGCTGATCCGGTTGAGCGCGCTCTTATGATAGGCATGAGCCACGAGATTTGCGGGGAGCAGGGCCTTGGCCCCTTGCGGCGGATGGCGATGACCGATGCAGGTCTGAGAGAAGCTGGCGGTTTTCAGAAGCCGGTGGCGCAATACCTGGCTGCAAAATATGGCCACTCGCCAGAGATGGCTGTGTGGGCGCGGACGCGTATCGCGCAGATTTTGGATATGCTTGCGAGCCGTTTGGAGAGCCAGCGCGCGGCGGGGAGCGGGTTCTATATCGGTGACAAGGTCTCCGCGCTCGATGTTTACAGTGCGTGCTTCATGGCGATGTTCAGCCCACTGCCTGAAGACCAATGCGCAATGAAGTCGAGCACCCGTGCTGCCTTCGAAACAAGGGATGAGAGCAGTGACGCGCTCCGCCCCATCCTCCTTGAGCATCGTGATATGATGTATAAAGAGTTCTTAGAGATGCCGCTCAGCCTCTAAACGTCCAGCACGTCGCTGGCGAAGGCTGCGTTATCCTGGATGAATTGGAAGCGCGGCTCCGCCTTTTTGCCCATGAGGCGACCAAAGAGGTCGGTGGCGTCACCGTATTCCTCCGGAAGCGTCACTTTAGCGAGTTGGCGCGTCGCGGGGTCCATTGTTGTCTCTTTGAGGTCGCGGGCATTCATTTCGCCCAAGCCTTTGAAACGGCCGATGTCGACTTTCGCGTTCGCATTGAACTCGCTGGCGCGCAGCTCGTCCCGTTGGGCCTCGTCAATCGCGTAGACTGTCTTGCCGTTATGGCTGAGCCGGTAGAGCGGCGGCTGCGCAAGATAAAGGTTCCCTGCACGGACGAGTTCCGGCATTTCGGTGAAGAAGAGGGTCATCAAAAGCGCCGCAATATGGGCCCCGTCGACATCGGCATCGGTCATGATGATGACCTTGTCATAGCGCAGATCGGCGATGTCGAAATTGCTGCCTAGCCCAACACCGAGGGCCAGGGCGATATCCAAAACCTCTTGGTTTTGCATGATCTTATCGCGCGTCGAGCTGGCGACGTTGAGGATCTTCCCGCGCAACGGAAGGATCGCCTGGCGCGCCCGGTCCCGGGCCTGTTTGGCCGAGCCACCGGCCGAGTCGCCCTCCACCAGAAATATCTCTGTACCCGTCCGGTCTTTGGCGGTACAGTCGGCGAGCTTGCCTGGGAGGCGAAGCTTCTTCATGGCCGAGGCTCGCTGCACCTCTTTTTCACGCCGCCGCCGCTGGCGCTGCTCGGCCTGGTCGATGACGTGGGTGAGGAGCTTTTCTGCTTCCTTGGGGTGATCGGCGAGCCAGTGATCGAAAGCGGGGCGCACCGCGCTGTCGGTCAGCTTGGTGGCTTCGTTCGTCGCCAATTTGTCCTTGGTCTGACCTTGGAACTCGGGGTTTGAAATGAAGACCGAAAGGACAGCCGCCGCGGTGCCAAGAACATCCTCTGGCGTCACCTGCCCAGCCTTCTTGTTGCCTGACATGTCCGCATAGGCTTTGAGGCCGCGGGTGAGTGCTTGGCGCAGGCCCTGTTCGTGGGTGCCGCCTTCTGGCGTCGGGATCGTGTTGCAGTAGCTCGACGTGAAACCGTCCGCCATCTGACCTGACGGGGCCTCGAAACCGGCAGGCCCCCAGGCGATCGCCCATTCGACCGTACCATGACCACCTTCGCGTTCGACCTTACCCGCGAAGGGCTCAATCGTGACGGTCGGCCGTTCACCGATGATGGAGGCGAGGTAGTCCTTAAGCCCGGCATCGAACTTGAGGACGTCCTTCTCTGGTGTTTTGTCGTCGCCCTTGAGTGCTTCCGGCGCACAGGACCAACGCACCTCGACCCCGCCGAAGAGATAGGCTTTGGCCTTCGCCATGCGGTAAAGCCGTGCTGGCTTGAACTTGAGCGTCTTACCAAAGATCTCCGGGTCCGGATGAAAACTCACCGCGGTTCCGCGGCGGTTGGGGGCTTTGCCGACTTTCTTGAGCGTCGACGTCGGTGTGCCCTTGGAATAGGTTTGCCGGTAGAGGGCTTGATCGCGGGCCACCTCGACAGTCAGCTCGTCGGTGAGGGCGTTGACCACAGAGATACCGACGCCGTGGAGTCCGCCGGACGTAGCGTAAGCCTTGTTTGAGAACTTACCTCCCGCGTGGAGGGTGGTCATGATGACCTCAAGCGCGGATTTGGTCTTGAACTTAGGGTGCTTGTCGATCGGGATCCCGCGCCCGTTGTCGGTGACCGTCAGCATACCCTCAGCGTCGAGATGAACCTCAATCCGTGTGGCGTGTCCTGCGACCGCTTCGTCCATCGCATTGTCGAGAACCTCGGCAAAGAGGTGGTGCAGAGCTCTTTCGTCCGTACCCCCGATATACATCCCTGGCCGTTTGCGGACCGGTTCGAGACCTTCGAGGACCTCAATATCCTTGGCGCTGTAGCTGTTGGTGGGCGCGGCCTTTTTGGCGCGAGCTGCGGGCATGCAGGATCTCCGAAAAGCATAGGGAGCAAAAACGAACGTCGCTGTCTACGCTGTTCGGGGGCGGCAGGGAAGCGCTAACGAAGCCGTCGTGGATTACGAAACCGCTGAAGCGGTGGACCGAGGTTCGCGTCCGTCTCGTCGTCGTCATCGTCTTCCTTCACCTCAGTCTGGCGAAGGGGCTCAGCAATCGGCTCGGGGAACACTTCGCCGGCTGTTTTGAGGGCGTTGTCGACGGGTTTGGAGTTCTTGCGCAGTTTACGGATTAACCCGGCAAACCAAGGGTTTGCGCTGATGAGGATGATCATCCCCAAGGCCACCAGAATGATCCCCAGCGGGATGGGGGAGATGGTGAGCGGAATCCCGACAACGATCAGGATGGCACCCAACACACTACCGACAATGCGCCAAATCATAAGGGCTTCTCAGTTGGCCACTTTGACCATTTAGGGGCTGCGCGCGCCCTGCGCCAGGCTGTCATGCCAGTGAAGGGCATGCTGGGAGCACCCAGTGCACCTTACCATTTCACAAGTTTTGCAGGGCCGCGCGTCGGGTTGATCATGGGGTCGGGTCAGTGATCACCGGCACAAGGGTTTCCGGGGTGATCGCGCCTGCTTCGACCGAGCAGCGGACAGCGCGCATCTCCACGCCTTGCTGCGCCGCCCACGCGAAACCCTCCGCATAGGCCGGATCAAGATCAGCCGCTGCCATCACGCCTTCACCATCCGTACGCTGGACAACGAAGAGGAGCAGCGCGCGGGCACCTTCATCCACCATGCGAGCGAGCTCTCGGAGATGTTTGAGGCCGCGGGCGGTGACGCAATCAGGAAACTCGGTGATCCCATCGTCTCGCCGCAAGAGGTGGCAGTTTTTCACCTCAATGAAGAGCTCCGGGTCACCCCGCTGCAAGAGATCGATCCGCGAGCGCTCCTCGCCGTAACGCACCTCTCGTTCCAGAGGGAGCGCCGGATCTATGCCCTCCACAAGCCCGGCCAAGATCGCTTCTTCAGCTAGCCTGTTGGGGTGGTTGGTGTTCACGCCGACCGGGACGAGCCCTTGGGGCCCCTCGCACTCCACGATCTCCAAAGTGCAAGGCAGCTTCCGCGCCTTGTTCTTGGACCGGCTGATCCAACAGCGCGCGCCCTCTGGCGCGACGCCGAGCATGGCGCCGGGGTTGGGGCAGTGCACCGTCTCTTCTCGCCCATCGGGCCAACGGATGTCGGCGAGAAAACGCTTATAGCGCCGAAGCAGGATCGCTTCTTCCAGTGGCGGGTCGAACAGCATCGCGGGCGGGGGTAGGGGCTTTGCCTGGCCGAGGCAATCTCGCGCGCCGCGGCGGCTTTTCCAGAACCATCGAAGCCGCTATCCCACGCCCATGTCTGATACGATCCCCTCCATTGCGTGCCTCCTGATTGGAGACGAACTCCTCTCCGGCCGGACCCAAGACTCCAACGCTCACCATCTCGCCAAAGTTCTGGCGGCGCGGGGACTGCCCTTGATCGAAGTGCGGATTGTTCCGGATGAGGAGGACCGGATCGTCCCCGCCATTCGAGAGCTTAAAGCGCGGGCGGAGATGGTCTTCACCTCTGGCGGAATTGGTCCGACCCATGACGATATCACGGCTGATTGCGTGGCCAAGGCGCTGGGCGTGTCCATCAGTGAACGGGACGATGCTCTGGCGATCTTGGCAAAGCGCTATGAAGAGCGCGGCGAGGAACTGACCGATGCCCGCCGCCGCATGGCGCGCATCCCAGAAGGTGCGACCCTGATCCCGAACTCGGTGTCTGGCGCGCCCGGGTTCCACCTCGACGGCGTCTATGTGCTCGCCGGGGTGCCCGCGATTTTTCAGGCGATGCTCGACGCCCTGGACGAGCACCTGCCCCGTGGACCCGAAGAGACGGTTTTCACTGTGACGGGCGAGCTGGGTGAAAGCAGCATCGCCGACGGCCTCCGCGACTTGGAAGCGGCGCTCAAGGGGCTCAAGATCGGTTCCTACCCTGGAAAGACAGGCACTGGCGGACCGCTCGCCATCGTGTGCCGCTCACAGATTGCCAAGACCGCTGAGCACGCGGCGCTCGCGGTCCAGGGTCTCTTCGCAGCCCAGGGCGTCTCCGCCACGGTCACCAAAGGCGACGGCCGAAGCTGAACAACGCCTCCCCAACGCGAGGCCATTGCAGTGCAGAGCGGGGCAGGCTCTAAGAGCCGCTGGCACGCGGGCGTGATGGAATTGGTAGACATAGCGGACTTAAAATCCGCAGCCTTATGGCGTGGGGGTTCGAGTCCCCCCGCCCGCACCACATCATACTCCTTGTTCTGAAGGTCGGTTAAATAACTGAATAGCAATGAAAAAATGCCGTTGAAGTGGTCTTGAAAGCCGTTGTCCCGGCAATGGGTGAGATTGTCCTTCAGGGTCAGGCGACCATGATCACTCTCTCACATGGTCGTATGGATCTATGGCCTCTTAACTGGAGCTACGCCGCTGTTGTGCTTCCAACTACCCCCGTTCGCGGGGGTTGCCGAGGCAAGCCAAGGACTGCAGGCTACAAGACCAATGAGTGATGAGCCCCTCGCCAGTGATGTCCCATGGGTGGTCGAGTCGAAGTTCGAGCCTAACCGACCGCGTCGGGAACTCGTGCATCGAGACCGACTTCTTCGGCAGCTTGTTGACGGCGAAAAGCGTAAGCTTGTCTTGGTGACGGCACCAGCGGGGTACGGAAAGTCCTCGCTTCTCGGTCAGTGGTATGCGGAAAAGTCAGGTACCAATGACTGTATTGCATGGCTCACACTAGAGCCCACCGAAGCCGATGCGAAACAGTTCTCCGCTTACGTTGTGTTGGCGCTGCATCGTGCCGGACTCCCTATCAATGATCTACTGATCGGGGCACGGGCAGGGTTCGCCGATGCTGCCATCCAATCAGTCCTCAGTAAACTGATAGCCTTTATCAACCAGCACGATGCGCATATCATCCTGGTTCTTGAGGACTATCACAATGTCGACTGCGATCCCGTTAATGCCGTTGTGAGGCAGTTATTACGGGATACACGTCGTAACTTGACCATCTTTATCGATGCGCGTCGGCAGCCGAACATCGATGCCTTTTCTATGATCGCGGCTGGTGATGCCTCGGAGGTGAATGCAGTGCAGCTCCGTCTGACCCAAGAGGAAACCCTGCAAGCCCTCGCTGATGTCGTCGATCAGCAAGAGGCGGGCGCTATCCATCACCTGACGGAAGGATGGCCGGTTGCTGTTCAGTTGGCGCGGGTTCAAAAACGGACGCGGCCGTCTGAACCTATTCTGAGCGGTGTCGATGGGGGTTTGGTCGCTTCCTATTTGACCGAGCAGATCTTATCGACACTCGATCAAGACACGCAGGACTTGCTGCTCGCCGTTGCTTTTCTTGATCGTTTCAATCCCGAGTTGACCAATTTTGTCTTGCAGTCCAGCGACGCCTGGGTACGGATGAATGGTCTCTCGTCGTTTGCTGCGCTGATCGTTCCGCTCGATGCAAAGGGTGCGTGGTATCGTCTGCACCATCTTTTTGCTGAGTATTTGCGCGAGATGCAGCAGCGTCGTAGTGTTGAGAGGGCCAAGCAGATCCTAAGGCGCGCCAGTGCGTGGTATACCCAGCGGAAGGAGACGCTTGAGGCCGTGCGATACGCCGCGTATGCGGAAGACTATGTAGAGGGCGAACGGATCATCCTTGAGGCGGGCGGTTGGCGTGTCATCCTTACCGAGGGAATCGGAGTCCTCAACAATGCCCTGCGACTAATCCCTGACGATGTGATTCATGCGAGTTCGAGGTTGATGTCAGCGCGGGCCTACCTGTATTGCAAGTTTGGCGAGATTGCTGAGGCTCGTGCTGCTCTCAATGCCGCTGCGAACCTGTCGAGTGATCGGAATGACGTCCAATGCAACGTCGACAGAATGCTCGTTGAGTCCTTGGTGAACCTTTACGAAGATCGGACCGATTGGTCGGCGGATCATCGGGAGCTACGAGAGCGGTACACAGAAAGCGGGTTGCTTGATTCCTTAAGCCGCGGAACGATGCGCTGCGAAGACACACTGGTAGCGATCGGTGTAGGTGACCTGGCGGCCGCGAGCGTCTATTTGCGCGAAGCCTTTGCATTGATGCGGGAAAGTGGATCTGTCCTGGGCCTCAACTACTGTTATCTGCATGCGTCGCATCTCGCGCTTCATCGCGGTGATTTGGCGACAGCCGCGCTCAATGTCGAGCGGGCTTCCGAGCTGGCAGATGAGAACTTCGGCTCCGACAGTGGCCTCAAGGCGGCAGCCACCGTTATGCAGATTGCTGTGCGATGTTGGCAGGGCGATTTCTCTCATGACGATCTTGCGCTGCTCCGCGACGCGTTGTTGCATACGGCCGATAATGATGGATGGGTCGATCTTTACATCACAGGCTTTCTGGCTGCGGCCCGTTTGGCACGGGTGTTTTCTGATTCCTCAGTGCTGCAGGAAATCACAGCACGTTTCCGCCTGGTCGCAGAACGACGAACGCTGACGCGCCTGTCGACCTTTCTGGCGTGCTATGATGATTTTTCAAGCGGACATCCAGCTCAACGTTCGAAAGGAGACATTCTAGAGCGTGCTGAAACACTGTGCACGGCGTATGTAGCAGACGAGCGCCGACGCGATTGGCAGTCGGTCTGTGCAGCGGGCTGTTTTCTTGCCGAGCATGGCGAGAATGAGCAGGCCATCGCGCTCTATGAAACCGTGTATGTGTCGTCCAGGGACAATGGCACCCAGCTTTGGACCTATCGGCTCGCGCTGGCGCGACTTCTTGCGGCCTATCGGGCTGGAGACACCGACATGGCGAAGGCGTCTTGTCTTGAGCTGGTCGATAGCACGGCACCACTTGGCCTACGCGGACTTTTTCTCGCTGATGAATCATCGATCCGTGTGTTGCGCGAGTTGCGGTCGGAACTCCGCCAGAACGAAGCCGAGTTGCTGAAGCTCCAATTTGTCAACCAAGTGCTTGAGCGCTGGGCAGCGATCAAACCGCACACGACACCTGGTATCCTCACAGAGCGAGAGTTTGAGGTGCTCGAGAAGCTATCCCGAGGGCTTTCCAACAAGGAAATCGCCCGCGAGCTCGAGTTGACAGAGAACACGGTCAAGTTCCATCTCAAGAGCGTGTTTGCCAAATTGTCGGTGAGTAAACGGTCACAAGCAATCATTGAGGCTCAGCAACGTGGCCTGATTGCTTGATTGCTGTTGCGGATGGATCGGGGTGCTGTGAAGGTGCGGTTTGATACGGATCTGGGGGCCTTCGATGTCACGCTTGATATACAGCGTGCGCCGATTACCGCTGGATACTTCCAGAAGCTGATTAACCTTCGCGTGTTCAACGGCGCATCCTTCTATCGGATCGTGGCCCCGGACAATGCTGAAATCCGGTCTGACCATCCGATTGAGGTCGTGCAGGGCGGTTTGCGCGATAAAGATCCTCAGCCGCTTGAGCCGATCATCCATGAGCCGACGTCGGTCACCGGCATCCGTCATCGCCAATGGACGGTGTCGACCGCGCGGTTCGCTCCTGGGGAAACCTATGGTAGTTTTTTTATATGCATGCGGAACGAACCAGCGCTTGACCAAGGCGGTTTGCGGCATCCGGACGGGCTCGGGTTCGCTGCGTTCGGGCACGTGACCGCGGGGACCGCGACGGTCGAGGCAATCTTCCAAAAGCGCGGTGATCAGGAAATGCTAGCGCCAGACGACGCGATCAAGATACGGTTGTGCAACCTGGTTGCTGACGACTGCTGAGGCATCCGCAACCTACCCAAACAGGTAGTGTGGTCTTTTGGGCTCACCCGTATCCGCGGCCGCGTCACCCTTTTTTACAATTGCGTGACGGGCTGGATGTCATCCACCCTCTAGGCAGTGAGGTTGGAGATAAGGGGCAGGCTTATCATGCGGAAACTTATGTTAGGGGCGCTGTTGAGCAGCTCGTCGGTGATGGCTGTGGCAGCAGCACCGGCGGTAGCACAAAGCGAGAGCGGTGTGTCGGACGATGTCGATACGATCATCGTGACAGGTCGTGGTCGGGCAGAAACCCTGGTGGAGCAGCCGATTTCGACCACTGCGTATACGGCCCAAGTGATCGAGGATGCCAGAATTGACAGGATCGATGATTTCATCGGCCTCACGCCCGGCGTGACGATCGCCAACGCCCAAGATTCGGGCACCAACTTTATCACCATTCGCGGCATGTCGCAGACAAGGAACGGTGAGCCGCCTGTTGCCGTGGTTGTCGACGGTGTTCTTCAGGTGAACTCGCGCTCGTTCGATCAGGCCTTGTTCGATATCGAGAGCATCGAGGTGCTGCGTGGTCCGCAAGGTGCACTCTACGGGCGCAACGCTACTAATGGTGCGATCATCATCACAACAGCGGGGCCAACAGATGAGTTCGAAGGCTATATTCAGGGCACCTACGGTAAGGGTGAGGAGTACGGCATTGAAGGCTCTGTTTCGGGACCGCTGATCCAAGATAAGGTCGGGTACCGCCTATCGGCACGCTATAGCGATCTCGACGGTTACTTCGACAATGTTGCCCTGAACGATGAGGTTGGTTTCTACGAGGAGTTTAATATCCGTGGGCACCTCGACTTCAACCTGACCGAGAATTTCACAGCGGATCTCAGGGCGAGCTACACAGAGAGCGACGGCGATGCTTTGCTCTACACGTTTCAAGGCGTCTCCACGGACCCTGACACAGGTGAGGTCAACGGTTTTCCCGGCATCAATGACGCCGATGTCGTGCAGCGCGACTTTTCTGCCAACAACAGAGGCTTTGATGACCGTGAGGTGGGGCAGGTCTCGCTGCGTTGGGCCTATGATTTGGGTTGGGCCAGCCTGACATCGACAAGTGCCTATGACTGGCTTGAGCAATCAACAGGTGGGGATCAATTTCCGTACACCGCGAACTCTACGATCAATCCCGGTATCTCATTCTTCGACGGCACCCAGACACAGTTTATTGATGTCGAGGCGTTTAGCCAGGAGTTGCGCCTGACGTCGCCTGATGACCAGGCGCTGCGATGGATGGTCGGCGGCTATTATCTTGATACAGATCGCTTCATTTCATCGACGGTGGGCGCTGACCTTGAGCAGGGTATCCGCGCTATCGAGCGGTCGCCGGCACTCGGAGATCCCGAAAACCCAACGACGTCTTTCCTGGCCGATGACAATGACAACACGGCGTGGGCGCTGTTTTTCAATTTCGCCTATGACGTAACGGATCAGTTTGAGCTCTCTTTTGCGGGCCGTTATGACGAAGACGAGCGCGAGCAGACCGTCAGCAGTTTGAACGGGCTTTATGCAGCCGACGGTACGCTGATCGCTCCGCAGGGTGCGCCTGGCGCGGTCAATGAGAAGACCTTCTCGCGGTTTCAGCCCAAGGTCACGGCACGCTATCTCTTCAGTGACGATGCGTCGGTCTTTGCGTCCTGGGGCCGCGGCTTCCGAAGCGGCCAGTTTAACCAAAACGGCGTTGCAACGGCAGCGGCCAATGCCGGGGTCGTCGGCGTTCAGGATGTCTACGACCAGGAAGACAGTGAGACGATCGAAGCTGGCTTTAAAGCCAACCTCTTTGGTAATTTGGTCAGGACATCCGGTGCGATCTACCGTACCGAGGTTGATAATGCTCCGTACTTTGTGTTTGTCGGTGCTGTTGGTGCCCAGGTATTGGTCGGTATTGACGAAGTCGAGATCATCGGTGGCGAGTTTGAGGTAGCGGTCAACCCGATGCCTGGTCTCGACATTTATGCCGGTGTTGGGGTGAGCGACAGTGAGGTGGAGGCCTACGCCTTGAACCCTGCCGCCGAAGGGAACAACGCCCCTTACGTTCCCGACACCACCTTCAATACTGGTGTTCAATACCGTACTCCGATCACCAACAGCATCGGCATATTCGGGCGGCTCGACTACGAGCGACGCGGCGAGCAGTTCTGGGACCCCGAAAACAGCACCGCGCGGTCGGCGATCGACCTTCTGAGTTTGCGGGCCGGGCTTGAAGACAATGACGGTCGTTGGTCTGCGACCTCATCGTTCCAGAACCTGACCGATGAGGAGTACAACTCCGAATGGGTGCTCGGCGGTTTCGCCCATGCTGGTCTCCCGCGGGTGTGGCGCGTTGATCTTCGCGTGAACTTCTAGGTCCGTTGGCAGCAACGCTAACGATAAGAATAATGATCAGTATAAAAAAGGTTAGAGACAAGTGATGATGCGTTTGATGATTGTTACAGCTGTTGGTCTGTTGCTTGGTCAGTCCACCGCAGTTGCGGGGGAAGTTGCGGACAAATGCGAGGCGGCGATGACGTCCGTCGGTGCTCCCAATGCTGCGACTGGATGCGCTTGTTTCGATGATGCGCTCAGCGATACCGAGCGTGCTGACTACATGGCAATGGACTTGGCCTTATGGGCGAGCGCGGCAACCGAGACTATGAAGGCGGCAGCCGCGACTTGCTTCCCCGACAGCAACACCAACGCCTCGTAGAGCGGAGTCGAAGACGTCTTATGGGTCGGATACGAGCTGCGTCGGATATTGGTGGAACGTTTACGGACCTTGTCTACTTTGAGCTTGAGGAAGCGACCGGCGAGGTGCGTTCGGTCGCCACGGAGAAAGCACACACGACGCCGCCGGATTTCGAACGGGGTGTGATCGATGCGTTTGAGAAGGCGGATGTTCCTCTGGGCGATGTCTCCTACTTCGCCCACGGCACAACGGTGGTCATCAATGCGCTGACAGAGCGCCGAGGCGTGAAGACCGGGCTCATCACCACCAAGGGCTTTCGCGATGTGCTCGAGATTGCGCGAGGCAACCGGCCGGATTTCTTTAACCTGCGGTACAAAAAGCCCGAGCCCTTCGTTCCCCGCTATCTTCGGTGTGAAGTCACGGAACGGATGACTTATACAGGGGAGGTGGTCACCCCGCTGATCATTGAGGACGTTGATGAGATCGTGGAGGGGTTCAAGGCGGAGGGCGTTGAAGCCATTGCGGTTTGCCTGCTCCATGCCTACGCCAACCCAGTGCACGAGGCGGCTGTTGTTGAACGCGTCAAAGATCTGTGGCCTGAGGTCGCCATCGTTGCGTCGCATCAGATCTCTCGTGAGTGGCGGGAGTATGAGCGGACCAACACCACGGTCGCGAGCGCCTATGTCCAGCCAATCGCGGAGACCTACCTTTCGCGGCTGGAGAAGCGGCTGACAGAGAACGATTTTGGTGGCTCCTTCTACATCATGCAGTCAAACGGCGGCATTGATACCGTTGAGGCGACGAAGCGGACGCCCATTTCAATTGTTGAGTCGGGGCCAGCCAGCGGGGTTCTTGGCGCCGCTGCTCTTGGCGAATATCTCGGTATCAGGAACATCATCGCCTTCGATATCGGAGGAACGACTGCCAAATGCTCTCTGATCGATGACGGGCAGGTGGCGATCACGAGCCAGTACATGATCGAACGCAGTCGTCAGTCTGCTGGTTATCCCATCATCACGCCGGTCGTCGATATTGTTGAAATTGGCAATGGCGGCGGCTCCATCGGCTGGGTGGATGAGCATGGCAAGATGCATGTCGGGCCCCAGAGCGCTGGCGCGCAACCTGGTCCCGTTTCCTATGGTCTCGGCGGGACTGAGCCAACGACCACCGATGCCAATCTCATGATGAAAAGGATCAACCCTGACTATTTCGTTGGGGGTGAGATCAAGGCGGATATGCCAGCGGTCGAGGCGGCGATGGCGCGTCTTGGGGCACAGCTGGGGCTTTCTGCGCAAGAGGCTGCGCGCGGCATCGTCAGGATTGCCAACAACAACATGATCAATGCTCTGAAACTGGTGTCCATCAATCGCGGCTATGATCCGAGAGACTTTACCATGGTTGCTTTCGGCGGGGGCGGGGCGATGCATGCCACAGCACTGGCGGCAGAGCTCAACATACCGCGGGTGATCATTCCGGCCCATTCGGCGGTCTTCTCGGCCTGGGGTATGCTGATGTCAGACTTGCGTCGGGACTATATCCGTACACAACCAGGGCGCCTTAACCGGGTGCGCGCGTCCCTTGTCTCCGCGACCTTCATGGAGATGGAAAAGGAAGCCCACAGCGCTTTTGTGGAGGAGGGTGTTGCCGCCGAAGATGTCACGTTGGAGCGCTACCTGGCGCTTCGTTACCAGGGCCAGGAACACAGCGTGACGATCCCGGTGACGAGCGGCGCACTTCACGAAGATGATATTGATACCATCCTAGACGGTTTCCGCCGATCCTACGAAAAACAGTACACCTATCGTCTCGATAACGATGTTGAGGTGGTGAACTTCAAAGTGACGGCTTTCGCTGCCGTGGATCGCCCGAGGCCCGCGAAGATCGAGCCCTCAGCTGATGTAAAAAGGGCCCTTCGAGGCACGAGAGCGGTCGACTTTGATACGCTCGGCGTCGTTGAGACATCTATCTTCGACCGAGACCTTCTGGGTGCGGGCGCGCACCTCGAAGGGCCAGCGGTGATTGAAGAGGCGGGGTCCACCACGGTGGTTTTCCCGGGTCAACAGGTGAGTGTCGACGCCTACGGAAACTTGCATATCACGATAAAGGGATCACTCGATGTCCTCAGCAGCTAAAGCGGAAATGCCCTTTTTCGATCCCATCACGGTTGAAGTGATTCAAAACTCACTTTCTTCAATCACTGACGAGATGTTCGCCACCATGCGCCGTACAGCGATGAGTTCGATTATCTATGAGGTCCTCGATTTCGGGGTGGCGCTTTTTGATGCCAAGGGTGAGCTTGCAAGTTCTGGGTCTGGTATTCCAGGTTTCATTGGCATGCTGCAGCCAGGCGTTGCCGCGGTTCGGGACAAGTTCCCTGCATCAGAGATCTTGGACGGCGACATCTTTATGCTGAATATACCGCACCGCGGCGGTGTCAGCCATCTGAACGATGTGGTCCTCATCATGCCCCTTTGGCACGAACGGCGGATTGTCGGGTGGCTGGCCAATAAGGCTCATTGGGTGGATCTTGGCGGCGCCTATCCCGGAGGGATCAGCCCCGAAGCAACGGAGATTTATCAGGAAGGTCTGCAGCTTCCGTGTATCAAAGTCATAGAGGGTGGCGATCTCAATGAGTCCGTACTCGATATGATTCTTGCCAACTCGCGCCTGCCCGAGACGACGGAAGGCGATTTTTGGGCCGGTGTCGCTTCGATGCGGGCGGGTCGTGTGCGCTTTCTGTCGTTGCTGGAGAAATACGGCGAGGACGCCGTATGTTTCGCGATGAATGACTATATCATGCTGGGTGAGCAGATTGCGCGCGCGAGCATGCGCGATCTTCCGAATGGTGAGTTTTACGCCGAGGAACAGTTGGAAGATGGGCAGACGATCCGTGTCACTATCACCATCGACGAAGAGCGCTTTGTCGTCGATTTGAGGGGCAATCCTGAGCAAGCGAAGACGTCGCTTAACTCGTCGCGCGATGCCACTTTTGTTGACTGCCAAATGATCTTCAAGGCGATCACCAGTCCCGATACCTTTGGCAACGCTGGCTCGTTCCGGCCGATTACCTTGCTGGTTGACGAGGGATCGCTGTTTGCGGCGACCTACCCATCGGCGATGGGCATCTATTATGAGGCGAGCATGCTGTTGTTCGACCTTCTTTGGAAGGCGCTCGCGCCAGCGATGCCGGAGCGGCTGACGGCTGGCCATTACGCCTCGATCTGCGGTACCTTTATGGGCGGACCCCATCCTGAGACAGGCGACGTCCACGGCATTGTTGAGCCCCAATTGGGTGGGTGGGGCGCGTCCCAAGATGGTGATGGCATCAATGCTCTTTATACAGGATATCATGGTGATACATTCAACGTCCCT
Source organism: Pseudomonadota bacterium (assembly GCA_039822105.1). Classification (GTDB taxonomy): domain Bacteria; phylum Pseudomonadota; class Alphaproteobacteria; order Caulobacterales; family Parvularculaceae; genus Parvularcula. Next base: position 13,589 of record JBCBMW010000018.1, on the reverse strand, counting down.
GTGGAGATCACCGAGCAGCGGAATGGTCTGATGGTTGATCGCCTTGCGCTGAGCGAAGCACCTGGCGGTGAGGGGCGATATCGCGGGGGTAAAGGGATCGAGCTCGACTACCGCATTCTGAACGATGATTGGTGGATCACCATGGCTTATGTCCGTTCAGAAACCGGTCCATGGGGTCTTGAAGGGGGCCTTGAGGGCTCGACAAACTTCATCGTGATCGATCGATCATCTGGCGAGCAAACGCGGTATACATCGTGTACGGCCATCCCGCTCTACAAAGACGATGTTGTGAAAGTGTACACCGCCAACGGTGGCGGTTTTGGATCTCCCAACGATCGACCCGCTGATGATGTGCGTCGCGATGTTCGGGACGGCTATGTCACGGCGGAACGGGCGCGAGCGGTTTACGCGGTCGACGTCTAGGTCTCGGAAGACTAACGACCGCTCGGGCGGAGAGGAGATTGTTGAGTGAAGCACTCCGCCAGCGACGATCTCGATTTTACCCGGTCTGAGGTGAGCACGAGCGAAAGATCGAGCGGTTTGCATCTCGCGTTGATCGTCATTGGCGGGACAATTGGCTTCTCGGTGTTCATCGTCGCGGCCCAGATCGGCGGCTCCTTGGGTTATACGAAAGCGGCCGCCGCTTTCGCGCTGGGCGGTCTTTGCCTCGGCATACTGGGCGCCCTGACAAGCTATGTCGGTGCACGGACTCGCCTCTCCACCTATCTGCTCACGCGATATGCGTTTGGTAGCGCTGGGTCAAAGCTCGTCAATATGGCCATCGCCTTGTCTCTGGTGGGTTGGTATGGCGTGATTTGCAATTTCCTCGGCCAAGCCGGGCAGCACCTGGTCGCGGCGTTCTCTGGAGTGACGCCGCCCAACAGTCTGTTGGTACTGATCGCCAGTGCTTTGATGATTGGGGTGACGCTCCGCGGTTTCACCGGGATTGATCGGCTAGCTCTTTATCTTGTTCCCGTGATGGTGGTTTTTCTCGTCTACTCCGCTTATCGGAGCATCGGCGAGGGCATGACGGCATCGGATGAGCTGACCGATACGTTCAGTTTCACAACGGCGGTCTCCGCCGTGATCGGCAGCTATATTGCCGGTGTGGTGATCCAGCCTGACTACAGCAGGTTTGCGCGAAGCATCAGCGGCGCGGTCTGGGCCATCTTCATCGCGCTTGGGGTGGTGTTCCCGCTGGTGCAGTTTCTCTCGTCGATCCCGAGTTTGGCGGCAGGGAATCCGGACCTTTTGGCCGTCATGGCGGCCCTTGGCCTCGGCGTACCAGCTTTCTTTTTGTTGGCACTCGGAGCATGGTCCAGCAATGTGCTCTGTCTTTATTCGTCGGGGTTGTCATTGGCGACCATCGCGCACGATCTTCCGCTTCGGCGGATCATCGCCGGGATAGGCGCGCTCGGCACAGTCATCGCCTTTGTTCCGGCACAAGACTATTTGGTTCAATTTCTCGTGCTTCTTGGCGTCTTGATACCGCCTATCGCTGCGATTTATCTGCTCGACGCGTTCGTCGCTCGCCGCTTTCACTATCCTGAGGACACCGACGGCGGTCAGTCAGCTTTTTACTGGCCTGCACTCGCGGCCTGGCTGGCCGGCGTTGTGTTTGGTTTTCTCAGCTATCTTCACATTCTTCAGCTGACCAGAGTTGCTTCCCTCGACTCGCTGCTAGCCACTGCCGTCGTCTTCTTGGTATCGATCCAGCATCGTCTTAGGCGTCGTAGCAATGCAAGCTCACCATCAGTTTACTGAATGAAATCTATCTGCCCGCATAAAAAGGCTGGTTGGCGGATCGCCAACCAGCAAGTTTCCGGAGTGTCTCGGATAGGTGATGGGACCGCTACTGACGCGTGATTGGTCGTGGGAAGGGCGGGTTGGAAACAGGGGTCACACAAGAGAACGCCGCGGGCTGTTGGCCGGACGCCTTCCTGTAAATCACCATGTTGCTCTGGGTCAGCTTTGTTCCTGCGTCCGTATATGTGAAGGTGGTGGCCACGAGATCCATAAATGTTGAGCCCACGAGGATTCCGTCAATGCCCTCAAGGATGTGGAACGCCAGCACCCATTGATTTTTGCGATCACCCTCATCGACATAGTAAGAGTACTGATCGGCCGATAAGCTGATCTCGCCTTCTTTACTTGTGTCGCCAGAACAAGAGGAACCTAGGTTGAGCGTGAAGTCCGGGAGCAGCGTTGGATAGTCACTCGGCGACTTGCCATTGGCATACACTAGCCCTGTGTAATCAGTCCCTGAATCCGCATAATACTCAAAAATAGGGTTTCCGGATGAATCAACAATCGCATAGAACTGATCGAGGATGGGTTGGATGGAGTCCGACCCGCCTTTGAAACGCGACGATCCGGAGTCAACGTAGAAAATGCCCCCGGTCAGTGAAGAGAAAGACTGGCCACCGAGCGAAGCTTCGTTAAGCGGTGTACCCCAGAGGTAGTCTAGATCACCATCAGAGGATTTTTTTACCGGCAAAAGAACAGAGAGGGATGGATCAAACTGCGTCGTATCGTTGCCGCCCAAAACCAATGTCCCGCTTTTGGTTAGAGCATCCGTGTAGAATGCAAATTCTAGATTCGGGATGACTCCATTTCGGTACAGTGTTTCGAAGACATTGGTACCCTCTGATGTATCTGTTTCCGACGGCAGCCCAATACCGCCGCCCCACGCAAGATACTTGAACTTGTCGCCATCATAGCTAGTCGACCCCGTAAACTCGACCGGGTCGATCAACGTCGAAGAGTTAAAAGACAAGAAGATCTCTGCTGGCCTCACGTTCATAATACCCCATGGCCCAAAATTAGCGGTCGTGGGATCACCGGTGAACATAAAGCCTGACTGGGATGTGTCGACGGACGAATGGTTCTGACAAGCAGCTGTTGTGCACACATCGGTCGTCGCCCAGAAAAGATTTGTCCCCGTATCAAAAATGAACTCCATAGAACTTGTTCCCATGCTGAATTCATCGGTGAACCAAGGTGAAGCGCCGTAGTCTGCCAAGGAACCTCTATCTAGAGTCACATTGAGTACGCTCTGTGCATGGGCAGCCGATAGCAGTGTGAGTGCCGAGGCCGCAGACGCGATGGCGGTGAGGCATGTTGATAGGCCGAAATCGGATTTTGTCTTGGTGATCATATTGAGCTCCTGATTGAGTGGAATGAGGACCGTCAGACCACGTTCCTGGCGGTATGCGGCCCATGTCGCGCATTATGATACAAGGCGCGGTCGAGACGTTGCCGACCGAGCCTTGATCTTGGTGCGCTATTGACGAACGATCGGCCCACCACCTCCTGATTGCTTCGTCCAGATTTCCTTGTCGAGCGTCTGCTGGATGAAACGATCCGTCCAACTCGTTGACTGCAAGTCGCTGACATAAAGGAACATTTCGGAGGTATTATCGTAGTCCACGCCGCCAGCGAAAATCTTCAGGGTGGGGTCGCCGCCACTGGCTGTGTCGTCGAAAAGCGAAAGCGTGACGCCCTGCGCCGCAACGGTATAACCGCTTTGCGGGGGCGCAATCTGATCATATCGTCCGAGAACGTTGTACTCATCACCATCGCTGCTGGTGAAGGTGCCGGAGACTTCTCCGATGTATGGTCCGAGCGTCAGCACCAACTGGTCCCCATCCGCATTCGTCCAGGTACCGCTTACATTGTCCGTTGCAGTGGGCGTGAACGAAGTAGGAACACCGGGCGTGCTTGGTTGGCATTGCGGGGGAGGCGTTTTGGTGAAGGTGAGGCTCTCTGGCCAGAGAACCGGTGCTTCGTCGTTGAGCCCAGGAACGGTGGCTGTCGCCAAGAGACCGTTCATGATCTCAAGCGTCTCAGGTATGTTGTAGTTATCTTGGTTCGGCGCTACGATCGTCTGTGCAGGGAAGTACTGTCCAGAGAAGAGTGAGACCCAATGCCAGCTGCCGTCGGCCTGCGAGGCGGGATTGTTGATCAGGCGCCATTGGATCCCCATCGAAAATGGCGTTCCATCCGTCCCGCTCCCGGACGCGGAACCGTCCCACTGGCCGATCGCATAGGATGAGCCTGTGCTGCCCGTATGGGATGTGTAAATGCCCTGGATCGTGTCGCCCGCGACGGTGAGGTCCACGCGGGAGCAATACGAATTGTACCACGTTCCCTGAAGCTGTGCCGATGACGTGCCAATGGTGCAACATGCCATGGCTGAGAGCGTAAGCGAAGCTTTGAGGGTTTGACGGCGCTTAAAGGTTGTCTTCATGTGTTGCCCCTTCCCGAAGCAGTGGGTGTGCACAGTTACGCTTGGCTTGTAGTCACGACGCGAGATACTGCGGAGAACAGTCTTCGGTGCAACGTCTTTTCGGGGTGGGTGAGACAATGGATGATTCGAGGGGGTGAACTGTATATCACTACACGGAAGGGTGGGTTCGATTGTGTCTTTCGATTCTCCGGCAAAACCCAGACATGTGGATCGTGTACGAAATGCCGCTTCGGTGATTGACGCGATAGTCCGTTTGAGGCGCGAACCGACCTGTGCACAGATACACACCCCCAGCGCTTTTCAAGACTTATGAAAAACTGGTTTCTCCGATAATTTGGTTTAGGCGAAGGTAATGAAGTTATTACCAGAGTTGTGAAGTCATAGTCCTGAACTCTTTCGAGTTCGAGGAGGAGGTTTTATTCCTGTGTTTGCAACCAAGACGTCGATTATTGCAGTTTTAGCTTTCGGTCTGGCTATCAATCTCCCAGCTTTGAGCCAAACTGACAACAACGCCGACCCATTCGCGCCGCCGACCCGGGCGTGGGAGCAAGGTCCCATCTACGAAAACGTCATTCCAGAAGACTATGAGACCCATATCATAGCCAACACACCAGAGGATCGTGCGCGTGCGGAGCGGCTTCTCGATCTTTATGTTCTGTTGGCGGATAAGCCGACGATTGAGGCTGTGAGCGAATACGTCTCGGACAGTTATATTCAGCACAGCTCCATGCTTCCGAACGGGCGCGAGCCTTTGACCATGTTGTTCGCAGGATCCGCTGCAGAAAACCCAACCTTTATCGACGTCCACAAGATTGTCGTCGTGGGTGACTGGGCCATGGCACATGTGAACTTTCGCCAAATGGATGACACGGCTCCAGACGACAAGGGGAGCGCTGCGGTCGACATGTACTTCTTCAATGAGGAAGGTCTGATTACAGAGCACTGGGATGTCATTCAGCCGGTGCCCAGTCATCAACCGAACCCGAACGGCATGTTCGTCAAAGTCTATGAGGGGCAATAATCCAATGAGCCTGAAAGCACTTTCAGCGGGTACAGTTCTCGCTTCGTTGGCCCTCTCGGCACCTATCGCCAAAGCAGATACGCCTCCGGCTCCTGCTGCCGATGTCGCGATGCAATTCTATGACCGGCATAAGATCGATATCAGCAATCTCTATGACTTTTACGAAGGTCTGTTGATCGCGGACGCCATGATCCACGACAAGGCGCTGTTTGATGCCGAGACGAAATGGCGTCTCACGCTTCGTCAAATGATCGGGGCAGGGAGCGGTCACCACACAGCACGTAGCGCCTACCAGTTGTCGTTGATGGATGTACCGCTTGACGAGATCCAGGCGATTTTCGCTCCTGACTTCGTCGAGACTTTGGAGGATGAGCGTCTCAAGGCTGCGTTCACCTATATCGACCTTGTCAGCAGCTATCCTTCGACTGCGTCTGGCGATATGCACGCGCTTCTCAGAACACACTACACGGACCGTCAAATCTCTGAGCTTATGCAGCTCGGTGCGGTCAACGCGGCAACGGCCACCCATGACGCAGTGGTTCCCATAGTGACCGACCAAGAAACCGTGGATTGGGCGACAGCCAACCTATCTGTGGTGGGTTGGAGCATCGGGCCCAATGCCGCTACCTCGCCGGAGGAACAGCGCGCCCGCCCCTTCGTGGGATCGGCGTTAGCCATGGCGCAGGAGGAGATCAAAGCCAATTGGTCTCCAGATGATCTGGGTGCGGTGGATCCGGTTTTTACTACCGATTGGGTAAATTACATCACGGGGTACAACATCCCTAGAGTCACGTTTGATGGTGATTTCGATGGGATTGAACAACCGTTTGATGCGTTTCCATTCGATAGGTTGAAATGGGCCGGTGAGGGCATCCGTGACGCGAACATGCCGCCAAGAAACACTCCACCCTTTGACGTGTCGGCCTATGACTACGACTACTTTGATGGATCACAAGTGATCGCTTCGAATGTGCCTTATAGTGACCGGCAGCAGTTCGATACGCAATGGAACAGGGCGGTGACCATCGGAACCCTGACGATGGATGAGTACATCTTACAGATGGAACGGACCAAGAGCTTTAAAGAGATCTGGTCGATGTTCTTTGTGTTCCAGCTGGCCAGCGGCTGTGTCCACTGTCAGGCTCACGGTTCCTTCGGGATCTGGGACTATGCAGAAGATGATTACTTCCAGGACGAGATTCCGCCAGAAGATAAGCCTGAGATGATAGAATACATCCGCTCTCTGATGGATTTTGAACGCTCAAGGTTTCTCGCGCCAGATCAAAAGGCGGCGTTGAGAGTCGCGCGGGATTCAGGACGACTGCCGTCCCGCATCACGGCCGCCCATACCGAGGAGCTACGCCGCCATTTCTCCGACCGAGGCGTCCAGGAAACGCTGGCCATACCCGTTCACCTCGCTTGGTTGTCGATCTCGATGCAGTCCATGGCGACGGTGACCGATCAACTGAGCATGTCCTGGGCCATGACAAACTTGGGGCCGATGGGCTGGTCGCCAGGCGTTCACACTGGACTGCCGATCGAACAGCGCCCTTACCATATGAGCCAGCTCTTCGACCGGATGGTTGCGGACATATCGACGGGCAAGGTTCCAGATGCCGCGACTGAGTTCATCGGTAAGGACGTTCCGTTGGCGGTCGATAGCGATGGTGATGGGGTGGAAGACGCTTTTGATGGATTTCCCAGGGATCCGTCACGCTGGGCGGACACTGATGGTGATGGAACCGAGGATCGCCGCGATCGTGATATTGATGGCGATGGTCTCTCCAACCGCAAAGAAGTCGAACAGGGAACATTTCCGTATAAAGCGGACTCCGATGGCGACGGTGTTGATGATCGCGCAGAAATCCGTACGGGAACTGACCCACTGGACCCTCGAGATCTATAGATAGCGTTCTGCGCGAACGAAAAGGAGGCGGCAGAACAGATGTCCGCCCCCATCAAACAATAAGCCTCTGGACAGCGTCCCACGATACGTGGGCGAGCAACCGTACACGAACCGCATAGATCCCGAACGCATAGCCCAATGATTGGTGCACACCATGCAGAGAACCCTGATAATCAGACAGCTAGAGACATCAGGATATGCGCTGGCGGCGTCCTTTCTTGTCATGCTCTCGCCAGCATTTGCTCAAACATCAGCCGACGAGAGCGTTGAGGAACTCCGTGCTGAAGTCGAGGAACTCAGGGCGTTGGTCGACGCGCTGGCGAGGTCCCAGGGCATGAGCGTAGTCGTTGACGGTGGTGGGGCTTCACGACACGAAGATGCAGTTGTCAGCATCTCAGAAACCCGTGCTCCGTCGAGAGACGGCCTTGAGGCGGCATCGGGGCAAACGTCTGGCACCGGTGTTTTATCCGCACGCCAACCTATAGGGCGGTTCCCTGATGATGCGATTGTCACGGCAGGGGAGTTTGATCGGTCTGTTCGTGTGCCGGGTACAAACGGTGCTTTCCGTCTTGGTGGTGCGGTCCAGATCAACGCCAACTACGACACCGATAATCAGGGTTTTCAGCAAATCGGTACACAGCCAACGATCCCGCTCGACGGTGCCGTGGATGATGGTGATGAGCAATTTAGCATTCACGCGCGCCACAGTCGGATCAACTTCGATTTCCGGGCCCCGACGCAGTATGGTCAGCTGCGGACCTTTATTGAATTTGATTTCTTCGGTGACGGCGATGAGTTCACCAATGACTATGACCTCCGTCTACGGCATGCTGCTGCGGAACTTGGGCCCTGGAAGTTTGGACAATTCTGGTCCGGTTTTGTCGATGTCTTCAACATCCCTGAAACCGCTGATCCCGGAGGACCGATGGCGCAGCCTGTGCTCCGGAACCCTGGCATCCACTATGTTCGCGGGAAGTATGACGGCTCAAACTGGGGTATTGGGATCGAAAACCCGGCCGCTGATCTGGGCGGCAACACGGACCTTATCGCATCTGAATCTGTGCCTAGCGTCGTGGCCTTTGCCAAGCTGCAACGGGGCTGGGGTTACGTCCGCATCGCAGGGACGAGTGTTGAACTGAAGTCGGACGAAGACAGTGTTATCACTGGCGGCGCGCATCTTTCAGGTCGGTTCAACAGTCCGCTCCCGGGATCTGACCGCAACAACTTTTCCTTTGGTGCCCAAGCGGGAGAGGGTTTCGTCCACTACTTCTCTTCATTCGTGGGCGAATTGGACGGCGTGGTTCTGGACAACGGTGATGTCGAGGCGACCGGCATCATTGGTGCCTTCGGCGCGTATCAGCACTTCTGGACCGAGCGGTGGCGTTCCACCTTTACCGCCAGCCTGTTCGAGCTCGACTCTCCGAACGCGGCGGATCCGTTGCTCTACTCCGGAGGTGAGCGGTACAGCGCGAACCTCTTTTTCTCACCCCTTGAGGGCGTTACTTTTGGTCTTGAGGGCAATTACAACACCATCGAAACGGTGGATGGCTCTGAAGGGGAGGGCACACGGATCGAATTTGTTGGGCGCTTTGACTTCTGAGCGGCTGTCCGGTGGATCGGCTGAGTGTTTGCTCATCAGTCAGTGAAGAACCATCCGTTCCGCACCCTCGGCGCCATTCATCATACCCTCCACAGTAGCCTTAAGACATGCCAAGAACTCTTGGATCTTCGTTGTACGGTGGACGTCGACATGAGTTACAGTGAAAAACGTGGGACCAGCCGGACACGGAATATCGGGGAGTACTCTGACTATACTGAGATCGGGTTCGGCGATGAAGGCCGGCAAGATACCAATACCCACACCATCAATCGTCGCTCGAAACAGTGTTGCCCTGCAGTTGCTGACCAGTGCGATGTTGCTTTCAGGAACATCGGCTTCACTCAGCAAATGGCGGAGCCAATCGCTTGGTGCAGACTGAACAGATCTCGACGCGGTCACCAGCTTATGGTCTCTAAGATCGTCCAGTGTTTCAGGCGCCCCATGCTGATGAATATACCGCTCACTGGCATACAACCCCGAGACCGCCTCGAACAACGGAAGAACCACGTAGCTGTCGATCTGAGGCCTATGCTGCGGCCAAATGGCGATGTCGACCTCACCGAACTCGAGGCCCGGAAGCTCTTCCGTGATCTTTAGCTTGATCTGACAGCCGGGATGTTTCTCGCGAAAATCATCCGATGCTCGAATAGCAATCGGCGCAATTGGTCCGGGTAAAGATACACTAATTTCGCCTGACAGTTCAGTGCCATGCGTCTTCAGTTGCGCTATGATCTCGTTATACTTGTGGTCGAGCTCTTCAGCTGATTGCAGCAGTGCTCGTCCGACCTCCGTTGGCGTATAACCTTTAGGGTGACGTTGAAACAGTTTTTGCCCCAACGTGTTTTCGAGCTCATCGATTTTTCGCATCACCGTCGACCGATGAACGCCCAGAGTTTCCGCTGCTGCAGACACACTTCCAAGCGATGCTACGAGGTAAGCCGCTCTCAGCGCAGCGAGTTGTTCCATGTCGGAGGCTCTCCCAGGCGTGCCGAACGGTATTGATAAATCGGTGCGCTCAGCAAGGACATCTGCCGAGATTTTCTAGCGGCTATCCCGCGCTACATTGCCTCGTCGCTGATCCACCGATCCGACGAGCGAGAAGAGTCAGCGCAAGCGAGGGATCGCGGATGCAATGAATGGGGTGCGCTCGCCGCATGGCATGACCGGCGCCGATGGCGAAGGCATTGTTTGGTACATTTAAAACCAGTCTTGTGATACACTCCATTAAAGTCCGTCTATGTAACATATTGAAACAATAGAGTCTCTAGGATCGCGTTTGGCGAGTTTTAGCCGTCCATCGATGTAAACGACTCGGCCCAATTGCCAAGCGGACGTGGGCTTTACGGTGTTTTCTTGGGTGGGGGAGCTTGCTTCAGAGCTTTGGCGCGATCTGTTGCCGTTGAGCAGAATGTTCAGTTTGGTGCTGAGACTGGAGATGAGTCTGCTGCTTCCGCGCCATAGCAAACACCGCGAGCCGTCGTCTTTCTTGGAGTTGCTGTTGGATGAGAGCGTCGCGCTCTTCGTGTGCGCGTTGGGCGGCTTGTTCCGCCTCCGCTTCATTGCGTTTTTTGATGCGCGCATGTTCACCGCGCAGGCGGTCCCACAAACCTTTGAGGCCTGAGCGGAAGCGGGCTTGGCGTTCCAGGGCTTCCGCGATGCGCTGTTGTTCCTGACGCGTATCAAAGGCCTGCCGTTCAGCGCGCTGCTTGATAAGAAGAGCCGTTTTGCGGCGCTCGAACTCTTCCTGTTCGGCCTGTTTCCGAGCGCGTTTTTCTTCGCTCTGCTTTTCGGCTTGTGATGCTTGAGTGGCTTTGATCTGGTCATGAACATCGGTCACGCTTGGCAGGTCGCGCGGGTCATCCAGGCGCGCTTTCAGATCCTTGGCTTTGACACCTGCCTGCCGGGCGACAGAATAGACCTTACCCTGATCATCGATCGCCACAAAGCCGCGGCGGTCACCCTTGGCCAAGCGGTAACCTGCATCCAAAAGCGCCGCTTCAAAGCTCTGGCGGCTGTCGCTGCTCGTCCAGGCGTCTTGAAACAAGCGTTTGATGGCAGCGGCACTTTTGCCTGCCCGCTTCGCCTGTTGGTGTTCGTCATGGTCGTAATTCGTGGTGTTTTTCTGCGCGTGATCCTGGAAACCTTCCGGCATGTCCCAGCCGTGTTCCTGATACAGCTCTCGGGACAAGGCCATGAGCTTGTTTTTGGGGAAGGCGATGTTCACCGCCTTCATCTTGTCTGTATCAATCCGTGACCAGACGGCATGGGCGTGGCGCGAAGGCTCAACAGCCAGAGCATTCTCGCTATCCTGGCAGACTTGATGGTGCAGCGGGGCGTTCCTGATCACATTCGATCCGATAATGGGCCAGAGCCGCGGCCATCGCTGTGCGGGAGTGGATTGCGAAGGTTGGAGCCAAGACCCTGTTCATCGAGCCAGGCAGCCCTTGGGAAAACGGCTACAGCGAGAGCTTCAATGGGAAGCTCCGCGATGAGTTACTCGACGTCGAACTCTTCAACGACCTGCTGGAGGCCAAGGCGCTGATCCAGCGATGGCGCAAGCACTACAATGCCATCCGTCCGCACACATCCTTAGGTTACCAACCACCAGCACCGGAAACGATCACGCCGGCTGATCTGAGCTCCACTGTGTGGAGGTTTCGGCCAGATCAACCCTCCATCGGGAGCGACACAATGGTTACGTAAAGGTGGCTGCGCCATCAGGGTCTCGTCAGCTCTCACAACGATGTACCGAACGATTGGCTCGCCTCTCAACGTCCGCAAATTCATCAATTAGGAAGCGAACTAACTAATGGCTGCTTCTCACCAAACTTGAAAGTCCATTGATTTCAGATGACTGAAATTAACTGTTTACGCCCGATGCCAGCCAAACTATTTGACGACCTGCCGGCGTACGGGGGTAGCGGTGGAAGAACCTACACTGACCACAAAGTTCACTCACCTAGCGTACAAGACACGCTTCTTCAGCGTTGCGGCTTTAGCCTTGATGCTCGGTTTGATCCTAACGCGATACCGACTTCCAGATAGCTGGCAGCTCCATGCCTTCGCTAGTCTAACCGCTATCGTCTGGGCGACGACGTCGATGCCAATCAGGTGGCGTCAGATCTTTTTTGAACGTCCTTTCCTGTTCAGAAGGAGAGCAAAAGGTCTTGTTCCGCCGGCCTATGGCGTGTTTCTGATCTTCTGGCTCATTATCGGCGCCGGGTCGATTTTTCTATTGGCGCTCTTTACTCTGCCGCTTTCACGTGAAGACGAAATGGTCATCATTGATCCGAGTTCGCTCGATTATCGATGGACTGTTGCGCTGATGGCGGCATCCATCCTGAGCGGGTTTCTCCTCGCTAAATCAGCTTCTTTGGTCCTGGGAGCTAAGCCGGCAAGGTATGCTTTTCTTGTCCTGCCGCTTGCGGTGGGGCTGATTTACTCAGCAGGAAATTTCGGCGTCTCGAGCATCTCCTCCTGTTTAGATCAGAAGGAAAATACACAGATCACTGATTGCGTCCCCTTCGCGGATGATGCGTCTTTTGAGCATTTGTTTTTATATCCTTCTACGGTCGAAACGGACATCAAAGATGAGTTAGAAGACGAGAGTATCACCGATGAAATAAGGCAGCTTTTTACTGGTGGCGATTCATGCAGATCGGATACTCGAAGAACAGTCTTTAACCCGCCTACAGCATGCGAGGCCATTGGCGTGCTGACGAACTTTTTTGGCAGCGGCGCATTCTCTGATGTCCGGACACGGCTCGTTTCTATCTTTGACGAAGTTCCTTCGGCACAGGATGTGGAGAACATTCAAACCTCCCTCAGCTCAGAACTCAAAGAAGTTTCTGAAATCGAACAGCAACTTGTTACGGCGTGTCAACAAGTCGGCGTTGAGACAAGGAACGGCTATCGTTCGTTAAGAGAAGGCGAGTCCGTCGAATCGAGTGCAAGTAGCACCATTTCCTCTGTCTTTGGTAGTCTTCAGAACGCCTGCATGCAGACCAACAGCAATCCGCTCGCTGATTTACTTGTACGCGCGGGATCGCCGTTCGACTGGGAGGGGACCTGTAAGCAGCTCGAAAGTCTTGATCCGAATGTCGATCCTTCAGTGATGTTCCGTGAAGCCTGGTCCAGTCTCCAGTGCGACGGTCTGATCGGTCAGAATGCATGCAGGGGCGATGAAGCACCTTGCCATCCGGTGCTCGAAGCGCGCCAAGAACTTCGTTCTTTAGATCGCAATCTCGAAGCGATCGCAGGCTCACTTAACGACATGGAAGCGGCATTGGCCGACCCACTCGAGAGTGATGACAGTACCAAGAGCAACTCGGATTTAGCTGATCCAGGTCTGCTTTTGTACCAATACGCTCTTGTGGACGGTTTCTTGGCAGATCAAATCCGTCGCCTTGTCGACATCCTTGCAATTTATGGTCGCGATACCGTTGTTGAGACCGTCACCGGAAGCAGCACGAGCTCAAACCTTGAGATCTCACGGGAAGCAATCGAGCGGCCTTGCAGTGCTTCAGTGGACGCTCACTTACTCGAAAGAAAACGCCAACATTGGTGCAAACAGTCTCTACTTCGTAAGGCCGTTCTAATCCTGCTTTCACCCAACATACTGCAAGGTTACGTCTTGTCGGTCTATGTTGTCTTTCTTCTTCTCGTCTTCAGACAGAGAGACGGCGGAGATCCAGATGGTTTGTCATCTATGGCTCTTCAACAGCGTGTACTGGAGATACTCCAGGAGAACGTGGTGAAGGATAAGGTGACCCCGATGACTGAAGTCACGGCTTCGCTCGTTGATAAATCCCCT
>JBCBMW010000017.1:0-78509 GCA_039822105.1 Pseudomonadota bacterium | reverse complement strand
TGTATTGAAATCGTTCGCTTTTGATCGGATTTCGCGAAACGCCTTCAGCGTCATCGCGGTTCCGCGTTAGGGGCTTTGTAGAGGTTGAGCGGAAGTTGAGGCCGACACCCAAGGCGATCGTGAGGACGGGACCGCGGCCAGTGATGAAGCGAGGTTTTCCAGCGTTGATCTGCTAACGGCGGCACAATCGAACACGGTCTATGCCCTTACAAACAACCCAAAGGCACTTTTTCCGACAGTATCAATTGACTGTTTTGGACGACATTTGGGTGGACCTCATCATACAGCGACGCCCTCACCTCAACTCCCCGTGTACGCGTCCGTCATTTGCTGTTGGAACGTGCCGATGATGCCGGGCCAGCGGTTCAGGCGGTTTTCGATATGCTCTGAGGTGACCCCGCCGGTGAGGTCGATGACGTAGTCGACGCCGATCTGGCTGCGGTTTTCGAGGACATAGGCGCGGCCGTTTTTGTTGCCGTCATTGAAACCGTTCACGATGCGGAAGTCCTGATCATTGATCGGCCGCTGCAGGTCAAAATTGGCAAAAAGAACGAGCTGACCGCAGCGCGCGGGTTGGCCAGTGCAGTCGACCGCACGCACGACGAAGATGATCCCTTCCGCGCTGCCGGTGGCCACCGGCGCGCCGGTCGCGTCCTCAAGCATCGTGGGCGAGAGGCCCGCCTGGGTCAGAACCCGGGCGATGTCGTCGCTGGTCAGGCTCTCGGTGACCGGCCGGACGTCGAGGTCCTGGGCTTGAGCAGCGCCGAGAAACAGGGCCGCAGCAGCAAAAAAGCGGATCAGACTGGTCATGATGAACCCCCGGGGAAGACCACGGGAACCATGCCCCCATGCTGGGTCCATGTCCACGGCAAGGACGCCGACTCGACTCTCTAGACCGGTCGGTCTATATTTATCCAAACGTTAGTCACCAAAGGATGCACAGCTGATGGCATTCGAAAGAGATCCCGTCGCAGAAGAGCTGCTGGTGAAAGCGACCAGCGGTCATAATTTCAAAAGCCTGATCGGGTTGGAAATGGTCTCCGCCGGCAATGGTCATGCCGAGGTGCAGATCGAGCGGCGGCAAGACCTGACCCAGCACCATGGCTACCTCCATGGCGGGTTGATTGCGACGCTTGCTGATATTTCCATGGCCTGGGCCGCTGCGACAGCTGTCGGCGACGTCGTCACCCAAAGCATGACGATCCAGTACCTGGCCCCTGCCACTGGCGATGACCTCCGCGCCCGCGGTGAGATCATCAAGGCGGGCAAAACCTCCGTCTCCGTCCAATCGCGGGTCTATTCGGGCGAAAAGGACGGTGAGCCGCGCCTGGTCGCCACTGGCCTTGCCACCATCGCTGTCCTAGCCCAGCGTCTATGACACGGCCTGCGCACGCTGCCCCTTTTACGGGACTTCCGGCTGACAACCTGCGAGACCTTCAGACTAAGGAGCGCCTTATCCGCGCGGCCGTCATTCTGCTGCAACAGCGCGGCTACCACGGTACCGGGACCGCGGCGCTCCTTGATGCGGCGAAGGCGCCCAAGGGCTCGCTCTATCACCACTTCCCCGGCGGGAAGGCAGAGGTGGCGATCGCCGCGGTCGGGTGGATTGAAGGGGAGATCCTCGCAGCACTGAGCAAAACCACCAACAGCGGCAAGACTGTCCGCGATTTCGTGGGCTGGATGTTCGAGGGAACAGCGCGCTGGGCCGAACGCACCCGGTTCGAGCAAAGCCCCCTTCTCGCAGCCATCACCTCGGCCGGAGCGCCCGAAGAAGTCATGGCCGCGGCCGAGCACGCCTACCGGGCGGCGGAGGACGCCTTCCTGCCGCTCGCCAATGGCAGCCGCGATCTAGCAAGCCTGATCATCGCAGGGCTCGACGGCAGTGTCGTGCTCGCGCGATCGCGGCGCGACGCTGAGCCCATCAGGGCGACAGGGCGGGAGCTCAGAGCCTTTTTGCGGTCGCGCTGAAGAAAAATTCGCCGACCTTGTCGATTTCGCTGCACGTCATCCGTCTTGGGGGTGAGCTTGCTGATAAGCTCCCAACCCACGAGAGGAATGAGCTATGAAATACATGCTGCTTTTGTTCGAAGACGAACAGGTGATGAACCGCTCCGTCGATGAAGCTGGCTTTGAAGCCTATATGGCGCCCTGGGCCGCCTACAGTGAGGCGATGCAACAGGCTGGGGTGATCGTCAGTGGTGAGCCGCTGGCCGAAGCGCACACGGCATCCACGCTTTCTGTCCGCGACGGCAAACGCCAGGTGCAGGACGGCCCCTTCATCGATAGCAAGGAGCAGCTCGGCGGCTTCTACGTCATCGACGTGGCCAATCTCGACGAAGCCATGAGTTGGGCCGAGAAATGTCCAGCCGCGCCGACGGGGCATATCGAGATCCGTCCGGTCCCTGACTTTAGCCAGTAGTCCATGGACGAGAAAGCACGGGCAGCAGCAGAAACCGCGGCGAGAGACAGCCGTGCGCGGCTGCTCGGGCTTCTCTCGCAGCGGACAAAGGATATCGCTGCGGCTGAGGACGCGTTGAGTGAAGCCTTCGCGGCCGCGCTTCGCACATGGCCAACCCAAGGGGTTCCTCAGTCTCCGGACGCTTGGCTTCTGACCACGGCGAGGCGGCGCCACCTTGATCAGGTGCGCAAAAGGCAAACAGCATCGGCTGGCGAGGCAGAACTCACGCGCCTCCTCACCGAGCTGGGGCAAGACAGCGTCAGGCAAGATCCGCGGCTTGAGCTTCTTTTTGTCTGCACACACCCCGCAATCGATGAAGCGGTGCGTGCACCCCTGATGCTTCAGGTGGTGCTCGGTATACGAATGGATGAGATCGCGCGGTGTTGGCTGACAAAAGAAACGGCCATGGCCCAGCGTCTCGTCCGGGCCAAAAAGAAGATCAAAGACGCAGGCATCCCCTTCGAGAAGCCCGACGAGGAGAGCTGGCACGAGCGGGTGGCCGCCGTCCTGGATGGGATCTACGCCGCCCTGACGATAGGCGGCGAGGGCCTGGGGCTTGTCGATGAGGCGCTCTATCTTGCCAGCCTTGTCCACCATGCCGTGCCCACCAGCGCGGAGGCCAAGGGCCTCCTCGCCCTGGCCCTTCAGCAAAAGGCGCTGCGACCAAATGGTCCGGACGCCACTTTCGTTCCCCTTAAGGATCGCAACCCGGAGACCTGGGACCACGGTTTGATCGACCGATCCGAAGCGCTTCTTCGCCAAGCCGCGCGCCAGGGTCAGCCTGGCCGGTATCAGTTTGAGGCGGCCATCGGCTCAGCCCATATCGTGGGAAGACTTGAAAACCGCGACACGTCGGAGGCTATCCTCAAGCTCTACCGCCGACTGGTCATGGTCGCGCCGAGCGTTGGCGCGTGCTGCAGTTACGCAGCGGCCTTGCTTGAAGCAGGCCAAGCCGACCAAGGACTTCAGGAACTCGAAGCGATCGCCGGGCAAGCGGAGAGCTACCAACCTTATTGGGCAACCCTGGCCGCCATCAAACGCGCCCAAGGTGATGCCAGCGGCGCGGCGAAGGCCTTTGACCGAGCGATTGCTCTGACCACGGATCCATCTGTGCAAACGTTTCTGATAAGCATTCGCGATAACTCAACCAAGAATTGAGCACTCTCTTTACCTTACTGGGCCAAGTCAGGCCTTGTGATTCCGCGCGCTCTTGCCGCTTTGCGTCAAGATAAGGCAGAGGGTATCGCACAGCTTGGAGTGACTGATGTCTGACACCATACCACAGCGCGCAGGGCCCAATGCGCCGCTCTCTCCGCACCTTCAGGTTTGGCGGTTCACCGTCACCATGGCTGCGTCGATCACACAGCGCATCGCCGGCGTCGGCAACGCTATTGGCCTGCTTCTCCTAACGCTTTGGGTCGCTTCAGCCGCGATGTCTGACAGCGCCTTTGCTGCGGTCAACGGGTTCCTCGCTTCGCCCTTTGGTCTCTTTCTTCTCTTCGGCTTCACCCTCTCCTTCAGCTTCCACATGCTGAACGGTATCCGGTATCTCTTTTGGGATGCTGGGCGCGGGTTCGATAAGTCACTCGCATCGGGTACCGCGTGGGCAGCCTATGGCGGCTCTGTTGTGTTGACGCTCCTCATCTTTTTCGTCGGCTTTTCCGTCCACGGAGGTGCATAATGGCGAGTTCATCCACCAAGCACTTCATCCGTCAGCGGACGACAGCCATGGTCCAAGTTCCCCTTGCGATCTGGCTGATCATTTCGATCTTGAGCCACGCTGGCGACACGCGCACGGAGATGCTGACCTTCATCAGCACGTGGTACAATGCGGCGCTGCTGGTTCTCTTCTTCCTGTCTGTCCCTCTCCATATGTCGATCGGCATCGGCGAGGTGATTGACGACTATCTGCACGGCAAGGGTCTCAAGTCCCTCAGCCACACAGCCAACTCTCTTTATGCCCTCGCCATTGGCACTTTGGGCATTGTTTCTGTCATCGCCATCACGCTCATCGCTTAAGGAAGGGGTCCGCCCATGTCCGCGACCATGCCCACGAGTTCATACGAGATCATCGACCACGTGTACGACGTTGTTGTCGTCGGTGCCGGGGGCGCTGGTCTACGCGCCACGCTCGGTGCTGCTGAAGCAGGTCTCAAAACCGCCTGCGTGACCAAGGTCTTCCCGACCCGGTCGCACACGGTGGCGGCGCAAGGCGGCATCTCAGCATCCTTGGGCAATATGGGCGAGGACGACTGGCGCTGGCACATGTACGACACCGTCAAAGGGTCGGACTGGCTAGGTGACCAGGACTCGATTGAGTATCTCTGCAAGCACGCTCCGGCTGCGGTTTATGAGCTTGAGCACTGGGGCGTGCCCTTCTCTCGGACCGAAGAAGGCAAGATCTATCAGCGCGCCTTTGGCGGCATGACCAAAAACTATGGCGAAGGCCCTGTGCAGCGAACTTGCGCGGCGGCTGACCGGACGGGTCACGCGATCCTTCACACGCTCTATGGCCAAGCTGTTCGTCAGAATGCTGAGTTCTTTATTGAGTACTTCGCTCTCGACCTGATCATGGAAGATGGCGAATGCCGCGGCGTGATGACCTGGAACCTGGCTGACGGCACGATCCACCGTTTCCGCGCCAAGATGGTGGTCCTGGCCACCGGCGGATACGGACGCGCTTACTTCTCCGCGACCTCGGCCCACACCTGTACAGGTGATGGTAACGCCATGGTCCTTCGCGCAGGCCTGCCGCTCCAAGACATGGAATTCGTTCAGTTCCACCCATCGGGCATTTATGGTGCTGGCGTTCTGATCACGGAGGGTGCGCGCGGCGAAGGCGGTTATCTCACCAACTCTGAGGGCGAGCGCTTCATGGAGCGCTACGCGCCATCGGCGAAAGACCTCGCCTCGCGTGACGTGGTCTCGCGTTCGATGACTATGGAAATCCGCGATGGTCGCGGCGTTGGTCCGAACAAGGACCACATCTTCCTGCACCTCAACCACATTCCAGCGGAAACGCTGGCCCAGCGCCTTCCCGGCATCTCGGAATCGGCGAAAATCTTCGCTGGTGTTGATGTCACCAAAGAGCCGATCCCCGTGATCCCGACCGTCCACTACAATATGGGCGGTATCCCGACGAATTATCACGGCGAGGTCCTCACCAAAGAGGGCACGGACAATGACAAAGTCGTCCCTGGCCTGATGGCGATTGGTGAAGCGGCCTGTGTCTCCGTGCACGGCGCAAACCGTCTGGGCTCGAACTCGCTGATCGACCTCGTGGTCTTCGGCCGCGCCGCAGGCCTTCGCTGCGCAGAGATCCTGGACCCGTCCGAGCCTGTGCCTGAGTTCAAGAACAAAGCCGGTGAAGAGGCGCTCGATCGCCTCAACAAGTTCCGTTACGCCGATGGCAGTACGGGCACGGCAGAGCTTCGCCTCGAAATGCAGCGCACGATGCAAAACAACGCCGCTGTCTTCCGTACCGGCGATGTCCTCAAAGAGGGCCAAGAGCTGATCCGCAAAGCCCAGAAAGGCGCCGACGATCTTTCTGTCAGTGACCGGACCATGGTCTGGAACACTGACCTTGTCGAAGCGCTCGAGTATGACAACCTCATCGCGCAAGCCATGGTCACCATGGACTCCGCCGCCAATCGTGAAGAAAGCCGCGGCGCCCACGCCCGGGAAGACTTCCCAGAGCGCGATGACGACAACTGGATGAAGCATACGATCGCTTGGTACGAGAACGGCGACACCGATATCGACTACCGTCCGGTCCATACATGGACGATGTCCAACGACATCAGCTACATCGAACCAAAAAAACGCGTCTACTGATCAAATGGGTCAGTGGTAAGAGACAAAGGCCCCGCTTCGGCGGGGCTTTTTCGTGCTCAGATCCCATGGCTGGGCAAAGACGTCTATTCCTGCTGAAACAGGGGTTTGGACGACCAGGATCTTCGCCATGCTTTCTCTTCTGTTGACCGCTGCCCTCGCCTTTCAAGAGCCAGTTCAGGACGCATCGGTCCTCGATTGCGTTGCGATTGAGCGGGATAAGAAGCGGCTCCAGTGCTATGACGGGGCGCTGCGGCGCGATGAACTTCTCGCAGCCGCGGCCGATGAGGCCGCTGCCCTGGCGGCACAGGCCGAGGCGGCCGAAGCCTTAGCGTCGGAACAGGCCCGCATCGCCGAGCTCGAGGCAGAACTGGCCGCGGCGCAGGAGCGGGCCGATGAAGCCGAGCTCCGCGCCTCCCGATCCGACGCTCGAGCGAGAGAAGCCACGCGCGGCTTTGAAACCTTCAGCGCCGACGTCTTGGAGTTCAAAGTCTCGCCGTTTGGCAAGCTCACCGTGAAGCTCAGCAATGGCGAAACGTGGCGGCAGCTCGACAGCGATGACGTCAGTTTCAAACAAGCCCGCACCGATCGGATCAAAACCGTCGAGGTCCGGGCCGCGGCCATCGGCAGTCGGCGCATGCGCATCGAACCCCTCGGCAAAACCATTCGCGTCAAGCGGATCGACGAGGACTAGCGAACCGTTTCGTAAGGGCCTGTCTGCTAGAAAGCGCGCGGATTCGCCCTTTGCACAGGAAGCACGATCGGCGTATTGCTCGCCGTGAGCCTATCGAGAACGAGTACGGAATTGCTATGGTTGAACTGACGCTGCCGCGAAACTCCAAAGTCACCGGTGAAGGCCGCTCGTTCAAAGGCGAGGGCGCGGAACTCCGCACCGTCAAAATCTACCGCTACGACCCTGAAGACGGTGCAAACCCGCGCGTTGATACCTACGAGGTCGACGCGTCCGGTGTCTCGATGGTTCTCGACCTCCTGATCAAAGTGAAGTCAGAGCTCGACCCGACGATCTCTTTCCGCCGGTCCTGCCGCGAGGGTGTCTGTGGTTCGTGTGCGTTCAACATCAACGGCAAGAACGGCCTTGCTTGCACCACGGGTCTTGATGAGCTCGGCAAAGGTCCGATCACGGTCTATCCGCTGCCGCACCAGCCTGTCGTGAAAGACCTCGTCACCGACCTTTCGAAATTCTACGCCCAGCACGCGGCGATCCAGCCGTTCCTGCAATCCGAGAACGAGCCTGAGAAAGAGCATCTTCAAACCCAAGAGGATCGCGAAGAGCTTGATGGTCTCTACGAGTGCATCCTTTGCGGCAGCTGGTCGAGCAGCTGCCCCTCCTATTGGTGGAACGGCAGCAAGGAAGATGGCGAGAACGAGTATCTCGGACCAGCTGCGCTGCTTCAGGCCAGCCGGTGGATCAAAGATAGCCGTGACGACCAAACCGAAGAGCGCCTCGCCGCTCTCGACGATACGTTCAAGCTCTATCGCTGCCACACGATCATGAACTGCGTGCAGGTCTGCCCGAAGGGTCTGAACCCAGCCAAGGCCATCGCAGAGATCAAAGCGATGCTGGTCGAACGCGCGAGCCGCAAAGCGAGCTGACGTCGGCCCGGACAAGAATCCAGTAGCCAAAGCCGCACCGGCACCATAGATCCGCCCTCTTCCGCAATGTTGCGCTGTTCGAGGGAGGTCAAAACGGTGCCATCGCCATACATCATCGTTGTCACCGCGATCGCTCTGGGCGTCGCGATGGATGCCTCGGTGAAGGCCCTGGCGGTTGATCTCTCGGTGCTGACGATCACGCTGTGGCGCTTCATCTTTGGTGCCATGTTCGCGCTGGCGCTGTTCAAGCTGCGCAACAGGCCGTTCCCGTCCAACGAGGCGATCCGGTTTCATATCCTTCGCGGCTCTGTGCAGGTGGTGACAGCCTTGGCGTTCTTTTGGGCGGTGACGCAGATCGCGCTGGCCGAGGCCACTGTCATGGGCTTCATGGCCGCCCTGATGGTGCCCGGCATGGGGCGTTTGATCCTTAAAGAGAGGATTTCTCCCGTTGCGGCGGCAGCAGGGGTGGCTGGCTTTTGCGGCGCGATCTTCGCCCTCTCCGCACAAGGAACAGGTGCGCCGGAAGGCAGCCGCGTTCTTGGTTCGCTGGCCGCTTTCACAGCGGCGGTCGGCTACGCGCTTAGCCTTGTGCTCATTCGGCTCCGTACACGGCTTGAAGATACCGACACGATCGCCATGTTCGGCAACGTGATGCCTGCGCTGTTGATGAGCGTGTTGATGCTCGTGCTGCAACCGGCGCTCCCTGACGCACCCGCTCTGCTGCCCACCGTTGCTGCGACAGGCCCATTGTTCGCCTTAGGCGCGCTGGCCTTTTGCGTTTGGTGGCTGATGTCAGAAGCCTACCGCCATGCCGAGGCACAACGGCTCGCGCCATTTGAGTATCTCGCGCTGCCGATGAGCGTGACGGCGGGGTTCTTGTTCTTTGGCGAGGTGCCAAGCTGGCGGCTCTACGTAGGCGCGGCGATCATCATCGCTGGCTGCCTAGCCGTTGCGTTTGAAGATCGCCTGCCGCTGAAACGCCTTAGAACGGGTTGATTGTCCGCTCACGGGTAAACTTGATGTACTCCACCGCAACGCCGCTGCGGGCACCGACGCCTGTGCGGATCGGAACGACCGTGGTCTGACCATTGGTCATAGCCTCCGCGCCGACACCGCCCACGAAGAAGATGTTGGCGCCGCCACCAGGGAACCGGCGGAAGATGTTTTCTGTTGCGCCTAGGTCGTAAACCAGGACGAACACCTTCGATGCATCACCGCCAAGGTCGAAACCAAGGCTTGGGCCTTGCCAGAACACTTCAACGGGATCCGCACCCGGACGATAGAGGAACCCGCGACCGTAAGAGAGGCCCACGCCAATGGCGCCGCTCCCCTCTTCACCAGCGATATAGGCCTGGGGCCGACCCTCAGAATCGAACACTTTGTCGATCACTTCAGCGATCTCCGCCGAGGCCTGACCAAACGCGTTCTCCGCCTCATCGATCAGCGTCTCTTGCTCATAGGTCGGATAATCGAGATCGCGCTCGACCACCTTGCTCTCAATCGATGAGTTCGCTGTCGCGGGGCCGGGATCGTTGCCAATGCTGCTGATGGTCTCACAAGACGCAAGGGCAAAGGTAGCGGGGACAAGGGCCAAAAGCCGACGGCGCAGGGTCATACGGTTCTCCGATGATCAGCGTGAACATGCGGATAGCTGTATGTCGCCCGTTGGGCCCGCCGCGCAAGGATCAACGGGCCAGCGCGCGCGACAAAACGGTAAGGTCTGCATTGCCACCCGACAGCATGACCGCCGTCCGTGTCCCCTTGGTTTCGACTTTGCCTGTCAAAACAGCTGCTAACGCGACGGCGCCGCCAGGCTCCAGCGTGACTTTGAGTTCCCGCACAGCAAACGCCATGGCGTCGAGGGCCTCATCATCGCTGACGGCCACACCGGTCGCATCGTGCCGTTTGAGGACCGGAAAGGTCAGCTCGCCCGGGGTGGGGGTCAGCACCGCATCACAAATGGAGCCTCCAAGTCGCTCGTTCGCGACCCGCTCACCCAAGGCGAGAGAACGGCCAAAATCGTCAAAGCCCTCAGGTTCCGCCACCACAATCCGGGCGTCTGGATAGCTGTCGCGCACGGCCAAAGCGACGCCCGTCGCAAGCCCGCCCCCGCCGCAACAGATGACAACCTGATCGATCGGCCCCGCCATGTCTTCGGCGATCTCAACCCCGGCCGTGCCTTGCCCAGCGATGGTGAGGACATGGTCATAGGGCGGGATCAGCTTCGCGCCGCGCTCCTTGGCCAAGGCCGCGCCGATGTCTTCCCGGCTTTCCCGCTCCCGGTCATAGAGGATCACCTCTGCCCCGTCGCGCGCGGTGCGCTCGCGCTTCGCCTGAGGGGCATCAGCTGGCATCACGATCGCTGCCTGGACACCGACGATCTTCGCCGCCCGCGCCACGCCCTGGGCGTGATTGCCGGAGGAATAGGCCACGACACCGCGCGACTTCTCCTCTTCAGTAAGCGACAGCATATGGTTGAGGGCGCCGCGGAGTTTGAACGAGCCCGTGCCCTGAAGGCACTCCGCTTTGCAGAACATCGCGCCGCCGGTCATTTCATCGAGAACATCTGCCCTTAGAAGCGGTGTACGGACAATATAATGGCGGATCCGTTCATGCGCGGCGCGGATATCAGCGACGGTTGGTAAAACATTGTCAGACATGCCGCGCTTCCCTAGCTCATCCCGCGATGACGCGCACGTATGAGAGTTATGAGAGCCTGGTCACCGCGGGCGAGCTTGAGGCTGACCCCGCACAGGCCCAGGCGGCCGAAGCGCTTGACCAGCTCGAAGCTGGCCTGTTGACCTCCAGCCGCAGCCTTCCTTGGCAAAAGCCGCGGGAGCCTGGCGGGCTCTATCTTTGGGGCGGGGTCGGTGCGGGCAAGACGCTCTTGATGGACCTCTTTGCTGAGGCCGCGCCGGACCTGCCGACCCGCCGTGTCCACTACCACGTCTTTATGGAGGAAATGCACGCCTTCATCGCGAATTGGCGCGGCATGAGCGATGGGGAGCGGCGAAAGCATCCCGCCCGGGCGCGCCGAGCCAAGATCGACGACCCGATCCCGCACGCGGCCAAATCCGCCTTTCAGCAAGCAGAGCTTTTGTGTCTCGATGAGATGCAGGTGACGGATATCGCAGACGCGATGCTGCTCGGCCGGTTGTTTGAAGCCCTCTTCGAGCGCGGCGGGACGCTGGTGGTCACCTCCAACCGGCCGCCCAGTGATCTTTATAAAGACGGTATCAATCGTGAGCTGTTCCTGCCTTTCATCAAACTGATTGAAGAGACGCTCACGGTCCACGCTATCGTCGCGGATCAGGACTACCGCCTCCGCGGGCTCCAGAAACATGGCCTCTATATGACACCGCTGGGTGCTGAGGCAGACAATGCGATGGACCAAGCCTTCCGGGAGCTGACCAAGGGCACCAAGGTGGCGCCTTGCAAGCTCGAGGTCGCAGGCCGCGTGACGATGATTGAAGACGCAAGCGCCGCCGCGGCCCGTTTGTCTTTCGCTGAACTTTGCGAGCAGCCCCTGGGCGCGGCCGACTATTTGGCACTCGCGCGGCGGTTTCCCACCGTGCTCATTGATCGAATCCCGCTGATGGGGCCCGAGAATGCCGATGCCGCATCGCGGTTCCGCACGCTGATCGATGCGCTCTATGATCATCGCACCAAACTTGTGTGCTCAGCCGAGGCCGAGCCTGATGCTCTTTATGCGTCGGGCAAGCTCGCGTTTGAATTCGAACGAACCGCCAGCCGGCTCTTTGAAATGCGCAGCGAGGACTATCTCTGCGAAGAGCATCACAGCAGCGAGGAAGGCTCCGCCTAAAACGGCGACCGGAAAATCTCGGGCAAATCACCGCCGCCTATCACCAACAGCGCGAGCCAAGTGACGGCCGCTGCGTAAGCAACAGCCACAAGCCGCGCGAGACTGACACTCAATCCCCTCGGTAAGACCAGCGAAGGCAGCAACATGATCGCCGGAATGACGTGAAGAGCATGGGTCCCAAAGAAGTGGGCCGCCCTCAAGTCGCCACGTTCCATGCGCCAGCCAAAGATTCCGTCATGATAACCGGTCTTTGAGCCGCCCAAATCTCCATACGGGTTGGTCAGCGGACTGACACTCACGGCCGTCAGGAAAAACGTCAGCACGAGTCCCCAACCAATTGCCTCGGCCAGGCCCTGATTGCTCGCTTCCTTCCGTGCACGCAGCACAGAGAACCCCATCACCATCCCGGTGAAGACCAGAACAATCGCGAACAGGCCCGATATAGGATAGAGGATGGTGTAAAGCCCGCCATCGTCATTGAAGTGCGAACGAATGCCCTGGGCACTGGCCGACATGAGCCATATCACCTCAAAAATCATCGCCACCGAGAACCAAAAGACGACGCTCTTAAAGAACAAGCTGTTCCGCCCTCTCTCCGACATCCAGGCGGAGTAGAACGCCAGGGTCAGCGAATAGGTTCCGAGGGAGGCGTAGAACTTCAGCGGTTTCAACCAGACATTCTGGCCATCAGTCGTGCGATCATCGATTTGCATCAAGACGAGAACGATCGGCACCAATGCCAAAATCGTAAACCCGATGACCGTGAACGTTCTATGCCGCCGATAAAGCGCGCGAATTGCACCCATGACCTGCTCCCTGCCTGTTCTCCCGGTCACCAAGGTTAGTGCACAGGGGACAACAGCACCAGAGAGGCGCCGCACGCAGCATGCTGCACCGCCAACTGTGGACAAGCCCGAGCATCATCCTTAGCGTCGGGCGTTTGACCGAAACGGCTAAGGAGCGCCGCAATTCATGAGTCTTGAAGAACTAATCGGCGCCGCGAACGGATTTGTGTGGAGTGCGTGGTTCCTGCTGCCGCTGCTTCTTTTGACGGGCCTTTATCTGACCATCGGCCTGCGCTTCATGTCGGTCATCAAAATTCCTTACGCCTTCCGGGAACTCCTCCGAAAGCGTGACCCAGAAGAGACCAAAGAGGGGGAGGTCACGCCGTTCCAGGCGCTGATGACCGCCCTCTCCTCCACCATCGGTACCGGTAACATCGCGGGCGTCGCAGCAGCGATTGCCATCGGCGGTCCGGGTGCGATCTTTTGGATGTGGATCACCGCCCTGGTCGGCACCGCGACCAAGTATTCCGAGGGCGTCCTTGCGCTGAAGTTCCGGGAAACCGACGCCAACGGCAATTATGTCGGCGGACCGATGTATTACATCAAGAACGGCCTCGGCCAGCGCTTCACCTGGCTGGCTGTCACCTTCGCCAGCTTCGGCATCATGGCGGCCTGGGGCACGGGCGCGCTGATCCAGTCGCAGTCCATCTCCGACGCTGTCCGCGCCACCTATGGCGGCTCGCCGGACGGCGCGCTTTTCGGCGTGATGCCGATCATCATCGCGGTTCTGCTCGCCGCTGGCGCAGCAGCGGTCATCTTAGGCGGTGTGAAGAGGATTGCCGGCGTTGCCTCGCGGCTCGTGCCCATCATGGCCTTCGCTTACATGGGCGCCGGCCTGATTGTGATCATCCTCAACATCGCCGAAGTGCCCGCCGCGTTCGGCCTGATTTTCAGCCGTGCTTTCGGCGCCGACGCCGCGGGTGCGGGGATTTCCATCGGCCTTCTGATGCTGGCCATGCAAAAAGGTGTGGCGCGGGGCATCTTCTCCAACGAAGCCGGCCAAGGATCGGCCCCGATCGCCCACGCAGCCGCCCAGAACAACGACCCGGTGAACCAGGGCACGGTGGCGATGCTCGGCACCGTGATCGACACCCTGATCGTCTGTACCTTCACAGCACTGATTATTCTGACGTCAGGTGTTGTCGGCGATGGCTGCTTGCCATCGACCCTCAACCTCGAGACGTTCCTGGCTGATCAACAACCGACGGGTTGTGACACGGGCGCACCACTGACGATTGCCGCATTTGATGCGACGCTGACCGGTATCGGTAAGCATGTGGTGACCCTCGGCCTTGTGGTCTTTGGCTTCACGACCATTCTCGGCTGGAGCTATTACGGCGAGCGCTGCTGCGCGTTTCTTTTCTCTGAGAAGAGCATCCTGCCTTACCGCATCTCGTGGATCGTCGTGGTCTTCATCGGCGCCATGTCGATCGCGTTTGAGGGAAGTGTGGCGAACATCGTCAACATCTTCTGGCTGATCGCAGACACGCTCACGGGTCTGATGGCCGCGCCGAACCTTGTTGGCCTGATCTTCTTAAGCCCCGTGGTCTTCGGCCTCACCCGCGAGTACTACGCCAACCGGAAGTGAGACGATGCCGGGCGGAGGCTCGGCATTTTCCGCAGCGTAAGGACAAAGTCGCTCTAGGCTTCACGCCCCTCCATGAGGGTAGCGAGGCGACGCGAGACCGTCTCCAGTGCCCCTCGCTCAGCCAGTCTGGCGCTGGGGTCTTTCCCCAGGTTTTGAGCGCTGCAGCCTGTGACCATCGCCGAAGTTGCAGCGCACCCTCGCTGCGGCTAGGGCGCGGCGTCACATTTTGAAACACATCTCAAGGAGACCCCCATGGCGCGTAATAAGATCGCCCTTATTGGCTCGGGCATGATCGGCGGCACGCTGGCCCATATCGCTGCACAAAAGGAACTGGGCGACGTCGTCCTGTTCGACATCGCCGAAGGCATCCCTGAGGGCAAAGGCCTTGATATCGCACAATCTGCGCCGGTCGATGGCTATGACAGCCGCCTGAAAGGCACCCAGGACTACGCCGATATCGCAGGCGCCGATGTCTGCATCGTCACCGCTGGCGTTCCGCGTAAGCCTGGCATGAGCCGCGACGACCTCGTTGAGATCAACCTCAAGGTCATGAAGGCCGTCGGCGAAGGCATCGCCAAGCACGCCCCTGACGCCTTTGTGATCTGTATCACCAACCCGCTCGACGCAATGGTGTGGGCGCTTCAGAAATTCTCGGGCCTGCCCAAGAACAAAGTCGTCGGCATGGCCGGTATCCTCGATAGTGCGCGTTTCCGTCACTTCCTGGCTGAAGAGTTCAACGTCAGTGTCGAGAGCGTCACGGCCTTCGTGCTCGGCGGCCACGGCGACACGATGGTGCCGTCGACCCGTTATTCAACCGTTGCTGGTGTTGGCCTTCCTGACATGGTCAAACTCGGCTGGACCACGCAAGAAAAGATCGACGCGATTGTTGAGCGGACCCGCAAGGGCGGCGGCGAAATCGTGGGCCTCCTCAAAACAGGCTCGGCCTATTACGCGCCTGCGGCTTCGGCGATCCAGATGGCGGAAAGCTACCTCAAGGACAAAAAGGTCGTTGTTCCGTGCGCCGCTTACCTTAACGGTGAGTTCGGCGTGACCGACCGTTATGTCGGTGTGCCGATCGTCATCGGCGAGAACGGTGCTGAGCGGATCCTCGAGATCGAGTTCACGCCAGAAGAAAAAGAGATGTTCGACCACTCCGTCGCAGCGGTCGAAGACCTCGTCGAGGCCTGCATCCGCCTTGAGCCGAGCCTCGGCTAAGCCTTATGCGTCCGGGCCCCGGCGCCCGGACGCAACCAACCCGGCGGGAGCGAGATTCGTGCCTATGATCACGCTTGTTGCCACGCCGCGCTCCCATTTCTCCAGAAAAGTCCGATTGCTGATGGACCATCTGGAGATCGACTACACGCTTGAGGACATCGGCAATGTGGCCGACACGGGCCTCAAGCTCTTTGGCGGCAACCCGACTTTGAGCGTGCCGACACTGATCGACGGAGGTCGCTCGATCTTCGATTCCGATCACATAGCGGCCCATCTCGTTCGTACCTATGACCAGCATGACCGTTTTGGGGTGCTGACGGATGACCCAGATGTTCTGAATACCCGCGCTGTGATGAACAGCATGATGTCCTCCGAGGTCAAACTGATCCTGGCTGAGCGCACCGGACTGGCGACGGAGGGGCATGCGTTTTTTGAAAAGGCGAAGGATGTTATCCGCGACAGCCTCAGTTGGCTTGAGGCGCATGCGGATCTCTTCTCCGGCGATTTGTCTTACGCTCACTTTCATCTCGTGAGCATGTGGGACCACCTGGTTCTATTTGGCCCCGATCGTCCCCCAACGCCGCGCATCGAAACCATTGCCGCGGCACTGGGCCAGCAACCCACCATCGCCCGCTCAGCGCCGCCGCGCTAAGCTCAGCGCGCCAAGCGCAGCGGCGCGGAACCTTGGGGGGAACAAGGCCCTTGATCACACAAGCCATTCAGCCTGGTGAAGAGGTCTTCCGGACCGAGCGCCTCATCCTCCGCCGATTTCGAGCAGAGGACGTCCAGCGCTACTTTGCGATCTATGGTCATCCCTCAACGGAGGAAGGGCTGGGCACGAGCTTTCCCACCATCACCCATGCCTGGCGGCACATGTGCTATGTTGAAGGCAGCTGGCCCTTGCGCGGCTATGGCGCGATGTGCGTGACCAAGATCGGCAGCGACGAGATGATCGGCCTCTGCGGCCCCTCAACGATGGAGGGTGCGGACGATATCGAGATCGGCTGGACCATCGACCCAGAACTGCGCGGTCAAGGTCTTGCGGCCGAGGCAGCGATTGGTGCGGCCCGGTGGACTTTCGACCAGAACCCAGACCTTGGACGCGTGGTGCACTATATCGACGACGGCAATCTCGCATCTCAGGCAGTGGCGCAGAAGATCGGCGGTGCGCGGACGGACGAGACCTTCCGCCACCCCCTGGCTGGTCCGATCCCCATTTGGGCCACCAAGCGAGAAGCCCTCAATCGCTAGACGAGAGACAGGGCCCGCGGGCGTCGAAGGGTGCGAACCCTGTCTCTCCTGTGGTCGGGCAAGAGGGAGCTCGCCGTCCACGCGTATAGACAACAGCGCCGCATTCGAACTTATTCAGCCGCGCGGCGTTCCTGACTCATTGTCAATCCACGCGGCGACCTTGAGGAGATGATCGGGCGTTTGGGTCATCACCACTTCGGCAATGATCTGCGACAGCGGCACAGCATCCAGAGCCGCCCGGTAGGTCGCTTCAGCCCCAGCAAAGGCCGCCGCGATCGGGCAAGCATCGAGCGCCTCCTCTGACTTCAAACCGCACGGCCCGTTGCAGCGAATGTTCGTGCACCGAAAGATAGGCCCGTTGCTTTCCACCGCCAGCGTGAGATCGAGAAGGCTGATCTCATCCGGTGACTTCGCAAGGGCATAGCCTCCCGACGCCCCGCGCAAGGACTTGATGATCCCCGCCCGCCGCAGCGCCTGCATTTGCTTGGCCATATAGGCGGACGGGACCCCATGGTACCGGGCGAGCGCATCCGCGCTCAGGCCGCGGCCCTCTGGCACGGCCGCAAGGATCGCAGCTGCATGAACGGCCCACTCAACGCCCTTCGAGAGCTGCATGGATTGACTCCCATTAATCGGATAAATATTATCCGGATATATAAAGTCTGGTTATTTGTGGAGTAGCTGATGCCGGGCCACATGCGCAATGCCCACCGCTTGGGCGCAGCCATCGTCCTCCTGTTCGTTGTGACCCATCTGGGTGCGCACCTTTGGGGAGCACGCGGACCGGAGGCGCACGCCCGAGCACTTGGCCTGTTTCAGTCCGTCTACCGCCAACCTTTGGTCGAGCCTTTGCTCATTCTGGCCTTTCTGTTTCAAGTGAGCACGGGTGTTCGGCGTGTCCTGCTTCGATGGCGAGAGACGGATAAGGGCCTATGGGGATGGGCACAGATCATCAGTGGCCTCTTTATCGGCTTCTTCGTCCTTGCCCACACATCCGCAGCGCTGGCGACGCGCCACTTTGCTCATGTCGAGACGAACTTCTATTGGCCGGCGGGAAGCCTGACCGTGACGCCGATCAAGTATGCATTCGCTCCGTACTACGCATTCGCGATTATGGCGATTTTCACCCATGTGGCTGCGGCCATCCACTTCGCGGCGCCGGGTCGATGGCGCTGGAGCAAGCCTTTATTGATCAGTATAGGCCTTTTCATCACTGGTGCCATCTTGCTGATCTATTCTGGCGGCCTCTTCCCTATTGAACTGCCTGAAGACCACAAGGCCTATTTCGACAGCATCACTTCAGGCTAGGCCCAGCGCTTGACGAGCCCCTTGCCACTCTGGCCAACTCCTCAAAAATCGGGAGGCCTGTTGGTGCAGTTCAGAAAGTGTGTGGGGGTAGGCCTTGCTACCCTTGTGTTGGCGTCCTGTTCAGGTCCTCAGCTTCTCAACGTCGCAACGCCGTCCCTGCGCGGCGAATGGGAGCGTGAGAAGGACATCGCTTACGGCGACCTCGAACGGCAAAAGCTCGACGTTTACACACCGACCAGCGACGGCCCCCACCCGGTGCTGATCTTCGTCCATGGTGGCTCGTGGTACTATGGCAACAAAGATGACTACCCCTGGCTTGGCCGCCGGTTCGCCTCGGAAGGCTATGTCACAGCGGTGATCAACTACCGGCTGTCCCCTGAGTTCGGCTACGACGAGTTTGTCGCGGATACCGCCAAGGCCGTGGCCTTCGTGCATGACAACGCTGCGGACTGGGGCGGGGATCCTGATCGGCTTTTCCTCTCAGGCCACTCCGCGGGCGCCTACAATGCCGTGCAAGTCGCGCTGGCGCCTGAGTTTTTGGAAGCCGAGGGCAAGAGCACCGACATCATCGATGCCGTGGCGGGCATTGCCGGGCCCTACAGTTTCCTGCCCTTGGACAGCGACACGACCCGCGACGCCTTCGGCAAGGCCAAAGATCTCGAAGCGACCCAGCCGGTAAACAGACTGTCCGCCGATGCGCCAGACATGATCTTCCTCCACGGCGACGACGATGACGTGGTGCGCCCGAAAAACTCGACGGAGATGGCGCGGCTGCTGACGGAACTCGGCGTGCGGTCGGAGAGCGTCATCTACGAAGGCACTGATCACATTGAGATCATCGTCGCTGTGGGGCTGGTCAGCCGGGGCACCATCGTCGCCGATATCACAGAGTTTTTCGAGAACACCCCGACCGACTGACTTGACGGATCGGCACATCGGCGGAAGCTATGCGTTATGAAACGTTTAGCCGCTACTGCCGTTATTTCATCACTATTCTCATATGCCCAAGCCGAGGGCATCCCTGAGGATGTGAAGGATACCGCCGATATGCTGATGCGGCGGGGTCTTGAGGACCGGGTCGGCTATCAGGTGGTCGAGGACCTCACGACCGAAGTGGGCCAAAGGCTAGCAGGCTCTGAAGCCGAAGCGCGCGCCCGGGTGTGGTCCGAGGCGAAGCTCACCTCGCTCGGCTTTGAGAATGTCCGTACAGAGACCTTCATGGTGCCCTATTGGGAGCGGACCTACGAATACGCGGCGATCGAAAGCCCCTTCCCCCAGCGGTTGCAGATCACAGCGCTCGGCGGCTCAGTCGGCACCGAGAGCGGCGGCGTGCGCGGTGAGGTCGTCCGCTTCGAAACCCTGAACGACTTGAGGGAAGCGCCCGTTGATCTCGACCTCAGCGGCAAGATCGTGTTTGTCGACGAGTTCATGACCAGGACACAGGACGGCTCAGGTTACGGCGTGGCCGTCCAGAAACGTTCAGGCGCCGCCGTGGAAGCGGGCCGCCGCGGCGCTCTTGCTGCCCTCATCCGCTCAGTTGGCACAGACCTTCACCGGTTCCCGCACACCGGGCAGATGCGGTACGACCCAAGCGTCCCCAAGGTCCCCACAGCTGCGCTCAGCTATCCTGATGCGGAGCAACTGAAACGCGCGATGGACCGCGGGCCCGTCACGGTCTCCCTCGACCTTGGGGTGAAGACTCAAGACGAGTCTGAGTCAGGCAATGTCATCGGAGAGATCCCGGGGCAGACGGACGAAATCGTTCTGATCAGCGGCCACCTCGACAGCTGGGACCTCGGAACAGGTGCCGTCGATGACGGCGCAGGGATCGGCATTGCGACGGGCGCGGCGAAACTCATCCTCGACCATATCGAAGAGACCGGTAAGACGCCGCTCAGGACCATCCGTGTGGTGTATTATGGCTCTGAAGAGGTCGGCCTCGTCGGCGCTGAGGCTTACGCTGTTGCTCACGAAGATGAGCTGCACCTCCACGCGATGGCCGCCGAGAGCGACTTTGGTGCACGCAAGATCTGGCGCCTCGATGCAGGCGTCGGCGAGGGCAAAGAGGGCCTCGTCGATGAGATGGCGCGGGTGCTGCAGCCCATCGGCATTGCCCGGGGCAACAACACATCCCGCGGCGGCCCGGATGTCTCGCGCCTGAGTGCACGCGGTGTCCCGGTGGTCTCCCTCACCCAAAACGGCTGGGACTATTTCGACCTGCACCACACATCCGACGATACGCTCGACAAGATCGACCCCGAGGAGTTGGCGCAGAACGTGGCGGCCTATGCGGCCTTCACATGGATGGCGGCAAACACGCCCGGCGGTTTCCGGGCTGACGACGCCGCGGTGATGTCGGAGTAAAAACCGACACATTTGAGCGGTAGGCGGGCGTTATGCGCCCGATCCTCTCCCTCCTCGCCTTCATTGTGTTCGTCGCGGCTTGCGAAACGGCCCCGGCACCTGCCGAGCCCCGTGCTGTCCCGAAAGTCAATGTGCAGGAGCCAAGCGGCGAGACTGCCCTCACCCGCATTCTGTTCGGCAGCTGCCTCAAACAAGAGGATCCGATGCCGATCCTCAGCACTATGATCGAACGCGCACCCGATCTCACCGTGCTTCTTGGGGACAACGTCTATGGCGATGTCGAGGATCCCTCCGACCCCGCGGCCAATGAACTGAGGGATGCCTATCAGGCCCTGGCGGAGCGCCCGGAGTTTCAACGCCTCGTCGCCTCAAGCCCCCTCCTAACAACGTGGGATGATCATGACTACGGCCTCAACGATGCGGGCGGCGAGTTACCGATCAAGGCCTCTACGGAGCATATCTTCGAAGAGTTCTGGAACCTCGGCCCCGATGATGAGCGCCGGAATAGGCCGGGCATCTATACGGCCAAAACCTACGGGCCAGCAGGCCAGCGTGTTCAGATCATCCTGCTCGACACACGCTTTTTCCGCTCAGCGCTAACCCGCAAGCCAGAAGGCGACACCCGTCCTGGACGATATCTGCCAAGCGAAGATGCAAACCAAACAATGCTGGGGGCTGAGCAAGAGGCCTGGCTGGCCGAGGCGCTCTCTGAACCTGCTGATCTTCGAATCTTGGTGAGTTCCATCCAGGTCATTGCTGACGGTCATGGGTGGGAAGCCTGGCGCACGACGCCGGATGCTCGCTCGCGGCTCTACGAAACCATCATGAGCAGCGGCGCTGATAACCTCGTGGTGGTCTCAGGCGATCGCCACCTGGCGGGGATCTATCAAGAGCCCATCGGGCTCGCCGCTCCGCTATCGGAACTCACCACGTCGTCCCTCAACGCGCCGCAGTCCGCCTGGCGTCGTGAGCGCGGTGACACCTCCATCGAGCCAGGGCCTAAGCGTCTGGGCACGCCCTACTTCGAAGCCAATTTCGGCGAGATCTTGGTCGATTGGGAAAACGAGACACTCACCATGTCGGTGATCAGTGAGGCGGGCGAGCCTGTCCGCGAACTGCAGGTGCCTTTCGGCGAGCAGAACTAGAGATACCTACTCCGTAGGCAGATCCGGGGCTGAGCCGGCTGGCTCCCACAGCTCGATCCGCACACCATCAGGGTCGGTGAGCCAACCGAACTTACCGTAGGACTCGCTCACGACCTCCTCATCAACATCGCAACCCTCGGCTCGCAACTTGGCCAGCATAGCGTCGAGATTATCGACAACGAAATTGAGCATGAAGGGTTGGCCGCCTTTGCCCAAATAGGTCGTATCGAGATCAAAGAAGGAGACGAGAGACATATCTTGCCGGTCCTCGTCCGGCCTACGCCACCGCATCTCAACGCCATCATACCCATCACCAGGGTGGAGGCCGAGATGCTTCGCATACCACTCTTTGCGCGCCTTTGGTTCACCGGACTTAAAAAACACGCCGCCTAAGCCCACGATTTTCGCCATGACCGGATCCTCCTGTTTTCGGCGCAGGCAAGCAAAAAGGCCCGCGCGAGACAATCGGCGGGCCTTGATGAAAAGCAGTGATGAGAGGCGAGCTTACTCGGCGCTCTTGGCCTTCCTAGCCTTGCCCTTTTTCTTCTCAGCGGCAGCAGCCTGGCGCTTGGTATCGACCTTTTCGGCGATCCGAGCAGACTTACCTTGGCGACCACGGAGGTAGTAGAGTTTCGCGCGGCGAACCTTACCGCGGCGCACGACTTCGATCTCTTCCACCAGCGGTGAGTAGACCGGGAACACCCGCTCCACGCCTTCGCCGAAGCTAATCTTGCGCACCGTGAAGCTCTCATTGATGCCGCCGCCTGAGCGCGAAATGCAGACGCCTTCAAAGGCCTGCAGACGCGTGCGGTTGCCCTCTTTCACGCGCACTTGCACGCGAAGGGTGTCACCGGCAGCGAATTCTGGAACTTCAGCTTTGAGCTCTTTGGCGTGCTCCGCCTCGAGCTGTTCAATGATATTCATGTCTCGTCCGTCTCGTTATCCGGCGGATTGGACCGCGCCCTTCCCTGCTGATCAGCATTCGAGAGCATGTCCGGTCGTCGCGCACGCGTCAGCGCCAGAGATTGGTCTCCGCGCCACTGGTCAATCTTCTTGTGGTCACCGGAAAGGAGGACATCAGGAATGTCTCGCCCCTCAAACGACCGTGGTCTCGTATAGTGCGGGTACTCCAAAAGCCCGTTCTCGAAGCTCTCATCGTCCCGCGACGAAGGCGCGCCCAGTACACCGGGAATGAGCCGCACGCAAGCTTCGATCATCGCCATCGCCGCGACTTCTCCTCCGGCGAGGACAAAGTCGCCGATCGAGACCTCTTCAAGGCTCCGCGCCTCGATCACCCGCTGGTCGATCCCTTCAAATCTCCCGCAGACAAAGAGAGCGCCAGGACCCTCGGCGAGCCTATGCGCCATCGCCTGATCAAACGGCCGACCCCGGGGAGAAAGAAGAAGCCGCGGGCCAGGAACCGCGTCCATGAGATCAATGGTCTTGGCCAAGACATCAGCCCGCATCACCATGCCGGGCCCGCCACCCGCAGGTGTATCGTCCACAGTGCGGTGCTTGTCCTCGGTATGGTCACGCGGGTTCTCAAGGGCCAATGACCAGAGCCCGTCCTTCTTCGCCCGGCCAATCACGCCCGCGCCAAGGGGCCCGGGAAACATCTCAGGGTAAAGAGAGACAATGCCAACAGAGAAGGTCATCTCTGGCCTGCCGCCGCGAGGCGAAGAAGTGCGCGTTCAGCAATCGACTGATCGGGCGCACCTGTCTTCTTGCAAGCCGCCTCGGCCTTGTAGATCTCATCCGCCGCTTGTTCGAGCCGCGGCAATGGCCATGCCTTCAGCTGGCGGAGCATCTCATCCTGCTCTTTAAAAAAGACGGGCGGCTTCATCTTTTTGATCGCCGCTTGTGGCCCCTCACCTTGCGCCACTGCTGTCGCAGCGGGGAGAAGCCGTTGGATCCGGTTTTGCGTGAGACGAAGAAGCGAGATCACTGAAACACCAGCCGCCTCTGCCGCAGCCAAGGCTTCGGACAACGGCTTGGACCGTCCGCCAAGGGCCAGTGCGGCGACCTGGAAACTGTCCTCCTGCGGAGCACCCGCCAAGCATCCAGCCACATCGTCAGCCGTGACCTCATAAGGCGCATCGCCGCGAGTGGCCTTTGGCCCGCAATAGAGGATGAGTTTCTCAAGCTCTTGCCGCAGCACACCGCGATCCTCGCCAAGGGCTGCGACCAAAGCGGTCACTGCGTCGTCGGTGATGGAGATCGCTTCGGCCTGCAATTGTGCCCGGATCGCGCCGATCGTATCGCGCTCACCTTCGGGATAGCAGGCAATCGCCGCGGCCTGGGGCGAGCTCTCGCACGCCTTTCGGAGGGCGGAGGATTTTTTGAGGTCACCCGCCTCGAGCACCACCAGCCCCGCTGAGGCCAACGTCCCAGCCTCAGCCGCTTTGAGAAGGGACGTGACAGCGCCTGCAACACCAGCGCCAGCCGCCCGTACACGGATCACTCGCCGTCCGCCAAGAAAGCTCTGTGCCGCGGCCTCGTCAGTCAACCGGGCCGCGTCCCCCGCCTCTTGCTCGGTGAGGCTCACCGCCCGCCACGGGTCGGAGAGATCCTCCGCTACAGCCGTCGCAATCCGGGTGGCTCGTTCATGAACCAGGCCCTGCTCTGGCCCATAGACCAGCGCCACGACGAAATTCTCACCGGGTGCACGGAGGAAGCGTTCGATGTCCCGCGCCTTGAGCGCCGTCATTGTTGGCGCTCCCTCAGTGCGTCTTGCTCGAGCCGGAACAGGGGGTTGTCGCTTGGGTCGTTATTGATCAGCTCACCGCCGCTGTTATCCGGCGCCCGGTCGCGCAGGAACAGCGCCATATCGACTTCGATTTTGCGCGTGAGGTCGACCGCAGCCCGGCGGACAGCATCTTCTCGGCCGACAAGAGATGCATACTGACTGTCGACCACACCGTAGGACACGATGCTCCGGATCGTCTGCCGACGCACCTCATCGGTCTCAAGGTTCCGGTAGCTGAGGGTCGCGACCAGCGTGTAGTCGAAACGCTGCGTGTCTGACGAAATCCGAACAGCCACGCCGCGGCGCGTGTCACGGAGAGCGATCGATACGGCGTGGGTCTCATTGCCGTTGGCGCTCGGGACCCGCACCCGCATCGCGTCTTCAACTTCGGTGCGGGCATCTTTGGGCCCCGTGATGCTTTCAATATAGAAAGCTCCCAATTGATCCGACGTCCGCTCCTCGTCTTCGATTTCACCGTAGAGCGGCTGGAAACCGCAGGCGCCCAAAACCAAAGCGAGCGAAAGAAGGATCAGTCGTTTCATCAGCCCACCACCACGTTCACGATCCGCCCTGGTACCACGATCACCTTACGGACGGTTTTGCCTTCCATAAAGCGCGCAACATCAGCCTGCGCGAGGGCAGCTTCCTTCACCGCATCTTCGGCGGCATCGGGCGCCACCTTGATCTCGCCGCGGCGCTTGCCGTTCACCTGGATCGGCAAGGTGATGACATCTTCGGTGAGGAGGGCCTCATCCGCGTCTGGCCAGGGGGCATCCGTGCAAAGACCATCACCGCCCAAAAGCTCCCAGCACTCTTCGGCTAAGTGCGGCATGAAGGGCGCCGTCAATTGCGTCAGGGCACCGAGCGCTTCTGCCGCGACGGGACCAGCATCACCTTCCGTCTTAAGGCCCTTACAAGCGCCTAAGAACTCATAGAGCCGCGCGATCGCTTTGTTGAAGCGAAAATGCTCAATGTCTCCCGTCACACCATCGATCGTTTTGTGCGTGGTCCGACGAAGGGCCATGAGATCATCGGAGAGATTGTCCGGCATCAGCGCATTGGCCTTCAAAACGCCCGCGCCTTTGGCCACCGTCTCATAAACCCGATTGGCAAACCGCCAGGCGCCCTCGACCCCGGCATCGGTCCACTCCACATCACGCTCAGGCGGCGAGTCCGACAGCATAAAGAACCGCGCCGCATCTGCTCCGTAGGCATCAGCAATCGCCTCGGGCGCCACCACGTTCTTTTTCGATTTCGACATTTTCTCGACAGAGCCGATCGTCACCTCAGCCCCGCCATCGACAGCGAACGCCCTCTGACCCTTCACATCAACCTGTTCGGGGAACAGCCAGTTGCCATCAGCATCCTGGAACGTCGCGTGCGTCACCATTCCTTGCGTGAAGAGGTTGGTGAAGGGTTCAGAGACCTCTGTGTACCCGCATTCTTGGAGATTGCGGGTGAAGTAGCGGGCGTAAAGAAGGTGCAGGATCGCGTGCTCAATGCCGCCGATATATTGCTGGACCGGCATCCAGGCGTCGGCGTCCGCCTTCTCCACCGGCTTGTCCTTCGGCTGCGAAGCAAAGCGCGCGAAGTACCAGGAGGAATCGACAAACGTATCCATCGTGTCGGTCTCGCGGCGCGCCATGCGTCCGCATTCGGGGCACGGCACCTCGCGCCAGTCCTTCGTACTGTCGCGATCGAGCGGGTTGCCCGGCGTTTTGAACTCCGACGCATCAATCGGCGGCAGGCCCACGGGCAATTGATCCGCAGGCACCGGCACCGCGCCGCAATTGTCGCAATGGATGATCGGGATCGGGCAACCCCAATAGCGCTGACGCGAGAGGCCCCAATCGCGCAGGCGATAATTCGTGGTCCCCTCACCCCAACCCATCTCTTCGATCCTCTTGATCGCCGCGGGAAGCGCCTCTTCCGCAGGCAGACCATCAAGAAAACCCGACATCATCATGGAGCCGGGGCCGACATAGGCTTCATCCACGACCTCAAACGAGGACGGATCAGCATCAGGTGGGCACACAACAGGAATCACGTTGAGGCCGTACTTCCGAGCGAAATCAAGGTCACGCTGGTCATGCGCCGGACAGGCGAAGATCGCGCCGGTGCCGTACTGCATCAGGATGAAGTTGGCGATATAGACCGGAAGCTCTTCATCGGTGAACGGATGACGTCCCGTCACGGGAAGGCGGAAACCCTTTTTCTCGGCCTTCTCAATATCCGCTTCCGAGGTCCCCTGCGCCTGGCACTCGGCGACGAACGCCGCGGCCCCAGGGTCCTTGTCCGCAAAATGCTTCGCCAACGGATGGTCAGGTGCCACGCCCAAAAAGCTTGCGCCGTAAAGCGTGTCTGGCCGGGTGGTGTAGATCGGCAATTTGTCTTGCGGCAGATCATCCCCGGAAAGGGGGAAGGACATCATCAACCCCTCGGACCGGCCGATCCAGTTCCGCTGCATCTCTTTGACATGCGCTGGCCAACCCTCGAGCCGTCCATCATCGAGCGCGTCGAGCAAATCCTCGGCTCGGTCGGTGATCTTGAAGAACCAGGTCGACATCGACTTGCGCTCAACCGGCGCGCCGGAGCGCCAGCCTTTACCGTCGACCACCTGCTCATTGGCGAGCACGGTCATCTCCACCGGGTCCCAGTTCACCAGGCTCTCACGCCGCTCAACAAATCCCTTGTCCAAAAACTCTAAGAACAGTTTTTGTTGGTGGACGTAGTATTCAGGATCGCAGGTCGCGAACTCCCGCGACCAATCGATCGCCAGGCCCATGCGCTTCAGCTGCTCGCGCATCACCTCGATATTGCCGTAGGTCCAGTCCTTGGGGTGGCCGCCCGTCTGCATCGCCGCATTCTCTGCAGGCAGACCAAAGGCGTCCCAGCCCATCGGGTGAAGCACGTCAAAGCCGCGAGCCCTTTTGAACCGCGCGATGACATCACCCATCGCGTAATTGCGCACATGGCCGATATGGATCTTCCCCGAAGGATAGGGAAACATTTCGAGCACGTAGTATTTCGGCCGCTCGCTATGCCGTCCGGCAGCGAAACAATCTTTCTCTTCCCAGGCCTTTTGCCATTTCGGTTCGGCTGCTGCGGGATTGTACCTGGCCATCGGGTTCGCTTTCACTCGGGCATCAAAAAGGGCTGCGGGAGAGGTGCCGCAGCCTAGGATCATTCGTTCAGTATGAAAAAGCCTCGGCTGGGTCTAGCTCAGCGAGTTGAGGCGGATCTCCCGGGCACGGGTGAGAATGGCGTTCTCCACCTCACGCTCGGTGTTGGGATTGATCGGCGCGTCGACCCACGATCCGGAGGGGCTTTGCACCTGCTTGAACACCCGCACACGCAAGGCATCGGCCCGCAGTGTGTTGCCGAGGATCAGCACATTGGTGCGAAAACGCTCGTTCGGCACTTCAGAGCTCGCGAACCAATCCGTCAGGATCACACCCGCCTGGGGGTCCACTGCGTCCAGCGGCATGAAGTCGATCGTCTGCAGCGACGCGGTCCAGAGGTACTTGTTGACCTGTCCGTATTGCAGCTCAGACGCCGCATTGCTGGTTGAGTTGCCGGAGTTCGCGCACGCCGCAAGGG
Source organism: Pseudomonadota bacterium (assembly GCA_039822105.1). GTDB lineage: Bacteria > Pseudomonadota > Alphaproteobacteria > Caulobacterales > Parvularculaceae > Parvularcula. Next base: position 50,721 of record JBCBMW010000017.1, on the reverse strand, counting down.
CAGCCGCAAGTGCTGCGACGACAACCACTTTCACCAGACGATGGGTATCAGAATGAGACATCATAACCTTTCGAAATCGCGCTGCAATTATCACCTAGGGTCCTCCAGTCAAACCCCCTGCGCGCATATGGTTGCACGGAAGACGCACCAGACGGGAAAAGCATTTTGGTGATAAGTTGTTCACTCACATCAGGTCCCTTCGTCCCTTAAATAGACTGCCAAAGGTAAGTTTATGGTTCGAGGGACGTCACTGCTGGGGCTTTTAGGAGCCGCTGCGATGCTGATCGCGGCGCCCCTTGGCCATGCGCAAGAGTCGTCCCTCACCGTTGAGGGCGATGCGGTCTTCACCACCGGGCTCAGCGACGGCGATGTTTCGGAAACCGACTTCGATGCCCGCCTCGATGTGACAGCCACCAGTTTCGCGGTTCCGGGCCTCGAGCTTGGCGTGGGAAGCGGTGTTCGGGTGGATGGCAACCGTGCCGACCGGCGGGCCGCAGGTGGGCGCTATTCCTCATTCACCTATGGCGGCCAGCGCGGTGTGGGCCCTGACAGCACCGATGTCTTTGTCGATCGCGCCTATGTTTTCGCCAAGGGCGGCTTTGGAAGTGTCTCCGTCGGCTCCGACGCTGGCGTCGCAGAAAAGCTGGCGGTGACCTCGCCCACGATCTTCAGGGCGCTCGGGGTCAATGATTGGCGTGCTGACCCGTCGGGCTTCAACGACGTCCACACCGTCAACGATTTCTCCGGCAACGCGGCGAAGATCACCTATATGCCGCCCGCTGGTCTCTTTGGCGGGGTGATCGGGAACGTGCAGATGGGCGTGTCCTATGCGCCGGAGCTTGAGAGCTGCGGCGTCGATGAATGCGCGCCGCTCGGCAACATCGTGCCCGGCCAGAACAATGAGCTGATCGTCGGACAGAACGGCCAGGTCTTGGTGCGTGACCAGCGCTGGCGCGATGTGTCCGAGGCTGCGCTTTACTATCAGAACGGTTTCTCGATGGGCGGTGACCGCCTGCTCCTCGGCATCGGCGCCTCTTTTGTCCGGGCGGATCAGGACCAGACCGGCTCGCTGAGCGACGATTTCGTTGAAGACTATGAGGCACTCGCCCTCGGACTGAACCTGGCTTACGGCGACCTCACGATTGGCGGCTCGGTGAAGACCACCAACGCTGGCCTTGATGAGGGCACAACCAGTGAAAGCGATTACCTCGCCTTTGATGCGGGCATCACCTACCAGGCCGGCGATTGGCGCATGATGCTGGGCTATGGCGAGGCGGATGCTGAGCGTGATGCGTCACTGCTCGTTGGCCCCGCTGCTGGTGTCTCAGTCCCCTATGCCCTCGATCGGCGGACCCAGACCGCACAGGCAGGCGTTGCCTATGTCTTGGGTCACGGCATCACCTTGGGCGCGGCAGCGCAGTTTGTGGAAAGCGACAAACCGGCGGCGCTTGGCGGCGACGAGGACACCGCATCGGTGATGATTGAGTCCTCCATCCGGTTCTAAGGCCGCTCAAGAAAAGCGCCGATCGCGCCGAACCCCTGAAAATGGCTGCCATGCAGCACCCGCGCGGTGCGCTCGTTGATGCCGCCAAGCGCGAGGCTCGGCACCTTCACGCTGGCCGCCAAACGCGCGGCTCGGACTGGACCCAAGGAGGGGGCGCCGGGATGGCTCTCCGTTGGCAAAACAGGTGAGATGAAGAGTGCATCTGCCCCCTGCTGAACCGCCCGGCGCGCCTCAGCAAAGCCGTGGGACGGCGCCGTCCTGAGACCCTCGGTCCGGCTGAAAGCGTGGGTTCCATCCGCACCCGGCAGATGGCCCCGCGCCATGAGAAAGAGATGCCCGCGCGCCTGGACCTCCTGGCGCACCTCGTTAGCCAGAGCATAACGCTGTGCCGGCGGTAACGCGTCGTGGCGGAAGATGACGGCCATCGGCGGCATGTTGCGCGGCAAGCTCGTTACCAAGCGCTCGATCGCAGGGGTCCGATCAGGGTCGGTGAACAAGGCGAGAGCGAAAGGCAGGGTCGACGCCCGCGGCGCAGCGCGGCGCAGCGACCACGCAGCGCGGGAGAGGGCGATGACACGTTGACGAAACTCTGCCACCCCCTCGCCATGAACCCCGCCGAGACGATCAGCAACCTCAAGGCTGTGCACGAGCGCATCGCCGCCGCCGCTATCGAAGCCCACCGCAAGCCTGGCGAGATCAGCCTGACCGCGGTCTCCAAGACCTTTGACGCTGACGCGATCCGCCCGTTGCTTGAGGCTGGCCACCGCGTCTTTGGTGAAAACCGTGTGCAGGAAAGCCAGGCGAAATGGCCAGGGCTCCGGGGCGCTTTCCCCGACCTCGAGCTTCGTCTCATCGGCCCTCTTCAGTCCAACAAGGCGAAAGAGGCCGTTGCCCTTTTCGACGTCATCGAAACGGTGGACCGGCCGAAAATCGCAGCGGCCCTCGCCAAAGAAATGCAGGCGCAGAGCAGGCCGCTCCCTGTCTATGTCCAAATCAACACCGGCGAGGAACCGCAGAAAGCAGGGATCGCCCCGGCAGACGCCGCATCCTTCATCAATGAGTGCCAAACCGCCCACGGCCTCAACGTGATCGGCCTCATGGCCATCCCGCCAGCAGGCGAGCCGCCCGCACCGCATTTTGCGCTGCTGGCGAAACTGGCGGCTGAGCACGGTCTTCAAAGGCTCAGCATGGGGATGTCCGCTGACTACGAAGCCGCCGTGTCACTGGGCGCAACCGACGTCCGTGTCGGCAGCGGCATCTTCGGTCAGCGAGGTTAGACCATCCGCTAGGCAGGAATGCAGGCCCAGCCGTTGACAGATCGGCGTTGGCGCGATGCCATGGGGTGCTTTTTCCGTTGCGGGGGCGTGCCAAACTTTGACACAGTGGTATGCTAAGGCTGTGGGAGAGAGCAGTTTTTTGGCTTGAGGGATCAATTCGGCAGATAACGAACTATGCATCGCGATGAGTTTTCGCTGTGCATCAGCCGCCACCATTGATCCGATAGCTGATGAAAGTGTAAGTAGACGAGTAAGAGCGGGCGCACACCAACGATGACACGAAAAGCCAAAGTTTTGCTGATCGAGGATGATGAGCTGCTCGTCGGTGCGCTGGCTGAACAGTTCGGCGACCACAGCGAGTTCCAACTTTCAACGTCACGCACAGGGTCAGAGGCCCTCGAGCTCCTGGTCACCCAAGCCCATATCGACATCGTTCTGCTCGATATTGGCTTGCCCGACATGGATGGCCGCGACGCCTGCCGCAAACTGCGCGAGAATGGCTTCAAGTCACCGATCATTATGCTGACGGGCTCAGACAGTGATGACGATGTCATCAACGGTCTCGATGCCGGCGCGAACGACTACGTCACCAAACCGTTCAAGTTCGCCGTGCTGCTCGCCCGGATGCGGGCCCATCTTCGTAGCCACGAACAGTCCGAGGACGCCATTTTCAAGATTGGCCCCTACGACTTCAAACCGGCCGTCAAAATGCTGATCACCGGTGACGACAAGAAAATTAAGCTCACGGAGAAAGAGGCCTCGATCCTCAAATATCTCTACCGGGCCGGTGGCCAGGCGGTGAGCCGGGATGTGCTACTTGATGAGGTGTGGGGCTACAACTCGGGCGTCACGACGCACACGCTCGAGACCCACGTCTACCGTCTGCGGCAGAAAATTGAGCCCAATCCCGGTCAAGCCGAGCTGTTGGTCACGGAAAGCGGCGGTTACCGTCTCGCGCTGGAAGACCGCCCAGCGCCTTAATTGCTGCCCGATTTGCGGCGCCAGCCGCACCCAGACGGTGCCAAAGGATCCCCAAGTCCCAGGGAGACATGATGGATGACCACGCCCGATCAACATGAACGCGCTGCTGCGTTCAAAGCCCTTCACAATCCTGGCGACCCGCTGGTCCTCACCAATATGTGGGACGCAGGCTCCGCCCGCGCTGTCGCCAAAGCCGGTGCAAAAGCGCTCGCGACAGGAAGCGCAAGTGTCGCGATGGCGCGCGGCTATCAGGATGGTGAACTTATTCCGCTCACGACGCTTTTGTCGGTGGTGAGCGAGATCACGCGGGTGACGGACTTGCCCGTCACCGCCGACTTTGAAACCGGCTTTGCGGAGGACCTCGGCGAGTTGGCAGAGAACACGGCCGAGTTGATCGAAACAGGCGTGGTCGGGATCAATTTCGAGGACCAAGTCATCACCATTGGCGCCCTGCGCCGGGTGGATGATCAGGTCCGTCGCATCGAAACCGTCCGTGCGGAAAGCAAGCGGCAAGATCTCGATCTTTTCATCAACGCTCGCACGGACGTCTTCTTGCAGGAGCCCGATCAGGACCGTCACGCTAGCCTCGTCGCAGAGGCCAAAGAACGGCTCGCCGCCTATAAAGAAGCCGGAGCAAGCGGGTTCTTCGTTCCTGGACTGAGCAATGGCGACCTCATTGCAGAGATCTGTGAAGGCGCAGCGCTGCCGATCAATGTCATGGCCATGGGAGACGAGGTCCCGCGCCAGCACCTGGGAAGCCTCGGCGTGGCGCGCATCAGCGCCGGTCCGGCCCCCTACCGCCGCGCCATGGCGCGACTCGAGGAAGAGGCCCGCCAGGCACTCGGGGGGTGAGGCGCTATCCGCCTTGGCCATCGCGGCGCCAACCTTTATGGTCAACTTAAGACTGAGGGCGGCCCTTCCATGCACATTATCCGAGCGTTGTTGGTCTTCATAACGGCCATCACCCAGGTCGGTGCTGCGTTCGCGCCTCAGATCTTGGGTTGGAACCGCACCATTGGCTCAACGGCGCGCCTCTATGAGTCGCCGCTTATCCCTGCCGGCTATGCGTTCTCGATCTGGGGCTTTCTCTATCTTGGATGCTTGTTCTTCGCGCTTTGGCAGCTGATCTCGCCGCGGCGCCGGGAGCGTGAGGTCGCGACCGTGGGCTGGCTCGCCTTTGGCGCCTTCACCGCGAACACCGTCTGGGCCATCCATCAGCCGCTTCTGGGACCGGGGCCGCTGAGCTTCGCTGTCTTGCAAGTGATCCTGCTCTTCACGTTTCTCGCGGCAATCTTCAGTCGCCGCATCGATGATCTGAGCCTCGGTGACCGGCTCGCCATCATGCCGCTCTTCGCTTTGACGGGTTGGCTCTTGGTGGCATCGCCTGGCGGCTTCAGCCTCGCGCTCAAGACCATTGGCCTCGGGCCTTTCTTCGGGTCGCTGGTGAACGAGTCGTTGGTGATCGTGATGGTCTGGCTTGTTCCCGCCGCCATCGCCGCGTTCTTCGCCCGGTCACTGGCTGTCCTGGCCGCTGTGCTGTGGGGCCTGGCGGCTGTGGTTTGGGCCAATGAGGGGACCGGCGAGACCCTCTTCATGCAAGCGCTCTATATCGCTGGCGCCTTGATGGCCGCTGCAACGGTGGTCGGCCTTCTTGCTGCCCGCCGCAGCGCAACGCCCGCCTACGAATAGACGGGCGTTGGCATAGTGGAGGCCGAGTAACGGCGAGGAAAAGCTCCGGCGGCGCTTACGCCGTCTGGCGTTTCCGCATACGCCAAAGGCCAGTGAGACCTGCTGCCATCAGCGGCAACGCACCCGGCACCGGAACTGGGTTGGGATCAACAGCCGCACCGACACGAAGCTCTGAGATCCCCGCGCCATCAAAGCTCGCAACGGTGTCGACGTTGATCTCGATCGCGTCGAACGCCATGTCGAGGACGAAAGCGAACGTGTTCTGCGCGTTGTAAGCGCCATCGATCAGGACCGAAGCCAGGGTCTCGCCATCCTTCAAGAAGGTCACCTCGGGCGTCGCGAAACCGTTGGAGGTATCGGCGATCCGGAAGCTGAACTCTTCAATGTCCGATTCAAAGTTGATGGTGAATGTCGGCGCCGCGAAGTCGAGCACAGCGCCCTCATCGAGCACCAGCAGATTGCCATCGTCGTCAGCGAAAAGCGCGCGGCCGGCACCGAACGTGCTGCCTGCATTATAGCGCTCGTTGTTGTCAGATGGCCGCTGCGATGCCGTGATGGACGAGATACCGGCGTCAGTGAAAACGGAGGCATCAGGGTCCAAGAAGACTGGGTTGGACCCAGTGATCGTGTCCGCCGTGAGAGACGCAAAATCCACCAGCGTGCCGTCGATAGACGCCACCTGCGTCACGTTCGCTGCTTGGGCCGCCTGGCCCGCAAGTGCTACTGCCGCGCACATCGCGCCAACGCCGCTTATTGTCTTTCTAAAGTTCATGTCTGTGAGGTCCCCTCGCTTCAGGAACACCGCCAACCGGCACTCCCCCATCACTCAGGAAATCGTCAAATGCGCGGAAATCGGGTCAGAAAAAATTTACCACTTTGCAGACGTCTCACGATCAGCATGACAGGGCTGATCCCTTTCGGCTAAGCGCCGCTGGTGACAACGCAAAACGATACCCAGAAAAAGCGCGTCCACGTCAAAACGTGGGGCTGTCAGATGAATGTCTATGACAGCGAACGCATGACCGGCCTTTTGAAACCCCTCGGTTATGAGACGACCGAGGCGGCGGAGGAGGCTGATCTCGTCATCCTCAACACCTGCCACATCCGTGAGAAGGCAGCGGAGAAGGTCTATTCTGAACTGGGACGCCTGAAAGATGTGAAAGCCCGGGGTGGGACGATCGCTGTCGCTGGCTGCGTTGCGCAAGCCGAGGGCGCAGAGATGCGCGCCCGCGCGCCCCAGGTCGATTTCGTCATCGGTCCGCAGAGCTATCACAAACTGCCCGAGATCATCGCTAAGACGGCGCGCCAGTCTGGTGAGCGCCTCTTCACCGACTTTGATGTCGAGGAGAAGTTCGACCGCCTCGCCGAAACCCGCGATGTCGAGGGCTACACTGCCTTTGTCACCATTCAGGAGGGCTGCGATAAATTCTGCACCTTCTGTGTTGTTCCGTACACCCGCGGTGCAGAGGTGAGCCGCGGCGCCGACGCGATCACGGCAGAGGTGCGCGCCCTTGTTGCCAAAGGCGTGCGCGAGGTGACGCTCCTTGGACAGAACGTCAACGCCTGGCACGGCGCAGCACCCTCCGGCACGTCCGAGGAGAGCTGGGGCCTGGGTGAGCTGTGCCGGCATCTTGCGAAAATCGATGGGCTCGACCGCATCCGTTTCACCACCTCTCACCCCCGCGACATGGACCGCGGCTTGATCGAGGCCTTTGGTGAAGAGCCGAAACTCATGCCCTATCTGCACTTGCCTGTGCAGGCGGGCAGCGACCGGATCCTGAAAGCGATGAACCGTGGGCACACCGCGGAAAGCTACATCCGGCAGATCGAACAGGTTCGCGCCGTGCGGCCCGACATCGCCATCTCTGGCGACATGATCATCGGTTTTCCGGGTGAGGACGATCAAGCCTTCGAAGACACAATGGGCCTTGTCCGTGAGGTTGAGTACGCCAGCTGCTTCAGCTTCAAATACTCCCGCCGTCCCGGCACACCCGGCGCCACCATGGCGAAACAAGTGCCAGAGGATGTGAAGTCCGAGCGTCTGCAGCGTCTTCAGGCCCTGCTGACGGAGCAGAAGCACGCCTTTGACGGTCAGCAAGTCGGGCGGACCATCCCGGTGCTGTTTGAAAAGACAGGCCGCGAGGCGGGACAGCTTGTGGGCCGCAGCCCTTACCTCCAATCGGTCTTTGCTATCGCGCCAGAAAGCTTGATGGGTGAGATCGTCCCTGTCCGGATCGAAAGCGTGAGCCCCAACAGCCTGCGCGGCACCCTGACGTAGAGAGGCAACGCCATGTATGTTCCCTCATTCTATCAGGAAGACCGCCGCGATATCCTCCTGGAGACGATCCGGTCCAAGAGCTTTGGTACGCTGATCACACAAGGGGCAAACGGGATCGATGTTACCCACCTGCCCTTTGCGGTGGAGGGCGATGCCCTGGTCGGCCATGTCGCTCGCGCCAATCCGCAGTGGGAAAGGATGACGCCGGGCTCAGAGGCTGTTGCCACCTTCGTCATCGATGACGCTTACATCCACCCTGGCTGGTATCCCTCTAAGATCGAGCACGGACGAGCCGTGCCCACATGGAACTACATCGCAGTTGAGGCGCGCGGCACGCTTGAATGGCTCCATGGCGGCGATGCCCTGCGGCCTGTTCTTGATCGTCTGACAGCGGATCAAGAAGCCTCTCGCAACGACCCTTGGGGTATCAATGATGCACCCGATGCCTACATAGAGGGGATGCTCAAGGCGATTGTCGGATTCAGGCTGACGCTGACAGACCTATCGGGCGCTTGGAAGCTTGATCAAAAAAAGAAGGACGCAGACAGGCTGGCGGCCGCCGACGGCGTCGCAGTGGAACGACCCCACTCAAGCCTGCCAGAAAAGATGCGCGCAGTATGACCGACGAAACCCTGGTCCTTGATAGCCCCGCCTTGGTTCGCGATCTCTGCGGGCCGACCGACGCCCACCTGGCGCTGATCGAGAACACGCTCGGTGTCCGGATCGACGCCCGGTCGAACGAAATCGTGATGCGCGGCGGCGACCACGCGCGCGGTCAGGCCAGGGCTGTGATCGAAGCACTCTGCGCACGCCTTCAAGCCGGTGAAGCCTTGAGCATCGCCGATGTCGAAGGTGCGCTGCGGATCGAACGTTCCGCCAAACCGGCTCGCCCGAAGACGGAAGGTCGCCCCAACCTCATCCTCCCCCGGCGGACGATCGCGCCGCGCTCTGCGGCGCAAGCGGAGTTTATGAACCAGCTTGCCACGGACGAGCTGGTGTTCGGTGTGGGGCCAGCGGGCACGGGCAAGACCTATCTCGCTGTCGCGAACGCCGCCTCGATGCTTGTCTCTGGCCAAGTGGAGAAAGTCATCCTCTCTCGGCCTGCATTGGAAGCGGGAGAGCGCATTGGCTTTCTCCCCGGCGATGAGAAGGAGAAGATGGATCCCTATCTTCGCCCCCTCTATGATGCACTTTACGATGTTCTTTATACCGACTTCGTTGATCGTAAGATCGCCGCAAAGGAAATTGAGATTGCCCCCCTCGCCTTTATGCGAGGCCGCACCCTCACCCGTGCCGCGGTGATCCTGGACGAAGCGCAGAATGCAACGATTGCCCAGATGAAGATGTTCCTCACCCGCCTGGGCGAAGGTTCCCGCATGGCCGTCACGGGTGATCCTTCGCAGACGGATCTTCCGGATCAGCGGCAGTCTGGCCTTGCCGATGCCCTTTCGCTGCTCAAGCCCATCGACGGCGTCTCAGTCACCCGCTTCACTGGGGACGATGTGGTGCGCCACCGCCTGGTCGGCGAAATCGTGCGCGCCTATGACAAGCGCGACGGCGCAGCGGATTAGCGCCAGCGGCCAACAGAACCTGGGAGCTTAGGCCAATGGCCAAGGGTGAATGCAATTGCGGCGCTGTCGCCTTCGAGATCGACGCTGAGCCGAACGGCATTTATGTCTGCCATTGCTCAATCTGCCGGAAGTGGAGCGGCACCCACGGCATCGCGGTTGCGATCGCAAGCAACGACGCCTTCCGCTGGGTCAGGGGTGAAGAGCACATCACCCGGTGGAAAAAGCCGGACGCTGATTGGATGAGCTGCTTCTGCAACGTATGCGGATCGCCCCTGCCAGGACCCAATGATGACGAGCGGATGTTCATCCCTGTGGGCCTGCTGACTGAGGGTGCGGAGCACCTCCAGGTCACCGACCATATCTGGGTCGACTCGCGGGCCCCGTGGGACGTCATCGGTGATGATGGTCGTCAGCACAAAGAAGCTTACGAAGGTTAGAACGGAGCGGCCAAGCCGCCACGATAGGAGGATCAAGACGATGACAGATCAAAAGAAACTCGACGTGCCATGGGGCGCCAAACCTGAACCCGATGAAGTCCTGGGTGATATTGACCTCAGCGGTCGACGCGGCGTTGTCACCGGCGGCTACTCGGGCATCGGCCTTGAGACCGTACGTGCCCTGACAGGTCGCGGCATGGACGTGATTGTCCCTGCGAGAAGCCGCGAGAAGGCCGAGGCGGCACTCGCGGGTATTGACCGCGTCACGGTGGCTGATCTCGACCTTTCCGACCTCAGCAGTGTGAAAAGCTTCGCGGCCACAGTGACAGCAGATGGCAAGCCGCTCGACCTTCTCATCAACAATGCCGGCATCATGGCGTGCCCAGAGGCGCGCCTCGGCGATGGCTGGGAAAGCCAGTTCGCGACCAACCATATCGGCCACTTCGTTCTGGCAACGGAGCTTCTTCCGGCGATCCGCAAGGCAGACAAGCCGCGGGTGGTGGCACTCTCCTCGTCCGCCAACCGGATCTCAGGCATTCTCTGGCACGATCCCCAGTTCACCAAAGCGCCCTACGACAAATGGAAGGCCTACGGACAATCAAAGACAGCGAACGCCCTCTTCGCTCGGCACCTCAATAAGCTCGAAGACGGCCTTCTCGCATTCTCCGTGCATCCAGGCGGCATCATGACGGACCTCCAGCGGCACCTCTCGGTCGAAGAACAAGTCGCCTCGGGCTGGCTCAACGAGAAAGGTGAGCTCAGCGACCGGGCCAAACCGCTCTTTAAGTCCACGACGCAAGGTGCCTCCACCACCCTCTGGGCAGCCACCTCGCCCATGCTCGAGGCCCATGGCGGCGTCTTCTGCGAGGACTGCAACATTGGCGAGCTCGATGACAGCGAAGGTCGCGGCTTCACCGGGGTGCGCAGCTGGGCGTGCTCCGATGAGGAGGCTGAAAAGCTCTGGGCCTACACCGAAGAGCTTCTCGCCTAGATCGCCATGACCGCTGAGATCATCGTTAACGCACCCGCCTGGGAAACGCTTGATCCAGCGGCCCTTCTCGCCGCTGGGATCGAGGCCGTGAAGGTAGAAACAGACGATCCTCAGCTGGACCGCGTTGTCGCCGCGCTCTTCACAACAGACGACGAGGTGCGGGCGCTCAATGCGGAGTGGCGGGAAAAAGACAAACCAACCAATGTTTTATCCTTCCCCGCCGAGCCGGTCCCGGGCCTCCCCGATGAGGCCCAACCGCTCGGCGACCTCGCCTTCGCCTATGAGACCTGCGCCCGTGAAGCGGAGGAAAAACAGGTTCCCCTCAAAGATCATGCTACCCATCTGATCGTTCATGGTGTTTTGCACCTTCTCGGTTATGATCACATTGGTGAGGACGAGGCCGAGGTGATGGAAACCTTGGAGACCAAGATCCTGGCGCGCCTGGGCATTGCCGACCCCTACTGAGGCAACACCCGGCAGATGAGTGGAGACGACCATGCCCGACGGCTCTGAGCCGTCCAGTTTCGCCGCCGTGGCGACGCATTCCCCCCGAGGAGAGGACACCCCCGAGACACCTGCGCCTGAACGCAAACGTTCGGGACTTGGCGCATTGTTTGGCAGGCGAGGAAAATCCTCGCACGAAACCACCGTGACCGACGGGAATGGCGGCGAGCGCCGCCTTTCCGCTGCGGAAAAAGCGATGATCGGCCGGGTCGTCGCACTGGAGAATGTGCGGGTGGGCGATGTCGCTATCCCGCGCGCCGACATCATCGGAGTCGAGGTCACCGAGTCGCTGTCGACGGTGCTGAACACCTTCGCAGAAGCAGGCCACTCGCGGCTTCCTGTCTATCGCGGGGATCCCGACGACCCGCTCGGTTTTGCCCATATCAAAGACGTGGTGACACTGCTGGCCCAAGAGGGCGGCTGCGCCGATGACACCCAGATCCTGCCAGGGATCGTACGCAAACTGCTCTACGCGCCGCCTTCCATGCCCGTCGCCCAGCTCCTGCTGCGGATGCAGGCTGAGCGAATCCATATGGCGTTGGTGATTGACGAGTTCGGGGGCACCGATGGGCTCGTCACCATTGAGGACCTCATCGAAGAAATCGTCGGCGATATTCGCGACGAGCATGATGAGGCCGAGGAAAGCTCACTGCGGCAGACGCCTGGTGGGCGCTGGGATGTTGATGCGCGGGTCGAGCTTGATGACCTCGCGCTCCGTCTGGAAACTGATCTTCGTACCGATGAAGAAGAGATCGATACGCTGGGCGGGCTTGTCTTCAGTCTCGCCGGGCGTGTTCCCTTGCGCGGTGAGGTGATCCCCCACCCCGCAGGCCATGAGTTTGAGATTGCAGAGGCTGATCCGCGCCGGGTGCGGCGGGTTTTAATCCGCCTCCACACCATCAGCGCCGACGAAACGGAATAGGCACCCTGATGACACGTTTGGCAGCGGTCCGAGAGGGCCTCTTGCGTATCCGCAGCCTTGAAGGCTGGCGCCGCTACGCTGTTGCTTTTGGTTTTGGCTGTTTAGCAGCGCTGGCCTTCGCGCCGCTACGTTTCTGGCCCCTACTGATCATTGCGTTTTCTGGCCTGGCCCTGCTGACCGATTCCCTGATGGATCATAAGAAAGGTCGGCGCGCAGCGTTCCTGACAGGGAGCGCTTTTGGCTTTGGCTATTTTGGCATCAGCTGCCTGTGGCTTGCCAACGCCTTCTTGGTTCAGGCGGATGCCTTTGCCTGGATGATACCGATTGTCCTTCCAGCTTTCTTCTTGTTTTTGGGTCTCTTTTTCGGCTTCGCATGCCTCATCCACGTGGCGACCCTGAAGCGATTTCCGCGGCAAGGGCTTGTGCGGATCGTTCCGCTGCTCATTGGGCTGACGGTCGCTGAGTGGCTCCGCGGTCATATCCTGACCGGGCTTCCATGGAACCTAACGTCGCAAGCGATGGCGAGTTCGGCCATGCTGATGCAGCCGCTTGCCGCGCTCGGCCCCTATGGGTACGGATTTGTTCTCACCTTCCTCGCCCTTATGCCTGCTGCCGGGGTGCTGGACCAAGCAAGCGCAAGACGAGCAGGGATTGCCTTTGCCACTGGCGCCCTCATCATCGTTGCCTACGGAAGTGTTCGGCTCCTGCTCCACCCGACAGTTCTGCGCGATGACGCCGCTGTCGTGGTCATCCAGCCGAATATGGCGCAGCGAGACAAGCTCGATCCGCAAAAGCGTCGCCAAGGCCTGCGGGACAATCTTGCAGCGACTGCGGCGGGTGCAAACGAATTCACTGGCGATGAGTCCGTCTACGTTGTGTGGCCGGAGAACGCCTATCCGCTGCTTGACCGGATTCCGGACCTACCAGATGTGTTGGCCCAGGACCTGCCAGCGGACGGCTATCTCATCACCGGATCGATCCGCGAGGTCGAGGAAGGCTATGCCAACGCCCTTCTCGCTTTCGGACCAGCGGCAGAGGGAAGCCCTCTGCACACGGCTTATGACAAACACAGGCTCGTCCCCTTCGGCGAGACCCTCCCCTTCTATGAGGTCTTCGAGGCGTTGGGGATCGCATCCTTAAGCCCTGTTGGTGGGGGCGGGTTCATACCGGGAAGCGGCCCGCGCACGGTCGAGCTCGGCAACGCGCCCTTCGCGCCGCTCATTTGCTATGAAGATGTCTTCCCCGAGACACTCTTTCCAAAAAATAAGCGTCCCGATTGGATGGTCGTCGTCACCAATGATGCATGGTTTGGGGATGCCGCTGGACCGCGGCAGCACTTGGACATTGCACGTATGAGGGCAATTGAGAACGGCCTGCCGGTGGTGCGATCGGCCAACACTGGCATTTCGGCGATCATCGATCCGAGTGGCAGAATGCTCCAGGCGTTACCACTTTATCAACAAAATAGGTTCAATTTTTACTTGCCCGCAAAAATTGAAACGCCGTTTTATCCACAACTGAAGGATGTTACGCTACTACTGCTCCTTAGTGTTTCCGCCATGTTGGTGTTGACCAGGGGAGCGCAACACGGGATTGATCCGGGCACCCGACAGCAGTGAGGTCAGAAGGAACACGTGAACGCCAAGAGCCAACCCTCTGAAAATAAGCGAGCACCCCATCCGATCGACGTGCATGTGGGAAGTCGCGTCCGACTCCGTCGGATGATGCAAGGGATCAGTCAGGACCGTTTGGGTGAGGAATTGGGCCTCACTTTCCAGCAGGTCCAGAAGTACGAGAAGGGTGTAAATCGCATCGGCGCTTCGCGTCTGTATGAGATCGCCCGCATCCTCAGCGTCCCCGTTCAGTTCTTCTACGACGACTACGGAGATGGTCCCGAAACGCTCATCGGTTTCGCCGAGACGCAACGCTCAATGGAACCTAAAGATGAGCGCGCGGACTTTCTTGCAACCTTGTCGACGCCGGAGGGTATGCAACTCTGCCGTGCGTTCTCGAAGATCAAGGATTACCAAGTTCGCCGCCGCGTGCTCGATCTTGTGAAAACCCTCGGCGAAGAAGAGAGCAGCGAATAGCCGCCCTCCAAACCGCCGAACACGGAAGACAAGCCCGGTAAGAGCGCCTAGAGCCTCCGCACAAATTTCTGTGGAGACCCGAGATGCTCGATTTCCGTCATGAAGGCTTGAACTTCAACGAACTTTACGCCGAAGCCGACGAAACCGTTGTGCCAAGGCTGATCCACGCTGCCCGTGCGGCGGACCAGGTGGCCGAACCCACCACCAGACTTGCCACCCAGCTGATTGACGGCATCCGGCGCCGAACCCGCGGCGGCGCGAATCTCGACGCGTTTTTGCGCGAGTACGGTCTCTCCACCAAAGAGGGTCTAGCGCTCATGGTGATGGCGGAAGCCCTCTTGCGGGTCCCTGACGCGAAGACCCAAGACCAGCTGATCGAGGACAAAATCTCCGCTGGCGACTGGGTTCACAACGAGAAAAAGTCGGACAGCCTGTTCGTGGCCGCGGCGGCTTGGGGGCTTGGCCTCACCAACCGGGTTATCCGCCCTGGTGAGACCCCTCAGAACACGCTGCAAAATCTCTCGCGGCGCCTTGGCATGCCAACGGTACGCATCGGTGTTCGCCAAGCCATGGGCTATCTCGGCCATCAATTCGTCCTGGGGCAAACGATCGAAGAAGCGATCCGCCGGGCGCGAGGCCCTGAGAAGAACGGCTATCGCACCTCCTACGATATGCTGGGCGAAGGTGCACGGACGACCGATGACGCCGACCGCTACCTTGCCTCGTATCACGAAGCGATCGCCGCGATCGGCAAAGAGACGCGGTCGGACGATTTTCCCGGCCGCCGCGGTATCTCGGTGAAGCTGTCAGCCCTCAATCCCAACTACCACCCGCGTCACTGGGATGAAGCGGTGAGCGACCTCTCGCCCAAGCTTCTCGACCTCGCCCGCGCCGCGAAGGAGTTCGACCTCAACCTCACCGTCGATGCCGAAGAAGCCGACAGGCTGATGATGAGCCTCGACATCATCCAAAAGGTCTATCGCGATCCCTCCCTACGCGGATGGGACGGCTACGGGCTGGCCGTCCAGGCCTATCAGAAGCGCGCCATGGCCGTCTGCGACTGGGCCGCGCAACTGGCCGAGGAGCAGGACAGCCGGATGATGGTGCGTC
Source organism: Pseudomonadota bacterium (assembly GCA_039822105.1). Taxonomy (GTDB): domain Bacteria; phylum Pseudomonadota; class Alphaproteobacteria; order Caulobacterales; family Parvularculaceae; genus Parvularcula. Next base: position 35,367 of record JBCBMW010000017.1, on the reverse strand, counting down.
TGGTGAAGGGCGCCTATTGGGACACTGAGATCAAACTGGCCCAACAACAGGGCATCAGCGACTTCCCTGTCTTCACGCGCAAGGCTGCAACTGACGTCAGCTACATGGCCTGCGCGGCGCGCCTGTTTGATGCCGCGCCGCGCCTCTACCCCCAGTTTGCCACCCACAACGCCCTCACGACCGCGACGCTCATCGAGATGGCCCACGCGGCGGGCAAGTCCAAGGATTTCGAGTTCCAGCGCCTCCACGGCATGGGCGAGAGCCTTTACGAGCAGATCACCGATAAGGGTGTACGGACAGACCGGGGCGAGGAGCGCTATCCTTGCCGCATCTACGCGCCCGTCGGCGGGCACCGGGACCTTCTCGCCTATCTCGTCCGTAGGCTGCTAGAAAACGGCGCCAATTCTTCTTTTGTTGCGCAGGTCCACGACGAGAACGTGCGCGACGAAGATCTGCTTGAGCAGCCTCAAGCACGGCTGGCGCGTCTTGGCGGCTTCCGCCATTCCTCGATTGCGATGCCGTCAGCGATCTTTGGTGATCGGCAAAACAGCGCCGGGATCGCACTTGGCGACAACCAAGCCCTGACAGAGCTCATCCGCGGCATGGCGGACGCTGATATCGGCACACCGACGATCAGCTCTTTGATCAATGGCGAGGAGGTGGCGGGCACGGAGCCGAGCACCCTCAAGAGCCCCGCCAGCGGGGAGCCCGTCGCTCTCGTCCATGACGCCAATGAAGAGCTAGCACAGAAAGCCGTGAGTGCCGCGGCCGCAGGTTTCCGCGCCTGGGCCGAGACGCCCGTTGAGGCGCGCGCCCTGGCGCTTGAGCGGACGGCGGATCTTTTCGAGGTGCACCGGGATCGGTTGATGGCCATCTGCGCACGAGAAGCAGGCAAAACGCTTGAAGACGGGCTTGCCGAGGTGCGCGAGGCCGTTGACTTCTGCCGTTTCTACGCCGCTGAGGCGCGGCGCCTCTTCGTGCCCCACCCGCTCCCCGGACCTGTGGGAGAGGAAAACCAGCTGCGCCTTGAGGGGCGGGGCGTCTTCGCCGCCATCGCGCCATGGAACTTCCCCCTCGCGATCTTCACCGGCCAGGTCACGGCCGCCCTTGCCGCGGGCAACGCGGTGGTCGCCAAACCCGCCGAGCAGACGCCGCTCATCGCCTACGAGGCCGTCAAGCTGATGCATGAGGCAGGCGTCCCGAAGGAGGCGTTGCAACTCCTCCTCGGCGACGGACGGGTGGGCAAAGCCATGCTCGATCATGACGCCATAGCAGGCGTCGTTTTCACAGGCTCCACGGCCACCGCCAAATTGATCCAACGTCAGCTTGCGGAGAAAGAGGGGCCGATCCTCCCCCTCATCGCGGAGACCGGAGGGGTCAACGCCATGGTGGTCGACGCCACCGCTTTGCCAGAGCAAGTGACCGATGACGTCGTCGCCTCCGCCTTCCAGTCAGCGGGCCAGCGGTGTTCCGCACTCCGTGTTCTCTATCTGCAGGACGATGTCGCTGATGGTGTCCTCAAGATGATCGAGGGGCGCGCCAAGACGCTTCATGTTGGCGATCCATCCCTTCCGACCACGGATATTGGCCCTATCATCGACCAGGAAGCTCAAGAGAAGCTTCTCGCCCACGCATCAGGCCATCCTGGCCTCAAGTGGAAAGGTGATGCGCCAGAGGCGGGCACATTCGTGCCGCCCCACATCATCGAACTGGGCGACGATGAGGCCCTGATGGACGAGCATTTCGGGCCCCTCCTGCACGTCAAGCGCTTCAAGGCAGGCGAGCTCGACAACGTGCTCGAAGAGATCAAGTCGACTGGCTACGGCCTGACGTTCGGCCTTCACACGCGGATCACAGAAGTGGCTGCGCGCGTTGCCGAGGCCGCCCATGCGGGGAACATCTATGTGAACCGCAACCAGATCGGCGCCATTGTCGGCAGCCAACCCTTCGGCGGCATGGGCCTCTCAGGCACGGGGCCGAAGGCGGGCGGTCCGCACTACCTCCTCCGTTTTGCCGAGGAGCGGGTCATCTCGACCAACACGGCCGCGGCAGGGGGCAACGCCTCGCTGATCGCCCTTGGAGATGCCGAGTAAGCCCGAGGCCGCGGAATCTTTGGGGTGCAGGGAAACGTCAACAACGACTTGCCCTCGCCCCCCATCGAAGACATAAGGCTTTCTTTATATCGTGAGAAAAAGGGCCGCCGCATGCCGCGCCAGATGCACTACTTCACCTCGGAATCGGTTTCTGAGGGCCACCCGGACAAAGTCTCCGATCGGATCTCCGACGCCATCGTTGACCTGCACCTCGAGCGCCAGGCCGAGGCTCGTGTGGCCGTTGAGACGCTCACCACGACCAACCGCGTCGTGCTGGCCGGTGAAACGCGCTGCACCCCAGGCGTCGAAGCGGAAGAGATGATCGAAACCGCACGCCGGGCGATCCGCGAGATCGGCTACGAGCAAGACGGCTTCCACTGGCGCGATGCCGACATCGCTTGCCACGTGCACGGACAGTCGACCGAAATCGCGATGGGTGTCGACGCAGGCGACGAGAAAGACGAAGGCGCTGGCGACCAAGGCATCATGTTCGGCTATGCGGTTGACGAAACCGAGCACCTGATGCCTGCGCCAATCGCGTACTCCCACGGCATCGTGAAAGCTCTCGCCGACGCCCGGCACTCTGGCACAGGCAAAGAATTCCTCCCGGATGCGAAAAGCCAGGTCACGGTGCGCTACGAAAACGGCGTTCCGGTGGGCACATCGTCTGTGGTCGTCTCAACCCAGCATGTCGCTGGCCTGAGCCAAGCAGATATCAAAGAGCTTGTGCGGCCTTACGTTGAGAAGGTCCTGCCTGACGGCTGGATGCCGCCGGAAGACGAGTTTTACGTGAACCCGACGGGCCAGTTCGTGATCGGCGGACCGGACGGCGACGCGGGCCTGACGGGCCGGAAAATCATCGTCGACACCTATGGCGGCGCAGCGCCCCATGGCGGCGGCGCCTTCTCTGGCAAAGACCCAACCAAGGTCGACCGCTCTGCCGCCTACGCTGGCCGTTACTTGGCGAAGAACGTGGTCGCCGCAGGCCTTGCCAAGCGCTGCCTCATCCAGGTGAGCTACGCAATCGGCATCGCCAAGCCGCTTTCGCTCTATGTCGACCTCTACGGCACGGGCGAGGTTGAGGACGCAGCGCTGGAACGCGCGCTGATGGAAGTGATGGACCTCTCACCCCGCGGAATCCGCACCCATCTCGGCCTCAACAAGCCGATTTATGAGCGCACCGCAGCCTACGGACATTTCGGACGTGAGCCGGACGCCGATGGCGGCTTCTCTTGGGAGAAAACTGACCTCGTCGATGCGCTCAAGGCTGCGGTCTAAAGGACCCACGTGCCTGACAACTTGAACCGTCCGCCTAGTGATCATCACGAACGTGCGGACGGTCGTCTTTATGGGCGCCGGCAGGACAAACCGCTGAAGCCGCGGCAAGAACGGCTTGTCCAAGAGCTGTTGCCGCGCCTCGCTTTTTCCGCAGAGACCATCGCTAAGATGGCAGCAGACCATCAAGGGCCGCTCCATTTTGAGATCGGCTTTGGCGGGGGTGAGCATCTCGCTTGGCAAGCCCAGCATGCACCAAATACGCTCTTTTTCGGCGCTGAGCCCTTCGTCAACGGGGTGGCCAAGCTCCTCTCCCAGATCGACGATCATCAGCTCACCAATGTTCGTGTCCTCGAGGGCGACGCCAGACCCGCTTTGGCGGCCTTGCCCGATAGCGCCCTCGACCGGCTCTATCTCCTCCAGCCCGACCCCTGGCCGAAGAAACGGCATCACAAGCGGCGCATGGTGAGCCAAGCGTTTCTAGCGGAAGCCGCGCGCCTTCTTCGTCCTGGAGCGGAGCTTTGGATCAGCTCCGACATCGCGGACTATATCCGCTGGACGCTGATGCATTGGCAGATCTTCGAGAAAGAAGGTGGCGCCTTTGATTGGCTAGCCGATAAAGCCGACGACTGGCGCGAGCCACCCGCAGACTGGCCGAAGACCCGCTACATGGCCAAAGGCGAGGCCGCGGGTCGTCCGATCACGTATCTACGCTTTCAGAAACGAGGCTGAGCTGCTGGCTCAACACCTTTTCCTTGAAATTCTCCGGCGTCAGACCATCAAGCCCCACCAATTGCCCAAAAGCAGTCATGTCGTCGCGCACGCCATCAGCGAGGTAGAGGCGCGCGTCGTCCGAAACGCTGGGCGCAGAGATCTGACGCTGGCGGTAAACGAACTGCCGAAGTGACTGCGGGATCAGGGCGCGACGTAGCGCCGTCATCACCGGGTTGCCGATCAGAAGTGAGTGGAGCGGGAAGTCGCGGGACCGAGCTGCACCTTCGTTCTGATTTCCGGTGTCCTCGACCCAAGCGCCTTCCATCCCAAGGAAGCGCAAGACCCGATCAAACTCCTCGTGCGGTTGGGCGTGAAGCCGCTCGAGCGCAACGACCAAAATGTTCTCGTCCGTATAGTGACGACGCCACGCTGAGATCTGCTCATGATACCGGCTATAAGCCAAAAGCTCCGGGATTTGACGCACCTCACGCTCAAAGTCCTGGCTCGCCTTACGCTCGGTCCAATGATGGCGCAGCTGCGATAGAGACCGGGAAACCGGCTCACGCACCATATAGATGAGTTTCGCGTCCGGCACCTGCGCCGCCATGCGTTCGGTTGCGAGGGGATGGGTCGGAAGCTTGGTGTAGTGCGTGCTCGCCTCACCCAGAAGCGCGCCCTCCGGAGCATCTCGAAAGAGATCCGTGTACCACTCCATACCTTTGGCGAAGATGGCATCATCGGAGAAGAAGTTGGGCTCCTTAGGCTCGGTCATAAAGACACCCGCCTGTAAACCCAGCTGATGGGCCAGTGTGGAGGTCCCGCACTTCATGGCACCAATGACGACAAAATCAGGAAGCCTCATAGCGGCGCATCACTCCATGTTGGGGCCATCACCAAACGGATGAAGTCAGAACGGGAGAAGCCCTCTTGAGCGTTCGAGGGCTTTTGGACCGAGCGCAACAGCGAGGCGCAGAGCTTCACCGCGCCAACCGCGAGCGTATAGGCGCGCCCGTGGGTCTTCACGTGGTAGCGCCGCCAGCTTTCATACCAATAGGCGGGAAGCCCGTTTTTCTTCTCCCGGCTTTCCTTGATGCCCGTCGACTGTCCGCCCACATGCACAAATCGGGCGTCGGGAACGTGAATCACCTGCCATCCATTGGCATTCAATTGCCGGCAATAGTCGGTCTCTTCAAAATAGAGAAAGTAGTCGTCGTCAAAGAACGGGACATCGTCGAGTGCCTTCCGTATCAGGAGGAAGCATGCGCCGGATACCCAGTCGCAAGGCGCAGGGCCCGTTGCATCCATCAGCATCTCAACTGACCGAATGCTGTCAGGAAAGAGATGATAAAGCCCAGGGATCGTCGCGACCTCTCGCAAGAGACGCGGATAACGGTAGCAGCAGCCCCGCGGCTGCATCTCTTCGGTGAAGGCTTTCCCGCCAAAACAGCCGCCGTCAGGAAAGGCCTCAGCGGCGCTGATCAGCTCCTTCAGAGAGCCTGGGAAGAATTCTGTATCAGGATTAAGAAGCAAGACCGCGTCGGGCTGCTCGTCACGCGCATAGATGGCCTTGAAGCCGACATTGTTGCCCGCCGCAAAACCGCCATTCACAGGCGATGCGATCAGCTCCACATGATCGAGATCCGCGATCCCCGCCCGCAGGACCTCCAGCGAGTCGTCGGGTGAGGCATTGTCAACGATGATGACGTCGAGATGCTCCACCCCCTGCTTTTCAGCGGTCACATTGGGCAGGTTGCGGAGGATCAGCTCCGCTGCCTTGTAGTTCACAATCAGAACGGTGACCTTGGTCATGGCTGCCCGTGGTTTCCTGCCGTTGACGGGGTGACACCACCGTCTTGCGGTCCTATACTCAACAAACAGTTTTCGAAAATCTCTCGAAAGCGGCCCCCCGGGGCCGCTTTTGTTGTTTCTGGAGGGTCGCGTGGCCCAAGCCGTGCTCAACGAATTGCTAGAACCCGTGGTGGAAGCCGCGGGCTTTGAGCTTATCCGTCTGCGCGTCACGGGCTCGCGGAACAAAACCCTGCAGGTGATGGCCGAGCGCCCCGACGGTACGATGTCGGCGGAAGACTGCGCTGAGCTGTCCCGCGCCATCTCCCCGGTGCTGGAAGACGCCGATCCTATTGAAGAGGCCTACACGCTCGAGGTCTCCTCCCCCGGCATCGACCGGCCACTGACCCGCCTCAAGGACTTTGAGCGCTGGGACGGTTTCGCCGCCAAGATTGAGACGACCCAGGCGGTCGAAGGCCAGAAGCGCTTCAAGGGCATCCTCGCGGGTGTCGAAGACGACAATGTGCTCGTGGACCTCGAGGGCGAGGAGGAGACGGCCCTGATGCCCTTCTCCCTCATCGCCGCCGCCAAGCTCATCATGACCGACGAGCTCATCACCGAAAGCCTCCGCCGCTCCAAAGCCGCGCTCAAAGATGGCGACGCCGCGTGGAGCGAGAATGCCGACGGTCCTCAACGCGGAGGGATGTCGTGATCCGACGATCCTGCCTCTCACCGTCATCCCGGAAAGCCGCAGGCTTATCCGGGACCCAGGGCCGGATGGATCAACCATGGATCCCGGCTCTCCGCTTCGCTGCGGCCGGGATGACGGTGTTGAACGCTGGCTGCGGCGCGGATACCCAAGATGCCTGCAATGACAATGGTGGCGTTTGGGATGGCGGCGCTGAGCGCTGTTATTGCTCATACAACCATCAAGGCGCCTACACCGAGAACCCGTCTGACGATCAGATTGCGTGGCGCGAGTGGTGTGCCAACCTCACAGATTTAAACAGCATAAAGACAAAAGCCGCGGCCACCCCCGCGCCGACCGGAGACTAACCCATGGCCGTTACCGCCAACAAACTGGAACTGATGCAAATCGCCCGCGCTGTGGCGATGGAGAAGTCGATCGACATGGACATCGTCATTGAGGCGATGGAGGACGCGCTCTCCCGCGCGGCCAAGTCTCGCTATGGTCAAGAGACCAACGTCCGTGTCGAGATCGATCCCAAAACCGGTGAGCAGCGCCTGTGGCGCCTGATGGAGGTCGTCGAAGAGGTCGAGAACGACTCGACCGAGATCTCGCTCAAGGCCGCCCAGCGTCAAAATCCAGAGGCTGAAGTCGGCGACTTCCTCTCCGACCCGCTCCCACCGGTTGATTTTGGCCGGGTGGCGGCGCTTGCGGCGAAGCAGACCATCACGCAGCGGATGCGCGATGCCGAGCGTGACAATCAGTATGAGGATTACAAAGATCGCGTTGGTGAGATCATCTCTGGCGCTATCAAGCGCCTCGAATATGGCCATGTGATCATCGACTTAGGAAAAGGCGAGGCGGTCATCCGCCGCGACCAGCAAATCCCGCGCGAGCCCCTGCGTCAGGGTGATCGCGTCCGCGCTTACATCGCTGATGTGCGCCGGGAACAGCGCGGACCACAGATCTTCCTGTCACGGAATCACCCGCAATTCATGGCCAAACTCTTCGAGCAAGAGGTGCCTGAGGTTTATGACGGCGTCATCGAGATCAAGGCCGTGGCCCGTGATCCCGGCAGCCGCGCCAAAATCGGTGTGCACTCAAACGACAGCTCGATTGATCCCGTCGGCGCCTGCGTTGGTATGCGCGGTAGCCGCGTCCAGGCCGTCGTCGGCGAGCTTGCCGGTGAGAAGATCGATATCGTTCCGTGGTCCGAGGATACTGCGACCTTTGTCGTCAACGCCCTTGCCCCCGCCGAGGTCGCCAAAGTCGTCCTCGACGAAGAGCTCGAGCGCATTGAGGTGGTTGTCCCTGACGAGCAGCTCTCCCTCGCCATCGGCCGCCGCGGTCAAAACGTCCGTCTCGCCAGCCAACTGACCGGCTTTGAGATCGACATCATGACTGAGGAAGAAGAAAGCGAGAAGCGCCAGAAGGAGTACGCCGAACGCTCTGCCCTCTTTATGGAGGTGCTCGATGTCGACGACATGATCGCGAACCTTCTGGTTGCTGAAGGTTTCGCCCGGGTCGAAGAGATCGCCTATGTCGAGCTCAACGAGATCGCGCTGATCGAAGGGTTCGACGACGAGACAGCCGAAGAGCTTCAGGCCCGCGCCCTCGACCACCTGGAGCGCGAGCGCCAGGAACTCGATGCCAAGCGGATCGAGATGGGCGTCGATGACGACATGCTCACCTTTGAGCCGCTGAACCTCAAAATGATCGTCGCCCTGGCCGAAGAAGGCGTGAAGTCGGTCGAGGACCTGGCAGGTTGCGTCGCGGACGACCTCACAGGTTGGACCGAGCGCGTTGACGGCGAGAAAAAGCACTATGAAGGCATGCTGGAGAAGTTCCGCATTAAGCCTGACGTCGCTGAAGCGTTGATCGCCGATGCGCGCAACCGCATGGGCTGGGATGATGAGGTTGAAGGCGAGGAAGAGGCTGAAACAGCCGACGCCTAAACAAGAATCAATCCAAGCGACGACAAAGTTAAAATTGTCGTCGCAAGCTGCACCCGGCAGCAAAGAAGCACCCGCTAGATTAACCCCGGCTAGTACCGGGGTATCAAAAGTGAAGTGGTCGCGGTCCCTTATCGGGCAGGTGATGACCATCGCAGGCTTAGCGTCTGTGGTGATCGCGATGGCTGTTGCTTACCTGGGCTTCACCACGGAGTTCAGGCGCCTGAAGGCCGAAGGGCTTGAGGCGCTCGAGCAGGAGACAATCTCCCGCGCTGCGCAGCATCAGGTGACTTTCGATCAACTGCGTGCCCACCAGCAGGCGAGTATCCAAGGCATGTGGGCCCGGCTCGCGTCAATCGATCCTGCAACAGTCGACGCCAAGCTTGATGCGTTGATGCCAGAGTTCGGCGATGGCACCCGGCGCAGTATCGATGGCCTGTTCGAAGGCATGGCCAATGGCGAAGGCCAGCGCACCTACGGCATGGCGGCATTCATTCCCCGTGCGGATGAACTCACCTATGATGATAAGGCACTGTTGATCGCGGCCTTTGAAACCGTGCGAACCTTCGGCCCCAGTCTTTCAGGGCAATTCGACAATTTCTGGTTCTTCAGTGATCGGGGCGACATCATCGTGTTTGCCCCCAAAAGGGCCAACCAGCTTCTGTCCTATCGCCGTGACTTGCCGGCTGACTGGAACTTCACCACCGCGCCGATTGCCCAGGCCATCACGGTCGAGCGCAACCCGGACCGGCGCCTTGTCTGTTCAGGGCTATCGAGCTTCGTTTATGACAAGCTCGGACAATCCGTGACCACCGGATGCGAAACACCTGTGGATGCACCGGACGGCACACTGATCGGCGCCTTTGGCGTGACCCTGCCGCTGGCGGGTTGGCTTGAGCGCATCGTCACCGTTGATGACGACCATGACTACGATATCGTGATCGCCAGCAAAGAACTCGGTCTGTTCTCCCACACTGACCTCACCCACGGCGCAACGCCCGAAGACGTCAACATGGTGAGCGACAAGCTGCAGATCGATTACCTCTTGAGCTACGCGGATGGACCTTCGGGATCGTTCGAACACGAAGGGCTTGGCTTCATCATGGCCTATGCCGCCTTCGATGGTCCTGGCTGGTACCTCCTCACCATCCAACCCAACAGCGTGATCGCCGCCGACGCGTTCATGGTCGCGCTGCGGGCGGCAACCTCGGTGTTTCTCACAGCGGTGATGCTCCAGTCACTGATCGGGTTTCTCGTCTACCGCCAGATCGCAAGGCCGCTCATGCGCCTGACGCGCAGCGCCGAATCGGAAACCGAAAACGCGAGCGTGACCTTGAGCGCCCTGTCCTCCCGGCATGATGAGCTGGGCGGGCTTGCCACAGCGCTCGTGTCGCGAGACAGGCGGCTTGAAGACCTCGTCGAGACCCTCGAACAACGGGTCCTCGACCGGACAGCAGAGCTCGAAAAAGCGCGGACCCTCGCAGAAGCCGCCAATGACGCGAAAACGGCGTTCCTTGCCAATATGAGCCATGAAATCCGTACACCAATGAATGGTGTCGTTGGCATGGCCGAGGCGCTCGAGCGCACGCACCTTACCGGTCCCCAAAAAGAGTATGTCAAAGTGGTGACCTCGTCAGGTCGGACCCTGCTGGGCTTGATCGATGACATCCTCGATATTTCCAAGATTGAGGCCGGCAAACTGATCATTGAGCGGATTGCTTGCGAACCTTACGCGATCGCTGAAGATGTGCGCAGCCTCTACGCAGAACTCGCCCAGCAAAAGAACCTCTCGCTGATCATCCGGCACGAAGACATGGAGGGGCAGCTGGTCTTCACCGATCCGCTCCGCCTACGGCAGATCCTCTCCAACCTTGTCTCCAATGCCATCAAGTTCACCGACAGCGGATGGGTCGAGATCACCCTGAAGCGCCTTGACGACATGACGATCAACTTCACCGTCACCGATACAGGTAAAGGCATTCGTCCCGAGGACCAAGAGCGGATCTTCAACAAGTTCGAGCAAGCCCAAGACAGCACATCGCGCCGTTTTGGCGGCACCGGACTTGGCCTCGCGATCTCCAAACAATTGGCGCAGCTCTTGGGCGGCGACCTCATCCTCGATTCGCGTCAGGACAAAGGCTCGACCTTCTCTGTGACGATAGAGGGCAAAGCTCTCGGCCTACGGACTGAACGCAACGAGCGTGGTCAAACCCGCGGTGAAGAGTTGAGCGAAGAGCGCGTGCGCGGCCTGTCGATCCTTGTGGCCGAGGACCTGATGGTCAACCGCCAGGTCCTGATGGCTGTCTGCAAACCGCTGGAGCTCGACTTCGTGATCGCCGAAAACGGTCAGGAAGCCATCGACCACCTCCGGACACGAAGCTTCGATGCCATCTTGATGGATATCCGCATGCCGGTGATGGACGGCCTTGAGGCCACCCGCCGGATCCGCGCTGGCGACGCGGGGGCACGGGCGGCGACGACCCCGATCATCGCCCTCACCGCCAACGCGATGAGCGACCAAGTCGCCGAAAGCTTCGAAGCTGGAGCCGATGCCCATGTGTCAAAACCCGTGAGCCGCACCGCCATTGTCGATGCGCTTTGGGAGCATTGCGTGAAAAAACGCGAAGGCGCCGATCACAAGCCCAGCGCGATGATCCAGCAAGGCCCGATCTCTTAGCGGCCTCAAGCCTTGACATTCTGGGGCCCCGCGGCTCTCCGTCCTGACGTTATGTCTCCTCCGAACGAAGCTCCTGTCATGGATCGGCCGCCCGTCTCTGCGTATATCCGGACCAAGAACGAAGCCCGGCGCATCGGCGCCGTGGTGGCCGCCGCAAAAGCCGCCGCCGACGAAGTGATCGTTGTCGATTCAGGCTCCACCGACGGTACCCAAGACATCGCGCGCGAGGCTGGCGCCATCGTTCATCACGTCGATTGGCGCGGCAATGGTGGGCAGAAACGTGCAGCCGAAGATCTCTGCACCCATGACTGGCTTCTCGATCTTGATGCCGACGAAGTGATCGACGACGAGATGGCCCGCTCGATCCGTGAGCTGTTTAAAGATGGCCGCGAGCCTGAGCACATGGTCTATGGCCTACGCCAGGTGCACGCTGTTCCCTTTGGTGAGCCGTGGTGGGGCACGGACATCATCGTCAAGAACAAGTTCTACGACCGTCGCCGCATCCGCATTCCCGACCACCCCGCGTGGGATCAGCTAGAGTATTCAAAGAAGACGAGCCCGCGCCTCGGCGGCTACATGCTGCATTACATGTTCTCGGACATCGGTGACCTTGCGAAAAAGCAAGAGCGCAACATGACCAGGCGCGCCATCGGGGTGAAGCAGAAATCCAAGCGCGTGCTGGCTTTGCGGATCCTTTTCGCCTTCCCCATCTACTTTCTGAAGCGCTATGTCGGAAAGGCGCTGTTCACCCGCGGGGTCTACGGTTTCGCCTTCTCGATGACGATTGCCTATGGGCGTTGGCTCAAAGATGTGAAACTCTACGAACGGCATTTGAAGGCCGAACAGGACAAGAGGCTGGAAGCCGAAAACAGCTAAGGATCATCGCCATGCTGAACTTTGATGCTCTTCGCGAGGCCCGCACCCGGACCGAACCCTTCACCTATATCGTGGCTGAAGACACACTCACCGATGACGAGGCCGAAGGCGTTCGCGAGGATTATCCGGAGATCACCAAGACCGGGTACCTGCCGCTGTCGAAGCTTGAATCGAAAGGCAGCTTCAAAGAACTCATCGACGATCTGCAGTCAGAGGAATTGGCAGAGGTCTTGTCGGAAAAGCTGAACCTTGAGCTTGTCGGCAAGCCGCGCATGATCACGGTACGGAAGCTTTCTAAGATCGGGGATGGCCGCATTCACAATGACAGCCTGTCCAAAATCTGCACCATGCTCGTCTACCTGAACGAGGACTGGAACCCCGCAGAAGGCGGCGCCATCCGCGCCCTCAACGGCGATAAGGACATGGACGATTTCGCCGAAGAAGTGACACCCATCGCCGGCAATGTCTTCGCCTTTGCCCGGTCAGAAACCAGCTGGCACGGCCACCCCCCCTTCGCCGGAGAGCGTTACGTCATCCAGACCACGTTCCTGACCAGCCAGGCCGAGCTCGACCGCAAAGAAAACCGCGGCGGCATTCAGCTCTTCCTCAAAAAGATCTTTGAACGGTTTTAGGGGCGGTCGCGCTTAGGCACTGCTCGTTCAACAAAGAAGGCTTTTTCGAACACCGCACGCAGCTCGGTTTGAACCAAACGACGATGCGTTGACGTTGGGTTTGACATCAAAGCGCGCATACCCCCCTCCACCATGGCGTGCGCAAGGGGGCCGACAATGCCGGTGGGCAATGCACGGAAAACGCCCGCCTCGACACCCCCGTTATAGAGACCTTCGATTGCCGCGATCATCTTCGCACCAGGAACATAATCATCGGCGCCGACGGCGTCCTTCGTCATGGCATAAAGAGGCATAATATCTTTCATGCGCTCAGCTTCAGCCAACAAAGCACCGATCAATGGCCCGAACTTCTCTTCGTAGGCGTGAACGGATGACCACGCCCCCATCATTACACTGATGAAGCGCTGCTCCATTCGGTCGTGTAAAGCGGCGAGGAGACTCGGCTTATCTGGAAACAATCTGTAAACGGACCCAACAGCCACGTTCGCGGCCTTGGCAATATCGCCGATAGAGGTCTTCGTATAGCCATGGGTCGCGAATAAGCGTTCGCCAACCTCCATGATGGCGTTCCGCTTGCCCTCCGGGTTCATTTCGCGCCGCTTATGTCCCACAGTCTGAACCATATTCACTCTTGCGCTTCCGCGCCATTCTGCTAGCAACCCCGGTATGAATGTTGTTCATTCTGAGGTTTGAATCCCGTGACAAAGCTCTTCTTTGCCCCTTTGGTTGTACTCATCGCCAGCCTGGCAGCTTGCCAGTCACCCACAAGACAAGAAGCTCCCAAGGCCGATACGCGCGCCGTCGGCACCAATCGGGCCTTTTATCACGAGGTCAGCACCACAGCTGAACCTACAGCGATTTGGCGGCTATGGACGGATGTCTCAACCTGGAAGGACTGGGACAAAGGTCTCGCGGACGCCAAACTCGGCGGGCCCTTTGTTGTCGGTGCTACCGGGACGATCACTCCGCGATCAGGCCCACCGGCTCGGTTCGACATCACTCAGTACGAAGAAGGGGTGTCTTATGCCTTTGAGACGCGCCTTCCCCTTGCGCGCCTTGAGGTACGGCGGTCTTTCGTGAGAAAAGATCCAGTCGTCATTCGACATGATGTTCGCTTTAAGGGCGCACTCGGAGGCTTTTGGGCTGGTCGGTTCGGACCCAGCTTTCGTGAAGCGCTACCGCCAACGATGAACGAACTCACCCGGCTGGCCGAGCAAAAGGAGCTGGCAACTCAAGAGCCCTGATCATCCAGTTCAAGGCCAGCAAAATCAAAAATTCGGTCGTCGACCAAGTGGCTCGGCCTGACATTCTGCAGGGCCCGGAACATCACGTCGCGTTTGCCGGGGCGCTTCTCTTCCCATTCGTTGAGAAGATCTTTCATCGCCTGGCGCTGCAGGCCCTCTTGGCTGCCGCAGAGATTACACGGGATGATCGGGAACTGGCAAAGCCTTGAGAACTTCTCAAGGTCCGTCTCCGCCGTGAAAATCAGGGGACGGAGGACGAAGAGATCACCCTCATCGTTTTTGAGTTTCGGCGGCATCGCGGCAAGCCGTCCGCCGTGCAGGAGGTTCATCATGAACGTCTCTAGCGCATCGTCGCGGTGATGACCCAGCACGATCGCGTCACACCCCTCTTCCCGTGCCACGCGATAAAGGATGCCGCGGCGCAGACGCGAGCAGAGGCTGCAAAACGTCCGGCCCTCAGGCACCTTATCAGTGACAATCGAGTAAGTGTCCTCGGTGATGATCCGATAACGGACATCAAGGCTGTCCAAATAGTTCGGCAGCACATCTTTGGGGAAACCGGGTTGCCCTTGATCGAGGTTGCAGACCAAAAGCTCCGCCTTCAGCGCCCCTTGCCATTTGAGATCGAGCAAGGCCGCCAAAAGACCATAGCTGTCCTTCCCGCCCGAAAGACACACTAGCCACTTTTGCGGTGAACCGTCGGCGCGCGGGGCATCCATGGCAAACTTCCGCACGGCCTCTTGGGTTTGCCGAACGATCCGCTTGCGCAGTTTCTTGAAAGTCAGCGATGAGGGGGCCTTTGCGTAGGCTGGAAGCCCGAGGCCCACGGCCTCTCCCGTGTCTTCAGACACAGCGTCGGTTGACGCTTCGCTGGTCAACATGCCCGCTACCGTCCCTCGATCAATTGCCGCAGGTGACGGCGACGAACTCATCCCAAGTCACCAGCTCGTCACCATTGCCATCGACATTGCCGAAGGCCCGGCTGAACGCATTGAAGCGCTTGATGCGCCGTGACATGCCAATATCGCTCTCGGCATTGGCGCGGACAAACGCCTCAAATTCGTCAGCTGACAGACCGGTCACACCGTCCTGATCAGCTGCCGCAAAGTTTTCCTTGGCCAAGGCCAGCTGATCTTCAGGCAGCTGAGCGAGTGCTGGAGCGGCAAGCAAGCCCGCCGTCACTAACGCCCCAAGGGCTGCACGGACGATCAACGAAGACAGCATATTGGCCCCCTCTAACCCGCAACAGGATCAGTCACGGTAGTCCGGCTGGTCACGCTCAAGCTTGCGCATCAGCGCTGGCCAGATCAGCCCATCGGCACTCAGTACGAGGCCATGCTTGCCGATCATCTCATTTTTGGCGAGCACCTCGGCTTGGGTGGGATAAAGCTCCCGATTGCCCGTGAGGCTTGCCACCTGCATCGAGCAAGCGCGTTCCAGGAAATACATCCGCGTGAAGGCCTGGGCCACGGTGGCACCAACCGTCAGTGTGCCGTGGTTCCGAAGAAGCATCGTGCCCTTGTCACCGAGATCGGCCTGCAGCCGTGGGCGCTCGTCGTGATCAAACGCGACACCTTCATAGTCATGATAGGCGATATCACCGATCACCAGCTGCGCCGTTTGATTCAGCGGCAGAAGCCCCTCGGACATGGTTGAGACAGCGGTGCCATCAATCGTGTGGAGATGCATCACACACTGCGCATCTTCGCGCGCCGCATGGACAGCCGAGTGGATGGTGAAACCAGCCGGGTTCACTTCATACGGGCTGTCGTCGATCTTGTTGCCGTCCATATCGATCCGGACGAGGCTCGATGCCGTGATCTCTTCGAACAGCATGCCGTAAGGGTTGATCAGGAAGTGGTGCTCCGGCCCTGGCAGGCGGGCGGAGATATGGGTGAAGACCAGATCATCCCAACCAAACTGAGCAACCAAACGATAGGCAGCGGCAAGGTCGTTTCGGAGCTGGCGCTCCTCAGGCGTCATGGATGAGGGATGGCTCTCGGTGTTGCTCATGGCTTGTCCTCCGGAGTGATAGGCGCGGTCGACTGCAGTGTTTTTATGACCCCTATCACGCCAAACCCTGTGGCCGCCAGTTTCATCACTGCCGACGGTGCTGCCAAGCTCCCGACATCAAACGAACACTTGAACTTCGGAACTGGTCACGCTTTTGTGCGGTAACGATTGTTGCATTGCATCGAATAAGCTGATCGTGACGGCCATTCGCGCCGAATCGCATCTAACGGACAGCAATTTTTGGGGGCACAAGATGAGCCGTCCAGCCATGGAACTCTTGTTGGCAACTCCGCGCGGTTTCTGCGCTGGCGTCGAGCGGGCGATCGATATCGTTGAGCTTGCGCTGCAGAAATATGGCGCGCCGGTCTATGTCCGCCATGAGATCGTCCACAACAAACGGGTCGTCGACACCCTGCGCGCCAAAGGCGCCCGGTTTGTCAAAGAGGTCGATGAAATCCCCGTCGGCGCCGTCGCCATCTATTCCGCCCACGGCGTGGCCCGGAAGGTCGAAGAGAACTCGGCGATGCGGCAGCTCGACGTGATCGATGCGACCTGCCCCTTGGTGACCAAGGTCCACAAAGAAGGCCGCCGCTATGCCAGCCGCGGTTACGACGTGATCCTCATCGGCCATGTCGGACACCCGGAAGTGACCGGCACGCTGGGCCAAATCGACGGCACCGTCCACGTTGTGGGAACGGAGGAAGACGTCGAGACGCTTGAGGTGGCTGACCCCGAAAAGGTTGCTTTCGTCACCCAAACGACCCTCAGCCTCAATGACACACGCGGGGTGATCGCCGCGCTGAAAGAGCGCTTCCCAGCGATCATCGGCCCGGACACCAGAGACATTTGTTACGCCACACAGAACCGGCAAAACGCGGTGATTGATCTCGCTGAGCGCTGCGAGCTTCTCCTGGTTGTGGGTGCAGAGAACAGTTCCAACTCCAACCGCCTCCGGGAAATCGGCGAGCAGGCCGGTCTTCCGTCTTACCTGATTGCCGATGCCACCGTGCTCAACCGGAGTTGGTTCGACGGCGTCACCAAGGTCGGGATCACCGCCGGCGCGTCAGCACCTGAAGTCCTAATCCGCGAAGTCGTCACCCAGCTTTCAGAATGGTTTGAAGTGACGGAACGTCCACTCGACGGCACACCAGAAAACGTTCAGTTCAAACTTCCAGAGAGCCTTGCCTCCATGAAAACTGAACTCGAGCCCGTTAGCTAAAGAAGATCCCAGCGAAGCGATCCGAAAGAGAGAACTTATGACCGTTCCCGTCCGCCAGGCCGCCGCCGTTGCCGCTTACATCGCCAAGCAAAAGCTGATGGGCAACAAGCGCTATCCGCTGGTGATGATGCTTGAGCCACTCTTCCGCTGCAACCTGGCTTGCGCGGGTTGCGGGAAGATCGACTACCCGGCTGAGATCCTGAACCAGCGCCTGACGCCGGAGCAGTGCTGGGCCGCTGCTGAAGAATGCGGCGCACCGATGGTGGCGATCCCTGGCGGTGAGCCGTTGATCCACAAAGAGATCGGCGAGATCGTCCGCGGCTTGGTTGAGCGCAAGAAATTCATCTCGCTCTGCACCAACGCGCTTCTCCTTGAGAAAAAGCTGCACCTTTTCGAACCAAGCGACTTCCTGTTCTTCTCCGTCCACCTCGATGGCCTTGAGGAAGATCATGACAAGGCCGTCTGCCAAGAAGGCGTCTTCAAAAAAGCCATCAGCGCGATCAAAGCCGCGCAAGAGAAGGGCTTCCAGGTCAACGTCAACTGCACGATCTTTGACGGCTATGCAGCCGAAGATCTCGCTGACTATCTCGACTACTGCGCTGAGCTCGGCGTCAACGTCTCGATGTCACCGGGCTTTGCTTACGAGCGTGCACCGGACCAAGAGAGCTTCCTTGCGCGGACCAAGACCAAGCAATATTTCCGTGAGCTGTTCAAAATTCGCGACGACCGCGGCTCCAAATGGACGCTGACGCACTCGGATCTTTATCTCGACTTCCTCGCCGGCAACCAAGACTTCAAATGCACCCCGTGGGGCATGCCGACCTATAGCGTCTTTGGCTGGCAGAAGCCGTGCTACCTTCTCGGCGAAGGCCATGTGCCGACCTTCAAAGAGCTGATGGAAGACACCGACTGGGATAGCTACGGCACCGGCGCGTACGAGAAGTGCAACGACTGTATGGCCCATTGCGGTTATGAACCAACCGCTGCTGACGCTTCGTTCTCCAAGCCTTGGAAAATGCTCCCTATCATGATGAACGGGATCAAGACCGAAGGCCCGATGGCGCCAGAAATCGACCTCCGCGCAGCACGCCCTGCGATCGACGTTCACGAAGAGATCGTCGCGGCCAAGATGGACGAGCTCGCGGCCGAAAAAGCGGCCAAGAAGCCAGCCGCAGGCCCGAACACCAAAACGCTGATCAACAACGTTCCTGCTGAATAAGGCTGTTCAAGTCTCGGGCCAGCAAATCAAATGATCTGCTGGCCGACTTATCCATCAGTTCAAAGATGGGTGTCAAACCAGACAATCGCACGTCCCAGAGCATCCGTCTCGTTTTCACGCTTACGAAAGCCGTGACCCTCATCGGGATAGAAGATCGTCTCTGCGATATTGCCCTTGGACTGAAGAATGTCGCGCACCTCTTCAGCCTGACTCCGGGGTACACGGATATCGTTATCGCCCTGAAGCGACAGCAGCGGTGCTGTCGCATTGTTGATGTAGGTGAGCGGTGAGACAGCATCATAGACCTCCGGGCGCTCATCAGGCGTTCCGATAAGGCTGCGTTGATAGGCCTGGAGCAGCGGATCCTGGTCGCGATACATCGTTCGCCAATTGATGATCCCAAAGAGCTGCACAGCTGCGGCAAATTCCTCCGGAGCCTTCCCAATCGCCATCAGCGCCATGAAGCCGCCATAGCTGCCGCCAAAAATCCCGACGCGGCCAGGATCAACATAGCCGCTCTCGACCAAGAATGTTTTCGCACCAATGACATCCTGGAGGTCGCCTCCGCCAAGATCATTCACATTGGCCGCCTGGAACGCAGCGCCATAACCGGTGGAGCCGCGAAAATTGGGCTGAATGACGAAGTAGCCCCGGCTGGCCAAAGCCGTCGCAAACTTGTTGAAGCCGTCGAGCGTTTTCGCGGTAGGCCCACCGTGGGGCATGACCACGGCCGGGTGGCTGCTGTCACGCTCAAGGTTCGGCGGCACGGTCACCACTGCGCTGATCAGTGTTCCATCAAAACTCTTATAGGTGACAACCTCTGACGTCGGCAAAACATCAGGGGACAGACTGGCCAGGGACAAGCGCGTCACCGCGCGCGTGGTCCCCCGACGAACGTCATAGGCCGACAGCTCACCTGGTGAATTCGCAGCAGAGCGGTAGACAAGCAACTCTCTCCCGTCCGGCGACAATGGTTCAACCCCGCGTACACCCAGAACACCCGGGGGGATATCGAGCACGCGTTCCTTGCCCGATCGTACGTCAAAGGACGATAATGTTCCGCGAGCGTCTTCATTGGTCCGCACAATCAATGTGCGCCCACCTTTGATGAAGGCTTGGGCCGTCTGCTCCCACGGCGTCTCTTCGGGCCAGGACCAAACCTCTTCTTCCCAGTCAAAGACACCGGCCCGCATTTGCCCGCTCAGATTGGCACTCACTGCAAGACGCCCATCCGCTTCGTCCGCAGCACGGTACAAAACATCCGGTTCGCCAAGCAGCTTGGTCATTGCGCCATCGAGGCCGATGCGCCAAACCTCGCCCACCTGTTCGTCAATCCTCTGCCGGTTGGCAATGAGCGCCGTGTCATCGTCAATCCAGGCGACAGGCCTCCAACCAAACTGGGGGTCTTTCTCATTGGTAAGTACACGGATGGCACCGTCTTTGTCCATCACAGCGATGTTCGACTGCCCTTCGTCTCTCAGCTTGGTGCTGAGCGCCACCAAGCCGTCCGCTGGCCCGGGCAGAAGGGCCGACTCCACGCGATCAGGTGATGCCGTCAGGTTGGCAGGGGCGCCGCCCAAAACCGGCAAAGCAAAAACATCTGTGTACTCATTGCCCCCTTCATCTTGCAAGTAGTAGATCGTTGACCCATCGACGCTCGGGGCAAGACCAAACTGCGCTTCCTCCGACTGCGTGTGCCGAAGGGGCCAGGACCCATCGGTGGCCACACTCCAAATGTTGTACCGCCCGGAAATGTTGGTGGAGACAAAGATCCGCTCGCCATCCGCGCTCCACGCCACACTCGCAAGGCCGCTTGACGCTGTAAGATCAGTGAGCGGAACGCTAACAGCTTTTGGATTGGCTGGAGACACCAGTGATTGGGGTGGCGTCACAGGCCTCTCAGGCGTCGGCACCTGTGCGTGGGCACCAACCGTCATGAGAGCAGCGCCCAAGCCCATGAGGCTCGCGGTTCTAACGGTCTGGCCGCGTCGCGCACCCCCTTTCACTCTGTATACTGATAAGATAGACCTACAGGACATGATCATCAATAATGCTCCCTAAACGTTCGGCCGCGTCTTCTGCATCGTCGGCCCTCGGCGTTAGCGCCGTCAGCAACGCCTCAATCACGGCCATCGCGGTCACGCCTGATCCTGAGTGCAACTCCACACGCGGAGGCGCCAAGAGCACTTCGTCGCTGGCCTTTGCCAGTGGGCCATGAAGAGCACTGGTCAGGGCATGGACTTTACAGCCGCTGCCGCGGGCAGCCTGGGTCAGATCAACAGTCAGTTTGGTGAAGCGCGGAAACGCGATGGGGATGAACAAATCATCGCTATCAAGCTGCAGCATCTTCCGCGCGATACCTTCGACACCACTTCGTGTACTGAGCTCGATAGTATCAACACCTAAGCCCTGAAGATTGAAACAGAAATAGGATGCCAGAAACGTGCTACTACCCTGCCCAAAGACAAAGACGCGACGGGAGGTGCACAGCGCCTCCACCGTGGCGGCGAAACTGTCATAAGACATGACATCGTGGAGGTCGCGGAGGTTTCGGATGTCCTCCTTCAGCGACGATGACCACGCTTCCGCCAGGTCATCTGACCGCAGCCCACGTTGGAAAATTGCTGGTGAGCTCAACGAAGTCGCTTCACTTCGAAGTGCATTACGATAATCGTGGTACCCATTAAATCCGACCGCCCGGGCGTAGCGGTTCACTGTTGCGTTGGAAACGTCGCAAGCTTTCGCAAGATCCGTTATGCCCAAAAGCGCGCAGTCCTTATAATGCAGCAGCGTGTAGTCAGCCAACCGCCTTTCAGCGTCCGATAGGTCCGACAAACATCTGTTGATCGCAACGCGGACACTGACCATCTCATGCTGTCCAGCTGTCATCTGCACCCCACACCGTCGCTACCGACACCACGAACACGCCCGAAGGAAGGCCGAAGGAAGGCCGAAGGCGGCATCCGGAAATCATCGTTCCTGTTGCCTCTTACCATGTGACCACCGGCCTCCCTATGGCGTCAACAGCAAGCGAAATAAATTTACATCCCCGAAGCCGCGATTTCCATTTCCATGGCGAAGTGAGCGACCCAACGACCAGTGGATGCCCAAAAACCACACAATTACATGGGATCAAAGTGGCGCAGGCCAGTTTTGCCGAATCCCCTTGACGGAAAAAAATTTCCATGGAAGCGTGTTGAAATGGAAATGAGCGCCTCGGGCAGATCGGGCGTCGTTGTTGGGGGCCGCACGTCGTGATCTGGCCCAAAGATAGAGGGGCGTATCATGTCGAAAGACAACAACACCAACCATCCGCACACATCATCGGGCATCACCTCACGCGGGCTGTTCCAGCACCTGCTCGTGGGCTCGGCCATGGTGGCGGCGCTGACGGCCGTCGCATCGGCGCAGGAGACCGAGGTCGAAGGCGACGAGATCACCGTGACGGGTTCGCGCATTCAAAACTCCAACTTGGACTCGCCGGCGCCTGTGACCGTGATCGACGGTGATTTCCTTCTGAACAGGACAAGCCGGATTTCGATCGGTGACGAACTGGCTGAATTGCCTCAGTTTGGTCCGCTCTCCACCCGCGCCGCATCCGTCAGCCCCACCGGCGGCGATTCAGCGACCGGTGTGAACCTGCTTGACCTACGGAACATCGGCGCCACCAGAACATTGGTGCTGGTCAATGGTCGCCGGCACGTGGCCGCGGCGCAGAACGCCTCCCAACCCGATGTGAACACCATCCCGGCCGCCTTGATCGAGCGGGTCGAGGTGCTCACCGGCGGCGCCTCATCAGTCTACGGCGCTGATGCCTTGGCGGGCGTTGTCAACTTCATCATGAAGGAAGACTTCGAGGGCATTGAGTTCAACGCCCAGGGCGGCATGAGCGAGCAGGGCGACGCTGCGACCTACACAGCCAATTTGACGATGGGTCGCAACTTCGCGAATGACCGCGGCAACATCGCTGTGAACATTGAGTACGCGAACAGCGAAGAGCTCGATTACCAGGATCGCGATTTCTCGAGAAATCAGACCACGCTGCAAATTCCCAATCCAGAAGACGGCGACTTTGCCCTTCCTCCTGGAGAGAATGACGGCATTCCCGATTTCATCACAGCGGACGATCTGCGTTTGGCGCAATTCTCAGAAGGCGGTGTGTTCACAGACTTCGCCAGCACGTTCCTGGAGTTTCAGCCGGACGGCTCCCTTCAACCCCTTGATCTGGGGGAAGGTTTGATCCCCAATACCGGCCCACGGACAAATGGCGGCGGCGGTCTCAACACCATCGAAGGCGAAACGCTCGTCCCCAGCCTTGAGCGTCTCAGCTTCAACGTGATCACCCATTACGACATCAATGAGTATGCGCGGTTGTTCTTCGAGGGCAAGATCGTGTCCGCGGACAGTGATGTGGCCTCCACAGCGCCCGCACGCTCCGTGTTCGTTGGTTTTGACAATCCCTTCCTCGACAGCGGCGCAGCCGCCACTCTTCAAGGGCTCCAGCCCGGCGCTCCCGGTTTCGTTCTCAACCGCTACGCACCAGAGTTTGGTCGCCGCGGCGTCGAAAACGAGCGGCTCACCAGCCGCGCTGTCATCGGCCTGAAAGGGGATATCGAAGACCGATGGAGCTATGAGGTCTCCTACGGCTACGGCCGGACCGACACTGACTCCAACTATAGCGGCAACATCATTGAACAGCGTGTTGGTCTGTCTGCTGATGCTGTCACCGACGTTTCAGGCGTGCTGGGTACCCCGGGCGCGGTCGTTTGCCGCGCGCAACTCGATGCGGGCACACTGAACACTGGGAACCCTGACATCGACGATTGTGTGGCAGGCAACTTTTTCGGCGAAGGGTCCATCAGTGATGAGGTCGTTGACTATGTGAACGTCAACACCACCGCCGAAGGCCTCACGACCCAGCACGTGCTCAACGGTTTTGTCACCACGAACACCGCTGGTCTCATCGACCTGCCTGGCGGCGCAATCGACTTCGTTCTCGGTGCCGAGTATCGCCGTGACGCCACTGAGTTCGAGCCTGATGAGCGCGACCTGGTTGGCGATACATTGAACGCCGGCATTCAGCCTGTGGAAGGCGAAATTGAGGTGATTGAAGGCTTCACCGAGATGGTCGCCCCCATCTTGGCCGGTATGCCCTATGCTGACACTCTTGAAGTGAGTGCATCAGCACGGGTGGCTCATTACGACCTTGATGGTGTTGGCACCAACGTCTCTTGGGGCGTCGGGACTGTCTACGCGCCGGTCAGTGATGTGCGTCTACGCGGCTCATACCAGCGGGCCGTGCGTGCACCGAACATCAGTGAGCTGTTCTCGCCAGTGACGCCGTCGACGTTCTTCACCCTTGATCCGTGCTCGTTCATCGGTATCGCACAAGGCTCGGAACAGCGGAACACCAACTGCCAAGCGCTTGGTGCGCCTGATGGCGGCCTCTTCATCTTCCCGCCGTCCATCGCGCCTGGTGTCACCGGCGGCAACCCAGACCTGGACGTCGAGCGCGGCAGCACATGGACTGTCGGCGCATTGTTCACACCGCGGTTCATCCCCGGCTTCACGCTCTCGGTGGATTACTACGACATCGAGATTGAAGACGCGATCTTCCAGCCGAACCCATCAACGGTGCTGACGCTTTGCGTGGACGGCCCGAGCATCGACAACCCGTTCTGCGATGCTGTGACCCGTGATCCGAACACGGCGGAGATCACCAACATCAACCTTCTGTTCGATAATGTCAGTAAGGTGACAGCTCGCGGTATCGACTTTGATGCTCAGTACGCCCTGGACCTCGCTGAGAAGGGCAACCTCTCGTTCCGTATGGCAGCAAACTATGTGCTGGAGCGGGATGATTTCTTGAACCAGCTGGCACCGGACTTCCCGACACAGGAGCTAAAAACCGTCGGCACACCGCAGTTCCGGTTCAACTTGAACTCGAGCTACAGCCTCGACCGCTTCTCGATCGCACACACTGTGCGGTACAACTCAAGCCAGTACCGTACGGATCCAGCGAATGTCGAAAGTGTTGGCGGGCAACCACCAGCAAACCCGGACATCTTCGGCTCGGATGTCATTGAGACCGGCAACCAGTTCATCCACGATATCGTTGTGAACTATCAGCTGACTGATGAGGCACGCCTCTTTGTTGGTGTCGATAACCTGAACGAACCCGATCTGCCGCCAGGTATCTATGGCGGCGGCTTTGGCGGCGCGAACTACGACGCCATCGGCCGGTTCGTTTATGGCGGCGTCAACCTCAGCTTCTGATGCTCGGCTCGTTCAGGGCGATACCGATTGAAGGTCTAGAGATGTTCCGAGCCTTATGGGTTGCCCTCGTCGCTTCCTGCGGCATCGCCGCTTGCACTTCCACCACACAGGCGGTGCCGCAGGAAGCAGCAAACCAGGGCCTTCAGGCTCCGGTTGCTCCGTCTGATGATCGCGGCTTCATGGCGGCCTGGCACGGCACCTGGAAGGGAGCCCTAACGTCCATCCCTGAACGGCCGGGCGCTCCCATCGTCGATGTGACTTTGGAAATTGATCCGGGTGAGGACCTCAGTGATCAGTGCCTCACCTGGCGCTCCACTTTTCAAAGTGACGGCGCCGTGCAGCAGGTCAAGGACTACCAGTTTTGTAAGCTCCCCGATGGACGGCTCGTGATTGATGAGGGCGGCGGCCTGCTGCTCGACGTTTTTGTCGACGACGATCTGATTTACTCAGGGTTCACCGCAGGGGGCGCGACGCTCTTCACAGCCACACGCCTTGATGGTGACGACATAGTGTTCGACATTTACTTCACCATGAAAGATCGCAGGCCTGTCGAAGGCGTCGTAAGCTACGGTGATGGCGGTATTCAGCGCACGGTGTTCCAGCGGGTTGAGTGAGGCTGCCGCTGCGTCGCCTAAGTCAGCACAGATAAACCAGACCGCGCGCTGGTGACATTGCAAGGGATCAAAGGGACCATGGCGACACCAACAGATATCTCGCGGCGTTCGATCATGCTGGCCGGCGCGGCGGCCATCGGCGCGGGCTGCACGGTTGAGAACCGTCAATCCTCAAACACCAGTGCAGCAACGGACGAACCTTCCGCGGACAGCGGCTCGCCCGCTGTGCGCACCGATGTTCCGGTCGCTGAAACGACCTACGGCCCTGTGCAAGGCTACTGGCGTAACGGCGTCTATGTCTGGAAAGGCGTGCCCTATGGCGCAGCGACAGGCCCCACAGCACGCTTCGCCGCACCCATGGCGCCAGAGCCCTGGTCAGAGGTCCGCCGTGCCCTGACCTATGGCCCCATATGCCCGACTGGGCCCCTGCCCGTTGTCGATCTTTCAGCCAATGAATGGCCGTTCATGCTGACTGGCGGCGCCTGGAGCAGCCCATCAGAAGATTGCCTCCGCCTCAACATCTGGTCACCGAGCGTTAAGCGGAAGGCCACGCCAGTGATGGTTTGGCTGCATGCTGATGGTTTTGGCGGCGGTTCCAGCCAAAAATACCTGAGCGCTGATGGCGAAAACCTGGCACGGACACAAGAGGTGGTCGTTGTCAGCCTCAACCATCGCGTGGGCCCGCTCGGGTTCTCGAACTTCTCGTGGACGAACGATCCGCGCCTCCAGGACTCGGCCAATGTCGGCATGCTCGACATTGTGCACGCCCTAGTGTGGATCCGGGACAACATCAGCAGCTTTGGTGGCGACCCTGACAATGTCACTGTCTTTGGCCAATCGGGCGGTGGGTTCAAGATCAGCGCATTGATGGCCATGCCATCAGCCCAAGGCCTATTTCATAAGGCGATCATCCAAAGCGGCGCGCGGCTCGCAGTCCATGATCCTGACACCTCGGCGCGCCTTGGTGCGGCCATCCTCCAACAACTCGGTATCGAGAACAATACGACAACTGCCGAACAGCTCGCGCAAGTGCCAGTCGATGACTATATCATCGCCGCGCGGCAAGCCTCTGGTGTCATAGCGCAAGAGAGCATTGAAACGGGCTATTGGCAGGGGCCCGCTCACTGGTTTGAGCCCACAGCCGGGCTTCCGCAAATGCCTAGCCAACCGTTTTCGCCTGATGCGCTCCGTCTCCACACCAATGTGCCGGTGATCTGCGGTACCGTGAGGGATGAGGCGAGCCCCAGCGTCAACGCGCCTGATCTTGAAGCGATGAGCCGCGAAGATGCGATCGAGCGTCTGCGGGGGCGGTATGGCGACCAATCCGAGGCCGC
Source organism: Pseudomonadota bacterium (assembly GCA_039822105.1). Taxonomy (GTDB): domain Bacteria; phylum Pseudomonadota; class Alphaproteobacteria; order Caulobacterales; family Parvularculaceae; genus Parvularcula. Next base: position 8,756 of record JBCBMW010000017.1, on the reverse strand, counting down.
GTTCAATGCGGCGGTAGCAGAGTTCCCCGATCTGTCGCCGGTGGCTCTTCTGTCTGTGGTCTCCAGTTTTCGCTTCCGTGCACAGGCGTTAGAAGCATGCCGCCGCCTATCGAACCGCGGCACCGCCCCCGTCTACAATTACGTATTTGATTGGGGCACACCTCTTTTTGAAGGAAGGCCGCGAGCATTCCATACGAGCGATGTCGCCTTTGCTTTCGCCAACACCGACCTTTTGGACGCGCAAACCGGCGGCGGCAACCGCCCGCGCCAGCTCAGCAACCTGATGAGCGGAATGTGGGCCAAGTTCGCGCGGTCGGGACGGCCCACAACACAAGGTGGCAACGTGGAGGGCTGGGCCTGGCCGGCCTACACAGAAAACGATCCGGTCTCGTTCATTTTCAACGACCAACCATCGCTGAAGACCGGGCGCGACCTTGGTTGGGTCAGCGTGCTTCAGCCTACGGATTAGGACGGCTTGCCCAAGAGGGCTGGCCTCGATCACTCATCGACGTTACAAGCCGTTGGCAGATCGCCGGAAAAGGCGCGATCAAAGAACGTTACCACCATCGCGTTGAGCGCCGCTGCGTTCTCCGACCGGCGAAAGCCGTGCCCTTCATTGGCGGCAAAGACAGACCAGGGCTCACCGCCATTGGCCTCGACAGCCGCGATGATCTGGCGCGCCTCGGCGGCTGGCACCCGCCTGTCGTTTTCGCCTTGGGCGACGAAGAGGGGCTGACAAATGCGATGCGCATTGGTCAGTGGGGAGATGGCGTTCAGGAACGCCCGCATCTCTGGGTCGCGTTCATCACCATATTCCGGGCGCCGGGTGGCTCGCCGGTAAGGCGCGGTGCCCTCAAGGAAAGTGACGAAGTTGGAGATCCCAACCACGTCCACCCCAGCAGAGAGACGCGATCCGTAGGCGGCCAAGGATGCAAGCGTCATGTAACCCCCATAGGACGTACCCGTTACAACCACGCGCGATGAGTCCAGCTCTGGCTGCGCGTCAATCCAGTCCAGCAAAGCGCCGATGTCGCGCACGGAGTCTTCACGCAACCGGCCGTTGTCGAGAAGCTGAAAACGCTCCCCATACCCTGTCGATCCCCGAACGTTAGGAAGGATCACGGTCGCACCAAGCGCCTCGCCCCAATATTGGACAGAGGGATTAAAGGTTGGTCGCGATTGGCCCGGCGGGCCGCCGTGGATGGAGATGATCACCGGCGACGGTTCTTCACTTGCCGCCGGGTAGACCAGGGCCGAGATCATCCGAGGCTCGCCATTCTCCTGCTCGTCAAATGTCGGGTACTCAATGAGACGCGGACTCGTAAAAGCGGCAGAATCAAGACCTCCGACTTCGCTCTCCGTCCAACGCGTCAAGCGGCGCCCACGTCCCTTCAACCGCCATTCCCAGACGTCACCTGGTGAGGTTGCGCCCTCAAAAGTGAACGCCAACCGATCGCCCTTTGGTGCGTAAAGAATGTTCCGGATGACCCCCAGAGGCAGGTCAGGTGATCGCAACACTTTGTCCGTTGACGCATCATAAATCTGTAGTCGTGAGGCTCCAGCTTCGTTGAAAACAGCTGCATAGCTTTTGCCATCAGGCGAAGCGGCGACCAGCTCCACGTCCCAGTCGACATCGCCTGTGAGGAGTGTCCTGGCACCCGATGGAATGTGATAACGGTGAAGACGGAGAAAATCGTCCTCTGCATTCATAGCGATATAGAGGTGCTCACCGTCAGGAGCATAGACTGCGCGCCCATAGCCCACCCGGTCGAGATCAGGGTTGACTTTCGTCAGGACACGACTGGTTAGATCGAGAAGATGAAGCTCGCTGTCATCGAGCGCAACGAAGTGGTAGAGGAGGACCTCGTCATTCGTGGGTGACCAAGCGACAGGAAACCAAGTTCCCTGATACTCCGCGACCTGCTGCACCTCGTCGAGACGATCGACCGCAGCAGCCATCAGCGCCGTTTTGCCGCCGGGACTCGCCTCCGCCCAGAAGAGGCGCTCTCCGTCAGGTGACCATGTCGGCCAGTTGGCGCGCCGTCCTGCTGTTGAAACAGGGCGCGTCGTTCCAGAAGCTGCATCGAACAACGACAGTCCGTAGGCCTCTGAACCACCAACATCTCCTAGGAACGCGATAAGGTCAGGATCGGTTGGTGAGGGCGTCGGCGACGCGATGGGTTCATCAAAAAACGTCAGTTGACGACGCGCACCAAGAGGCCTGTCGATGATATGCAGCTGCGGTGTCGAGGCAAAGCTAGTCCCGATATAGAGACGCTCTCCGTCTGCGGCATATCCGGCAAGGGCGGCTTGCCGTGTCTTAGCAAATTGAGCTGCCCTGTCTGCCACCGCCTGGCGGATCGCAGGCACATTGCTCGTGGTCAGCGCTGGCGGAAGCTCCATCACCGGCTCCGCGGCGTCGCTGGTTGCGCTCGACGCCTGGGGGTCGAGGCAGGCCAGAACGCCTAGCGCCCAAAGGAATGATGATAACCGACCTGTCCTGTGACGATACCCTACCATGCTAGCAACTCCCTCCTGTCATCGACCGACGCGTCGGCCAACAACGCACCCACAAGGTGCGCGTCCTCATCGGTGTTATAGATATGCGGCGACAAACGTACCGTCTGCCCACGGACGTCATAGAAAACACTCTCTCTGTCCAGCGCAGCACGCAAGCCTGGAAGCGTGTCCTGCGGGAACGTCAAACAGAGTGTGCCGCCCATGTCCGCCGACAACGCCGCTGCTTCCTCGAGACTGGTGCCGAGCAGCGTTGCCTGCAATGCCACATTGTGCGCCCTCACCCGGTCAACGCCGCAGTCCAGAATGGTCGACAAGCCCGCGCTCGCCGCCACAAACGGCGCGACGGATGGTGTGCCGCCCCAGAACTTGAGCGCATCCTCAGCAAACTGAAGGTCACGAATATCAAAGGCAAAGGGCGAAGCATGGGAAAACCAACCAGCGAAGACCGGTTGGGCATTGGTCAGGCGCGTCGGGTGCATCCATAGAAAGCCCGCCCCCGGACCACCGCAAAGCCACTTGACGCTTGATCCCACGATGGCGTCGACGCCTAGGCTTTGAACTGTAAACGGAACAACGCCGACCGATTGAGCGCAATCCAACACGGACATCACGCCTCGCGACCGCGCGAGATCCGCTATCGCCGCAACGGGGCTCAGCGCGCCGGTGTTGGAATGCACATGGGTGATCAGGGCGAAGGACGCGCCATCAAGAGCGCTCGCCCAAGCGTCAAGGTCGCCGGGCGGGGCATCACGCGGGATAAGCGAGAGCTCCGCCCCCGACTCTTTGAGCGCCGTCACGACGAAGCCCATCGAGGGAAAGGCTGTTTCATGCATCACCACACGCCCGATGGGCGCGCCGGGCATCGTCAAACTTGTCAAGCAATGAAAGAGGGCGGATGATACCGACGTTTGCGGACAAATCTCTTTCGCTTGTGCACCTAAAAGCTGGGCAAGCAGTGCTCGCCACTTCTCGACCGCATCGAGCCATGACGGCCAAGCCCCATCGCCTGACGCCATCCACACATCAAGATAGTCTTTATTAAGATGATCACGGACGGAGCGAGGCGGAAGACCAACCGAATGGCTTGCGAGATAGGGGCCCGCAGGCCGCTCAAACCTCGCCGCGATCGCCGACAAGTCGTCCTTCACGCGATCGAATCCCGGACAACACCATAGCTGCCGCCCCAACGATCCGTCATCTCGCTGCGCACCCGCCACAGCTCGGGGAACAGCGCTTTGCGGGCGCCGGTTTGCAGTTGCTCCACCGGTCTTCCCTTGAGTGATTTCGACTGCGAGCCAATCGAACGGTCAATCAGAAAGAGATGACGCCAACGGAAGATTTGGAACAGCTCGTCATACTCGGTCAGTGCCTCGGCGACCATATAGGCATCGTCATGGGCGTACCCCTCATCGTAGACATCATCGACCGTTCGGTCGGAGGCATCGAGATAACGCTCCTTGTACGCCGCCCAGAGATCAGGCGGCATATGGAGCAAGATGCGAAAGCCGGGCGACTCTTGGCCACTGCCATTGCCCAGTTGTAAGCGTACCTCTTGATACTCCTTAGGCGACATGGTTTCGAGAACATCGAGCTGCTGGATCATCAAGCGCTGCAGGCGATGGACCCGGCCCATCAAGGACAGCACCCTGTTCGTCTCGCCCTCACGAAGGCGGTCGATGACGTCAACAAGGGTGTAAGCGATCAGTTTCATCCAGAGCTCTTCGACCTGATGGACAATCTGAAACTGGAGCTCGTCCCCGTTGCAAAGCTCGGCCAGAGGCTTCTGGCACGTCAGGAGCTGATCACATGCGAGGTACACCCCGTAATCCAGCATCGCTGGCGACTCGATCGCCCGGTGCCAATCCTCGCGCGTGCGAACCTCAGTGGGTTGTTCCTGCGCCATCGTCCTGGCACCTCCGGGCACTGCTCACGGCGGAACCCTATTTGACTTTCGCGCGGATTATGTCCCTATTTCTTCCGGTTGACCGCATTTGTGAGGACAATGTTCTGATGAACGCCAAATTCGAGAACGCTGGCCTTAGCCACCAGGATCGGACAATCCTCTCCCTCTTGGAGAAGGAGGGCCGCATGGCCTTTGCCGACATCGCTGAGCAGGCGGGGATGTCAAAGACGCCGTGCTGGAACCGTGTGCGCGCGTGGGAGCGTGATGGCGTGATCACCGGCTATCACGCCAGCGTCGATGCGGAACGGATCGGGCTGGGCGTCCGCGCCTTGGTGCACGTGACGGTTCGGTTCGAACAGTATGAGGCGTTTGAGCGAGCTGTGATCGATCATCCAGCCGTTTACGGATGTTTCGCGACCACGGGCGATTCTGATTATATGCTCGACGTCTACGCGACAGACATCGCCGCGCTTGACACGCTGTTGCGTGCCAATCTCTCTAATCTTCCGGGTGTGGAGCGCTTCAGCACATCGCTCGCCACGCGGGTGGTGAAACCGAGGGCCAGCGTGGTCGCCGCCCTCGGGTAGGCAAGGTATCAAGGAAGGTGGTGGGAGCCGCCCGCGCCCAAACAGGTCACGGACGGTTCACACATCGCTACAGGGTCGGGTTGACCAGGAACTTCGTGCCCGTTGCTTTTGCGTCATACTTGGCGATCATCTCTGGTTTCAGGACATCGGTCAGCGAGATTTCGTCCGTGTAGTGGCTTGCGAAAGTGGTCTTGAGCTCGGCGATCACGCGGCCGCCCATTTTCATCCGGTCCTCTTGGCTAATCGTGGCAAGGAAGTTCGGAAGCAAGAAGCCGCCAACGCCCCAGGCCATGCCGACGCTTGGCGGAACCGTGGTCGGGCTCAGGTCCAGGCGGCCATAGACATAGACCTGCTTCCACGTCGGTGATCCGTACCGGCTGAACTCGCCCATCTTTTTGACAAGGCCCGCTTCCATCGCGGTGATGATCGTGCCGGCCAACGCGCCGCCGCCGACAGCGTCAAAACCGAGCGTCGCGCCCGTGGCGTCGATCGCGGCAACAAGCTGCGGGAAGAAATCAGCGTCGCTAGAGTTCACAACATAATCCGCACCGATCCCTTTGAGGATCTCCGCCTGCTCGGCTTTCCGCACGACGTTCACCAACGGAATGCCGTCAGCGATGCAGATCTTGTTCAGCATCTGGCCAAGGTTGGAAGCCGCCGCGGTGTGCACCAGCGCCTTATGGCCCTCCCGGCGCATCACTTCGGTCATCGAAAGCGCCGTCATCGGATTGACAAAGCTCGACGCACCGTCACGCGGCGTCACACCATCCGGAAGCGGAATGGCGGCTGGCACTGGGACAACACAATAGTCTGAGTAAAGATCACCGGTCGCGAAGGCGACAGCCCGGCCAATCATCCCTTCGTGGTCAGGCGACCCTGCCGCCACCACAACTCCGGCACCCTCATTGCCAACGGTTTGGGGGTTGTCGAGGCGCGGCGCGTACATCCCGCGCGCGTAATCCGGCACCGGCATGCTCAGGGTCGGCAGCTCCGCCGTCCCGCCGACGGTGCCGTTGGCATAATCCGCCATGCCGATGAACAGCCCAAGATCCGATGGGTTGATAGGCGTAGCCTCAACCCGGACGAGCAGCTCGCCTGGCTTAGGCGTGGGCGTTGCCACCTCTTCGAGGCGGAGCTCAAGCGTCCCGCCGGACGTCGCTTCGCTCATCATTCGGCGCATGGTTGCTGGGATATCGGTCATCGGGCGATCCTCTTTTCTCTGTTGCTAGGGAGATAGACAGACCAGCCGCATCGGGCAATTGGCAGCGTCAGTGCCGAGCCAACGCCGCTAGCAGCGACGGCGCGTGATTGCGCAAGGTCCGCGTGCCTTTGCCTGCTTGTTGGCCCACTGCGATGAGGCCCGGCAGATCTCCGGGACGCTTGAGCAGCTTCGCGAGGGTCTGGAACGTATCGACCGAACCGTCGGCGCGAACCGCACCCTCCGTTGACGGAGGAAGGGCCTGGCCTGCGCCGTCTGCCACCGCGCGGATGACTGAAAAGCGGATGCTTTTTTCAAGCGCCGCCCGCGCCACGGCGTGGCTTTCCATGTCCACAACAGCGGCGTCGAAGGTCTGGGCGATTTTCGCCTTGGCAGCAGCGGTGGTGATCACCTCGTCAGAGCCGAAAAGGACGGAACCAGCCTTCGCAGCTGACGAATGTAAGGCGAGCGTTTTGTAAGCGATCCCGTCAGCGGTGATCACCATGCTCGGAAGAACAAGATCTCCAGGCTGAAGATGCGGCATCAAGGCGCCCGCAAGACCCACAGAGACAAGATGCTCAGCGCCCTCCTCCACGAGTTTGAGCGCATACTGATAGGCCCGGTGCGGATCAGCGCCCGACACCTCCACTGGATGATCGATCGATCCGAGAGCGGCCTTTTCTGAGAGAAGGCCGCAGACAATGCCGAGCTTCACATGCCCCAGCCTTGGCGCGGGTCATTCGCCGTCGACATCCGCTCATACCGCGCCGTGGCCCAAAGCGGGAAGAACGCCGCATAGCCGTGATATTTGAGATAAAAGACCTTAGGGAAGCCAGTGCCGGTGTAGAGATTTTCCTCCCAGCGCGGGCTGTCCTCTTGGCGCGGAGCATCCGCGAGCCACTGCACGCCGCGTTCCACCTCTTCGGATTTCACCTCGCCCGCCGCCATCAGGCCCATGAGCGCCCAGGCCGTCTGCGAAGCGGTCGAGCCAATCGCGTAACCTTTGCGGTCATCTTCGTACGTCTCGAGGCCCTCGCCCCAGCCGCCGTCCTCGCGCTGCTGGCTTTTCAACCATTGCGCCGCGCGGCGAACCCAAGGCTCGCGCATATCAACGCCAGCCGACTCGAGAGAAACGAGCACCGACCACGTGCCATAGACAAAGTTTGCACCCCAGCGGCCAAACCAAGAGCCATCAGGCTCTTGCTCGCTTTTGAGGTAGTTGAGGCCGCGCTCGATATTCTCAGCATAAAGCTCTTTATCGATCTGCGCGAGGCAGCCGACACAGCGCGCCGTGACATCGACCGTTGGCGGATCAAGCAACGCGCCGTGATCGGCAAACGGGATGGCGTTCAGATAGAAGTGCTCGTTCTCAGGCTCAAACGCGCCCCAGCCGCCAGAAGCAGACTGCATGCCCGCGATCCATTCGCAAGCGCGGTCAATATTCTCTTTGTACTTAGGGTCACCCTGGCGATGCATGGCCATGGCCACAACAGCCGTGTCATCAACGTCCGGGTAGTCAGGGTTTTCATACTGGAATGCCCAGCCGCCAGGACGAACATGGGGACGACGGACGGTCCAGTCGCCTTTGTGCTCGAGGATCTGTTTGCTTTTCAGCCAATCGAGCATCGCCTCAAGCCGCGGATCTTGCGTCTCGCCCGCTTCCAAAAGGGCGTGAGCGGAGAGCCCCGTGTCCCAGACCGGCGACACACAAGGCTGCAGGTAAAGCTGATCACCGCGCTTCACCTGAAGAAGTTCAATCGACTTCCGCGCAATCTGCATATGCTCGTTGTCGCTGGAATAGCCGAGCGCATGCATCATCATCACCGAGTTGGCCATCGCGGGGTAGATTGCACCCAGACCATCTTCGCCGTTCAAATGTTTGAGAACGAACTCTTCCGCCTGTTTGATCGCCTGCTGACGGATAGGCTTCGGCATTTTGTCTTCAACGGCGTGCAGAACCTTATCAAGCGCGAGGAAGATGTTCCCGACCGCTGAGCCATTCGGGTTGATCTGCCACTTGGTCTCATCCTCCGGCGCCGTGATGAACAGCTCGCGCAGGCCCACCGAACAATCCGTCGCACGCGCCTTCAGCGCGACGAGCACCAAGAGCGGGATCATCACCGTCCGCGACCAGTACGCGATCTTGGAGGTGTGAAAGGGGAACCATTTCGGCAGGTGCATCACCTCCACCGGGATCGACGGCGCGCCGTGCCACGGAATGATGCCAAAGAGCGCCAGCGTGTAGCGCGTGAAGACATTCGCCTTCGAAGCTCCGCCATGGGAGAGGATGAAGTTCCGCGCCTTCAGCATATGCGGCGCATCGATATCGTCGCCGATGATCTTGAGCGCCCAATAGGCCTTGATCGTCGCGGAGAGATCGCCCGCGCCTTTGGCAAAAAGCGGCCAAGAGCCATCGGCCTGCTGCTCGTGGCGCAGATAATTGCCAATGCCCACCTCTTCCTCAGGCCGGGTCTCGCCGAGGAACCGCAGCAGGAGCACATATTCCGAAGGGATGGTGGCGTCAGCCTCAAGCTCGAACACCAGGTGT
>JBCBMW010000016.1:0-80319 GCA_039822105.1 Pseudomonadota bacterium | reverse complement strand
GGTCGAACGAATCTGTTTCCGCAACACGATCAACGGATTTTCTGATTGGGATGGCGGCGAGGGAATCATTCTGCTCCGCGGTGCCAACGACCAATACCTGGTGACGTTGCGCAGCCCCTGCCGCATTGCCAATCGGGCCCAACGGGTGGGCTTCAACACGCGCTTCGCTACCTCCGGGTGTGTCCAGGACAACGAGCCTCTCTTTTTGTCCGAGACCCCGGTACCGTCGCGGACTGCCTTCTCGACTCAGAGTTGCCTGATCGATGCAATCTACGAATATGCGGTCGAGGATGACGCCACTTCGGAAGACGACGAGACATGACGCCACTGATCCTACCCTTCGAAGGCAAGACGCCGCAGATTCACGAAAGCGCCTTCATCGCTCCAGGAGCGGTCATCATCGGTGATGTCGAAATCGGCCCCGACGCATCGGTCTGGTACGGCTGTGTTTTACGCGGCGACGCCAACAAGATCGTCGTGGGTGCACGGAGCAATGTGCAAGATGGCACAGTGATCCATGTTGACCCCGAAGGTCGCGGCGGCACAGCGACACTGATCGGCGATGATGTTTTGGTGGGTCACCGCTGCATGCTGCATGGCTGCACGTTGGAGAATGGCGGCTTTGTCGGGATGTGCGCCACCGTGCTTGACGGCGCGGTCATCGAAAGCGGCGCCTTTCTCGGCGCAGGTGCGTTCCTGTCCGCACGCAAACGTTTGCCCTCTGGTGAGCTGTGGGGCGGCATGCCAGCCAAGAAGCTTCGCAACCTGCGGGAAGGCGAAGACAAGATGGCGCTGATGGGCGCAGCTTTCTATGTCGAGGAGGCTCGCATGCACCGCGAGGCCGTCGAGGCGGCAGGGCTTGGCAGCTAAGCTGGCTTCGGGGGCTGGTCTCCCGCGCTTGTCCCGGTCATCATGGTCGAAAAGACGACGATGAGCGGAGGGCTCGATCTTGAAAACGCGCGTGATGGTGGGCTCCATTGTGGCCCTGGCGATGGCGGCTTGCGCTCCAGACGAAGCGGACAGGGTCAGTAGCGAGCCCCCCTCACCTCCTCCGGTCACGGAAGACATTGTTGGGCAGTTGCCGCCGCCGGGAACAGCGACAGCGGCAACGCGGATAGCCAATGCGGCCACTGCTGCGCGCCTGCCGCTTGGCGAACCTTCCGACCGTGATGATGCCGCACGCGGCTTCCTCGCCGCGATCGACAATGATGCCATTCGCAACGCCAAGGGCGAGGTTGTTTGGTCCATCCCGCAGTTCGACTTTCTGGCTGCTGATGCTCCCGACACGGTCAATCCGTCCCTGTGGCGACAGTCTCAACTCGCAGCGATGCACGGCCTCTTTGAGGTGACCGATGGGGTCTATCAGATCCGCGGATATGATCTTGCGGTGATGAGCGTGATTGCGGGCGAGACGGGCTGGATCATCGTTGATCCGCTCACGGCGACCGAAACGGCCGCTGCCGCCCTTGACCTCGTGAACACAACACTGGGCGAGCGACCCGTGTCGGCTATGATCTACACCCATTCTCACGTCGACCATTTCGGCGGTGCACGGGGTATTTTGACTGACGAAGAGATCGATGCGGGCGACATCCCCATCCTCGCGCCGACGGGCTTTTCTGAAAGCGCCGTGTCAGAGAACCTTCTTGCGGGCACCCATATGGGCCGCCGCGCCAGCCTGATGTTCGGCAACACGATTGAGCGCGCGCCCCACGCCCATGTTGGTTCAGGCCTTGGCCCTGGCCTCCCTAACGGCACCATCAGCCTCGTTCTTCCCACGGAGGAGCTCTATGGCGACGGATCACCGCGCACCATAGACGGCGTGATCTTTGAGTTCATCGACGCGGCCGATACCGAAGCACCGGCTGAGTTCATGTTCTACCTACCAGAAAAGCGTGCTCTTTGTACGGCAGAAGTCGCGACGGCGACACTCCATAACGTCCTGACGCCCCGCGGCGCCAAGGTGCGCGATGCCCGCGCGTGGAGCCGCGCCATCGACCGTGTTCTTGCTCTTTATGGTGACAAAAGCGACGTGGTCTTTGCCAGCCACCATTGGCCAACCTGGGGCACAGGCAACATCACGCAATTCCTTGAACGGCAGCGCGATATCTATCGGTACATCCACGACCAAACGCTGCGCCACGCCAACTCCGGTGCTTCACAAACAGAAGCCGCGGAGGCGATCGAGGAGCCAGTGTTTCAGTCGGAGACCTTTGACACCCGCGGCTATTACGGCACGCTGAACCACAACTCAAAAGCGGTGTACCAGCACTATTTCGGTTGGTGGAGCGGTGTGCCTGCGGACTACTACGCCCTCCCCCGGACCGAAACGTCTGTGCGCTATGTGAGCGCAATGGGGGGCGCGGAGCAGGTGCTCAGCTTAGCGAAGACGTCCTTTGCAGAAGGTGACTACCGCTGGGTGGCGGAGCTTCTCAACCATCTCGTCTTCGCAGAGCCTGAGAATAAGGAGGCGCGCGACTGGCTGGCTGCCGCCTACGAACAATTGGGCTTTCAGTCCGAGAGCGGCGCTTGGCGGAGCTATTTTCTCACCGCGGCGCAGGAGCTTCGGGTGGGACCGCCAGACCTTGAGCCTCTTGATTCAGCCAATCGAGACTTCTTGCGCGCAGTGCCCACGCTTGATCTCTTCGACGCCCTGGCTGCGCGCTATGACCCCGCGCTGCTCGACCGTGATCCTTACACGATCGAATTCACGTTCACCGATACAGACGAAACAGTCACTCTGCTGGTGACGGAAGCCGTGATCGTCCCCCGCGACGGCCCAGCGGATGATCCGCTGACGTCCGTCACAATGACCCGCGGCGACTTCAACCGGCTGATCACACGCGAGGTGCGGGCCCTTCAACTGGCGCTCACGGGGCGGATGAGCATCGACGGCGACCGCGGCGCCCTCTCCGAGATGTTCGACAGCCTCGAAACACCGAACTTCTGGTTCGATATCGTCGAGCCCTAAGAGAGAAGCGCTAGTTCTCTTCCGCCTCGATCACCTCGGCGATCAATCGCCCAATGGCGAGCGAACTCGTCGCCGAGGGATGGATAAGGTCTGGATCATAGGCGCCAGCATCGGACGGATCCACAACCTCCGCCATCGACACATAGGTCACCCCGCCGGTTCTGTTCGCCAATGTCTCAATTCGGGACGACAGGACGGAGAGCTCATCGGCGCAGGCGGCGAACTCCCCGCCAGCCAAAGGCGGTGCGTAGTATCCCACCACCACGACGCGGGCGCCGTCGGCCCGCGCGTCCTGTACCAAATCGGGAATTTCACCCGAGGCGCCACCTTCTGCGATCAGCTCATCCAGCACGCCATCACAGGCGTTGCAGCGGCATTCCTCAGCCAAGTCATTGGCCCCGCCTTCCACCACGACCCAGTCCCACGCCTTGCTCCTATACTGCGCGTGGATATCGAGGCCCTCTGCAACCCATTGGGGATCGGGCGCGCTGATACGGGCGCCGGGCACGGAGAGGTTGACGACCGGCTCCCCCAGCACCTGGCTCATCCCGTCGCTCACCGAGGCCTGTTGCTCCAGCCCCCACCACATCACGGAGTCGCCAATAACAAGAATGCGGCTGCTCTCTTGCTCAGCAAGCTGGGCGTCAGCGTAGGCGTTGTAGTCGTCGGCTTCGCACCCCATGAGCGCGATCAGGGGCGCTAAGGCCGCCCGCCATCGTCCGGCGCTTGCTCGCTTGTTTGAAGGCACGGCGCGGTTTGTCCCCTTCCCTGGACCGCCTCAACATCGGCAGGATCAGGGCTCCTTAACCTGTTCTCCCGCCCCGCTCGACACCACGCCTCAGACGAGCAATGGTGTGGAGACCGCCTCGCGGCAACCTCTCCAAAAACACGGCTCATTTTGGGACAGTCAGCTGGCCCATTCCGGGACTTTGGCGAGAATGAGGCCTAATCCCCTCAGAACCATGGTTAATCCGCCGCTGACCAAAACTTTCTCTGAACCAAGCTGGCACACACCACACACGCTTTTTACCCATATTCTTCAGTGTCTTAGGGAGAGACTCTTGAGGCTCAAAAAGGGACAAACCGCCGCAAAGTGGCCACAATTGGCGCTCCGCAATCAGCGGTGGCACGCCGATTGAAAAGTTAATCCCGAACAGACGTTTGGGAGGCGGCACATGCCACATCAGGTTGATCTTCACGTAGGACAACGCCTGCGCCAACGACGCTGCCTGCTCGGCATGACTCAGCAAAAGCTGGCCGATGCCGTCGGCATCAAGTTCCAACAGATTCAAAAATACGAAAGCGGAGCCAACCGCATTTCTGCGTCGCGCCTCTGGGTGATCGCCGGAGCGCTCGATGTGTCCGTTTCGCATTTCTTTGAAGGTCTGACGGACGAGCAGCGCGCTGGTCATGAAATTGCATCACGCAACGGAGCTTTCGGCATCGCGCCTGAGGTCTTCCAGCAGAAAGAAACACTGGATCTCGTGCGAGCCTATTACAACTTAAAAGAAGGCCCACGTCGGCGCCTTCTCGATCTTGCGAAGACTTTGGCGGACGCCGTTTAAGACTTCGCTGGGCCGCCGGACCCCGCCCCCACCTTTTGGGGGTCCGGATTGAGGGGAAAGACCCTGCGCGCGGACCTCCCGCAGCGCGGGGTCTTGTTTTTTCAGGGTCCGGATCGCTAGGCGTTGCCGATGGACAGTGACGACCTCATCGCCTTCGCCCACAGCCTCGCCGACGCAGCCGCCCAAGAATCGCTGCCGCGGTTCCGCTCGGGCACGAGCATCACCAACAAGCTGACGACAGGCTTTGACCCCGTAACCGAAGCGGATCGTGAAGCTGAACGGGTGATCAGGGAACGGATCGAAGAGAACTTCCCCGAGCACGGCATCAAAGGCGAAGAGTTCGGCGAGAAGGAAGGCGCGGGACAACACCGATGGGTGATTGATCCGGTCGACGGCACGCGTGCATTCATCTGCGGCATCCCGGTTTGGACGACCCTCATCGCTCTTGAAGAGGACGGGGTTCCGATCCTCGGCGTCATCGATCAGCCATTTTTGAAGGAACGCTGGGTCGGGTTCACGAAAGGTGCAGAGCGGACGTTGGACGTCACCGAGCCGCTCGGCCCGCAAACATCAGGGTGCGAAAGGATTGAGGAAGCGCGGCTGATGGTGACGGACATGCGGGCTGGTGAGTATTTCACCGACGAAGAAGCGGCCGCTGTGGCGAGGCTTGCGAAGGCCTGCCGCGTTACGCGTCAAGGCCTCGACAATTACGGCGTGGGCCTTGTGGCCAGCGGCGAGATGGACCTCGTGGTCGAGGCTGGCCTCAATTGGCACGACATCGCCGCGGCCGTTCCGGTGATCGAAGCCGCTGGCGGGACGGTAACGGACTGGCAAGGCCAGCCCCTGCGTGACACCGGCCAGCGCATAGAGGCTATCGTCGCGGCTTCAACCAAACTGGCCGAAGCCGCAGTGAACAGTCTTCGCCCCTAGGCGGTGACTTTTTCCTCAGCCTTTGCTTGCGCACCGCCCGCGACAGGCTTTTCAGCGTCTTTGAGCGTATCGAGGTGCATCATCCGTGTGATGAACGGTGACAGGACGATCATCGCGATCCCAACGCCGACAGCCAGCCAGCCCACATTGCTGTAGACATCCGTGACGCTCGCGCCCGGCGCGGCTGTGGCCTGCGCGATCTGCGCCGCCACGAAGTTGCCAAAGGCCGTGGCCAAGAACCACGTGCCCATGATGAGCCCCACCATGGACGGCACAGACAGCCTGGTCATAGCCGAGAGGCCCACAGGCGAGAGGCAAAGCTCACCTGTCGTGTGCAGAAGATAGATGAGGAAGATGAAAACCACCGGCGTGAGGCCAGCACTCGAAAGATCGCCCCAGACCAAAACGAGGAAGCCAAGACCCAGCTGGATGATACCTAGGCCAAACTTATCCGGCGCCGAAAGATCCATCCCTCGCCGCGCAAGGAACGCCCAGAGGGCGGCAAACACCGGCCCAAGAAGAACGATGTACCCTGCGTTCAAGGATTGGAACACCGAGGCCGGAACCTCTTGGCCAAAGACCGTTCGATCCACCTGTTCATCAGCATAGATATTGAGCGACGAACCCGCCTGTTCAAACAGCGCCCAGAACAAGACCTGCACGATGATCAAGATGAGAGCCGCGAATATCCTGTCTCGCTGTTCCGGTTCAAGCGTGAACACGGTCTTGAAAAGAATGTGCCGAAGGGTCAGCGCGCTGGCTGCATAGAGAACCAGCCCGACGGTCCCCTGGTCACGGATCATCAGCCACACGACCAATGTCAGGATCGCGGCCCCCACATAAATGAGGTTCTCGCGCGAAAGCCCGCCGATGGTCGGCTCGGCGAGCTCAGTGGGGTTGCGCGGTTCACCGGCGCCATTGAGGAGCGCTTTACCGCGTATAAAGACGATCAAGCCCGCGAGCATGCCGATCCCGGCAAGGCCAAAACCGTAGCCCCAGCCAAACTCCTGGCCGAGATAACCCGCAAGCGCCGCACCGCCGAACGAGCCGAGATTGATGCCCACATAGTAGAGCGTGAAGCCCTGGTCCCGCCGTTTGTCCGTCTTCTCATAAAGCTCACCCACGAGCGCGGAGATGTTCGCCTTCAAGAAGCCAACGCCCATCGCAATCAAAGTGAGCGCGAGGTAGAACGTGTTGAGGACGAGCGGGTTGGGGCTGCCGCCCTCCTGCACCGGTGGCCCTTCCACCGCCATCAAAGCGTGCCCAGCCACGAGCAGCGCCGCGCCGATCAGCACCGATTTGCGAAGACCGAGATAGCGGTCAGCAATCGCCCCGCCGATCACCGGCAGGATGTAAACAAGCGTCGTGTACGCCCCATAAATTCCGTAGGCGGCATCGGTTGAAAACAGAAAGTGCTGCGTCAGGTAAAAGATCAGCAGCGCGCGCATACCGTAATAGGAAAAGCGCTCCCACATCTCTGTGAAAAACAGAACGTAGAGACCTCTGGGGTGGTTCCGCATCTGGAACATCGCAGCGGAAACACCGACCACTGCGACCAGAAGGAAAATAACATAAAGCATTGGGGAGGGCTTCCTCTCGGCTGACCTCGCCGGGCCCGCCTATTGCGACTGGTTCCGATAACTCACGGCACAAGAGGTTGCGCCAAACGCTGACCCTAACGACACCGAAATGTCATGGAAAGTGCTTGGGCTGCGCGGGACCGATTAGATTGATGCAACCAGCGCTCGCGCAGCATTTCTCAACGTCGCCTCCGGCATGTCCGACTTGATGAGGATGCGCAGGCCGAAATAGCCGGAGAGCAAATGCTCCGCCTGCGCTGTCTTCAGCTGTTCGTCGGAGGCATAGGGCTCGTGGTCGCCGAGCGCTTTGATGAAAAGCCCGCGCGAGCGGAACATCATGGCGTTGACCTTCTCCGCCGTTGCAGGGTCCAGTTGGGCCTGCTCTGCGGCCGCGTTGCAGAGGAAGCACCCTCGCCTGTCACCGCTCGCGACGACATCATCGATGATCGATTGGAAGAGACGCTCAAACCGCTCCGGCGCCGTGATCGACAGATCCGATAGCGGTCCGCCATCACCGATTTCGGCCTCATCGTAGTGCTGGAGCGCGGCCAGATACATGCCGCGCTTGTCGTTGAAGAGCCGGTAGAGGCTCTGCTTTTTAAGGCCCGTTGCGTCCTCGATGTCCTGCATCGACGTCGCCTCGTATCCCTGCCGCCAGAACACATCGCCGATGTCCTTGATCGCCTCCTTCGGCTCAAACCCCAGAGATCGCGCCATTTTTGGCCTCCAAAAATTTTTTACTGTTTGGTCCGTTTTATTCTTGACGGACCAGTCCGGAACGATCATATAGATGTCATCGGACGGGGACGAAAGAGCTCCGAAACAAAAAAGACGACGCACATCAAAGAACCACATCAGAATTGTTACGGACTAGTCCGTTAATTAGGAGATAAGACCATGACCAACCAAAACCTCACCGCCCAACTCCATGACTCAGCAGCCGTCAAAAAGGCTGAAGCTATCACCCACACCATTGCTGATCGCGGCCTCTATATCGGGCTCGGCACGATCTTCCTGGTGTTTGGCGCCCTCAAGTTCAGCGCTTACGAAGCAGGCGCCATCGCTGGCCTCATCGCGAACAGTCCCTTCGTCAGCTTCTTCCAAAGCTTCCTGAGTGAACGGGCTCTTTCCGGTACCATCGGTACGATCGAACTCGCCGTCGGCGCCCTCCTCTTTGGCCGCTTCATCTCGCCAAAACTCTCCGCCATCGGAGCAGCAGGCGCGATCGCCACGTTCCTTCTCACCTTCAGTTTCTTCTTCACGACCCCAGGTGTCTTCCTGCCTGAAGAAGGTGCACTGATCATCTCGGTCCTGCCAGGTCAGTTCCTGGTGAAAGATCTCGGCCTTCTCCTCGCCTCGGTCGTGGTTCTGTCCGAGAGCGTCCGGGCGATCCGCCAGAAGTAAAGGCTTCCGTCGCCCGAGTGAGGAGAGCCCGAGGACCATAGGTCCTCGGGCTCTTTTCTTATCCGCGAGACCTCGGCAACGCTGACACGAAGCCAAAGCCGCGCTAGTCTTGGTGGCACGCAAGGACGGGAGATCGTAAGGTGGGTAAGCTGCGCTGTGTCGGACTGAATGGATACTCCGCAGACAGAACGCCTGAAGGGATGATCGATACCCCGCTCTTCACCACGGCACTGGCCGAAGCATGGAGCGTTCCCCACACGTTGATCGGCGAGGCGGAAGACACCCGAGATGTGGGCTGGGACGCGGCGCTTGAACACGCAGGCACCACCCTCGCCCGCGCTCGCAACCTCGTCGCCGAGACGTTGGCGGATGGTGATCGGCTCGCGCTGATCACGCCGCGATGCGCAACGTCACTGGCGACGCTTCCTGCCGTGATGCGTCACGTGCCCGATGCGGTCGTACTCTATTTCGACGCACACGGAGACCTCAACACGCCAGAGACCTCATCATCATCCTATCTCGGCGGGATGCCGGTGGCAGCGGCGCTGGGGGAGTGGGATTCAGGTTATGGCGCTGGGCTTCCAGCCGGTCAGCTCGTGCATATCGGTGGCCGCGATCTTGGGGACGCCGAACGATCGCTGATCGAACGGCGCGGCATTCTCGCGATTGATCGCGAAACCCTGCGGCGCGACTTCGGCGCTCTTAAGAACAAACTCAGCGATCGGCCGGTCTTTCTTCATATCGATACGGATGTTTTCGATCCGAGCTTCGTCACGGCTGAGTATGCCGTGCCCGACGGGCTCACGCCGGATGACGTCGCAACCGTTTGTGCGCTCGTCGCAGAGCACGGTCGCGCCATCGGGATCGAGATCACCGAGATGTCACCGCGCAACGACGACGAACGGTTGAGATCCCACAGCGCCGTCCTCGAAGCCGTGGCACCTCTTCGCGCAGCGCTGGTTTAGGCCTGCATCGTCCAGCCTTCGACGCCCATCGCGGCTTGGCGGAACGCCTCAGTCCGGGTGGGGTGCGGGTGGCAGGTGCGGGCGATGTCTTCGGAGCTGCCGCCGAAGCTCATAATGATGCAGGCTTCCGCGATCATCTCGCCGACACCAGTACCGATCATGTGCACGCCGAGGACCTTGTCGGTCTTTTTGTCAGCCAGCACTTTCACGAAACCATCCGTCTCGTGATTGGTTTTGGCCCGGCTGTTGGCCGTGAACGGGAACTTACCGACATTGTACTCAATGCCTGCTTCTTTGAGCTGCTCTTCGGTCTTGCCAACCGAGGCGACCTCAGGATCCGTGTACACCACACCTGGGATGATGTCGTAATCGACATGGCCATGGCCATTCGCGATCACCTCAGCAACGGCAACAGCTTCTTCCTCGGCCTTGTGCGCCAGCATCGGGCCCGGCGTGCAGTCACCGATCGCATAGACGCCAGGCGCGCCGGTACCCCAATGCGCGTCGACTTCGATAAAACCGCGCTGGTTGGGTGTGACGCCAACAGTATCAAGGCCAAGTTTGTCCGTGAACGGCTTCCGACCAATCGAGATGAGCACGACATCGGCATCGATCGTTTCTTGCTCGCCGCCTTGGGCTGGCTCGACGGTGATTTTCGCGCCGCTTTTGGTCTTCTCGATCCCCATCACTTTGGTGCCGAGTTTGAACTCCATACCCTGCTTTTTCAGGATGCGTTGAAACTGCTTCGAGATCTCGGCGTCCATGCCGGGGGTGATGCGGTCGAGGAACTCCACCACGGTCACCTTCGCGCCGAGGCGCCGCCAGACGGACCCCATCTCCAGGCCGATATAGCCGCCGCCAACGACGACCATGTGCTCCGGCACTTTGCCAAGGCTCAGAGCGCCGGTGGAGGAGACGATCACCTCTTCGTCAATCTCGACGCCCGGCAGGCTCAAGATGTCCGAGCCTGTGGCGATGATGATGTTCTTAGCACTGAGGGTCTCGGAGCCCTCGTCCGTGTCGACCACGACTTTACCAGGCCCATCAATACGGCCCCAGCCGAGATAGCCGTCGACCTTGTTCTTCTTGAAAAGATACTCGATACCGGCCGTCAGACCGTTCACGGCGTCGTCTTTCTGACCGAGCATCCGATCAAGATCGAGCTCGAGGCCAGCGATTTTCACACCAAGATCACCAAAATGTTTGCCCGCCCCTTCGAAAGCTTCCGAAGCATGGAGCATCGCCTTGGAAGGAATGCAGCCAACGTTAAGGCAGGTCCCGCCAAACTTCTTCGTTTCGCGCTTGTCGATGCAAGCGGTCTTGAGACCAAGCTGGGCCGCGCGAATGGCTGCGTTGTAGCCGCCGGGGCCTCCGCCAATAACAACGACGTCGTATTCTTTGCTCATGCCTGGTCGCCTTCTGCTGATCTTCTTTGGGGTCGTCTAGCGCGCCGCTGGTATGCCCCACCTTAATGTGGGTCAACAGTCACAAGCTCCAAGCCCTGAACGCATGGGATTTGTTATGCCGCGGGCGCACCTTGATCCGCTAGGTGGGAAAACACGGCTGTCTTTGCGCTGCGTGTTGCGGCCAAGCTGAGCAGGGTTGCCGCCGCTCAAACATTTGTGAACGGGCGGGGTCGTTTATCGCTCTGCATGCCAATGATTTTGAGCTGGCCTTTGCCCGCGATCAGGACTGCCCTTTCGCGAGCAACGCTGCGTAATCGTCGGCCGTAATCGCGCCCCCATGGTCTTCGGCGCGCCCTTGGTCCTTTCGCGGCAGCACGGGCTGGAACCCATCGATCCGTTTCCAGCTTGGATAGGGCTGTCGTCCCTCCGCATCAGGCACGTAGTGAGAGGTGTCCACGCGAGTGTGTTTGTGAATGTACCGCGCGCAATTCACAAAACACGCCGTCACCTCAACATCGACAACCAAGTTGGCGCCAGGAAACATCTCAAGTCTGTTCGGATCATCACTGACGCTCGCTTGTCCCTGCACCCGCAACCGATGAGGAGTCTCAAAGTCCATGAACAGGAGGCCGATGCTTCGGGTTTCGTCGAGGTTGCCCATGGACAAGAACATGCCGTTCCCGTCGTAATTGGGAAACACGAGCGTCTTGGGACCCATGACCCTCACGAATCCCGGTGCACCTCCTTTATAGGACACAGTCGGCTCCCCTTTGGCATTCACCGAGGCCAGGAAGAAAAAGTCCCGCGAGGCGATAAACGCCGCACGGTCTTCGCTAAGCTCGTCGGACACAATGGCTGTCGCCATCGCGTTCGCGAGAGCCTCGCTGTCGTTTTGCCTTTGGAACTTGCGGGAGTTCTCTGAGTAGAACTCGTCGGTCTCGAGCATGCCTTCACCCCTGCGCCGCTGTTTGGTCGCGGATGATATCAGGATGGCCGGGAACCCCAAGGAAACAGCGCACAACAACAACGCGGGAGCGAGGAGCCCGCCTTAGAAGGACACCAAAGCCTCTCTCAACAGATTGGCGCTCATCAAAAGAAGGAAAATGCCAAAGGCGATCCCAAGCACCCGCTGCGACGCGGCGTGGGCGAGATGGGCGCCGAGCGGCACAAAGATCAGTATACCGATGGATATGGCGAAGAAGCCGGGCACGTGAAGATAACTGATCGCCCCCGGCAGGGCCTGATCGGAAAGGC
The DNA here is from genome assembly GCA_039822105.1 of Pseudomonadota bacterium. Taxonomy (GTDB): domain Bacteria; phylum Pseudomonadota; class Alphaproteobacteria; order Caulobacterales; family Parvularculaceae; genus Parvularcula. The sequence goes on along the minus strand of JBCBMW010000016.1, from coordinate 68,244 downwards.
CGAGCAAAAAGAGTGTGATTGCACCAGGAATCGCGATGGCCATCCCGAAACCTGACGCCGTCCCCACCGCCTGGTGGATAGGCTTCCCCGAGAGCGTCATCAGCATCACGCCCATCACACCGCCGCCAATGCCAAGAAGGCTAGAGATGATACCGGTGACGACAGCAAGACCGCGCTGAACAGGAAGCGAAAACTCGAAGGTCTTTTTCGGCCCTGCATCCTTGTCGCGCTTGAGGAGCCGCTGCAGCCCCATGCCGAGCGCCGAAAGACCGAAGAAGAAGACCAGCACCTGACCTTCGATCACCCGGGCGAGGCCCGCTCCACCGATCGCGCCCAGGGCGATGAACGGCGCCCAGATCTTGAGAACGCTGAAATCCACCGCTCCCTTTTTGTGGTGAGCACGCAGCGACCTCAAAGACGTCACAATGATCGTCGCAAGCGAGGTCGCCACCGCCGTTTTGGCTGCCACCTCGGGATCACCGCCCGCGCCCGTCAGGATGGAAAAAAGAACGGGCACGATGATGATGCCGCCGCCAATCCCGAAAAGGCCGCCGAGTGTGCCGGCGAATGCGCCCGTCAGGGCGAGAAGCAGATAGGTCATTCAGCCGCCTGCACGGAGGGATAGGTCTGGCCAAGGCCTTCTTCCGTCATGATACGGAGCAAAAGATCTGGCCGCGCATCCTCTAGCCGCGCCTCTTCACTGGTCCTCCGACGCCAAGCCCGCGCGCCTTTTCTGCCAGCAAAGAGCCCGAGCATGTGCCGCGCATATCGCCAGATCGGGGCAGAGCCCTTTTCCGCCTTTTGGACGACCGCCAGAACAGCCGCCTCCGGCGTCACCGGTTCAGCAGTATCACCAAAGTAGAGCCGATCGACATCAGCCAGGATGGCTGGCTTCTCATAGGATGCTCGCCCGAGCATGACGCCATCAACGCGGCCGAGATACTGATGCGCTTCCTCCGCTGACGGAAGGCCGCCATTGAGCATAATCGTCAGCCTTGGGAAGGCTGTCTTCATCCGGAAAACAAGATCGTAATCCAAGGGCGGAATGGTGCGGTTTTCTTTTGGCGAAAGACCTTGGAGCCATGCCTTGCGCGCGTGGATCGTCACTGCGGTGACGCCGGCGTCCTCAACGTTGCGCAAGAACGCGGGAAGCGCCTCTTCAGGGTCTTGATCATCCACCCCTATCCGGCACTTCGCCGTCACCGGCACATCCACGGCCTCACGCATCGCGATCAGACAATCGCGAACCAGCTCAGGCTCCCGCATCAGGCATGCGCCAAAGCGGCCTGACTGCACCCGGTCCGACGGACAGCCGACATTGAGGTTGATTTCATCATAGCCGTAGGCGGCGCCAACAGCAGCCGCCTTTGCAAGCTTCGCAGGATCCGACCCGCCGAGCTGCAGCGCCACGGGCCCCTCGTGATCAAAGCCTAAAAGGTGCTCCTGATCGCCGTTTAGGATCGCCTCAGCGGTGACCATCTCGGTGTAGAGAAGCGCATGCTGTGTCAGCTGCCGGTGGAAATACCGGCAGTATCGATCCGTCCAATCGATCATCGGCGCGACGGCGAAGCGATGCGAAGGCGCAGTCATCGCCCCGAACAACGGGAGAACCCGAGGAATTGCAAGCGATAAGAGGCCGCAAAGCAGCCGCGGCGTTGCAGACGCCGAAACGCGCGTGCTTCAACAGCCGCAACAACGCCGCTGAACGGAGACCAACATGACTGACCGCCCCGTCTTCATCATCGCCAATCTCGCCGCCATCAACGACGCCGACGAGTACCGGATTTATGAGAAAGGCTTCTTCCCAGTCCTCAAAAAGCACGGCGGCCAGTTCGTCACCTTTGACGACAGCACCGAGACGTTCGAGGGCACAGACACCCTCACCGGCCGGGTCATCATCTTTCAGTTCCCCAGCGCCGAAGCTGCCAGAGCTTGGTACAATGATCCCGACTACCAGGCGATTTCCGAGCACCGCCGCGCCGCTACCGAACTCAAGTTCATGACCATGGTGGAGACCCTGCCACCCCGCGGCTGAACTCAGAACTGTTCCGTATCGCTCACCACAAAAGAAGGCCTGCGATAGGCATAATCCCCTTCGCCGCTCCACGCTGCGCCGTCCGGGAAACGAACCTCAACGCCAACAAGTGCCTCCCCGCGAAAAAGGCGCATGTTGACACCCATGTGATCCGCCTCCGGCATTTTTGCACGAAACTCATCCGTGAGCGTCCAATGTGTCGTGGCGTGACAGTTTGGGCAGGAATGAATAGCGACCGCTGGTGTGTCGCGGTCAGAACGAACAAAGGTCGAGGTCTGGCCGCTGGTCACCACTTGCCCGGTGGTGAAGTAACCCCACGCTGCCCCAGTGCTACGGCATAGGGAGCAATTGCAGTCGTTGATAAACTCTGGCGGCGACTCAATCGCGACCGTCACGGCACCGCATAAGCAACTCGTTTTCAACACGTTACGGTCCTGATCACGTTTTGATCCCTTATTGCGACCATACTTTGTACGCATACCACCGATCAGATAAGCGACATCGAAACGAACCGCCCCCTCTACGCTTTTGGGCCTCATCTAGTAGGGTCAGCGCCTCGTCCCCACATTCGACCGGTATCGAAGGGCCGTTATCCGAACCGTCCGCATAGTGCCCGACAACGCCGATTTGATAAGCATCAAAGCGCGTGTCGAGTACGACGGTCAAACTGCCACTCTTACCCCCGTAACCAACTTCCAGTTCCAACCGCTGGTGCTTGGTGATCCCGCTAATCCCCTCAATATAGGGGCGCTCTTCCGACGCCATTTCAGGGGTCTGAGCAAGGTAGAGGCGGCGGAGCACACCCTCGGAAGGGGCTGGATACTCCGTTAGGAGAGCATCGAATATCTCTTCGTGCTCCTCAAACAGCGGCTGCACCTCTGAGAATGATAAGGGCTCGTTCTCAAGACCGCACGCGAACAACCCAAGAAGAATGAGGCAGAACCCTATCGTCTTGACACACCTTTTTTCGCGAATGGCCACGCCAACTCACCTGCACAAACTTCGCCTGACGAGGACATGGCCATCTGCAATGCCCTCAGCAATCGAGGAAAGCAGCGGCTATCATTTTCATAGCCCTTGAAACCCAATCGCCTACCTACTAGTTGGACATCGATGGACACACGAGATCAGTTGTTGGATAGCGCCGAGCGCCTGGCCCGTAGCCGCGGCTACGATGCCTTTAGCTATGCCGACCTCTCCGCAGAGGTGGGGATCCGCAAGGCGAGCATACACCACCACTTCCCCACCAAGGCGGACCTCGCCCTGGCGCTGGTGGACCGTTATCGCGAGGGCGTCGCCCTCAAACTCGAGACAGCGGCGAAAACGGCAAAGACAGGCGCCCAGCGTGTTGCAGGCTTCATCGCCACCTACCGGCAGGCGATGAACGGCGGTCACTCGCTTTGCCTTTGCGTGGCGTTCAGCGCAGGGCGGGAGAGCTTGAGTGAGCCGGTCCTCGCTTCCCTCAACCAGTTCAACGAAGACACGACCGCGTGGCTCCGCGAAGCTTACACGCTGGCGGACGAAGACGGCTCGATCGCCGGTCTTGGCGAGATCGCCGCGGAAGCCGCCGCCACACTTGCCCTGGTCGAAGGCGCGCAGCTGATCGCGCGCGCCGCGAGCGATGTGTCGCCCTTCGATCAGGCCACCCATTCCCTTGAAAGTCGGCTGACATGACCGGCTTTCATTTCACCTCAAAAACTACCAATTAGTAGGAAGGATACGACCATGTCAAAGCGTTTTGAAGGTAAAGTTGCTCTCGTCACCGGCGGTGGTTCGGGCATTGGCAAAGAAGTCGCCAAACGTTTCGTCCAGGAAGGCGGACGGGTGGTGATCAACGGCCGCGATGAAGCCAAGCTGCAGGAAGCGGCTCTTGAGATTGGCAACAAGGATCAAGTTGCGATCCTCGCCTCCGATGTCTCCGATATCACAACAGGTGACCGGCTTGTTGCTCTCGCCACGGATCGTTTCGGCGGCGTCGACATCCTCTTTAACAATGCCGGTGTTTTTGAGCCCAAACCCTTCCTTGAGCTGACCGAAGGAGACTATGACCGGTTCCTCGACATTATCCTCAAGGGTAAGTTCTTCGTGGCGCAAGCCGCGGCCAAAGCCATGCAGAGGCGCGGCGGCGGCGCCATCATTCAGACAGGCTCCATGTGGGCGATCCAAGCCATTGGCGCGACGCCTTCATCAGCCTATTCGGCCGCCAATGCGGGCGTTCATCAGCTGGTGAAAAACCTCGCGATCGAGCTTGCGGGCGACAAGATCCGCGTCAACGCCGTCGCTCCTGCTGTCGTTGAAACGCCGGTCTACGGAACATTCATGAGCGAAGAGCAAGTCGCAGAGACCCTGCCGACCTTCAACGACTTCCACCCGATTGGCCGCAACGGCCAGCCAGCCGATGTGGCGGAAGCCCTCCTCTTCCTCGCCTCCGACCAGGCCTCCTGGATCACGGGCTCGGTCCTTTCTGTCGATGGCGGCGTCACCGCTGGTCGGCAGTAGCAGGCACGCGGAGTGGGAACAGCGGCGCCTCGAGCGCGGTCTGTTCCCACATTCAGCGACGCAGACCCAAACTGGGCGCGAAACCCAGCACTAAGAGTTTCCTGCTAGATCAACGCATTGCGGCAGCGTGGGACGTCTGTCCCACGATTGGTCCGAAAATTGCCTTGATTTTCCCACGATCGAATGCATGTTCCGTCGCAGGAGACCCACGATGCTCACGACTGACGACCTTATCCGCCGCGCTGAGCGGCTCAGCGAGACCTCCGGGCTCTCCCTCACCACCATTTCCCGCAAGCTCCTCAACGATGGGAAGGGGCTTGAGCGCATCAAAAACGGGGGCGGCATGACCGACAAAACCCTAGAACAAGCGGCCCAGCGCCTCGACGCCCTGGAGGTCGCCGAGACCCCTCGTGCGGACGAGCTGATCACACCGGCCCAGATGACCCACCTCGACCGGCTTGAGGCGGAAGCGATCCACATCATGCGGGAGGTCGCGGCCGAGATGTCGAACCCGGCCCTCCTCTACTCGGTCGGCAAGGACTCCGCCGTGATGCTGCACATCGCGCTGAAGGCGTTCTATCCGTCGAAGCCGCCTTTCCCGCTTCTCAATGTCGACACCAATTGGAACTTCAGCGAGATGAACCGCTTCCGCGACAATCTCGCCGATGAGCTCGGTGTCGAGATGATCGTGCACAAGAACGAAGAAGGCCTGCGCCAGGGCATCAGTCCGTTCACGCATGGCTCCGCTCTCCATACGGAGATCATGAACCTGCAAGCGCTGAAACAGGCGCTCGATAAGTACAAATTCGACGCTGCCTTCGGCGGTGGTCGCCGCGACGAAGAAAAATCGCGCGCAAAAGAGCGGATCTTCTCCTTCCGCACCGCGCAGCACCGCTGGGACCCGAAAAATCAGCGCCCTGAACTTTGGAACATCTACAACACTTCAATCCATAAGGGCGAGTCGGTGCGCGTCTTCCCGATCTCCAACTGGACCGAGCTTGATGTCTGGCAGTACATCTATCGCGAGGGTGTGAAGCTCCCGAACCTCTATTTCGCCGCTGAGCGTGAAGTGGTGGAGCGTGACGGCGTGATGATCCTCGTCGATGACGACCGCATGCCGCTTAATGATGGCGAGAAGCCGTTCAAGGAAATGGTCCGTTTCCGGACACTGGGCTGCTACCCGCTGACCGGCGCTGTGAAATCCACCGCGACCTCCGTGCCCGACATTATCCGCGAAACGCTGCTGACAACGACGTCCGAGCGGCAAAACCGCGTCATTGATGGCGACCAACCCGCCTCCATGGAAAAGAAAAAGCAGGAAGGGTACTACTAATGGCCGATGCTTCCGTGACCGCCCTTTCGCCGAGCGACGACATCATCAGCTATCTCGACGCGCATGAAAGCAAGTCGATGCTGCGCTTCCTCACCTGCGGCAGCGTCGACGACGGCAAGTCGACCCTGATCGGCCGCCTGCTCTATGACACGAAACTTCTTTATGAAGATCAAATTGCTGATCTTGAGGCGGACTCGAAGAAGGTCGGCACGCAGGGCGGCGAGATCGACTTCGCCCTCCTCGTTGACGGCCTGGCCGCGGAGCGGGAGCAAGGCATCACGATTGATGTCGCCTACCGCTTTTTCTCCACCGATAAGCGCAAGTTCATCGTCGCCGACACGCCGGGACATGAGCAGTACACGCGCAATATGGCGACTGGTGCCTCGACCGCTGATGTCGCGATCATCCTGATTGACGCGCGCCAGGGTGTCCTGCCGCAAACGCGCCGCCACAGCTTCATTTGCTCACTCCTCGGTATCCGTCACGTCGTGGTCGCCATCAACAAGATGGACCTCAAAGACTTCCGTGAGGACGTGTTCCGTACGATCGAAGAGGAATACCAGACCTTCGCAAAGCCGCTCGGCTTTGAATCGATCACCTGCATGCCGCTGTCGGCCCTCAAGGGCGACAACATGGTGGCGAAAAGTGCGAACACGCCGTGGTATGACGGTCCGGCACTTCTCCCATACCTTGAAACCGTGGACGTCACCCGGAAGGAAGAGCAACCCTTCCGTATGCCCGTCCAATGGGTGAACCGTCCGAACCTCGATTTCCGCGGCTTCGCCGGCACTGTCGTGTCAGGCAGCGTGCAGCCAGGCGACGAAGTGGTCATCCTTCCGTCGGGCAAACGCACGACCGTTGAGCGCATCGTCACCCGCGATGGCGACCTCACCATGGCGGACAAGAACCGGTCGGTGACCCTGACTCTCGCCGATGAAATCGACGCCAGCCGCGGTGACGTGATCGCCGCTGCGCAGGAGCCCGCCGAACAGGCGAGCCAGCTGCAAGCCAAGATCCTTTGGATGGACGAAGAGGAAATGCTGCCTGGTCGGCAATACATCCTCAAATCGAATAACAAAACGATCCCTGCACAGATCACAGATCTCAAGCACCGGATCGACGTCAACACCCTGGAGCATCTCTCTGGTAAGACGCTGAAGCTGAATGAAATCGGTGAGTGCAACATCTCCCTGACCCAGCGCCTGGTGTTTGATGCTTATGCTGACAACCGCGCGATGGGCAGCTTCATCCTGATTGACCGCCTGACCAACCACACCGTGGGTGTGGGCATGATCGACTACGCCCTTCGGCGGTCGAAAAACGTCCATTGGCAGGCTCTCGAGGTTGATAAGTCCGCTCGCCAACAGATTTTGGGTCAGAAATCGTGCATGCTCTGGTTCACGGGCCTATCTGGTTCTGGCAAATCGACGGTTGCGAATCTGGTCGAAAAGCGCCTCCATGACCTTGGGCGCCTGACCTATGTTCTGGACGGGGACAATGTTCGCCATGGCCTCAACCGAGACCTTGGGTTCACCGATGCTGACCGTGTGGAGAACATTCGCCGGATTGGTGAGGCCGGGAAGCTGATGGTGGACGCGGGCGTGATCACCCTCGTCTCGTTCATCTCTCCTTTCGTTGCGGATCGGAATTCGGTCCGTGAGCGTATGGACGATGGGGAGTTCATCGAGATCTATGTCTCGACGCCGCTTGAGGTCGCCGAGCATCGCGACGTGAAAGGCCTCTACGCTAAAGCCCGCAAGGGTGAGATCAAGAACTTCACCGGCATCGACAGCCCTTACGAGCCGCCGGTGAACCCTGAGATCGATATCGATACGTCTGAAATCGCTGCGGAAAAGGCGGCGGAAGAGATTGTCGAGTATCTCGATCGCAACGGCTATCTCTCGGCGTCTTAGTCCGGGAGCATCGCTTCTAAGACGGACAGCTGGTCGGCCTCGCTGGCCGGCTTGTCCCAGCGAAGCCGGTTGATCCGAGGAAAGCGCATCGCCACACCTGATTTGTGGCGCGGCGAGCGCTGAAGCCCCTCAAACGCCACTTCGAAGACCAGACCAAAATCGCGCTCGGCCCGCACAGCGCGCACGGGGCCATAGCGATCGACCGTGTGATCACGGACGAACTTGTCGATCTTTTTGAGCTCCTCATCGGTGAAGCCGTGATAGGCCTTTCCCACCGGTACGAGCTCCCCCTCCCGCCAGCAGCCAAAGGTGTAGTCGGAGTAAAACCCCGCGCGCTTGCCCCGCCCCCGCTGGGCATACATCAGCACCGCATCGACAAGGCGCGGATCCTTCTTCCACTTCCACCAGGGGCCCTTGGGCCGCCCGGGCACATAGGTGCTGTCCTTCGCCTTCAGCATCACGCCTTCGATCGCCTCAATAGGCGGAGACGAGCGGTAGCTCTCAAGCGTCTCCCAGTCGCTGGGTTCCATCTGTTCACTGAGATCCACCCGCGGCAGGCCATTGCCGATGAGCGCCTCTAGACGCTTCCGCCTCTCCGTGAGAGGCGCGGTTCTCAAATCCTCACCCTCGGCCCAAAGAACATCATAGGCGCGGATGAAGGCGGGCGAACCACTCATCATCTTCGCTGTCACTGTCTTGCGGTTCAGTCGCTGCTGCAGGTCGTTGAAGGGCCGCACCTCGAACCGGTCATGGATCTCAGGATCGAAAATGAGGAGTTCGCCGTCGATGGCCGCGTCAACCGGAAAGCCCTCGATCACGTCAGGAAAGGTGGCCGAGATGTCGTCGCCAGTCCGCGTGTAGAGCCGCGCCTCGTCACCGTCGCGAACGATCTGGACACGGATGCCATCCCACTTCCACTCCGCCGTCATCGCGGAGAGGTCGATCCGATCCTTATCCGCGTCTTCGATCGGATGGCTGAGCATCACCGGCCTAAAGGGTGCCTTCATCGCGTTGACAGGCTTGTCCGCCCGGCCTTCGAGCCATGCAAAAAGGTCTTCGTAAGGCGGCGAGAGGCCGTGCCACAGCTCTTCGATCTCTTGCGGCTCCTTGCCGCCGAACTCAGCCAGCGCAAGCTTGACCAGCCGCGCCGCCACACCGATGCGCAGGCCGCCGGTGATGAGTTTGATAAGTGCCCACCGCCCGTCCGCATCAAGAGCATCAAACCAACGCTCCACAATCTGCGGCGCCTCTGTTCGCGACGCGGCGTTCAGTTCTGTCACCACCTCTGACAAGGTCGGCACCCGATTGGCGCCGCGCTTCTCGGGCCAGATCAGCGACACCGCTTCCGCCGTATCACCGACATAGTCCCGGCTGAGATCAAACAGCACCTCGTCAACCCGCGAGACGACCAGCGATCGGATTGCCGCGTTCTTGATCGCCTTGATCTCGAGATCCCGCGTGATGGCCGCCACTGCCCAACCCCGATCGGGATCGGGGACCTCGCGAAGGTAATCCACCAGCAGACGGATTTTTCCGTTCCGCGCCGGCGTGGTGATCAGCCTGGTGAGGAGTTCAGCGAACCGGTTCACGCCTCGGACTCCTCCTCATAGCCAACAAGATGGAGAGGACGCGCCTTACGCCCTTCAAGCTCAGCCCACCGCACAAAGGCATCGTCTCGGCCATGGGTCACCCAAAGTTCCGCGGGATCAACTTCGCGTACGGTCTCTGTCAGCTCGTCCCAGTCAGCGTGATCAGAGATGATCAGCGGAAGCTCAACACCGCGCTGTTTCGCGCGCTGCCGCACCCGCATCCAACCGCTGGCAAAGACGGGGAGTGGATCAGGAAACCGCCGAGCCCAGGTTGCGCCAATGGCCGAGGGCGGACAAATCACGATGCGGCCAGCGAACCGATCCTTGCTGGCTTTGCCCTTCTCAATCGTCGCAGGCTCGAGCGGCCCCAACTCAACTCCGTGCTCCTCATAAAGATCACAGAGCTTTTGCATCGCGCCGTGAATGAAGATCGGTGCATCGTACCCCTCCTCCCGGAGATGACAGATGAGACGCTGCGCCTTGCCCAGGGCATAGGCGCCGACGAGATGCGCCCGTTCCGGAAACTGCTCCGTGGACCTTATCAGCTTGCGCGCCTCGCCCGCTGTGTCCGGATGACGAAAGACCGGCAGCGCAAAGGTCGCCTCCGAGATCAGGACATCGCAAGAGACCGGCTCAAACGGCATGCATGTCGGGTCACGTCGGCGCTTGTAGTCACCGGTGACGACCATCCGTAGGCCTTGATACTCAACCACCGCCTGGGCTGACCCCAGGATATGGCCAGCCGGCGCGAACCAGACCGTCACGCCACTGATGTCTTTGACTTCACCTAGCGCCAAAGGCTCGCGGCTATCGGTGAAGTTCTCGCCGTACCGCACGGCCATGATCGCGATGGTTTCAGGGGTCGCCATCACCGCGCCGTGCCCTGCCCGCGCATGATCCGCATGCCCATGGGTGATCACCGCACGGTCCACCGCGGCCACAGGATCGATGAAAAAGTCACCTGGCGGACAGTAAAGCCCCTTGGGCGTCGGGCGGAGGAGATCGGACGGCAGCACGAGCCAAGATATAGCCCGCGCGGCCTGGAGCTCAACGCCGCTCGCTTGACTCCCCGCCCCCAGGCCTGAACAAGAGCGGCGCGCAAGAGGAGATCGCGATGCGTGTCGCCCTAACTGCCGCCGCCCTGGCCAGCCTATCCGCTGCCCACGCCGATACCCTCGTCGTTGGCAACAAGGTTGATGACAGTGTCAGTTTCATTGACCTGACAACGGGCGAAGAGGTGGCGCGGCGCGAAACCGGGCGAGCGCCCCATGAGATTGCTCTGTCTCCAGATGGAACGCTGGCGGTGGTGGTCAGCTATGTCGAGCAGGAGTATATCGGCAACACGCTGCATCTTTTTGACGTCCGAACAGCGGAACCCATGGGCGAGATTTCTCTCGGCGATCATCGCGGACCCCATGGCCTCAAATGGATCCCCGGCACATCGCAAGTCATCGTGACCACAGAAGTCTCCCAAGACGTGGTTGTGGTCGACGTTCTGAGGAGGAAGATCGTCGGTACGGTGAAGACTGATCAAGTGGGTACGCATATGGTCGCTCTGTCTCCTGATCAAAACTACGCCTACGCCGCCAGCATCGGATCGGGCACGTTCACCGTCATTGATCTTAACCCGCTTTCCAAAGTCCAGGACGTCGCGGCGGGGGAAGGCACAGAGGCGATCTCCGTAACGCCCGATGGCAAAGAAATCTGGGTGGGGAACAACAGATCACGCTCGATCATGGTGTTCGACGCTGAGACCTTCGAAGTCTTAGACACCATCGAAACCGACGATGCACCGATCCGGGTCGAGGTGAGCCCCGACGGGACGCTCGTCGCGGCCAGCTATCCCTTCAGAAGCCAGGTGGTGTTCTACGATCGCGCAACGCGACAGCAGGTTGGCACCACCAATCTGATCGAGCAGGAGTTGAGTTTTCCTGTGACCCTGCTCTTTTCACCCGAAGGCGGCGTCGTCTGGGCTGCGGCGACAGGCTCGGCCACCGTGGCGGAGATCAGTACGGTTGATTTCACCATCCTGCGCAAACTTCCCGCGGCGAAGGGGTCTGACGGCCTTGGCTACACCGCGGTCACAACGACACCTGCGGGCGAGTAAGAACTTATCCCCGCGGCCCGGAGCTGGGGCATGATCCTCCTGAGCCGGAGGAGCCCCTCGATGAGCGACCAAAGCACCCGCCTGTCCCTTCCCTTCCTCGCGGAGGCCCAGTCGCAGAAACACGTCACCGTGAACGAGGGGCTTCGCCGGCTCGACGCCCTGGTCCATCTGTCGGTTGCAAGCGCCACGACGCCAGTAGAACCCGCAGCTGCGGGCGATGGCGACGGCTATATCCTGCCTGCTGGAAGCAGTGGAACCACCTGGGCCGGTATCAACCAAGACACGGTCGCGGTTCGCCAAGACGGCGCATGGGTGTTCTTTGCACCGATCATCGGGATGGTTGCTTACGTTGCTGACGAAAGCGACCTGCGCGTCTACACCGGCACTGCGTGGTCTAAGCTCCGAGAACGGACGACGTTAGGCATCAACGCCTCACCCGACAGCACCAATCGCCTGACCGTGAAGTCCGATGCAGTGCTCGTCAGCCACGACGACGTGACCCCAGGAACCGGGGACGCGCGACTGGTGATCAACAAAGCGGCGAGCAGCCAAACCGCATCACTGGTTTTTCAGTCAGCCTTCGCCGGCAAAGCGGAGTTTGGGCTGACAGGATCGGACGACTTCGCCATCAAAGTGGCTGACGATGGCGGCACATTCCGCGACGCCATCGTAATTGACCGCCAGACCGGCGCTGTCAGCTTTCCGAACACGCCGTAAGTTACGCCTCGTCCGGTACGAAGTTGAGCGCCACGCCGTTGTTGCAATACCGCAGGCCGGTGGGCTGCGGGCCGTCGCGGAAAACGTGGCCCTGGTGGCCGCCGCAGCGGATACAGTGGTATTCTTTGCGCGGATAAATCAGCTTATAGTCAGTTTTGAACCCGAGCGAGCCTTCGATGTAGTCAAAGAAGGACGGCCAGCCGGTCCCGCTATCATACTTCGTCTCTGACCGGAACAATGGCAAAGAGCAGCCCGCGCAAATGAAAACGCCGGCGCGTTTTTCGTTGTTGAGCGGCGACGTACCCGAACGCTCCGTGCCTTCCTTGCGCAACACGCGGAAAGCCGGATCAGAGAGGCGTTCCCGCCACTCGTCTTCGGTGATGGCATCCCAATCCACGTCGCTCTCGCCAAGCGGTACAGGTACAGGGGTCATGCCGTCATTCTCCTTCATGGGCGCGCGGGGAGCGTTCGCGAAAGCGGGCAGCGCAATCGCCACGCCAGCACCGGCAAGCGCTGTGCGCCGGGTCACTGATCCTGGTTTGGTCATACGGGCCATGTGGTTCACCTCTCAACGCGGTCCACTAGAGCGGCAACATCGCCGCAGCGATCATGCCTCCAGGCCAGACATTCGATTTGAAGAGGAGAAGGTTACGTTCGGGGCTTTCGGCGTCCAGCTGGCGCACTTGCCAGAGGAAGTGGGCCGCGGGCGCCAGCAGGAGCGCAAGCCAGGCCCCTGCCCCGCCGATCACCATGGCGGCGGCCGACAGAGCGATCGTCAGGCCGTAGAAGACAGCAACGCCGCGTCCCACCTGACCGCCCAACCGGCGCGCACTCGACTTGATACCGGCTAGAGCGTCATCCTCGATGTCTTGCAGCGCGTAGATCGTGTCATAGCCGAGGGTCCAAAAGATCCCGGCGCCGTAGAGGAGCAAAGCCGGCAGTGGGACAGTCTCGCTGACGGCCGCGGCGCCCACGAGCACACCCCAGTTGAACGTCAGACCGAGCCAAAGCTGCGGCCACCAGGTGATGCGCTTCATGAACGGATAGCCCGCGACCAGCGCCAGCGAAGCGATACCGATCATGATCGCCGCGAGGCCAAGCTGCACCAGCACCGCAAGCCCGATCAGGCTCAAACCCACCACCAGCACAAAGGCCTCTTTGGGTGTGACCGCACCGGACGGGATCGGCCGGTTCTTGGTTCGCTCCACCGATGCGTCGAGATCCCTGTCGATGAGATCATTATAGGCACATCCTGCTGACCGCATGACGAAGGAACCGATGAAGAAGAGGATGACCAGCCACCAAAACCGGCCCCCATCCATGCCGTCGGGTCTGGCAGCGATCACGCCCCAGAGGCACGGCAAGAACAAAAGCCACGCGCCGATGGGCCGGTCGGCCCGCATCAAGCGGAGGTAGGGCCTCGCAAATGATGGCGCGCGATCCACAAAGCTCTCGCCGGCATCCATGGTTCTGTCGTCGATGATGGTCGTCATGCCCGAGCGCCTAGCACCGAGCGTCCAAGATCAAAACGTGCCGGAGAGCGTCAGAGTGAAACGGCGACCATCCGTACGCTCCCGATCTTCGATGAAATCAATCGGTGTCTGCTCGCGCCGCCCCTCCCACCTGGTGCGGTCCTGCTCGTAGCTGACGTTCAAGAGGTTCCCGACCGTCAGGCGCAGGATCATGCCGTAGAGGTCTTTGTGCTCAACAAAGAACTCCGTCTCAGGCTGGGGGATGTTGGCGATGGCGATCTCGTCGACGCGGTAGACAACCACATCCTCAACGCCCTCAAACTCGAAGCCATAAGCATAGGGCGTGGACGGAATATCATGGCGGAACTGGATGTTGTACTCCCAGTCCGGCTCGCGGCTGATCGAGCGTGTTTCAAGCGTTGTGGGATCTTCGACATTCGTATCGCGGTAAAGGCCGTTGAAATCGATCCGTCCACCCGCAAGACCCCACCGGTCCGTCTCCAACGTGCCCTCAAGACCCACTTCCCACAAAGTGGCGGTATCGAGATTGCCGACAGCGTCAATAACGTCCACGGCATTGCCGCTGTCGTCGAGAACATCGAACGGCACCTGGTCAACGAGGTCCTCAATCAAGCGGCCGGAGACGCGAAAGATCACCTTCTCTTCTTCACTGATCGCAGCCTCAAGCTCGATCTCTCCGTCCCAGGACTGCTCGGGCACAAGCTCAGTGTTCCCGGCCTGCGCTCGCTGCTCCTGGAGGTTCACGTTGCTGATGAAGTCAAAGAAAGAGAGCTGCCCCACAGAGCGCTCAAACCGCGCACGCAGGTCGAACCGGTCCGAAACGGGATAGGCGAAGGTCACAAACCCTTTGGGGCGAGTGAAGCTTCGTGAGTCCGTGCCCGTCCCTTCGTCAAAGACAACGGTGGCACCCGCGGTGTTGGCGGGCACGCGGGTGCTCGTGTCACTGATCACCGTGATCATCGACCATTCACCAGCGGCCGAGGCCTGCACCGCGAGCTTGTCCCACATCGTGAAACCGCGGGTCAAAGAAATCTGTTCCCGGAGCTCCTCCACCCGCACGTCAGGGGACACCACAAAGACGTCGCTGCCCCCGCCCCGCTCACTGAAGACTGCCTCGGAATCGAGGAAGTTGAAGGCAACTTCTCCTGCAATCTCCCAGGTGACGCCATTCTTTTGGGCAAAGGCGTACTCGGTTCTGCCGATGAGCTCGCCCTCGTTGATTTCTTGCGCGAACTCGCTGACCACGAAGCTCTCACCGAATGTGTCGAACAGCTCGCGCGTCGTTAGTGGGCTGTGTTCAAATCGGTCATAGGCAATGACCTTCAGCGTGCCCGGGCCAACATCGTGGCTCAGCTCGAGCGAGCCCTCGGCGTTCCACTCATCTTCTGCCCGCAGCGTATCCCGCGATGAGACATCAGCGACATCGGAAAACTCCCAGCGATCAACGCCAAAAAGCGCGGCTGAGCCGGTGAAGGCCAAGCTCGTCCGCTCACTGATAGGGTAGTTGATCGATGTGGTGATGCTCGGGTTTTCTCCGCGAGAGGAAAACTTCTCCTGCCGCACTTCGGTCAGGTTGCCGCTGCCGTCGAAGACGTCCTCAGGTCCCTGCTCACCGCCGCGAAAGCTGCGATTGTCAAAGCCGATCGTGTAGTTGAGATCGCCTCTCTCTCCTGATACGGACAATGTGCCGTTGGTCCAACGCGGTCTCGCCCCGTCGCGGAACTCTGGCTGGTACTCCCACGCGCCGCTCAGCGAGCTGCGATCGAGGATGACGTTGGCCACCTGTCCTGTGAGGCCCGTGACACCGAGCGTCGCGGCATCGGCAATCTCAATCCGCACCACCGTACCGACCGGGGTTCGCGAAAGCACGTCCGTGGCGTCTGTGTCCTTAGACGTCACCCGCTCCCCATTGATCAGGACGTTGACGCCGCCCTGCCCCAAGCCGCGGTCATCGCCCTGTTCCCGTATGCTGAAACCAGGCACCCGGCGCACCATGTCGATGGCCGTCTGAGGGGCGAAACGCTCAAAATAGCTCGGCTCAAATATCTGACGTGAGTCGTCCTGTGCCTGAGCAGGCGCAGCGAGGGATAACGCAGCTGCTGCCGACAAAAGGGCACATCGAATCACGTATGGTTCTCCCCATAAACGCTAAAGAACATAAGATGTTACACCCTCAGAGCGATTCTCTAACGGAAAAACATGGCGGCGACAATCGCGCTCAAGCGAAACAGACGATCCGTATACATCTTACCATATCGCGCTTGAGTTTCACTGGCGCCCCTGACACCACACCTCAAGAGAGTGCCGGTGTTCGTCAGGGGGCCAAATGACAGATCAAGAGTTTCTTGTGGTGCAGGCCGCCGCCCTCGCCGTGATCCTTTCGCTCTTCGTTGGCACCGCCTTTTTCCAGTTGAAGCCAGAGCACCTGATCGGGCGCAAAAGTGTGGCTGTGCTCGGCGCAGGGCTTTTTGGCCTGATGTTCGGCCTCGTCGTGGTGACGGCCATTTTGCCTTTCAGGGTCGAAGGCCAAGGCGATGATGCGCCGCCTTGGCTGCCCGCGCTGGCCTTTGCTTTCTTTGTGCTTCGCTCTGACCGAATCGCCATGCTGCCGCTGATCGGTCCGCCCTTGCGCGCCTATCGCGCAGCGTCCCTGCGGCGCACCATCACGCAAAGCCGCCAGCGGCTGGACAAATTGGGCATTGCTGGCGATACGGCAGGATCGAACCCAGAAGAGTGATTTCCCATGGCTGACCGCACCCCAACGCGCAATCAACCCGAGAGCTTTGCTTGGAATGATGAGAACAGCGCCTGGTGCGAGGCCCAGATGAAGAAATACCCCGAAGGTCGACAGGCCTCGGCGGTGATCCCCTTCCTCTGGCAGGCTCAAAAGCAAGAAGGCTGGATCTCCATTGCTGCGATGGAGCTGATCGCAAAGCAGCTCGATATGCCCTATATCCGCGTCTACGAAGTCGCGACCTTCTACACGATGTTCAACCTCAGGCCGGTGGGTAAGTACTTCGTCCAGCTTTGCGGCACGACGCCCTGCATGCTCCGCGGCTCGAACGAGCTGGTCGATGTCTGCAAAGAGATCATCGGTCCTCAGAACACCGTCAATGCGAGCGGCAATCTCTCCTGGCTTGAGGTCGAGTGCCTCGGCGCCTGCTGCAACGCGCCGATGGTGCAGATCAACGACTACTACTACCAGGACCTGACGCCAGAGACCTTCCGCGACATCCTGCAAAAGCTTGATCGTGGTGAGTATGTCGAGCCTGGCGTTTTCAACGAAGGTCGGCACACGTCGGATCCTGAGGGTGAGAACACCACCCTCACCGACAACTCGATCTATGACGGCTCTTCAGCGACGCCGATCACGACCCTCCCAGGCACGGACGCAGCCTAGCCACTGCGCAAACCGGTCGCGCCGCCCTTCTCCACTCCTTAAAGGCGTCAGCTGACAAGGAGGAGGAGAAGCTTCATGGACAGAACGGCGGTCAGCGAGCTCGTGAACCGGTTTTACGCGTCCCGCATGGCGAACGATGTTGAGGAAGTGGCAGCGCTTTTCAGCGACACCGCGCATATCGAACTTGCTGGTGATGCTGACGATCCGTCGCTTAATCGTGCTGAACAGTCGCCCTCAGGCATCAACGCGTTTCTGAACGTGCTCGTCGGAACGTGGACGTGGCACGGGATCGACATGCAGTCCTTGCTCATTGACGAGGACAAGGTGGCAACCCGCTACCGGCTGGACGTCACCCACGTGCCGTCAGGTCAGCGTCTCTCCACCCATGTCTCGGACCATATCGAGATCACCGATGGGGTGATCTCGTCCTTTGTGGAGTTCGTGGACACGGGGCTGGTCGAGAGGCTGTCAGCAGGAACCGCTGGCTAAGCGGCCTCTTTTTCCGGGCCCCAATTGATCTTGCTTTCGTCACCACCAGCCCACTCGCGCACTTTGGGGTTCATCACTTTGAACCAGAGCGGCGGGAAGGTGATGAGCGTGAAGCAGCCCGCGTAACCCGTCGGCAGCCGCGGCAGATCGGGGAAATTCCGCAGGCACTGATAGGGCCGCATCGCGTTTGCGTGGTGGTCGGAATGCCGCTGCAGGTTCACCGACAAAATGTTGGAGACCACGTGGTTGGCGTTCCAGCTGTGATGCGGCTGGCATGGCTCGTACTTCCCGTTCGGCAGCTTCTCACGCTTCAGGCCGTAATGTTCGATATAGTTCACCATGCTGAGCACCAGAAAGCCGAAGAAATGGTGGATCAGGATGAACGGCAGGACATCCCAGCCGAGCCAGGCGACCAAGGCAGCAGCGATAACGACAGTCAGCGCATAAGATTGCAGAATTTCGTTCTCAAGACTGAAGAAGCCTTTGCCGCGCGCTTTGAGCCTTTTGGCCTCATGCTCCCAAGCGCCCATGGCAGCGCCCGTCATGTCACGGAAAGCAAAGCCATAAACAGTCTCATTCATCCGCGCTGAAGAGCAGTCCTCTGGGGTCGCAACCCGCACATGGTGGCCACGATTGTGCTCAATGCAGAAGTGACCCATGCCGATCAACGCTAGTGAAATGTTGGCAAACAGACGATCAAACTTCTCCGTGCGGTGACCAAGTTCATGTGCCAGCGTGATCGTCTGGCCCGAGGCTAGGCCGACAGCGAAGACAAACGGAGCCGCCGCCCACAGCGGAACGGTTTGAGTCCCCAAGACATACATCGCAGCGACGAAACTAATGAAGTACATCGGCAAAGTCGCAAACACCACATGCGTGTAATAGCGATCGGCTGCCAAGGCTTCATAATCCGTTTCCGGAGGGCTGGTGATGTCCTCACCGATGATCGTGTCGAGGGCCGGGACCGCCATGTAGGTCCACACGAACGGGATCAGCAGCGTCCAGTTGGCGCCATCGAGCAGGAAGTAGAGAGCAACACTGGCCGCAGGCACGAGGCCATGGGGCAGACCCCACAAAAACATGAGCCTTCTTGGCGCTCGTAACGGAATGGCGTTCTCGGCTTCGAGGCGGGCAGTCGCGCTCATCGTCATCCTCCGATCAGGCCTTTTGGTGGCCCTTGTACAGCTTAGAATAACGGATCTGGCGCCCGACCGCTACGGTCTTGTCATTGACAAGATCTATGGCCGTTATTCATCGGCGGCACAACCTCGTCGCGAATTGTCAGCCTGCACATGAACGCGCTGCAGCAATGACATCTTCGGTTCCGATCTCCCGCGCCGCAGCAATCGGGCGGTCAGTGGCAATAACGTCGAGGCCAGCCTCTTCGAGTTGGCTGTAAACGCCTCGCGCTCCGCCTTCGGAACGATCATCTAGCCGTCCGATTGCACCGCCTGAGGCGCTCACCCCTTGCTCACCCAAGACCGCGTAGAGACCAGCACGCGGCCCGTCATCGATGATCCCCGTCCAGGCCACCAGGCGTTCGGCCTCGACACCGTCCTGCTCCAACCGGTCCAGATGGCGTGAGCCTTTGACCGTGGCGAAGATCGAAACATCCTCTGAGACTTGCGCAACAATCGCCGCGCCACCATCAGTATACGTGATGATGCCTGCATAGGCCTCGGCGTCCGCATCTTCGACCACGCGCACAACCTGGCGAAGGCCGACGCCGCGCTTGACATCGAGCTGCAAAATCGTCCGTCCACCAACAGAATCGAGGGCTTCCTCCAGCGTCGGCACCTGAAAACCCGTCTGGCGGCCGTCATTGTCGACAAGGCGCAGGGCTTTCAGCTCGGCCAGGGTCAAGTCCGACACCGCGCCGCTGCCATTCGTCGTGCGATCCACCGTCTCGTCATGCATCAGGACCAACGCGCCGTCGCGCGACTCCCGCACATCGACCTCCAAAAGGGCTGGCACCTGATCAAGCACGTGAAGAAACGTCTCGATCGCATTTTCGGGATAGCCGGCACTGGGTCCGCCGCGATGGGCACTGACGATGGCCGCTTGCCCTTCCAAGCACGAGAGAAACTCAGCCGCCGTCTCCGGCCCATCGAGCCCGAAATCGATCGCCTCTGCGGAGGTGTCCGCAGTGGGTTCAGCGCAGGCCGCTAGCGCCAGCGTGCTCACCGCAAAGCCCAGTCCAACAGCATGTTTCACGGCACCATCCTCCCCAGCCGGTCTTGAGATCGCCTTAGCCGGTCCGTGCTATGGGAGCTATCACACGCTGCGCCGACGGGCCGCCTTGCGCGAAGGCGCCGACACACGTAGCCCCGCCCTCAGCCACTTGTTCGATGAGACCATGCTGCACGACAAAGATCGCATTTTCCAAAACCTCTACGGCCTGCAGGACCCTTTCCTGGAAGGCGCCAAAGAGCGCGGGGCGTGGAACGCCACCAAGCTGATGCTGGACCAAGGGCCAGAATGGATCATCGAGCAGACCAAAGAGTCCGGCCTTCGCGGCCGCGGCGGCGCAGGCTTTTCCACAGGCCTCAAATGGTCCTTCATGCCGAAAGAGGTCGGTGACCGGCCGCACTACCTCGTCGTCAATGCCGACGAGTCAGAGCCTGGCACCTGCAAAGACCGCGAGATCATGCGGCACGACCCGCATCTTCTGATCGAGGGCTGCCTGATCGCGAGCTTCGCGATGAAGGCCCATGCCTGCTACATCTACATCCGCGGCGAGTACATTTTTGAGCGCGAGCAGCTGCAAAAGGCGATCGACGAAGCCTATGCGGCCAAGCTGATCGGCAAAGACAACATCCACGGCTGGGATTTTGATCTCTACCTGCACCACGGCGCAGGCGCCTATATCTGCGGTGAAGAAACGGCGCTCCTTGAAAGCCTCGAGGGCAAAAAGGGTCAGCCGCGGCTGAAGCCTCCCTTCCCGGCTGGCGCTGGTCTCTATGGCTGCCCAACCACGGTGAACAACGTGGAATCGATCGCCGTTGTGCCGACGATCCTTCGTCGGGGTGCGGATTGGTTCAAGGGCTTTGGCCGTCCGAACAACCACGGGACCAAAGTCTTCTGCGTCTCAGGCCACGTGAACAAGCCGTGCAACGTTGAAGAAGAGATGTCGATCCCGCTCAAAACACTGATCGACCGTCACTGCGGCGGCGTGCGCGGCGGCTGGGATAATCTCAAAGCCGTGATCCCTGGCGGATCCTCCGTACGCTGTCTTCCCAAAGACATCTGCGACGACGTCTTGATGGATTTCGATGCCCTGCGCGAGCATCAGTCAGGCCTCGGCACCGCCGCCGTGATCGTGATGGACAAGTCCACCGACATGGTTCGCGCCATCGCTCGGATCTCGTACTTCTACAAACACGAAAGCTGTGGTCAGTGCACGCCATGTCGCGAGGGCACAGGCTGGATGTGGCGGGTCCTCAACCGCATGGCCGATGGCGATGCGGAGATGTGGGAGATCGACAAGCTGCTCGATGTGGCAGGTCAGATCGAAGGCCACACGATCTGCGCACTCGGTGACGCTGCGGCCTGGCCAGTTCAGGGCTTGATCCAGCACTTCCGCCACGAGATCGAAGAGAAGATCACCAACTACCGCAAAGGCCCAGGCCACGTCGCCGTGCCGCACATGGCGGCGGAGTAAGGCTGCCTGCCAAACTGTTGGCCAGCCCAGGCCAACAGTTCACGACACCCAACTAGACTGGAATGTACGGGTCCACCGTGTCTTCAATGCGGCGGTGGAAACGTTGCATACGTTCCTCTGCATCCAACACATTCTCATCGACGCCCACGGGGGTCATCAGACGGATCATGGCACCGTCGGAGCGGCGACGGGTCAACACGTCCCAGATCAGCGCACCTTTCATCACAAACTCGTTCGCGATGCGGCGCCCACGCTGCTGGTACCAGTAGTGAACGAGGAAGCGCGCATCACCCTTTTTGATCACCATACGGTTGTAGAAATACGCAGGGCTACCCTCCGGGGTCTGAACGATATCGTTCCGGACGACCTTCCAACCGCCGCCAGGCAAGCACTGCTGCGGCGAGTGCCAAGAGGACCCATTACGCTGCTGCTCCAGATAAGCCGTATAGAGATTGAACGTCTCACCCTCTGGGTTCACAACATCCATCACGATGTAATCGTCGGCTGCGAGGACCTTCTCTGTCTCCACATCGAGGGGGCGAGGCTGCACCTGCCAACCGCTAAACTCCAGCGGTAGCTCAGCGTAGCGCTGACGTTCTGGGATCTCGAGTGAGCTGTCCACGGTGTGCACGAGCGGCCCGAGGACCAGGAGAGCTGCGGCGGTGCCACCACCAATTTTGATGAACCAATCGCGATCAAAAGCCTGCTGAGCGGCAACTGGATCAACAAACGGAAGGCCCAGGGTCTTCAGCACATCCTTTTTGCCAGAAAGGCGGGCGATCACGACCAACAGACCCAACAGGAGCGCGATGCAGAACAGGAAGACCACCCAGCCTTCGAAGAAATGCAGGAAGCCTTCGGTGTGGGATGAACCGTACCGGTCCGAGAGCACGCCGGTAATGGCGATGCGGAAGCTGTTCATCACGATGGTGATGGGAATGGTGCTCAGCACCACGATCAGCCGTTGCCAGAGCGGGCCACGGTAGAAATAGCCAGCCAACGCACCAAGGCTCAAAAACGGGAAAAGATAGCGCAGACCTGAACACGCCTCGACCACCTGGAGGGTGATGTTGCCAAGCTCAATGACGTTGCCTTCCAGAAGAACCGGCACATCGAAGAGCCGGATCATCGCCACCCCGAGCTCAGACGACCAAAGCTGGAAGTTCCACGAGGTCACGGTGATCACCCAAAAGGGCGGTGGGATCATAAAGGCCAAGTAAGCGATCGGGATGATCGTCACGCGCAACAGCGACACTCCGCCGATGAGCAGCGGCATGGCCACAAAGAACGCCATCATCCCGATATGTTCGAGCAGGAAGACGTTCAGCTGCTTCAGCGCAAACACCATGAAAACCGCGAAGGCCAAGAGCGGCAGTGCCAAAGTGCTTGAACGCCCAACGCTCTGCATGATCGCTTCGCGACGATCCCAAAGCATCCAGATCGTGATCAGCGGGATGAAATAGGAATGGCTGAGCTCTTGCTGAAAGCCCCAGCGGTACCAAAGGTTGGCGATACCCGCATGGAACAGGACACCGAACGCGAGCAGGAGCGCCGCGAACACGACCATCAACGTGCGGTCGCGCACCACAAAACTAGGCATATTGAGCGTTGTTGAACTCACGTTTCCTCGGGTGCTGGCTATCTGCTCTTACAAAGCTGCAGCTTTACGCAACACTGGTTAAGCGACCACATAACACCAAGCAACACTTTGCCTTGGTGAACCCGCCACACAGAAACGGGGATCGCGACGCATAGGCCTCTGGCGCTTCGCCGCGGCTTTCTCTAGCTGCATCGCGTTGCCCTTGAAGATGGAAGTATGACCGACCTCAGGACGATCAAAGTCAACGGCCGCGAGATTGATGTCGATCCGCGCCTCACCCTGCTCCAAGCCTGCGAAGAAGCGGGCGAAGAAATCCCCCGGTTCTGCTATCACGAGCGCCTGTCGGTCGCCGGCAACTGCAGGATGTGCTTGATCGAGGTGAAAGGCGGACCGCCCAAGCCCGTCGCCTCCTGCGCCCAAAACGTCAAAGACTTGCGCCCTGGTCCCGAGGGCGCCCCGCCAGAACTCTTCACCAACACACCGATGGTCAAGAAGGCGCGCGAAGGGGTGATGGAGTTCCTCCTCATCAATCACCCGCTCGACTGCCCCATCTGTGACCAAGGCGGTGAGTGCGACTTGCAGGACCAGGCCGTTGCTTACGGTCGCGACGACAGCCGCTTCGCCGAGAACAAACGCGCCGTCGAAGAAAAGCACATGGGCCCGCTGATCAAGACGATCATGACCCGCTGCATCCAATGCACGCGCTGCGTCCGCTTTGCGACGGAAGTTGCAGGCGTGGACGATCTCGGCCTCGTCAATCGGGGCGAGAATGCGGAGATCACAACCTATCTCGAGAAAGCCGTGGGCAGCGAGCTGACCGGCAACCTGATCGACGTCTGCCCAGTGGGCGCCCTGACCTCGAAGCCTTACGCCTTCACCGCACGGCCTTGGGAGCTCAAAAAGGTCGAGACCATCGACGTGATGGACGCGGTTGGCTCCAACATCCGCATGGATGTCCGTGGACGGAGCGTCATGCGGATCCTACCACGGACCCATGAAGGCGTGAACGAAGAATGGCTGGCGGATAAGAGCCGCTTCATCTGGGATGGCCTTGCGAAACGTCGCCTCGACCGGCCGTTCATTCGCGAAGGCGGCTCCCTCCGCCCAGCAAGCTGGGAAGAAGCGTTCGACGCCATTGCCGCTCGCCTTGAGGGCACAGCACCGGAGAAAGTCGCCGCCATCGCTGGCGACCTCATCGCTGCTGAACCGATCAAAGCGCTCAAAGATCTGATGGCTTCGATCGGCACGCCGCACACGGACAGCCGTCAGGACGGTAGCACGATCGGCGTCAAGCCGAACGGTGAGAAAGCGCCGCGCGCCGCCTACACCTTCGCGCCAGGCATCGCGGCGATCGATGAAGCTGACGCGGTTCTCTTGATTGGAACCAACCCGCGTATTGAAGCCCCGATCATCAACGCCCGTATCCGGAAGAACTGGCTCCACAAAATGGACTTTGCTGTGGGTGTGGTCGGTGAGAACCGCGACCTCACTTACGAGACTGTTCACATTGGTGCGGGTCCGGACAGTCTTGCGAGCTTCATCAGCGGACAACATGGCTTCGCTGAAACGCTGAAAAGCGCAAAACGCCCAATGATCATTCTCGGCGCTGGCGCCCTCGCCCGCGCGGATGGCCAGGCGGTGATGGCGGAAGCTATCAAACTTGCCGAAGCCGTTGGTGCCCTGAGCGCTGAATGGAACGGTTTCGGGGTTCTTCACAACGCCGCGGCCCGTGTCGGCGCGCTTGATCTGGGCTTCTTGCCCTGTGAAGGCGGCAAGGATTTCGCGGGCATCCTGGCCAGCGCCAAGTCCGGCGATATCGAAGTGGTCTACAATCTCGGTTGCGACGAAGCTGATCTTTCAGGCCTCACCGATGCGTTTGTCATCTACCAGGGCCACCATGGCGACGCGGGCGCGAAGACGGCTGATGTCATCCTTCCGGGCGCGGCCTATTCGGAACAGTCAGGCCTTTACGCCAACACCGAAGGCCGCGTGCAGTTGGCGAACCGCGCTTACTTCCCGTTCGGCGAAGCCAAAGACGATTGGGCCATCCTCCGGGCGCTCAGCGAACGGCTCGGCAAGACGCTGCCTTACAACGACCTCTTTGCCCTGCGCCAAGCGATGATCGAGGACGCGCCAAGCTTTGGCAGCCTCGACACGGTTGGTACCGATGAAGCGCCCACAGCTGCTGACTGGTCCGGCGCTGGCACGGTCACGAGCGAGCCCTTCAAAGCGGTGTTTGCGGACTATTACTTCACCAACCCGGTTGCCCGGGCGAGTGAGACCATGGCGGAGTGCTCTGAGGCAGCAAAACCCGCGACCCCAAGCCTAGCGGCTGAGTGAGCCGCCGGCTGGTTCTGGTTCAGTCCGTGAACGGCCCTTCGACTTTATAGCCGCGCTGCGCGAGCAGCGTTGGCACGCCGTCGTCACCGATCAGGTGGGCCGCGCCAACAGCGACGAAGTCATTGCCGCTGCCGTCAAGCTCCGCCGATAGGATCTCCGCCCAGTTCTGATTTCTCCTGGTGATGAGCACCGTGTAGAGCTCTTCGGAGACATCGCGGATACCGTCGATCACGAGCTCCTCGAGCGAGGAGAGATCGCCCACCGCCCAAGCCTCAGCGAACTCTTTGACCTCCTGTTGGCCGCGCTCAATGTCTTCAATCGTCGAGAGCAAGAAGGCCGTCTCAATCTCCTCCGGCAAAGCGCCAAAGAAGGAGAGCTGTTGCTCCACCGTCTCGAGACCCCGTTCTTTCGCGTCCGGCGTCTCCGCCCCGATGACCATCTCGACGCCGGAGGCAGGATCAAATCCGTCCCGCACAAGGTCCATCGTCGCCAGCGTCACCGCGGCCATCCAGGGGCGGAACGGCTCCATCAGCTCCACCGACAACCCGAGGCCCTCGGACAATTGGACCACTTGCGCATAAGTGTCATCGTCGAGGCGCTCTGACAGCGGACGATCGGGGCTCATCCCGTAGGTCATGCTGAGGCGCTGAACTGCCGCTTGGTTGTTGAGTTCTCTGGGGAGGATCTCGAACCAGACCTCATCCGCCTCGGCCAATCGGCGTTCGACCCCTTCGCTCCACCATTCAAGATCCGAGGGGAGGACGTGGATCGTCGGAAAGAGCACCAGCGTGCTGTCCTCGTCGCTCACCACCCAATAGGCGACGCCTGTTTCAAGCCCCGCATCGCTCCGGACCGGCTCCGGCGCATGATCATGGCCAACCACGTGCGCTGCAACATCGTCATTCGCACCGCCGCAGGCGGTTGCACTAATGGCGAGCAGACCCGCCACCACACACTTCCCGTTCATGCCAAGAGGCCTTTCATCGATCTCATAACGACCGACCTAGCCTGTCTCGGCTGGTTTGTCCTTGCGCAAGTCAGACCTGCACTCGCCGTGCCGATATGGTAAGGCCCCGGCATGACTCAAGCATTTCGCATCACCCATGACGGGCCCGTCGCCACCCTCACCCTCTCCAATCCTGAGAAGCGCAACGCCATGGAAGCGGCCTTCTGGGAAGACCTGCCAGTCGCGGTCCGCGAGCTTGACCAGGGCGGCCAATGCCGCGCCCTGGTGATCGCGTCAGAGGGCCCGCATTTCAGCGCGGGGATCGACCTCAGCGTTCTTGCCGGATCAAAGCCCGATGTCGGCGCGGCGAGTGGCCTCGACTTCTATCACTCTGTGAAGCGCATGCAGGACACGTTCTCCTGTCTCGAGAAAGCGCGGATGCCGGTGATTGCCGCGATCCAGGGCGGCTGCTTTGGCGCCGGGGTGGATCTTGTGACGGCCTGCGACCTGCGCGTTTGTTCGCAGGACGCCTTTTTCACCATCTATGAGATCGTTGTGGGCATGACGGCGGATGTCGGTACGTTCCCGCGGATCGTGAACCTCCTGCCCGAAGCCATTGTTCGTGAGCTGAGTTACACGGGCCGACGCCTGAGCGCGGAAGAGGCGTCCAAGTATGGTTTCGTCAACCGGGTCGCAGCCGATGCGCAAAGCACGCTCGCTGCAGCCTATGAACTCGCCCACGAGATTGCGTCGAAGGCGCCGATGGCGGTTGCGGGCTGCAAAGACATCATCACCTATTCCCGCGATCACAAAACTGACGAAGCGCTCGACCGCATCGCGATTTGGAACGCGTCCATGCTGCAATCGTCCGAAGTGATGGCAGCCATGACGGCGAAACAGACGGGCGAGCCCGGCGACTTCGCCGCGCTGCCGCCGTTCCGCACGATTGACGGCCGCAAGCTCTAGGCAGCCCTAGCGGGCCGCCAGGGCGAGAACCCGGCGGGCCCGCTTGATCACCGGCAGTTCGATCATTTTGCCGTCGAGGAGTGCAACGCCCTCGCCCGCTTCTTCAAACGCCGTGACGATGCGCGTCGCCGCCGCCACTTCCTCCGCTGACGGAGAAAGCGCTTCGTGGATGGGGCCAAGCTGCGCGGGATGAATGGCGGCGCGCGCCTGAATGCCGAGGGTGCGGCCGCGACGGGTTGCTTCTTTCAGCCCCTCCTCATCCCGAACATCGAGATAAGGCACGTCAAAGAACGCCTTTCCCGCTGCCGCGAAAGCCGCGACGCAGCGAGATCGTCCGTAAAGATGGGTTTCCCACGAGAGGTCACATCCGATCTCACCTGAGAGATCGATCGCGCCGTAAATCGCTCCGATCACAGCAGAATGGTCAGCGATAGCCTCAGCAATCCCCAGTGACCGCGCGGATTCCATCACCACGATGATCCGGTCCCGGCCGTAAGCATCGCGCAGATCGTCGATATCGCTGAGCGCCATAGGCTTGGGCATCATCACAAAATCGAGGCCAGCTGCGCCCTTTAAAGCAGCGAGATCCGCCGCGTAAGGATCCGTACCAGCACCATTGACGCGCAGGCCGATAAGGCCCTGCCTGTCGCCCTCCTCCGCCAGGTAGGCCAGGGTCGCCGCCCGCGCCTCATCCTTGCCATCTGGCGCAACGGCATCTTCGAGATCGATGCAGGTGAGGTCAGCCCCTGCGGCCGCCGCCTTGGCAAAACGATCAGGCCGTGCACCGGGAACGAAGAGCAGGCTCCGCCAAGAGCCTGGCTCAAGTTCACCCTGAGGCTGTGTCATTCGCCACCGTTCAGCACGCGATCGATATCCGCGGCGCTATGGCGCTCGGCCAGCTGTTTCGCTTCGTCGCCAAAGACCCGGTTGACCGTCTGACCACGGCGCACAGGTTCGCGGGCCTTCAGTTGCTCAGCCCAGCGCAAGACATGGGTGTACTCATGGACCTGGAGGAACTCGGCTGCGCTATAAAGCTTGCCCAGCACCATGCCGCCGTACCAGGGGAAGGTCGCCATATCGGCAATCGTATACTGATCACCAGCGAGGAACTCGTTGTCTGCAAGCCGCTTGTCGAGCACATCGAGCTGGCGTTTCACTTCCATAGCGTAGCGGTTGATGGGGTATTCGTACTTTTCCGGGGCATACGCATAGAAGTGACCGAAGCCGCCGCCAAGGAATGGCGCCGAACCCATCTGCCACATCAGCCAAGACCAGGTTTGCGTCCGGGTCTCGTGGTCAGTCGGTAGAAACGCGCCGAACTTCTCGGCGAGGTAGATCAGGATCGCGCCACTTTCGAACACCCGGGTCTTGGGATCGGTCGAGTGATCCATCAGCGCAGGGATTTTTGAGTTCGGGTTGATGTCGACGAAGCCGCTACCGAACTGGTCACCCTCTCCGATATTGACGAGCCATGCATCATACTCTGCGCCCGAGTGCCCGGCCGCCAGGAGCTCCTCAAGCATGATGGTCACCTTCACGCCATTTGGGGTGCCGAGCGAGTAGAGCTGGAGCGGGTGTTCGCCCACCGGCAGCTCCTTATCGTGGGTGGCGCCAGAAATGGGCCGGTTGATCTTGGCAAATCGGCCGCCGCTCTCGGCATCCCACGTCCAAACAGCGGGAGGCGTGTACTCTTCAGCCATCAGAAATCTCCAGAGATAACTCGTTGGCCGCAGACATAGGGGGTCTGAGCCGCCTGTGCCAATCAGTTCACTGCAGGCCGGGTTGAGCTGATCTCAACACGATTGTCTGGAAGGGTAGCGGGAATCGAACCCGCGCGTTCAGCTTGGGAAGCTGACAGGCTACCATTACATCATACCCGCCGGGGCGCCGACCTTGGTGGGACGGATTTGAGCTGTCAACGAAACACCTTGGGTCCAGAACACCCGCGCCGATCGTGATATGAGGCCAAGGCAATCGCAACGAAGATGGGCTGAGACCACCTGATGAAGCTCTACTCAACCAGCGCCGCACGCAACAAAGCGATCATTGCAGAGGCCTTCGCGCGCCTTCTACCCTCCGTACACAGCGTTCTGGAGCTCGCGTCAGGCACCGGTGAGCACGCTGAAGCCATCCTCACCCAGCGCCAAGATCTCAAGTGGCAAGCGAGCGATCCCGATGATGAATCCCGCGCCAGCGCATCGGAACGGATGGAAGAGCACGGCCAAGCGGCAGCTCGTTCTTTTGATACCCGTACGGATGGCTGGTGGCAGCAGATCCCCGAAGCCGTGGACACTGTCGTGGCTGTCAACATGATCCACATCACAAGCCGCGCCGGCGTTGAAGGCTTGTTCCGCGGTGCCGCCGCTCTCTTGCCCGCTGGTGGGCATCTCTTCCTCTACGGACCAATGAAACGCCGCGGCGTGACCGAGGACAGCAATCTGCGCTTCGATGAGAGCCTCAAGATGCGGGACCCCAGCTGGGGCGTGCGGGATCTTGACGATGAACTACAGCCCCTTGGGGCGCGGTTTGCCTTGAGCCTCGCCCATGTGGAGCGCGTGCCCGCGAACAACCACATCGTCCTCTTCAGGCAGGAGGGACGCGAAGAAAGCTGACCTCGGTGTCGCCAAAGCGCCGAGTCTCTTCCCTCTCCATCCCTTCGGGTACGTCGAAAGCGTCATCCTTGCTGTGTTCTGCGACGAGCAAGGCGCCAGGGGCCAACCACTCACCGGACATCAGGATCGCGAGCGACGGCGTCAGAAGGTCTTTGCCGTAAGGCGGATCAAGAAAAGCAAGATCAAACCGCGGGCCCACACCAGCTGGCTTCGTCCCTAAACTGTCCGCAGGCCGACGATGAATGCGCGTGTTGCCAAAGAGGCTCAGCGCCTCAACATTGTCGCGGATCACGCCCCTCGCCCCTGCGTCGGTCTCAACGAACAGGCAGAACGAGGCGCCGCGGGACATCGCCTCGAAACCAAGGGCGCCTGATCCCGCGAAAAGGTCGATCACCCGCGCGCCTTCAAAACTGAAACCATCCCGGTGGGCGAGAATATTGAAAAGCGACTCGCGCGTTCGGTCCGTGGTGGGCCGTGTTCCCCGACCAGCTGGCGCCATTATTCTCCGTCCACTGAACTCTCCACCAACGATACGCATCGACTGACCTAACGCGGCGCGGCGCCCTCAGGCGTCCCGACACAGACGATGTGACCATCAGGATCACGGAGGTGCACTTCCTGCATGCCGTACCAGGTGAGCTCGGGCCCCTTAAGCGGCGGACCGTCATGACGTTCAAGAACGGGGGTCGGATTCATATCGCGGATGTAGATCCAACACGGGCCCGTTGGCGCATCGGGAACAACGGACAAGGCATACTCAGCGGTTTGCAGCATCAGCTGACTGCCACCGAACTGGAGAGTGGCGAAGACAGCATCAGAAGGCACGTCGGGACCATCAATCATCGTCTGGCCTGGCCCCAACACCATCATCACATCAAGACCGACGATGTCGCGGTAGAAGGCCACCGATCTGGCGATGTCGGCGACCACGAGATTGGCAATGATCACGGGGTGGACCCTCCTTCCAAACGGCCTGCCCCGATGATCGACCCTTCCTCGGCCAGCATCAAGGCTTCTTCTTCGGGCGTCACGCCTGGCGGCGGTGCGAGCAGCGGTCGCAGATGATCCGCCGCATCCCGTGCGGCCAGTTCCTCAACGACAGAGCGCACCTGCGCTTGGTCAAGAACCTCGCCCTCTTGGCAATCGATGACAAATGCCGACGGGTAAAGCTCGCAGATGACAACACGGGGACTGCTCGGCAGATGGCGATCAAAACCTGTCTCGAACGGCCAGATAAGGACATGATCTTTGAGGCGCGGCGAGCGGCGCAATTGCTCCAGGTGCTTGATCCCCATCATGCTCTGTCCACCGACACTCCCGGTGGTGAACATTTTCCAGACAGGTTGAGCGCGGGGGAAAAAGCGCTCCGCGAGCCGGTGCTCGGCGATGCCGCCGTAAGTCACATGTTTCTTCGCGGGCAGAGCGGTGAGATCAGCACGGCTCGTCGGTCGTCCCCAGAACTTGGGCTCGCTTGCGAAGACATTCCTGTTGAAGGCGTCCGCGACGTCAAACCGGTTGTTCGCGTTCCGCTCATCGTCCGTGACCCGCTGTTCAAGGGTAGACCAAAGCGCGCGCCAGGATGCCTCTCCGGTGATCGCAGCCGCCGCACCCGCGGGATAGCCAAAGCTGAAATCGAAGCCGGCCATGACGCGCTTGCCCTCACCCACCCAAAGCTCAAGCTGCTGGGTCAGGGACGCCATAGCCGCCATCCGGGTCGTGAAGTTCCGGATCTTTACCGCACCGTCGACGAGACATGCCGACCAGATCGTGTTCGGCCCGTTCGGCTTGGTCGGGCTCGAGGCCGCGGACCAATCGGTCATCACATAGACGTCGAACAGCGGCACTAGAGCCCGATCTCGGCCGATAGCTTCTTGCCCAGCTGTTCCTTCAAGATCCGGCCCGGCACCTCTTCAATCGCACCCTCCGCCAACGCACCGAGTTGGAACGGTCCGTAGGCGACGCGGATCAGCCTGTTCACGGTCAGCCCCAGATGGCGCATCACATTGCGCACCTCGCGGTTCTTCCCTTCCGTGATCGAAAGGGTGATCCAACTGTTCCCGCCCTGCTGCCGGTCAAGCTTGGCGGTGATCGGCCCGTAAGCGACCCCCTCGACCTCAACACCATCTTTAAGCTGATCAAGCTTGGTCTGGCTCACGCGGCCATAGGCTCTCACACGATACCGACGTTTCCAACCCGTGCTCGGCAATTCAAGCACCCGCGAAAGACCACCATCATTGGTCAGAAGAAGAAGCCCCTCCGTGTTCAGATCGAGCCGGCCGACCGAGAGCACGCGCGGCAATTCCGGCGGGAGAGCGGCGAACACCGTGGGCCGCTCCTGCGGGTCCTTATGCGTCGTCACAAGCCCTGCGGGCTTGTGATAGCGCCAGAGCCGCGTCGCCTCCGCGCTGCCCACGCGCTCGCCATCAAAACGGATGTCCTCGTTGCCTTTGACGAAGGTTGCGGGGGTGGTGACCACTGCTCCGTCGACGGTGATTCGTCCCTCGCCGATGAGCTTTTCAGCGTCCCGGCGCGAAGCAAGACCGGCTCTCGCGAGCACTTTTGCGATGCGCTCGCCCCTATCGTCTTCTAAAGTCACAGAAAAAATCCCAACATTACATTAAGTTGCAAAATACCCATGGGTGCTGTCATTCGACTGATATAGAAGCATGGGACACACGTAGTTCCATCAGGCTTTCGGACGGAGTTGTCGATGAAGAAGTCCATGATCGGGGCAGCAGCCCTTCTCATCCCTGTGGCCATGGCTGGCTGCACCACCACCAACCCTTACACCGGTGAACGGCAGGTTTCCCGGACCGCTCGCGGCACCCTCGGCGGCGCAGCAGGCGGTGCAGCCCTTGGCGGCATCATCGGCGCGATCTCCGGCGATGTGGACCCAGGCACAGGCGCAGCTGTTGGCGCGATCGCTGGTGCAGCGATCGGCGGCGGCCGCGGTATCTATCAGGACCGCCAAGAGGCTGAGCTTCGCCAAGAGCTCGCATCCACCGGCGTTCGCGTGCAGCGCACCGGCGACACGATCACGTTGATCATGCCGGGCAACATTCTGTTCGCGTCGGATCAAGCAACGATCGACAGCGGCTTCTATGCCACCCTGAACTCTGTGGCCAAAGTCATTGCAAAATACGACCAAACCACAGTTTGGGTTCAGGGCCACACGGACAGTACGGGCTCTGACGCTTACAACAATCAGCTGTCTGTTCAGCGCGCCGTTTCGGTGGGCAACTACCTCGCTGGCCAGGGCGTGGCACCTCAGCGGATCGACGCTCGCGGCTACGGTGAAACCCAGCCGATCGCTAGCAACGAGAGTGAGTCAGGCCGGCAGCAAAACCGCCGCGTTGAAATTGAGCTGATCCCGACCCAAGCGTAACTTCAACGCGCACCAACAATCAGAGCCCCGAGTTTTTGCTCGGGGCTTTTTTGTGCCTAGTCGAGGACTGCTTTTCCGGCCTCAGCGTAGCCGATCCTGTTCAGGATGGCGCGCTGGGTCCTGGCCGAGGCAAAGTTGATGAACTGCTGCGGCTTGGCGTCGGGATGCACAGCGCGGCGGAGGGGGCGTGACCCAGCTGGCATGCCGATGATCTCGGCGATCGTCCGTGGGATGTCCATGGGATCGGTGTCCCCACCCGCGTTGCTGCCCCGTGCACGCACCGCTTCCATCATCGCGCTGTAAGCCTCCAGAAGATCAGGAGACGTCCTTTCGACGAGCTCTTCGGTCAGCACCGACGCATTCTCCCAGATATCGGTGGGATAGCCGCCAGGCTCGATGATGGTCACCTCGATTCCTTGGGACGCCACCTCATAGGCCATCTGCTCGCTCATCGCTTCCAGCGCAAACTTGGTCGGTGAGTATTGCGCCAAGGTCGGGATGATGACGCGCCCGAGTTGCGACGTGATCTGAACAATGTGACCACTGCCCTGCTGACGCATGGCAGGCAGCACGGCCTGCGCCATGCGATGGGCACCGAAGACATTGGTGTTGAAGATGTCTTGCGTCGCTTGCATGTCCTGCATCTCAACGGGACCGCCGTAAGAGATGCCGGCATTGTTGATCAGGACATCGAGCTTGCCGCCAGTCGCCTCGAACACTGTTGCGACACCGCTCGCGACTTGCTCATCGGACTGCACATCAATTTCGACAACAGTGATATCGAGGTTCTCAGCAGCCGCAAGCTCTTCCAGTTCGGTCGCCTCTTCGCGGGGCACATTCCGCATACTGGCAAAGACTTTCGCGCCGAGACGAGCATAATGCTCCGCCCCGAGACGGCCGAAACCTGATGAGGATCCAGTGATGAGGATCGACACGCCGGAAAGGTCGATGTCGTCGCCCTTGGCCGAAGCGCTTGTCGCCGCTGCCGCGCTCGCGGCCCCTGCGGTGGCTGCTGCCCCTGCCAAAAGTGTGCGCCGGTTGATCGTCTCTGTCATCATCGTCTCCCTAGACTTTTGCTGGGAGGCTAGAGCGCAAAACGGCCCGAGGCCAGGCCGTCATGCCCACGCCCTCTGGCCACAAAAAAACCCGAGCCATAAAGGCTCGGGTTCTTCTCGTTTTCTGCGGTATGGGCCGTTTAGAACGCCTCTGCGTCCAGTGCCATCATGCTATCCGCACCAGTTTTCAGCTTGGCCAGGTGGACAGAGCTTTCAGGCAGCACACGCTCGAAGAAGTAACGCGCAGTGATCAGCTTGTTCTTGTAGAACGGATCGTTGTCGCCTTCGCGCTCGAGCGCTTCTTTGGTCATCATCAGCCACATGTAGCCGATCGAGACGAGGCCAAACATGTGGAGATAGTCGTGCGAGCCGGCGGCCGCGTTGTCGAAGTTGGTCATCGCGTTTTGCGCGAGCCACTGGGTGGCTTCTTCGAGCTCTTTCTTGGTGCCAGCGAGCTGATCGATATAGCCGTCGAGGACGTCTGACTGACCTTTGTTGTCCGCGCCCCACTGATCAATCTCAGCGAAGAAGCTCTGCCAGTAACGGCCACCTTCAGCCATCAGCTTACGGCCGACCAGGTCAAGCGCCTGAATGCCGTTCGTGCCTTCGTAGATCAGCGCAATCCGCACATCACGGACAAATTGAGACATGCCCCACTCTTCGGTGAAGCCCGAGCCGCCGAAGACCTGAAGGCTGTCATTGGCGCCTTTCGAGCCCTTGTCGGTGAGGTAGGCTTTGATCACCGGTGTGAGGAGAGCCATGAAGTCCGACGACTTCTGTTTGGTCTCGTCGTCAGGTGACTTGTGGCTCATATCCTCCTGAAGGCCCGCCCAGAACGTCAGGGCACGGGCGCCTTCAACGAACGCCCGCGTATCCATCAGCATACGGCGGACATCAGGGTGGACGATGATCGGGTCAGCAGGCTTTTCAGGAGCTTTGACGCCGGTCACCGAGCGTGACTGCAGACGATCGCGAGCGAAGGCCGCTGCGTTCTGCATTGCCACTTCAGCAGCTGCGTAGCCCTGCAGGCCGACACCCAGACGCGCTTCGTTCATCATCACGAACATGGCGCGCATGCCTTTGTGCTCTTCGCCGCAAAGGAAGCCGGTCGCTTCGTCATAGTTCATGACGCAGGTCGCGTTGCCGTGGATACCCATCTTCTCTTCAAGGCCGCCGCAACTGACATTGTTCCGCTCACCGAGCGAGCCGTCATCATTGACCATAAACTTCGGCACGATGAAGAGCGAGATGCCCTTGATGCCTTCTGGGGCGCCTTCGATGCGGGCCAACACCAGGTGGATGATGTTGTCCGACATGTCGTGCTCACCAGCCGAGATCCAGATCTTCTGGCCAGTGATCTTATAGCTGCCGTCCGCCTGCGGAACAGCTTTGGTCCGGATGAGACCCAGATCCGTACCGCACTGCGGCTCGGTCAGGTTCATCGTGCCAGTCCATTCGCCGGTGGTCATCTTCGGCAGATATTGCTGCTTCTGCTCTTCCGAAGCCGCCGCGTGGATCGCGCGCCATGCGCCTGCTGAAAGGCCAGGATACATGCCGAAGGATTGGTTGGCTGACGACGTCATTTCAGAGATCGCGAGGGCCAGGACAATCGGCAGACCTTGGCCGCCATATTCTGGGTCCATGGCCAGCGCGCCGAGGCCAGCTTCGCAAAACTGTTTGTAGGCCTCTTTAAAGCCCGTCGGCGTGGTCACTGAGCCGTCATCGTTGCGCTTGGCGCCTTCGATATCGCCCACCCGGTTCAAAGGAGCGAGCACGTCACGGTGGAACTTGCCGGATTCCTCAAGGATCGCGTCGATCGTATCGGGATCGGCATCAGCAAACCCCGGAAGGTTTGAGTAGTTTTGCAGTTTAAGAACCTCGTGGAGCACGAACTGCATGTCGCGGATTGGTGCCTCATAAATTGGCATCGATGGTCTCCGTTTTGTTGTGTGCAGGATTCTTTGCCCTGCGAACTGTCAATGTTGGCGCGTTCGTACCCTCGTATCCTTGCCAAAGCAAAGATGCGATCGGTCGCGGCGGCGGGCGGGAAGAACAAAGGTTGTCGCAACCCATGAGTGCAATCGGTGGTCGATCCTTAGAACTTTCTTAAGCCTGCGCCTTCACCCCTGATTGAAATCAGCATAACGCCAAAAGCTCAAAAGATTCGGGCGAATTCCATGGTCTTGCCCGGCTCGATGGCCAGTGAAGAGGAACGGCTGCGTGAAGTCCAATGTCCCCTGGAGCGTGAAAGGGATCGACCCTGACGCCCGCTCGGTGGCGAAAGAACTTGCGCGCAGAAACGGCATGACGCTTGGCGAGTGGATGACGCAGATGATCAAAGAGCAAGGGCTCGGCGAGGTATCCGGTGGCGGTCAGGAAACGACCGTGTCTGGCGTCACGACGGACCAACTGCGCGGCGTGGTCGATACGCTGAACAGGCTGAATGACCGCCTCAAAACCGCCGAAAAGCACCTGCAGTCCAACGACATGCAGTCACGCGAAGCGATGGGCGGCCTCAACAAAGGCCTCGAGACCGTGTTCGAGCGGGTGAAAAGGCTCGAGCGGGAGACCGATGCTGTCGCTGGCGGCATGGATATCGCGGAGCGGCTCGATCGGCTTGAGGGCGCGAGCGAGAAGAACTCTTGGGTTCGGAGCCTCGTCGCCCTGGAGAAAGCGCTCAGCACCCTCGTCGACCAGGTCGAGGCCTCCCGCCAGGACACGGAGCGGCGGCTGGAGCGCAACGAAGATATCGTCAGTGAGCTGAAGGCTCGATTCGACGAAGAAGATGCGCTTTTGCGCGGCGAGCTGGGGCAGCTTCTCGAAGCTGTCGACTCCACCACGGAGCGGGTTTCAACCACCGAAAGCCTGGTCAGCGAGGCGCTCGACGCCGCCAAAGAGGCCATGGACTCGCACGACGAGACCTTCATCGAACGCACGAGCCAGCGGCTGCAACTGCTTGGCAGCGAAATCAAACGCACCAGCGACAACATCCGCACCCTTGAGCATAATGTCGCGCGGCTTTCGGAAAAAATTGAGGCCGGCGAAGAACGCTCCGCTGAGGGCATCAGCCGGGTGGCCCAGTCCGTCGAAGCTCTTCGCCGCGAAGTCCAGGAAACAAGCCTCAATTCTGGCGGTCAGGGCTCCACCGGAGAGGTGCGCGACGCCGTCGCCGAAGCCGATCGGCGCATCACCGCCCTGCAAGGTGCGTTCGCCAGCGTGGTGGACAGACTGGAAAGCCGCGACCAACATCCCGCTGTGAGGGGTGGGCCGGACATTGTCCAAGAGCTGGAAGAGGCTTCTTTGGTCGAAGATTTTAAGTCGGGGGCAGACGACGACGATGAGTTCGACCGGGTCTTTGAGGACCCGCTCGATTTCCGCGTGCAAAAGGACTCCGTTCCGCCTCCGCCCATGGAAACACCACCGCCACAACCAGCGGGCCATCCCGCGGCCTTTGGCGCGGTCGATGCAACCGATGCCGACGCCACATTCGGCGCCGACAGCAATGGCTTTTATCGTCAGCCGCCGCCCGAACTGGCGGCCCAGGACACAGGGCCCCACTTCTCAACCGATTGGCGCGACGAGTCAGACTTTGACGGCAGCTTGCGTGATGGGGCCATGGCGTTCGGCGAAGGTGATCCGTTTGCCGATGAGCCCACGCTAGGCGAACGGCTCCGCGCGCTTTTTGGACGACCCTTTGTTGAGCGCGGCGAGAACAACCCGCAATTGGGCTGGGTGCTGATGACCGTTGCCCTGGCGGCGATTGTGTTCATGGCCGTGCGGCTGATCTCTGAAGACAGCGGAGCGGCCGAACCTGCCGCTCCTGTCACCAGCGAAGCCCCTGCGTCCGTCCCGGAGCGGCTCGCGGCCAACACCGGTGAACAGCCCGCAACCCTCTACGCCGAAGCGAAGAGCCAGCTGGCCGACGCTGTGACAGCCGATGAGGTGGAAAACGGGGTCAACGCGATGATGCGCGCGGCACGCGCAGGCTCCGCCGCCGCCCAGCACGATCTTGGCGAGATGTATCTCGCCGGTAACTTCGTCAGTGCCGATACGCAAAAGTCGAAGCAATGGTTTGAAGAAGCGGCCAAGATGGGCAACGCCCGAGCGATCCACCGCCTGGCCTTCTTCGCGATTGATGAGCGCTTCGGCCCGGTCGATGTCGACGCCGCGATCCGCGGGTTTGAGCGGGCCGCCTCGGCTGGCCTCACCGATGCCATGTTCAACCTGGGCATGATCCTCACGCCTTCGATGGATTACATTCCTGAGGACCGCCGCGACGCCGCCCAAGCCTATTACTGGTTCCGACTCGCCGAGGAGCAAGGCGACGCTAACGCAGGCGAGGAAGCCGCTGCCCTGGCGCTTGATCTCGATCCGATGTCCCGGCGCGAACTCGACCGCCTGGTCGCTGTTTGGCAACCCACACCAATTCGGACCTAAGGGCAGGATCCGCCCTTCCCCCCGCGCCCCAATCAGGGCAAACGATCAGCATCGGGTGAATCGTGGGTTGCTATGGCGATGATTGGTGTCATCGGAGCATCGAGCTACGAGGGTCGGCAGATGCTGCTGTCCCTCACCGATCGCGCTTTGCCCCATTTGGGCTTTGATAGCGACCGGGCGGCGGCCCTCCCCTCCGATCAGCCATTTCTGAAGCGCGTGGACCTGACATCAGCCCAAGCAGTTCGCGAGGCTTTCGAAGCGCACGGCGTGACCGACGTCGTGCATTTCCCCGATCGCGGCACGGTGGAGCGCTCGCTGAAAGACCCGCTCGACGCTTTTGAAAGCACGCTGGTACCGTTGATGAGCGTCTTGCGCGGCGCTGTTGAGGCGGGCGTGAAGCGGTTCGTGCTGTCGTCCACCGCCTCGGTTTACGGCACCCCATCGTGCACGCCCGTGCCTGAAAGTGAGCCGCTGATCCCGATCTCCCCGATGGGCGCAGCGGCCGTGGCGGCAGAACGGATCGCAAGCGATGTGTGTGAAGGCCACGACATCGCGCTGGTGGTGCTTCGTTATTTCAATGCCGCAGGAGCTGATCCCACCGGACGATCAGGTGACGCGAATGCGCCCAAGCACCTCATCACCGCGGCGGTGCGGGTGGCGACCGGCCGGAAGGAAGGGCCGCTTAAGATCTACGGCAACGACTATGACACGCCGGATGGCACCGCTATCCGCGACTATGTGCATGTGGCCGACGTGGCGGCCGCGCACGCCGATGCGGTCGATTATTTGCGCGCAGGCGGATCATCCGTGGTCCTCAATTGCGGGTATGGCGAAGGCGTCTCGGTCCAGGATGTCGTCCAGTCCGTTGAACGGGTGACGGGCAAGCCTATGGACGTGACCATCACAGGCCGCCGGGCTGGTGATCCGCCGCAGCTGATCGCCGACACAGCGGCCATTCGTTCCGTCCTGGGCTGGCGACCACTTTACAACGATCTTGATTTGATCATCCGTACAGCGATCGCATGGGAAGATCGCGGCGGCTTTGATACCCGTGAAAGCGCTTAACCTCAGGCTGATATCGCGAGTGCTAGCTGTCGCAGCTGCGGTGGCGATCGCTTTCTTCTCGCTGACCCCGGCGGGGGACAGCGCGATGGGGCATCTTTCGATCTTCAAGGGACTTGCCAAACTCTTCTTCGACGACTGGTCGCAAGTCGATAAGTTTGGCCACTTTCTGGCGTATACGGTGCTTGGTGCACTGTCTGCGTTCGGTGTCCGGCTGATTGGCAAAACTGCTATTGTTTTCACGATTTTAGCGGTGTCCATCACGCTCTATGGCGGGCTTTTGGAGATCCTTCAGGGATTCTTCCCAGAGCGGTCACGGTCCCTCGCGGACCTCTTCGCCAATATGCTGGGTGTGCTGACAGGGTTTGGCTTAGCTGAGCTCGCGCACATGGTCTTGAAACGGTACAAAATATGAGCAGACCCCTGATCGTTATTCCAGCGCGCTACGGCTCGCAGCGCCTCAAGGGCAAAATGCTCCTTGATGAGACCGGCAAACCGCTGGTCCAGCACACGTGGGAAGCGGCGTGTCAGGTCGATGGAGCGGATGTCCTGATCGCCACTGATGATGAGCGGATCGAAACAGCAACCAAGGGTTTCGGCGCCGACGTCGCCATGACGGACCCGGAGCTTCCTTCAGGTTCAGCGCGTGTCGCTGCCACCGCGAAGGGCCGCGATGCGTCGGTGATCATCAATCTTCAAGGCGATGAGCCCGAGGTCGAACCAGGCAACATTGCCCGGCTGATTGAGGGGCACCTGGAAGCGGCCAATGACATAAGGCCTGCGTTCATTTCGACCCTCGCCTGCCCTTTCCCTGCGGACATCGACCCGGACAATCCGAACACGGTGAAAGTGGTCACCACGGCCACAGGCGGGCAGTCCGAAGATGCACTCTATTTCTCGCGCTCGATCATGCCCTTCCCCCGCACCCGGGAGCACCAACCGAAGCTGCATATCGGGCTTTACGCCTTCTCGCCCCAGCCGCTGCAGGCCTTTGCATCACTGAAACCGTCGGGGCTCGCCGTGACAGAAAGCCTTGAGCAGCTCACAGCGCTTGAGGCGGGTGAACGGGTGGCCGTGATCATGGTGGAGCGCGCTGCACCAGGGATCGACACGCGCGAGGACTACGACGCGTTTGTCCAGCGGTTCAAAACGTCTGGGTAGAACGGATTAAGCGGTGGAGGCTTCTTGAACGTCGCTGCTGCGGTTGTCGTCAAGCACCGTCCGCGTGGTCCAATCCGGCCGCATCTCGGGCCGACCCACATAGAAGCCTTGGAGATAGTCCACACCAAGCGCTTTCAGCATCGCCGCATCACGCTCATTATCGACCCATTCCGCGACGGTCTTCATGCCGAAGTTCCGAGCAAGATCGATCAAGGTCCGGACAAAAAGCTGGTTGTCCCGGCTTTGCGCGAGGCCAGTGATGAACGAGCCGTCGATTTTGAGAATGTCAATGTCGAGGGCCTTCAAGTTCCGGAAGGACGTGTAGCCCGCACCAAAGTCATCGAGTGCGAATTTCGCACCCAGGCCTTTGATCCGTGCGACGAACTCTTCCGATGCCTCAACTGCATCGACGATCCGGGTCTCCGTCAGTTCCACCGTCAGCCTGTCCGCAAGATGGGCGTTGGCACGGAGATGGGCGACGTAACCATCGGCCCAGACCGGATCCTTCACCGTCTCCCACGAGACGTTGACCGCAAGCTCAATCTCAGGCTCGCGGGCCAAGGCAATGGTCGCAAGTTCCAGAACCCGGCGGTCCAAGAGATGGACGAGACCAAGGCGCTCCGCGGCCGCGATGAAGTTCGGCGCCGAAAACGGTCCGTCATTCTCGAGATCGATGCGGATCAGGCATTCGTACTTTTTGCGCGGCGCATCAACGTCCGTCACGATCGGCTGGAAGGCTATCTGCACACGGCGCTCGTTCAGGGCCGTGAGAATGACGTCGCTCATCTCAGCGTCGCGGTGACGGGCGGTGCTCGAGTCCGTCAGAGCAGAGAACATCGACCAGCTGGACGGGCCACTCACTCGCGCTTGGTCCAGTGCCGCTTCGGCTCTGGCAAACGCCATATCAGCGCTCGTCACATCGGCCGTGAGCGGCACGGCGCCGAGGCAGACAGAAACGGCAATGCCGCCGCTGCGGGTTTCGACGACATCGGCCCTGATCAGGTTCAGAACATCGATCGCCAGTTTGCGGATCGCTTCAGCCGTCCCCACGGGCGCGAGAAGGCCGAACTTGGTTCCAGCCACGCGTCCGCAGCGCACCTCGTCCCCCAGCCCCTCGCGGAAGCGATTCCCCACACACCGGATCACCTGATCAGCGGCGTCAAAACCAAAGCTCAGATTGATCCCACCAATATTGTCGATAGCGACCAAGAAAAACGCATGGGTTGGTTGGTCCGACGCGCCGACGAGCGCGTCCTCAACCAGCTGCTTGGTCCGTGTCCGGTTCAAAGAACCGGTGAGTTCGTCATGCGCCGCGAGGTAGCTCAGCTGCTCTTCCCGGCTCTTTTGCGCATCGATGCGGCGGATCACGCCCACCAGGCGCTGCTCCTCACCGACGGCCATCCAGACGCCGCGCTCCTCGAACCAGCGAAGCGTGCCGTCGCCAGTGTCGACGCGGTACTCAACGTTGTAAGAGCGGCCTTCGTCTTTCGCGTGCGCGATTTGCGCGCTGCGGGTCATGGCGTCTTCCGGGACGACCAGTTGGGTGAGGGTGTCGTAGCTGGTGACCTCATTGTCCGCTGACAATCCGAGGACAGCAGAGACCTGGGCCGCATCAGCCCAAGCGACACAGCCCTGTTGGGGGTCGAACTCGAACATAGCTTGGCCCGCCGCCTCAAGGGCAAAGCGGACCGAGTCAGGGCCGACACTCGAAACGAAAGGCGTAGTCATCCAGGTCCGTCCAGCACAATCGCAAGATCTTGTTGGATCCCGTCGTAAGCCTTCCGGATGAAGAAACGCTAAAATCGAGGTAAATTGGAGGTTTCAGCGCTGGCGCGATCAGCTCACACCAAAATCCCTCCGTGCTGCCCGTATAGTGATGATGAAGCCAGCCATAAAATCGAGCGCCGTCATTAACATATAGAGGAAAAACACAGAGTTACTGTAAGCAGGCAGCAGCACGAACATCAGCATCGCGATGATGAACACACCAGCCGATAAACCGTGGTTCCAAATGGAATCGGATCCTGTTTCGGTGGATCGCAAAATCTCAACGAAAAGAAAGACCATCGACACCATGAGGAAGAGGTCCCCCCAGGTGATCACCCACCGTTCTCCTGAGATCATCTCAATCGCAGGCAGGGCGTTGTCGTACCAGGCGCCGTTAAAAGGCAGCAGAGCCAGCAAGCTGTAAATCACCAAGCTGATCGTCAAAAGCGGGAAAATAGTTAACATAGATGACCCCTTAGCCCCCTGCGCCTCTAACAGAGTACCGGCGCCAAGGGCAGTAGCAGTCGCTATTTTCGCGTCGCGTTCACCCAAAGCTTCAGACCTCCTCAACCGCGCTTGGACGTTTCGCGCGATCCCGAAGCCACAATACGCCGAGAACATCCCTTATGGCTACGGCTGCGCGTCCGAGATTGGTGTATTTCGAACGACCGGTCAGACGCGGCCGATGGCCCACGGGACGCGCCTCGACCCCAAACCCCTCGCGGCGCATCAGAAGCGGCAGGTATCGGTGCTGGTGGTCGAAATAGGGAAGCTGCAAAAACGCTTGCCTTTTGAAGACTTTGAGGCCGCACCCGGTGTCATCGAAGGGATCAGACAACACCCGGCGACGCACCATGCGTGCGATCGCTGAGCCGATGAGACGGGATCGCTTATCCTGTCGCCCAAGACGCGATCCGCCCACCAAGGCGAGACTGTCCGGCGCGTCTTCACGCATCAGCTGTCCGTAGAGAGCCAGGATATCCGCGGCTGGGTTCTGGCCGTCTCCGTCCAAAGTGGCGATGACGTCGGTTCCCGCAGCCATGACGCCGTTCCTGACAGCGCGGCTCTGCCCGACATTTTCGGCGTGCCGCAGCACACGCAGCTGGGGCACGCTCGCTTTCAATTCTCGCAAAACGGCGCTGGTGTCATCGGTCGACCCATCATCCACCGCGATGATCTCATGGGGCATCGAGCCGAGGGCGGCTTTCACATCGCCCACCACGAAAGCCGCGTTGCCGACTTCGTTGAACATCGGAATGACAACAGAGAGCTCAGGTCGCGTCCAATCTCGCGCGGCCCCATGAAACACATCGATCGATGCGATCTTGTTCATGGCTCACTTTTCCCACCCAGCGGCGTTAACTTGGGTGAGGACGGGAAGGCTCTCAACCCTTGATAACCTGACATTTTTGCGATGCAGCGGGATCCTTGGCGAAGCGGCCTGCCATTTCTTGAGCGAACATGCCATGCGTTGGTTGCACCTCGACCGCAGTCACCCGCATCGGCCAGCACCATGATGTCTCGCGCCCGCGCTTTCGTTGCCGACGAACCCGTGATCGCGGCTCTTCTCTTCACCGCAGCGGTGACAGCAGCGCGGTATGGGCACCTTGCCATCATCCAGACCGATCTTGGTGCCGACGAGGCGCAGTATTGGTTTTGGTCGCGCGAGCTTGCCTGGGGCTATTACTCCAAGCCGCCGATGATCGCGTGGCTGATCGCTCTTTCGACGAGTCTTTTCGGTGAGACGGAAATGGGCGTGCGTGCATTCTCGCCGGTGCTTTTGGCCGGGACGGGCATGGCGCTGTTCGCAGCGGGCCGAGAGCTCTTTGGCGACAAGGCCGGGCTCAGCGCCCTTCTCTTTTGGCACCTCATGCCAGCGGTGATTTTAGGCGGCACACTGATC
Source organism: Pseudomonadota bacterium (assembly GCA_039822105.1). Classification (GTDB taxonomy): domain Bacteria; phylum Pseudomonadota; class Alphaproteobacteria; order Caulobacterales; family Parvularculaceae; genus Parvularcula. The sequence continues at coordinate 23,774 of JBCBMW010000016.1, read as the reverse complement.
TCAACAGATGTGCCTCTTCTCTTCTTCTGGTCACTGGCGCTTTGGTCCTTGATCAAAGGCATCGAGGCGCGCGGCAGCAGCCAAGTTCTTTGGGCAGTTCTTCTGGGCATCAGCCTAGGAGGAGCGTTTTTGTCGAAATATGCCGCGATCTATTTTCCCATCGGGCTCGCCCTTGCGGCCGTAACGTCGAGCTATGTTCGCCGTGGGCTGAGCTTCTCTTCGCTGCTCATCGCTGGCGTGGTGGCGATCGCCCTCATCACACCGCACATCCATTGGAACATCGCCAATGGCTTTCAGACCGTGCGGCATACAGCCGACAACGCCAGTTGGTCGGGTTTCGCGCTTCACGCTGATGAGCTGGGCGACTTCCTGCTCTCACAGTTTGCCGTCTTGGGCCCTGTCTTGTTCGCGATACTGATCATCGGCGCGGTCCGCTACCGCTTTCGTGCTGACCCGAAGGAGGCGATGCTCTTGAGCTTCGTCCTGCCACCGCTCCTGATCATCTGCGGCCAGGCGCTGCTGTCGAGGGCCCACGCCAACTGGGCGATGGCAGCTTACCCAGCGGCGCTTGTTTTGTTGCCCCTGTGGCTCCTGCGCATGAAGGCTGAGCGCTGGGCCCTGCCCGCCACCATCATGATCCACGGCGGGGTATGGATCGTGTTCATCAGCATCACGACAGATTTTGCTAGGGCGGATGCCCTCGGCCTCTCCTCCGCCGTGCATCGCGAGCGCGCGTGGGGCGAGACCGCTGATCTCATCCGTCCGTATATAGAGGGAAAAGAGGGCCTGATCTTGGATGACCGGGAGGTGGCTGCGCATCTCATTTGGGAATTTCGAGACGACGACCTCGATATCGAGGTCTATGACCACAACAGGCGGCCATCGAACACATTTGAGATCGCCCTACCGTTCGAGCCGCAAGAGGGTCGTTCACGGCTCTTCGTCACCAACATCCGAGGCTACGGCCCGGAGACCTATCCGGGCCTGCAGCCTTGGGAGCCACTCGGCTCAATCTATATTGATCTGGGAACGGAGAAGCGCGGCGTCCCTATCCGCACCCTCGATCTTTATGCTGTCGAGCGTTGAGCTTAGTCAGCGCGTTTGACGTATTCGATCGTCTCTGTGTTGACGATAATCGCCGTGTCCGCGGTGATGTGCGGCGGCACCATCACCCGCAGGCCGTTCTCAAGCATCGCAGGCTTGTAGGATGAGCTGGCCGTCTGACCCTTCACCGTCGGTTCGGTTTCGGTGATCATCAGGGTGACCTGTTCGGGAAGCGCGACGCCGATTGGGCGGCCCTCGTGCATCTCGACCTCGACCTGCATGCCGTCCTGCAGGAACGCGACCTGATCACCGATAAAGTCTTCGGCGATTTGGATCTGCTCGTAGCTCTCAGCGTCCATAAAGGTCAGCATGTCGCCCTCGGCATAGAGGAAGGTGTGCTCCTTCTGCTCAAGGCGTACCTTTTCTACCGTCTCGGAGGAACGGAAACGCTCGTTCAGTTTGCGGCCATCGAGGAGGTTTTTGAGCTCGACCTGCGCGTAGGCTGGGCCCTTGCCAGGCTTCACGGCTTCGACCTTCACCGCCCGCCAGAGGGTGTCCTGGTGCATGATCGTGTTGCCGGGACGGATTTCGTTGCCGTTGATTTTCATCGGATGCCTTCAGTCAAAATGAGTCGCGCCAGCGACCCGAAACACGGGATTGCTGGCGCGTCTGGCATTTTGTGCTGTTGGCATCAAGAAGCAGGCGATGGCCCGCTTGGGATCAATTGTTCTCTCCGCCGACGCGTTTGCCGTCGACGCTGATCCCTTTGCCGCTGGCCGTGAGGTTGCCGCTGACTTTGCCAACGTCAATTGAGCCTGAGCCGCTGCTGGAAAGATCAGCCGTCTTCGCCTCGCCGCCATAGGTGAGCTCGCCGGAGCCGGAGACGCTCGCGACAAGCTCCTCGACCGCTCCGCCAACGACATTAACGTCGCCGGAGCCGCGAACGGATGCCTTGAGATGCTTTGACACCGAGTCCGCTGTCAGATCGCCGGAGCCATGGACGTCAGCCTTCAGCGCGCCGTTGACGGCACCAAGATCAAGGTCACCAGAGCCGTGGACCGAAGCTTCCGCATCACCGCCCACCCGGGTCAGTTCCAGATCGCCTGAGCCGTGTACGGCCGCGATGAGGTCACCCCGGATCACCCGCCCCTCAAGATCACCTGAGCCATGCACCGTAACCTTTGCGCTGCCCGCGTTTTCAAAGGTCAGATCGCCTGAGCCGTGGACCATTCCTTTAAAGGCGTCTGCGATGTTCCCCACACGAACATCACCGGGGCCAGCAACCTCAATCGAGCCGGTTTCAAAGTCATCCATCTCGACAAGGAGCATAGCGTTGTGTGTGATCTCAACAGCCCCTGCATCCCCCTCAACCGTCAGTTTGACCGCGCCATCGACGACGCGGATAGCCGTGCCCGGAGCAGCAACAATCGTCAGTGTCGGTTGATCTTCGAGCATTTTGAGAAACGCCCGCTCGCTGCGATCGACACCCTTTGGCGTTTTGCGCACCGCAGCGCGAAAGTCCTGTTTGAACGCGTCATGCTCAAACTCACCAAGGATGCTGACGGCGCGGTCCTCGCGGATCCTAAGGTCGTCAGCGCCCGGCCCGGTGCGAGCAAGCGTCAGCGGGCCATCGCCGTCAAGTTTGATCGTCACCGTCGCGAACACCTCGCGCAGCTCGATCCCGTCGGAGCCTTCAAAGGTCTGCGCCGACGCAGCAGCACCAAGAGCCGTCGCGGCCGCAAAGCCAGCAATGAACATACGCATGGAAAATCTCTCCCTTATCGAGGAACAGATAACCCATCCGCCGATTGACTTCAACTGTAGTCAATGGAAAAAGCGAGGCTGCAGCTGCTACCCCGCTAGCTTCTCCAAGTCCGCGTCGGACAGTTCGAAATTGGCGTAGACCTGTTGGACGTCGTCGAGGTCATCAAGGCTGTCGAAGAGTTTCATCATCGTCTCGGCTTTGCCGGAGCTGATCTCGATCATGTTGTGGGGGCGCCAGGAGAGTTTGGCGGTCGCTGCCTCACCATACTTTTCTTCAAGAGCGGTCGAGACCTCAGCAAAATCGTCCGCAGCGGTATAAATCGTGTGGATCTCCTCGCCGGACTCCACATCCTCCGCACCCGCCTCAATGGCGGCTTCGAGAACGTCGTCCTCAGAGCCGATCTCAGCTTTATACTCAATCAAGCCGACACGGTCATAGCCAAAGCTGACTGACCCCGTCTCGCCAAGATTGCCGCCGTTTTTGGAGAACGTCGAACGCACCTCTGACGCTGTGCGGTTGCGATTGTCCGTAAGCGCCTCAACGATGATGCCGACACCTTCCGGGCCAAAGCCCTCATACCGGATCTCTTCGTAGTCATCGCCCTCGCCGGCCGAGCCCTTTTTGATCGCGCGGTCGATGTTGTCCTTGGGCATCGACTGGCCCTTGGCGTTGGCAACGGCCAGGCGCAGGCGCGGGTTAAAGGCGGGATCCGGCGCGCCCATTTTGGCAGCGACCGTGATCTCTTTGGAGAGCCGCGAGAACAGCTTGGACCGCTTGGCGTCCTGGCGCCCTTTGCGGTGTTGGATGTTCGCCCATTTGGAGTGGCCGGCCATGGTGCCTCCTCAAGATACAATAAGAGCCCGAGCGTCTAAGACGCACCGGGCCCAATGTTAAGTCCCACAGGCCGAAAGCGTTAGCGCTTGGCGAAACCGCGGACCAAGACGACGATCATGATGCCCACCGCCATGAGGATCCAGAAACCGGCCATGTCCCGGACGTCGAGGCCCATGAGCTGGTTCCAGTTTTTCTCCATATAGGCACCCGCGGAAAACGTCCCTCGGATCGCACCGAGAACGCCGTTCCACAGGAACATCACCCCAGCAAGAAGCGCCATGCCGCTGGTCGTCGCCCCTGGCACTTTGCTGATACCGCCAGCCGACAGACCCTGGCGCAGCGCCACCACAACAAGCGGCAGCAGCACCATCAGCGGGTCAGACGTCGCGGCCGATTGCAGTGCACCCCCAAGATCGGTGACCATCTTGTCAAAAATCATAGGTCTCTCCCTCACCATTCCCGAGGAAAAGGTTAGCCGATCTTAAGCTTTTGGCGAACCCGAAAACGACTTGGCGAGAAAATCGATCAGAAGACGCACGCGCTGCGGGAGATGTCCGGTGGGCGGCCAAATCGCGTGCAGCGCCGTTGTCTGCCAGCCCATATCGGGGAAAAGCTCAACGAGGTCGCCGCGCGCAATGGCCCCGCGCATGATAAAGGTCGGCGCCCAATAAATGCCGTGGCCTTGGGCCGCGAGGGCGGCCAGCACATCGCCATTGTTGGCGCTGATCGTACGCTTGATCTGCACCTTTTGCTCGGCCCCGTCCGCGTCGACCCACTCCAGGATGTCGTTCCGTGGACGGTTCACGTAGATCAGGCCGGGCAAGCCTTCCAAGTCCTGCGGCCGTTCAAACGGGCCATACTGCTCAATGAAGCCAGGTGAAACGCACACTGAGGATGGCACATCGCAAAGCTTTTTGGCAATCAGCGTTGAGGGCGGAAGCTCTCCGATCCGGAGCGCAAGATCAAAGCCGTCTTTGACGAGATCAACCGTGGCATCGCGAAGGTCGAGATCAAGCGAGATCTGAGGGTGCTCTTTCAGAAAATCACTGATCGGATCCGTCAGTGTGCAGAGGCCAAAAGAGAGCGGCGCCGCCAGCCTGATCTGTCCCGAGGCACCTAAGGACTCATCGCGCATCTGCTCTTCGAGCGCATCAATGCTGCGCAGAAGCTCCTTCGCCTTGGCAAGATAGGCCTCGCCCGCAGGCGTGAGCACCATGGCGCGGGTCGAACGGCGCACAAGCTCAATCCCAAGCCGTGCCTCAAGCGCCTTGAGCCTTCGGGAAACAGCCGAGGGTGCAACGCCAAGCTCATGCGCGGCCGCTGAGATGGTTCCGGTCCGCGCCAGAACCTGAAAGGTTTCCATGTCCCGGGCCGCGTCCATATCTATTCACCTGTCTTAATACGGATGATTTCATCGTCCGACAAACGCCGCCACTGCTGGGTCCGGCAAATGATGCTGAGGCAACCCTGAACCGCCAGGGTATCCTCCGAGGAGCGAAAGATCGCGGATTTATACGATTTGCCCGCACGCGGATCATAAATAAGGCCGCGCCGCCATTTCCGCCCGCCCTCTTCAAAACTGTCGACAAGCACTGCGCCAAGAAGCTGATCGGGGTCATCTTTGACCGCCACCAAATCGCTGCCATCGACCGCTTCGGTCACAAGCTTGGGGTACCAGATGATCTCACCGCGCGGGGAACCTGTGTCGTCGATCGTGATCTCGACATGCGCCTTGCCGTTCGGCGGCGCCCACACGCCCGTCACATCAAGCGGATTGAGCGCCTGCATCATCACGAGCAGCATCAACATAAACAGAATTCCTTGGCTCAAGCCCCGTGCTTTAGAACGACGGAAGGGCCTGCGCCAAGCGCCCTCCAACGCGAAGCGGCTCGGCGTGGATCGCAAGTCCGTCAGGCCCCGTTTCCACCATGATGCCGCAAATCGTGGCTTCACCCGCGGCCGGTTGCATCCGGGCCGACTTCATCTTCGTGAGGAACGTGCTGACGGGAACCGATTTCTCCATGCCGATCACACTGTCATAGTCACCGCACATCCCCGCGTCCGACTGGAAGGCTGTGCCGCCAGGCAAGATCTGAACATCAGCGGTCGGGATATGGGTGTGGCTGCCGCAAACCAGGCTCACCTTTCCATCAAGCCAATGGCCAACGCTGTATTTCTCGCTGTTCGCCTCGGCGTGGACATCGACGATGATCGCGTCGGCCTCTCCCGCGAGATCCATGCCTGCAAGCTCCCGCTCGATGGCCGGCGCGATGGAGTCCGTTGGCGGCATGAAGGTTTGGCCCTGCACGTGGACGACCAACACGCGCTCTCCGTTCCGGCCTTCATAGAGGCCTGCGCCCCTACCCGGATTGCCGCTGGGAAAGTTCGCGGGCCTTAGAACCCGTGGTTCCTCGTCAAAAAGAGCCAGCTCATTGCGTTGATCAAAGGCGTGGTTGCCTGTCGTGATGCAGTCGACGCCCGCATCAAAGAGATCGGACGCGATGGCCGCTGTGATCCCAAAGCCGCCGGCCGCGTTCTCGCCATTGGCGACAACGAAATCGAGCTGCAGCTTCTGACGCAGGCCCGGAAGTTGTTCCGTCACCGCCGTGCGGCCTGTTCGACCGAAGATATCGCCAAGAAACAAAAGCCGCACGCGCACTCTCCCACTGAAGAGCTGATCTACAGCGTCCAGGTCAGAAAACCACCGTGACGTCTCAGCCGCGAAAGCTGGCCGATCCCGTCCGTGTGCCTTGTTTCAGAAGCTTGCCTAAGCGCGCTCTTTGCCCGTGACGACGAGTTGCGCTGGACGACGCATCGCCGAGAGCGCTGCACGCAGGGTCTCGACGCTGCCTGGACCATCAGTGACAGCCAAAGTCCGCCCAAGCTCACGCGGATAGTTCGTGCCGTCGACGATCAGGAGCTCAGGCTCCAGGAACGCAATCCGGCCACCATCCATGACAAATGCGTGCCAGTTCTCGAGCACCTCGCGCTGATACGCACCATCCGCAATCAGAACATCAGGCGGCGCAGCGCGCGCTTCTTCTTCAGAAATAACCTCGAACGGACACACAACCTGGCGACTGCCGACAGCTGCTGAGATCACATCCTGATCAAAGCCGCTGGCATCAAGCGCCATTTGCAGACGCGGATGTGTACCCAAGAGATAAGCATGCAAGTCGTGACGAGCGAGCGCTTCGGAGAACGCGTAGATCTCCTCTGTCCGCTGATTGACCCGCATTTCAAAGGCGCGATAGGCCTGGCGACCGACAAGGCTGAGCGCGTTTTCTTCATCCCACAGACGAGCGAGCTGTTCGCGCCAGACGACATAGTCATGGCCGTCATAGTCATCATGGGTCAGGAACAGGCGAAGAGAACCGCCTGCCGTCTCGGTCATGCAGCCGCGGACGATGTTGAAACCGGTGGCCTGCGCGATGCGCTGCAGGACTGCCAGGGTGTAGACAGCTTCCGACTGCGAATGGAACGTGCCCGCAAGGGTGCGGGTCAGCGCAAGCGCCGCATACGGTGTTTCGATGACGAGGACACCGTCTTTCGCAAGCCAGTTTTTCGCGCGAAGGAAGAACGACAACGGATCGTCCATCTCGCCCAGCACCGAAATCGCTGTGATGATGTCAAAGCGTTTGACACCCATGCGTTTGAGCGCGGCTTGACCGGCAGGGCTCAAGAAATCTTCTTTAATGCCGACGCCCCAGTCCTGAGGACCGGTTTCCGGAAGCGCAGGATCAAGGCCGATCGGCACGATCCAGCGCGGATAAGCGCCAGCAAGTGAGCCGCCGCCGCAACCAACATCAAGTGCCGTTCCGTCTCGGGTGGAAAGCATCTCCAGCGCCTGGTGCGCCGCGGCCTTCAAACGAAACTCATCGGTCCACGTATGGTCTTCAGCAATCGGGGTGGGACGCTCCTCGTAAACGTCAGCACGCTGGAGAAGGCTGCAGCCCGAGCGGCCTTCCTCATCGCCGCAATAGACCCAGCGGACGCCGTCGCCGACCTGGAACGCCTCAGTGAGGGTCGTTCCGTGGCACGCACGGCAATAAGATATGCCCGCAGCTTTACCCATAAAACTTCACGTCCAACTCGCCGACCTTCGAGCCCCTATCTGCACTCAACGCAGTTAAATGCAGGCTAAGGATGGGCTCAAAGCTCCCCTCAAATTGAACACAATATGGACACAAAGAAGGCCGCAGCTTGCGCTGCGGCCCGTCAGTGTCGTCGCCGCTAGGGCAACTGAACGCATGAATAGATCAGTGAGTGAAAGGGATTAGCCTCGAGGCTGCTCGAAACCTTTCCGCGTTTCACCAGACCCTACACGACGACCGATCATCTGACTCGACATCGGACCACCTCCTTTCACGTTGCTAAACCTAAGAAGAGCGTGGTGCGGATTGGCCGCCGCGGCAAGAGAAAAAAGGGGTTGGCGGTTAAGACTGCGACGTTAGAAGCCAAGCATGGCTCAGACACCCAAAACCGCTGTCATCCCCGTCGCAGGCTTCGGCACCAGGGTCCTCCCTGCCTCCAAGGCGATCCCCAAAGAGCTGCTGACGGTCGTCGACCGGCCGCTGATCCATTACATCATGGAAGAGGCGCTGGAGGCGGGGATTGAGCATCTTTGCTTTGTCACGGGCCGCGGCAAATCGGCGATCGAGGACTATTTCGACCACGCCTATGAGCTCGAAGAGACGCTCAAGAAAAAGAACAAGACTGACATCCTCGAAGCCACCCAATCATCAGTCCTGATGGCCGGCCGCACCTCGTTCACCCGCCAGCAGGCGGCGCTTGGCCTCGGTCATGCGGTCTGGTGCGCCCGGGACATCGTCGGCAACGAGCCGTTCGCGGTGATCCTGCCCGACGTCATAATCAAAGGCCGGCCCAAGGCCCTCAAAGAAATGATGGACCGCTACGAAGACGGCGCGAACCTCATCGCCGTCGAAGAGGTCCCGCATGAGGAGACCAACAAATACGGCATCATCGCACCCAAAGGCGACTTCGCTGATGGCGCGGTGGAGATGACCGGCATGGTCGAGAAGCCCAAGCCAGAAGATGCGCCGTCGAACTATTCGATCACCGGCCGTTACATTCTGCAGCCGGAGATCTTTGGCCTTCTGGAAAAGCAAGGCCCTGGCGCCGGCAACGAGATCCAGCTCACGGACTCCATGGCCGCCTTGCTCGACATGCAGAAATTCCTGGCCGTGACATTCTCGGGCGAAAGCCACGATTGCGGCTCGATCGACGGGTTCCTGAAAGCCAACGTCGCCTTCGGTCTCGACCACGACAAACACGGCGGCCCACTCCGCGATTTCATCAAGTCGATCTAATCGCTTGGCGTTTGGGATGCGCAGCCCTATAATAGGAGCGTGCGTGTCCTGCGTCTCATCGCGCTGAGCTTCTGGCTCATCACCTCTGCTGCCAATGCAGCGGTCAACCATGACCTGTGTGATCATCCCGGTATGGGTGATGGGGCGTCGATGGACCACGCGATGATGGGCGGCGACAGCCAGGACCCTGGTGAGGGTCAGCACCACGATGGCTGCTGCGATGGCGTGTGTCTCTGCGGCACCCTGATCTCCACAGGCCTGTCACCGACCGCCCCCAGCTTTGACCAGCCGCAGCTCACCGCGTCTGTCGTCCTGCCTGGCGCCGATGAGGCCAGCGAGCTGATCGAGACTTTCGACCTCCCCCCACCCCGCCTCGGCTGACGATTGAGAACCCGGCGCGACCTCGCGCCTGTCTTCCGTCAACCGAAGGATAATCAATGACGACCCTATTCCGGAGGGCGACCGCTGCGGCAGCGGTGCTCCTGGCGATGGGCGGGATGATCGGCGCCCATGCGCGCCCGGTGTCCTACCCTGATGCGTGGACCCTCCAACTCTTCAACGAAGCGAGGCGCAACGCCGCCCTCGCGCACTATACGTTCACGCCGAGAACGGCCCTCGGCCTGAGGGTTGAAGATCGGCTTTATGCTGATCACACCTTTGTTGGTGTGCAGGCGAACCATCTCCTCCGCCGCTGGAATGCGCCGGGGAGCCAAGCGAACCTGTACCTCAAAACCGCCCTTGGCGCCGCTGATGGCGCGTTCAACGCCGGGAGCAACGAGACCAGTGCTGCCGGCTTTGCCAGGGTTGATGCCGACTGGGAGAACCGGCGGCTCTTCGTCTCTGGCGGCTACGGAGCTTACGCTGTGGAAGGCCAAGCCTTCCGTGAGCTGACGGGCCGTATCGGGATAGCCCCTTACGTCGCCGAATACGGCTCGCTCCACACCTGGGCGATGATCCAAATCGACCACCGTCCCGATGCCTTGGAAGCCCAAGGCGCCGAGATCTTCACCGTCACACCGCTCCTGCGCTTCTTCAAAGGACCCGCCCTTCTTGAGGTCGGATACTCCACCAATGACGAGGCGCTCGTGAACTTCACCTACCGATTTTAAAGGACAAAACCGATGTCACTCACACTTACCCTCCTCACCGCCGTTAGCCTTAGCTTCGCGGCTCAAGACCATGATCACGACGGCGGACATGCCCATGATCACCCCGCAGAGCACCAACACGACATGGCCACCACGCCAGTGGACACCGTCCCTGGGCGCACGATCACCGTGGCTGTGAACGGCATGGTCTGCGACTTCTGCGCTCGATCACTGACGAAAGTCCTTGAGCGGAATGACGCCGTCGAGGCCGTGGATGTCAGCCTTGAGAGCAAAAACATCACGATCTTACTCACAGAGACAGGCACGATGTCAGATGACGAGCTCAACGAGGCCGTCCGCAACGCTGGCTACAACATTGCCAGCATTGAACGGCCTGCGTCATGAGCCTCTTCCAAAGGCAAGCCCTGGCGCCCACGCTTTCGCTGTTTGCGAGCACGGGGACGCTGGTCTGCTGCGCTCTCCCCGCGCTTTTCATCACGCTGGGCATGGGCGCGACCTTTGCGGGGCTGGTTTCAGCCGTCCCGCAACTCATTTGGCTTAGTCAGTATAAGGTATATGTCTTCCTTGGTGCTGGCGTCATGCTCGGGGTGGCCAGCTACTCAAGGTGGCGAAGCCGGAACGACCCCTGCCCTATCGACCCAGAGCTGGCCCGCGCCTGTACCCGTATGCGGGTGATCGGCGGGGCCGTTCTCTGGGTCTCCGTCATCCTCTACGCGGTGGGCGGATTTTTCGCCTTCATCGCACCGCGGCTGATCTGATCAGCCGCCGGTTTTTTCCATCGCGGTCACAAAGGCGGGCCGCGAGGTCATCCGATCGACATAGGCTTTGAGCTTGGGGTACGGATCAAGCTCACCCAGGCGCTCCGCCATCGAACACACATAGGCAAAGCCAATATCAGGCGCGGTGAATGTGTCGCCGAGAACAAACTCTTTGTCAGCGAGGAAGTCCTGCATGTAGCCAAGCTGCAGCGCCACCTCGCCGGTGCTGAACATCGAGATGAGCATGGGCTTGGGCTCTTGCTCGCGGGTGAGAAGAAGCTTGAGCAGAAGCGGCGCGAAAGCCGAGGCCTCGGTGTAGTGGAGCCATTGCAGCCACTCCGCCTTGGCCTTTGGGTCGTCGGAAAGCGGACCAAGGGCCTTACCGCTCTCGCGGGTCTCGACGAGATAGGCAGCGATCGCCCCGGACTCCGAAAGCGTAAAGCCGTCGATCTCAATGACAGGCGACTTACCGAGCGGGTGCGCTTCTTTCAGCTCCGGCGGGGCGCGCCCCATTTCGTTGCGATCGTAGAACTTGAGCTCGTAATCGAGGCCAAGCTCCTCGAGCAGCCAGACAGTGAACACACTGCGCCCGACGCGCAGGTGGTGGACGAGAATCGACATGGGGGAACCTCCAATTTTGGCCCACCATGTCGAAAATCTCCGCCTGCGTCAGCCCCGACGTTTCACGAGCCTGAGAGCGCCAAGACCCACCAGCATGAGCGGCAGCGCGCCGGGAACAGGTATCTCCTGACTGATGAACAAGCTCTGGCCATCGAGCAGCTGGCTTCCAAGGACGCTTCGATTGCCCAGCGCGAGGTTTCCGTAAAGGAGACCCTCTGGGACCAGTGTGATGAGCAACTCAAGACCCTCTAAGATCTCAAGCCCGTCACCGAACAGAAAGCCGCTTGTGCCCGTCGCTTCGAGACCGAAGGACACGTCCGTCAGCTCCTGGTCGGTCAAGTTGCTGAGCACGATGAGGTCGAACCCGCGAAGATCAGCACCGAGAAAATCGGTCGTGTCATCATAGCGGGTGAGCCCCAAAAGGGCATCCGGCGGCATACCGATGATCGAGGCGAGGAATGCCGGATCGCTTGCGTCAAAGTCCGAGAAGAAGCCTGACGTCGCAGCCATGCCATCAAGATCTGGCAGATACGGCGTGTCCTGTCCGTTCTCCGTGAAGGGGTTCACGTCACGGGGGCCGTCGGTCGTGAGTGGTCTGCCGACACTCGAAGACGAAAAGCCCGTCGTGGCGTTGGAGGATTCGATAAAGCGACCGCTGCCGCCGCGAGTGAACCCATCACCGCTCTGGCCTCCACGGACCGACACAATCGCGCCGGCGCCATAGTCTATGATCGTCCCCTCAAGGATGATCGTACCGCCGCCGCCGCCGCCGCCATCCCCGCCGTTGCCGCCATCCCCGCCGTCGCCACCTCGACCGCCGTTACCGCCGTCGCCGCCGCTACCAAAAAGATTGCTGTTTCCATCGCTGCCACTGCCGCCGCCGCCGCCATTGCCGCCGCTGCCGCCAGCCGCCCCGCGCGCGCCATCTTGTCCGTCAGCACGAATATTTGTGCCTGCAACAGTGAGGCGACCAAGGGCCGAAATTTTCAGGGCGCCGCCGCCATCCCCGCCTGCACCGCTGGCACCGCCAGCACCACTTGAACCGCCGTTGCCGCCGGAACCGCCGCGACCGCCATTGAGGCCGACAGAGTTGGCTTCACCGCCACCACCTCCGCCGCCGCCGCCGCCGCCGCCGCCGGAACCACCGGAACCACCTGAGCCACCGCCGCCACCGCCGGTCAGCGATGTACCGCTTCCGCCATTGGAGCCGTTTCGGCCATTCGTGCCTGAGGTCGCGTCCCGGCCGCTTTGACCAGACTGTCCATTGCTGCCGTCGTCCGATGTGTTTCCAGAGCCGCCCGAGCCTCGGGAACCGCCATTGCCGCGGTCACCACCCGATCCAGCTGAACCCCTTATCCCGCCATTGACGCCGGCGTTGGCTCCGTTACCGCCATTCACGCCAAAACTTCCATCGCCGCCGTTCGTACCTGCTGAACCCGTGCTGCCGCGATCACCATTCTCGAAAATCGCGGTGCCGCCTGCACCGCCGCCGCCGCCGCCGCCGCCAGACCTGCTCGAGGTTGAAGACCGGCCTGAGCCGCCGTCGCCTCCGCCCGCAAAGACATCTGCGGACACGTTGTTCACGCTGATATCGCCCAGCGAACGGATCTCCACAGCGCGGTTACCGCTGGTTGTCAGTTCGACATCGCTCAGTTCCAGATCATCGTTGTAAACAAAGATGATGGTTTCACCCTGGATGACCACGTCGTCTGGAGTTTCGAGCCCAGTTGCTGGTCCCGTACTCAGTTGAACCGTTCCGGTGTTTGAGTTGATATCGACGATCGATTGTCCAAAAGCCGCCGACGGCAAAAGCAGCGCCGCCGCGGTGAGCAACGAATTCCTTATTGTCATCGTATTTCCCCCTCAGTTTTCTTTATCCTTAACAGAACTGTAACGAGGGGACAAAACGCGCCAGAGCGCGTTGAACCGATTGAGCAATCAAGGTTCTGGGTAGGTATCAGCCGAGATCGCAAACCACCTGACTGGCGTCGCGTTCACAGCGAGAGCACCGATGACATGTGGCTGATCACAGTGGCGCCGTCGCAGGAGCAAGCGCAGGTCCGTTGACCGCACCATGGGCGCGCAGCTAGCCCCCAGCCATGACAGATCGCCCCTCCTCTTACACCCGCGAAGAACTCCTCGAATGTGGTCAGAACGGCCTCAGAGGTCCTGGCACCGCCCAGCTACCTGTACCCCCGATGCTGATGGCGGACCGGATCACGCATATCAGTGACGAAGGCGGCACCTATGGCAAAGGCCGCGTGGTTGCCGAGCTCGATATCACACCAGACCTTTGGTTTTTCGAGTGCCACTTCCCTGGCGACCCCGTGATGCCTGGCTGCCTGGGTCTCGATGCTCTTTGGCAGCTCACCGGATTTTTCCTCACCTGGGGCGGTAGCCCCGGCCATGGCCGAGCCCTTGGCGCTGGCCAAGTGAAGTTCACTGGCCAGGTGCGCCCGAACAACAAGCTTGTGCGGTACGAAATTGACATTCGCCGTGCCATGCGCGGCAAACTGGTGCTTGCTTATGCAGACGGCACCATGTTTGTGGACGACAACAAAATCTATGAAGCCAAGGACCTGCGGGTCGGCCTGTTCTCCCAGGAACAGCTTTCGGGCAGCGTGCTCGGCTAAGCTTCAATAACGACGCCGCACCCCATGAGATATGCTAAAGGGTGTGGCCGATTGATTCCTCAGGAAGGAAACCGCCTATGCGCCGCGTTGTGATCACAGGGATGGGAATCGTCTCATCCATTGGCAACACCCTTGATGAAGTCACACGATCTCTCCGCGACGGCATTTCCGGCATTAGTTTCTCTGAAGAGATGGCCGAGCACGGTTTCAAATCCCGAGTCTGGGGTAAGCCGAAGCTCGATATCACCGAGATCCTCGACAAGAAGACCCGCCGTTTCATGGGCGAAGGCGCTGCCTGGAACTACCTCGCGATGCGCGATGCGATCGCGGATGCTGGCCTTTCGGACGATGAGGTGAGCCACGAGATGACCGGGATCGTCATGGGCTCTGGTGGCCCATCCACCGAAACCATCGTCGCAGCCGCGGACAAAACCCGGGAAACAGGCAGCCCACGGAAGATCGGCCCAACTTCGGTGCCCAAAGCGATGTCGTCGACGAACTCGGCGTGCCTTGCGGTGCCTTACAAGATCAAGGGCCTCAACTATTCGATCAGCTCAGCCTGCGCGACGTCCGTGCACTGCATTGGCCATGCCTATGAACAAGTGGCGATGGGCAAGCAGGACGTGATCTTTGCCGGCGGCGGTGAAGACCTCGACTGGACCCTCTGCAACATGTTCGACGCTATGGGTGCGATGAGCTCGGACTATAATGATACCCCTAACCTCGCCTCCCGCGCCTATGATGCCGCCCGCGACGGTTTCGTCATTGCCGGCGGCGCAGCCACCGTGGTGGTCGAGGCGCTGGAACGCGCTGTCGCCCGGGGCGCCAAGATCTGGGGCGAAATTGTGGGGTATGCGGCCAATTCTGATGGCCATGACATGGTCGCCCCATCGGGTGAAGGCGCTGTTCGCTGCATGAAGCGGGCGCTGGTCGGCGTGCAGCAGAAGGTTGGCTACATCAACACCCACGGCACCTCGACCCCGATCGGCGACACGCGGGAAGCTGCCGCCATCAAAGAAACGTTCGGCGATGAGGTGCCACCATTTGCCTCGACCAAGTCGCTCACCGGCCATTCCCTGGGCGCTGTCGGCGCGCAGGAGCTGGTGTTCAGCCTTCTTCAGATGAAAGAGCGATTCCTCGCAGCATCGGCGAACATCCAAGAGCTTGGCGAAGAGTTCGCTGACCTCCCCGTCATCCGTGAGCTGAAGGAAGGCGTCGACCTCGATGCGATCCTCACCAACAGCTTCGGGTTTGGCGGCACCAATGCGAGCCTGATCGCAGCACGTTACGACGGCTAACGCTCAGGCTTACCCTGCATGCATCGTTGGGACGACGGAGCTCTGCCGTTTCGTCCCAACACGTATGATCGGCGCATCATTCGCGACCATGACGTCTTCAATCTCCGCGAACACCTGCCTGTAGTGGTAGAAGGGGACGCGGGGGAAGAGATGGTGGACGGCATGGTAGTTCTGGAAGAGCCACAACCACGTGACAACGCTGTCCAGCGGCTCAGGGAACACGATCGCTGAGGTGTCCTTATAGCGCCCGGTCGCGTCGAACGGTCTGTGCACGACCCAAGCGAAGCTGGCTAACAGAACGAAGATCCCCGCCGCGGTTGCGCCGACCAGAAGTATTAAACCGGTTTGCCAACCTGCGAACGCTAGAAAGGCGATCCGCCACACCCAAGCGGCGATGTACTCGGCCACAATCAAAGTCTTCGTCCGGGTCGACGCCGTGCGCCAGTGGTTCTTAAGATAGTACTGGAGCTGTGACGGCTGCGCCGCGAAGACAGCGACAAGGACACGGAACAGGTTGCCGCCCACATAGACTTTGTCAGGATCGTTCTCATCTTCATTCGTGTGGCGATGATGCGCCATGTGCTCTTTCTGGTGCACAAGGTAGGAACCGCCAAGCATCTGCCCTGCCGCAAACCCCAGCGCGTCGTTGAGCCATTTGAGCGACTTGTCCTTCCCGCAGATTGATCCGTGGGCGGCCTCATGCATCATCGTGTAAGAGGCATAGACCAGGAACGCGCTAAGCGGGAACGCGATCCAAAGAGAAAGCATCCCAGCGCCCGCCAAGAGCAGCGTCGCCACATAGGCGCCGACGACCGCTGTGCCGCCCCAAACAATGGGCCACGCCGTGGCGCCCATATAGCGCTGGGCGACGCGGCTGGCGCGCACATCCATTTGCTCGAGCGTTTCGGTCATGGCGCTCAATCCTCCGCTGGAGCATCTGAAGTAGCATATATCTTGGCAGTGTCAAGATTGGGGGTTCGGGCTGGCCCAACCCGGCAACCTGTTGCACATCGCAAGGCTGGAAGGACCTCAGCATGGCGAAGTACCACCACGGCAATCTGCGGCAGGAAGTGCTCGACTGCGCGATCGAGATGATCACGGAGAGCGGCGTAGAAGGCCTCTCGCTGCGCAAAGTGGCCAAGGAACTGGGCGTGTCGCATGCCGCGCCCGGCCATCACTTCAAAAGCAAAGCGGACC
This sequence comes from Pseudomonadota bacterium, assembly GCA_039822105.1. Classification (GTDB taxonomy): domain Bacteria; phylum Pseudomonadota; class Alphaproteobacteria; order Caulobacterales; family Parvularculaceae; genus Parvularcula. Next base: position 7,185 of record JBCBMW010000016.1, on the reverse strand, counting down.
TTCTCGCCGTCATCGTCCGGGAGAGCTACGATCTCCTGACGAGCACCATGCTAGAAGAAGTTGCTCAGCATCCGGACGCTAATGGCACCCAGCGCCTCCGCATGATGGGGCGCACCTGCATGCGCTGGGCGGTATCCAACAAGGCGCGCTTTTCGGTCATGACCAACCCTGACGTCAGCAGGTTCACCGAGGACGCGGTTCGGGCCGCATTGTCCGAGTTCGTTGGGGTCGTCGCTGAGGCCATCGGTGAGGCGAAGGAAGAAGGCTTCTATCCTCAGGCCTCCGTTGCGGTTCTCCTGGTCTATGCCATCGGCGCCGCCAATGGCATCGCAACGGTGCTCACGGATGATCTCATGAGCGCAGCGCTCGGTGTTGATGTCGGTGAAGAGGCGTTTGACCAACTGGCGAACCTCATTGTCGATACACGAGACGACACAGCCGGCTAACACCCTCTGGCCTTGGCGGCAGCCCCCAAGGCGGCTAACCCGCCCCCTCAAAGACAAGGGACGGACCTATGAGCGACGAGACCACCTACCCCGCTGGTGAACTGATGAAAGGCAAACGCGTCCTGATCATGGGCGTCGCCAACAAGAACTCGATCGCCTGGGCCATCGCGCAGCAGCTGGCTGCCCAAGGCGCCGAGCTCGCTTTCAGCTTCATCGAGGCGATGGAGAAGCGGGTGAAACCTCTCGCCGAAGAGCTGGGCGTCAAGATCCTGCTGCCAACCGATGTGACCTCCGACGAGAGCATGGAAGCCGCCTTCGGCACGCTTGAGCGCGAGTGGGGCCAGATCGACGGCCTGGTCCACGCCATCGCATTCTCCGACAAAGACGAGCTGAAGGGCTCGTTCGTCGAGAACACGAGCCGTGCGAACTTCCTGCGCTCGATGGACATCTCAGCCTTCAGCTTCGTTGATGCGGCCCGCCGCGCCGCGCCGATGATGGCGCCCGGGGGCTCGATGATCACCCTCACCTATCTCGGATCCGAGCGGGTGATCCCCAGCTACAACGTGATGGGTGTGGCCAAGGCCGCTTTGGAAGCTGCGACCCGTTACATCGCACGCGATCTCGGTCCCAAGGGCGTTCGTGTAAACGCGATTTCCGCGGGTGCGATCAAAACGCTGTCGCTGGGCGGGATCTCCGGGGGCCGGTCGCTTCTTTCCGAAGGGCGCAAATGGGCGCCGATGCGGGAAGACACGGATCCTGCTGGCGTCGCCGGCTGCGCACTCTATCTTTTGTCCGACCTCGGAAAATCGATCACAGGCGAGAACCTGCATGTCGATGCAGGTTTCCATATCGTCGGCTTCCCTGACTTGGACGCCCAAGAGAGCGACTAACTCTCGCGCGAAATCGCAAAGGCGCCGAATGCCTGTTGCACGGGCATGATCTCCACGCGGTTGATGTTGATATGAGCCGGTAGTGCCAGGACGTCAGTGATGACCCTGGCAATGTCGTCACCGGTGAGCGGCTTCATGCCGGCATAGACCGCGTCGGCTTTGCTATCGTCGCCCTCAAACCGGACGTTGGAGAACTCGGTCTCCGTGAGGCCAGGCTCGACCGACGTCACCCTGACGTTTGACCCTAAAAGATCCGGCCGCAGATTAAGGGAGAACTGCGTGACGAAGGCTTTGGTCCCGCCATAGGCATTCCCGCCAGGATAGGGGTATGATCCTGCTACAGACGAAATGTTGATGACATCGGCTCGCTCTAGCGGTTTCATCTTCGGCAAGAGGTGCCGCGTGAGGTGCACCAGGCCGCGGACATTGGTGTCGATCATCCGGTCCCAGTGATCAAGATCAGCGGTATCCGCTCCGGACAGCCCGAGCGCCAGCCCCGCGTTATTGATGAGAATGTCCGGCGTCTCATCCAATCCGTCCACGAAGGATGCGATCGCGCCTGTGTCCTGCATGTCGAGAACGGCCGTGGTGATCTTTCCTGGATGCTTCTCTTCCAGCGCCGCCAGCCGGTCCTTCCGGCGCCCGGTACCCAGCACCTGGCCGCCCAATTCCACCACCCGCTCGGCCGTCGCCGCACCGATTCCAGAGGTCACGCCAGTGATGAGGGCTCGGCGCCCAGTGAGCGGAAACGTCATGCAAAAACTCCTCGCGGATAGCTTGTTTCTGGGTGTGAGAATGTCAATCTGTTAACCATGGCAGCTTTTGTACGGTTTCTTCTTCTCATCCCTCGTTTGTTTGGTCGGTTGTTAGGCGCAGGGAGGGCGGTGAGAAAAGCCGGTGGCAGCCTCGCTGCCGATGCTTTGCCCAGTCGGGGCGGCGACGTCGAGACCATCCCCGCGCGCGCCTACACTTTCTTTTTCCGGGAGATCGGACGCCCGCGTTTGCAGGTCGTCTCCGCATCCGAGTTTGATCTCGGCGCAGCGCGCGACTTGGTGGGGCAGTCCGAGACCCATTTCCGCCAACCCTTCCCCCTCTTTCCTGCGGGCTCGCTCTTCTATGAAGAAGTAGAGCGCGTGGAGATCGAGCGCTCGCTCGGCGTTGGCACGTCGAGCGAAGACTCAAGTTTCGTTACGTGGACCACGGAGTTTCGGAAGGTCCTGAACGATAACGCGCGGCGCCTTCTTCTTTGGTACGCACCGGTTATCGCGGTGGCGGCAGGAGCCATGGGTGCGTTTCTGCACCCGTTGTTCCCAAAGGTGCCGATCGATATCCCAGTGGTCGGTGAACGGACAGCTGAGGTCTTGTGCTGGCCAGCGGCCGCGCTTCTTGGTCTTGGGCTGCTCATGCTGCTCTACCAATGGCCCTATAAGTTCGCGCAGCAGCGCAACCTTCTTGGCTTCGACAACACGATCACCAGCCGGTTCAGCCAGCTGAACCAGAACTTCCAGGTGGCCAAGCGCCAGGCCCTGAACGTCGAGCGCAACAAGCGGATGAACCAGGTCGACGAGTTAAAGGAAGAAGCCGCGATCTGGACCCTAGCCTACCACTGGCTCGCGCAGCGTCTTCTCTTATCAGAACGCCTGGTGCGCAATCAGATGTATCAAGTGAACCGAAATGCTACACTTTACGCTGCAGGAGGCTTTGCTTTGACGCTGAGCCTAGTGATTGCGGGAAGTCTTATATCGGCACATGTATTTCCTGAACGAGCTACTGAAGAATTTACACTTACTTTAGGGTCAGGAGTCATTTTTGCTGTAGCCGGTTACGGGGCAGCAATGGCCGGCGTCGCGGGTGAGGCACGCCGAGTCTTGGAGGACAACGAGTGGTTCCGCTTCTCCCGCATCGAGTTGGACCGAGCCGTCGCAGAGCATGTCGGTGAGGACAAGCTGCAGATCGTGACGTTCCGCGACAGGAATCGTCTCGAATAGTGTGGGAGCTGAGTTATGGTGGGACAGATGCACCCTTTGGGAACGGTGCAGCGTCAGGTGATCAGACGGCGGCGGTTAAGCACCGGATCACTCTTTTTGGCGGTCACGATGCTTTTGGTCGCTGGCGTTGCGATCGGCACCAGCGTCAAAATGCTGACAGCGGACAACTGCTACAGCGTGACCTATGAAACCCGTGAGGGTGGCCAATCCGTCGGCAAACGGACGGCCTCACTTCCGTGCTTCTAAGACGCCGCCGCAAGGCCGAGCAGCAAAGCGCCCTTTGAGACACTATCGCCTTTGCTGAAATGGATGGCGTCAATGGCACCATCATGAGGCGCTTTGATGACCGTTTCCATTTTCATGGCCTCAAGGGTCATGAGCGTGTCGCCGGCGACCACCGTGTCGCCGACGGCCACCATCACACCCGTGACCGTGGCCGGCATCGGCGATGAGAGCGCCTGTTCGGCCGCATCGCCTTGGCCTGCGGCCGCGAAGCTATCAAAGATCGGTACGCGGTAGCTGCCTGTCGCGGTTTGTAGGATCGCAGCAGAGCCGCTCTCCTCCACCCATCCATCCTCCAGCACCAGCGTGGCGTCACCCATGGCCATAATGAGGCCATCTTCTCCGCCATCGGCAAGAGAAAGTGGCGAGGCCTCGCCATCAAGCTCCGCCGTCCACGCATGGCCATCAAAGGTCAGGCGCGCCGTGACCGCCTCTCCTCCTTGATCGAGGAACGCTTGGGCCACATCGGGGGCGTTCAGGCGAAAGCCAAGCCGCTCACCGTCGATGATCCCAGCGATCACCATAACCGCCGCCGCTGCGTGAAGCGGCTCCAGCGCCTGGCGCTTGTCCTCAAGGCCGGTGACCTTAAGGAACGTCGTAGCAGGCGGAGCGCTGACGAAGTCTTCGTGCCTCAGAATGTCGACGAGGAAATCGCGATTGGTCACCAGGCCGCTGATCTGTCCCTCCGCGAGACTATCGCTCAAGGTCGCGATCGCATCGGTCCGGGTCTCGGCGAAGGCGATAACCTTGGCGATCATCGGGTCGTAGAACGGCGTGATGGCGTCACCGGCTTCAACACCGGTATCGACACGCACGATCCCTTGGCTGAAATCGCGGGCGGGTTCGTCGATGTCAAAACCCGTGAGCCGCCCAACTTGCGGAAGGTAGTTCTCCGATGGATCCTCGGCATAAAGACGAACCTCTACCGCATGGCCATCTGCGGTGATGTCGTCCTGGCTCAGCGGGATGGGTTCTCCTGAAGCGACAAGGAGCTGCCACTCCACAAGATCAACACCTGTGATTTCTTCCGTCACTGGATGCTCGACTTGGAGGCGTGTGTTCATTTCCATGAAGTAGACGCCGTCAGCGCCATCGTAGAGGAACTCCACCGTCCCCGCGCCGACATAGTCGACCTTCCGGGCCGCATCGACAGCCGCTTGGTGCAGGCTCGCACGGACGTCATCGGGCAAGTTCGGGGCTGGTGCTTCCTCGACGACCTTTTGATACCGTCTTTGAACTGAGCAGTCCCGCTCGAAAAGATGGACGACGTTGCCGTGGCTGTCGCCAAAGACTTGGACCTCCACATGGCGCGGAGCACCAAGGAACTTCTCCGCGATGAACCGGTCATCGCCGAAGGCCGACATGGCCTCGCGCTTGGCGCTTTCGAACTCTCCTTCGAGGTCCTCGGCACGCTCGACGATCCGCATACCCTTGCCGCCACCACCTGCAGCAGCTTTCAGAAGCACGGGGTAGCCGATGCGCTCCGCCTCAGCCTTGAACGTCGCCAGCGATTGGTCCTCACCCTGATAGCCGGGGAGCATCGGCACCCCCGCCTCGCCCATCAGCTGTTTGGCCCGCGCTTTCGACCCCATGGCCTCAATCGTGTGCGGTTTGGGGCCGACAAAGGCGATGCCCGCATCGGCGCAAGCTTGGCTGAAGCTCGCGTTTTCGGACAGGAAGCCGTAGCCGGGGTGGATCGCCTCAGCCCCGCATTCTTTAGCGATCTCGATGATCTTATCACTGAGGAGATAACTCTCCGAAGCGGCTGGCGGGCCCAGGCGGTAGGCCTCGTCCGCCATGCGGACATGCATCGCATGGGCATCAGCGTCGGAGTAGACCGCAACGGTCTTGATCCCCATCGCCCGCGCTGTGCGCATGACACGGCAGGCAATTTCACCTCGGTTAGCAATCAATAGCTTCGAAAACATCGGCCTACATCCTAAAGATGCCAAAGCGCGTGTCCTGCGCTGGCGCGTTGAGGCTGGCGGAAAGGGCGAGGGAGACGACACGGCGCGTGTCGGCGGGATCGATAATCCCGTCATCCCACAGCCGCGCGGTGGAGTAGTAGGGCGAGCCTTGCTCTTCAAACTGCTCCTCAATCGGCTTTTTGAAGGCGTCACGCTCTTCATCCGACCACGTCTGACCCTTCGCGGTCAGGGCGTCTTCGCGCACGGTTGCAAGCACGTTCGCCGCGGCTGAGCCGCCCATGACGGAGATCCGTGCATTGGGCCACATGAACAGGAACCGCGGGCTGTAGGCCCGTCCGCACATGCCGTAATTGCCCGCGCCGTAGGATCCGCCGACGATCACCGTGATCTTCGGCACATTGGCGCAGGAGACGGCGGTCACCATCTTGGCGCCGTGTTTAGCGATCCCTCCGTGCTCCGCATCTTTACCCACCATGAAACCGGTGATGTTTTGCAGGAAAAGAAGTGGGATGTTCCGGGCACAGCAAAGCTCAACAAAGTGCGCGCCCTTCTGCGCACTTTCGGCAAAGAGAACGCCGTTGTTACCAAGAATACCGACCTTCCGTCCCTCAATCTCGGCAAAGCCGCAGATCAGGGTCTCACCAAAACGGGCCTTGAACTCTTGAAAGCGTGAGCCATCGACGATCCGTGCAATGATCTCCCGGACATCGAAGGGCTTGCGCAGGTCCGTTTCAGCGCAGCCGCGCAGCTCATGCGCAGGATAAAGCGGCTCATCGAATTCATCCGCATGGGCTACATCTTGCTCCGGCAAGGTCGCCACCACCTCCCGTGCGAGAGCCAAGGCATGGGCGTCATTGTCGGCCAAGTGGTCCGACACGCCGGAGACCCGCGTGTGGGCATCGCCGCCGCCAAGCTCTTCGGCCGAGACCACCTCACCTGTCGCCGCCTTCACCAGCGGCGGCCCAGCGAGGAAGATCGTCCCCTGCTCTTTCACAATGATCGTCTCATCCGACATTGCCGGGACATAAGCGCCGCCAGCAGTGGATGAGCCGTGCACGACGGAAATTTGCGGGATGCCCTTAGCGCTCATCCGCGCCTGGTTATAGAAAATCCGGCCGAAATCATCCTTATCCGGAAAAACCTCATCCTGCATCGGCAGAAACGCGCCGCCCGATTCCACGAGATAAAGGCAAGGAAGGTGGTTCTCCTCCGCGATCTCTTGCGCGCGCAGGTGCTTTTTCACCGTCATGGGGTGATAGCTGCCGCCCTTCACCGTCGGGTCATTCGCCGCGATCAGGCATTGCCGCCCCATCACGGTCCCGATGCCCGAGACAATGCCCGCGCAGTGGATATCGTCCGTGTACATACCGTAGGCAGCGAGTTGCCCAACCTCTAAAAAATCCGCCCCCGGATCAAGAAGAGCATTGATCCGCTCCCGCGCCAGCATCTTGCCGCGATCCTTATGCCGCGCGTTTTTCGCGTCTCCCCCGCCAAGCCGCGCGTCCGCCACGCGCCCGCGCAGCTCCGCCAAAAGCGGCTCCATCTCAGCCATCCGGCGGCGAAACTCGTCATTCGCCGCATCCAGCGCAGTCTCAATGATAGGCACCGGCGCTCCTTCAATCTTGTGCTGTAAAAACAGCACAAGATTGAA
>JBCBMW010000015.1:0-80000 GCA_039822105.1 Pseudomonadota bacterium | reverse complement strand
TTTTCTTCTTTGACCTTGCCAGAGGGTAAACCCTCAAACGCGGAGCAAAGAAGGCCGGGGGCGAAATCATCAGGTAACCCAGAAGACCGCGCCCCGTCGGCGTCTCAATGCCGTGGAGAGCCGCGTATATGCAAAACTGAGTGGGCCCGCGCAAGAGGTTTTTGCAACCAAGATGAACTTTTTCTGTAGCGCCGAGAGGCAATCAGATTAGCGTCAGAATTTCATGCTCCAGCGATGTAGCTTTTGAGTGCTTCCGCCTCCTCACGGGCTTGGCGGATCCGGTGTTTGATCACATCACCGATCGACAAAATCCCTAGAAGTTTGCCGCCTTCCACCACAGGCAGGTGCCGGATGCGGCGGTCTGTCATCATGTCGAGCAGCTCATCGACGGTGGCCTCGGGACCTGTCGTGATCAGGTTCTCCGTCATCACCTCGCTGACCGAGCGCTCGCGGTGACCGACAGGGGCACCTTTCAAGATCCGAATGACATCGCGCTCTGAGAGGATGCCGCACGGATCCCCTGCATCTGTGACCACCAACAAGGCCCCGATATTGAGCTCTGCCAGCCGGTCGATCGCGTGACCCAGGCTGTCGACCTGTTTGAGGGTCTCCACGGCGGCGCCCTTCAACGCGAGAATATCCGATGCACGCATAAAGCCTCCCAGCTCTTTGGTTTTTGGGCTACGCAGCCTGCCCCTGCGGCAAGCTGTCCGCAACCCTTCAACCAAGACCGAAGGGCAAAGGCGGGCGTTTGGCCAGGCGGTCGAACAGTGGGAACGCAAGAAGCCCGAAGACAAAGCCCCCGATATGGGCCTCCCAGGCAATCATGACCTCGCCATCGGTCATCAGCGCGCCAGCAATTCCGGTCGCCACGTTGAGGCCGATATAGATCAGCGATGCCGCCACCACGGGGCGGGCGAAAATCGGCGCCAGTCGGCCATACTCAGCGCCCATGGGAGCAAAGAGGCGGAGCGCGAAGCGCAAGGTTCCGGCCATCAGGCCCGAAATCGCGCCCGACGCCCCGATCATGGGAATGTCATCGAGCGGATGCGCGGCAAAATGGGTCAACGCCCCAGCCACCCCGCTGGCGAGGTAGAAGGCCATGAAAACCCCGATGTTCCAACTGGCGTCCGCCGGGCTTGCGCTTTCCACACAAAGCCGCCGCGCGGTGCCCGAGCCGAACACCATCAGCCAAAGCATGTTGAGGACCAGGTGCCCAATCCCGCCATGCAGGAAGATGTGGGTGACCAGCGGAACGATGGCGATGAGGTACTGGCCCTCCTCCAGCTGCGCGAGAAACCGCACCGGTATGAACGCAAAATCGAGGAACAGCGGCCCGCCGGTGAACGGCGAGGGCAGAATGAACGAGAGGAAGAAGGCCGCAATGGTGACGACGACGATCTGTCCGATCGGCGTTGGCAGGTTAAGGATCGGGCCGCCGCGAAACGGGGCCCCTCCCTCCATGATGCCTCGGCGCCTTCGGATGGCGGATGGCCGCTCTGTCATACACCTCGCGCCGTGCTTACGTGGGGAGGAAGGTGGCATCGCGGCCGCGCAGTCGCAAGGCACCGTCTTGGTTTTGACCCTTTGTTGAGGGGACGAGCCTAAAACTTTGTGACCTGCGCGCCCGGAGCAACAATGTCTCAACACACGACGGCAAAAATGGGCCCGCGGGCGGTGGTCGGTGAGCAAGAGGTCGGGCAGTCATGAAACCTACGGCAACCTGGTGCATGAACGTGTCAGGCCGGATTTTTGGGCCCTACGACACCGATCAGATGAGCCGCTTCATCGCGGAAAAGCGCCTCGCCTATCATTCGCTGGTGGCGCCGGCGGGCAGCCGGGACTTTAGGCCAGCCCTGCAGTTCCCTGAGCTCAGAAACCTCTTCAAACCCAAAAGCGCCGATGAGCGCGGCGCCGAGCCGCAGACCCGCGCGCAGGCGACCAAAAGCTTCCTCATTGTCTTTGGCAGTGAGATGGGCGGCGCCGAGCGGGCCTCGCGGCTCTACACCAGCCTGCCCGAAGTGATCCCCCTCTCCGCCACGACTTGGCTCGTCCAAAGCGACCGCAGCGCAGACGATCTGCGCGATGAGCTGGCGCGGCTGCTGCCAAGCACCGAGCGCGCGGTGGTCATCGCCTGTTCAAGCCAATCGCCCGCCTGTCACGGCGTCAGCCTCGAAGAGCACGAACGGATCTCCAAGGCCCTTGGCGTCGGCGCCATGTGGGCCCGGGCGTAACGCTTGTTCCGCGGGGCCGTTGAGGCTTAGACTCCTGACTATGAACGGCTCGTCTGACGTCCTCGCAGGATCCGATACCCCCCATATCCTGGTGGTGGACGATGACGAGCGGATCCGGACATTGCTGGCCCGCTATCTGCGGGACAACGGGTTCCTCGCGTCCGCTGTCGATAGCGCAGAACAAGCCGACGCGATCCTTAAGACGATCGAGTTCGACGCCCTGGTGGTGGATGTGATGATGCCCGGCGAAGACGGGTTCTCTTTCACCGAACGTATGCGGACGGCCACGGACCTGCCGATCATTCTTCTGACAGCGCGCGGCGAGCCGCAGGACCGGATCCGGGGCCTTGAGGTCGGCGCCAATGATTACCTGCCTAAGCCCTTTGAGCCGCGAGAGCTCGTCTTGCGCCTCAAAGGGCTCCTGCACCGAAGCGCCGCGCCGAGCCGTTCCGACATCATCGCTTTTGGTTCGTTCCGGTTTGACCCGGCGCGCGGGGAGCTCAAAAACGGCAGTGATCGGATCAAATTGACGGATGCGGAGCTCCATCTTTTGCGCACCCTCGCCGCCAAGCCAGGCGCCGCCGTGCCGCGCAACGTGCTCGCGCAGAAGGAGCTTGGGGTTTTTGACCGGTCGATCGACGTCCAGGTGACGCGCCTTCGGCGGAAGATCGAAGATGATCCGCGTAGCCCGCAGCATCTCAAAACCGTGCGGGGCATCGGCTACGCACTGATGACGGACTGAGGCGATGCTCCGGCGCATTGCTCCCAAATCGCTCTGGGGACGCACGATCTTGATCGTCGTCATGCCGATTTTCCTGATGCAGTCGGTGGTCACGTTTGTGTTCTTCAACCGCCATTGGGATGACGTGAACGGCGCGTTGGCCCGGCAAACAGCCAGCGAGATCGCCCACATCCTGTCGCTTTGGCAGGAGCCGCCGGCCGGGCTCAGCCGCACCGATGTTGAGCGCATGGCCCGGCAGGATCTTGACCTCTACATGCGCTGGGCGCCGGGTGAGAGCATTCCTGAGCGCGATAAGCTCAACATCCTCTCGGAACTGACGAGATCGCTGAATGATGCTATGGCGGAGGCGGTTGACCAGCCCGTCTGGATCAACACCCGCGGCTACGCCAATGAGGTGGAGATCCGTGTGCAGCTTCCCGATGGCTATTTGGTTTTCATCAGTCCGCGGAACCAAGTGGCGGCTACCAACGCGCCGATCTTCGTCATCTGGTTGATCGGTACCAGCATGCTGCTTGGCTATGTCGCGGTGGTCTTTATGCGCAACCAGGTGCGCTCGATCACCCGGCTGGCCGATGCGGCCGACGCGTTCGGCCGGGGCGAAGACATCCCTCACTTCCGCCCGGCGGGCGCGCGCGAAGTGCGGCAGGCAGGGCAGGCGTTCCTCGCCATGCGGGCCCGCATTCGCCGCTACCTTCATCAGCGCACCGCCATGTTAGCGGGCGTCAGTCATGATCTGCGCACGCCCCTCACAAGGCTCAAGCTCGGCATCGCCATGCTGCCCGAGAGCGAAGACCGCAAAGCGCTGGACGCAGACGCGCAGGAGATGGAGCGGATGCTTGAGGCCTATCTCGACTTCGTCCGTGATGCGCAAGATGCGGAGCGATCCGTGATCGATGTCACCACTTTGGCCGATGAGCTGTCGGACGAAGCGGGCCGGCTTGGGCAGACGCTGGAGACGGACATCGACGAGGGGGTTTCCGTTCACGCAAGCCCCGTGGCGATCAAGCGGGCACTGACCAATTTGATCTCCAACGGCTTTGCCCATGGCGACCGCGTGCGGCTGACGGCCAGACAAAACCATCGCACAGTGACATTCAAGGTGGAAGACAACGGCCCCGGCATCCCCGCGGAGGACCGTGACCGCGCGCTTCAGCCGTTCGAGAGGCTCGACCCATCACGCAACACCCAAGGCACCGGCCTTGGTCTGTCCGTGGTCGTTGATATCACCAAACGCCACGGCGGGCATTTTGAGCTCGGCGAAGGAGAGCTGGGTGGCCTCGCGGCCACGTTGCGGCTGCCCGCTTAGCCTTGCTCCTCAGCCTCATTGCGGTTGCGGCGCCAGAACCTCAGCCCACGACCTTCTCTTGGCTCACCGTTCTGCTTTTCGAGCTCACGGGCCGCCTTCTCAGCCTCGCGTGCCGCTTTGGCAGCTTCGCGCGCGGCCTTTTTCTCATCGCGGCGGCGTTGCCGCTCCTCGCGTTCCTGCTCCTTAGCCCTGCGGGCCATTTTGCGGCGCAGCTCTTTCTCAGGCAGTTGTTCAAAGGCCTCGATATGACCCTCTTGGGTGAGGACATAGAGGCGACCATCGGCCACCACCGGCGGCAGGGTCGAGCCATCCTTCAGGCGGTAGCGATCCACAATCTCGCCGGAGATGGGATCCGCCGCAATCATCTGACCCGTGGTGGAGGTGAGATAGAGCTTGCCGCCAGCCAAAACAGGACCGGCCCAGACGATGCGATCTGTCCGCTTGTTTTCATTCTCATACTGATCAAGCTGCGTGGTCCAGCGGATCCGTCCGTCGATCCGGTTGACCGCCGTCAGAAGGTTGCGGTTCGACGCAACGAACAGGGTCTCACCGGCGAGCCACGGGGTGTGATACCCCCCCACCGGCTGCTCCCACGCCACCGTGCCTGTCCGGGCGTCGATGCCGGTCATCTGACCAGACTGGGTGACAGAGAAAATTGCTCCGCGGTCAACAACGGGGCTTCCGGCGACATCGCCCAAGGTCGAAAGCGCGTTGAGCCGCGAGGTCCTGGAGATCACCGCTGACCATTGGATGCGCCCATTGTTGGCGGCGAGCGACGTCACTTCACCTGAGGAGAAAGGCACGATAACGCTCTCCTCACTGATGGCAGGGGCCGCCGAGGCGAGGAAGCGTGCGGGCTCCTCAAAGCTTTCATAGGTCCAGACCTGGGTGCCTGTACCCTGCTCCAGCGCAATCACTTCGTTGGAAATCGTCACGGCAATGACCAATCCGTCGCCGATGGTGGGCGGGTTGCGAAGGGGTCCGGGTGCCTCAGCTTTCCAGACCACCTCACCGTCATCGGCGTTGAGGGCCGCGACGAAACCGAACCCGCTGGTCACGAACAGAAGGTTACCTTCGATCGCTGCGCCGCCGCCGAAACCGATATAGCCAGGATTGCTCCGCGCAAAGATATTATAGCGGCGTGTCTTCCGGTCTCTGGTGTTCGGTGTCAGCTCGGTCGACCAGAGCCGCTTTCCGGTTTGCGCGTCGAAAGCCCGAACCGCGGCGACGGAATCGATCAAAAAGATCCTCCCGTTGCTGACAATCGGTGCGGCGGTTATCGGCGCGTCCTTCGCTTTCCGGCTCGACGCTTTGATGCGCCAATCGCGTTTGAGGTCAGCAGGGGCGGCAACATGGTGAAGAGCGTGATCGGCCTCACCTGCCGTCTGCGCCCATTCAGGGTTCGCGTAGGCTGGCGGCACAATGAGCTCTTCAGCATTGAGCTCCGGATCGATCAGCACCTGCTCTTCAAGAAGAAGGACGGGCACGGAGCCTTCGAGCTCCGCAAGGTCCTTATCAATGCCCGAGCACGCGGCCAAAAGAGCGCCAGCGACCAGAAGGCTGATCCAAGACGGGAAGATACGCACGCCTACTGATCCTCGCCCGCGGCATCATCAGTCGCGGTGTCCGCGCCAGGCTCCTGGGCTTCGACGGCCTCAAGAAGATCGGCGATCGGCGGCTCGGGGAGGACGTCAACACTTGGGTCGACGCCGATCGGAATACCGCCCTGCTCAAGCTCAGCACCAAAGCCGCGGATGAAGTCGACCACTTCGCTTTGGTTCGAGCGCTGCACCTCGAGGCTGGCACCGTTGGCGCCTGCGTCTGCGAGGGACGCAAAGCTGCGGGCGCGAGTCTTCAAAAAGTCGGCGGCAGTCGGCGAGGCAGCAATCGCGTCAAAGCGTGCTTTCGCGCCAGCATAATTGCCGTCCAAAAGTGCGGATGCGGCAGCGATCTCATCGGCATGGCCGCGGAACGCCTCGCTTTCGATAGCGCCTGCGATCTCACCAGCACGCTGAGGGCTGGTGTCAAAAATCGTGTAGGCCGCGCGGATCCGCGCGAAGTCGCGCATCGATCCGGATACGGATTCATCGTCATAGATTGCGGCGTAAAGCTCGGCCGCCCCTTCAAGGTCGCCGCTCTGGGCGAGGGATGACGCAGCCCGCATCTGCGCCAAGACCGCGTATCCGGTGTCTGTGCCATCAGCGAAGCTGGTCAGCGCCTCTGCCGAAGGGTCACTGGGCGCGGCAAAGCTCAGCTGCGCATACTGCGCGGCAGCATCCGCGGCCGCAGCATTTCGCTGCCCATCCACCACCTGGTATCCCGCAACGCCGAGAATAATCGCGCCCGCGCCGACGGCTGCTGGAATGCGGTAGCGGCGGATGCGGTCGAAAACTTGGTCGCGGGAGAGATCTTCATCGACCTCGCGCAGGAGGACGTCTTCTTCAGAGGCCACGGGCGTCCCTTATGCTCGTCAATCCATCGGCTGGCAGGGGCAGCAGGACTCGAACCCGCGACCCTCGGTTTTGGAGACCGATGCTCTACCAACTGAGCTATACCCCTAGGCCGTCTTGCGCCCTTAGGGCGCTGCTGCGCCGGGCGCAACTCAACGCTTGGTCAGGAGGGTGGCGTTAAGTCGTAAAAGAACTCTTCGCGGACGATTTTCCCGCCTTCGACGGTGTAGAGCGCGACCTCCTGCATATCGATGATGTTGCCGGACTCCTTCTCCTTCACCCGGAACCGGAAGATGACGCTGAAGCGGCCGCTGCCGTCGTAAAACGGACCATCGACCAGGCCATCGAGGGACTCCATCGCCCCCTCCCACCAATCATGCTTGGCGTGGATGGCGGCCCGGCCTTTCTTCTCTCGATCGTCGCCGGGCTGGGCCATCGCTTCGATGGACACCGCGTCCTCGGCATAGAAGGCATCAATATTGTCCCGGTCCTTGCCAACGCGGCAGTTGGCGACCAGCCCCTCGGCAATCTTCTCAACAGTGGCGTCGTGAGCCATTTTGTTCCTCCTTTGTTCCATCCCTCCTTCTCACGACCAAACGCATTTGGCGAGTCGTTTTTCAGGTTTTTGGCAGCAGCACCTGTCGGGCCTCATTCACTTTGGCCGCCAGGTAGTCGGACCCGCCCTGGTCGGGATGCGCGCGGACAATCATACGCTTATGGGCCGACTGAATGGCAGCTTCATCCGGGTCACCGTCGAGACCCAAGACAGCAAGCGCCTCCTCTCGCCCCATCCCTCCAGGCTTTCGGACGGGCGGTGCGGCCGGCTCCTCCTCAGACAGGTCTTCGAAATCGCCGCGCCTTGCCAGCACCCCCATCACCACATTCGCGCCAAACCCAGCGCCAACCAAAAGGGCCAGAAGTGCAAACGGGGTGAGCCGGAAAAGCTGCAGGATCACGACGGCGATGCCGGTTGCGCCGCCGATGATCACCAAACGGCGCCGAGCCGCAGCGGGCATGGGAAACCGGCGGGAGATCACGCTGAACGCGGTGATCAAAACAGCTAGGGTGAAAAGCACCATGCCGCAGGGCTTAGGCCGCCGCGGCTTGGACCTCCAGAGCTTCGCGCTTGTTGCGCGGAGCGGCAGCGGCGTCAGTCACGTCCTCCACAGCGCCCCCGGTGGGCAAGCGAAGCGCGGCCACGAAGCTGCGAAGCTCTTGTCGAGCCGCGATATGCGACATCGACGAGAGCTTCCTTGGGCTGCCCTTCGAGCCAAGATCGAGAAGCGTCATCCCGTAAGAGAAAAGCTCCCGGTAGATCACCCGCTCGCCAAAGCCCCGGGCCTGGCGGAATTGGATGCGTTTGGAGAGGTCTTCGAGCTTTGCCGCCATCGCCGCTTTGTTCTTGGCATTGGTGGCTTGGAGGCGGTTCCTGGTGACGACCCAGTCAATGCCGCCCATCACGCCGGACTTTGCCCGCATCTGGCGCGCGCGCCACACGGTCTCGGCATAGAGGCTCGGCCCTTTGATCGCGCGGGTCTCAGGATCGACCCGGGCCAAGAGATCAAAGTCGACAAAGCTGTCATTGAGCGGCGTGACGATCGTATCGGCATAGCAGTGCGCTGTGCGTGATAGATACGTATCCGCGCCAGGGCTATCGACGACGAGGAAGTCGCAATCGGCAAAGGCGGTCAGAGTCCGGCGCAGCCGGTCATCATCGTCGTTTTCTGCTTCCCGCCGGCTGTCGTGATCAGAGTTCTGCAGCGGCAGGAATTTTGGCATCGGAAGCTCATCGGCAGTGAGGCCCTTCGCAACGCCCCATTGCGCGCGGTTTTCGAGGTACCGCGCCAGGCTCTTCTGCCTGACATCAAGGTCGAGAACCCCAACCGAGCGGCCAGCCCGCAAGAGGGCCACAACGAGGTGCATGGCGACGGTGGTCTTACCCGAGCCGCCTTTTTCGTTGCCGATGACAATGACATGCGTGTCGGTGACAGCGTTCATCAGTTCCACTCCTGATGGGTCGGAAGAAGATCGCCCGCGGGATCAGCGGGCGCGCAATAGGCACCCTCCTGGACGAGCTGGTGACAAAGGGCCTGCGCGTCAGAAACGCTGGGCAATGGCCCTGCCAAAAGACGAACAAAGCGCCCGCGGGCGCCGAGATCGACTTCACGAAGGATGGGCTGCTGCCCTGCGAGAAGTGATCTGTGGTCTTCTAAGAGGATTTCCCAACCCTGCTCGGCGTCGGGCCAATCGTAGTAGGATGCCAAGTGCACCGCCGCGCCAGGGACCGGAGACTGCACCGGCGGCGTGCTGCTCACCGAAGCGGTCGGCGCTTCAATCGGCGCAGCTTCAGGGATCACGGCCGGTTTGCGGCCCAGGCGGCTCGAATAGCTGCCATCGGCGCCGGTTAACTGGAGGTCTGCACCAGTCGCAGAGGCCAGCCACACGCCGATCACGAGGAAGATCTTGATTCCAGCGTTGAGAACGGGCTTTTTCATGCGCTCCAGAGTTTCCGATTGGGGTTGACGAAAGGTTACCAAGCCCACTCGGGTTTTCATGATTCTGAAAGCTTCCATACCGAAGAGTGTCGGACTGTTATGCTTGTTGCCAAAAATCGCACCGACCTCGCCAAGATTTTAGAATCTGGGCCTTTTTCGAAGTCCACGCATGCGCTGGTTCCGACCATGGGCGCATTGCACGACGGTCATTTATCGCTCGTTGAGGTCGCAAAGACACACGCAGAACGTGTATCAGCTTCGATTTTTGTCAACCCTAAGCAGTTTTCTCCGTCTGAGGACTATGGGACGTATCCGCGCGCTGAGCGGGAGGATTTGGATAAGCTCGAGGCGGCGGGGGTGGATCTCGTTTACACACCAAGCCCAGCGGACATGTATCCGGCAGGCTACGACACCCAAGTCTCCGTCGGCGCGGTCGCTCGGCCGCTTGATGGCGCGTCACGTCCGCACTTTTTTGGCGGTGTGGCCACCGTGGTCGCGAAACTTTTCACCAGGATGCGGCCTCACGCCGCTGTGTTCGGCGAGAAGGACTATCAGCAGTTGCTTGTCATCCGCCGGATGGCTGACGATCTCGACCTGGGCGTGAAAGTCGTCGGCGCGCCGATCATTCGGGAACAGGATGGCCTCGCGATGTCGAGCCGCAACAGGTATCTCTCACCGCCGGAGCGCCGCATCGCTGGCGAGCTGAACGCTGTGATGCGCAAGATCTGTGGACGGATCGCTGGGGGTGTCGCCGTGCCCACCGCGCTTATCCAAGGCATGCAAGAGATGGACTCCGTCGGCCTTCACCCGGTGGACTATCTTGAGCTGCGCTCGTCGACTGACCTCACGCCCATGCCCGAACGGGAGCTGCGCCGCGAAGAGATGGAAGACGCGCGCCTCTTCGCAGCGGTCATGCTGGGCAAGACGCGCCTCATCGACAATATGGCGGTGCTGGAAGCGGGGGCGCCGGTTTAGGCGCCCGGCTCTTCCATCAGTTCGTCTTTGGACACCGTTTTCTCGGTGACCTCGGCATTCTCGATCAGGTGATCGACCACCTTCTCTTCAAAGAGAGGCGCACGGATCTGTGCGAGAATGTCCGGACGCTGCTGGATCATGTCGTACATTTGCTGCGGCTGCATGCCCATCTGCATGGCTTGCATTTGGATCGCCTGGGTCAGCTCGTTCTGAGGAACCTCGACCTTGGCCTCTTTGCCGATCTCAGCGAGGAGAAGGCCAAGCCGCACCCGGCGCTCAGCAATTTTCTCGTAGTCAGCTTTCAGCTCGTCTTCGGTTTTGTCTTTGTCTTCCTCGTCACGCTCAGCGTTCTGAACTTGCGCCCAGATCTGGTCGAACTCCGCCTTCACCATGCCGCCAGGCAGCTCGAAATCGTGTTGCTCGTCGAGGTAGTCGAGAAGCGCGCGTTTCATGTGAAGGCGCGACTGGTTGTCGTAGCGGCCTTTGACCATCTCAGAGAGACGCTCACGGAGAGCCGTAAGGTCGTCAAAACCGATGGTCTTAGCGAACTCATCGTCGATCTTGGTTTCCGTCGGTGCCTGCACTGACTTTGCCGTGACGGCGAACTTCGCGGCTTTGCCAGCAAGATGCTGGGCGCCGTAATCCTCAGGGAAGGTCACATCAATGGTGCGCTCTTCACCGGCTTTGATGCCAACCACCTGCTCTTCGAAGCCAGGGATGAAGGAGCCCGAACCAAGGTCGAGGTTCACGTCTTCGCCGGAGCCGCCTTCGAACTCTTCACCGTCGATCGAGCCAACAAAGTCGATCACCGTACGGTCGCCGTCTTCCGCGGCAGCGCTCTCGTCTTTGTCTTCGAAAGACTTGTTCTGATCAGCGAGTTTTTGGAGCTCGTCTTCGACTTCTGCGTCGTCGATCTCGGCCACCATCTTCTCAAGCTTGATCGCGTCGATGCCCTGGGGCTCGATCGTCGGGAGCAGCTCGACGGACATGTTGTAAGAAAGATCAGCTTCGCCGCTGACGACTTTCTCGATCAGACCGTCTTCGATGTCTGGCTGCGGCTGCATCGCTGGCTGACGGTCAGCATCGGCGAGCGCCTTTTCTTGTGCAGCGGCCATCTCTTCTTGGATGAGCTCGCCCATCAGGTTCTGGCCATAGAGCTTTTTCAGGAAGCTGGTTGGCGCTTTGCCCGGACGGAAGCCTTTGAGGTGGACCTGCGGCTTGATCTCTTCGAGCTTGGCTTCGAGCCGTTCTGTGAGGTGGCTCTGCGGGATGGTGATCTGAAACTCGCGGCTCAGGCCTTCGTTCTTCGTCTCGGTGACTTGCATCTTTGCTTCCGTTCCGGTGCCGCGGGTGCGCGGCGCATATCTTTGGGGTCGCGCGGCATGCCGGCGACGAAAGCGCAGCGCCTAGAGCGGAAAGCCGCCGGTTTCAATGGGGTTTCGAAAGCGCGCTTTCGATCAGGCGGGCTGCAAGATCGAGGTCGCGATCACGAAAGCGGTGGCAAAGCCGATGCCGTAAGCCACAAGCAGCGATCCCGCGACAAACAGCGTACGCTGACGGCGGCGGACCACCCGCAAACGTTGGGATTCCTCGAGCCGAGCAATCAACGCAGCCGACGGCCGGGGGCGCTCTTCCAGCTCCGGTTCAGCTGGCACCTCTGGCGCAGGCTCAAACTCATTGCGCAAGGCCTCAACCCGGTGCGCCACGCTCGACGCGGCTCGCACCGACGGCAGCGGCTCATCCGGCAGAGAGGACGTGGTGAAAAGCGGCCCGGGCGGCACGGAAATCTCGGTGAACTCATCGGCCTGCGGCTCGTCGGGCGCCGCAGCGACAGGCTGACGAAGATCAAACTCCGGCGGCGCCGGCATGCGCAGATACTTTTCCGTGTCAAAGAGATGCGTCAGCCCATAAGCCGAGGGAAGCCGATCTTGCGGCTTCGGGCCTGTCAGCCGCTCAATCACGTAAGCGAGACGCGGCTCGAGGCCTTCCGTGATCGGCCGGCCCTCTGAATCTCTCTCGTCAACAGCGCGCGGATCACCGCGCGCGGCGGCCAGCAAGGTCAGCCCCAAACTGTAAAGATCGGACTTCCCGCTCACCCGGCCGTCGAACTGCTCCGGCGCGGCGTAGCGCTGTTTGCCTGCGAAACGGTCGCCGATGACCGAGGGCCCGCCCGCGCCTTCGTTCAGGGCAATCCCGAAATCGATAAGGACCGCTTCACTTGGGTCACTGTTACGAAGGACGATGTTGTCCGGCGAGATATCGCGGTGGAAGATCCGCCGCTCATGGACGGCCACAAGCCCTTGGCCGATCCTCCGCGCCACCTTGAGGAGCGCATCGGCGGGCACTGGCCCGATCTGCTGCGACAAGCTCTTGAGCGTTGGACCGTCGACATAATCCATCACAATGAAAATGAAGGTCCGGCCGCGATGCTCGGCCTGTTGGCAGATGAGATACTCCACCACCGCGGGATGGTTCACCTTCCGAAGCTCCGCTTCTTGGTGAAGAAGCAGGTTGAGACTTGTGCGGTCCACCACCTCAGGACGAAGGATCTTCAGAGCCACCGCTTTGCCGGTATGGTTCCGGGCCCGGTAAACCTCAGACATGCCCCCGCGCCCGATCGACGCTTCGATCGTGAAATTGTCGATCACGACCGATCCTGGGTCGAGGAACCAAGGATCGTCCTGCGGTAACGTCGAGCTCACGGTCTGCCATCCCCTTTGGGATGTGACCTTAGAACAGGAATGCCTAAACCTCCGTTGACCAGAGCCTGCGAGATGTTTTCCTAAGTCGTTCGGAACCAATTGAATTTGTTCCTATCTGCGGAACCCACCGGCAACCTTCGGCTGCTATTTTCGACTATGCACTTGGGTGACGGTGGAGCCTGATGTCTGGGCAATCAGGGCAAGTCAGCGAGAATCATCTCGAGCGGGCGCGCAATCGCGTCTTTAAGGCGTCATGCCTATCGGCGGCCGTTGGCGCCACTTTGGTGTCGATCGTTTGCTCGTTCATTCCAGATTTCAGCCGCTTGCTGATCGCAGGGGGCTTTGTCATTGGCGCGCTTTGTTTCACAGCGCCGTGGTTCAAACCAAAAAGTCCTAAAGCTGAACAGATCTACCTCATTGCCTTTGGCCTCATCCTCGCCACCTTGCAGATCGCGGTCACCCTACGCGTCCCGATGTTGTTCAGTGCACCATCGACGTTTTTGATCGTCGGGGTGGTCGCGATCACATTGGTCGGCGGGCGGATCGCCGGGCGTTTGGCAGCCGTCGCCGCGATGGGGACCTATCTTACGAGCTTTCTGCTCTATCACCGGCAAGAACCCACACAGTACTTCGTCAACGGACAGTTTGTCGATTGGCCATCAGCATTGATCGGCTATCTGCTTGCCACATTCGCATGCTACCTTTGCGCCAGTTCGTTCCGGGCTGGTATGACCCGGGCAACCCTGCGGCTTGAAGAGGCTCGCCGGATCGCACAGTCAGCGAGTGACGCCAAGACCACCTTCCTCGCCAATATGAGCCATGAAATCCGCACACCTATGAACGGTGTGATGGGAATGATTGACGAGGTGCTTGAGCGTGACCTCGCCCCGGAGGATCGCCGCGACCTCGAGGTCGCCAGCCGTGCCGCTCACTCCTTACTCGGCATCTTGAACGACATTCTGGACTTCTCGAAGCTCCAGGCTGGCGAACTATCGATTGAACCAACAGAGATACGGACGACAGAGCCCTTCGTGGACGTGGCTTCGCTTTTCACGCCCGCAGCGTCGGCCAAGGGGCTTTCGCTGCGGTTCGAGGCAGGGGCCCATATGCCAACGCACGTGCGGGTGGACCCGCTCCGTGTCCGGCAGATTCTCTCCAACCTAATCGGCAATGCGGTCAAATTTACGGAACGGGGTTCGATCGTTCTTCGACTCGACCATGAAGGGGATGCCCTTCGCATTGAGGTCGCGGACACAGGCATCGGCATTCCCCAAGACAAACTGCCCGTGATCTTCGACCGGTTTGGGCAGGCCCAGTCCGAGATTGAGCGCCGTTATGGCGGCACCGGCCTTGGCCTAGCGATCTCTAAACAGCTCGTCGACGAAATGGGCGGGACGATCTGTGTCGAGAGTGAAGTCCAGCGCGGCACGACTTTCACCATCAGCATCCCAGCACCCGCCTGTGCAGCGCCCGAAACACCCGCCACTCCGCCAACGCCGGTAGACGAGGAGTTCGACACGCCTCTTCGCATTCTGGTGGCGGAGGACAACCGGGTCAATCAACTCGTCCTGACACGGTTCTTTGAGCGCCTCGGCCACCGCGCCACCATCGTCGATGACGGCGACGAGGCGGTGGAGCTTGCCGCCAGCATTCCGTTTGACGTTCTTGTGCTCGATGTCAGCATGGAGCGGATGGACGGCATCACGGCCGCGCGGACCATCCAGGCAAGCGGCGGTCCCAACGCGCAGACCTGCACCATCCTTGCGACGGCCTACTCCGAGCGAGATCTCGCCAGTGAAGTCGAAAATGTCCGTATCGACACGTTGTTGATGAAGCCCTTGCGGTTCGAAGATCTTCGCGCCGCGCTCAACCAGGCAACGCCTCGCGCAGATACGACTGCTGCGGCTTAGCCTCAGTCGCTACGGCCTCATCGACAGTCTGTAAGATGATGGTGTGAAGCCCGTCCAACGCTTGAACGCCCGCCGGAAGGCCCGGCTGTCGGAATAGCCCAGCATCATCGCAATCGTATCAATGCTGGTCTCGGTATCCTTCAAGAGCTCCTTCGCCGAGGACGTTCGCACATCTTCAATCATCGCACTGACGGACGTGTTGTGATTGGCCGCCAGTCGCTGCGCCGAGCGCAGGCCCATACCAGCTGTCGCGGCGATTGCTTCGGCGTCGAAGGATCCGCGCGCTGCGCTCTCGACAATGGCCTGCCGCAACTCGACCAATGGCTCTGGTTGATCCCCGCCGCCCAGGCGCTCGAGCTCCCTTTGAAAATGGGTACGGACAAAAGCGAAGAGTTCGATATTGGCGTGCTTCACCGGCGTGGTCATGTCCTCGGCGCGAAACACCATCGCCGTCTTCTCGCGCTCAAAAGCGATAGGACCGCCAAAGAGCGCCTCATACTCCCCAGCCGGAGCATTGGGTGAATGGGCAAAATCGATGCGCACCGGCCTCACATCCGCAACAAGAATGTCTCTTAGCAGCCGGGCACCCATCCCGAGAGCGAACTCAGACGATCGTCCGTTGTCGGCATGGTCTAGCGGGTGATAGTGGACGAGGTGCACCTCATCATCTTGGTCGACGATCCCGCCCTCGAGCCTATCCGCCAAGATGCGCCGGTTCTCAAAGATCAACTGGAGGGCACCCCGGAAATCCTCAGCAAACTGCGCCCCTTCTGCAAGGCCACCGAAGAAGGTGAAAGGTGCACCCTGGGCTACACGGAGGGATACCGGCTCATCGGGCAATCGGCGCTCGAGAAACTGCCACATCCGCGGCGCCATCTCCTCCGGCACCCGGGCGCCAGGGTCAAAGACCTGGACAGCCTCGGGCCCAACCTCCTCTTCCAGCTCTTGCATCGAGACGCCGCGCGAAAGTGCGTAGGCGACGATGACCATAGCGCCGGTTGCCAGCGCCCGCGGCTGCTGTGCGCTGACGCCTCCGATCCTCCCTTTGGTACGCAATGTCCTTCCCCTTAAGCACGCCCTTCCGTAAGCGTACATTTCTAAGATGATTGCAGATCAATGCAACAATCTTAGAAAGTAGAACGGCCTTCGTTCCGGTTTTTGTTCATAAGAGACCGGGGAATGCCGCCGCTTTGACTTATGAAGACAAGTCGAGTGGATCTTTCTCTATCGATAGATCCAGACCTCGCAAAGAGCCCCGACGGCACCAATCACGACACGATTGCGCGCAAATTGTCCGCGACATTGTCACGAAAACCCAGTGTCATGAAAATCCTAACCTGCAGAGGCTAAGTCGCGCAGGGAGCCATCGCTTGGGCGGTGGGGAGGACGGACACGTGGTCGAGCTGGACCAATTGAGGGCGTGCCTAGCCTGCGATGCCCTGTGGCGGATTCCGCCTCAGGAAGAAGGCGACCGGCATGTTTGCAAACGGTGCGGCAGCGTCATCGAAGAGCGCAAGGGCGAAAGTCTCGATGGAGCGCTCGCAGCCAACATCGCGGCAGCCATCCTCACCCTGGTGGCGGTGTCCTTTCCCTTTCTATCGGTGTCGCGTTCGGGCCTTGAAAACAAGATCTCGGTGATCGATGCGATCAATGTGCTGTGGCTCTCGGACATGGTGTTTCTGTCGATCGCCTGCGGATTTCTCATTTTGTTGATTCCGGTCGTGCGGGTCGTGCTCTTGGTGATCGTCTTGATCGGCGCACAGATGAGAGGACGTGCCAGCCGCTCTTTCGCCACAACCTACCGGTTGGCCCGCGCGCTTGAGCCCTGGGCGATGGCCGAGATTTTCCTGGTCGGTGTCATCGTCTCACTCGTGAAGGTGGGCTCGCTCGCGGACATTGGCGTGGGGCCTTCGTTTTGGGCGCTGTGCGCATTGGTGCTGACGCTCGGCTTTGTGCAAGCGACGCAGAGTTCGCACACGACCTGGGCCGGTTTGCGGGGGCGCTTGTGATCACCGCCTCTGAACTTGGACTCGCCGTCTGCCGCTCCTGCGGGACAATCACGGACCAACCGGGCACCCGCTGCAAAGAGTGCGGAGCAATGGTGCACACACGCATCCCGCACAGCCTCCAGAAGACCTGGGCTTATTGGATCGCGGGGTTGTTTCTCTATATCCCCGGCAACGTCTTCCCGATCATGGTGACATCGACCTTAGGCAATGACAGCGGCTCTACGATCATCGGCGGGGTGATCGCGCTCATCCACCACGAAAGCTACTCTGTCGCCATCGTCGTCTTGGTCGCGAGCATTCTTGTGCCGGTGGCGAAGTTTATCATCATTGCCCTGATCGCTTTGTCGATACACTTCCGCTGGCCGATCAATACCCATCATCGGCACATTGCGCACCAGGCCGTTGAGTTCATCGGCCGCTGGTCCATGATCGACGTGTTCGTCGTCGCTGCGCTCGCGGCATTGATCCAACTTGGCTCCGTGATGGCCATCTATCCGGGTAAGGCCATTGGGTTCTTCGCACTGTCGGTGGCGCTGACGATGCTATCCGCTCAATCCCTCGACCCCCGCTTGATGTGGGACCACGCGCCTGAGGAGGCTTCCCACCACCATGGTTGATCATTCTGAGATTGAAGATGCAGGCCTTGCGAAGAAACCGGAGGGGACCCGGCGGATCTCGGCGGTTTGGCTGGTGCCCCTCTTTGCCGCGATCCTTGGCAGCCTGGTGGGGTACAACGCCGTCTCCTCACGCGGGCCGTTGGTCGAGATCGAGTTCGAAAGCGCGAGCGGTATCGAAGCGGGTAAGACCCACATTCGGCACAAGGACGTCATTGTTGGCGAGGTCGAGGCCGTGGTTCTGAGCGAAGACGCCGACAGCGTCATCGTTCATGCACGCCTTGAGAAAGACATGAGCCGCTATCTTGGCGACACCACGGAGTTTTGGATCGTCAGTGCTCGCATTGACGGTGGTCAGGTCACTGGCCTCGGCACGCTCCTTTCGGGCTCCTTCATCGAGATGGATTGGTCCGGGCCAGCAACGCGGCGCGTGCGGAAAATGCAAGGCCTGTCCCAGGCACCGCTCACCAAACCAGGGGCACCTGGCCGCCGGGTGACCCTCAGATCAGACACCGCTGGATCACTCAGCGTCGGCTCACCGATCTACTTCAGGCAAATCCCGGTCGGCCGGGTCGAAAGTCGTCGGCTGACCGACGATGCCAAGCACGTCGTCTTCGACGCGTTTATCGACGCGCCCTATGACCAACAAGTGAGCCTCGCCACCAGGTTCTGGAACGTCTCGGGCCTGTCGGTAGAGGCGGGTGCGGAAGGTGTCGTCGTCCGTATGCAGTCGGTGACAACGCTTCTCTCTGGCGGTCTCGCCTTTGAAGAGATCGGCCCCGAGGTCGACACCCCGTTGACAGAAGACGGCACCGAGTTCGGCATATACGCCAGCCGCAACGAAGCCGAAGAGAGCCTCTTCCGTATCGGCGACGGATATGAGGATTACCGATTGATCGCTCGGTTCACCGAGTCTGTAGGGGGACTTCGCGCAGGAGCTCCGATCACGGTGGAAGGCATTGTTGTGGGACGCGTCGCTGACGTTGTTGCGCAGGCTTCGGAGGAAGTGGGCGGCGACTTGCAGGTCTACGCTGTTCTTCAGCTCGAGCCAGGCCGGTTCGGCCTTGGGAACATTCCGAAGGAAGAGTTCTACGAAGAGATGGATGCGTTGGTGGACCGGGGCATGCGCGTGCAGTTGGCGTCAGGCAACCTGCTGACCGGTGCTCTCTCCGTCCAAATGCAGCTTCTCGACAGCCCGCCGCCCGCGACCATCGACTTTGACGCCAAACCTTACCCCGCGGTGCCGACGGCGCCGTCGGAGATCGCCGCGCTGACCAGCAATTTCGAGGATCTCCTCGCGTCGCTTTCCCAATTGCCCCTTGAGGATCTGGTGCTGGCCGCGACAGGCCTGCTGCAGGAGGCTGAAGGCGTGCTCGCCAATCCAGCGATGCGGGCACTGCCCAATGACTTGGCGGAGCTGACAGGAAGCCTCAACAGCCTGTCTCAGCGGGCGGAGTATGCCTTAGCCGGCATTGATCCTGACTCAGAGCTTTATGTCGAGCTTTCGGCGGCGGCGGCGGAGATGCGCCTCGCCGCACGCTCCCTTGCGGCGCTCGCTGACCGCCTCGAAGAACAACCCAACTCCCTGCTCACGGGCCGGTAAGGAGATCTCTCATGCTGAAGTCACTTCCGCTTCTTATCGTCCTTGTTCTGACCGCCTGCGCCAGCGCCCCTCCTAAGTTCTACCTTTTGGAAGCGCCAAGCGCCTTGTCAGAGAGCCAGGCGCCAAGCGGCGTCTACGAGACGATCGGCATCGGGCGCGTCTCCCTCCCAGCCTATGCGAGCTCTGAGAAGATCGCGCGGGTCGATGAGGGACGCCGTCTCTATAAGGATGATGACCACCGCTGGGCCGAGCCGCCAGCCGATGGGCTGACGCGTGTCCTGGCAGCGGCGCTCAGCAGCAGGACGGGCGCCACGGTGATCACGGAACCCTTCCCGCGAGGTCTTGACCCTGACCTGCGCGTGTCGGTGCAGTTCGATCGCTTCCTCCGTTCACCGAGCGGTGCGGCGATGATAGCCGGGCAATACACGATCGAAGACAGCCGCGGCCGACGCGTGCTGGCGATCGAGCCCTTCTCGTTTGAGGTGGCAAGCGCTTCAGCTGGGTACAGCGCCTATGCTGACGCGGTAGCCCGCGCCGTCGGGCGCCTCGGGGCCGAGATCAGCCAACGGGCCACCGCGCTGAAGCCAGAGACGGGCGCCTAAGCGCCTAGCCTCGCCTCAGCCTTTCGCGACAATCGCGCCGTTCTCGTCGATGATCAGCTCACCATCTTCTTTGCGGTAAGGACCAGGCGGCAAGCGATCAAGAAGCGGGAGCACCGCCTCACTGGGCCGGCAAAGCCGTACGCCTTTCGGTGTGCAGACGATCGGCCGGTTCACCAGGATGGGATGCTTGAGCATGGCGTCAATCAAGACATCTTCAGGCACGACGGGCTCCAAAAGGCCCAACTCCTCCGCGGGTGACTTTCTCTCGCGCAGCGCCTGGCGCGGGGTCAGGTCAGCTGCCGCAAAGAGACCCAGGAGCTGCGGGCGGGTCCAGCCTGTCTCGAGATACTCGATCACCACCGGATCCTCGCCTGAATCCTTGATGATTTGCAGAACGTTGCGAGATGTTCCGCATGCGGGGTTATGATGGATCACAATCATTCTGCGGGGCTCCGAACCAAGGCTGCGTTGCGACTTTCGAACTGCCGGCGCGTCCGGTTGGCAAGGCTGACAAGCGACAGCATCACCGGCACTTCGACAAGGACGCCAACCACAGTAGCAAGAGCGGCGGGCGACTGCAGCCCGTAGAGGCTGATCGCCACCGCGACCGCGAGCTCAAAAAAGTTTGAGGTGCCAATGAGCGCGCATGGAGCAGCCACACGGTGGGGCACACGGAGGGCAAAGGCCGCGCCGTAGGCCACTGCAAAAATGCCGTAGGACTGCACCAAGATCGGCGCCGCGATCATCGCAATGACAACCGGCCGCTCAAGCAGAACGCTCCCCTGAAAACCAAAGAGAAGGACGACGGTCAGGACCAACCCCGCGGGCCCGACAGGCTTCAGCTTGGCCATGAAGGCCTCAACCGCGCCCTCGCCTTTCTGCAGCAAGTATCGCCGGGTCAGGACGCCTGCCGCTAGCGGCAAAGCGACATAGAGAACGACGGACAAAAGGAGCGTCGCCCACGGAACAACAATGTCCGAAACTCCAAGCAGCAGGGCCACAATCGGTGCGTAGGCAAACACCATCACCGCATCATTCACGCTGACCTGCGCGAGCGTGTAGTTCGGATCACCCTTGGTCAGTTGTGACCACACAAAAACCATAGCTGTACACGGAGCAGCACCGAGCAGGATGAGCCCGGCAAGATAACCTTCGGCATCTTCCGGCGGGATCAGGTCAGCGAACACTGTACGGAAGAAAAAGACACCGAGCGCCGCCATGCTGAAGGGCTTCATCACCCAGTTCACTGCCAGCGTAATGATCAACCCGCGCGGCTCATCGGCGACGCGTCTCAGACCGCCGAGATCGATCGCGATCATCATGGGGTAGACCATGGCCCAGATCAGCGCCGCGACGGCGAGGTTGACACTCGCCACCTCCCAGCTGGCCAAGAGGCCAAAAAACCCCGGCATCAGCTTTCCGAGAACCACGCCCGCCGCCATGGCCGCGGCGACCCAGACGCTCAAATAGCGCTCGAAAAGACCCATGACCGTCCTCCTTTGACGGGCTCACTAGAACCCATCCATCCACAATTCAACGATTAACGAATAGTCGTAAACGCCTTGCATTTCAAACTGATCACCAACATTTTACTGGCATGGCATCGCACGAAACCCAAACCGTTGCCCAACTCGGCGCGTTAGCGCAGGCCACCCGTCTGTCGGTGTTTAAAACGCTGATCCGAGAGGGCTCAAAAGGCATGGCAGCAGGCGTGATCGCATCCACGCTGTCCGTCGCTCCCAATACATTGTCATCGCACCTCAGTGTCCTGCAGCGTTCCGGTTTGATCGGCGCCAAAAGACAAGGCCGTAGCGTGATCTATTCCGTCGACATGAATTCGGTGTCGGGTTTGATCGACACGCTGGTAAACGATTGTTGCGCAGGTCACCCCGAGGCCTGCGCCGTGATCGATCGGCCGAGCCCTCCTCCGCTCATAGTCGAATCAGATAGCGCGGCGTAAGGTCTTGGCTTGGCGGCATCAGGCTGCCTAGACCTCAGGCCATGACAACCCTCATCAGCCCTTCCATTCTCGCTGCAGACTTCGCGCGTCTCGGCGAAGAGATTCGCGACGTCTCAGAAGCGGGCGCGGACATGATCCATCTCGACGTGATGGATGGACACTTCGTGCCGAACATCACCTTCGGACCGGATGTCATCAAAGCGCTTCGCCCGCATTCCGATCTGCCGTTTGACGCTCATTTGATGATCGCGCCCAGCGCGCCCTACCTCGAAGCCTTTGCCGAGGCGGGCGCTGACATCATTTCTGTGCACCCTGAATCCGACCCTCACCTGCATCGCAGTCTGCAACGAATCCGGGACCTTGGGAAAAAGCCAGGCCTCGCTATCAACCCCGCCACACCGCTCGACGTTCTCGAGCCAGTCTACGAGATGATCGATCTGGTCCTGGTGATGTCGGTCAATCCAGGCTTTGGTGGACAACAGTTTTTGCCCTCCGCTTTGCCTCGGATCGGGCACATCGCTGAGCGTATCGAAAAACTCGGCCTCTCCATCACGTTAGAAGTGGACGGAGGAATCAATGCAGAGACTTCGAAGCAGGTTATCGGCGCAGGAGCGACCTCATTGGTTGCGGGGACGGCCGTGTTCAGGAGTTCAATGGGATCTTACGCTGACGCGATCGCATCCCTGAGACACTAGAATATACAAGACCTTACCGGCGTGATCTGTAGCTGCGAGAAAAGTACACACAGTTACAATAAAACTCATCGACATCCCTTCCGGGGATCATGGACAACTGTTAGGCTAACCGAGAGGGGCAGGGATCTAAGTTATGTTGTCGAAGTTATTCCGCCGAAAATCGCCTGAAACGACGACACAAATCTCGTTCCCTTCCTATGATATTGATCTCGATTGCGAGACGCTCCTCAACCGCTCGCCGCGCAATGTGAACCTGTCGCTCACCCGCGACATGGTGGCGGGACAAACGGTTTTGGTGACCGGAGCAGGCGGCACCATCGGCAGCGAACTGTCACGACAAATCGTCGCGTTTGACCCTGCCCGGCTCGTGCTGGTCGATAACGGTGAGTTCAATCTCTATTCGATTGAGCGCGAATTGGCCGAAGCGGGCCATGGCGCATCCGTATCAGCAAGGCTGGTGGATGTGTGCCAACGGGATCATCTCGCTTCGGTCTTCCGAGAGTTTAAACCGTCCCTCGTCTTGCATGCGGCGGCCTTCAAACATGTGCCGATTGTTGAGAGCAATCCGTGTGCGGCAGGCCTTGTCAATGTGAAGGGCGCCAAGAACGTCTTTGACACCTCCATTGAACACAAGGCCGACACGGTCGTGTTCATCTCCACCGACAAGGCCGTCAATCCATCGAGTTTCATGGGCGCGACCAAGCGGGTGGCAGAGCTTTATGCCCAAGCGCTGGACGTTGCGCAGACTGACACGAGGTTCGTGACGGTCCGCTTTGGCAATGTGCTGGGATCGACCGGGTCCGTGGCGCCACTGTTTCTTCGCCAGATCGCAGCGGGCGGGCCGATCACCGTCACGCATCCCGATGTGCAGCGCTATTTCATGACGACGCGGGAGGCGACCCGTCTCGTTCTCAAGGCGGCATCACTGAAGTCCGACAACGGCATTCTTTCCCATGACGGACGAATTTTCGTTCTGGACATGGGCGCCCCGATCAAGATTGTGACCTTGGCCGAGCGGATGATCACCGCGGCAGGCCTGGTTCCCCGCCAAGACATCGACATTGTCTTCACCAAGCTTCGCCCCGGCGAGAAGCTGTTTGAAGAAATCTTCCACACGCTTGAAAAGCTGGTCGAGACAGGCACCGACGGTGTTCTTCTCGCGTCACCGACGATGATCGACCTGCCGCTTCTTCTGCCGCGTTTTTCTGAAGTGATCCGGTTTGCCGAGAGCGGCGACGCGGACGCGTTGAAAAATGCGATCCATCATCTGGTTCCCGAGTTCAAACCCGGCTCCGGCCAAAACCCCGCCGAGATCCCCAGCGATCCCGCCCTGCGCCAGGCAGGCTGACGCAAACCTTGCGGGTTGGCCGGCGCATCGATAAGCGCCGCGCTTTATTCGTGGATGTTTGCAGCAATGACCCAACGCTTCCGGCCGCGCCGCGCCCTTCTCTCCGTTTCTGACAAAACTGGGCTTCTTGACTTCGCCACAGCTCTTGCAGGCCATGGTGTCGAGCTTCTCTCCACCGGCGGGACAGCCAAGGCCCTCCGCGATGGCGGCCTGGCGGTGCGCGATGTCTCAGACGTGACGGGCTTTCCCGAAATCATGGATGGCCGCGTGAAGACCCTCCATCCTTCCGTCCACGGCGGACTTCTTGCGCGAGAAGACATCGACAGCGCAGCGATGGATGAGCACGATATTGCGCCGATCGATCTTCTCGTTGTGAACCTCTATCCCTTTGAGGCGAGCGTCGCGTCAGGGGCTGATGAAGCGGGCCTGGTCGAGACAATTGACATCGGCGGGCCAGCAATGATCCGTGCAGCAGCCAAAAACTTCGATCGTGTCACGGTCATCACTGATCCCGAGGACTATGCTCCGCTCCTCAACGAGCTTGAACAAGGCGGCACCACCAAAGCGTTCCGGAAGCAGCAGTCAAGCATCGCCTACGGACGAACGGCGCAATATGATCTCTTGATCAGCCAAACCCTGGACAACAACGAGACGCCCGCCCGTCGGACCGGTATTGTTGGCCGCCTCGGCTCCCCTCTCCGCTACGGCGAGAACCCGCACCAGGCGAGCGCTGTTTATACGACTACAGAATCGCGCCCAGGCGCTCTGTCTGCCGAGCAATTGCAAGGCAAGGAACTGAGCTACAACAATCTCAATGACACCGACGCCGCCGTGGAACTCGCCGCTGAGTTCCGCGACCAGCCCGCCGTTGTGATCGTCAAACACGCAAACCCCTGCGGAGTGGCCGTCGGCGCATCGATCACCGAAGCCTACAAATCAGCGCTACGCTGCGACCCCGTCTCCGCTTTCGGGGGGATCATTGCATCGACCCAAATGATCGACGCCGAGGCGGCCGAGGAGATGACCAAAATCTTCACCGAGGTGGTCATTGCCCCCAGCGTTGATGACGAGGCGCGCGCAATTTTCGCCAAGAAGAAGAACCTCCGTCTGTTGATCGTCGGTGAACTGCCGAACGCGGCGCAGGCCCGTTCTGTGATCCGCCCCATCGCTGGCGGTTTCCTCCTCCAGGATCATGATGCGCCGGTTTTCGGCGACGCGTTTGAGGTCGTCACAAAACGGCAACCAAGCGACGACGAACTCGCCGACCTGCGCTTCGCGTTCACCGTGGCCAAGCATGTCAAGTCGAACGCCATCGTCTACGCGAAAGACGGCGCGACTGTCGGCGTTGGCGCCGGGCAGATGAGCAGGCTCGATTCTGCGCGAATAGCAGTCAGAAAATCTCACGACGCAGCTGCAGCAGAGGGACATGAAACACCCCTGGTGAAGGGCTCGGTGGTCGCCTCGGATGCGTTTTTTCCTTTTGCAGACGGGCTCTTAGCGGCTGCAGAAGCTGGCGCGACGGCGGTCATTCAACCTGGCGGCTCGATCCGTGACGATGAAGTGATCGCCGCAGCCGATGACGCGGGTTTGTCGATGTTGTTTACCAAGATGAGGCACTTCCGGCATTAAGCTGGCATCAAAGACAACAGCGCGAGGAACGCCATGGCCGACCAATCAGTGAGCCGCGAAACCACTTTCCGCGAAAGCGTCGACATCATGTTCGACCGAGCCGCGGAGCATTTGGATGTCTCGCCCGGCCTCAAGCACAAGATCAAAGTCTGCAACTCGATCTACAAGGTCCGGTTCGGCGTTCGCCTGCGCGGCGAGATGCAAACCTTTGTCGGCTACCGCGCCGTGCACTCTGAGCATATGGAGCCGGTCAAAGGCGGTATCCGCTACGCGATGTCGGTCAACTCCGACGAGGTCGAAGCGCTCGCAGCACTGATGACCTACAAATGCGCGCTGGTTTCGGTCCCCTTTGGCGGCGCGAAAGGCGGCCTCGCCATCAACCCGCGCGAATGGGATGAAGACGAACTTGAACAGATCACCCGGCGCTTCACCTATGAGTTTGCCAAGCGCGACCTGATCCACCCATCGCAAAACGTGCCGGCCCCCGATATGGGCACAGGCGAGCGTGAGATGGCTTGGATGGCTGACGCCTATAACCGCCTTCACCCCACCGATATTGACGCCAAGGCCTGCGTGACCGGTAAGCCGCTGCATGCTGGCGGCATCGCGGGCCGGGTCGAGGCGACGGGCCGCGGTGTTCAGTATGCGGTTCAAGGCTTCTTCGATTACGACGATGACGTGCGCGACACGGGGCTTGAGCCCGGCCTTGAGGGCAAGCGCGCCGTCGTCCAGGGCCTCGGCAATGTGGGCTATCACGCGGCCAAATTCCTGTCCGAAGAAGACGGCGTCAAAATTGTGGCTGTCGCAGAGCGCGACGGCGCCGTCGTCGATCCGAGCGGCATCAACATCGAGAAGCTGAAAGAGCATCTCATGGAGCATGGCGGCGTCGCTGGGTATCCAGAAGGAACCGTGATCGACGACGCAGCGCAGGCTTTGATCGAGGACTGCGATATCTTGATCCCCGCCGCGATCGAAGGGTCGATCTGGCGCGGCAATGCCAATGAGATCAAAGCGAAACTCATTGTCGAAGCCGCCAACGGCCCTGTCACTGCGGGTGCGGACGAAATCCTGCGCCAGCGCGGCGTCACCATCATCCCTGACATGTACGCCAATGCTGGCGGCGTGACGGTTTCTTACTTTGAGTGGGTCAAAAACCTGAACCACATCCGCTTTGGCCGGATGCAACGGCGCGAGGAAGAGAAGAACAAGCGCATGCTGCTCAACGAGCTTGAACGCATGTCTGGCCAAAAGTTCGATGCCGCTTTTGTTGAGCGTTTTGGTCGCGGTGCGGATGAAATCGATCTCGTGCGCTCAGGCCTCGATGACACGATGCGGACGGCCTACGCCAAAATGCGCGAAGCCTGGCGCGGCGACAACGGGATCGAAGACCTCCGCGTTGCGGCCTATTACTGCGCGCTGCAAGACATCGCCGCGAGCTACCGCAGCCTGGGCCTATAGGTCCAACTGCTCACTTTGACTATGCGAACACCAGTGCCGCCGGAACACCACCGGCGGCGCTTTTGCGTCCGGGTCGTCAGGGTCTGTCGCAACGACGAGGCAATCGATAGATTGTCTGATCGGTGCCCATCACCAGATAACAACCAGACGAGTTCGAGGAACAACGCGCCATGCTAGCCACCGCCAGCGGATTGATACCCATCGCGGCGGCGATCGCGCTGGGTTGGATTCTGCGGCGGAGCGCGTTGGTGCCAGCGGAGCTGTGGGCCGGGATCAACAAGATCGGCTACGTCGCGCTTCTCCCCGCGCTGCTCTACAAAACGATTGCCCAGGCCGATCTTGAGGGACTTGAAACCGGTTCGTTCCTGATCGCCGCGACTTTAGGGTTCACTTTGCTCGCGCTGATCGCGCTGGCACTCAAACCGATCCTTCGAACCGACGGGCCGACCTACACCAGCGTTTTCCAAGGCGCCATTCGCTGGAACGGCTTCATTGTTCTGGCCTTTGCGCAAACCGCACTGGGGCCAGAGGCGGCAACCCTTGTTGCGATCGTCTTTGCCCCGACAGTTCCGCTGATCAATGTGCTCTGCGTTGCTGCTTTATCGGTGTGGGGATCACACGAGGGGTCGGTGAGCATGCGCCGGGTCGGCTTTCGCATTGTCACCAACCCGCTGATTATCGGCTGCATAGTCGGTGTGCTGGCAGCAGCCATCCCAGCGCTACGGCCGCCGCTTGTGCTTGAGACAGCGGACCTCATCGGTCGCGCCGCCCTCCCCCTTATCTTGCTCAGCGTGGGAGCGGGCCTCAATTTCTCCGCAATAGGAGAACGACCGCGGCTCCTTGTGCTCGCCATCGGTCTTAAACTGATCGTGGCGCCCGCCCTGTTCATGCTGCTGGGCCGCTCGCTCGGTGCGTCCCCAGAGGTGATTGTGGTGCTCGCCGCGATCGGGGCCGCGCCTGGCGCAGCCTCGAGCTACGTTCTCGCCCGAGAGCTCGGCGGCAACGCTGAGTTAACAGCGGGTCACGTCACCGCAACCACGCTCCTCTCTTTCCTCAGCATACCCCTGTGGATCGCCTTCGCGCAGGGCTACTGACGCGCGTTCTTTCGCGCGCCGAGCAAAGCCACGCCTGCACCCATGAGCCATATAGCACCAGGGACCGGGATCGGATCACCACCCGCATTGGCTGCCGCGAGGGCCACCAAATCGCCGCCGCCCTGACCGGTCGCCGCGAAGGTTGGGTCGTCCATCACCTGGAGAGTGACCGGATCAACAGCTTCGACCGCCACCAGTTCCGCTGTTCCGAAGAAATCAACGAACCCAAAGCCGGTCGCACTGGCCTCCATCTCATAGGTGAAATCGAACGCCTCGCCGACCACGTAGGAGAGGTAGACAATCATTTGTCCGTCAACGATCGCTTCCGAAAAGGACTCAAGGCTCACATCGACCGTGTTCGACGTATCGACGAATGACCGGTCGTAGTTGAGAAGAGACGTATCCACCCTCGTGAAGCTCGTGGCGATGGCCGTCGCTGGATCACCTACAGAAACGCTCGCGCCCTGGGCGGTCGCAATCGTATCCACCGGAAGAGAGGCATCTTCCGTACTCACCGTGGTTGAGAGCTGCATCTCCAAAAAGGCGCTATCGTCCCCAAACGTACCATCAAGATCGAAGACCATGGAGAAGACACCGGCGCCGCCATCAATCGTGATCGTGTCGGAGAACAGCGCCCGGCTGATCGTTGAGCCGCCCGCTGACACGCCCAGCGTGCCGATATCTGCACGCGCCTGTCCAAACTCTTCTGGGAACTCCGACGAAAAGCTCGAGACCTCCACACCGAAGGGCTCGCCACTCGCACTGGCCGACGGTGAGCTATCAAGACCAAAGACTTCAACAAAAGTCATGGGCGATGCATGAGCGGACGAGAGCCCCAGCAACGCCGACGCGGCTAAAGACGCGCCCAAAAACAGTGGTTTCATTTCGATCCCTCCCAAACCTTTGAAAGGTTAACAGAAGAAGGGATTTCTGCGAAGCTGTTCTCGCAGAAGGAGATTTTTCGCTCACGCAGGCGCGTTAGGCTCGCCGAGCCTTCCGGCCCAAAACCGCCAGGCCCACACCCATCAGCCAAACAGCGGCAGGCACTGGAATAGGGTCACCGCCCGCATTCGCCGCCGCAAGAGCGACAAGGTCACCACCGCCCGAGCCATTGACGGAAAAATCACCGTCGTCGAGCGCCTGCAACGTCACCGGATCAAGCACCGTCGCGCTGATCAGTTCAGCTGTGCCGAAAAAGTCGACCGTTTGGCCAAAGTCCGAAAACGCCGCGATTTCAAAGAAGAAACCGAACTCCACGCCTGACTCAAAAGCCAGGAAGACATTCAGCTGGGTGTCTACGGCTTTGTTCCCATCATCCGTACTCGGTGCAATGCTGAAGTTCACGGACTGGCTATCAGACGTTTGGAAAAACACCTCGTCGCTACCGACATTGTTGTCGGCAAAGCTGGTGGCGATCGCCGGGTCCTCTTGGAAGAAGAGGCTGCTCCGCATGTCCCCTTCAAAGGGTTCGTTGGGGTAGAACGCATCAGACGGATCAACCGACGTCGAAGCTGCGATATCGATCTGCCCACCGCCATCGAACGTGCCATCAAGTCCAAAGACGAAGTGCAAGATACCGGTCGAGCCCGTGCTCACCGCGGTGATGCTCTCATGGAACGACGCCGAAGCGCTGATGCCATTGTCGGCATAAACACCGATTGTGCCGATATCGGCACGGACCTGCCCCGAGCCTTCACCATCGAAAGCGTCGAGCTCAAGCGCGAAGGGTGCCTCCGTTTTCGAGTCGGACTCGTTAAGGTCGAACCCGAAGATTGCGCCTTGAGTCTCTGGTCCTGATAGCGTTGCTGCATGACCCGCACCGAAGCCGGACGCCAAAACAAAGCTCAATGCTGCTGCGTGTTTGTTCAACTTCATCATCGCCTCCCCCGAGGAACATGGTGAATTTTTATTAAACACACAGCATCAGGTCAAACACAGACGAAAAGAATGTCAGCTCGGCCGCCCAAGAGCTTAGGCGTCTTTGAACTGCTCACCCGTCTCATCGAGTTCGAACCTGTAAGCGGTTCGGCAGAAGTCACAGGTCACCTCAACGGCGCCGTCCTCGATCATATCTTCGATATCGGCGCGGGTGTATTGGCTGAGAACCGTTGCGATCTTCTCGCGGTTGCAGGTGCACCCGAAATGCGCCGTGGAGGGATCAAACACCGTGACGCCATCCTCGTGATAAAGACGGAATAGGATTTCCTCCGGCGAGATTGTCGGATCGAGAAGTTCATCCGGCTTGATCGTCTCAAGGAGGATTGCCGCGCGGTTCCACGCTTCGCGGTCGTCATCGGCGAGGATCACTTCCTCACCCCGCTCGCGTGAGCCGCCCTCTGCCGCCATGAACTGCGCCATGATCCCGCCAGCCCGCCAGGTTTCTCGGCCATGTTCGTCGGTGATCTGACCAACAGCGAGCTCGATGGCCGTCGGGATCTGCTCCGACTGGGCAAAATAGTTGACCGTCGCCTTTGAGAGGCTCGCGCCATCAAGCGGCACGATCCCCTGATAGCGCTCCATATCGGCACCCTGATCAATGGTGATGACCATGTGTCCTTTGCGCAGGAGGAAGTGGAGCTCCGGGCCGAGGGCCTTACCGACGGTATCCTCGGCACCTTCGCGGATCGTTGCGGTGGCGCGCAGCATGCCGCCCACGGTGTAATCAGCGACGACCATGGAGACCGGGCCGTCGCCCTGGATCTGGAGGATCAGCTTGCCCTCAAACTTAAGCGAGGCGCCAAGAAGCGCCACAAGCGCCGCGGTCTCACCCACGAGTTGCTTGAGCGGCATCGGAAAATCATGACGGGATAGAAGATCGTCGACCGCAGGCCCGAGCCGCACAAGGCGACCGCGCACCGCTGTTTCCCCCACTTGGAAGGGAACAATCAGATCATCCTTGGGCGTGCCGGGTTTCGGCGCCTCATCACGCATAACTTACGCTTTCAGTTTGTAGCCGCTTTTGAAGAGGCGATAAGTGATAACGACGAACACCGCTGACAAGACTAGCGAGATCATCGCCCCGCGCAGGACCGGCGCGTCGCTCACCCCGATAAAGCCAAACCGAAAACCGTCAATCAGATAGAAGAGCGGATTGAACGACGACATGTCCGCCACCCATTCCGGCATCCCCGGGCGCTTCACCGAGTAGAAAGTGCCCGAAAGGAACGTCAGCGGCGTGATCACGAAATTGGTGATCAGCGCCAGCTGATCAAACTTCTCCGCCCACATCCCGGCAATCGCGCCGATAGCGCCCAAGAGGATGGAAGCTGCGATCGAGAAAAAGAGAATGGCCGGAACCGACGCGACCGCAAACGGCCCGCCAGTCACAATCATATAGGCCGCGATCGTCACCAAGGTGACCAAACCGACCATCAGACCACGCGTGGCTGCACCGGCGACAAAGGCAATCGTCAGCTCAGCCGCCGACAGCGGCGGCATCAAAACATCGACCACAGACCCTTGAACCTTGCCAATGATCAGAGACGACGAGGAGTTCTGAAAACTGTTGCTCAAGATCGCCATCATGATGAGCCCCGGCGGCAGAAACGCCGCGAAGGGGATCAGCTCACCTTGCATGGTCGCAGCGCGATCGGCCCCTGAAAAGGCAACCAGAAACACCGTCAGGTACAGCATGGTGGTGATGATCGGCGCAAAGATGGTCTGCGCTGCGACCTTCATATAGCGCTGCACCTCTTTGCGGTAGAGGGTCCAAAGCCCCAGCCAATTGACCCGGCCGAACCGGCGCTCACCGAAGGCCTGGGCATCGGTTGCGGGAAGATCTGTCGTATCGAGCGCCATGATCGCGCCTCCTTGTTCTTGAGCAGCCACTTAGCCCGGGTTCGCCGCCGGAGCAGCCTCACCTGTGGAGAAATTCGCGAGACGCTAGATATGGACCTTAATAACTTGGTCACGACTTATCTTGTGCTGCCAGCATTCCTGCGTCACTATATCTTGGGTCGGAGGCGACGGGTTATCAACATCTGGGGCCTCCCTCCGGCGACCGAAGACCAGGAGGATCTCGATGGCTTGGACGGAAGATCGTGTCGAGGAGCTGAAAAAGCTCTGGGCTGAAGGGCACTCAGCCAGCCAAATCGCAGCGCGCATGGGCGGCGTCACGCGGAACGCAGTGATTGGCAAGGTGCACAGGCTGGGCCTGTCAGGACGGGCTGCACCGGCAAAACCAAAAACGGTGACGACCGAGCCGCGCGCGCACACCGCAGCGTCTACGCAAAGGGCCCCGCTACGGACGGTGCTGCGTGACCTTCCTCCGATCACCGAGTTCGGCAACAGCAAGCTGACGGTCAGCTCAATCGGCAACGACCAATGCAAGTGGCCAATCGGCGATCCGGCATCGGAAGATTTCCACTTTTGCGGACAGCCCTGCACCGACGGTAAGCCCTACTGCGCCTACCACGTGCAGCTGGCCTTCCAGCCTTCGAGCACGAAACGCGAGCGCACCCGCCGCGAAGCGCCTTCGCTGCCGCGCCCTATCCGCGCCGTCAGTTAGTAGCGGCCAGGCGCAGCATCCTCCGCACGCGGTACAGGTGATGGCTTCATCAGTTTGTCCGCAAAGAGCTGCGCCTGATCATCATAGTGCGGAGAGCTTGGCCTGCCCATGGCAGCGCCAAGGGGGTAAATCGTCTCTGCCGTCATGGAGCCATCGGGGTACCAATTGACGTAGTAGATGTAGCTGTCACCGAACGCAGCAGCGACCCGGCCATCATCCTCTTCCAACCAATAAAGCGCGCGCAAAGCATCGGGCCCTCCGGTGAGCGGCAGGTCTTCCTTTCCGCGCCTCAGACGCACAACATCCGTGAGCGGCGGATCAAGCCGGCCAAAGCTATCTCGCAAGCGCTCTGCCGCATTTTGAATGGCTGCATTCGGACCAAGCACCTCGGTCCATCCGCGGGACTCCGCATAGAGCTGATGCAAGATCAAGCCGGCAAGAGCGTCAGCCGCGCCGCGGCCGTCGAGGTCGTAGTCCCACTGCCTGAGCAAGGCCTCAGCCTCGACCTCACCTGATGATCCATCGAGGGAGCTGATGAACTCCACCATGGTCTCGCCGATCGGTGAGGCCTGGTCATAGGCCGTGTCATATTTGATCCGGTCGATTGACTCCCGGTCGAAGGTATCAAGCTCTTCAAGAAGGCCGATCGCTCGTAAGATCCGATTGCTGATCTTCGTCTCGACCCCATAGAGGTCAGCATAGTCCTCTTCCGCCATGTCGCTCGCGGGTGCCGTCGCCAGGAACGGCGTGTTGTTGGCGTTGACGATGTACCCGGACTCTGGATTGATCAGATACGGGATCATGCTTTGCGGTGCATAATCCGTCCAAAGATAGGTTGAATCGTTCCCTGGCATCACGCCCGACCAATCGATCGCCGGAGAACGGTCAGGGAAGGAGGCATTGTAGAGGTAAGCGATGTTCCCTTCACGGTCCGCGTAAACAAAGTTCGTGGCCGGGATCGCCTGCATCGCCATCACCTCCTGCCACTCGTCAAAGGACTGCGCCTTGTTGAGAAGGTAGTACTGCTCCATGTGGCGCACCTCGCCCATGCCAGCATAGCGGAAGGCAAAGGCGCCGTTGTCATTCTTGATCACTGGGCCGTGGACGGAGCTATAAACCGTCTGCCTGACCGGCACGACAAACGGTCCAAACCGAACCCGCAGCCAGACCTTCTTCTCACCGAGGTCGCGCCACTCTCCGTCGAACATGTACTGATCGCCGGCATCGTTCACCTCGAGCTCAAAGATATCGGTCAGGTCCGGGACGTTGACGGTGTTGGTCCACCCGAGATTCTCATTGTACCCCATAAGAATGAACGGCACGCCGGGGAACAGCGCACCCGAGATCGCCCATCCTTCACCTGATGCGACCCGCGCCTCATACCACGCAGCGGGACCCTCCCACGGCTGGTGAGAGTTGGAAATCAGCATCGTGGAACCATCTGCCATACGCTCGGGAGCAAAGGCGAACGCGTTGGAGCCACGCCGCTCCGGTCCCGTGGAATGCGGTAGCTCTTGGTTCTCAAAGAGGTCCTGCACCACAGTGTCGAGGCCGAAAAAGAGCGGCGAGACCATCACAAAGCCGCCCACGATATCCGCGGATCGCACGGGGAACATCTGATGCCGGAGAATCTCTTCGGGATGCTCGTAGGCATAGGCATTGATACCGTCCGCATACGCCTTTGCCATCGCCTTGGTTTCAGGCGACACCAGATGCCACGAGCGGGCCAGCTGCTCATCAACAGCGATCAGATGTTTGAAATAGTCGGCGGCAGCGCCCTCTTTGCCGGTGATCGCGCCGAGCTGCCCCCGCACCGCGGCTAGGCGATGCTGGATCGTTTCAAAATCGTCTTCGGCATGGGCATAGGCGAGGCCATAAGCCGTGGCTGGATCCGTCTCACCGTAGATCGTTGGCACGCCGTACGCGTCACGCTCAATGCGATAGGCAGCAGGCGGATCGTACCCTTCCAGCGCTGCGAGCTTCTCCCATCGCGCGACTTGCGAGCCGACAATGAGCGTCCCAATCAACGCGAAAATGAAAACTGCGGCCGAGAACCCTAGACGTGCGAGCATGCGCTTCCCCACTCGTTTTTGCGGGAGTGTAGGGACAGGGAAGCCGCGAAGAAACCGTCTTTATTCGGCGGCCATGAACTGCTCGGCCGGACCATCAGCTGGCAGGTGGCAGGTCACCGTTGTGCCCTCGTCTTCCTGGCTCGAAAGACGCACAAAACCGCCGTGGAGGCCAACAAAGCTGTTCACAAGCGCAAGGCCCACACCCGCGCCCGCGCCTGGCCCTGCGGCCTCGTAGCGCTCAAAGACCTTGGCCTGATCGGCAGGCGTCACACCGCGACCGGTGTCAGTGACCCAAAGCCGCACCATGTCGCCGTCACGCTCCGCGCCGATCGTCACCTCACCACCCGGCCCCGTGAACTGGAACGCGTTGGCGAGGAGGTTGAAGAGCACCTGTTTCAGACGCCGTTCATCGCCGCGGATTTTGCCCACATCATCATCGCACTCGATGGTGAGTTTGATCTCGCTGTCTTCTGCTTTGAGGGCCGCGTAGGTCTTCGCGTTCTCCATCAGTGAGCGGACTTCAACATAGTCCATCTCAAGATCGAGCTGTCCGGCATCGACCGCTGCGAGATCAATGATGTCATCAACAAGATCGAGAAGCTTCAGCGACGAAGCAACGATAGCCGCTGTGTAGTCCTTCTGACGATCCGTAAGCGGACCAGCGAACTCGTTCTCCAACACCTCAGCAAAGCCTTTGATGACGTTAAGAGGGTCACGCAGCTGGTAGGAGATATGGTTCGTGAACCGCGTTTTGATACGGTCGGCCTCTTCGAGGATCTGGTTTCTGACCTCAAGCTCTTTCTGGCGCTCTTGGCTGTCCGTCATGTCGATAAAGCTGACAAGCGTCGCGCCGTCAGGCAGCGGCGAGGTGGCGTAAGCCATCCACCGGCCGTCTTTAAGCTTGAATGGACCGCCCGCCTCGGTCTGACGGTCCTGCGGTGAGAAACTGACGATCCGGCGCTTCATTGCCTTGAAATCGTCCATGGCGTTTGGCGCCATTTCGACAAACTCTGCCGACAGACGATCGAAATGCGGAGAGTTCTCGAGCTCTTCTTCAGAGAGGCCCCAAAGGTCGAGGAACGACTGGTTGAAGAGCGCCATGCGTCCGTCAGCACCAAAGACTGCGACGCCCTCTGCGAGATTGTTCAGTGTTGCGCGCTGCACCTTGATCTGGGTTTGATAGAGCGTCTGCAGCTCCACCGTCTGGGTGATATCCTCAAAGACGATGGCGATACCGCCGAGGGCGTGACGACGGGTGGCAACCCGCAAAGTCCGGCCGTTGGGTAGGCTCCAGATGTCATCAGGCTCAGAGCCGTCATTGCCATCTTCGGTGTAGACCCGCAGCTGTTGCTCTTTCCACTGAGCAAAATCAGCCTGGGCAGGAAGACGCTCTTCATGGCGAAGTCTGTCAAGCACTTCTGCGTGGCTTGGATTGTGGCGGAGCTCGGCCTCTTCCAGGCCCCAAAGCTCGACAAAGCTTTGGTTGTAATACTCAAGATGCTGATTGGGCCCGAAGACAGCCACCGCCGTGCCGAGCTGATCGAGGGTTTGTCGATGGGCTTCTTGGTGGCGGCGCAGCTCTTCTTGGGCTTTGTCCTGGCGTGTCACATCGATCGCGAGGCCTGCCATCGACACCCGGCCACCGGCTGCGTGCATGGGCTGCTCAATCACACGAAGCACACGGCGCTGACCACGGATGTTCACGCGAATGAGATCATCTGCCGCCTTCCGGCCGCTGCGCTCATGTTCTGTTTTCGCTTTTTCGGCGACCTTGCGGAAGCCCGGGTCAATCTCTTTTTGGTCCGTGATCACCTCATCGAGATTGATCGCCTCGACCATCTCCACATAGGCTTTGTTGACCCATTCAAGCTTGAGGTCAGCATCGCGGCGCCACGCAGCAATCGGTGCACGGTCCAAATGGTTGAACGCGCCATGGAGATCCGAGGCCTTGTCCCGCGCCTGGCCGACCATACCGGCCTCTTCAGCAAGCCGAACAGCGGGGTCGGTCAGCCATAGCGTAACTTGGTCGCCGGCGACCCGGCCGTCACACTCAATCGACCGGCCCTCTTCTGTGACAAGTGTGCCTGAAAAGGAGAGACCCTCCTGGCGCAAACGGAAAACCTTTGTGCGCAGAGTTTCAGACTTTGACTGGACGTGATCTTCCGTGACGTGAAGATCACCAAAGGCGTCAAGCAAGCTCTCGGCAGGCCGCCGAAATGCATCGGGGTCCTTGGACGCAAATGTGATGAGGCTGGCGAGCGCTGCTGGACCACCGAGCACGCGGGGGCGTCCCCAACCATCGATCGCTTCGTCATCGCTCTCGGCCCACACCAAAACGAGGCCCGGATGGCTCGCTAGGACGGACTCGGATTTCTCAAGCTGCGCCTCCATGCGCGCCAGGCGGCGAGACCAGTCCGATGTCATATGCCGACTCGCCGAAGCCGTCCGAATCGCCCACAGCAATGCGGCAAGCGCGAAAAAGACGGCACCCGCTGTCACAGCGTAAGTCGGGTTCACAGCAAGAAGGGCTTGGCCAAGTTGCGC
The DNA here is from genome assembly GCA_039822105.1 of Pseudomonadota bacterium. Taxonomy (GTDB): domain Bacteria; phylum Pseudomonadota; class Alphaproteobacteria; order Caulobacterales; family Parvularculaceae; genus Parvularcula. The sequence continues at coordinate 43,051 of JBCBMW010000015.1, read as the reverse complement.
CGACCCGCCGCTCTGCATCAGCAAGACGGCAAGGCTCAACGTCAGAGCCGCAAACACGGCGATGAGGCTTCCCTGAAGCGCGGCTCTCATGCCAGCGAGCACTCCTGTTTATCAGGGGGCGAATCAGGCCCACCCACCTGTTGAGCATCCGAAGAGTCAACAAGTCGTTAATCTCTATGAAGAGGTGCTTACTGTGCTTCGCGCGAAGAGCGAAAGCTCCATTCTGGGCGTCACTGCGATTGTCGGGAAAACTCGCGTTCAAGCGTTGTGAAGATGGCCCGGAGCGTCAGCGCCTCCCCGCCCTTGGGTCGTCCAGGCAGGTTTGACGCGTTCCACGCAAAAGTATCGATATGGGTGAAGCTGATGTCGGCGCAGAACCGCTTGAGGAACAAGGCCGCTGTGATGGAACCCGCAAAAGGCGTGGACGCGGCGTGGTTCACATCAGCGATGTCGGAGCGAAGATAGGTGTTGTAGCGATCCCAGAACGGCATCGGCCAAAGCGGATCGCCGATCTCCATCCCGGTCTCACAGATAGCGCGCTGGAAATCCTCGTCGGTTGAGTAAATCGGTGGCAAATCTGGACCCAGAGCAACACGCGCCGCGCCAGTGAGCGTCGCCAGCGTCATGATGCGATCAGGCTTTTCCTCCGCAGCATAAGAGATGGCATCGGCCAGGATCAGGCGCCCTTCAGCATCGGTGTTGGAAATTTCCACCGTCTGTCCGGCGCGGGACGTGAAGACATCGCCGGGGCGGAAGGATGATCCTGAAACAGCATTCTCTACCGCGGGGATCAGCATCCGGAATGAGATGGGAAGCTTCCGCGCCATGATGAGATGCGCAAGACCCAGGGCCGTGCCTGCGCCGCCCATGTCTTTCTTCATCAGGGCCATGCCCTTGCCGTTTTTGATGTTGAGCCCGCCGCTATCGAAACAAACGCCCTTACCGATAAGGGTGAAGCTGCCAGCGCTGCCGCCGCTCCAGCGAAGCTCCATGAGGCGCGGCGGAATGGCCGCCGCACGTCCGACGGCGTGGACCAGAGGGAAACCGCTGACCAAATCGTCGCCAGACACGGACGACACCTCCGCACCGAATTCCTCGCCGAGGCGATAGACCGCCGCCTCGAGCGCGTCCGGACCCATGTCTTCGGCGGGCGTGTTGATGAGGTCCCGGGTCAGCGCCATGGCAGCGGCCTTGCCGTTCGCATCCTCTGCGAGCTGCTCGCTGTCGATGATCAGTGTGGGTGCTGGGCCTCGCTCCGGCAGATACCGATGAAAACGATAAGCACCCAGAGCAAAACCAAGGACTGTGAGATCTTCCCGCGCGCCCTCTGGCGCCGATGCCAGGCGGTAATCCCCTTGCGGAAGCTTCATCGCCGCTGCGCCCAAGGCCAGTGGATCGGGACCATCGCCTGCGCCGATCAGCACACCACCGTCATAATAGGCCACTTGATCGGGCGCACCTTCAAACTGTTGGATATTGGCCATCGCCTCAGCGCCGGCCGGAAGCGGATCACCGGGAGCGAGGAGATAGAGCGGCGTTGCTGCGCCTGCGCGCCCTTCATCCACAACGATTGGCGAGGTCATGGCCGTCCTCCACGAGCGATTCACTGACGACCACGATGTAGAGCTGTTGGGTGAAAAGGCGCAACGCGTTCAGCGCGATGGCAAACGGTGGTTCCACTGCTCCGGCTCGAATCGGCGCTCAATCACCTCACCCAGAGCGGGATCGAAGTCTTTGCGGTTCACCGCAAGGCTCAGGGTGCTGCGGTTGGCGGTGAGGATCGCCCTTTGCCGCGCGTCCTTAAATGGCTGCATGTCACGAACCCGCAAGGCAAAGGTCATGCGCACCTGTCCGTGCTCAGCTGGGTCAATGGCAATCACCGGAACGTCCCGGAACAACGGTTCAGCGGCTTGCCAATCAAAGATATCCACCCGGTCGCCGGGGAAGATAAGCGCCTGGTCCTCTCGCCGGGCGATCACAGCGCTTGCCACGTCCTCGCCGGTATAGATCCTTTGGGAGAGTTCGGTGCCGCGATTGGCGTCGCGTGCAGGCAGCGTGGCGCCCACGCTGGCGGTGAAGGGTTCGGCGAGAATGAGATTGGCGGCGGAACTTGCTGGCTGCCGCGTCATCACCACAAGCACGACCGATCCAATCGCCAACATGACGAGTGCATCAACGAGCAAGATACGCAGCCTGCGGAACAAGAACGGCCTCCCCCGGTTCATCGAAGGGCAGCCTTGTGTTTAGGCGCGTGTGAGAAAATTCAGGTTAAACGAGGGAAACAAAAACCACTGAGATCGCGAGCAATAAATTGATCAGCAACGCGATATCCATAGAGTTCAGAAAGATTGCTTGCGCTTTTGTTGATTTCTTCTTCGCCACCACAACGTCCTCCGCTGTGATGTTGTAGCGCTAAAGGATGAAGGGCGACTTAGGCTTCAGACCGGAACCGGTAAATTCTTGGTCTCTCCGCAGGGCGCAATTTGCTGCGACACCATTCATCAATCGCCCACGCCATGTCCTCGTCAGGCTCAAGGCCTGGCGCCACGGTGATATCAGCGATCAAGCGATCAAGCGCACCTGAGCGGCGCGAGAGACGGACGTCGCAGCCCACAACACCTGGGTGCTCGGCAATGACATCGCCGATCTGCGCGGGAAAGACGTTGATCGCGCCGATCTGAACCGCGCCGTCCCGGCGGCCCGCGAGACGGAACGCACGCTTGCCGTCCCACTCCACCTCGTCCATCGGAATGAGCCACAAAGAACGACCATCCGGACGCTGACGGATGATCGCGTCCCCATCCCGCTCCCAGTGGTCAAACAGAACGAAAGGCTCGCTCTGCGAGTCCCGCCATCCGACCACGCCGGTTTCGGTGGAGCCGTAAAGCTCGCGGATAGCGCCGAGACCACGCTGACGGAGCTTTTGCGCCAGATCCATCGTCAGCGCCTCGCCAAAGGACAGCGCCACGACGTTGCCTGGGATCTCCGGCAATGTCGTCGCGAGATAGCGCCAGAGGGTGGGCGTCGCGACCACAAGATCACCGAAGGTGAGCTTGTCAGAGAGCTCATCGGGCGTCAGGCGACGTGCATCAAGGCTCTCCACCCGCTGAAGGCTCGGCGCAATCAGCACACTGATGAGTCCAAGCAGTGAATGGGTCGGCACCATCGATATGGTCCGCCGCCGGCCTGCAAGGAGCGACGCCACAGCGGCGCCGTCCTGGAAGATGTCATCAGCCGCGTGACGGGACGAGGCTTCACCGCTCTGGGTGGCGGGATAGAAGGTGAAAGAGACGAGCTCGTTGCGCACGAGTTCGGCCAAGCGTGCCGCCCAATCGCCGATTGTGTCGTCCGGCGCGGTGGTCAGGAGGGTCTTCTCAAGCCCAAAAAACTCGGCCGCCCGCGCGGCGCAATCAGCCTGCTGCTCCGGCGTCGCTTCGACCCCGCCTGCGCCCAGCTTGGTCTCTGCGCTCCAGCCGGAATGCACCAGGGTTTCGATGTAGCGGACGTGGCGGCGCGCCAGCTCATCGGCGATGAGCGAGCCAAGAACCTGGGTGATCTTGTCTTCGGTGAAGGTGAAGCTTTTCATGCTTCCTCTCTCTCCGCCTTGCTCAGGGCCTCCGTCAAGGCCGCGAAATCGCCGGGCTCGGCCACAGGCCCATCACCCAGCTGAAGCGGTTCGATGCCAATGAGACTGTTGGTCCTTAAAAGTGCATGGGTACGGATTGTTGCGAGATCGACTGGAGCCTCAACGACCAAGCGCCTCTCAAGCAGAACCTCGCGTACGATTCCCGGAAGAAGGCCTGTTGTGACGGGCGGCGTGATCCAGCCGTCGCGGGTCTTCACCAAGAGGTTTGCGCAGCTCGTCGACGCTGGCTCGCCCCTGTTGTTGAGCATGATCGCGTCCTCCGCCCCCACGGTTTCGGCCTCCATGCGGGCGATGACTTGGTCAGCGTAGCTCACGCATTTCATCCGGCTGAGCGGTGAGCCTTCATTGCGGCGTGTCTCGGCAATCATCACAGGACGGAGGGCCGGCTTGCGAGGACCGGTAGAGGAGACAGCGATCAAGGTCCGGTGTTGCGGCTCGGACGGCGGAAGCAAACCTCGCGGGCCAGTGCCGCGAAGCACCGTGATCCGCATGGACGCGGTATCAGTTTCGGTTGCCGCCTTGCGCGCTGTGGCTCCGATGGCATTGATGTCTACCTTAAAACCGAGCGCACGTACTGCACCCTCCAGCCGCCGCAAATGCCGCTTCAGCAGGAGCGGTTTTCCATTCTCGATACGGAGGGTTTCGAAGATCCCGTCGCCAAGCAGCAAGCCGCGTTCCTGCCCGGGGAACAAGAGATCATTCTCACCAACGGCTTGTCCATCAAGCCACAGCATCGCGTCCCTCCGTCAGTGCCAAGAAATTCGCCATGATCATCCGCCCACCTTGGGTAAGGAGCGACTCGGGGTGAAATTGCACCCCCAGATGCGGCCGGTCAGCATGCCGAAAAGCCATAAGCTCCCCATCATTTGACCAGGCTGACGGTATCAAGTCCGTGGACGTGATATCAGCAAGAAGCGCGTGATATCGGCCTGCATCAAAAGGGCTTGGCACGCCTTCAAACAAAGCCGAGCGGTCATGGGTCAAAGGGGTCGCGCGGCCGTGGATCGGCGTGTCGGCGGACACCGTCGCTCCTCCATAAGCCTCCGCAATCGCGAGATGCCCTAAGCATACACCAAGGATTGGCGTGCCTGGCAGCGCGGCGGGCAAGGACCGGCAGACCCCGGCCTGATCAGGAGTGTAGGGCCCAGGCGACATCACCACGCCGCGCGGCGCCAATGCCACTATTTCTGCTGTAGAAAGAGTATCATTACGAACAACGCGTGTCTCCTGCCCGGCCTCACGCACGTAGCGAGCCAGGGTCTCGACGAAGCTGTCGTAGTTATCGACGATCAGGATCATCTTGCCCCGCCAGATGCCGAAAGAGATAGCCTTTGTCGATGGCCTCGTGATACTCCGCCTCAGGATCAGACAGAATGGTGACGCCGCCGCCGCTGCGCACATGGATCGAGCGGGAGCGCTCATCCACGACAGCTGTGCGGATGGCGACCGAAGCGACTGCTTCTCCCTCATACGGACAATAGATGACTGCGCCGCAATAGGGGCCACGCCCCTCCCCCTCCAGCTCCGCAATCGCTGCCATGGCGGCGAGCTTGGGCGCCCCGGTGATAGAGCCGCAGGGAAAAGCGGCGGCAAGCGCGTCCGCGAAAACGAGCCCCTCGCGCAGCTGCCCCTCAATGCGGCTGTAGAGGTGGTGGACATGGGCGTGGGAGCGGGCGCCGCAGATCACAGGCTCTTTGACCGAACCGTCTTTCGACACTTTCGAGAGATCATTACGCAGAAGATCCGTGATCATGATGTTCTCAGCGCGATCTTTCTCATCGGCCTTGAGGTCGTCGAGAGCCCTTTGGTCGAGAACCGGATCTGCGTGGCGCGGACGCGTCCCCTTCACCGGCTCTGACGCGAGCAAGTCGCCATCAAGGGACAAGAAGAGTTCTGGCGATGCGCTGATGATCGCCGTCTCACCCATGTCAAAGAACGCGCCATAGCGCGCGTTCAATGCATCCGCCCAAGGCAGCTGATCAACCAATCGTCCAGTGCCTGGTGCGAACGCAGCTGTCTGGCGATGGGAGTAGTTGACCTGGAAGACGTCGCCGCGCGTGATCCGCTGGCGGATATTCTGGACACGTTGTTGATAGGGGCCCTCGCCATCACCTGCACAGATGGTCTGGGGCGCCGGAACATGAGAAGGTGTTGGAAGCTGTTCGGCGGACGTAACCTCACCAAAAACCCCAAACCAGGCCATCGGAAGGTCAAGCGGCGGCGGCGGAAGGTCAAGACCGGGCTCAAGCGCCATCGCGCTCTCATATCCGATCCAGCCCGCGAGCACCTCGCCCTCTTCGAGCGACTCCTCAAGCGCCTTAAAGGCCGCAAAAGGATCACGCTCGGTCAGATCAGAAAACGCACACGACCATGACCGTTTGGGTGCGGATAACTCCGCAACATCGCCAGCGAACCCGCGCCCCATAAGAACACGGCGCAGGCCTTGATCAGTCACGCGGCAAGGAGATCCTGGCTTAGCGCTGAATCATGCCCGCGTCGGCCAGAAGCTGACCGAACTCGGACTGATCTTCGAGGAGATCGAGAGCACGCTCGAGCTGGCAATCCTCTTCAGAAGGACATTCCACTGGCTCGATGAAGAGCGCCGTGGCGTTCTCTTCCTCGCGCTCTTGGGCACGCAAAGCCTCTTGGCCTTCCATCAGGATGTCTTGCACGGAAGCGGACTCAGACGCTGCGACCTCGCTCTCGGACACGTCCAGCGCGCCGTCGAGATCACGCTCAGAGCGCCGCTCGGCTGGGCCTTCTTGGCCGGGCCGGGTGATCGGCATGACGATGTCTGGGACAATGCCTTGCGCCTGGATCGAACGACCCGATGGCGTGTAGTAACGCGCCGTGGTCAGACGAAGCGCACCGGCGCGGCCGCGATCAAGCGGAAGGATCGTCTGCACCGAACCCTTACCAAAGGTCTTGGTACCGAGGATCAAAGCGCGGTTGCGATCCTGAAGCGCACCAGCGACGATTTCCGAAGCCGAGGCCGAGCCGCCGTTCACCAGCACGACGATCGGAAGACCATCGAGCACATCGCCGCGCTCGCCAAGCTCGCGCATCGAGTCCTTTTGGCGACGACCACGCGTTGAGACGATCTCACCGCCGTCGAGAAATGCATCACTCACAGCAACGGCCTGGTCGAGAAGGCCGCCAGGGTTGCTGCGCAGGTCGAGGACGATGCCGTCGAGATCACCGGACTCGCGTTCGAGATCGCGGATCGCTTCCAGCATCTTTCCTTCCGTCTGCTGCGTGAAGCTCGCCAGGCGCACATAGCCGAAGCGCTCCCGCTCCAACCGCGAAGCCACCGGGTTCACAACGATGATGTCGCGAACGATGTCGAACTCGAGCGGCTCGGTCACATCCTCACGCGCGACACGCAAGGTCACGCTGGTGCCGCGCTCACCTTTCATCAAAGCCGTCGCTTCGTTCAGCGACATGCCGAAGACACTTTCGCCATCGATCTCGAAAATCAGGTCGCCAGGCTCAATGCCCGCGCGGTCAGCTGGGGTGTCATCGATCGGCGAGATCACTTTGACCAGGCCACGGCCCGCGCCCTCGCGCTCTTGAACGACCTGGATACCAAGACCGCCAAACGTGCCGCGGGTCTGCTCCTGCATCGTGTCGAGATCGTCAGGCGGCAGGTAGCTAGAGTGCGGATCGAGGCTCGACAGCATGCCGTCGATGGCGCCTTCCATCAGCTCGCTATCGTTGGGGTCTTCGACGTAGTTCCGATGCACCGTCTCAAACGCCTCGCCGAAGAGATCGAGCTGGCGGAATGTCTCCGCATCAAACCCTGAGCGCGCAAAGCCTGCCGTCAGAAGAGCGGCCGTGGCGGCGCCGCCAAGAAGGGCACCAAAGGCGACGGCCGACAATGGCCTGGATGCGCGTGCGGGATGGTTATCGAGACGCTTCATAAGAACTTTCCGGCGCTAGCTGGGGTCAAAACGAGGATTCAGGTTGCGCGCTGTCGTTTGCGATTGCCTTAAATGTGTCATCGAATCTCGGCGAAAGCAAAGCCGAGAAACGGCAAGTCCCGTGAAAAAACAACAAGGCACCCCTTAACGCTCGACGAACCAAGGGCTTGGGTCGATGGGCGCGCCTCCGCGCCGCACCTGGAGCCGCAAGGGGGCCGCGCCAGAACGCTGAGGCATAAGACCCACAGGCTCGCCCGCGCTGATCCGCTGACCTTTTTCCACAATGAAGGTCTCAAGCCCCAAAAGCACCGTGGCGTAGCTGCCCCCGACATCGATGATCAGGACATTTCCCAGCGTTCCAAAGTCCGAGGCCCACCGCACCGTGCCGGAGTAAGGCGCCGTCACCACAGCCCCGGGCCTCGCGCGCAGCTCCATCGACTCGCGCCGCTCGCCGCTGCTGTCGCGCTCCCCAAAACGCCCCACGACCAGACCAGCCACAGGGTAGGCGAGCTGCCCCCGCGCGGCGACGAAGGTGTCGGGCAGATCGAGGTCCCGGCGTGAGCGCTGATAGGTCTCGATCACCTCATCGGCGCTCGGCAAGGAGCGCAGACGTTGAATGAGTTCACGAAGGCTCGACGCCTCAGCCGCGAGACGGCGGGTTTCCCGCTCAACGCGCTGAAGCGCCTCCATATCACGATCGAACACCGACTCCCGCTCATCAAGGAGGCCTTGGAGAAGCCGCCGACGCTCGGCGAGGGCCGCATTGGTGTCCTCTAGCCGCCGCTGCGCCTCCCGCTTCTCATCGCGCAGCTCGGCGAGGCGAAGGATCTCTTCCTTTCGCTCATCAACGATCTGGGCGAGCCGCGGCGTCAGCGATGAAAGAGCGATGGCGGCCAGGGCGGCCTGCTGCGCGTCCTCAGGGGAGACCACCAGGGCGGGCGGCTTCGAGCGTTCCAGGTTCTGCAGCGCTGCGAGCACTTGGCTGAGCTCAAGGCTGCGCGCCTCGCGCTCTTCGAGCGCCACCGCCTCCCGCGCACCGATCGATTGGAGGTCTTGCTCGAGCTGGGTCGCCTGAGCCTCGGCCGCCTGCAGCGCTGAGGCGGTGGAAACGATCTGCCCGCGCAAGCGGTTGAGCGTCGGCTCCATTTCCTCCGTACGGGTCCGGATCTCCTCAGCCGAGCGCTCCTTCTCAGCGATTTCGCGCTCGAGGTCTTCGAGCCGCGTTGCCTCGTCTTGGGGAGCGCTCTGAACGCTGAGCGCCAGGATCATGACAGGAAGAAGAATCATTACGCCCGGTGATAGGGATGTCCGCTCAAGATCGCGAGGGCTCTGTAGATCTGTTCGGCGAGCATCACACGGCAAAGCGCATGGGGCCAAACGGCTCGGCCAAAGGAGAGAAGTTTTCCCCCAGCGGCGGTCACCTCCTCCCGAAACGCAGGATCAAATCCGTCGGCGCCGCCGATGCAGAAGGCAAGGTCAGAGGCTCCGCCATCGCGCAGTTTGGCAATGTGCTGAGCAATCTCTTCAGAAGACCATGACGCGCCGCGCTGATCGAGAAGCACTGCTGAACCGGGGATGGCGGCACGAACCCTCTCGGCCTCGCCCGCCGGATCACTGCCTTTGCCAGCGGCGATGAAACGCAGCTCAGGACCCTTGAGACCCAAGGGCCCCGCAACGCCGCGCGCACGTTTGAGGTAGTCGGCGCCGACCTCTTCAAGAGGATCGCGCTTTTGCTCCCGCCCGACGGCGAGGAGCGAGAGCCGCACCCTACTCCGCCGAGGTTGGCGGGAAGCGTTCTGGTGCCCAGATCCGCTCGAGATTGTAGAAGTCGCGAACCTCAGGCCGGAAGAGGTGGACGATCACGTCACCAGCATCGAGCAGCACCCAGTCGCAGGCCGGAAGGCCTTCCGTCGCGACATGGCCGAGACCGGACTCTTTCAGCGAGCGCCCAAGCTTATCCGCCAGCGCACCGACATGGCGCTGCGATCGGCCAGAGGCGATCACCAGCTTGTCGGCGACGTCGGATTTTCCCGTGAGGTCGATGGTGACGATGTCTTCCGCCTTTTCCTCATCCAGACGCGTCAGCACCTGGCTGACAATCTCGTCGGCAGAGAGCGTGACTTCGGTCTCATCCGAAGCAGCGGCGGCACGGCTAGGGATGTTCGAAACATCCGCATGCGGGGAGGTGATCAGCACTTTTCTCCGTCAGGCGCTTCTCAATGCAGAAGCAAGATCGCCGATAGCATGCCTTGCCCTGTTCTATAAAGGGTTTTGATGGAGGCGAATCTCACTTGAGCTGACGTCTTGATTGACACCGGTTAGGAAGCACCAGGCGGGCGCTTTGAGGTGGGGCAAAGACAACGCCTCACGCTCCGGCACCCGCGAGCTGGCATACCGTCGCCCGGCCGGGCTCTTGACTGCCGCCAAGCGCTCCCCGGGCCGGTTGATCACAGCGATGGGCAAAGCCTCCATGATCGACGTCCACGCCTTCCAGCGGTGAAGACCCGCAAAACTATCCGCCCCGAGGAGGTAGACGAGCGGGGCTCCGCCGGCCTGGCTCAACGCTCGGGCTATCGTGTCCACCGCATAGGCAGGCCCGTTCTCCGCCTCTGGCTCGACCCTCACCCCGGTGATGCCGCGCATCACAGCGCGCGTCGCGTCCAGTCGCTCGTCGAGCGATCCATAGACGTCAGCGCTCTTCAGCGGGTTTTGCGGCGAGACCAGCACCCGGACACGGTTGAGGCCGAGCCGCCTTTGCGCGTGCAGGACGAGCGCCCTGTGCCCCAGGTGCGGCGGGTTGAAGGAGCCACCAAAAAGCCCTACCGGGCCTCGACCTTTCACACTTCGTCTCCCTGATATCACTGACACTTATAGGCGGGGGCGAGAGCATGGAGCCCCCGACGCCTTATGGCCATCCTCATCACCGGCGCTGCGGGCTTCATTGGTTATCACACCACCCTGGCCCTGCTCGCTCGCGGCGATGAGGTGGTGGGGATCGACAATCTCAACTCCTACTACGATGTCGCACTGAAAAGGGGGCGTCTTCAACAGCTTGAGGGCAAACCAGGCTTTCGCTTTTTGGAGGCGGACCTCGCTGACGGCGGGGCTATGGCCACGTTGCGAGGCGAGCCGATCGACCGGATCATCCACTTGGGCGCGCAAGCTGGCGTACGCCATTCGATCGACGAGCCACTGGCCTACGCGCAGAGCAATCTGATCGGACAAACCGAGATCTTGGAACTCGCCCGGTCGCTTGGCGTGAAGCATTGCGTCTACGCCTCCTCGTCCTCGGTCTATGGCCGGAACAGCGCGATCCCCTTCAGCGAAAGCGACCGAACAGACAGCCCTGCTTCCTTCTACGGCGCGACCAAGAAGTCCGGCGAAGTCTTAGCTGACAGCTACGCTGCCCTCTACAGCCTGCCCCTCACTGGCCTTCGGTTTTTCACCGTGTACGGCCCTTGGGGGCGGCCAGACATGGCCTATATGATCTTTACCAGGAAAATTCTGGCAGGCGACCCCATCTCTGTTTTCGGCCAAGGCGATATGGGCCGTGACTTCACCTATATCGACGATTGCGTGGACGGCATCATCCGCGCGCTTGATCACATTCCCGCGGCAACAGATGGGGGTGTGCCCCACCGGATCTTCAACCTGGGTAATGACAAGCCAGAGCGTCTGGGTGATTTCATCGGCTATCTTGAGGAGCATCTCGGCAAAACCGCGACAAAAGAGATGAAACCGATGCAGCCCGGTGATGTGCGCGAGACCTGGGCCAATATCACAAAGGCGAGAGAGCTTCTCGGCTATGACCCCAAAACATCGCTTAAGGATGGATTGGGCCACTTTATTGCCTGGTATCGCAGCTATTACACTGCCTGACGGCAAGTTAATTGGCCCTCAGCTGTTGATGTCTTTGGCCAAGACCCATAGGCCCCCCCGTGTCGCGACGTCGTCGGGGGATACTCCGTGAGCAACGAGTTTTTGCAAGAAGTCCTTGTTGGGTTTTCTCAAGCGCAGAAGAGTCTTTCTCCTAAGTGGCTCTACGACGAACGCGGGTCCGAGCTGTTCGAGAAGATCACCAAGACCGAAGACTACTACGTCACGCGCACGGAAGAGTTGATCATGCGCACCGTGCTCGGAGAATTGCCTGCTCTTCTCGGACCAGCGCCAGCGATCACGGAGTTTGGCAGCGGCGCAGGCATCAAGTCTCGCAGGCTCATCAAAGCGGTTGAACCCTCCGTTTACGTCATGGTGGATGTGGCCGATGAGTTCTTGAAAGCTTCCGCAGAAGCGCTGACGTCATCGTTTCCCGCGGTGGATATCCACGGCGTTGTGGCCGATTTCCTTGGCGAAGTGACGCTGCCGAACGCGTTTCTTGATGCGCCATCCCGGGTGGGTTTCTTCCCTGGCTCCACCATCGGCAACTTTGAGAAAGGCGGCGCAGAAGCGTTCCTTGCCGGTGCGCGGCGCGACCTTGGCGAGGGTAGCCGGTTCCTTCTGGGTGCCGATCTTGTCAAAGATGAAGACGTCCTGATCGCGGCCTATGACGACCGGCAGAAGCTCACCGCTGAGTTCACCCTCAATGTCCTTCGCCGGATCAATCGTGAACTGGGAGCTTCGATTGATGTCGACCAGTTTCAGCATGTGGCCCTGTGGAACGCCGAGGAGCGCCGGATCGAGATCTATGCCGAGGCACTCTCGGAACAGGACGTGGTGATCGGTGGACAGACATTCCATTTCAGTACGGGTGAGAGGCTGCACGTGGAGAATTCCCACAAGTTCACCGAAAACTCGGTCGCCCGCATCGCTGAACGCGCGGGTTGGGAGGTGGAGATGTTTTGGACCGACCCAAAGGAATGGTTCGGGGTTTTCTTATTCAAAGCTTAGCCGCCTGGCCTCAAATCCCGCTGAGGACTTTGAGCTTTTTGGCAGCACGGGAAGCGACAGACTTTCTTTTGTCCGTGCTCAAACGTTCAAGGTGAGGCGTGAGCCACTTGCGGAGAGCCGTGTCCTCCTTCGCCCATGTCGACAGCGTTTCGATGGTCGCATTGAGAACGATCCAGTCGTCATGTCGCTCGAGGTTGCGCTTCATCAGGGCGGTTGCGGACGTCTTCTGCTTGTCGCTCATGTCCTGCGACAGTCGGCCGAAGAGCTGAGCCAGCGTCCACTGCGCTGATGCCTGGTCAAGTTGGCCAACCTCTTCAATGAAGCGATCGATATAGGGCAACAAGAGATCACGGCGTTCGCTCTCAACCCGTTTCATCGCATTTGAGGTTCGTAGGCGGACGACTTCATCTTGACTCTCATAGCAATCGAAAAGCTCAGCAAATCGGTGCGGCTCTGCGAGCACCAGGTCCACCACCTCGACCGTCCGCCCAAGGGAGTTGGGGTGACCGCCGGTCAACATCTCTTCAAACGTTTCAGCCATCCCTTGAGCGTATCCAGCGCGGAAACGAAAAGCCAGAAGGTGGTGATGGTCGCTGCGGGCTGGGCCGTTGCTAGAGCAGTGTTTCAGGAACCGACACGCCCTGGCGCCGCGCCGACGCGACAACGGTGTTCCGCAAAAGGCAAGCAATCGTCATCGGCCCAACGCCGCCAGGGACTGGCGTGATCGCTCCGGCCACGTCCTTTGCCCCTTCAAAAGCGACATCACCGACGAGGCGGCTCTCTTCACCCTCACCCACGCGGTTGATCCCTACGTCGATGACGACAGCGCCGGGTTTGATCATATCAGCGGTCACCATCTCAGGTCGCCCAACGGCAACACACAGAATGTCCGCCTCACGACAAACAGCTGCGAGATCTGCTGTCCTCGAATGCGCCATGGTCACCGTCGCGTTGGCCTCAAGCAGCAGAAGCGCCAAGGGCTTGCCCACAAGGATCGACCGCCCCACCACCACGGCGCTTTTCCCCGACAGATCCGGCATGACCTCGCGGATAAGGCGCATGGAGCCTTGCGGGGTGCAAGGGGTGAGGCCGGGTTGGCCCAGCGCCAACTGCCCCGCGCTTGTGGCCGTCAAGCCATCGACGTCTTTTTCTGGCGGGACAGCAGCGATCACTTCATCTGCATCAAGACCATCGGGCAGCGGCAACTGAACCAAGATACCGTCAACGGCATCATCCTCTGCCAACTGACGAACTTGCGCGACGACGTCGGCTTGGGATGAGGTGGCGGGCATCCGGTGCACGGTCCCGACCATGCCCGCCTTGGCCGAGGCTTTCTCTTTGCTCCGCACATAGACTTGGCTGGCAGGGTCATCGCCCACCAGCACCACTGCGAGACCAGGTTTCCTGGGAAGCGTGGCTGCCGCATCGGCGACGGTGGCGCGCAGGCTGGCAGCGACAGCCTTTCCGTCAATCAGCGTGGCCGCCATGGCTAAAGGCCATTCGCGATCGCTGGCCCAAACACATAGCCGTTGAGGAAGACTTGCAGAGCGCGCAGGCCGAGGAAGACAACGATCGGCGAGAGATCAAGGCCGCCGAACGACGGCAGCACATTGCGGATCGGCCGCAACACAGGCTCGGTCAGCGCGCTCGTGATCCTCAAAATCGCTTCGACGACGTTGTTGTAGCGGTTGATGACGCCAAAACCGACGAGCCAGCTCATGATGATCGTCACGATAAGGACGATAATATAGAGGTCGATGATTTGATTGATCAGATATGCGATGGCTTGCAAGGCGACGATTCCTTTTCCGATCCCGCGGCCATAGTGGAGGTCTGTCCGCCCGACAACCTCACGCCCGCTTGCTCCTTGATGAGCGCGGTGGTCAGGCGGCTGCCATCATGACTGTAGCCGGGTTCAGCAAAAGCGTAGCGGAAACGCTCGATCGGCTTGAGGCCCCGCCCTGCGATGTCCTTGAGAATGGCCCAGTACTCGTGGGTTGCGACCTTCAACGGATTTTGCGTGGAGATGTTGCTGACCAACCCGAAGTCGCAGGGTTCGTCGTCGCGCTCAGGCTCAAACGTGCCGAACATCTTGTCCCAGATGATGAGGATGCCCGCGTAATTGCTGTCGAGGTAACGGGGATTGGTCGCGTGATGCACCCGGTGATGCGAGGGTGTGTTGAAAACCGCTTCGATCGGCGCGGGCAGCCGCTTCACCGCCTGGGTGTGGATGAAGAACTGATAGAAGAGGTTGATGGCCCCAGCGAAGGCGAAGAGCGCCGGATGAATCCCCAAAAGGAAGACCGGGATGCCCAAGAGATAGGTCGGCGCCAGGACAGAGAACCATGGCTGCCGAAGGGCTGTCGACAGATTGTAGCCTTGGCTTGAATGGTGGACGACGTGGCTGGCCCAAAGCCAGCGCACCCGATGCTGGAACCGGTGGACCCAGTAATAGACGAAGTCCTTGGCCACCATCGCGATGGCAAAACTCCACCACGTCACGCCAAGATCAAAAAGCCGGAACTCCCAGACCCATAGCATCAGCAGTGCAACCCCGCCCCAAAGGGTGAAGGTGGAGATCGCGTTCCCCGTCCCCATGACAAGGTTGGTGGTCAGGTCTTTTGTGACCTCCTCTTTCCTGCCGTGACGCGTGAGGAGAAAGACCTCGAGCGCAATCAGAGCGAGATAAAGCGGGGCGGCAAAGACCGAGACATCGGGGAACGAGAGCTGATCCATGGGGAGGGCCTAGCGCAATTCCGTCAAAAAATGGATGGGATCACGGGTTAGGCACAACGTCGCTCTTGGAAGATCTTGGCTTCTGGCAGATCCATCCAGCTGAAAGCGTGCTCGGAGGTCCCATGCTCGCGGTAATGCTCGAGGCGTTCGATGGCTTCCTGGACAGACGGCGTGTGTCCGGCAGGTACCCACCACATCACAAAATGCGGCTTCTTCGGCGCTTCGAACCATTCAGCCTTCCGGTTGTAGACTTTTTGGTGAGCCGTCTTCCAAACGAACTCGGCCAGGTGCGCCGGCGTCTCCCATACGGAGAGATTGATCGCCTCGAGAGGATCGTCGGAATAGCGGACATCCATGGCGTTGTTACCGTCACCGGTGAGGCGCCAGACAAAGCCTGGAGAACGCTCGGCCAGCGCATTAATCGGGTCGGTGAGCCGCACAAAGTCTTCCATCACCGCGCTATCAGGCGTGCCCCTGGTGCGACCGATATTGACCTCGGCAAGATGCGTATTTGGTGGCTGTATCATGGCGTGTTTTTCCATTAGGAAACTGAAATCATGCTCCCAGACCCGCCGGGCCAAGGAGCCTTTCACTTTATCCAAGGAGGACGCGTTGGCCAACGCATTCTACGCCCGCATTCGTGAGACCCTGACCGAAATCGACGAGGAGGGTCTGACAAAGCCAGAGCGGCTGATCACATCCAAACAGGGACCCGAGGTGACGATCACCCAAGATGGCAAAACCATCCGTGCCTTGAATTTCTGTGCCAACAACTATCTTGGCCTGGCTGATCACCCCGAATTGATCCGTGCAGCCCAGCAAGGCGCCGAAGACCAAGGCTACGGCATGGCGTCGGTGCGCTTCATCTGCGGCACCCATGAGCACCACAGGATGCTGGAGCGAGAGCTCTCCGAATGGCTGGGCTTTGAAGACTCGATCACCTTCGCGGCTTGCTTTGACGCCAATGGTGCGGTCTTCGAACCGCTGCTCGGCAAAGAGGACGCGATCATCTCCGACGCCCTCAACCACGCCTCGATCATCGACGGCGTGCGCCTCTGTAAAGCCCAACGCTTCCGCTACGAGACCAACGACATGGCCTCGCTTGAGGAGCAGTTGAAAGCGGCGGACGCCGCAGGTGCGCGGACCAAGCTCATCGTCACCGACGGCGTGTTCTCGATGGACGGAACGATCGCCCAGCTCGGCGCGATCACAGAGTTGGCAGAGAAGTACTCAGCCCTCGTTATGATCGACGACTGCCACGCAACGGGTTTCATGGGCGAAGGCGGCCGCGGCACCCACGAGCATTGCGGCGTGATGGGAAAGATCGACATCCTCACCAGCACGCTGGGCAAGGCCATGGGCGGCGGCATGGGCGGCTTTATCTGCGCTCGGCAAGAGGTTGTGGACCTTCTGCGTCAGCGCGCCCGGCCCTATCTCTTCTCAAACGCGTTGGCGCCTGCCCTGGTTGAAGGCTCCCGCCGCGCCCTCGGCCTTGTGAGCAGCGGCGACAACTTGCGGGCTCAACTTTTCACCAATGCGAAGCTGTTCCGCCGCGAGATGGCGGAGGCCGGGTTTGATCTTCTGCCTGGAGAGCATCCGATCATCCCGGTCATGCTTTATGATGCAAAGGTCGCCCAGACCATGGCCGCCCGCCTCCTGGACGAGGGCGTTTTCGTTACGGGCTTCAGCTTCCCTGTCGTTCCGCGGGGCAAGGCGCGCATCCGCACGCAGATGAATGCCGCCCACACGGAAGAACAGGTGAAAACCGCGGTCGCGGCCTTCACCAAAGTGGGCCGCGAGCTTGGTGTGATCAGCTGATCAGAGGTGGTGTCCTAGGACACCACATCAGCACTGAACTTTGTGCCCTGATGGATCACGAGCTTGTCTTGCACCAGAGAGTTGAGGTGACGCTCAGTCTCTGTAATCGACAGCCGTGTCCACAGCGAGACATCTTCAAGGGTCATTGCCCCTTTTCGTTTCAGCGCCTCCAAACAGGTGCGGCGTTGAAACCGATCGACCATACTGTTGCCATTATTTGTCGCTACCATGCTCTCAATCCCTTTTCCCACGAAGGATGACTGGTCCTCTCGGCCTAACGAGGGGACCTTGCCTGGGTCTTCACACAATCGATCAAAGTCGAAGCTTAACCCTGCCTCCGCAAGGAACAGGAAAATTTTATTCCTTAGACCGATGAATAGACTTAACGCGCGATAAGGTTGACGGCCGAGTCACTTTGACGAGCCGCCTGGTCACGGTGGCCAGGGCAATTGTGGCAGGCTACGGGGCCTCATGCTCAAGATCAGCCTGACCTTCTTTGCCCTGCTGCCTCTTTGGTTGTCCCCGGCCCTGGCCGAGCGGACCGAGATCAACGGCGTGGAGCTCGACTATGAGGTCCATGGCGATGGCCCCCCACTCTACCTCCTCCACGGCGGGATGGAGTCGCGTGACGCGTTCGCGTTGCAAATCCCGATGCTCGCCGAACACTTCACCGTGGTCGCCCTCGACAGCCGCGAACAGGGCCGCAGCGGTCCGTCAGCCGATCAGATCAGTTATGAGCTCATGTCCTCCGACCTCATCGCCCTCGCTCAGCATTTGGGGCACACAGATATTTCCGTTGTTGGCCTCAGCGATGGCGGGATCACGGCCCTCACCACAGCCATCAGTCAGCCAGCTCTGATTGACCGGCTCGTCCTCCTCGGCGCGACATTCCATTACAATTCGTATCCTGAAGGGATGCGGGAGCATATCGCCAACTACCGCTGGGATGGGAACACTGATCCGGCGCAGTACCCCGGCAACTTCATCGAGCACTATATGACGGGTCATGACGACCTGTCGGGTTTTGGCGACCTGCTGGCGGAAATGGCGCTTATGTGGACCACCAGCCCCACATTCGAGCCGCCAGACCTGGGCGGCGTTGCGTGCGAAACCCTCGTCATCAACGGCGATCACAACGACACCGCTCTCGAGCACGCCTTGGACCTTTATGAAGGTCTTCCGAATGCGCAGTTCTTCGTCGTTCCAGGCGCCACGCACTACGCGCTGCTCGAAAGACCAGATCTCGTGGGAAGCGTCATCTTGGCGTTTCTTCTCGATGAGGAATGACCCGCTCAGCGGTTCTTTCGGCTAACACTCGATGACATTGACGGCCAGACCGCCTTGGCTGGTCTCTTTGTACTTGTTCGACATGTCGAGGCCGGTTTGCCGCATTGTCTCGATCACCTGATCGAGGCTGACCTTCGGTTGACTGACGGAATGGAGGGCAAGCCGAGCTGCGTTCACGGCTTTGACCGCTCCGATCGCGTTCCTTTCGATGCACGGGATCTGCACAAGACCGCCCACGGGGTCGCAGGTGAGGCCCAGATTGTGCTCCATACCGATCTCAGCGGCTGATGCGCATTGCTCGGGCGTTCCGCCCCAAACAGCGGCAAGACCGCCCGCCGCCATCGAACAGGCAACCCCCACCTCGCCCTGACAGCCCATCTCCGCGCCAGAGATCGAAGCCCGCTGCTTATAAAGAAGGCCGATGCCGCCCGCCGTGAGAAGAAAAGCCCGCCGCATGTCAGCCGTCGCCTCATCCATCGCGCAGTACTTTCTGAGGACCGCGGGGATGATGCCGGCCGCACCATTGGTCGGTGCCGTGACGACTTTGCCGCCAGCCGCGTTCTCTTCGTTCACAGCCATGGCGTAGAGGTTCAAAATGTCGAACAGGCGCTCCGGCTCATTGGCGAGCGGCGTACCCGTGACTTTCGCGTGAAGGCTCGGCGCGCGACGCTGCACCTGGAGGCCCCCGGGAAGCTCGCCCTCTGTCCTCAGCCCACGGTCGATGCAGTCGAACATCACTTCGATGATATGGTCGAGCTTGGCCGCTGTTTCGTCTCGCCCGCGGAAGCTGTCTTCGTTCGCCCACATCACGTCAGAGATCGAGAGGCTCTCACGCTCACAAATCGCCAGAAGCTCAGCCCCCGATCCGAACGGATAAGGAACTTTCGTGCCCGTACGCACGATATCGTTCTCTGCGGGACGTTTGAGCTGCGCCTCCGACGCGATGAACCCGCCGCCCGTCGAGTAATAGGTCCCCTCAGCAACCGGTTCGCCGTCAGAACCTAGGGCGCGCAGGGTCATGCCGTTGGGGTGCAAGTCCGGGATCACCTCGCCCGCCAGGCGAATGTGCCGGTCCATGGTGAAGGGCACATCCCGCTCACCAAGAAGCGAAAGCACGCCCTCAGCAGCGATGCGCGCCAGGCCCGCCTCCCCCGCCGCCGGGTCATAGGTCTCTGGATCGTGCCCCATCAGGCCCAGCGCCATCGCCGTCAGGGTCCCGTGCCCCTCACCGGTCAACGCAAGCGAGCCCTGCAGCTCCACAAAAACCTGGGCAATGCGCGCTCGCTCAGCAGAAGGGATATCAAGAAGAAAGCGCCGAGCAATGCGCATCGGCCCCACGGTATGGGAGCTTGAGGGACCCAGACCCACGCGAAAGAGATCAAGGACAGAGAGCATGCCCCCTCGATGCCGAAACCCGAAAGGCACGGCAAGCCTGCCCATGACAGTGGCACTTGGAATGCCGAAGCTGCTGCCGCAAGAAGGAGGCAAAACGTTCAGGAGAACCACGGCATGAAAACGAAAATTACAGAGATGTTCGGCATCAAGCACCCGATCATCCAAGGGGGTATGCACTGGGTCGGTTTCGCGGAAATGGCAGCGGCCGTCTCCAATGCCGGGGGCCTCGGCACCATCACGGCCCTGACGCAGAAGACACCGGAAGACCTCGCCAACGAGATTGCTCGGTGTAAGGACATGACCAGCAATCCCATCGCGGTGAATGTCACGTTCCTGCCGACGGTGAACGCGCCGGACTATCCGGCGATCATCCAGACGATCATCAATGGCGGTGTGAAGGTCGTCGAAACCGCCGGTAACAACCCGGTTCAGGTTCTCCCCTATCTCAAAGACGCCGGGATCAAAGTGATCCACAAATGCACCTCGGTGCGTCACGCGTTGAAAGCCCAAGACATCGGCTGTGATGCAGTCAGTGTGGATGGTTTTGAGTGCGGCGGCCATCCGGGTGAGGATGATGTGCCGAACATGATCCTCCTGCCCCGCGCGGCGGATGAGCTGGAGATCCCGTTTGTCTCCTCCGGTGGTCAGGCTGATGGCCGGTCGCTGGTCGCGTCTCTTGCGATGGGTGCGGACGGGATGAACATGGGCACCCGCTTCATCGCGACGAAAGAAGCCCCCGTGCACCAGAACGTCAAAGACGCTATCGTTGCTGCATCAGAGCTGGACACACGCCTTGTGATGCGTCCCCTACGGAACACAGAACGGGTGATGACCAACGCCGCCGTGGAGCGCCTGCTTGAGAAAGAAAGAGCGCTGGGTGCGGACCTTAAGTTCGAGGACATCATCGAAGAGGTCGCAGGCGTCTATCCGCGCATCATGTCTGAGGGCGACATGGACGCCGGCGCCTGGTCCTGCGGCATGGTTGCAGGCCTGATCAACGACATCCCAACCTGCCAAGAACTCATCGACCGCATCATGGGCGAAGCGGAAGCCATTATCCATGAGCGGTTGTCGGGCTTTTCGAAGGCGGGTTGATGCATTCAAACGGCCGGGGGGCTCGCTTTGTTCGGCCCCTGGCCACGGCACGCGAAACCATTAGACCGGCTAGTTCGACTGCATAATCATATTGGCGCTCATGCCCTTTAACAATTCCAGCAAATCGAAATAACGCCCACCCATTAGCAGTTGTGAACCACAAGAAACAAAATATTCCTCTAGTTCTCCAACACCTAAATTTGAGTTCAAAATATTTTCGGAAAAACTGGATAACACCTGAAGATCCTCGACACTACGGCCATGCAAAAAATCTCTGACAAGCAAATCAAAATTCGAATAGATAACGAAAGTATCTTGATGCAACGCGCCGCAAAACTCAATGAAGATATCTGGGGTCACGTTATTTCCTTTAGTAATCGCCATTTGGCAAGTCTCTCGTCGGAATACCACAGGCCGGCACACTTGAATGACAAACGAACGAAGTCATCGCTACGAAACCATTAGGGCGAGAAGGGTTACATCACAACATAGCAGCAGCGCCGTAATTGGCCCGGTCTCGAATCTGGTGGGAGCCTGGTCGCGTCGGCCATCCCCTTAATCTCTTCTAGGATTCATTTCTCGTTACGGCTTCAAAACGAATCTCGAATCGTCTACTCGCACCGACCGGCGATTCTGAAGCCAGCCATGCTGGCTAAGTTTGCGTAAAACACTAGGACAAGTGGCCGGAGTTGCAGCTAGACCAATGCGCAAGTGGCCCTACCAATGATGCATGGTAACTTTGTTCAACAACGTCGTTGTATCTGACTGCGTCTGCTCGGTGAGTTCGGTGCCACCCCAGCGGGGCGTCATAAACTGTTCATGGTCACCAGGCGCAAGGCGCCCAATCGCTTCGACCAGTTTTCGCAAGCCGTCCTCGTCCAAATGGATATGTAGCTCGTCTGCACTATCTGATAGTTCAAAGGTCAGCATGATAGCCTCATGATCGGGTGCTAAGCCTGTCACCCAGCGGATGTAGACGCTTAGGGAGCTCGTCAGAACCTCTTTCTAAACTCGATGCTCAGGCTACGGCCTTGGGGGTCGAGCACGTCGGGGCTAAGGGCGGTGGGGACATCGCCGTTCGCGTCACGCACGTCGAGCCGCTCATCGAAAACGTTGTCGACGCGGAAGCGGACGCGCCCTTCTTTCAAGAACGGCATCCGATTGATCCACCGATCAGAAAGATAGTTGAACTCGTAGGAGAGCGCGAGATCGGCGGAGACGAGATCAGAATAGGTCAGAAGACCGCTGGTGCTCTCGACCTCTGTACCGCTCTGCCAACTGACCGATGAAAAGAGGCCGACGCCCTGGCGCCAACGGTTGAACCGGCCCTCGACCTGATGCTCAGGCGTACCGCCGGTTCGTGAGGAGCCGCTGCCGTCGAGGAAATCAAAAGTCACGCCGCCTGGCGCGATGACCTCATCCTGCAAGGTCCAGGTGTGGATCAGGACGACACGGGCACGGGAGGGCCTGCCGCCGCGCCGCCGCTGTGCCGCCGATCGCGCCGGTGGCCCTGACCGCGGCGGACCACCTTGCGCACCAGAGGCAGAGGGCGGCGGCCCCGACGGCCGGCCCGCGTCTGGTCCGCCTTGCAGCGCCGGTGGTGGACGTCCCCCCGGGGGCCCGCGGTTGGTCTGGATACGCCACGACCAGTTGAGCGCCGTCCGAAGTTCGTCCCGATTGGTCTCCTCAACTTGCACCGGACGCTGATCGAAGATCTCGAGATCACCATTAGATGACCGAACCACGCGATCAGGGAAGGCTTGTTCGAACTCCTCCGTCAAAAGAGAAAATGTCCGCGTCTCGTCGTCAATAGAGGACGAGGTGTAATCGATGTTCAGGCGAATCTCGCGCTCATCCCAGGGCTCAACCTGTAGACCAAGCTTGAAAACATCTCGCTGATCAGACGTCAGCGCATCATTGCCGCCATCGATCACCGTCGCAAACACATCGGCGCCCGAGGCCGCGTCGAAGACCCGCACGTTCGGGGTCGCGATCAAGGGCGCCTGCAGGTCGGCAAGGCTCGGCGCCCCCTCTTCGGACGTATACGATGCGATCAGCCTGATAAACGGCTTCCAATTCCAAGTGACACCGGTCCCCCAGGTCACAAGGGTCCCCACGTCAGAGAGATCCTCGAGCTGAACATTGGCATTGTAGGAGAGCTCGCCGGGCATGCGCCTGGGCAAAGGAAGCGGCACATCGGCATTGGCACGGGTGGAGAGCGTGGTCCGCGAGACGTCGAACTCGGTGATCTCGTTGCCGGTTTGATCGGTGCTCTCAAGCTGCTGCCACGCCGCTCCCGCCTGCAGGCTGGCGGCGAGTTTGCCGGACCCCATGGTGATCGAGCGATCGTTGATCACAGCATCGAAGTCGGCATTGATCCGGACGGTTTCATCCTGTTCACGGATGATCGCAACGTCGTCACCCGTTCCGGTGACAGCATCGGTTGCGACGTCCTCTTCGACCCGGTTGAAGCTCGCGGTTGCTGTCCATGTCCGCGGTGCCAACGCGCTTGCCACCGACAGCCCGAGATAGGCATCGCCCGTATCCGTGGTCTGACCAAGAACGCGCGGTTGCCCCAACTCATCAGTGCGCCCCTGGGAGGCCACATCCTCCCCCGCTTCATATGAACCGCTCAGTGTGGCGACGGCATCATTCAAGATGCCGCGACCGTAAGTGAAGCCGGCCGACCACGACTGGGAGTCCGGGGTCAACGTCCGCGCGTCGCTGTCAGCCGCGCTGAGGGCCCGCTCGCTTTCAAAGATCGCGGGATCGTCCCGGAACTCGCCATCGATGCTCCGGCGCGTGTCGCCACTGACCGCAAGGCGCTGCACCGAACCCTCTGTAAATGTCGAACCTCCGCGCGTCGGGGCCCCTGTTTCCGCCTCCAGCGCCGTGACGGTCGTGTCGTCCTTCAGGATGAAGTTGATCACCCGCTGATTGGCCGCAAACCCGTACTGGAGCGACACCTCCTCGGGCAGGATTTCCACCCGTGCGACAGATTCGGCCGGGTACCGACCGATCTCTCGGAAGCCGGCCACCCGGCGGCCGTTCAAGAGGACCACAGGCCGCTCGGCCCCGCGGCCCCGACCGCTTGATGTCTCCGCCTCGAGAATGCTGAGGAGTTCACCAATCGAGCTGGCGCCGTAGGCTGCGATATCCGCTTCGGTGAGGGTCAGTTCAGGCTCGACATTGCCAAACGTCTGTCCCCGGATGTTTCGCCCCTGAACAGTGATAATGTCGACAGGTTCGTCGTCTTGGGTTTGAGCATGAACAGGCGGTGCGACGGCCACAGCGCCGAGTGACAGAGCGACTGGCAACTCCCATCCCCACTGCCGACGCTGTCGTCTCATCGCTCGTCCCACCAAAGGCCCTTCACCCAGTTAGCAGGAGCATCACCGCGGACAACGCTCAACCCAAGAAAACGTGGCGCCTAGACGAAAAGTCATGGTGCTGGTGAGGCTCAGAACGTCCGACCCACGCTGAGCCCCCAAAATGGACCACCTAGGGTTCGGCGCCTGTCCTCGATCCGGTCGACGGGCGTGATGTCCCGCCGCCCCTCATGAATGACCCTCTCAAACCGGCTCACCCGCCCAAGGAACTCCGAAACCGTGAGGCGCGCGCGAAACCCGAAAAGGTCTCGATGCTCAACGAAAGCGATGTTGTCCCCCGGCGTCAGGCCACCGGCAGGCACGTTGCGGAGCTGAACGAGCGTCGATTGGTAACTGGGCGCGACCTCCAGATCCTGGAAGGTGAACCCGTAAGACCAGCTGGTTCCAGCGATATCGTGGCGAAAATCAGCGGACAGATCTTTTGTCCTTATCCCGCCGATCTCTCGATCAAAGCCCTCTATCGGATCGGTGAGCGACGACCATCGCCAGATCCCCCGAAGATCGAGCTGCGCCCCATCGAGACCAAAGGGCTTTCCAATCAACGTCAGCGCGGTATCGAGCGTCGTTTGGTTCGCCTCAGGAATATTGCCAATAGCATCGCCGCTTTCACCCAGCGGAATGCGATCAACAAGGTCCGAGATCAACTCATGCTCAACCTCCATCGATGCAACATGGCCATCGCGAAACCGTCTCTCCGCGCGACCCGTCAACACCCAGCTTTGCTCAGGAACGAGCTCAGGGTTGTTCTCCCTCGTCACCTCTTCAAACAAGGACACCGAGGCGGCGAAATCGCGAAAGTTGATCTGCCCCACCTCCCGGGCGGCCCGCGCCGAGAGGGTCCAGTTGTCCCTCGGGCGCGTGGTGTAGGACACGAAACCCTTGGGGCGAACAAAGTGCCGCTGCACCGCACCCTGCTCGATCGTTGAGTACTCCGTACCCAGTGATATCTGAAGATCACTCTTGGAGGACAGCCCGCGACTATGCGCCAGGGTGGCTTCGCCGCGACGCTCTTCGATCGTCGTCTCTGAACGCGAGCTCGACGTCACGATATCAGGATCTGCTGTGTTGAACGAAAGCAGGTTTGTCTCCAGCTCCAGCTGGTTGAACGCGCCCTCTCCCGCCAACTGCCAGCTCCGGCCTTCACTCCCAGACCACGTTTGCTCGAACCTTGCGATCGCTTCTGTCGACGTGCTCTCTTCATCGAACCCTCTGCGATCGAGGGGAAGACCAGAAGGATCATCAATCGCGATCCTCGTCATCGCATCGGAATGCTCAAGCGCAGCAACGCTGATAAGCTTCAGTGTACCTTGGGCAAAGGGAAACGAATAATCCGTGTCAAAACGAGCATCGATTTGGTCTTGTCCAAACCCTCCGGCGTTGAGACCGCTCAAACCGCGAGCCGTGACCGCCATGCTCTCCGACACTTGATCACGTGCAAGATCGAGCCAAGTGAAAGACGTCTTAGCATTGAGAATATGCCCGTTGGACCGATCCCACCGCAAACTGCCAGAGAGCGAGGGCTCATCACCTTGGATCGTGAACGTCTCATCGCGCGTTTCGAAAAGCTCCCCATCGGCCGTCGTCAATGTCTCTGGACCGACGAAATCAACGCGTATCGACGTCAGGTCAGCCGCAAATGACAGATCCACATTGCTGAGGCTGCTTGAAAGATTGAGGTTTCCGTTGGCAAGTGCTGGCGCCTGCCTCTCCTTAAACTCAGGCTCCCAGAGATATGATCCGCTTACAGATGTCTTCTGCGTCACAATGTTGGCCACAAGACCGCTGAACCCTGGGATATCCAGCGTCCCGGAGTCGATCACCTCAATACGCAGCACACTGTCGGGCGCGATCTGTGAGATTTGAGTTGTGGCGGTGTCGCCTTTGCCCGTGATCGGACGGCCGTTGATCAGCACATTGGTTCCGCCCTGACTGAGGCCTCGGTCCTCATCGGCCTCCTCAAGGGAGAAACCGGGGACACGATTGATCATCTCAAGTGCGCTCTGCGGGGAGAACCGGTCAAAGAATGCGCGATCAAACGACCGGATGACGCCATCTTGAGCGGAGACCGCTGCGCTGCACACGAGAAAACTGGTCGCGGCGCAACACGCGGCGACCTTACGAAATTTCATCCTCACACGTTACTCCCTGCCTATGGTGTGAGAGCTAGCGGTCGGGAGGCTCAGACGTCTCGGATTGATATGACGGGCTGATGGTGCAAAATTGTACCAATGGAATGGAATGACTATCACCTGATCCTCGCCGTCGTCCGCGAAAAGAGCATTCGCGGTGCCGCGCGCGTTCTGGGGGTGAGCCACGCCACCGTCTCAAGGCGCCTTGCCCACTTGAACAACCAACCTGGCGGGCCTCTGGTTCAAAAGTCCCCAACCGGACTTTGGCCCACCAAGGCCGGCGAAGTCGTCGTCACCGCAGCAGAGAAGATTGAGGCGTTGGCCGTTGAGTCGTCGCGACGCAGCAGAGCGTTGGCGCAGGATCTTTCCGGACCGCTTTTGATTTCAGCACCCGTCTTGATTCTGAAGCACCTGCTGATGGATGATGTCGCTCAGTTTGCTGAGCTCTATCCCAAGCTTGATCTCACCATTGACGCTTCCGACACCCTCGCCGATCTCGATCGCGCAGAGGCAGACATTGTCATCAGAACCTCAAAAGATGCGCCAGCTCATTGGGTTGGCAGGCGTCTGTTCCCCTATACGTTGTCGATCTACGCGCACAAAGAGTATCTGGCGACGACGGAACCAGAGGACCGACGATGGATTGCACCACCGTCGAATGATACGCGGTGGAGCGACTGGCTCGCTCAGTCGCCTTACCCTGAAGCGCCGATCGGGCTTACCATCACCAACATCCAAGCGAGGCTCGAGGCCATTAAGCGAGGATTCGGCATGGGGCGGGCAGCCTGCTTTATGGCTGATCAGGACCCAGATCTTGTTCGGCTGGCGGGTGCACCCGTGGTTGATGCGGAACCCTTTTGGCTGCTCTGCCATCCCGATTTCGCAAGGACCGCACGCGCAAAAGCCACGCTCCGTTTCTTCGCCGCAGCGATTGAGGCGCAAAGGCCACTCATCCGCGGCGACGCTGTCCGGGGGTGACGGTGCAAGGGCGATGCCTATAGCTGGTACATATCTGCACCAGCGCATCGGCGAGATGATCCACCCTCATGATGGAACTCTGTGCGATGACGATTCCAGTCATAGCACAAGGAACCAATTATGACCCAACGGACTGTTCGTTCACTCATGGTTGCTGCGCTCTTCTCTCCAGCGCTCGTGGGCTGCGTTGCCTCTTCTGACGGTGAGACCAGCGCCGCCGAACCGGCGCCGGTCGTCGTTACAACTTACACGGAAGGCCAGCTGATCACCATGTTCGCCAGCGTCGCCAGACCCGGTGATGAGGCGGCGGCCGTGAGGAAAGGCTATTTCGAGCGGATAGCTCCGATCACAACAGACCTCGGCTTCAGTCGAGACGTCGGCCTCCGTGTCACTGAAACGGTGGTCGGAAGCTTCGAGCCTGAAGCGATGGGCTTCTTCTCTTGGCCAAGCGCGGACGCCGAGAACGTTCTGAACCAACACCCCGATTGGTCTAAGATCAAAGAACTGCGTCCCCAGGCGTGGGATCAGCTTCGGCTCTACAGCAAGACGTTGGATGAGGACCTGACGCTGACCTTCGACTCGGGAAAACACTACACCGTCGCTGTGGCCTGGTTCGACCCCGACCACCCCGAGCTATATGATCAGTACCTGGATGATGTTGAACCCACGCTCACCAAACTGAACGCACGCTATATCTACAAGATGCGTATGCCACGCTTTGAAACGCACACCGACCCAAACAAAGCGCCCGGACAATTGACCTTTGTTGAGTGGGATACACGCGAGGGCCTCAACAGGTTCATCAGAAGCAGAGGTTTCCTGAAGAACTACTCCTCTCTGCAGGAAGGCACCGTGCGCTTCGAGCTCCACCGCATCGAACCCGTTGTCCCTGGGTGATGCTGGGCAAGGCTCGCTTATGTAGAGGAAGCAAGAGGTATCACTATGAGTCGCCTTGCGAAGCGAAAGAGGAATGCTAGCCTTGGGTATCGTGCCCGCCACGGCCCCCACCAGGGGGTTTTGGCCACCCCTGATTTCAAATTTGGATCAAAGCCCACACCGTCGTCGTCCAGGACCGTCAGACTACACAGTCCGGACACCTTTGCTAGCAGGTGTTCGCTAACAAAGTCCCATACGGACCATTCCCGGTGTAAAGCTGGTACTTACCAGTAGCTGGATTGTACCTACACGTATGAATAGGCTGAGGAACCACCTGCGGTTGCTCTTGGGCCTCCGGTACTTCCATAGCAGCGGCATTCTCCAGGACCCCCTGGGTATAGGCGCACCCCTGGAGACCCCCACAGACCCCTAAGATCAACAACAGCTTCTTCATGGGCCCTCACAGCCAACACGAAGCCAAGGGACCACATTGGGTCTTAAAGGGCGCTGTAAGCGACCGCCGACATATGAACAAAGTCAGCGCTTGCTGACACCGCTAAGGCTCTTTATCCGTTCGCGGCTCGACTGTGATTTTGTAGTTCCGAAAGAACCACTCGACGGCTCTGATGATCATGGCCGCCAAAAGGGCGGCAACGGTTCCTGCTATGATGAGTTCGACCACGACACACTGCTCCATTTTAAGCACTAACAGCAGGAGCGCGCAGCTAGCATTGCGCGTGCCACAGGCATTTCACGTCCGTTGGTCGTAGTCTCGCAAGTAGAAAACAATGATTACATAGCAACCGATGAAAAGGCGTTGATGAGTGCATCAGGGTCACCAGAGTGTAGCTCAGTTGCGAAGAGTACCTGCGTTGGACGCAGGGGGTCGCTGGTTCAAGCCCAGCCACTCCGATCAAAACGAGGTCTAGCTCAAAGGTAGAGTACCGGTGGTCGCTCCCCGGAGATGCAGGTTCAAATCCTGCCCCCTCGATCTCCTCAATGCGTCTATTTTGGCGCAATGGACCCGAAAAGGGCCTTAAGGCGTGATTTTTGACGCGTTAGCCGGATGGCGGAGAGAGAGGGATTCGAACCCTCGGTACGGTTGCCCGCACAACGGTTTTCGAGACCGCCCCGTTCGACCACTCCGGCACCTCTCCACGGGAACAGGGCGTTTGGCGGAGGCACCCGAAGATTGCAAGGCCCTCAGCTCGGCTGGCGACGACTATCGAGCGGGCGCGGTTTGGCATAAGATGCCAGCATGAAACGCGTTGCTCTTCTTGCCGCCCTCACCCTTGTTGCCTGCGCCTCCACGCCCGCTTACGGGCCTGCGGAGGGTGATAGTTACGGCTATCGCGACCAGATCATTGAGACTGGCCGTTACCGCGTGAGCTATTTCTCTGATGACCGGCAGGAAGCAGAAAACGGCGCGTTGCGGCGCGCGGCGGAGCTGACCCTGCAAGAGGGCTTTGACCATTTCGTGGTGATCAGCCGCTCAGCCGAGAGCACGAGGCAACCGCCGCGCTCCTCCGTTGGGATCGGCGGCGGCACCGGGGGGCGGCGCAGCGGTTTCGGCCTTGGCGTCTCGGTCCCCTTGGGAGAGACGCGCGAGGAGGTCTCCACACGGCTTGAGATCGTGATGGGGAACGGGCCCAAACCGGACGACGCGATCCAGGCCTATGATGCTGAGGACACGCTCACCAACCTACGCGGTCCCCTTGGCAACGCATCGCTCGCGGCGGAGGATCCGCAGGGTTAGGAAGCCGACGACGGCGCCCGCCACGACATTGGTGACGGCAATCGCACCAAAAACGTAGATCGGCGAGCCAAAGCTGACGGCGAGGCCGACCAACGGGACATAGAGAACCAGACTACGGATGATGGTGAAGCCCAGGCCGATGTTTGCTTTGTCGATCGCGTTGTAAGACGCGCTTGCGTTGATCACCACGCCGTAGCCCCCAAGGGTGACCCCGACGACCCAGAGATAGCGGGTCGCCCAGCGCTGCACATCGGGATCATCGGTAAAGAGCCCCGTCGCTGGCCAAGCGACCACAAAGAAGAGCGCGCCGAGAACGAGCCCGCAGAGGATCACGAATGTAAAGCCCGACTTCACCGTCTCAATCGTCCGATCCTTGAGGCCCCGGCCCCAGTTCTGCCCGGCGACAGGACCAATGGCGCTTGAAAGAGCAAGCATCGGGATGGTGGCCAGCGTCTCCACCCGGCTCGCGACACCAAAGGCTGCGACCGCCTCGTTGCCATATTGCGCAAGGAAACCCGTCACGATACTGATGGATAGAGGGTTGATCATATTGCTGCCAGCCGCAGGAATCCCAACCCGGAGGACCTGAGACGCGGAGGCAGCAAACTCTGCCGCAGTCGGAAGAACAAAGGTCAAAAGCCGCTCGCGAAAGACCAAGAGCGGCACAATCAGGACAAAGGTGGCCACGCGCGCGCCAAATGTGGCCCAGGCGGCCCCGGCGACACCCAACTCAGGGATTGGTCCCATGCCGTAGATAAAGATCGGGTCGAGCACGATGTTCACCACTGACGCGAAGACCATGACGACGCTGGGCGCGACGCTGTCACCATTGGCGCGGATCAAACCCATCGCGACCATCGGCACAATGAAGAGCGGCACACCGATGAACCAGACCCGCATATACTCAACGATGTAGTCGAGCACTTGCCCCTCTGCGCCGAGCAACATGAAGAGCTCTCGAGAGAAGAGCCAACCGACAAAGGAGAGCACCGAGAGGATCACCGCCGCTAAGATCAGACTGTCGGTGGCAAGGCGCCTCACATTGGAGAGATCGCCCTTACCGATGGCCCGGCTCGCGACCGACGCCGCGCCCGCGGAAAGGCCGATACCCACGCTGTTGATTGTCAAGAGAACGGGAAAGGCGAAACTGATCGCCGCCAGCTCAGCGATCCCGAGCTGCCCGAGAAAATAGGCATCCGCCAAGGCCACGGAGATGAGCGCAGCAACAGCCACGATCATGGGCACGCCAAGGCGCGTCAGGTGACCAGGGATGGACCCTTGGGTTAAATCTCGACTGCTCACCACCAACGCTCCTCAAGGGCACGAGGGGAGATAGGGCGCGGAGGTGGCGAACGCCAGGGACTGAGCACGCTCTTGTGGCTAGGCGGCCAGCTGGTCCTGCAGCCAATGGCGGATTTTCGCGAGGATCGCGTCCTGGCGCAGCGGCTTGGCGATGTAGTCGTCCATACCCGCTTTGCGGCAGCGACGGCGGTCTTCCTCCATCGCGTGCGCCGTAGCGGCGATGATAGGCACACGGCCAAACTCATGGCGGCGCTCGTACTCTCGGATCAGGCGCGTGGCCTCAAGGCCGTCGACCTCAGGCATCGAGACATCCATGATGATGAGGTCTGGCTTGTCCTCGATAAACTTCTCGAGGGCGGCGCGGCCGTTTTCGGCAATCTCGATGTCAAAGCCCATGCCGGAGATCATATTGGTGATCACCAACTGGTTCACGCGGTTGTCTTCGGCGATCAGGATCTTGATGCCCGTGCCGTCGCCCTGTTCGAGGGCTTCTTCCTCTTCGCGCGCCGGCGCCTTGCCGTCTTCGTTGACGCGGCCTGCCTCGACAAGCGCTTTGCCTTGCTCCGTACCCGCTGCGACCATCGCTTCACTCACCGCGCGGACAAGGGGTTCGATGCGGTAAGGCTTCGACACCATCGCCGTCATGCCTTCGTCGCGGACGGGTTCACCAAGATCGTCCGGAGACGCCATCATCACCAGCGGCCGGTCGCTCGAGATATCGTCCTCGCGCATCGCGTCGATGAACTCGTCGCCAGACATGTCGGGCAAATCATAGTCAGCAATCACGACATCAGGCCGTGGGCTGCGTTTCAGGATCTGCAGCGCGCGCTGACCGCTAAACGTGGTCTGCACATCGGCGCCCCAAGAGCCCACAAGCTCTTCAAGAACGTCACGAGACTGATCTTTGCCGTCAACGACCAGCACGGAAAGGCCGCGCATCGTGTCTTTCGGCATGTTGAGCTGCTCGGCCGTTTCATCGACGGGGAGAGTGATATCGAAGAAGAAGTTCGATCCTTCGCCCTCAGAACTCTTGGCCCGCAGCTGCCCGCCAGCAAGTTCGATGATGGACTTGGAGATGCTGAGCCCAAGGCCCGTGCCCTCATACTTTTTGACCGAACTGCCATCGCCCTGCTCGAACTTCTCAAAGATGCGTTCAAGCTTGTCTTTGGAAATGCCGATCCCGGTGTCGGTGACACCGACACGCAGCTTGGCATGGCCGCCTTGGACATGACCCTCAACATCGACACGAATTGATCCGCTATCGGTGAATTTGATTGCGTTTCCTACAAGGTTGGTGATCACCTGACGAAGCCGCCCGCCATCACCAATGTACCCCTCAGGCAAGGACGGGTCGTAGCGAACGATCAGCTCAAGGCCTTTTTCCTCGGCTGATCCTGCGACGATGCACATCACATCTTCAATAGCTTCGCGCAGGTTGAACGGGGCGTCGATGAGCTGGAACTTGCCGGCCTCGATCTTCGAGAAGTCGAGAATGTCGTTGATGATCGTCACAAGGCTCGCGCCCGATGACATAATGACATTCGCGAGGTCCCGCTGCCGCGCCGACATCTCTGTTTTGAGAAGAAGCTCGGTCATCCCAAGCATACCGTTCATGGGTGTCCGGATTTCGTGGCTCATATTGGCCAGGAATTCAGACTTGGCACGGCTCGCTGCCTTCGCTTTTTCGGTTGTCAGGAACAATTGCTCCGTACGCTCCTGAACGGTCTCTTCAAGCGTCGCGTCGCGTTGCGCGATCTCACCAATCATCGCATTGAAATTCTCAGCGAGACGGCCAAGCTCGTCTTTGCCCACCACGGGCACGCGGAGGCCGTAGTCCCGCTGCTCACGCACATGGGTCACCGCGTTGTTGAGGCGCGCGACCTGGGTCGTCACCATCGAGGCCACAACCCGGGCCAAAATCCACGCGACGGCAAACGCAAAGAGCAGCACGAGACCAGCCAGTCGCCGATAGTGCTCGATCCGCTGCTGCAAACGCTCACTGGAGATCCGCATTTGCAGGGCACCGATCACTTCGCCATCAACAATGATCGGTGTCTGAAGCGCAAAGGCGCCGCGGAGCGCTGCACCGGCTTCACGATCGACAGGGAGCGATACTGGCCCGCCAATCTCATCAGGGGGCACCAAATTGCTGCGGAACGTACCGCGCAAGGAACCAAGGTCATCGATCACATAGGCGGCCTGCACATCCGACACGCTGGAAAGGCCTGCGAGGTTGGAGTCGATCGTCTCGGGATCACCAAAACTCAACGCAGCAGCAACGTTGCTGGCAGTGGTTTCCGCAAAACCTCTCCGGTCACGGATCAACTCCTGACGGAAGGTCGTCGTGTCCAGAATGACAAAGCCAGTATAGGCGCCCATCAGCACGACCACCGTGGTCGCCATGATAGCGCCAGTAATCTTCCAACGGACAGGCAAGCGGCCGATCAAGGGCAAGCTCATTCTCCGGCCCTCCCAGCAACTTCGAGAAGCGGCGCACGAAGGCGAAGCGGGCTGCGCGCGAGGGTCGCATCGCTCACCAAGAGACGGTCATCAGCATCAGGATCAGCGACCTCGACGACACCTCCCGAAACCGCGAAACCCTTCTGGGGTGACACGGTCAAAACAGGACGGAGGCTGATTTTTTCAATGATCGCGCGATCAGCAAGGCCAGCAGAGAAATAGGCAGCATGGCACGGCTCCTCACCGAACTGCGCAGGCTTCACGCTGTGAAGCGAGATTGGCCGACCTTGGATTGATGTGCCCCGGCGGTCCAAGAAGGAGGCAATGGCGGGGTCGTCGTGGCGGAGGCAGATCCGAAAGCTCAGGCCATACTCCACATCATCGGGCCACACGGTGAAGCGTGCGATGGCAATCACGGTGTCAGCAGGCTCAGCGGCCAGCGCCATGCCAGCGCCGACGCCGAGCGATGCTGCGAGCGCGCCCAAAAGGCGGCGCAGCGGCGCGCGTCTCCGCTCAGTGTGAAATCGTGCCGGCATAGTTGCCCTTCCCATGCTGGTGCAGGGTAAGAAGGCGCGATGAATCATCCGCTAAGGAGATGATTTCAAAGGTTATAAGCGGATTAACGACATTTGCTCGCCGTGGTTGTGCGGCGGCCAAGCCCCGCGGCACCCGCAACGCGCTCAACAGCGCCAAGTGCCTAACGCTTCAGGGCCTTGCGAACAAAAAAGTGGTGCGGCCGCCGAGAATGCTCCGGCGACCGAGAGGTTGTGGATCTTCTCTCGACGGTAAGCGTCAGAGTTCGACGCTGAACGTGTCGCAAGCAGCAAGCTCTTGGGCGCGATAGCCGCGCGCAAACCATTCCTGCCGCTGGGCCGAGCTGCCATGGGTGAAGCTGTCGGGCACCACGCGGCCTTGGACCTTCTGCTGAATGGCATCGTCGCCAATGGCATTGGCGGCCTGCAGCGCCTCTTCGATGTCGCCGTCATCGAGCTGGATCTGGGTTCGGCCAGCCCACACCCCAGCAAAACAATCCGCCTGGAGCTCTTGGCGAACAGAGAAGACGTCCGCTTCAGCCTTGCTCGACGCCCGCGCCTCGAGACGCCGCACCTGATCAGAGATACCGGTCACGGTCTGGATGTGGTGCCCCACCTCGTGGGCGATCACATAGGCCTGAGCGAAGTCACCCGGTGCCCCGAAACGCCGGGACAGTAGAAGGGTCCCACCGCAGAGCTTGCAGAACCGCAACCAGCCGTCCGTACACCTCCAGCGAAGAGGTTGAGCGTTGGCTCTGGGTAGACGCCCAGCCCCTCTTCCTCAAACATCTGGGCAAAGACACGTTCGGTCGAGAGCAAAACAGCACCAACCAGCTGGTCGTACTTCGTGTCATAGGTCCGCGGCTGCGGCCCCTGCCCACCCAGGGGGTTGAGGCCAAGGCTCGAAAGCAAGAACAAGCCGCCACCCGCGACGACCACGCCGCCGATCCCAAAGCGGTTGAAGATAAAGCGAAAAAGATAGACCAGCAAAAAGGCGTTGCCGCCGCCCATGGCTGGCCCGCCCTGCCCCCGGCGATCATTAATGTTGTCGGACTGGCCAAAATCGTCGAGCCGCATGTGCCCATCTCCCTGAACCCGCGCCACTTACGCCCAAAGACGGCAAGACGCGAGGTCAGCGGAGCAGTTCTTTCCTGATGTTGAGGGACTGGGTCGCGATTCCAATTTCGATCAGGAAGAAGACGAGCCCCACGGTGAGCGACATCATCGTGGCAATGAAAAGACCGGCCACCACCACTGCGACGCTCATTGGCAGGAGCCGCTCGAGGAACAACAGAGCCACCTCGAGGCAAACGAGCAAAGCGGAAATCGAGGTGGCATAAATCGCACGATTGGCGGATTTGATCCGTGCACCGAGGTAGACGAGCTCTCCGCGGTGCCGCCTTGCCCGATCAGGCGCCTCGCCGTCTTCCAGCAGATCCTCAATGTACCGCGCGCGATCAACCACCCGGCCCAGGCGCAGCGTCATGACGTTCAAGAGGGCGCCAAGCCCGGTCAGCAGGAAGATCGGCGCAAAGGCGAGGGTCACAGCTTCGGTGATGGGATGATCGAGCATAGCCGCTTCACCATTGCTCGATTCTCGCCTTTGCGACGGCAGCAAAAGAGAAGCCTGGTCGCCCGGCTCGCTTCCTCAGCCCCATGTGCTAGGTGACAGATCCGTACCTGATGCCTCTGGCCATGGTGCGCTGCGGCGTTGGCCGTCTGGGGTCGGGTAAGGGGCAAGGCACATGGCGAACGAAGGACCGGCACTTGCCGTGACCCACGGCAATATCTTTCGCCGCTATTGGGCGCCGATCCTCACCACGCTTGGACTCATTCTTTTCAGCTCGGTCCTGTGGCTCTTCCAGCCGTTCCTGCTCGGCGTAGCGATTGATGGCCTGATCGCCGATGACTGGTCGGGCGTGGTTTGGCTCGCGCTCCTCCAGGTCGGGGTTCTCACGATCGGCATGACGCGCCGGTTCTATGACACCCGCGTCTATGCCCGCATCTATCGCGACATTGCTGAGCAAGCGGTCACAGCAAGCCAGGAGGCTTCGCTCGAGCTGACGCGGATCACCGCCCGCGCGGGGATGCTGCGTGAAGTGGTGAGCTTTTTTGAGTTCAGCCTACCCTCATCCCTCCGTGCTGTGATCAACCTCGTGGGCTCTGTCGCGCTTCTTTGGTTTCTTTCGAAGACGGTGCTCATCGCCTGCGGTGTCGCCATCGTCTTGATGGGGATCATCGGCTTTGCCTTTTCAGGCCGGATCAAGTCGCTTTCGCGGCGGATCAGTGATCAGCAAGAGCGCGAGGTCGACGTGATCTCCCAAGGCTCACGCGACGACACACGGGAGCATTTCCGTCGGCTGGCGCGATGGCAGATCGCGTTCTCAGACACCGACGTCATCATGTTTGGTCTGTCGAATGTGGTGCTCACCAGCGTGCTTCTCTTCGCGCTTTACCAGACCGTGTCGGTGGACAATGCCGAGGTGGGAACGATTTTCGCAGTCTTTTCCTACGTCACACGTTTCCAGTTCGCGGCTTATAACCTTCCCTATACGTACCAACAGCTGGTGCGAACGCTGGAGATCACTGAGCGCGTGAACCGCCTCGACGACACGGCCGAAGGCGGCGTTGAGAAGGAAAAGACACCGCCACTCCGGACCAAGCGCGAGGCGGCGAGCCTCGCGTCGACACTCGCGCTTTTTGGGATGAAACGGCGGCGCTAGCCCTCAAGCGCGTAGTCGATGGTGACGACGACACGGACCTTCTTAAACCGGCTTCCTGGCTCACCGACATCTTCATAACCAGCCTGGGGCTGGATCGAGACATAGCCCTGGTTCGCGCGGATAATCGATCCGACTGACGCGCCCGAGTCGGCAGCAAACTGCGCGGCACTGTTGCGGGCCGAGGCCGTGGCTTCAGTCACAAGCTCTGGCTTCACTTCATTCAGTCCACTGAAGACATAGCGCACACCGCCATTGGCAAGCGCCACGCCGCGCCGGAGGAGCACCCCCTGCTGTCTCACCGCGTCTTCAAGCGCCCCGACCTCTGATGATCGAATGACCACCGTCTGATCGAGGATAAACCGCGCACTCGGATCATAATTGTCAGGCCGGTAGAAACTCGCGAGCGCATCTTGCACCGAGAGATTGCCGAGTTCGACCGCATCAGCACCGATCATCGTACCGGCGAAAAATGCGCGAACCTCGGCGACATCGGCATCAATCTCCGCCTGCGCCGCCGTGAGGTCGGGCGCCACCACACGGATCGAGAAGCGCCAGACGCCGACATCGGCCTCAACGGCTCGTTCCGCTGCGCCGCGCACCGTGACCTGGCGCGTCGGCTGGCGAGCATCCCGCGCGGCGTCACCGATCAGCTGGCTCGACATCACCCCGCCGACGGCCAACACCGCCGCGCTCACAACAATGGCCAATCCGCGTTCTGCCATGTCCGGTCTCCCTCTTTGTCCCAGCGCGGTCATAGCACGCAGAAAGGCCGCCGTCTCATGACAGGCGCGGAAGGTTGCCGCGGCCCCTTTCGGCACCGCAACATGTTCGTTTGCCAACCCACCAGCGTACCGGAACTCTGCCGCAGCCAGCTTGAACTTCCGAAACGGCTCTTAGGAGACGCGATGTATGCTAAAACGGTTTACTTTTTTGTCAGGCGTCAAAGACCAGTTGGCGCCCGCCCCTTGGCTAACCGCTATACGAACTTGATCACCAGCACTTACCTGGACGATGTCCGTGACAGTTGCGACATCAGCATTCGCACCAGAAGGTATGGAAATCGCCGAAGATCGCGGCTCCGCCTCTTGATTCACGAAAATCGCGATTCCCAACGCGGCTGTGTTTGTACTTAACCTTGCGGCGGCTGAGACAGAATAAATTCCTGCCTGCATAATTTGATAACTTCCATTAACGATAGAGGAGGTGGTATTGCTAAAGACCTGATCAGATGTCGAGAACGAAATAGTCGTCCATGTATTTGTACCTGGTATTGACTGACCACTACTTGTTGAAAATTTTGCAGCTGGCGCATTCATATTGGAATTAGTCAATAACAACCAGTCGACGCCATTGTACCCAAAAAAACCGCCATCGAGCGTGTCGAAAACGACATCTCCAGCTGACGGATTAGGTATGTTTATTCTACCAGCAATACTCGGAACAGCGAAATGCCACATCGGGATCTCCATCAAGCACACTTAACACCTGATATGATACATTAGGAATAGGCGTCGAACCACATGCTATTCAATATCATACATCAGACTTCTTGTCAGACTAGCGACGCTCTTAGGCGGCCTTCGTGCTTCATGCGCCATGGCACGCCTGGTTAACGTCAACTACAGTTTGGCAATAATCG
Source organism: Pseudomonadota bacterium (assembly GCA_039822105.1). Taxonomy (GTDB): domain Bacteria; phylum Pseudomonadota; class Alphaproteobacteria; order Caulobacterales; family Parvularculaceae; genus Parvularcula. The sequence goes on along the minus strand of JBCBMW010000015.1, from coordinate 4,482 downwards.
CTGTTGAGCAGCTCACCCCAATTGATATGACACCCTCCGCACACCTATCATTTTTCTTTTTGCTAAACCGCAGTCAGGATGCCGCCCCCTGATAAATCGTTTCGTTTGACGACCCCCAGCCACCGATCGGCCCTTTTCGGCACCGCAACATATTCGCTTGCCAAAGCGCGGAGAGCCGGGCATCCGCGCCAGCATGACTGAAGCTCTTCGCAATATCGCCATCATCGCGCACGTCGACCACGGCAAGACCACGCTTGTGGACGAGATGCTGCGCCAATCCGGCACCGTGCAGGCCCACCAAGAGATGGCCGAGCGCGCCATGGACTCAGGCGACATTGAGCGTGAGCGCGGGATCACCATTCTCGCCAAGGCGACCTCGGTCCTGTGGGACAAGGGCACGGAACCCGTACGCCTCAATATTGTCGACACGCCCGGCCACGCCGATTTCGGCGGTGAGGTCGAGCGCATTCTCTCGATGGTCGACGGCTGCGTCCTGCTGATCGACGCCTCAGAAGGGCCAATGCCGCAGACCAAGTTCGTGCTGTCCAAGGCGCTCGCCCTCGGCCTGCGGCCGATTGTGTGCCTCAATAAGGTCGACCGTCCGCAGGCGGAGCCTGATCGCGCCCTTGATGAGGCCTTCGACCTTTTCGCGGCCCTTGGCGCGAATGATGAGCAGCTCGACTTTCCTGTCCTTTACGCCTCAGGTCGTGATGGTTGGGCCGATGATGACGAGAATGGCGCTCGGGAGGATCTGAAACCCCTCTTTGAACGGATCATTGCGCATGTCCCGCCGCCGCCTGTGGCTGATGATGCGGCGGAGAAGCCTTTCCAGATGCTGGCGACAACGCTTGAAGCGGATAACTTCCTCGGTCGCATCCTGACCGGCCGGGTCAACCAGGGCATCGCTAAGCCGGGCATGACGTTGAAAGCCCTCTCCGCCGATGGCTCAGAAGTGGAGCGTGTGCGGATCACCAAAGTGCTCGCCTTCCGCGGTCTTGCGCGCCAGCCGATCGACGAAGCGCGGCCAGGCGACATCGTCGCCATCGCCGGTTTCCAGAAAGCGTCGGTCGCCGACACGCTCTGCGACCTGCCCTGCACCGACGCCCTGCCCTCGCAACCCATCGATCCACCGACCCTCTCGATCCGGGTCGCGCCCAACGACAGCCCACTTGCTGGCCGTGAAGGTGACAAGGTCCAATCACGGGTCATCCGTGAACGCCTCTTCCGCCAGGCCGAAGGCGACGTTGCGATCCAAGTCTCCGAGAGCGCTGACGGCGACGCCTATGAAGTCGCTGGGCGCGGTGAGCTGCAGCTTGGCGTCCTCATGGAGAACATGCGGCGCGAAGGCTTTGAGCTCTCCGTCTCCCGCCCGCGCGTCGTCACCCGCCGCGACGAGAGCGGCCAGCTCCTCGAGCCGATCGAAGAGGTCACCATCGATGTTGATGACGAGCACACCGGCGCGGTCATCGAAAAGCTGACCCAGCGGAAAGCGGAACTCGCGGAGATGAAGCCCTCAGGGGGCGGAAAGACTCGGATCATCCTCAACGCCCCTGCCCGCGCGCTGATTGGTTACCACTCGGAGTTTCTGACTGACACTCGCGGCACAGGCGTGATGAACCGCGCCTATCTCGAGCACGCGCCGCACAAAGGCACGATCGAAGCGCGGCGCCAGGGCGCCCTCATCTCCAACGGCGACGGCGAGAGCGTGCCGTTTGCGCTTTGGAACCTCGAAGAGCGCGGCGTGATGTTCATTGGGCCGGGCGAGAAGGTCTATAAAGGCATGATCATCGGCGAGAACGCCAAGCCCCAAGACCTCGACGTCAATCCGCTGAAAGCCAAGCAGCTCACCAATATCCGCGCTGCGGGCAAGGACGACGCCGTACGCCTCACCCCGCCCCGTCGCCTCAGCCTCGAAGAAGCGATCAGCTATATCGGCGACGACGAACTGGTGGAAATCACCCCCCAGAACATCCGCCTCAGGAAGATCGAGCTTGAGCCGCATATGCGGAAGCGGCGGGCGAAGGGAGAAGTGGTTTAGCCCGCCGAACGGCTCTCTCACTCTCCCGCCTGAACGCGCACCAAGTTCAAGTCGTGGAAGTTGTAGGAGAAGTCGGTGGTGGCCGAGACCGCTTTCATTTTGAAGCCGGTCACTGCTCCGTCCTCGACCGCGAAGGTCACGAACGCATCGGCATTCAGTGACCTTTCGGGCCAAGCCGCAACGAACTGATCGCCATTGAAATGGGTCAATGGCGCGTCGAGCAGCTCGGAACGGCTCATATCGATCGACAGACCGTCAGTATCCGCTGTAATGGTCACGCGGCCATACCAAGCATCCTCGTAGTCGCCGGCATAGGCGCTCAGCGGTAGGGTCGGTGCGGCGGCGTCTTCGGGGGGCGTGGCTGCATTGTCCAACGCCGACTGCGCCATGGCCGACATCATCGCCGCGCGATCGCCGAAGATTTTCACGTGATCGATGTCCTGCCCGCCAACAAAACCATCCGCAATCTGAAAGGTCCAAGCGAACGCACCAAGGCGCTCGTCATTGATCGATGCGAAGATCGCGGTCTTTTGTTGCGGCAGAAGGATCAAGTTGCTGATGACACCAGCCACGCCGCCAGCATGACTGACCATTGGCTCACCTTTGAAATCCTGAACGTTCCAGCCCAAGCCGTACAGCGTGTGCAAGGTCGAGCCGCGTTGCGCGAAGGGCGTGCCAGCGGGCAAGGGCGTGATGCCGCGCCATTGCTCCGCTATCTGAGCTTCGCTTAGAAGCCGTTCTCCGCCGCTTGTTAACCCGCCGTCGAACCAGAACTGCGCCCATTTCATCATATCGTCTGCGGAGCAATAGATCCCGCCCGCAGGGGCCACCCAATCGCGAAGCACCGTGCGTTCATCAACCGGTGTCCCCTGGTCGGCACCAGGGGCGAACTGATGACCCCTGACGACATCGGCGCCGCTTTTGATACGGGACCGGTCGGCCGCGCAACTCTGCATGTCCAGGGGCTCGAAGATCTCCTCAGTGACGAAATCAGCCCAGCTTTTTCCGGAGACCCGCGCGACGACCTCACCCATGACGATGTATAAGAGGTTGCTGTAGGTGAAGTCGGTGCGAAAACCTGAAGTGGGCTGAAAATACGGCAGCGCATTGATGAGGTCGGCAACATCGCCTTCTCCGTCTGGCCAAAACAAGAGATCCCCTGCGCCAAACGGCAATCCAGAGCGGTGGGTCGCAGCGTCGCGGAGTGAGAATTGCTCCGTAATCCAAGGGTCGTAAATCTCAAACTCAGGGATGTAGGTCGTCATGGGCGCATCCCAATCGACAAGACCCTGGTCGACCAACATGGCCAAAGCGGTGGCCGTGAAGGTTTTCGAGATGGAGCCGATCGGGAACAACATATCGATGGTGACTGGGCGCTCCGTACCCGCCTCAGCAGAGCCAAACACGTCCTGGTAGACGATCTCACCGTCGACCATGACGATGGCAGTCATCCCGGTGGCATCGAAAGTCTCAATGACCCGCTGCGCTTCCTCCGCATAATCGGGTAGCGCCTGGTCTGTTGCATCACCGTCCTCGCCATCGCATCCGGGGACGGAGAATGCGAGCACCCCGCCTGCCATTGCCACGGCCAACTGTTTTGCGTCATCCAACCACATGATCGATCACTCCCTGCCTACGGTTGGAATTGCAGCTTCAAAGCACTGGAATGAGAAGCCGGTAAAGTGTGTCAATGCCGTAAGCCTTTGGCACCGTCAGGAGCTTCAGCCGATGCAACCGCCAAGCCCCAAGACCTCGACGTCAATCCTCTCAAGGCCAAGCAGCTCACCAACATCCGCGCCGCCGGAAAGGACGATGCCGTCCGCCTCACCCCGCCCCGGCGCCTCAGCCTCGAAGAAGTGATCAGCTATATTGGCGACGACGAACTGGTGGAAATCACCCCCCAGAACATCTGCCTCCGGAAAATCGAACTGGAGCCGCACATGCGGAAGCGGCGGGCGAAGGAAGACATAAGATAGCTAGCCCCTCACTGACCACCCACTTTGAAATTCAGTCCATGTAGAAATAAACAATTTCTTCGGCCTACGGATGGTTGGCTGAAGCTAAGCCTCAATCTCTCCATTAGGAAACGGAAAATATGCTTTCACTATGTCAACTATAGTGGTACAAAAATGTTTACTCGTTTTCATTTTACAGCTGGAAAAATATAGCCAACCACCAATATTCTACTTCCGAAAGGTTTTTAGATGGTTGATCACCTCTCTGTTGACGCCATTCAAGAAGCGATCGACGAGTTTAGGTATGAAGATGCACTGAATGGTTTTTCCACTTTAATTCAACAGAATGAAGATAAGAAAACCGCCTTAGTAAAGCGCTTTTCGGAAAACTACCAAGATCAGTTCGATTCATTTATCGAAGATCAGCTTTTGTCTGTTCAATCTCTCCTTATACATTCACATAATATCGAACCAGAAGAAATTAGTGTT
>JBCBMW010000014.1:0-107307 GCA_039822105.1 Pseudomonadota bacterium | reverse complement strand
TTCTCAATGATACCGGCCTCACCGAAGTCGAATTAGAACGAGGCGGCCTTCGCCTCCGGGTTGCTCGCACCATTCAACAGACAGTTTTGGAAGCGCCGGTCGCAGCCGTTGCCGCTCCGGTGGCTGCCGCAGCAGCACCTGCGCCCGCTGCTGCAGAAGCCGCACCGATCGCTGCAGCAGCCGCGTCGTCGGGAGAGACGATCCGCTCGCCAATGGTCGGCACGGCTTACCTGTCGCCAACCCCTGGTGCCGCGCAGTTCGTCGATGTCGGCGGCGAGGTCACAGAAGGCCAAACGCTGATGATCGTCGAAGCGATGAAAACCATGAACGAGATCAAGGCCCCGCGCGCGGGTCGTGTGCTCGAAATCCTTGCGAAGAATGCGGAGCCCGTCGAATTCGACGAAGCCCTGATCGTCCTCGAGGCGTAGACCATGTTCAAAAAGGTCCTGATTGCCAATCGCGGTGAGATCGCCATGCGGGTCCACCGCGCCTGCCGTGACCTTGGCATCGCCACTGTCGCGGTTCACTCGACCGCCGATTCGAACGCGATGCATGTTCGCCTCGCTGATGAGAGTGTCTGCATCGGCCCGCCAGCGGCAAAAGACAGCTATCTGAACATCGCAGCGATCGTCTCGGCCGCCGAGATCACCGGCGCCGATGCGATCCACCCCGGCTACGGCTTCCTGTCCGAGAACGCGAAGTTCGCGGAAATCGTCAAAGCCCACGACATCACCTTTATCGGCCCCTCAGCCGAGCACATCCGCACGATGGGCGATAAGATTGCGGCCAAGCGGGCCGTGGGTGAGCTCGGGATTCCGCTTGTGCCTGGTTCTGACGGCGCGCTCGGTAATCTCGACGAAGCACGCGCAGCTGCGGAGAAGATCGGCTACCCGGCTCTTATCAAAGCGGCAGCAGGCGGCGGCGGCCGCGGCATGAAACTCGCGCGGACACCGGACGAGCTCGAAGGCGCCCTGGCAGCTGCGAGCACCGAAGCTGAAGCCGCGTTCGGCGACGGCTCGGTCTATATCGAGCGCTATCTAGAAACGCCGCGGCACATTGAGATCCAGATTGCCGCCGACAGCCACGGCAATGTCATCCATCTGGGTGAGCGCGACTGCTCGCTCCAGCGCCGCAATCAGAAGATCTTGGAAGAGGCGCCCTCCCCGGTCCTATCGCCAGAGGCGCGCGCCAAGATTGGCGAGACGACGCGGAAAGCGATCGAGGGCCTCGGCTACCTCGGCGTCGGGACGGTCGAGTATCTCTACGAAAACGGCGAGTTCTTCTTTATCGAGATGAACACGCGCCTTCAGGTGGAACACCCTGTGACCGAGCAGGTTACGGGCATCGACCTCGTCCGTGAGCAGATCTCCATCGCCGCTGGCAATCCGCTCAGCATTAAGCAGGAAGAGATCGTCATCGAAGGCCACGCCATCGAATGCCGCATCAATGCCGAAGACCCCACAACCTTTGTGCCTTCACCGGGCCGGGTTGAGGAGTTCCACGCGCCTGGTGGCCTTGGCGTTCGGTTCGATTCGGCGGTCTATGACGGCTATTCGATCCCGCCCTATTACGACTCGATGATCGGGAAACTGATCGTCTGGGGCGATGACAGGGAATTGGTGATGCGGCGCCTCCAGCGCGCGCTTGAGGAGACAGTGCTCTCCGGCATTAAAACCACCGTACCGCTTTTTGAACGTCTGCTTGCAGAAGAAGACATTCAAAAAGGCGATTATCACATCCACTGGCTCGGCGACTGGCTCGCAGGCCAAGAGGAGTAACGGGCATGACCCTGGCGAACCGATTGACCCTCCTCAGAGCGATTTTGGTTCTCCCCTACGCCGCCCTTTTGATGTCCGGCGAGACGATCCTGGCAGGGATCGTCTTTGCCATTGCGGCGATCACGGACCTTTTGGACGGCTATGTCGCGCGGAAACGGCAAGAAGAAACGCCGCTTGGCCGCGTGCTTGATCCCATTGCGGACAAAATGCTGACCACCACGGCGCTCATCGTCTTGGTGGCCAATGGCACGCTCTGGAGCTTCATGCTGATCCCGGTCTTGGCCATCGCCCTTAGGGAGCTGTGGGTCGCAGGCTTGCGTGAGGGCTTGGTGGAGCAAGGCGGCGAGCTGCCTGTCTCACCGCTCGCCAAGGGGAAAACCACCGTTCAGCTGGTGGCGCTCTTTGTGCTAACCTTTGGGCCTTCAGTCTTCGGGTTCGCTCTTTTGTGGGTCGCAGCCCTTCTGACTTTCGGCACAGGCGTCCACTACACCGTTGTGACCCTCAAAGAGCTCAGCTTTGGGGTTCAGGGGCCGTCCAGCGAGACGTAAGCTCTGGCGCCGGGACCCGGGCACGCTCCTTCGGCGCATCGGCCGGGGTGCCGATATAGAGAAAACCAGCCACACGTTCGGTCGCGCTGAGGCCCATCGCCATCAACACTCTCTCGTCATAAGTGTACCACTCCGTCAGCCACTGCGCAGCATAGCCAGCGGCGCCCGCAGCGATCAGGAGATTTTGGCAGACAGCCCCGGTGGTGAGGATTTGTTCCCACTCCGGCGTTTTGTGCTCGATATTCACGTTGCTCACCACCGCCACAACGAGGGGTGCACGGAGGAAACGTTCACGCTCGAGCCTCAGGCAATCATCCGTGGCCGCCGGATCGTTCTCAAGGGTTGCCGCAGCCAGCACCTCACCGAACGCGGCGCGATCGTCACCTTCGAACACGATGAAGCGGAAGGGATGCACCCGGCGGTGGTCCGGCACCCGGGCAGCCATGGCGAGGAGCGCCTCCACCTCTTCGGGTGACGGCCCGGGATCTGTCATCTGCGCGGCCGTCAGCGAGCGGCGGGCTGCCAGATAACGCAGCGTTTCAAGGCGCAGATGCGGCTTCTCAAGCTCATCACCAAAGAGCGGGCTGGGCGGGAGGTCGTGGGTCCAGGATGCCATGGCCATCACCTAAGGCGCCGGGCGCGAGATGCTAGAAGTTCTTTCTAAGCCACTTGAGCGCGCTCGGCGCATCCTTCGGCGCATCCAGCTGCAAGGCCATCGCCTGCGCCCGCGGGACAGCTCCATCGGCGAGCTTTGTGGCGCCGCGGACCAAGGTGAGAAGCGGCGGGCTCGTCTTGGGCATGGCGAGTCCAGGCGCGCTTACCCGCAAACCGATCTTGTCCCACGCCTCCACAACGCGCGGCGATCCGGGCAGCCCGAGGATCAAGGCGTCGCCAAGCTCAAGACCCGCAGAGGCCGCCGCATCGCGGCACGCACTCGTCAGCTCATCAAGACGCGCGGCCGCGACCTCGACCTTGTCAGCATCAGAGGCACCGCAGCGGTCAAGAAGATACCGTTCCGCAAGCTTCTCCGAGGCGCTATCGGTCAGATCGAAACTCACCTTGAGATCAAGCGCGAGGTGACCCGAGCCGATCGGTACGGTCACCGACGCACGCACACCCTCATCTGTGAAGTCGATATATTTCGTCGTCCACGTATCAACCAGCAGGATTGGCTTCCTATCCGTACCCAGACTGGCTGACGCGGCCTCCTCAGCGGCCATAACGCCAGAGAGGCGCAAACCGCCCTGAAGCGCAGCCTTTTCCAGGTCAGCGAGAAGACCAAGCTCACTGATAAAAGCCGTGACAACCATTTCGAGCGTACCCGCCGGTTTGCCCACCGGGGAGCCTTCGATCGTCTGTCCGTCGAGCCGGATCTCGGTGGGCTCGGCGCAGATCACCGCATGCCCAGGCGCGCCCGCTTTGCTGAGGGCCACTTCGAGCGCATCGCTCATATCACCGTGGAGCACCTGGCGGCCGATCTGGGCTGAGACCTTGAGCGTCTGGCAGCTCGTTGCGCCCAGCGGCAGACACGCGACCACCTCATCGTCGCGCCGCAGGCCCTCAAGATGCGTGCCCGCACCCCGTTTCACCTGAGTCTTGCGCGAAAAGAGACTGGGCGCGCGCACGGCCTCGTGGATCGGGTCGTGGGCGTCAGGTGCCACCAGCGCCGTGATGGCATCGGAGAGAAACAGCGTGCTGGTCACGCGAGCAAGACTACTCGTCCTTTGGCTTGTAGTAAGCCCATTTGGGGTCACGCAGGTCGATATAGTCGAGCGTCGCAGAAAGTCGCCCTGCCCCGGTTTCGAGCTTTTCAAGCCGCGCCAAGGCAATGCGCACATCTTCTTCGGGCAGCTTGGCGACAAAGCCGTTGCCAAAGCGAAGGTCAAAGCGTCGATCACTGACGACGACGATGCCCTTTACACGGGTCAGTATCGCCGGATGTTCTCGCAGAATACGGAGGAAAGCAGCGGCCTTAGCCGGGTCGTCGGTGCCGCTGATCACGGGAAGGTCAGTATACTCTGTAGGAGAGCTTTCGCGGACGATCACGCCCTGGCTGTCGACCACGAAATAGGTGCCGTCTTCGTTGAGGTAGAGCGCACGCTCATCGCGCTCGAGGATCGAGACATGCAACGTGTCGGGAAGAAGCTTCTGGACGACAGCGGCTTTCACCGGATCGAGATTTTCGAGCGTCTCGCGCATCGCGTCTGCGTCAAGGGTCATCAGCGGGCGGCCAATGACACTGCCGAAGCGCTCATCACGTAGGGCTTGCATGACTTCACGCTTGGTGAGGCTCTCCCCGCCCTTGATCGTCACGTGATAGACATTGAGCCCGACACTGCGGGCAGCCGCCTCCGACATCCAAGCGATGCGGTCAGGCAACTTACTCAATCGTCCGGACGCGGCGCTCACCACCAAGGCCAAGAGGCCAAGGGTGATCACGGTCATAAAGGTCAGTTGGAGGACACCTTTGCCAAAGGTCGTCACGGTGCTGTCGAGCTGTGCACCGATCGTCTCTAGCCTGCCTGCGTTGCGCCGAGTGACGACCCGTTTGGCGGGACGTTTTTTCTTCTTAGCGCTGCTGGCTACCTTAGGCACGAGGCGTCTTCGACCATCCACTGGCAAAGTTCAGCGAAGCTGATGCCGCAATGCTGGGCCTGCTCCGCAGAAAGCGATGTTTGGGTCATCCCCGGTTGGGTATTCACTTCGAGGATAAACAGTCCCTTAACGCCGCGCTCTGGGTCCCAACGGAAGTCCACGCGGCTAAGGCCTCGGCAGCCAAGGGTCTCGCCCGCCGTCTTCGCCATCGCCATCGCTTCATCATAGACGTCCTGGGGGACCTCTGCCGGAATCACGTGAGGCGCAGCGTTGGCGGAGTATTTGGCTTCGTAGTCATAGAACGCCGCCTGGATCTCGGTCACCGCCAACGGCCGGTCACCGAGGAGCGCCACGGTGAGTTCCCGGCCGGGGATATAGCTCTCGACGATGGCGCGACCCTTATAGATCGAATCGTCGAGCGTCTCATGGGTCGGTGCAGCCTCGGCATCTTCACGGATGATCACCACGCCAAAGGTCGAGCCTTCGGCGATCGGCTTGATCACATAAGGCGTCGCCATGGGGTGCTCGCCCTTGAGGTCGGCCGTGTTGACGACCGTGCCTTCAGGGACACGCAGGTCAGCGTCGCTCATGATCTTTTTCGCGCGCGCCTTGTCCATGCAGAGGGCGGAGGATTGGACGCCCGAATGGGTATAAGGAATACCCATCATTTCGAGCATGCCTTGAACCGTTCCGTCCTCACCATAAGGGCCATGGAGTGCGTTGAAGACCACGTCAGGACCAGCGCCGCCGAAACTGGCGCGGATCTGCTTGTCGACCTTACGGCTCACATCGATGGGTTCGACTTCGTAGGAGTTGAAGCTTGTGAGCGCTTCGACAGCATTGTTGCCACTGTTGAGGCTGACCTCCCGCTCACTTGAGAAACCGCCCATCAGCACAGCGATCTTTTTGGTGTCCGTCATGGTCGTCCGATCCTTTTGATCTCCCACTCTAGGTCGACACCCAACTGCGCTTTCGCATCTGCGCGGATCCCCTCGCCGAGGGTTTCCAGATCCGTCGCCGTGGCATTCCCCCGGTTGATCATAAAGTTGGCGTGCAGGTCCGACATCTGCGCATCACCAACAACCCGGCCGCGACCGCCGACAGCATCCACGCACTGCCAGGCCGAGCGTCCACCGGATTGCTCTTGATCCGGATTTTTGAAAGTGGAACCGCCGGTCTTTTCGCGAATGGGTTGCGTCTCTTCACGACGGGCCATGATACCGTCGATCTCGGACTCCAGATGAGAAGGATCACCGGAGGAGCCCTCGAACGTCGCCTCGATCAGCACCAGATCACGCGGAACGTCGGCATACCGATAGGAGAAGTTGAAATCAGCGTTCGAGAGCTCCACCACCCGGCCTTGCCGGTCGAGTGCCCGGGCAGCGACGAGATAGTCTTTGGTCTCGCCGCCATAAGCGCCAGCGTTCATCCGCATGGCGCCGCCAATGGTCCCAGGGATACCCGCCATGAAGCTAAGACCGCCGACACCGGCCGAGGCCGCCTTTCGGGCCACTTTGGCATCAAGCGCGGCAGCGCCAGCCGTCACTTTGGTTCCGTCGACCATGATCGAGCCAAAGCCTGGCCCCAGGCGGATCACCGTCCCTTCAAGTCCGCCGTCGCGGACGAGAAGATTGGATCCCACACCGATGATCGTCAGAGGCTCATCGCTTGGCAGGTCAGCAAGCACGGCGCTGAGCTCCGCTTCGTCGCGCGGCAACACCAAACGGTCCGCAGGACCACCGACGCGAAGCCAGGTGAAAGGCGCAAGGTCTGCGCCTTCCATCACCTTTGCGGTCATGAACGGGCCTCAAGCGCGGCGGGCAACGCCTGAGCGACTTTGGTGATATCACCAGCACCAAGGCAGAGGACCAGATCACCCTCTTTAGCCTCACCGGCGATCAGACCGGGGAGCTCTTCCACACCGCTCAGGGCACGGACATTGCGGTGGCCGTTGCGCGCCATCCCCTGAGCCAGTGCCTCGGCATTCGCGCCTTCAATCGGCGTCTCGCCAGCCTCGTAGACAGGGGTGATGAGAACCATATCGGCTTCGTTGGCGCAGGCGCAGAAACTTTCGAAGAGATTGGCAAGGCGCGTGTAACGGTGCGGCTGGATCACCGCGATGACCCGGCCCTCGGTCACGCCGCGAGCCGCGCGCAAAGTGGCGGCAATCTCGACCGGGTGGTGGCCATAGTCATCAATGATGCGGATGCCATTCCACTCGCCGGTCTCAGTAAAGCGCCGCTTCACTCCGCCAAAGCTCTCGAAGCCTTTGAGAATGTTGTCGTCAGAAACGCCAAGCTCGCGCGCAACGATCGCGGCAGCCATGGCGTTTTGCAGGTTGTGGGTCCCAGGCATCGGCAGGCGCACTCCCTCAATGCGGCTCAGAGACCTGTGACGATCGCGGAAATGGATGTCGAAATGCTGAACACCATTCTCCGATTTGATATTCTCCGCACGCACATCGGCCTGGGGGTTCATCCCGTAGGTGATCAGCCGCCGATCAGTGATCCGGCCAACCAGGGCCTGCACCTCCGGGTGATCAAGGCAAACAACACCGAAACCATAAAAGGGCGTGTTCTCGACAAACTGATCGAAGCCCGCCCGTAGCTCATCAAAATCACCCCAATGGTCGAGATGTTCAGGATCAATGTTCGTGATCACACTGACAGTGGTCGGTAGGCGGACGAAGGTGCCATCGCTTTCGTCCGCTTCCACGACCATCCAGTCTCCCTCGCCGGGCCGGGCGTTGGAGCCATAAGCATTGATCACCCCGCCATTGATCACGGTGGGATCGAGGTGACCCGCATCGAGGAGGGCCGCGATCATTGATGTTGTCGTGGTCTTTCCGTGGGTGCCCGCAACACAGACATTCCACTTGAGGCGCATAATCTCGGCCAGCATGTCCGCCCGCCGCACGACGGGAATATGCCGAGCCCTTGCAGCCGCGACCTCAGGGTTCGCCGATCCAATCGCCGTCGAGACAACAACCGCGGCTGCGTCACCGATGTTCTCCGCCCGGTGGCCGATCGTGATATCGACACCGCGGCTTCTTAAATGTTGGACAGCGTCGCTCTCGACGATGTCAGAGCCGCCCACTTCATATCCGAGATTGAGCATCACGCGGGCAATGCCGCTCATCCCGATCCCGCCAATCCCGACAAAATGGATACGGCCCGTGGGAAACGGCAGGCGGATTTTGATATCGTTTTCAGTCAAAACGGACTTTCTTTGGCTAGTCCGCCGCAGATGCGCCTGGGGCCAATTCCGCGACGAGATCAGCGAGCGTTTGGGCTGCGCCCGCTTCCATTCTTCCCTTCGCCGCCTCGGCCATGCGCGTCAAATCCTCAGGATGGCTGAGAAGCTTCGAAAGCGCGTCCACAGCGGTTCGGCGGGAGAGGTCATCCTCGTGGATCAGCTGCGCAGCGCCCGCCTGGGTGAGCACCTCTGCGTTCACCGTCTGGTGGTCATCCATGGCGATCTTGAGGGGCACAAGGAGCGCCGGGCGGCCAATCACCGCCAGCTCGGCCACGCTCGATGCACCAGATCGGGCGACCACAAGATGCGCGCCGGCGATGCGGTCAGGTAGGTCTTTGAAGAAAGGCGCGATCTCCGCGTCCACCCCTGCCCGCTCGTAGATGTCTTCGGTCTCATCAGCGAGGTCAGCGCTGACCTGGTGGGTCACGATGAGACGTGAGCGGAGGGATTGGGGCAGGCTAGCGATGGCCGGAGCAAAGACTTTGGCGAACAGCGCCGCCCCCTGACTGCCGCCGAAAATGAGGAGCCGGATTTTCTGATCCGTGGGCAGCTCAAACTCCGTCTCTGCGGCATCGAGCACGGCGCGGCGGACCGGATTGCCGACCTGCTCCACCCGCCCGCTCGTCTCAGGGAGCCTCTCAAGGATCGGAAAACCGTGGGCAATGAAACCAGCCCGGCCAGCAGCCAAGCGGTTGGCACGTCCGAGCACTGCGTTTTGCTCGTGGATCCCTGTGGGGAGCTTCAGGCGCTGCGCAGCGACCATCGATGGTGCTGAAGGATACCCGCCAAAGCCAACGACGACATCGGTCTCGAAAGCCTTGAGGGCGCTGGTGGCCTTCCGGATCCCGCCAAGGAGGGTGAAACCCGCCTTCACTTTGGCAAGAAGACCTCTCGCGCTGGGGCTTGCGGCATCCAACAAGACTTTTCTGTCGAGGGGGAAGCCTTCCGTGTACCGGTCACCGCGGTCGTCGGTGAGGAGAAGGACGGACCAGCCCCGCGCCTTCGCTTCCTCGGCCAAGGCCTGGGCGGGAAACATATGGCCGCCTGTTCCGCCTGCGGCGAGCGCCAACTTCACGTCTTGCGCCTTCTCGTCAAAACCAGGAGCAAACCAGCGGTGAAACCCATGGCCAGCGTGGACGATCCACCATAGCTGACAAACGGGAGCGTCATGCCTTTCGCCGGCAAAAGCCCGACATTCACACCGATATTGATTGATGCCTGCAGGCAGACCGCGCTCGTTAGGCCCGCGATGGCGCAGCGCCGGAACACATCCTCCGTACTCAGCGCTGCCACAAGGCCGCGCCAGCCGATGACCACAAAGAGGCCAATGATCACAAGGCCCATCAGGACACCGAACTCCTCAACAGCGACAGCGTAGATAAAGTCGGTATGCGCATCGGGAAGAGACGCCTTCACGCCGGCCGCCTCATGAAGGTCATGCCCGAAAACCCCGCCCGAAGAGATCGCTTCGGCCGCTTTGTCGGTCTGGTAGGTCTCTCCGGAGCCTGGGGCCAAGAAACGGTCGATCCGGCTGCGGACGTGGTCCTGGGTGACATAACCAACGCCCAAGGCCGCGACGGCCGCAGAGCCAAGGCCGCCAATCCAAGCCCAACTCCAACCGGCGACAAAGAACATCACCGCCCAAATACCGGTGAGAAGGATCCACTGTCCGTAGTCGGGTTGCAGCAACAGAAGGACCGAAGCAAAGCCGTAAAGCCCAAGGCTCGCTAGGCTCCCCGGGAAGCCGTCCTCAGGCTTGGCTGAGAGGAACCAGGCAGCAATCATCACGAAGCCAGGCTTCAAAAACTCCGAAGGCTGCAGACCAAAACTGCCCAAATGAAGCCAGCGCCTTGCGCCTTTGATCTCCATACCGAAGAGCAGGACACCAACGATCAAAACAAGGGCCCCCAAGCCCGCCAAGATACCAAGGCGCCTGGCCATGGTGATCGGGAGCAGCGCTGTCGTCACTGTCCCGATGATCGTCACAGCCAGGAACAGAACGTGGCGCTCGGTGAAGTGAAAAGAGTCGGCGATCCCGATCCGGGCCGCAGCCACAGGCCCAGCAGCGAACGACAGCACCAGGCCGAGAACTGCGAGTGCCCCGAACGCATAGACCAAGTGGTGATCAAACCCTGAAAGCACCCTCGCCTGCCAAGCCGGAGAGCGCGCCTCGAGACGGGCGAAGACAGCCTCAACCATGGGCCCGGCGTCCTTCGCTCAGGAAGCTGAGGGCTTTGATCCGGAAAAGCTCACCCTGACGCTCAAACCCTGGCATGCCAGGAGAAAAGAGGATGACTGGTGTCGCCTGAGGCTCCGTGCGCATCACCTCGCTCGCCGCGCGCAGTGCCGCGGTGGTCGCCTCGTCCGCGTCTTTGAACGTCACAATACCGTCCGCTGGCGGACCGGATCCGTCGGGCGCGGTGACGTAGAAGGCGCTTCTGATCGATGATTTGATCTTCTTGGGCAGCGGTCCGAGACTATGACCGATCCAGAAAACGTCGGGACACGCAGCAATCGCGGCTTCAGTCGACGCCAGCGAGGACGAAGCACGGTCGTCAACGAAAACAATCCGGCCATCGGTGCCGATGCAATCGAAGCGGCCAGCAAGCCCTCGGAAACTCGCAAGGCCATTCCCAATGCTGCTGTCATTGACCCGGAACTCAACCGCTAGCGCCACCGCAGCAGCAGCGTCCTGCGCCAAATGGGCGCCAAGCAACACGGGGCTGCCGCTATACTGAGCGATCCGCCGCGTGCGGCCTTTATCATTGGCGTAGATCGACTGATCCAGCGCGAAGCATCCATCACTCAGGGTCGCACCGCCGGATATGGGGACCAGGCGCTGCTCACCCGGCCGCATCCGGCGCCGGGCTGTCATCATCAGGCTCTGGGTGCCCAGATCATCAGCGCCGAGAACACCGATCGGCGCCGCCACGAGGAGATCAGCAGCCGCATCGCGTACTGACGGCACAACCGGCCCCCCATGCTCATCGGACAGATTGAGGACGGTGACGATGCCAGGGTTGAGGCCCATCGCCTCGCGGCTCGATGCGGTGGGGACTTCGAGAAGCGCAACCTCGCATTTCGAACCCAGGAGATTGAGATACCCCTCTTCACCGGACACCCACTCCGCCTGAATGCCGCCCTGCATCAGAAGATGCTGGGTCAGAACCGCGGTGAAGCTTTTGCCGGCCGAACCTGTGATCACAACGCGCTGCCGCGGGATCGCCGAGAGCATCATCTGCGCCTCGGCGAGAAACGCGAGATCTGTTGCGCAAGGCATGCCGCGCTTTTCGGCCTCGGTTTGAAACGCGCCGCGCAGCGGGTGCGTGCACCCCACGCCGAGGATCAAGCCGTCGGCGTCTTCTGGCAGATCGCTGTCTGGTTGGCCCGGAGCGGTCAGCTCCAGGATCTTGTAGCCCCGCCCCTCGAGCGCCGCGAGCGCTGAGACCGTTAGCGCCGGTCCGAGATAGGCCAGAAGGCCCTGTTCCGGAAAACGACGGCCCTTTTCCATCTTACCTCAACTTCAGTGAACTGAGCCCAATCAGGGCCAGGATGAATGCGACGATCCAAAAGCGGATCACAATGGTTGGCTCTTTCCAGCCAAGCTGTTCGAAATGGTGGTGCACCGGCGCCATGCGAAAGACCCGCTTGCCGGTGAGCTTGAAGCTCGCGATCTGGATCATCACGGACAAAGCTTCGAAGACAAATAGCCCGCCGATGATGGCGAGGACAATCTCGTGCTTCACCGCGACAGCAATAGCGCCGAGCGCGCCGCCCAGGGCCAAAGACCCCGTATCGCCCATGAAAATCATCGCAGGCGGAGCGTTGAACCAGAGAAACCCTAGTCCTGCGCCTATCATGGCGCCGCAAATGACAGCGAGCTCTCCCGCACCGGGCACATAAACGATGCCAAGATACTCCGCGTAGTCCGCGCGCCCCGTGAGATAGGCAATGATGCCAAAGCTCCCTGCCGCGATGATCACAGGCACGGTCGCAAGGCCATCAAGGCCGTCGGTCAGGTTCACCGCGTTCGACGACCCGACGATGACCACCGCCGCGAAGGGATAGATCAGGATGCCGAGGGGCAGAATCATACCCAGAAACGGAAGCGCGAGTCCCGTGGCCATGTCGAGATCAACATTCGCTGACGACCGAAGAATAGCCACCGATGCCGCACCCGCCGCGAACGCAAGCGCGAACTGGAACACCAGCTTCATCGATCCCACGACACCGTCCGCGGTCTGCTTCTTCACCTTGAGATAGTCATCGTAGAAACCAAGGAGACCGAATCCGATGGTCACACTGAGCACCATCCAGACATAGCCATTGTCGAGCGGCGCCCAAAGAAGGGTTGATAGGACCACAGAAAGAAGAATCAGCACCCCGCCCATGGTCGGTGTGCCCGCTTTCTCGACGATATGGCTTTGCGGCCCGTCCTTTCGGATCGGCTGGCCCTTGCCCTGCTTGGCGCGCATCCAATCGATAAGCCCCGGCCCGACGATGAACGCGATGATCAGCGCGGTCATGATCGAACCACCGACGCGGAAGGTGATGTACCTGAAAAGATTGAAAATCTGGAACTCGTCCGCGAGCGGAGCGAACAAATGATAGAGCATTACTTCCCCTTCGAAGCCTCAACCAGGCTCGCCACAAGCGGGCCCACCCTAGAGGCGTTCGACCCTTTGAAAAGCAAGAGGTCGCCATCCTGGAGATTCTCTAACAAAACTTGAAGAAGATCCTCCGCGTTCTCCGTATGTGTGCCGCGCTTGGCCGGCGGGAGTGCGTTGCGCAGGTGCTCCATCATCGGGCCAGCCGTGTGGATGATGTCCGCAGCAGCCGCAGCATCGGGCGCGAGATCCGCGTGCAGCGACGGGGCGCCAGGGCCGAGCTCGCGCATCTCGCCCAGCACAGCGATCTTTCGCCCGGTGGGCTCCCGCCCCGCGAGCACACCAAGGGTCGCGCGCATCGAGGCGGGATTGGCGTTGTAGCTCTCATCGATCACGCCCACGGAGATATCGCCAAGGGTGAGTTCTGAAGTGGCGCCGCGGCCACCACCCGGCCGAAACGCCTCGAGCGCCTCTGCCGCTTCTTTCACCTCAACACCGGCGAGCGCTGCGGCGAGCAGCGCGGCCACAGCGTTTGACGCCATGTGGGCACCTTCGGCGTGGAGGCGGAAACAAATCGGCTCACCGAGGATATCGGCCTTCACTGTCAGACCCGAGGTGAGCATCTCAATGCTCTCAATCCGCGCCTCGTGACCAGCTTCACCAAAGGTGGTGATGTCCACACCGCCCGCCTCGCGGGTACGCTGGACCAGGCGTTCGATATAGGGGCTATCCGCAGGCAGAACGATGCTGCCGCCGCGCCGGACGCCTTCGGCGATCTCAGCCTTGGCGTCGGCGATCGCTTCCATTGAACCGAGAAACTCAAGATGCGCCGCGGCGATCGTCGTGATGACGGCGACGTGCGGGCGCACCAGCGTCGTCAGGCCACGGATCTCACCGGCATGGTTCATGCCCATCTCAAAGACGCCGACCGGCGCCTTCGCTGGCAGTGCCGCGAGGGTCAGCGGCACGCCAAGATGATTGTTGAAGCTTTTGTCCGCGGCATGGACCTCCCCTGCCGGGGCCAGCGCCATACGGAGCATCTCTTTGGTGGTCGTCTTCCCCGCGCTGCCGGTGACCCCGATCAGCTTGCCAAAGTTCCGGTCACGGGCTGCCGCCGCTAGGGACTCAAGCGCCGATAGCGTGTGCTTGACCACAACCTGGGGACCGATGGTGTCATCAACGGGCACACTCACCAGGGCCGCGGACGCACCCGCCTTGAACGCTTGCGGGACAAAATCATGACCGTCGCGTTCAGCCTCGATCGCGACAAACATATCGCCGGGCCTCAACGTCCGGGTGTCGATAGATAAGCCGGATGCAGACCATTCACCTGGCCCCCGCGACGTCCCCCTCGTCGCGGCAGCCACCTGATAATCTTTCCAAAGGGGGAGTGCGTTCATGCGGCAACACCTTCTTCTCGCACGGCAGCGCGTGCGACGTCGAGATCGTTAAAGGGATAAGTGACATCGCCGATGGTTTGGCCGCGCTCATGCCCTTTGCCGGCAATCACCAATGTGTCACCAGGCTTAAGTCCTTTGACTGCTTCAAAAATCGCATCGCGCCGGTCACCGACCATCTTCGCGCCGGGCGCACCAGAGGCGACCTGCTCTCGGATTGAGGCGGGGTCCTCCGTCCGGGGATTGTCATCGGTGACAATCACCACATCGGCGCCCTCATGCGCAGCTGCACCCATCTGTGCACGTTTCTCCTTATCCCGATCACCGCCAGCGCCAATCACCACGTGAACACGTGCTTTTGTATGGGGACGAATGGCTTCCAGGACCGTCGTCACTGCCGCTGGTGTGTGGGCGTAGTCAACATAAATTCCGGCCTCGCCCTTTTCTGTTCTCAACAGGTCGGCGAGTTCCATCCGTCCGGGGGCGGCGGAGATGGTTTCAAGATGCGGGAGCACGTCCTTGGCGGCATATCCGCTTTCGATCACGAGCCCCGCTGCCACGAGAGCATTGTCAGCCTGAAACGCGCCAACGAGCGGCAAGGCGAGACGGTGGGTCTCTCCGGAAGCCTCCAGGGTGACATCCAGGCCCCCTGGCCGTGCGGCCACCGATTTCAAAGTGAGGAGCGATCCTTTCCGCCCAACGGTCACCGGGACACGGCCAGCGGCTTTCGCATCGGCAACAGCCTCATCGGCACCCGGACCGTCAGAGCAGATCACCACACTGTGGCCACGCGGCAGGAGCTGCGTGAACAACCGCCGCTTGGCCGCATAATACTCTTTGTGGGACTGATGATAGTCGTAGTGATCACGGGTGATGTTGGTGAACGCCGCGAGACTGAAATTGACGCCATCAGCACGGTACTGAGCAAGACCGTGGCTTGAGACCTCCATTGCGAGGTGCGTCGTGCCCATCCCCGCCATGGACGAGATCACCTGGTGCACCTCCACAGGATCAGGCGTCGTATGCTTCAGCGCATACTCATAACCCGGAGCAAAAGCGCCGAGCGTGCCCATGCTGCCTGCAGAACATCCGAGGGCCGACCAAAGCTGGCTCGCAAACCGGGCCACCGATGTCTTACCGTTGGTCCCCGTCACGCCGGCGATCATGACGGGCTGCCCAGGATAAAAAGCCATCGCGAGCTGGGCCAAGGTGAGGCGCGGCTGCTCGCTTTCGACCACCGGCACATCCGCTTTCGTGCCGGGACGCGCGAGCACCGCGACCGCACCGCGCTTCACAGCGTCAGGGATGAACTTACGACCGTCCGCCTGCGTGCCTTCCAGCGCGGCGAACAGCGTACCGGCCTGGACCTGGCGGCTGTCCGCGGTGATCGCTTTGATATCGACCTCGGGCAAACGCCGGGCGAGCGCTGTCATCTCCTGGAGCTTCATCCGGTCTGCCTATCGGCCTCCATGATCAACTGGGTGACCGGAGTCTCTTGCGCCGGGAGCTGGCCGTCAAGGAAACCATCGGCCGCCTCGTCTTCCCGGACAGGCATGACACCCAGCACTGGCGCGAGACGCTCAACCGCCCGGCGGAAGGCCGGTGCAGCCGTCCAGCCCGCTGTCGCGTAGCCATATGTGTCCGCCGTGCCCCGCGGCTCATCGAGCGAGATGAGCAAGACGTAACGCGGATCATGCCCAGGGAACGCGCCGATGAAGCTCGACAAGAGCGGGCCATCATCAAGGTAGCGCCCGCCGACCGGCTTGTCCGCTGTCGCCGTTTTGCCGATCACATAATAGCCCATCGCCTCCGCGTTGCCGCCTGTGCCCTCAGTGATCACCGCACGGAGGCCTCGGCGCATGGCGGCACTGGTTTCGGGACGGAGGATCGCCGTTTGCTCAACCGGGTCGTTTGAGAAGAACCGCGGTTTGATCAGCGTACCGCCATTGACCGTCGCCGCGAACGCGGCGGTCAGGTGCAGCGGCGACACCGCGATGCCGTGACCATAGGAGGCGGTCACGATCTCTGCTTCGCCCCAACGCGGCGGCAGAAGCGGCGTCCGGCCTTCAGGCAAAGCCGTCTCGAGCCGCTCAGCTAGACCGAAGCGACTTAGAATGTCCACGAAACGATCCGAACCCAGTGCAAGTGCCAATTGCCCTGTGCCAATGTTTGACGAGGTGGCAAGCACCTCCTCGACGGTCATCACGGCTTTCTTGGTGGAGTAGTCCTTGATCTCCCAATCGCCCACAACGAGGGGCGAGCGCACATCGACCTGGGTCTCGAGGCTGACAACCCCAGCCTCAAGCGCGGCAGCAACGGTCAGCGCCTTGAGCGCCGAGCCGAGCTCATAATTGTCCGAAACCAGACGGTTCCGCCGAGCTGACGCTGGGCTCTGCCCTGGAACGTTGGGATCGAAATCAGGAAGGCTCGCGAGCGCTGCCACCGATCCGTCTTGGGCGTCCATCAAGACGCCCCAGGCCGCCTTGGCGCTGAACCGGTCCATCGCGCGTTCAAGCTCACTGAGCAAAATCGTCTGGGCCGTGACGTTGAGTGTCGTCGCCTGGGGACCTTGCAGCTCACGGATCGTCGCCGCCCCCTCAAGGCCTGTCACCCCGCCGCGGCCAGGGATCTGATAGCCGACCACATGGCTGAAAAGCCGTCCTTGGGGATAAACACGCTCCTCGGTCGGCGGAAAGCTGAGCCCTGGAAGGCCCAGCGCCATCACCGCCTCGCGCTGATCATCCGTGATCACACGGTCGATCACCACGCGCTGCTCAGCTGAAAGCTTCACACGGAGTTTGTCCGCATCAACGGATGGAAAGATCGCGGCCAAACCAAGTGCCGCCTCTTCAGCGTCCCAGACCTCTTGGCCGTTGATCGCAAGGCCATAGGCCGGAACATTGATCGCCAGGACGCGGCCGTCTGTATCTTCCAACCGGCTGGCCTTCGCCGCGGCGGCTGCGCGCGCGACCTCGTAGCTTGGCGCGGGTGTATCGAGCGCAAGATCGATGCTCCGAATACCGAGGGCACCAAAAGCGGCGGCAAGGCCAATGCCGCAAAGCATCAGCCGCCGTTTGATGCTGTCATCGGACACCGCTACGTCGGGTTCCGGCGCTTTCCGGCTGGCGATCTCGTCGAACAGGACGTCGACTTCAAAACGTCCGGCGCCAGCGGCGCTCATCGCTCCTGCTCCCACCGAGCGACAGGGTCGAGCACCTCGCGGAGACCCTGACCATCTGAAGTCTGACGGACGCTTCCTGGTGCAAGCGGCAGGCGGTCGGCGGTGAGTTCGTTGAGCCGCGGTGCGGAGGCCAGAACCTCAACCTCGAACCTCAAACGATCAAGCTCCGATTCCACATAGCCGCGCTCGCGCTCAAGCTGCGCTAGCTCGCGCCTCTCTGCCCTCACGACAGTCTCCGTATGCAACCTGAAAATAGCGCTGGCAGAGAGTGAGACGGCAAGAACACTGAGGAAAAGCACACGGATCATGAATGGCTCCATTGGCGCTGCAGGGATGAAAAAACGAGGGACGGTGCGCCGAGGCGCGAAAGGCGTTCGTCGGTCCAATCAGTGACCGGAGCAGACGTGCGAATGGCGCCGCGCAGCTTGGCCGAGCGCGCGCGGGGGTTTTCGGCGGCCTCTTCAGCGCTCGCGGCGACGGCGCGGCGGGTGATAAGATCGAGGCTCGGTGCCTCACGAACGACCTCAGGCTGGTGACGAGAGCTGCCGCCCTCACTGCCTGATGCCATCGAGAAAAAGCGTTTGACGATACGGTCTTCGAGAGAATGGAACGTCACGACGACCAGTCTTCCGCCCTCTTTCAAGACGCTCTCTGCCGCCATCAGGGCCCGGACGAGTTGGCCGAGCTCATCATTCACGAAGATGCGAATGGCCTGGAACATCCGCGTCGCGGGATGGATCTTGTCCTTCGCCCGCTGCGGACCCGCCAAAGCGGCCAGTGCGCCGGTGGTGGTGATTGGCGCCTTTTGCCGTTCCCGGACGATCGCAGCAGCAAGAGCGCCCGAGCGCTTCTCCTCGCCATACTGCCAAAGGATCGTCTTGAGGTCGTTCTGATCCGCTGTGTTCACCAGTTCTTCCGCTGACGCCCCATCACCCATGCGCATGTCGAGCGGACCGTCGCGCATGAACGAAAAGCCGCGCTCGGACTGATCAAGCTGCATCGACGAGACACCAAGGTCAAAGACAGCACCGTCGAGACCGTCCGGTACGATAGCCAGGGCTTCGTCTTCCAAACGATCAAACGGCACCTCAACCAGATGAAGGCGGTCCTGACCCGCAAAACGCTGATGCCCCGCCGCGATCGCTGTCGGATCGCGATCGAAGGCGATGACATGCGCGCCGCGGTCCAAAATGCCCGCCGTATAGCCGCCAGCACCGAAGGTGCCGTCAGCGACCCATTGGCCGGCTTGCGGCTGGAGCGCATCCAGCACCTCAGGAAGCATCACGGGGATATGCGGGCTCATGATGACCTCCGTGAACGAACGGAGGGGAGCATGCGGGCACGGAGGGTTTCGCGATGCTTGGCCGCGGCTGCACGCGCGGCGTCCCGGCGGCTGTCGAGATAGGCGGCGGTGCCGAGCACAAAGTGCTGCCCCCTGCCCGCGAACCCGAGAGGCCCCTCCAGCGCCGCGTGATCGCGCAGAGCCTTCGGCAGGCTGGTGCGCCCCGTGTCATCGACACCCAGACGCATCACCCCGCCGGTGATCTCCTCTTCCAAAATCGCCCGGTCGTCATCGAACTCATCAAGGCCACCCAGCATCGAGAGGAGGTCGTGGACCAGCTGGTCATCCCCGCACTGAAGAAGCGGCTCATCGAAATGCTGAAAAACGAAGACCTCACCGTTGGTGAGCCGCTGACGGAACTCAGGCGGCACGACGATCCGGCCCTTGGCGTCGAGCTTGCCCGCATACCGGCCCGTGAACCGGGCCGGGCTCGCCGACGCCCCTTGGAGGGCCTGATTGTCCGTCGCGGCATTCATGAGCTCCGCCGCACCCCTTCTCGGTCAATTCTGGTCAGATCTGGGATAGCATGGGACAGCATGGGAAACAACGGGTTTTCAAGGCTCTGCGCAGTTGAACACGGGCGCCATGGGTTGATGGCGGTAACGAAAACGCAACGAAGGTTAACGCTGTGAAGGTGTTCGCTCTTGGGGAAAAGTGCCAGGCGGCCTGTAAGCCGGGTTCTGTCCCAGGGCGCGCGGACGCACCCCTTCGGACGACCATTCATCTCATGGCGAGCGCTTGCGCGCTCGCTCCTGCAACCAACCCGGACGACTCAGCCTGGCGGCGGGCCTGCGCGCTCATGTGGCCTCAAAGGACCCAAGAGAACGCGCACGCCGTCCCTATTCGGTCTTGCTCCGGGTGGGGCTTGCCTTGACCCGAGGCCGTTGCCGGCTCGGCGGTGCGCTCTTACCGCACCTTTTCACCCTGACCTTCCGAAGAAGGCGGTCTGGTCTCTGTGGCGCTTTCCCTCAGCTCACGCTGGCCGGGCGTTACCCGGCACCCCGCCGCCAGGGAGCCCGGACTTTCCTCGGGAGCGCCCAAGGGCGCCCACGCGGTCGTCTAGCCGCCTGACCAGCTAGAGATGATGATGTCAGCCCCTGATGTCCACGGAAAAAGGCGGCAGGGTTAGGAAAGCTCTTCTGTGGAAGGGGGAAGCAAGCGGCGATAGTCTGACGGCGTCTGCCCCGTCCACCGCTTGAACGCTCGCCTGAAAGCGCGCGCTTCGGAGTAACCCGTGAGCGCGGCCACGGTCTCGGTGTCGATCTCGCGGTTGCTGAGATATTTCTCCGCTGCGGCCCGGCGCACATCGGTGATCAGATCCTGGAGAGATGTTCCGTGCTCTGCCGCAAGACGTTGAGCGGCGCGGAGGCTCATGTTCACGCCGGCAGCTGCGGCCGACGCGCTGAACTCGCCCCGCGAAGCGTTTTGCACGATGCCTTCTCGCAAACGCTGCACCTCGATCGGCAACCCTTCTCGATCAGCAAGGCGGAGGCCCTCTTCGAAATAGCGCTCGATGAAGGTGAAAAGCTCCACATCGGCCTGGCGGAGGGGTTGATCGAGGCTTTCGCGATGGAGGATCACCGCAGGCTCGGTTTGCTCGAAACGAACCGGCGCTTTGTAGAACTCTTGGTAGTGCGACAGCGGTCCGTGCGGCGCGTTGGTGAGCTCGATCCGTTTGATCGCATGCTCTAGGCCCAGCACCTCACGGATGAACCGAACCACAAGCCCCATGCCAAGCTCTGCACCCCTGCCGTCTTCAGATTCATTGCGCGGATGGTTGCAGGTGAACTTGTACTCGTCACCTTCCTCCGTGAACGTCATCTCCATCGTCGGGGAGTAGAGGAGCCTGTTGCGAGCGATCCGGGTCAGCGATATCCGCAGGGTTCTCGCAAACTCTGCACCGGTGAAGAGCGCTCCGAACATCGTATACGGAGCAGATGTCGCCATGCTGAGAGAAATCACTTCGTTCGGGAAGCGCTCTTCGAGCATGCTCCAGATCATGGCGGGAAATTCTTCGGAGTGCGAACCGTTCGGATCGAAAAGGCTGTACCCCTTCATCCCTGTGCGGGCCTCAATAGCAGAGAGAGGAAGCCCTCGGCCCACGGCATAGGCGACAAGCCCTGACATGTAGCTCGACCGAGCGGACTGCCCGAAGCTCGAACGAAGCGCGGATACGTCTGACGTCATAGGATCTCTCCCTGGCGGCATAATCGTACCAATGAGTACGATTCATACCATCCGTCCCTCACGAAAAAGTGTAGTGGTGATCTGACGCTAACGTCGCGGACGATCCGCGACAGATTTTGGCGTCGCGTGACGATTCGTGACAGAATGCAGTACTGTGGCGCCGAAGGTCCCCTCGAACCTGCTCCACCAAGACCAGTGCCAAGCATCAGGCAAGGCTATCTGAATCCAAACAGTCAGCGCGACGGGACATCGTCCGACAGAGACCCGTGCGCCCCGGGGACATCTGACGACCTGGCCCGCCGGGCGCTTAGCGCCGAGGCTTCGGCAGAGCCAAGCCAAAGAGAATGGCCGCGCCGCGAAGTCCGAAAGCCGCCGCGCATCCAGCAACAAATGCGATCGCGTCACCACCTGCCGAACGGGCGAGAAGAGCGTAGACCACCACGCCGAAGAGCGCGGCGGTGGCATAGATATCCTCCTTGAGGATCAGCGGTTCCCGGTTGGCCACCACGTCCCGCAACAGGCCGCCAAAGGTGGCCGTGATCACACCCATCATCGTCACGACGACGAGATTGTGGTCAAGTTCCAAAGCCTTGGCCGCGCCAGCCACAGCGAACAGCGCGAGCCCGGCAGCGTCCGCCCAGCGCAAGGGCTTCCATGCATCAATCGTCGAAGCAGCGAAGAACGCGGCAAGCCCTCCGGCCACGGCAAAAAGAAGGACCCACGTATCCTCAAGCCAAAAGACCGGCACGTCGAGCAAGAGATCACGCAACGTTCCTCCGCCCACGGCAGGAAGAAAGGCGAGCATGATCACGCCGAAGAGATCCATATCTCTTCGCACAGCCGCAATCCCGCCCGACAGCGCGAAGACAAACGTCCCCACACGATCGGCAAACAGAAGAAACAACTCAGGACCCAGGGCGCCCTCCGCACTGAATATCGCGCATGGGCATAGCGGCGGCGACCGATACAGCTCAACCTCAGTTCTTTTGAACCATCCCTGCCCCCAACGCGACGAACGTGCAGGACAGTTTACAGGAGGTCACAATGCCCGCGCTTCATCGCCCCAACTACATGTTCTTCCCAGGGACCCGTTGGTACATGCCAACCGATCTCGACACGCAAGGAACGGCTTCCGAGGGATGGAAACTCCACATCGTCGCGCGCGCAGAAGACGCCCAAACCACCTTGGACGCCATCTGTGAGAATGTGCTTTATCCTGACCGCGTGGCCCATAAATTTTGGCAGAACACCGATCCCATTACTGATGAGAATGATAGGAACGGCGGCAAATGGTTTGTGGTCTATCCCAACAGCATACTGCACGCGTTTCGTCTCTGTACCGAGATCACAATCATCATGAGATTTCTGGGACTGGCTCCAGCACCGAGGCCCATCCCGCATGAACTGCAAATCACGCCCTGGGTCTGCACCCGCTATGGCTCTTACAGCTTCCACGGAGTCCAAGATGGTCAAGGCGGATGGCGTGCGGACAATCGCATGGAGTCCCACCCGCCGCATATCAATAACCCGTGGGGGCAATACGCTCAGTACGCGCAGGGCAGTGAGAACATGACACTCGACCCGTCCATGGTCGGATCGTTCCCCTCTTACACGATGAGGGAGATTCCGCAGGCGTTCCATTAATGGAACGCCCCACGGATGAAAGGTAAGAAACGGCGCTCGACCTAGCCCTGCGCCAGGATCTCCGCCTCGACCTGACCCAAGCGGTCTTTGCCGAAGAACATCTCATCACCGACGAAAAAGGTGGGAATGCCAAAGGCGCCGCGCTCAACCGCGGCGCTGGTGTTCTCCGCTAGCTTTCCCTTGATCTCGGGGTCTTGTGTCTTCGCCGCGATCGCTTCGCCGTCGAGACCCGCCTCGTTCAGTGTGGCGACAAAGACCTCCGGGTCGTCCATCTTACGACCCTCTTCCCACATCGCGCGAAACCCGGCGTCGAGATAGGTCTCCAGCTGACCCTCGCTCTGTGCCGCAACGGCACCGCGCATGAGAAGCAGCGTGTTGACCGGGAAGTTCGGGTTCATCTGAAACTTGGTGATGTTGTGGGCCTTTTGGAAGCGGACCATCTCGAGCTGGTCGTACGCTAGCTTTCCCTTGACGTTCCCATACGCCATAAATGGGGACTGATTGTCCGTCGCCTTAAAGATGCCGCCGAGGAGGACGGGAATCCACTCAAACGTGACGCCGGTCCGCTTTTCTATCTCGGGGATCACTTTGTAGCTGAAATAGGCGTTGGGGCTTCCAAAATCGAAAAAGAACTGAGGGGCGGTCATAGGGTGTCTCCTACCATTGTTCTTTCCACGGACGGAGGTCTAGCTCGTGGGTCCAGGCGTCGCGTGGTTGGTTGTGTAGCATCACGTAGTTTTGGGCGATGTGATCAGGATTGAGGATGCCGTCCGTGTCGCGGAGGTCATCCACACCCGGAACGTTCTCGCGAATGAACCTTGAATCGATCGCGCCATCGATAATCGTGTGGGCCACGTGGATGTTCTTTGGACCCAGCTCCCGCGCCATGGACTGCGCCAGCGCCCGAAGCGCGTGTTTGGCGCCGGCAAAAGCGGAGAGGTTCTCACGACCACGGAAACTGGCCGTGGCACCAGTGAAGATGATCGTCCCCCTGCCCCGTTTTAGCATGTGGCGGGCCGTCTCCCGCCCCATCAGGAACCCTGAGAAACATGCCATCTCCCACACCTTGCGATAAACGCGCGAGGTCATCTCGAGGATGGGGAACTGAACGTTGGCGCCGATGTTGAAGACCGCGACCTCGATCGGTCCGACATCCTCTTCGATCTTCTCGATGAGGGCGACCATCTCGTCCTCGTCCCGCGCATCGGCAGGCATGGCGAGGGCGTCATGGCCCTCGTCGCGGATAGACTGGGCTAGCGCCTCGAGCTCCTCCGCGTTGCGCGCCCTGCGCACCAAACAACTTGTGAAACCCTCGCGGGCAAAGGCGCGACCGACGGCGCCTCCGGTATCGTCACCTGCGCCGATGACAAGGCATACGCCCTTCTCACTCACCGCAATCCTCCATTGTTTTTCTTGGAGCCTGCGGCGAGCGGCAGTTTAGGACAAGCCAGAATGGCTGCTCTTGCGTTTAGTTCCCGACAGGGTCGAGCCAGCCGTGGGTGTCTTCGGTGGTGCCATCGAAGAGGCCGAAGAAGGCCTCTTGAAGCTGCGAGGTCACAGGCTTGTTGCCCTGCTCACCAATCGCAATGCCGTCCACGGAGCGAATGGGCGTCACCTCAGCGGCGGTGCCGGTGAAGAAGAGTTCGTCAGCGGCGTACAGCATCTCGCGGGAGATCTCTTGCTCGACGACCTCCATGCCGCGGTCCTTGGCCATGGTGATGATCGCGTCGCGGGTGATACCGCCCAGGATCGACGCGGCCATGGGCGGGGTGATGATCCGACCACCATGCACCATGAAGAGGTTCTCGCCCGCGCCTTCGGATACGTTGCCGCTATGGCTAAGGCCGATGCCTTCCGTGCACCCACGGCCCTTGGCTTCCGTCGTGATGAGGCGGCTTGAGAGATAGTTGCCCGACATTTTGACGCCAGCCGGGATCGTGCCCGGGGCGCTGCGGCGCCAGGAACTGACGCAGACATCAATGCCTTGGCTGATGCCTTCATCGCCGAGGTAACGGCCGAATTCAAAAGCGATGATATCCAGTTCATCGGGAGAACCGGTCGCCGCAGGCGATAGCTCTCCATAGCCGAGATAAGCGTTCATCCGGATATAGGCCGACTGCAGACCATTCTCACGGACAGTCTGGCGAGCCGCTTCCATCACCTCTTCACGGGTGTAGTGGATACCGATGCCGTAGATCTTCGCGGAGTAGAACAGGCGATCGATATGCGCCTCGTTGCGGAAGATGACCGTGCCGTTGTTGGTTTGGTAAGCGCGGATGCCCTCAAAGGCCGACGTCCCGTAAAGCAGCGCGTGGGTCATCACATGGGTCGTCGCCTCGGCCCAAGGGACCATGACGCCGTTCCTCCAAATGTACTTGGATTCCTTGATCGGCATGGTGGTCCTCCTTTGGTCGATAGGCGCAGAGCGCGGTCCAGCCGCTCGTCTAAGCCACCCGGGGAGCCCCTGCCAAGCGCCAGAATGCGGCGGCCTTGGTTCTCGTTGAGTGGTGCAGCACCCGTTGCACGATCATCGCGCGGTGTTGCGGCATGCTGCACAGATCCGCCCTCAAACCCAGCCCTCAGCGCATTCTTGGGTTCCGGGGGAGCTCTGTTGCTGAGAATTTTTTCTGGAGGAGCAGGCAGAATGGCCGATAACGGCGTGAGTGTTGGAGACCTTTGGAGCCGACTATGGCCAAATCGCCCCCAAAAGATGTGCGCTCCATTGAGGGGCTGAAGGAGCTGATGGCCGCATTGCGCGACCCTGATGGCGGCTGCCCCTGGGACCTTGAGCAAGACCATAAGTCGATCGCGCAATACTGCATCGAAGAGGCCTATGAGGTCGTCGACGCCATCGAAAACGGTACGGATGAGGACCTCAAATCAGAGCTTGGCGACCTCCTCCTCCAGGCGGTGTTCCATAGCCAGATGGCGAGCGAGCGCGGCGCCTTTACCTTTGATGATGTGTGCGAAGCCGTCACCACCAAGATGATCCGTCGGCACCCCCATGTCTTCAAAGAAGCAGATGGGCGTGATGCCGAAGGCCAGACCCTCGCCTGGGAAGAGATCAAGGCCGCGGAACGGGCTGAGCGGGAGCAGGATGACAGCATTCTCGCCGATGTTCCCGTAGGCCTCCCCGCCCTCACCCGTGCCGAGAAATTGACCAAGCGCGCCGCACGCGTCGGCTTTGAATGGGACAAACCCGAGCATATCCTCGACAAGATCCAAGAGGAGCTCGACGAGCTGCGTGAGGCCTATCACTCTGGCGATCGAGCCCATACGGAGGAAGAGCTCGGGGACCTCCTCACCTCCTGCGCCAATTTCGGACGAAGGCTGACGATCGATAGCGAGACGGCGACCAGAAAAGCCAACGAGAAATTCGAACGCCGCTTCCGCCACCTTGAAACACTGGTGAAGGGCTCAGGTCGGACGTTCGAAGACCACACCCTCGATCAGCTTGAAGACTATTGGCGCGCAGCAAAGGCTACGGAAGCCTAGGTTCTGGGCTTAACTTGAACGAACGGATTGGCCCTATGCCGAACTTTCACAAGATTGAGATGAAGGTCTTAAACCGCCCCAAAACGGACGCTCAATTCAGGCGACTTTCTCGCCTCTGATGCTCCAATACATGGTTTGAGTATTGCCGGACTTCTTATAATCGGTAGACTGTTTGTAAGGCAGACGCGATTCAATACATGCTGATGACGAATAGGCTCTTTCCAAGAACATTTCGACCAAAGATCTAGTATTCAATGACAACGAAAAACTATAAGGCTCTTAACTGTCCGATTGCCGAAGCATTAACGGTACTGGGAGATCAGTGGACTCTACTCATAATCCGTGACGCAATGATGGGAATCTCGAGCTTTTCAGGATTTGAAAAAAGCCTAGGAATAACACGACGAATGCTAAGCCGGCGCCTTAGCGAGATGGTTGAAAATGATCTCCTCGAACGGGTGCCAATCAAGGAAAATCCGTCACGCTACAACTACGTTCCCACTCCGAAAACGAAAGAACTCGCAGTTCTAGTTTCGTCGCTCATTGTTTGGGGAGAAAAATGGTACCCTCATGCGAAGGGCAGCCGGATTGAACTTTTAGAGACATCGTCCGGCAGCCCTGTTGAGCCAAGAATGGTTGCGACGAAGGCGCAGAAGGTTGTTTCAATCGACGACTGCAGTTTCTTACCCGGCCCCGCTGCGCCTCCGAAACAGCCAAAGTAACGCAATCAGCGGAAGGATTAAAAGCACAGCACCAAAACCTAAGAGGACAACAGCTGTTTCTGCCTCAGGACCTCGAAGCAACCCAGCTGAGATATCGACAAAATCCGTAGTGTACCGGGCTAAAATGGTCACGAAGAGAGCCATTCGATTACGGAGCATGACTGCAATTATGATGGCAAAGACCATCGTGAAGTTACGGGTCACATAAAGTTGGCCAACCGTTCCAAACGAATCTTCGCCCCATATTGATGGATCAAATATTGTCGCAATGCCAAAATATGTTGGCACGAGGACCTCGATTGTGACGACGAGCCAAATCCACCAAGGCAGAAAATTGGTTTGATGCGACTGAGACATGTTGAACCTCCAGCAAATAATGTATACAAAGTATACGTAATGAGGTTCGTGTCAAGCAATAAGAGGCAAAGGAATAGAAAGGTACCTATTCAGAGTTTTTCGTTGGTAGGCAAAGTGTATGGTTTGCCTTCAAGGGTTTAGCCCATAGGTGTCCTAAAATCGCCCTAGTCGGTCATTAGCAGATACCTAGCAACGCCTCCTGTTAGCGCGTTCCATGCACTCTGATTGAGGACCGACCCTAGGGGTTGTAGCCCATCGCGCGTTGGCTAACCTGCCTTCAACTTTGGGGGACCTATGGACCAGACGCATAGCAACGGCCATCGGCTCGCAGGGCTTTTCCTGATGCTCGGCGCCTTCGCGCTGCCTTTCATTATTATCGATTACATCAGCATCATGGCGCAGCTTGAGCCTGGCGCGGGCATGGCCGAGCGGGCGGCTCTTGCGCGCGATAACTTCGACGGATTGGCGCTTGGATGGCGGTTTGAAATCATCGCCATGGGCCTTTTGGCTGCGGGCGCGATCGCGATGGTGCCGCATGGTGTCGGCGTGGCCGGCTGGGCACTGGCAGCAGTCGGTATCCTGATCACCGCGCCGATGTATCCGATCATGCTCGGCGGTTACAAAGAGGTCCTCTTCGCCGATCCCATGCGGGTCGAGGACTTTGCGATGCTTCGCGCGATCGCTAACGTTCTCTTCTATGTCGGAGGCCTGCTCTACCATACAGGTTTTGGAATCGCCCTGATCGGCGAAGCGCTGTTTCAGAAGAGCACGATCTGGAAATTGATCCTTGGCATTGGAGCCGTCGCAAACCTTATTGGAGCCGCCGGCTTTGGGTTGGCTTATGGGGGGATGGAAGCGGCCTTCATGGTCGCGGGACCACTCGCCATTCTGGCGTTCGTGATCATTGGCCTCAAAGGCGCCAAGCTCGCCCGCGGCTGACTTGACGGCGGGCGCTATCGGGCGCCCATAAGAGCGATGGAGATCATTCGTCCCGACGCCCCGCTGAACCCCAAAGAGAGCGATGCGCTGACCGTCGCGCTTGGTCAGATCACGCCGGTTTTCCTCGACCGCGCAGCCACCGCCGACAAGATCGCTGAGACGGTCGCACGCGCTGCCGATGAAGGCGCGGACCTCATCGGTTTTGGTGAAGGCCTCCTCCCCGGCTACCCGTTCTGGGTGGAAAAGACCGATGGCGCGCGGTTTGAGAGCGCAGCCCAAAAAGAGTGGTACGCGTATTATCTCGACCAAGGCGTGGTGATTGAGCGCGGTGACCTCAAGCCCATCCAAGACATCGCCAAAGCGCGGAAGATCGCTGTTTATGTTGGAACCATGGAGCGCGCGCCGGACCGCGGTGGGCACACGCTCTATTGCTCCCTTATCTATATCAATCGTGACGGCGAGGTGCGCTCCGCTCACCGCAAATTGCAGCCGACCTATGAGGAACGGCTCGTTTGGGGTCAGGGCGATGGTCATGGCCTGCGCGTGCATCCGCTCGGCCCGTTCACCGCTGGCGGGCTCAATTGTTGGGAAAATTGGCTCCCCCTGGCCAGGGCCTCGCTTTATGGTCAGGGTGAAGATCTTCACATGGCCGTCTGGCCCGGTGGTCCGCAGAACACAGAGCAAATCACGCCGTTCATTGCCAAAGAGGGGCGCAGCTTTGCCCTCTCCGTTTCCAGCGTGATGCGCGCAGACGACATGGCACTTGACCTTCCTAGTGCCGCCGAGATTAGACAGTCAGGCGGCTGGCTTGCCCGCGGAGGTTCCTGCATTGCAGGGCCCGACGGCACGTTCCTCATCCCACCGGTGAATGAGAAGGAAGCTCTCCTCGTCGCCACCATCGACCACGCCGCCGTGCGCCGCGAACGCCAGAATATGGACCCCGTCGGCCATTACAGCCGCCCGGACGTGCTCGAGCTGCATGTGAACAGAAGGCGTCAATCGACTGTCACATTCAACGATTAAGCGCCCTGGGATGCGACGGATCTACAACCAATTCGACAAGACTCCAGCCAACGCCGTTGTCGATGATACGGTCCACGGCACCTACGAGCGGCTCCACCGCCACATGCTTCACTACGAAGCGCTGATGTACAGCTCGACTGGGCCAATCCTTGCGATCTGTTTGCCCCTCGGCGGCGTCGCGCTCGGCGCAGGTGGGTTGCCTGCCCGTGTGCAGATCTTTGTGGCCGTGAGCGGAGCAATCTTGGCGTTGTTCGCGCTGATCACGGCTAAGCGCTTGAGCGACAACGTGCAGACCTATGCGCGCCACCTCAAAACGATTGAGACGGAAACGGGTGTTGGCCATTTGGAGAAGTACCCGATCGATGCAACGCTTGTCAGGAGTTGGACACCCAATATCCTGACAATGCGTATGCTAATTTTTGGTCTGCTGATTGCGTTCTTTATCGCAGCAGCGCTTGCGAATTGGCTCTATCCTGCGGCGTTGCAAGCCAGCGTTTAACCCACCTCGCTCGCGCTGCTGACGACCTTCCCGACCAGGCCATACTCGATCGCTTCGTCCGGGCTCATCCAGTAATCGCGGTCCGTGTCTTTCTCGACTTTCTCGAGGGGTTGGCCCGTGGCGGCCGCAAAGATCTTGTTGAGGCGCTCTTTCATTTTGACGATCTCACGCGCCTGGATTTCAATGTCCGAGGCCTGACCGCCTGCACCGCCAGATGGTTGGTGGAGGAGGAAACGCGTGTTGGCCGTGCAGAAGCGTTGCTCCTTCGGTACCGAGACGAAAATCAGCGCCCCCGCCGATGCCACCCAACCTGAGCCAACAATGTTCACCTTGGGTTTGATAAACTGGATCATGTCGTGGATCATATCGCCGGACTCGACATGCCCGCCAGGGGACGAGACCATCACCGTGATCGGATCGTCAGACGCCTGCGCCAGTGCCAAAAGACGCTGCGAAACGCTCTTGGCCAGATCCATGGTGATTTGGCCGACGATCAGAACCTGACGGGCTGAAAAAAGGTGCTTGTCCACCGCTGGCGTTGGCCGAGTGTCGGCTCCGTTCTCTGTGCTGTCATCAAGGCGAATGATGTCGGTCATGGTTTTCCTCGTCGAACGTTCGTTAGCGCTAGCATCTAGGCGTGGTTGCGCGCTTCGCAAAGAGGCTCAACCTGCCATCAATTGATGAGCGTAGTCTTCCCAAACTGCGGCATCACCGGTGATCAGCATCGGCTGGTTCCTGCGAGGCACCGGCGTGTAACGCTCGCCGGACGGCATCAGGGCAAACCGGCCGCCCGCTTCCTCGACGATCAGCTGACCCGGCGCATGGTCCCACGGGGTCATGATGTACTGGACGAAGTAATCCTGAATGCCCCTTGCAAGCTCCGTGTAGCCGTGGGCCGAACAGCGCCCCTGATGGGTCCCGGCGGAGCGCGCGACACCAGCATCAAGAATGCTGCGGTGGGGCTCATCGACATAGACCTTGCTGTAATCGCCCGTCGCTTCGGAGAACGGTACACCCCGCCGCGGCGCGCTGGGTTCACCGCGCAAGCGTGCGCCCGCGCCTTTCTCGGCGATAACGCAGCCGTCCTCGACGGGAAGAAAGATCCAGGACTTCACCGTCTCACCGCCGCGCAAAAAGGCCACCATCACGCCAAAACGATCCGACCCCTGCACAAAATTGTAGGTGCCATCCACAGGGTCAACCAGCCACAGGTCCCGATCCTCAAGCAGGAGGTCCGGCGAGGTCAGACCTTGGCTCACAGCCTCCTCACCGATCACTTTCGAGCCGGCGACCAGTTTTTCGAGATGCTCGGTTAGGAACACCTCCGCTTCACGATCCGCCACAGTGACGAGGTCCATAGGGCCATCTTTCTCAACCACCTCGCCCTCACCCAGCGCCCGAAAGCGGGGCATAATGAAGGTCTCGCAGGCCTCACGGATCAGGGCTTCGACATCATCAGTTTTCGGATCAATCATGACCGTCTCGCGGTTGAGCTCTTCGATGATTTAGGGCTTCAGCGCGTAAATCGAAGCCTCAATCTCACCCTCGTCGGTCAACACGAGAATCGGGATCCGCTCATAGCCCGGCCCTTCGAAGGCATCGAGCCGGCGCCAGTGCTGCGGCAACTCCGCGGATTCAAAGAGATGGACTTCAATCTCATCGCCGTTGGCGTCGGGTCTCATGCCAGGGCAGCCATGCTCCGCACCCCAACCAGCTTCGATCAAGCGGCCACGCACCACACCGCGGAGCCAGCGGCCCTCAAGCTGCGCCAGCACACGTTCGTTCACCTGCCCCGGCGCCAGCGTCCCATAGGTGGCAAGCCGGGTGTCAACGGTCATGGTTTCAGTCATTCGTCTCTCGCAATCTGTACCTGATGGGCCCGCGCGCGGTCGCAGGGTCCACCGCTGATCCCTTTTGCGTCACCAGGATCAGCCCCTCAGCCGCCAAAGCACGGCCCGCCTCGCGTACCGGCTCCATAGCCTCCCGCCAGCCGTCCTCACCGAGGACAAGCCGAGCCGCCTCGGAGGGGCAGATCGACCGCTCTGGGCCACGTTGGCCAAGCAGCATCATGATCGCGTCCCGTTCATCCATCGACACGACCTAGCCCTCACCAGCATCTGCGCAAGTGCGGCAAGGTCTGGCCAAGACAGCCAAGAGGTTTAGGCTTCGCCCAAACTGAGGAGACAAGACGATGGCGATCAAAGCGCTTCGCACCCCGGATGAACGGTTCACGAACCTGCCGGGCTTTCCCTATCAACCCACCTACCACGACGATCTTCCGGGGTATGAAGGTCTTCGCATGGCGGTCATCGACGAGGGGCCCAAGGACGCGCCGGTGTTCCTGTGCCTGCACGGTGAGCCGAGTTGGTCGTACCTCTACCGGAAGATGATCCCGCATTTTTTGAAGGCCGGTGGCCGCTGCGTGGCGCCGGATCTTTATGGCTTCGGCCGGTCCGACAAACCTGTGCGGCGCGAGGACTACACCGTCACCTTCCACCGCAACGCGCTTCTTGCGCTGGTGGAGAAGCTCGACCTCCAAAACGTGACGCTCGTCGTTCAAGACTGGGGCGGCATCCTTGGTCTCACGCTGCCTCTTGAAGCACCGGAGCGATACAAACGCCTCATCGTGATGAACACGGCGCTGGTGACCGAGCCAGAGGCGTCCGCGGTCGCGGCTGACGTCTTCGATCGGCCAGAGGGATCGATGCCGCAAACCGGCTTTGGCGCTTGGCATGCCTTCTCGCAAAGCAAGCCTTCGATGGAGTGCGGCAAGTTGATCGCGCGTGGCTGCGGCGCGGAGCTTAGCCCCGAAGAGGTCGCCGCCTATGACGCGCCCTTCCCCGACGAGACCTATCAGGCTGGCGCGCTCGTGTTCCCGACCCTTGTTCCATGGCGAACGGACATGGACGGCTATGCCATCCATCAGCGTGCAGTGGAGTTTTGGGCGAATTGGGAAGGCGAGAGCTTTATGGCGGTGGGCGAAGCCGACCCCGTCCTCGGCCCTCAAACCATGGAGCTCCTGCGCAGCCGCATCAAAGGCTGCCCCGAGGCCCTGATCATCAAAGGCGGCGGCCATTTCGTCCAAGAAAGAGGCGACGAAATCGCCCCCGCGGCCCTTGCAGCCTTCGGCGGCAAGTAGACCCTTGGACATAAAGGACCCGGTCCGCTAGCTGCGGCCGAGCTAGTTTCGAGGTCCTCTATGTCCGATTATGTGCCGATCGCCGGTCTTTCTGTTTCCCAACCGCTTTTCGATTTTATCGAAGGGGCCGCGACCGGCGCGGGCATGACGGCCGAGGACTTTTGGCGGGCCGTTGCCAAAATCGCTGACCAGCATACCGCGACCAACCAGGCGCTGCTCGATAAGCGCGAGGCGCTGCAGACGCAGATCGATGATTGGTATGCGGAGGGTGGCGACAAAGGCCCTGAGGCGCAAGAGGCGTTCCTGCGCGAGATCGGCTATATCGTCCCCGAAGGCCCCGATTTCTCGATCGAAACCACGGGCATTGACCCTGAAATCTCGCAAATCTCGGGCCCGCAGCTTGTCGTTCCGGTGAAGAACGCGCGCTACGCCCTCAACGCCGCCAATGCGCGCTGGGGCAGCCTTTATGATGCGCTCTACGGCACGGACGCGATCGCAGAGGATGGCGGCGCGGAAAAAGGCGGCGGCTACAACCCCGTGCGCGGCGCCAAGGTCATCGCCTTTGCCAAAGCGTTTCTCGACGAGCACTTCCCGCTCGCCAGCGGCGCACATGATCAGGTGACAGGCTACCGTGTCGAAAACGGCGCCTTGGTCGCTGATCTCGGCGACGGCGCCCAGGGCCTCAAAGACCCTGCCGCCTTCCGAGGCTTCCAAGGCGAAGCGGACGCACCCACCGCCATTCTTCTCCGCAACAACAATCTGCATGCAGAGCTGATGATCGATCGCAGCCATTCGATCGGCAAAGACGATCCATCCGGTCTGGCTGATATCATCCTCGAAAGCGCGATCACCACGATCATGGACTGCGAAGACTCGGTCGCCGCGGTGGATGGTGAGGACAAAGCCGAGGTCTACGCCAACTATCTTGGCCTTGTGAAAGGCGACCTCACGACGAGTTTCCAAAAGGGTGGCCAGACCGTCAGCCGCGGCCTTGAGCCGGATCGGGTCTACACAGCCGCTGACGGCTCACATCTTGCCCTCAAAGGCCGTGTCGTGATGCTGATCCGCAATGTCGGCCATCTGATGCGCAACCCGGCCGTGCTTTTGCCCAATGGCGAAGAGATTTTCGAAGGCATGCTGGACGCTTGCGTCACAGGGCTTCTTGCCAAATACGACGTGGGCGGAAAGCGCAACTCGATGCACGGCTCCACTTATGTTGTGAAGCCGAAGATGCATGGGCCGGAAGAGGTCGCCTTCGCGGTGCAGCTTTTCACCGATGTGGAAAGCGCCGTGGGCCTGCCTGCCAAGACCCTGAAAATCGGGATCATGGATGAGGAACGCCGCACGACGGTGAACCTGAAAGAGTGCATTCGTCAGGCCAAGGATCGTGTGATTTTCATCAACACCGGCTTCCTCGACCGGACCGGCGATGAGCTCCACACCTCGATGAAGGCTGGTCCTTTCATGCGCAAGGCGGAGATCAAAGGCGCGCCGTTCATGGCGGCCTACGAAAACTGGAATGTCGATAATGGCCTGATGTCAGGCTTCCAGGGCCGGGCGCAGATCGGCAAGGGCATGTGGGCCATGCCGGATCTGATGGCTGCGATGATCGAACAAAAGATCGGCCACCCGAAGGCCGGCGCAGACTGCGCCTGGGTTCCGTCCCCGACCGGCGCGACGCTACACGCGCTTCACTACCACAAGATCGATGTTGATCAGATCCAGGACGAGTTGAAATCGCGCAACCGTGCTTCCCTGCACGACATCCTCACCGTTCCTCTTGGCAGCCCGAACACATGGAGTGCGGACGATATCCAACAAGAGGTCGACAACAACTGCCAAGGCATCCTCGGCTATGTCGTCCGCTGGGTCGACCATGGCGTC
Source organism: Pseudomonadota bacterium (assembly GCA_039822105.1). GTDB lineage: Bacteria > Pseudomonadota > Alphaproteobacteria > Caulobacterales > Parvularculaceae > Parvularcula. Next base: position 72,715 of record JBCBMW010000014.1, on the reverse strand, counting down.
GGTTGTTCGAAAGTACCCGACATCAACGATATCGGCCTGATGGAAGACCGCGCGACCTGCCGGATCAGCTCGCAGCACCTCGCCAACTGGCTCGAGCACAATGTCTGTTCGAAAGAGCAGGTCGAGGAGTCGCTTCGCCGGATGGCTGCCGTGGTCGATGGTCAGAACGCGGGCGATCCGACCTACCGGCCGATGGCGGAGAATTTCGACACCTCCCTCGCCTTCCGCGCGGCGTCAGACCTGATCTTCAAAGGCGCGGAGCAGCCCTCGGGCTACACCGAGCCCCTCCTCCACGCGACGCGCCTGGAGCTGAAAGCACAAGGATAACAAAGGGCTTTAGAATAGCTCTTCGTAAGCGGCGTCCCTCGGGCGCCGCTTTTTTCATGCCGCCACGAAGCGTTGAGAGATCCTGGCTCGCAGAAAAGCTGACGCTCTGATAAGAACGGCTATCAGGAGCGATTCATGAGCACCATCGAGCGCTACTTCAAAGACCACCCCGACAGCGTCGGGGAAACCTATGTCGAGCATGCAGGCCAAGCAGGCCGCATCGGCCTTGTGATGATTGGCGGCGGTCTCGCCTGCTTCATCCACGCCATCTTCCCGTTTCTCTTCACGAGAACAGCGAGCAAGATGATCCGGTATCTCTCGCTTGTGGCCCGCAAACGACGCCCACAGCGGGCTTAAGACCTCAAACCAAATCGGTCAGAACGTCCCACACCTTCACCGCGATCCGCCTGGTGACGGGATGAGAGCTTATCGCTGCGCATAGGATCAGCGCCAGTACGCTGGACGCAATGGCCGCAAACCCGAACGCTGGAAGAAGGACCTTGATAGCGGCAAACATCAGTGCCCATAACAAAGGGAACAGCGCAATCACCGCGCCCCAAGGTAAAAATTCCTCGTCTTGACGCTTCACTTAAAGCAGCATCGTCGCTGGGTCTTCGATGAAGGTTTTGAGCTTGGCGAGGAACTCGGCACCGACGGCGCCGTCGACGACGCGGTGATCGCAGGTCAGGGTCACAGTCATCATGTTGCGGATGACCATCTCACCGTTCCGCACCACCACGCGCTCTTCGCCGGTGCCTACAGACAGGATCGCGCCGTGGGGTTGGTTCACGATCGACGCGAAGCTCTTGATACCGAACATGCCGAGGTTCGAAATCGCGAACGTGCCGCCCTGATACTCTTCCGGCTTCAGCTTTTTGTTCCGCGCACGGCCAGCGAGGTCTTTCACCTCAGCTGAAATGGTTTGGAGGCCTTTGGTCTCCGCCTGCCAAACAATCGGGGTGATAAGGCCACCATCGATCGCAACAGCGACACCGATATCGGCGTGGTGATGCTGCAAGATCGCTTCATCCGTATAGGATGCGTTGGCGGCCGGTACAGCTTTCAGCGCTTGTGCGCAGGCTTTCACAACAAAGTCGTTGACGGAGAGCTTGTAGTGGCCCTCTTCACCCTTGGGCGGTGCGGCGGCATTGATGCGGGCACGCGCCTCAAGCAGGTTCGTGAGCTCGAGGTCGATATTGAGAGGGAAGTGCGGGACCTCAGAGTTGAAGCTCTGGTGCAGCCGTTTAGCGATAACCTTCCGCATACCGTCGTTTTTGATCGCTGTGTAGGTGTCCGCTGGGTAAAGCCGCGGATCAACCCCTGCGATAGGCATCGGCGCAGGCGCGGAGGGCGCGACAGCGGGGGCGGAGACGCCCTCCTTCATCGCTTTCTCAACGTCGCGCTTGACGACCCTTCCATGGGGACCCGTGCCTTTGATGGCATCGAGCGGGAGACCCTCTTGTTTGGCCAAGCGTTTCGCAAGCGGGGACGCCTTCACCCGCGCATCGCCATTGGTGGCGGCTGCGGTAGCCGGCGTTGCCGCAGGAGCCGCTGGCGCGGGGGACGGCGCAGCAGCGGGCGCTGCCGCCGCAGGCGCGGGTTCCGGAGCTGCAGCTGGTGCAGGCGTAGGAGCCGCGCCGAGGCTCCCCTCATCGATGTCCGCTGCGCTCTCACCATCCTCAAGAATGACAGCGATCGGAGCATTCACTTTCACGCCCTCGGTGCCTTCGGCGATCAGGATCTTGCCGAGCTTGCCCTCGTCGATCGCTTCGACCTCCATGGTCGCCTTGTCGGTCTCGATCTCCGCGATGATGTCGCCGGAGGTCACCTCATCGCCTTCGCTCTTGAGCCATTTCGCAAGCGTCCCCTCCTCCATCGTCGGCGACAGAGCGGGCATGAGAACGGGAATAGGCATGGCGTTAGGCCTCCTTAAGCGGCGACGGACCGTAGCGGTTTTCGCCTTGTGTGCCAGGGATGAGATACAGCCAAAAGAGCTGAATGGGGAGGAAGATCAGCACCGTCGAAAAGCCACCAAGGCCGCTGGCGGTGAGATCATCATCGGTTGCGACCGGGTCTTGTCCATCGAAGAGTGCGGGCCAGCCGCCCTCCGCCTGAACATATTCGCCGAGGAAGAAGGCAAAGCCGATCGCATAGAAGAGAAGGAAGACAGCATTCCACTTGCCGGTCCGGCCGGTGTCATGGAGCCTCTTCCACGGGGTGGCCACCATCAGCGGCCAAAGGATCAGTGCCCAGATGAAGGCGCTGACAAAAGCACTGTTGCTCGCATCAACAGCGAGCATGAGCGCAAAGAGCGGCGCAAGAACGGCCAACGCCAAGCCTTTGCGGCTCAGCCGTCCCCGCGGATCAAAATAGAGATGCAAAGCGTCCTTGGGCGTCATTCCTTCGCCCGCGGATCAGGGCCGTACTTGTTCGCACCCTTGTTGCCCTTCCAAAGGGCGAGAAACAGCACTTCGACGAGAGCGATGCCCGCACCTATGCCGGCCGAACGGCCATCGACTTGAGGCAGGTCGCCGCCATTTTGAAAGTCGATCCCGGCAAAGAACGATCCCACGCGGCCGATCATTTCTCCGGGCGGTGCGATGGGTCCCACCACCGTGAAGAGCGCCGCCACCGCCAAAATCACCAAATGGACCCGGCCCGAGATGCCGATATCATGAAACCGGGCAATTGGCGCAGCGATATAGGCTGACCACAGAAGAAAGACACTGACGATGGCGACCGCGACTGGCGCAAACTCTCCGGTCACGACGCGAATCACGATGATTGCGATAATGGCAGCAACATTAGGAATAATCAGATCCCAAACAAAAAGCCGCCGCGTGATCCGCCCCCGCGGATCAAACACCATACCCAAACTATGCCCACTCATACGCGCCCCTTCACGTAATGACCGCCTCGAAAACTACGAGGATCGGATCCGTACTTGTTATCTCCAAATTGACCAGGAGCCAGCAGCAAATAAATCGCCTCACCAACGTGAACAACAAATGATCCAATAATGGAAACAAAGAAGGAGATGTGTTTGGTTCTCAAAATATCCCATAGTTCAACGCCCTTGGGATAAAGAGCTAAAGATGAGTCTCGCCACACTGCCATAAACTTTGGATCAGTAAGACCTGCAATCAAAAGCCCCACCGAACCATACGCAAGCATCAATAACCAAACACAAACCACATAAAGGTGAGTCCAACCAGACAGGCCAATATCGTGATAGCGCTTAATACTTGTTATTACATATACATAGTAACTGAGTCCATAAAAAACAGCCATGATGATAATAAAAGACTTTAGCGAATAGAACGCCAAAGATAGAACAACAAAAAATGGAATGAATAAAGTAGATATCAAAGGCGAATAATAATGTCCCCACCTTCCAATCCGACCATGCGGGCTTAAAAAATAACGAAACATAGCGCCCCCACGCCTTCCGTATTGAGCTAGATATACAGCACTTTCTTGACGGCGGCCACCACGCGCTCGGCGTCAGGGAGGCTCATGGCCTCTAGATTCGCGGCGTACGGCAGCGGCACGTCCTCTTGGGTCACGCGGGCGGGCGGCGCGTCGAGATAGTCGAACGCCGCTTCGGTCACGGACCAACCGACCTCAGCGCCGACACCCATCGGCGCCCAGCTTTCTTCGACGGTCACGAGGCGGTTCGTTTTCTTCACGCTCTCAATCACCGTGGCGCGGTCCATCGGGCGGATCGTCCGTAGGTCGATGACCTCCGCATCGATGCCCTCTTTTTCAAGAAGCGCGGCACCTTCCACCGCGCGCTTCATCCCTTGCGCGTAGGAGACGATGGTGACGTCCTTACCCGGACGAACGATTTTCGCCTTACCAATCGGCAGGGTGTAATCATCAAGATCCGGCACATCGAACTTATCGCCATAGAGCATCTCATGCTCCAAAAAGACGACAGGGTTGGGGTTGCGGATCGCAGCCTTCAAGAGACCTTTGGCATCAGACGCGGCATACGGAGCAATCACGATCAAGCCAGGCACATGACCGTACCACGGGGCGTAGTCTTGGCTGTGCTGGGCCGCCACACGGCTGGCCGCAGCGTTCGGTCCGCGGAAGACGATCGGGCAACCCATCTGGCCACCCGACATGTACCGTGTCTTGGCTGCCGAGTTGATGATGTGGTCGATCGCCTGCATCGCGAAGTTGAAGGTCATGAACTCAACGATCGGACGAAGACCTGCAAAAGCCGCACCGACGCCCACGCCAGCAAAGCCATACTCCGTAATCGGCGTATCAACGACTCGCTGCGGGCCGAACTCTTGCAAGAGCTCACGCGTGACTTTGTACGCGCCCTGATATTCAGCGACCTCTTCGCCCATGACAAAGACAGTGTCGTCGCGGCGCATCTCCTCCGCCATCGCATCGCGGAGCGCATCGCGCACCGTCTGCTCTTTCATCGGCGTGCCTTCAGGCAGCTCAGGTTCCGACACGACGATCGCCTGGGTGGGCGCCGCGACTGGAGCTTCTTGCGCGGCGGGCGCTTCGACAGGAGCGTCCGCGGCAACAGGAGCAGCAGCCAGATTGGCGGTGTCGATGTCCGAGGCGCTTTCCCCGTCCTCAAGAATAACCGCGATCGGCGCGTTCACCTTCACGCCCTCGGTGCCCTCAGAGATCAAGATCTTGCCGAGGGTCCCCTCGTCGATCGCCTCGACCTCCATCGTGGCTTTGTCCGTCTCGATTTCAGCCAGAATGTCGCCGGAGCTGACCTGGTCACCCTCCTTTTTCAGCCATTTAGCAAGAGTCCCCTCCTCCATGGTTGGAGACAGGGCAGGCATCAGGACAGGGATAGTCACGCGGCGTCCACTTCGTACAATTGATACGAGCCTTGCTAATCAGCCGCGCGCCTCCCTGCAATGGCTCACACGCCAGGAAATCAGTTGTTCCGTATCGTGCGACGGATCACAGCGTCCACCAACGGCGCCGGGAGGAATGTGCGCAAACCAATGTTCTGGATGGCACTTCTCGGCACGGCATAGCGCGTCCGGGGGTTGGGCGCGGTCAGGGCCTTCTCCGCGGCCTCCGCCACGCAAAGGGGGTCTGGCGCCACTTTGTGGCCGTTCTCATGGTGCCACTTGGCGAACATGTCCTGGAACGCAGCGTAGGGTTCGATCCGATGTTTCGCGAGGCTCGCCTGCTCCTGGTCGCCGAAATCAGTGCGGACAAAGCCAGGTCGGATCACCGAAACCTTGATGCCAAAATCCGCCACTTCCCGGCGGAGGGCATCGCTCATCCCTTCGAGCGCGTGCTTCGACGAGCCATAGGTCCCCATAAAGGGCGGCACGACCCGGCCGGTGACCGAACCGATCTGAACGATCCGTCCTGAGCCGCGTTGGCGCATCTGAGGCAGCACGGCGCGGATCATGTTGGCCGCGCCAAAGACATTGACTTCAAACTGCCGCCGCCACTCATCAAGACCTACGGCCTCGACGGGTCCCATCACCGAGACACCGGCATTGTTGATCAGACCCTCAACGGGGCTGATCGCTGGGATCGCCGCTTCGATCGAAGCTGGATCAGTCACATCAAGCGTCTGCACACGAACAACGCCCTTGGCCTCAGCCGCCACCTTCTCAAGCGGCTCAGCCCGCCGACCCGCGGCGATGACGTCAAAGCCTTTTTCGGCGAGGTAGAGTGCGCAGGCCCGGCCAATCCCGGTCCCCGCACCTGTAATCAGAATACGCATCATGTGTAGAGCCCTTAGAGCTTCATCGCGTCGGTGGCGTCGCCGAGGGTTGTGCCGCCTTCAATCTCGAGGATCGTCCCGGTGACGTAATCGGCGCCGTCAGAGCACAGCCACATCGCCGCGTCAGCGATATCGTCGCGATTGCCGAAGGCCTTCATCGCCACCGCCTCTTCAGCCTTCTTGCGGGCTTCCTCGGTGGGCGCGAGGCGATCCATCCCTTCGGTTCCGTCAATCGGACCAGGGCTGATGGCGTTCACGCGGACACCCGAAATGCCCCACTCGAGCGCCATACACTGGACGAGCATGTTGACCCCAGCTTTGGCGGCGCAGACATGGCTTTGATAGAGCCAAGGCCGTTTTGCCTGGGGCGCTGTGATGGCGATAAAGCTCGCACCCGGACGATTGGCTTGATGAACGGCCGAGCGGAAGACATTGAACGTCCCCAGAAGGTCAATATCGATCACCGACTTGAAAGCATTGGCCGACATATGCGCAGCGCCCGCGGGGAAGTTCCCGGCTTGGCCAGCGAGCACCATGTCGAGGGCACCGAACTGCTCCGCGGCTTTGTTCACCGCCGCCTCGACATCGGGGTAGGACCGCGCGTCAACAGCCGCGCCGTCTGCCGCCTCGGCTCCTGCTTCTTTCAGCATGGCGACGGTGCGCTCGACCTTCTCAATCGAGCGCGAGACGACAAAGACTTTCGCGCCGGCTTCGGCAAAGCGGCGGGCGATCTGTTCGTTGATGCCCGAGGTGGCGCCGGACATGAAACAACTCTTGCCGCTCATGTCGTAGGTGGGGGCTGCTGCCATAATGACGGATCTCCTCTAAGAGTTCATTTTTTTGATGATATAGCGCAGCCCTGCCCGTCGGCGCGTCCAGGAGCAATGTGCGCGTTCGCGGCCCATCCGACCTCCGATGCTCGGATACAATTTATCAAAGTGTATCAATGACGTCGGGGACCAACGGTTGTTAGTCTCCTTCCCTCACGCCGGTTCCGCCATGACATAAGGAGATCCGCCGTGATCAATTCTTTGCCTCCCGTCTCGTTCCCGCGCCCAAGCGGTGGTCCGGATGCCGCAAACCGTCTGACCGACGAACAACGCCAGGGCCTCAACGATATCCTGGCGCAGTTTGACCCCGAAAACCTCGACAGCGACTCTGCGAGCAAGATCGTTGATCAGGTCAAAGAGCTTGATATCCGCCCAAGCCGCGGCTTCTTCCAGGCCGTCTTTGAAGCGGGCTTCAAGCCGCGGGAAATCGCCGATCTTGCTGACGTGCCTGGCTTTGAGCGTCCACCGAGCACGGAGGATCGCGTCAATGAGGAAGGGCTTGTCGCCCTGGCCAAAGAACTTGGTGATGTGGCGATCCGTGATGCTTCTCGTGCGCAACTGGCTGAAGCCTTCGAGGCGCTAGAGGAACAGGGCTTTGATCTGTCCGAGCCGTTCGTGAACCGCCGATTCTGATGACTGCCCTCATGCAGTCGGGGCCGTGCCGTTAAGCGATACCAGCGCCCATCGCCCGGCGGCACGGCCCAGTGCCATCGACGCAGTGAGCAAATAGCCGCCCGTGGGTGCGTCCCATGCGATCATCTCTCCCGCGCAGTAGACGCCCGGGAGGTTTTTCAGCATGAGATGCTCATCAAGCTCCGACCACGGAATTCCGCCCGCGGTCGAGATGGCTTCGTCGATCGGTGCCCACGCTTTGACAACCATAGGCAGCGCCTTGATGAAGGCGGCCAGGCGCTCGGGCTCATGAAAGGCCTCCCGGGGCGCGAACTCGCGCAGCAACGCGGCTTTGACACCCGGCAGGCCAAGGGTTTTGCGCAGATGGTTGCTCATCGACTGTTTGCCGCGCGGCCTGGCAAGGCGTTTGGCGATATCGTCTTCGCACCGGTCAGGGAGAAGATCGAGCATCAAGGTGGCCTCCCCTTCCGTCATTATCTGGTCACGGAGGTCTTGCGAGACTTCGTAGACCCCGCCCCCCTCCACCCCGCGCTCTGAGATCACCCACTCACCGCGACTGACCGTTCCGCCCGGTGCCGTCAGTTTGGTCGCTTTCACCGGTGTCCCCACAAAGCGCTCCTTCAGGACGTCTGACCATGGAATGAGAAAGCCGCCATTGGACGGGGTAAACGGCGCAAGGGACACGCCGCGCTCTGATAAGAGCTCTGTCCACTGACCATCAGATCCGAGCCGCCTCCACGACCCACCACCCATCGCCAGGATCACGGCATCCGCCGCCACACTGACCCAACCGTCAGGGGTCTCAAACGAGAGTTCTTCAGCCTCGTTCCATCCGGTCCATCGGGACTTGAGATGGACCATCACACCGGCATCGGACAGGCGTTTGATCCAAGCGCGTAAAAGCGGCGAGGCCTTCATCTCCTTCGGGAACAACCGGCCCGAAGAGCCCTGATGCACATCAATGCCCAGCGTCTTCATCCATGCTGTCACATCGTCCGGACCGAAGGCATCGAGCACATGCTCAAGACGCGGATCGGATGCGAGATAGCGCGCCTGAAAGTCCGTGGGCGGCTCATTTTTTGAGATGTTGAGGCCGCTTTTCCCCGCCATCAAGAACTTGCGCCCAAGGCTCGGCATCTTCTCAAAGACAGACACCGCGGCACCGCCCTGCGCCAACACCTCGGCAGCCATCAGCCCGGCCGGGCCACCGCCGATGACCGCAACATGTGGCTTGCTCGGCAAGGGCTAGCGCAAGCGCGATGCGATGCGGTTCATCACCGTGATCGTGTGACCTGCAAGCTCCTTGCAGCGACGGGGCGACCAGCCCTCTTGCGGCTTGGGGTTGGTCTTGGCGTCTTTGAACGGCATCTCGAGGGTCATGGAGAGGCACCGGAACCGTTCGCCGATGGCATTGTTGGCGATCCGCAAGTTGGCTTTGCCCGAGGGTGCAATAGGATAGCCCTCTTTGTCTTGAAAGTCTGGAGTTGCCTGGATGAGCTGGTTCTTGAACGTCGAGAGAAGCTCCGCCAGACGCGGCTGCCAACTTGGAATGCCCTCAGAGCCCGCGATGAAATTGTTGGCGATCGCCTCATCACCATGGGCATCGAGGAAGAGATCACAGCCCGTCTCATCCATCTTATCGCGGACGACTTTGACCTCAGGGCTCATTTCCATCGATGGCTCGGCCCAGGACCGGTTGAGGTCCATCCCGGCTGTGTTGGTCCGAAGGTGACCGCGATAGACGCCGTCGGGGTTCATCATCGGTACAACATACACAACAGCGGCTTCGAGCAAGCCCGTCGCCATCGGATTGTCGTCCTGCAGAAGACCTTCGCAGAACCCCTCAACAAAGAATGAGCCCATGGACTCGCCCGGGTGCTGACGGCCGATCACCCAGATGACCCGCTTGCCTTCGCCCTCTTCGCCAAAGCGCAAGACATCGATCGGGCGACCGTCCAGGCTCTTGCCAAGCGGCATCCGCGTGACGTCAGGCCTCGCGCCCATTTTGTCGAGAAAGGCTTCGTTCTCAGTCGCCGTGTAAGGAGGGAAATAGGCGTAGGTGCACTCGTCGGCCGGGATAGAGTGCTCAATCGTCAGCACACCATTGTCGTAGCGTGTCGGTGCACGCAGCCAGTTCTCGCCGTCAATCGTGTAGCACGCTTGGTAGTCTTCCCAACCGCCGGGATAGGACGCCTTGGCCGCGTTCATGAAGGAAATCGTGCGGGGGCCCGCTGGCGCCTTCACTTTGAAGTAGAACCATTGGAAGAAATTGGCCTTGCCATCCATCTCGATCTCGACACGGATGTCGGCGGGGTGTTCAGCGCTCACCACGCTGATATTGCCGCACTCAAAGTCCTTGGTGATGGTAATGGTCATTCGCGGTGCTCCTCCGCCCTGGGCTGGTCCCGGAGCGGGGGACCAAAAAACAAGGGTCTAGGGCGCGTCGCCCCAGCGGACAATGTTGTGAAGCTTTCACCAGATCTGTTGCTGCAAGCTTACCGGCTTGGCTACTTTCCTATGGGTGAGGCGCGGGACAGTGACGCGCTGATGTGGGTGAAACCCAAGGAACGGGGGGTTTTCCCACTGGACGCGTTCCATATGCCGCGATCGTTGAAAAAGATCGTGAAGCAAGATGTCTTCGACGTCTATGTCGACCAAAACTTTGAAAAGGTGATAAAACTTTGCGCGAGCCCCGAGGCTGGCCGCGATGACACCTGGATCAACGACGACATTTTGGCCGCCTACACGGCGCTCCACGACCAAGGGCATGCGCATTCGGTGGAGTGCCACTTGGATGGTGAGCTCGTCGGTGGGCTCTACGGCGTTTCGATTGCTGGCGCCTTTTTTGGCGAGAGCATGTTCAGCCTGGTTACAGACGCCAGCAAAGTCGCCCTTTGCCACCTGATCGGCCGTCTCAGGATTGGCGGATATCGCCTTCTCGATACGCAGTTTTTGACACCGCACCTCGCGCGGTTCGGAGCTGTTGAGCTACCGGACGATGTCTATGAGCGTCGCTTGGCGAAGGCGCTTGAGGTTCAAGGCGATTTTAGCGCCGCTGGCGATCAAACGTCGGGTTCGATCATCGTGCAGTCGGTCACCCAGACATCATAGGTCGGATGCTCAAGGGCGTTGAGCGACGGTGTTGAGGCGAACATCCAGCCGGTGAACAGCGGCTCACCAAGCGTTGTCACGTCAATTTCGTCGTCGAGGCTGACCCGCGTCAGGCTCGGCTGCTGCATCTCTTCACGCACGCCCAAGGCGCGGCGACCCGCGATATCGTTCTCACCTGAGTAAACCTCGAGGAAGACGGTCGTTTCAGGGAACTCTTCCGGTGGGCGGGTGCTGCATGTCCGCGGCAGCACTGTCAGGGTGCCAAAGCTTTGCGGCTCGCCGATGGGCACCTCGAGATCGATAAACTGAGCCGTTACCTTGTTTAGCGCCCGCAAGGACACCGAAATCGGTCGCCGCAGGTCCTCCCCGCCGCCGCCATAAAGACCGGTCATGAAGCCGGCACCTGAGGACGACTGTGACAAGCGATCAAGCTCTGTCAGCTCAGCATCCCGCGCAGGCGTCGGCGGCTCAATGGTCCAGCCGAGCAGCTCCTCCGATGCCCGAAAACCATCATCTTGCCCCCAAGCCGCGGCACAGCCCAGTCCCTCGCACGTTCCGCCGCTATCCGCAGGATAAACGCTCTGCAAAAGAGCTGTCAGAACAACAAGTTGTGAAAGCATTGAGGCTCTCCAATCGGACCTAGCGTCGGCTTAGCACATCAGATCGAGTCTGGTGACCAGGCTTCGTAGTCTTTCTTCTGACCCTTCGGCGAATCGGACGTGTCCGGGGTCAAGAACAGCGACCCGCTGGGGTGATAAGCCATCGGCGTGCCGGTCATGTTAGGCAGGTAAGGCGTCTCGAACTTTTTGACGACGAGCTCTTTCTCGGTCGGCGGTTCGTCCCAGGTGTGGTGGAGCCAGCCATGCCATTCGGGCGGAACCCGGCTGCCCTCGGCGTGGCCATTGTAGATCACCCAGCGGCGCCGGCCGCCTTCAGGATAGCTCCCCTCGCCGGTCTCTTCGAAATAGCGGTTGCCCTGATCGTCCTCGCCAACGAGACGCGCCTTTCTCTGCCACATCGAGAAGCTCGTGCCCCAGGTCGCCTGGTGCCACCAAGAAAAGGTGCGTTTGAGGATACCGATCATAATCGCTCCGCCTTAGGGTTCCTGGCGCTATGCAAAGGAACGGCGCTTCTGTCTAGGGAGGCTGGGTTACCCGCAGATGACCTTGGTGATCGTCCCGTCTTTATCGACATGAATATTCATGCGTTCTGCCGAGTACTCCATCGTTACCATGGCACCAGGCCGCAGCACCCGGACGCGCAAATCATCGGGATAAGTGACCGCCGCCAGCGGCTGCCCCACAAAGCTCTGATAGCCCTCAGCGCCGCATGGCGTCTCTTCTACTGTGCCTTGCGAGATCTGATCGCTGAAGATGCGCTTGGCTTTGGGCTCCGACGCTTGAGCCTCGTCAGACGAATCGGATGCCGCGCAAGCGGCAACGGCGAGGATCAACGAGAGTATGAGAGAGCGGCTGGTCATCGGTGCCTCCTCCAGGCAAGAGCAGCGCCAATCTGAAGAACGAAGAGCGCCTGATTTGCGCATCATGGAGGATCCGATGATTTCGCCCAATGAACTTTTCTCCGTCAAAGACCGTTTTGCCGTTGTCACCGGCGGCACCCGCGGCATTGGCTATGATATTGCTGAAGCCCTGGTTGCTGGCGGCGCAACGGTCGTGATCTCCTCGCGCAAAGCCGAGGCCTGCGAAACAGCGGCTGCCGCGCTCTCCAAACTCGGTACCGTCTACGGCTTCCCAGCCGATCTCAGCACCATGGATGGGATCACGGCGCTCAAAGACTTCGTCGCTGAGAAGACCGATAAGGTCGATATCCTCATCAACAACGCTGGCGCGGTGTGGGGCTCAACCCTCTCCGATTTCCCAGAAAGCGGCTGGGATAAGGTGATGGACATCAACCTCAAGAGCCCGTTCTTCCTGACCCAAGCGTTCTTCCCACTGATCAAAAAGGCGGCGTCGAAAGAACAGCCCGCCAAGATCGTCAACGTGGCGTCAGTGGAAGGCCTGCGCCCGGCGAAGATGGAAACCTATTCCTACGGCGCCTCGAAGTCAGCGCTGATCCACCTCACCAAGCACCTGGCTGATCAACTCGCCTCGATGAACATCTGCGTGAACGCGATCGCGCCCGGCCCTTTTGCGACGAAGATGCTGAAAGGCACGCTCGATGCGGTCGGTGAGGACACGATCTCAAGCCAGGTCCCGCTCGGTCGTCTCGGAACGTCCGAAGACCTCTACGCCCTTGGCCTCTACCTCTCCTCATCGGCCTCCGACTACGTCACCGGCCAAACGATCGCTGTCGGCGGCGGCATGGGCACGATCGCCTAGGGCTGATGGTCTATCGCCGCTGGGCCGTTTTGCGCTCAGCGGCGGCTCGTTTGTCGCAATGCACCAAAGCCGCGGATTCATGGTTGACCCGGCCGTCACAGCCCCTTAACTGCGCGGCTCGGTCGGGCCCATAGCTCAGTTGGTAGAGCAGCTGACTTTTAATCAGCGGGTCACAGGTTCGAATCCTGTTGGGCTCACCATTTTCTCTTCAGTGATCATGGCCATTCGCAGCGCCGAGTTAGCGGCGGACGCTGTTGGACTCTGTGTTTGCCTTGACAGCTTGGGCCGGGGCCACCGCTTTGCGGATCGTGTCTTTGAGTTCTGACGGATTAAGCGGTTTGCTGACGAAATCGTTCATGCCGTGGCTAATCGCCTCGGCGGAGGACTCTTCGAAGGCGTCCGCCGTCACCGCGACGATTGGGATGTTGCGCTGAGGCCCCGCGAGTTCTCGGATCGCTCGCGTGGCAGCGTAGCCGTCGAGAACTGGCATCTGCTTGTCCATAAGAACGATATCAAAATTCCCCGACTGGACCGCCTCAACCGCCAAGAGACCGTTCTCGACGATCGTCACCGAGGCTTGGTCGCGGGTGAGATACGCGCGGATCACCATGGCGTTGGTCGGGTTGTCTTCGGCCACGAGGATGTTGAGGCCAGCCAGCTGAGCGTCAGCTGGTTCTTCGGAGGCCCCGGAAGGCTTGGCAGAGCCCGACTGTTCCGTACCCGTTGCAGCACCCGTTGCCTCTGCCGGTACACTGAGAATGAACTCAGACCCCTCGCCCGGCGCGCTATTGAGCAAGATGTCACCGCCCAAGATCTGCGCAACCCGCTTGCAGATGGCGAGGCCAAGTCCCGTTCCGCCATAATTGCGCTGCTTGCGCCCATCGGCCTGGCGGAAAGCTTCAAACACGAGATCGACCTGGTCCTCAGAGATGCCGATACCGGTATCCCGCACACTGATATCAAATCCTCCGTCAGCAACGGGACGGCAAGAAATCGATATTGATCCCTGTGCGGTGAACTTAACGGCGTTTGAGAGAAGGTTGGAGACCGTCTGGCGGATCAGTCTTGGGTCCGTAACGTACCGGTCCATCGCCTCATCAATGTTGATATTGAACGTGAGCCCCTTATCTTCCGCCGCCTTTCGCCAAATGGCCGCAACATCGCCCACAAGACCGGCCACGTTGGTGGGTTCTGGATGGACGGTGAGTTGGCCCGCCTCAAGCTTGGAGACGTCGAGAATATCATTCACCACTTCAAGCAGGTGTGACCCGGCCTGATTGATCATCGTGACGAACTCATGATCTTTGTCGGCCAATGACGTCGTGCCCAGCATCACATCGGACAGACCGATGATGGCGTTAAGAGGTGTACGGATTTCGTGGCTCGTGACAGCGAGGAACTCAAGCTTTGCCTGATTGGCATCTTGAAGAGCAACGTTCGCTTCGCTGAGCTCGCTGTTCTTTTCGCCAAGCGTGACAGCGAAGCGTTTCGCAGACCGGTACGAGTGCCCCAAGAACGCGATGAGGGAAAGAGACGTCAGCAGGATCGTCGCGCCGACAACCCTACGCAGAGCCATGCGCGAACGGGTCAGCTCAACATCTTTTTCGAACTGGTCCGCACGAAGACGCTCGATCTGAATTTCTTTGTTCGCCAGCTCGAACTCCGCATTGATCAGCGCGTTGTTGGCGGATGCCGCGATCTCGCGCCCTTCGTCATCAAGTCGTTTGAATGCCGACAAATGGGCGAGCGCCAGCTCATGCATCTCAAAGGATTGGTAGACTTTGTAGGCCGCCTCATGAAAATCGCGGAACGGCCCAGTTGTGGTTTCGAGGTCGACGCCGTCAAACGTCTTCTGGATGGCCTGCAGCGCAACATCCCCTTGGTTCAGCGCGCAGGCGAGCTCCGCTCTTGCCCCCCAAAGAAACGGTAGCCAACCCTTGGTCTCTTCTGAGGTCGCCAGGGCGAAGCCCTTCGAAAGCGCGGTCTCGGCCGCCTCGAAGTCCTTCCGCTCGACGTGGTTGACGGCAACATTCGTCAAGATACGGACTTGAAGAAGAGCACTTCCAGAGGCCTCAGCCATCGTCAGCGCTTGGCTCAACATCCCGTTGGCCTCGTCGAAGGCTTCGAGCTCGCGGTAAGCGTTGGCGCGGTTGTTGAGCGAAACAAGATCAAGAATGCCGCCGTCGGAGAACACGGCCGATGCGCGCTCGTTGTATTCGATCGCACGCTGATATTGGCGAGCCTTGGAATAGAGGGTGCCGATGCTTTGCAGCGCAATCGCCTGGCTGCGCTGCTCACCCAGATCCTCAAAAACGCGGTAAGCGGACTGAAAGCTCTCAAGAGCGGGACCGACCTCCCCCTTCACCCGCTCGACGCGGCCCTTGGAGAGCAGAAGATCACCCGCAAGCTTGCTGGACGGATCCATCAGTAGGCTGATGGCTCGCTCGATGACCGGTTGCGCATCGTCCGGTCTGTTAAGCCGTGTGAGCGCCTCCCCCTGGAGCCAGAGGACAGAGGTCAACGCATCTGGCGGCCCCAACTCGGGCGCAAGCGCCTCCGCACGCTCGGCATGGGCGAGCGCCGTCATCGGGGACGTGGCCATCGCCTTTTTCGCGTCAGCGACGGCTTGGTCGAAAGGAGGGAGGGGCGCAGCAGCTTCGGTTTTGGGGGCGGTCGTTTCGCCATCAAGCCAGGCCGCATTACTCGTTGCGAACAACGCCGCGGCCGCGATCAGGATCGCAATGGGTGCCCCTCGAAACATCGATGTCTAGCGAACTCAACTGCCGGAAACCCTTATGATCACTTGCTTAAAGAGCGGTGGACCCAGGTTTATGTATTGCAGCGTTCGCTCGAGCGGCACTTGCCGTGCCGCTTCTAAGCTTCAGTAAGTGATAAGGAACCTCACACCGGTCGTGAGGACAGTTTTTCCGTCATTTGTGACGTTGTCGCCGGTATCGAGCTGGCTGAAAGCGCTCATCGACCCGCGACCATCCGCTAGCGGACGGGTGTAGAGAAACTCTGACACCACCCTGCGCGTGTCCTGATCAAGACCAATTTGATCTGTGACAAGACCAAGCTCACCGGTTTCACGATCGATCACCTGCATCGTGGTGACGCCTAATGTCCCGTTCTCGATGTGGAGAGGCTGGGCGATGGAGGCACGCAGACTGTCCTGTTTGCCAAAGATGCCGGTCTTCTCGGCCGCGATATGGAAGGCGGTCGAGGTCAAGCCATCGTCCGAGACCGACAAGATCGACTGATCGAAATCAGCGCCCTGCGTGCGGCCCATCGTGGCCGAAGCCGAAACCACCAAGCCGCCGTCGAAGAACCGGTCAGCACCAATGGTCACCGCGTCAGTGGTCGCGCCGCCTTCCAGCGCCAAGGCACCCGAGCCTTGCGTGCCAAGAAGGCCTGTGTCCTCGTGAAGCTGCGTATACGACGTGGTGAGATCCATACGATCAGTAAGCGCGTAGCGGGCGTTGAGATTGATCGCCGAGGCCTCATAGTTGGCCACGCCGACAAAGGCGGAACGGAACTCGCCGGACGCTTCATCCAGGAAGCCTTCGCGCTCTTCGGTGTTGGTGATCCCCACACCGATGCTCAGCCGGGCATCAACAGGGATCATCGCGCTCGCAAACGTGCCGCCAGAGGCAAGCCCGAGAAGCGGGTTCACGCCGCCTGTCTGAACGTCGTGGTCGGACAACATGCCGAACGCGCCATCGCCATGGAAGCTGAGCGCGCTTTCGCCCTGACCAAACTGGAGGGTCAGGCCGGTATCGTTGTTGACCAGCGTCGATGTCGTTTGGAACGGCACCGCGTCGATATCGAGCACTTCGTCCGGAGAATGACGATTGGCTTCAAGACTGAAGAGCCAGCGGCTCTCTTCGTTGCCAAGGGTGCCGCCGCCAAGGTAGAGACCGTCAGTGAAACCCGCGAACTTCTTCTTTTTCCGTTTGTTTTTGTTCTTTTTGCCGTTGGAGGGCATCGCCACTGGCTGCTGCGTCCGCGTTGCCAGGTAGGCTTCGGTCTCCGTGTCCTGAACAGCTTCAGGATCGCCTTCAAGACTGGTGCTAGCCAGA
Organism: Pseudomonadota bacterium; assembly: GCA_039822105.1. Classification (GTDB taxonomy): domain Bacteria; phylum Pseudomonadota; class Alphaproteobacteria; order Caulobacterales; family Parvularculaceae; genus Parvularcula. Next base: position 55,671 of record JBCBMW010000014.1, on the reverse strand, counting down.
TCGATAGCGAAGTCCCGGTAGGTATCGCCGATCGTCTCGTAGAACGTCAGTGTCCCGCCCGTACCAGCCAGCGAGACCGCGCCGATCGTGGTGCCGCCAACGTCGCTGTAGGAAACCGTGCCGTTCGCGGTCTGAAGCGTGAGATTGCTCGGATCGAGCGGCTGCAGCGCCGCATCAACGTTCAGGAGGCCCCAACCATAGGTGCTGTCGACACCTGGATCACCGAGGTCCGTTGCGGACTGGAGGATGATGTCAGCGGTCGCCTCTGGATGCTTCTTGAGCCAAGGCCAGTTGCTCTGCACCAGCGCGACTGCGCCCGTCACCAGCGGTGCAGCAAAGGACGTACCCGTCGCTCTTGTCACCCCGCCATTGTTGTCGCTGGTGAGCAGCATATCGCCCGGCGCCACCAGGAACCGGTTCATCAGCATGTTCTCTGGATCACAGACACCGTTGACCAGCAGGCAGGCATCGCCCGGCGTATTGGAGAAGTCCGAAATCTCACCAGACGGATCAACGGAGCCGACGATCAGAAGGCGGTTATGCGCGTCCAGATTGCCCCATTCGATGTCTTGGGTCTGCGCCAAACCGTCATTGCCCGCCGCTTTCACGAACACAACATCACTGGCGCGGCGCTGGACCTGCTTGTTGGAGAAGACGTTGACCCAGTCCTGGTGGAGCGTCCAGCCAGAGGTCCCGAGCGAGAGGTTGATCACATCAACATCGCCGTTGCCGTTGCTGGTGAGCGACTTGATGCCTTTGATCACATCGCTCCAATCCGCCGTATACGTGGAATCGAACGGATTATAGAAACTGATTTCCGCTTCAGGCGCGATACCCATCACGCCTTGGCCGTCATGGGCCGCATTGATCAGTGACGCGACGGCCGCACCGTGGTTCTGACCTTCAACTTTATAGCCTTTGGATTTCTCAACATCGCCGAAGCCATTGTCGCTAGCAAGCAAGGTATCGATGATACCAATGCTGACATCTGTACCCGCGCCCGCGTTGTAAGATAGCGTCGGGCTCCAACCGATGGCGCCCATCCAGTGGTCAACGTGATCGAGGCCGGTGAAGCCCATCATCCTGTCGTGAAGCTCGATCGTCAGGAGGGCGATCTCTTCGCGCTCAAGCCCTTCAAGGCCGCTAAGGTCGGACTGGAGGCCATACTTCTCGAGAAGCGGCTGCATCACCGCGTCTTGGAAGGATTGATCCGTTTGCCCCTGAACCGCGGCGCTGAAGGATTGCTCAGCCTGGTTGAAGAGTGCTTGAAGATCCGTACTCAGCGTCGCTGGGTCGGAAAATGCGTCGAGGCTGCCGTAAATGGCATCGAGTGAACCCCAGAACGCATCGAGTGAACCGTAAAAGGCGTCCAAGCTGCCGTAGAACGCATCAAGCGATCCCCAGAAGGCATCGAGATGGCCATAAAACGCATCCAGACTGCCGTAGAAAGCGTCCAGCGAGCCGTAGAATGCATCGAGACTGCCATACTGGGCCGCGACAGATCCGTCGAAGGCGTCGAGTGAACCATAGTACGGGTTGACCGGGCCCCCATCAAAGGCATCGAGGCTGCCGTAGAACGCGTCGAGCGAGCCCCAAAACGCATTCAAGCTGCCATAGAACGCATCAAGCGAGCCGTAGTCCGGACCGATCACGCCCTGATACGCCGTTAACGGAGCATCGGGCTCACCGTTTTGAGCCAACGCCGCACCGTTGCATGACACGCCAAGCGCGAACGCGGCGACACTGCCTTTCAACACAGCCTTGGTCATGGACTTTCCCCGCAAGATGATCCTCACGAGGTCATTTCGTGGCTCGGCGAATAAAGGAATCTATAAAAATGTAGGTAAGCGGATCTTAGGGAAGATTCTGCCAACAATTCTCGTGTTCTAAGGGACCGGGCAAGAGGGAAGAACTGCGTCGCTGCTGGCGTTGGGACCCCAAAACCTGCACTTTTAGGCAAATTTTCGAGCAGCTGACCGACAACGTTGCACGTCTGAGCTGCGTCAGCAGATGGCAAACTCTCGAGGCCGATCAACAACCAGAATCGCGGGCCACGATGATGCTCTTTTTGCGGGATACGCGCGCACGCCGCCCTGCTCTCGGTATTGTGTCTCGCCCCAAGGGCAGCGATCACCTGGCCAAACGGGCGGTTTCCAATTTTCCATGTTCCTCTAACGGCTTTGTCGCGAAATCTGGGCTAAGTGTTCACCACGAGGCCGATATTGGGACGAGAGAGCACGCAGCATGAGTATCCGTAAGAGCACCGCGACCGCCTTCACTGCAGCTGGCGTAGGCTTCTCCATGATCGCAGGATCGACGGCGCTGGCGCAGCCCCCCTCGCCGCCAGGCTGGTCGGTCAGTGTGGGCGTGGGGGAACTCCTCAACCCAACTTATCTCGGCGATGACGCCTATCAGATCTCGATCCTGCCCAACATTCAGGTGACTTACGGCAACAAGCTGCAGATCGGTGTGCAGGGTATTCAGTATACCGCGATCGATCGCAACGGTTGGAAAGCTGGGCCCGTGGGCCGCATTGGATTTGGCCGGAACGACGATGGCTCGAACCCCTTCGCCATCAGCGGCGCTGACACGCGCGACCTCGACGGCTTGGACACAATCGATGCGTCGTTCGAATATGGCGGGTTTGTCTCTTACACCCTGGGTAAGGTGACCACGACAGCTGAGCTGCGCAAAGGCGTGGGCGGCCACGAGGCGCTGCTCGCGGACGTGAACATCCAATACCGCAACTTTGTGATCTGGCGGAAGAAACCGCTCTTCTTCTCGTTCGGCCCAAGCCTCAGTTACGCTGGCGACGACTTCAACAGCACGTTCTTTGATATCAATGCCGAGGAATCCGCCGCATCAGGGCTCAGCGTCTTCGACGCCGATGGCGGGATCAACTCTTACGGTTTTGATGTCGCGGTCGTCCGCCCTCTGACGAAGAAGATCTCGGTCACCCTGTTCGCAAGCTATGACGAGCTGCAAGGCGATGTCGCCGACAGCTCGTTGGTGCGAGAACGCGGCTCGCGCGATCAAGGCACGCTGGGTATCTTCTACAGCTACCGGTTCTAGCCGCTACTTTTCTTGGTGCCGTTTGCGGAAATCCTCCGCAAACTGTGTGAAGCGTCCCTCATCGATGGCAGCGCGCATGGCCGCCATCAGCTCCTGGTAGAAATGCAAATTGTGCCAGGAGAGGAGCATCGGCCCGAGATACTCACCGGCCTTAAAGAGGTGATTGAGATAGGCCTTGGAGTAATCGCGGCTCGCGGGGCACGCGCTGTTCGGATCGAGCGGCGTGTCATCATCCATAAACCGCGCGTTCTTGACGTTGATCGGCCCGTCCCAGGTCCAAGCCTGGCCGTGGCGGCCTGAGCGCGTGGGAAGGACGCAGTCGAACATATCAATCCCCCGTTCGATCCCGCCGACGAGATCGAGCGGCTTGCCCACACCCATCAGGTAACGCGGCTTGTCATCGGGCAGCATGGGAGTGGTGAAATCCAGCACCCGGAACATCTCGTCGCGCCCCTCGCCAACCGCCAAGCCGCCCACGGAGTAACCAGGGAAGTCGATCTCCTGGAGCGCATCAGCCGAGCGGCGGCGCTGATCCTCGAAAACAGAGCCCTGAACGATGCCATAGAGCGCCTGGTGCGGCCCCGCGAGATCGGCAAAGGCGGCTTTCGAACGCTTGGCCCAGCGCACAGACATCTCAAGGCTCTCAAGGCTTTTGTCCGGGTCGATCGGGTAAGGCGGGCATTCATCGAGCTGCATCTGGATATCAGAGCCCAAGAGGCACTGGATCTCGATTGAGCGTTCTGGGGTCAGCATGTGCCGTGAGCCATCGATATGGCTTTGGAACTCGACACCCTCTTCGGTCATTTTCCGCCGGGCACTGAGGGACATCACCTGATACCCGCCGCTGTCGGTGAGGATCGGTTTCTTCCAACCGCCAAACTTGTGAAGCCCACCGAGCCGCGCCACCCGTTCAGCGGTCGGCCGAAGCATCAGGTGATAGGTGTTGCCCAGGATGATATCGGCGCCCGTCGCCTCGACATCCCGCATCTGCACCGCCTTCACCGTGCCTGCGGTTCCCACCGGCATAAAGGCAGGGGTACGGATCACCCCGCGCGAGGTGGTGATCGAGCCAAGGCGCGCGCCATTGTCTGTCTTATGGAGCGAAAAGGAGAAAGGCGTGGTCATCGCGCGTCTCTGCCACGGACCTCCGCCCAGCGCCAGGGGACCACGGAAGAGCTCAGTCCTGGCCACCGCGATAGGTTCGCCTTGGGCCGCGCAAGCCTTCCCATTGCAGAGCGCTCAACTTGGACCTACATACGCGTCGCGGCGAAAGCCGTGCTTCGCGCGGCTGAAGCTCAACGCTGAATTGACGACGGTGGGCCCGACCTCGTCAGCAAACCCATTAGGTTTGCAGGCGTTGGGCTCCGTTCTCCGCCTGCATTCCGTCTTCGAAGGAAGAACCATGCAGAACGATGAACACAGCAATCCTAACCTGAGCTCTGGCTATCTGATCTCGTCTGAGTTCCGGACGTCAGACTTTCCCATGATCACAAGGTGCCTCCAATCGACGCCCTGGGCGTCGGACATCCGTCAGGAGCAAGTGGAGAAAGCCTTCTTCCACTCCCTGGCCGTGGGCGCGCGCAGCAGAGCGTCGCAAGAACTCGTGGGCTTCGCGCGAGCAACCACTGACTACGCCGTGTACGGCTATTTGACCGACTTGTTCGTGATCCCCGAGGTTCGATCACTGGGCATTGCAAGTGCGATGATGTCTTGGCTGCTGAACTCGGAGGAGTTGAGGGAGGTGACGCACCTGACGCTTTTGGCGTCCAAACCCAGTGTCGAAGCGCTCAGCAAGTCGCACGGCTTTGAAAAAACAACGTGGCAAACATCCTGGCTGGAGCGCGTTCGCCGCTAACACATAAAGGCGTAGGGCGGCGGTTCGCCCGCCGCTATGCGCCTCCCCTCAAGTTGGTTATCCAGCCATGCCTTCGGTGCGAAGGAGCGTGTCCACGCATTTCCGCGACCAATCCTCCGGTTTCGGGAACGGTTTTTTGGTGACCCCCATCTTCAGCTTCACCATCGGGATGCCTTCCCACATGCCCACAAGTTGTTCGGCCATTTCCTCTGGAGACAGACGGTGATCGACAAAACCCTGATCGGCAGCCTGTCGAATGAAGCCCGACAGCACACTGAGCGTTCGGCCATAAGCAGCATGATAGAACTCCGACGCGATATCAGGATACGCCCGCGCTTCTTCATGCATGAGATGATCGAACTGTTGAATGTCCGCCTGGTTGAGAAACCGCAGCAGGTCCGTCCCGAAGCGGATCAAAACACCCCGGAGGTCCTCCAGACTGTCGATCTTGACCGCCTCTTCGGGTTCAAAATTCTCCGCCTCCGCCGTTGTGACGGCCTTCAGCACCTCCACCATATTGGGAAAATACTTGTAGAGCGTCGCCTTCGACACCGAGGCTTCTTTCGCCAAAGCATCGGTCGACACACGCTCGAAACCTTGCGCGAAGAAGAGCCGACGACCGGCTTTCATGATCCGGTCGGGCGGGCTGTCCTTTTTATAAGCCAATGAATTTCCTGTATTTTTAGCCGCTTCCTGCGACCTTTCAACGGTTTCGAACAATTCTATCGCCTTTCGCATTGTTTCGCGAACATCTGATCTATATGAACAGTACCGTACTGTTTAGTTTTAGCCTATGGAGGTTCCGTTGACAAATGCCAACTGGTCCGAGGGAATAGGACGAGCCCTCGCGACGTTCTCTGTCCAAACAAGATGGGTGCTCGTCCCACTGCTAATCGCGCTCTGCGTGGCGGTGGGCTATGGCGCATCGACGCTTCAATTCGCTGGCGACTACCGCGTCTTCTTTGGTCCGGATAACCCGGATTTCATCGCCAATGAGAATGCCCAAGGCACCTTCGGCAAGCCCGACAACATCGCCTTCGTCATTATCCCTCAAGATGGAACAATCTACACGGAAGATACGATCACGGCGGTTCATACCCTGACCGAGAAATCGTGGACCCTTCCCTATGTCTCGCGGGTCGACAGCCTCACCAACTTTCAGAACACAATTGGTGAAGGCGATGATCTGATTGTTGAAGACCTGGTCTTTGATCCGTCTGAGCTGACCCCGGCCCGCATTGCGGAGATCAAGCGGATCGCGGAAGCCGAGCCGTTGATTGATGGCTTCGTCACGTCCCGCGACGGTGCGGCGACCATCATCAACGCGGTCGTTCAGCTCCCCGGAGACATCCCCAACGTTGCCACAATGGCCCAGGAAAAGGCGCGTGAGCTGCGTGCCGCTGTTCTCGCGGATCACCCCAACTTGCAGATCCATATCACAGGGGTCGCCTCCCTCTCGGCAGCGTTCGAAGAGGCTGGCGTCCGCGACTCATCCACGCTCATCCCGGCGGTTTACGCCTTCATTCTCGTGGTGATCCTGGTCGCCCTGCGGTCGGTCAGTGCCATGATTGGTTCACTGCTCGTGATCCTGCTGGCAACCTTTGTCGGCGTCGGCATTGGCGGTTTCACAGGCGTAGAGCTGACCCCAATCTCGCTCGCCGCCCCCACCATCATCCTCACCATCGCCGTGGCTGACGCCATCCACGTCATCTCCAACATCCGCACAAAGATGAGGCAGGGCGTGGAGAAACGCGAAGCCATCATCAGCGCAACAGCGCTCAACTTTGCGCCGATCGGCATCACATCGCTAACAACAGTGGTTGGGTTCTTGACACTCAACTTCTCCGACAGCCCGCCCTTCCACCACCTGGGCAACATGAGCGCTGCGGGCATCGCGGCGGCGTGGCTCCTTTCAATCACGTTCCTTCCCGCCATCCTCATGCTCCTGCCCATGAAGTTTAAGCAGGCGCCTGAAGGTGCATCGGCATCCCGCGGGGAGTTTGTCAGCGCCGTCGGCGAGTTCGTGATCGCTCGCCCCGGCACGGTCGCAGCCGCGACGCTCGGCCTTTCGGCGGTCGCCATCGCTTTCATTCCAACGATGACGATCAATGATCAGTGGTCGAGCTATTTCGACAAGCGCCTTGAGTTTCGTCAGGCGATCGATGCCGCCGATCCCTATTTCGGATCCGACAGTGTCGAGTTCGTGCTCGATCCAGGCGAGCCTGGCGCCGTGACCGAGCCTCTGTTCCTTGAGACGGTCGATGCCTTCGCCGAATGGCTCCGCACCCAAGACCGTGACGTCGCGCATGTCTTTTCGTTGTCGGACATCATGAAGCGGGTGAACAAGAACCTGAACGGCGATGACCCAGCGTTCTATCGCATTCCCGACGATCGGACGCTGGCGAGCCAATACCTGTTGGTCTACGAACTGTCGCTTCCCTACGGCCTCGACCTCAACAACCGCGTGGATATTGATCGGCAGTCGACTCGCATCACAGCGTCGATGAACGACATCTCGACGGAGGACACCAAGGCCTTCATCGCGCGTTCTCAAGCGTGGTTCGATGCCTACGGAAACGGCTACAAGATGGATGTCACAGGCTCGAAGGTCCTGTTCGCCTTTGTCGCGGAACGGAACATCGAAGCTGTCTTCGAAGGGGCGCTTTATCTGATCTTCGCCATCTTCGTCATCTTGGCGGTGACCTTCCGTTCGGTGAAGGTGGGGCTTGTCAGCCTGATCCCCAACGCCTTGCCCATTCTCACGGCCTTCGGTGTGTGGGCGATCCTCGTCGGCGTGGTCGGCTTCTCCGTCGCAGCGGTTGGTGCGGTCGCGGTGGGCCTGATCGTCGACTACACCGTGCACTTCCTCGCCAAGTACTTCCGTGCACGCCGGACCGATAACAAGTCGGTGGAAGATGCCGTCCGTTATGCGTTCGACACAGCGGGCGTTGCCATCTTCCTCACCACCGTCATCCTCGTGGCAGGCTTCTCGATCCTGGTGACCTCAGCCTTCAAGCTCAATGCAGACCTTGGCCTTCTCACCGCGATCGCTGTGGTCCTTGCGATGGTGATCAACTTCACCCTGCTGCCAGCGTTGTTCCTCCTTGCCGATCGGCGCCAGGCGGAGCGTGCATCCCTCACCCACACAACCCAACTTGCAGAATAGGACTCCTTCCGATGAAAAGTCTGACCACCTCTCTTCTGTCCGCCTCGGCACTGGCGATGTTGGTGCCAAGCCTGGCGCTTGCCCAAACCGACGCCGAACTGGCCAGCGACGATCCAAAAGTGCGGGGCTATGCCATCGCTGAGCGGAACGACAAGACCGATGCTGGCTTTGGCGCCTCGTCCGTCGAGCTGACCATGACCCTCACGGATCCGCGTGGGCGCGAAACCATCCGTGAGCTGCAGATCGATACCCTTGAAAAGCAGGGTGAAGGCAATGGCGACTGGTCTCTGACCCGCTTTTTCTCACCGCCGGATGTGGAGGGCACCGCCCTTCTCAGCCAGGCACGGATCCTTGAGAGCGACAACCAATGGCTGTTCCTGCCAGCGCTGCGCCGGGTGAAGCGGATCTCGTCGTCCAACAAATCGGGGCCCTTTGTCGGTTCTGAGTTCGCGTTCGAGGACCTGACTTCAAGTGAGCTTGGCAAGTACGAGTACATTTATCTTGGGACGGAAACCCTTGAGGACGGAACTGTCACCGATAAAATTCAGTGCAACCCGCTTTATGAGCGCTCGGGCTACACCAAGCTCCACTGCTACTTCGATACCGAGACGTTCCAGGCGCGTCGGCTCGAGTTCTTCGACCGTGGCGGTAATCTTCTGAAGACTCTCGATCTTCTTGAGTATCGGCAGTATGCCGATGGCTATTACCGCTCCCACCGGCAGGTGATGCAGAACCACCTGACGGGCAAGTCCACGACGCTGGCCTTTGGCGATTTTGATTTCGACGTCGAGCTCGATCGCCGGGACTTTGAACCAAGCGCCCTTGAGCGGTTCTAGGCCAAGCAGCCGATCATGAAGCGCATCCCTCTCTTCGTCACGGTGATCGGTGGCGGGCTCGTGCCCGCTGCCATCTCATCGGCACACGCCCAGTCTCTGCGGGTCACACCAGAAGTGGCCGTCGAGAGCCGCGTCTTTTTTGAAGACCCTCAATATGACGATCAGTTTGAGGACTTTCAGGGCGGCGTGATCTTCGGCGGCGACCTTCGCTGGACCAGCGGAGATCGCAACACGCGGCTCCTTGTCGAGCCCTATATCCGCCTCGACAGTGAGGACAGCGAACGCACCTATGCTGATATCCGTGAGCTGAGCGTTTCGCAGCGATGGGGCGACTGGGACGTTCTTGTCGGGGTCAGTCAGGTGTTTTGGGGTGTCGCGGAGTCGCGCAACGTCGTTGACGTGATCAACCAATTCGACACGATTGAAGACTTCGACCAAGGCGAAAAACTCGGCCAGCCCATGGTCCGGGTGTCCAAGCGCACCGGCCTGGGGACGTTCGAGGCTTACTACCTCCCTTTCTTCCGTGAGCAGCTCTTTCCGGGCGAAGATGGCCGGCTCCGCTTTGATCCGGTTGTGGACACTGGCAACACCACATTTGAGCGGGACAATGAAGAGTGGGCCGGTGACGTCGCGGCGCGCTACTCCAACGTCTTTGGCAACTTTGATGTGGGTCTTCATGCCTTTCACGGCACCAGCCGCACGCCCTTCCTCGCCCCGAACGAAGAAGGCTCTGCCCTCAATCCGTTCTACCAAGAGCTGACCCAGGGCGGCGCTGATATTCAGTACACCCAAGGGCCTTGGCTCTTAAAGTTCGAAGGCACGGGCGTGAGCGTTGGCGGCGACACGTTCTTCTCAAGCGTCAGTGGATTTGAGTACACATTTTTCGATGTCAAACGCAGCGGCATCGATGTCGGAATCATCGGTGAGTACCTTTACGATGACCGCGACTTCACCCTCGCCCCGTTCAACGTCTTTGAGAACGATGTATTCGCGGGGACACGGATCACCTTCAACGATGCGCAAGACACCGAGATCTTAGCCGGGGCGATCGTTGATACCGAAACGGGCAGCGTGATCATGTCAGCGGAGTTTCAACGCCGCATCGGCGCGAACATGCTGTTGGAGGTGGAGGGACGATACTTCGAGGGATCGGATGATCCACTCGTTGAGCCGTTTACGGATGACAGTCATCTGACGCTCCGCTTCACACGGTATTTCTGATGCGTTCGCGATCCAGACCGCGTAAGTCCAGGGATGAGGAACGGCAAGACATCATCGCCGGTGCTCATGAGGCCTTTGCGACCCATGGCTATATGGGCGCGTCGACTGACCTCTTGGTCAAGGCCACCGGCCGCAACCGCTACAAGCTTTACTGCTTGTTCGGTAGCAAAGCGCAAATCTTTGAGACCGTCGCCGTGGAAGCGCTTTCGCTCGCGTGTACGGAGCTCAAGCGTGGAGCTTGTTCACCGGAAGATCTCCACCCGGTGTACCTCCGTCTTGGCTTAAGCAGCATCATCAGAGACGTCGTCTTCATCCGTGAGCTGCAGACGCCAGCGGCATGCGCAGCACTAGAGCAGCTGGGCCAAGCCCTCATCACTCACATGGAAGGAGATGAACACGGTACTGCCGAGCGCAGAGCCAAGGCGATACTCTTCGATCTCCTGACCCAGAACGGGGAGGCAGAAAGCGGAGAGCAGCTCTTCTTCGGGTCTCAGCCTTAGCTCGACCGCTGCCCCCGATGTGGTCCCTTCGGTTCATGCATTGTGCCTGGCGGGCGGACGCGCCACGATGTCAAAAAACAACGTGACGGGAGGAACCCATGACCACTTGGCAGAAACGAGGCGCCATCGGCGCGGGGGGCTTTGTTGGCCTTCTCGCGCTGATCTGGATGTCGATTGGATCCGATTGGCGGTCGCTGTTGTCCGACCCGCCATCGGGCACCGATGTTCTTTTTTGGACGCAAGAACAACGTGATACCGGTTTTCGGATGATGGACCGCGTGCCCTTCCTGGTCGAGGCGAGGGGTATTGCAGCGGGGCCCAAGGTCCACGCCCTGCCCGACGGCGAGACGCTGGCCATTGAGGAGGCGCTCGACACCTATTTTGGCGAGGGCCGGGCCGTGTCCGTCGTGGTGCTGCAGGACGGCAAGGTCCGGGCGGAGCGCTACGGCCTCAGCTTTGAGCCTGATGAGCGGTGGACAAGCTTTTCGGTGGCGAAGTCCCTGACCTCCACCCTCGTCGGCGCGGCCATCAAAGACGGCTATATCGAGAGCCTTGATGCTCCGGTGACCGACTATATCGAGGGGCTGAAGGGCTCCGCCTATGAAGGCGTGACGGTGCGCCAGCTTCTGACCATGACGTCGGGTGTTGATTGGAACGAAGACTATTACGATCCGAACTCGGATGTTGCGCAATTCGGCAATCATGTGCCCGAAGGCGATGAACCGATCATCGTCAGCTATATGCGCAAGCTGAGCCGGGCGCACGAGCCGGGCACGGTGTGGAACTACTCCACCGGTGAGACCAATCTGATCGGTATTTTGGTGAGTGAAGCGACGGGTAAGACGCTTGCGGATTATCTCTCTGAGAAGATCTGGACGCCTTACGGTATGGAAGCGAAAGCCAGCTGGTTGATCGGTGCGGACGATGTCGAGATCAGCGGCTGCTGCATCCAGGCCACCACTCGCGACTTTGCGCGCTTTGGGCAGTTCATTCTCGACGGCGGCATGGTGGATGGCGAGCCTATCCTTCCCGATGGCTGGATCGAGGAGGCCACCGCTCGGCAGGTCGGCATCGGGTTCAATCCATCCTGGGGCTACGGCTATCAGTGGTGGACCTACGACGACGGTGCTTTTGGTGCCCGGGGCATCTTTGGCCAGACGATCTTTATCGATCCGGCCAGAAACCTCGTGATCGCGAACAACAGCTCCTGGAGCTCCGCACTCGGCGACAAAGACGGTGAACGGACCATGCGCGAAGAGTTCCAACGCGCCGTGCAAACAGCCATCGACGCTGAACGCGCAGGGTAAGGAACGGTTTACCGCGCCTTGTTGGAGGGGACCTTAGGTCCTCTCCAACAAACAAGCGTCCCCATACGAATAAAATCGGTAATGCTGCTCGATCGCATGGGCATAGGCCGCCTTCATGCGATCGGTCCCCGCGAAGCCGCAGACGAGCATGAAGAGCGTCGACTTGGGCAGGTGGAAATTAGTGAGAAGCAGATCAGCTGACGGGAAGGGATCGCCCGGCTTCAAGAAGATCGACGTATCGCCCGAGAACGGCGCAACAGCTTCCCCGTCCCAGGCGCTTTCAAGAAGGCGGAGCGATGTCGTGCCGACGGCGATGATCCGGCCACCATTGGCGCGCGCGTCGTTGATCTTCGTGGCGGCATCCTCGGAGACAAAGCCCCACTCGGCGTGCATTTTGTGATCGGCCGCGTCTTCGGTCTGCACGGGGAGGAACGTCCCGGCCCCCACATGGAGGGTCACGGACACGCGGCCAATTCCCGCCGCCTCTAGCGCCGCAAAGAGGTCGTCCGTAAAATGAAGACCGGCCGTCGGCGCCGCGACACTGCCGGGCTCTTTTGCGTAGACCGTTTGATAACGCTCGCGGTCATCCTCCCGCGCCGCCCGGCGGCGGGCGATATAGGGCGGCAGCGGCGGCATGCCCGCCTTCATCAACGCCGCATCAAAGCTGTCCTCCGCAACGTCGAAGAGAAGCTCCGTCTCCATCCCGTCGCGCTTGGTCACCTCTGCTATCAAGCCTGAGAAATCTATCCGATCACCAACTTTCAGGCGTTTCCCCGGCCGGGCAAAACTCTTCCAATGGGCGCGGCCATCAATCGGCTCCAGATGTTCGATCAGGTTCGCTTCCACCTCGACCCCGGCGCCCTCTGCCCTGGCCTCGCGGGTGCCCGCGAGAGCGGCGGGGATCACCTTCGTGTCGTTGAGGATCAGGAGATCGCCCGGGCGCAGCACGGAGGGCAGATCGGCGATCCCGCGGTCGGCCAACTCGGCGCCGACATGAAGAAGCCGCGCCTCCGTCCGCTCCTGAGGCGGCTCAAGGGCGATCAACTCTTCGGGGAGCTCAAAATCAAAATCAGCGGTGCGCATCCTGGGCGCCTAGCGCCGTGAGCGGCATCCCGCCAGTCGCCGCTAGCTGTTGGCCGGTTTCTCGGCCGTTGCATCGGCGCGTTTCTTCACAAAGCGAGCCATCAGCAGCACCATCAAGACCACACTGACAACAAAAGAGAGACCGACGATCAGCGTGCCAATATGCGAGGCGCCGAGCAGGCTGACGATCAGGCCGAGAATGACGCCGCCCGCGAGCAGGACTGCGATCCGGATAAACAGGGTACGAAGCTCTTTCTTGAGCATGTCATCGCTATTGATGGCGGTCATGATCACAATCCGTCGTTGGCCCCGTCGAGTCAGGGCTTAGCACCCTGAGGGCGCCTTCGCCAGCGCCCCCGACGTCTCCTCTTGCACCAGAAGACGCATGGCCCTAGTTCAGATGCTCCCCCCAATTGTCATTCAGCGACCCCGCCGGACGACGCGCCGGGGATCACTATTGTTCCGCGCCCTATCAGGCGCGCCCCGCGACGGAGATGATGATGAGCGACAAACCTTTGATGCCGAAAGCAACGGCCGTTTGGCTGATCGACAACACGGCCCTCACCTTTGACCAGATCGCCGACTTTTGCGGTCTGCATGCATTGGAAGTGAAGGGCATCGCCGACGGCGACGTCGCGGCGGGTGTGCGCGGTATCAACCCTGTCACCAATGAGCAGCTGACGCGGGACGAAATCGAAAAGGCGGAAGCTGACGAAGACTACCGGCTCAAGCTTTTGAAGAAGAAGGTCGTGGTGCCAGCGGCGAAGAAGCAGACCCGCTACATCCCCACCTCGCGCCGGCAAGAGCGGCCCAACGCGATCGCGTGGATCGTGCGCAACCACCCTGAAGTGCCAGACCGCGTGATCTCAAAATTGCTCGGCACGACCAAGCAGACGATCCAAGCGATCCGCGACAAGACGCACTGGAACAGCTCCAACCTTGAACCGATGGACCCCGTGACCTTGGGCTTCTGCACCCAGTTCGATCTCGACATGGCCGTGCAAAAGGCTTCCGAAGAGCGTCAGCGCCTGGAAGCTGAGGGCCAAATGCCGGAGGGCGCAACCCTTCAGCCTGCAGATCAAAGCGTCGAGCCAGAGGTCGAAGCCGAAGAGGAATCGGCGACACCAGACCTCGATCAGGTCTTTGCCAATTTCGATCAGACGAAGTCGGACTAATTCGCTCAAGATTTGTCACAAAGAATTCGCACAAGAGTGCTGTGATGTTGGGATAATACTCATCTTATCAATCTGATAGATGAGGTGATCCCATGTCTTCTAAGCTTCTTGCAACAGTTGCTTTGTGTGCTGCGTCCCTCGCTCCGGTCTGTGCATCGGCAGCAGAAATCTTGAATACACTGAACCCTCTCGCTGCGGACGGTATTGAGTCGATCAACGCGACTACCGCCCCAGGGAACCAGGGAACTCCGGCGTTCAACATCAACGCGCTTGGCCCGGTTGGGCAGTCCTTCATGTTGTCCCAAGACACGCGCGAGCTGTCCGTCACCGCGTTCTTTACGAGCTTCGGTGGCGCGTTCGATCTGGAAATCTCGATTGTCGAAGGCGCCGGTGTCGACGGTGATGAGGTCGGTAGCCAGTCGTTCAACTTCACCAGCGACGAAGTCGAAGGCCGCACCATTCGCAGTCGGACCGCCGATTTCTCAAGCCTCGGCGACCTGACAGCTGGCGTCTACACGGTGGTGTTCGAAGCGACCAACAGCGGCGCCTTGCTTGGCGGGGAAACGCCCGGCGTTGTCACGGCCAACACGCAAAGCTTCGACGAGGATGGGATCTTCAACTTCGGCACCAATTTCTCGCAAGAGTTTGGCGTGCTTGTGGAAGGTGAAGCGGTCCCGGTCCCCGGTGCGGCTTTGATCTTCTTGTCAGGGATTGTTGGTCTCAGCCTCGCCCGCCGCAAAGCCTAGCGCTCAACGTTACGTTACGCCCTGATCGCCATCGATGGTTGCATCGCTGCGCCAGTCAGCTGATGTAGCCGCGATGGCCCGGGCGACAGTGAGTTTAGAGGAGCGGCGTGACCGCATCCTGACAGAGCCGGTCACGCGGGTGCTGTTTGCGCTGTCGTGGCCGATGACCCTCGGTCTGTTTTCAGTCATCGCGATCAACGTCACCGACACGTTCTATATCGGACGGCTGGGTGCGGAGGAGCTGGCGGCGATCGGCTTTTGCTTCCCCGTTATCTTCGGCATGTCTGCGATCGCCATCGGCATGGGCAATGGCGGTGCTGCTGTGGTCAGCCGCGCCATCGGCGCGGGACGCCAGGATCAGGCGCGCTACTTGATCGCCAGCACGATGATCTTTGTCGGCATCTTTGCCGCCATTCTCGGCGTCATCATGCTGCAGGTCTCCGATAGCGTCTTCCTCGCCCTTGGCGCGCGGCCGGATCTCTTACCGCTGATCAACGCGTTCATGACCATCTGGTATATCGGCCTGCCGACCCTGGTCCTACCGATTGTCCTCAACGGCCTGATCCGCGCGTCCGGTGAAGCCATGGTGCCCAGCGTGCTGATGGTCGTCGCTGCCATCATCAACGCGGCCGTCTCGCCGCTCTTGATCTTCGGCCTCCTTGGTTTTCCTGAGCTCGGCATGAAGGGCGCTGCGCTGGCGACAATCCTGGCCCGCGCCATCATCAGTATCTTGGCGGTCGGCTGGCTTTTGCGGGAGAAACTGATCGCCTTTGAGGCAGAGACATTGCGCTCGTTCCTGCCCTGCATCCACCAGGTGATGCGCTACG
The DNA here is from genome assembly GCA_039822105.1 of Pseudomonadota bacterium. Taxonomy (GTDB): domain Bacteria; phylum Pseudomonadota; class Alphaproteobacteria; order Caulobacterales; family Parvularculaceae; genus Parvularcula. The sequence continues at coordinate 39,883 of JBCBMW010000014.1, read as the reverse complement.
GCGCACCGGCCTTTCTTGCGCAGCTCGTCTCACCGATCGGCAGCGCCGTGGCCACCCGTCTTCTCGCCGATGCTGGACCGTCGGTGGTGGCAGGCTTTGCCGTCGGCGCACGGGTGGAGGCGCTGGCCCTCATCCCGTTCTTCGCACTTCAAACCGGCATCACCCCCTTTATCGGCCAGAATGTCGGTGCCCGGAGGGATGAGCGGCTGGCAAAGGCCGAGCGCAACGTTTGGGGTTTCAGCATTCTTTGGGGTGTGATCGGCGCCCTTATCCTCTGGAGCTTTGGTGAGAGCCTCGGGTTTCTCTTCACCGATGATCCGGCCATCGCAGCCTCCACTGACGCCTATCTCGAGGCCATTGCGTTCGGCCTTTGGGCGGCCGGGCTTCTCTACGTCTCGATCGGGATCTTCAACCCACTGGGCTATCCCAACCTGGCGTTGGCCATGAACGCGCTTCGCTTCGTCGGGCTCTATGCCGGGCTCTCGCTGGTTGCCGTCAACGGGTTCGGCGCGGCGGCCGATCAGGCCGTGTTCACGTCAGCATGGGTCTCGTTGGTTCTGACCGGATTGGTGTCAGCTGTGTTGATCCACTTCCTCTTAAGGCGACCCAACCGCGCAGATCTGCCAAGCGCGCGCCCAGCGCCTGAAAGCGTGGCCGCTTCCAACCGCTGATTCTGGCTGATCTGGAAAGTTTGTTCTTTCTTTGTTCCGATGTTGGCCTTATGTTCTGGTCATGTCAAAATCGGCTGGCATATCCTTTCAAGCGCCGCGCGGAACCTTTAAGGGCCGCGGGGCGCGATCCAACGAGGCGGGACGATTTGAGGCTGAAGCCCGGATCCATGTCACCGATGGTTGGGAGCGGCAGGATGATCAGCAGACGGCGAAAACAGAGGTCACGCTCGAGCCGGCAAAGTCGATCCTCACCTTCAATGACAGCCCGTTTGTGGGCTTTGATCGGTCGATCAATCCCTACCGGGGATGCGAGCATGGCTGCGTTTACTGTTTTGCCCGGCCCACCCACGCCTATCTCGGCATGTCGCCGGGCCAAGATTTTGAACGCAAGCTGATTGCCAAGCCCGGCGCGGCCAAGCTTCTGCGTAAAGAGCTCAAGTCAAAGTCGTACAAGCTGCGCACCATCGCGATCGGAACCAACACCGATCCCTATCAGCCGATCGAAAAGCGCTTCCGGATCATGCGGCAGGTGCTCGAGGTGCTCTTGGAGTTCAAGCATCCCGTCAGCATTCTGACGAAATCAGACCTCATCCTGCGCGACCTTGATCTTTTGAAAGAGCTCGCGGCGCTGAACCTCGTGCGCACCATGGTCTCGATCACCACCCTCGATAAGGGCCTTGCCCATGCGATGGAGCCGCGGGCGCCAACGCCGGCAAAGCGGTTCGAAGCGGTGCGGCAATTGAGCGAAGCTGGGATCCCCACCGGCACTGTTCACGGCCCGATGATCCCGGGGCTCTCCGACCACGAACTGGAAAACCTAATGGCGGAGGCGAGGAGCGCTGGCGCGCAGTTCACTGCCTACACGCTTCTTTGGCTACCGCGGGAGGTTGGTCCGCTGTTTGAGGAATGGCTCGATGCCGTGGCACCGAACAGCAAGTCCAAGGTCTTGGGGCATATCCGGGACGTGAATGGCGGCAAACTCTACGATATTGAGCGCTCGCGCGGCGCAGGGCCCAAGAGCGCCTATGCTGATCTTTTGAGCGTTCGGTTCCACGCGGCGGAAAAGAGACTGGGGTTCAGCCGCATGCCGCCCATGAGCACCGAGCATTTCAGGCCTCCCAAAGAGACCTCACCCCAGGGCGACCTCTTCGGGGAAAATCCCGCTTGAGAGGTCGGGGGACGCAGGCGAACTTGGGCTCATGCAGATCCCCTGCCCTCAATATGAAGCAAGCCTCGCCGGCGGGAGCACGGTGATTGGTGTCGACGAGGTCGGTCGGGGGCCGCTTGCAGGACCAGTCGTGGCGGCAGCCGCGGTCTTGGGGACGCCGATTGACGGGCTGAGGGACTCCAAAGCGCTCAGCGAGAAAAAACGGAATCTTCTCACCGTACAAATCCTGCGCGAGGCTCGTATCGGCATGGGCGCTGTGTCGGCCCAAGGCATCGATGCGCTCGGCATCGAAAAGGCCACGCGCCTCGCCATGCAGCGGGCGGTGGACACGCTGGGTTTTGAAGGCGAGGCTGTCGTTTTGGTCGACGGTAACCGCGCACCGAAGTTCGGTGATCGCCGGGTCCTGACCGAGGTGAAAGCCGACGCGTCCTGCCCTTCTGTGGCAGCGGCGTCGATCGTTGCGAAAGTGACCCGCGACCGGGCGATGGTCCGGCTCGCAGCACGTTACGCCGCCTATTGTTGGCATACGAACAAAGGCTATGGCAGCAAAGCGCATCGTGAGGCTATTTTGAGCCAGGGCGTGACACCCCACCACCGCCATTCTTTCTTGACCAAAATCCTTAGCTAGGCTTCGTTTACCTTCGTTAACGCCTACGGATCATGCCCGTTAAGTCTTCATTAGCATTGGGGACTCAAGCCGGGGATTCGTAAGACGGAGATGGCGATGAAGAGCCTGCCCACGGATCAAATCCTCCACGGTTGCTGTATTGAGGAGATGGCCAAGTTACCGGCCGGGTCCGTTGACCTCATTTTCGCTGATCCGCCCTATAATCTTCAGCTTAAAGATGGTCTCACGCGCCCCGATCAAAGCCGTGTCGACGGGGTCGATGCTGAATGGGACCAGTTTGCAAGCTTTGAAGCCTATGATGAGTTCACCCGCGCCTGGCTGACCGAAGCGCGCCGTATCCTGAAAAAAGATGGCGCGATCTGGGCCATCGGTTCCTACCACAATATCTTCCGGCTTGGCTCGGCAATCCAAGATCTTGGCTTTTGGATCCAGAACGATGTCGTCTGGGTCAAGAGCAATCCGATGCCGAACTTCCGCGGCACGCGCTTCACCAACGCCCATGAGACGATGATCTGGGCCGGCCGTAGCAAGACGAGCCGCGTCACCTTCAACTACCAATCCCTGAAGGCATCCAACGAAGACGTGCAAATGCGCTCCGATTGGCAATTGCCGCTTTGCACCGGCCAGGAACGTCTCAAGCAAAAGGGGCACAAGCTGCACCCGACGCAAAAGCCTGAGGCCCTGCTTCACCGCATTCTCACGGCGACCAGTGAGCCAGGTGACGTGATCCTCGATCCATTCTTCGGTACAGGGACGACCGGCGCGGTGGCTAAGCGCCTCGGTCGCCACTTCATCGGAATCGAACGCGACGAAGGTTATCTTGAGGCGGCCCATGCCCGGATTGAGGCGACCGAAGCGCCGGAGAACGCCGCAGACGTGGCCCCTCTTCCTGCGCCGCGCAAAGCGCCGCGGGTCGGGTTCGGCCAGGTTGTCGAAGCCGGTCTCCTCCGCCCAGGGACGAAACTCTATTGCCCCAAGCGGAAACACTCAGCCCGCGTGAAGGCCGATGGCTCGCTCGCCACACCCTCCATGGAAGGCTCGATTCACAAGGTCGGCGCGACCCTGCAGAACGCACCAAGCTGCAATGGCTGGACCTACTGGCACTATGAAGAGACCAAGGGCCGCTACGCCCCAATTGACGGACTGCGTCAAGCGATCCGCAGTCGTCCTAGCTAAGCGCTCTCTCTAACGCTTTAACAAACAAGGTGGGCATGGCGCTGAGCGCCTCGTCCACCGCCACCCACTCTCCCTCTACAGACGGCACCGCCGCGCGATAGACATCGATCGCTATCTCGCGATGGGTCAGCGTGTGATTGATCGCACCTGCCAGCTCGAGTGACGTCTCAACCACAGAGATGTCAGCGGAGCCATCCCACCCGTCGCCCGGCAGCGCCAGCATGCCGCCGAAAAGGCCGTTCTCGGGCCTTCGTACACAAAAGACCTCACCGGACTCGTTGCGCGCGACGAACATTCGTCCTGATACGTTCTTCTTGGCTTTCTTCGGCGCTTTCACAGGAAGCGTCTCGGCAATACCAAGGGCCTGCGCCTCGCAATGCTCCCTCACCGGACAAAGAAGACAGTCCGGCGTCTTGGGCCGACAGATCCGTGCACCGAGGTCCATCAGCGCCTGGGCATAGTCACCTGGGCGTTCAAGTGACATCAGCTCACCTGCCAGCTGCTTGATCGCCTTTTTCGCGCGGGGCAGCGGCTCATCGATTGCCCCGATCCGCGCCATCACCCGCTCAATGTTGCCATCGACCACGACCGCGACCTCGCCGCGAGCGATCGCCGTGATGGCCGCGCCGGTGTAGTCGCCAATGCCAGGCAGCGACTTGAGCCCCGCCTCACCCTCGGGGAACATCCCGCCATGGTCGGCCATCACCGCCCGAGCGCAAGCGTGCAGAGCCCGTGCGCGGCGGTAGTAGCCAAGACCCGCCCAAGCATCGGTGACCTCGCCCTCATCGGCGGCCGCGAGCGCCTCCAGTGTGGGAAACTTTTCGAGAAAGGCCGGGTACCGCTTTTCCACAACAGCGGTGGTCGTCTGCTGCAGCATCACCTCGGAGACGAGCACCTCGTAAGCGGAGGCATGGCGGGGCTCGCCCGGCGGCACCCGCCAGGGAAATCGTCGCGCCTCGCGGTCGTACCAGGCGAGGATAGCGTCAGCGAAAGCGCTATCGCGCGGCTTGTGTTGGGGCGAGGGGTCGACCATCCTCGCTCTATGCCGAGGCCCGCCCCCCCAAGCCAAGCGTCAGAGGTTCGCACCAAGCCGGTGCGCAAAGCCGCTCCGCCGGTTGGCCGGTCGCTTGGGCCGCACATTGCGCGGCTTGCCGCGGCTTCGGGCGCCATGGATCCGCGGCTCGCATCAGAATGGCCGAAGATCGCCGGTCCTGAGCTTGCGCCTCTATGTCGGCCGATCCGGATCATCACCCGCGGGCGAAGCCAAGCCCTTGAGGTCGCCGTCAAAAGCGGCGCAGCGGCCATGAAAATTCAGTATGCTCAAGAGGCGCTTCTGGGCCGGATCCGCCATCAGCTCGGTCTGCCGCGGCTGCAAAGGATCGTGTTTCGCGAAGGCAAAGAGGCCCGAAGCTGGCAGACTCGCAGGCTTTCAGCTGCCCCAGCGGTGAAGGAGACCGACCGCGCGGTCAGCAGTGATCTGAAGGCCGCACTCGACGCGATGCGGCAAAGCGTGAGGGCCAAAGAGGAGTAGGCGCGGCCCCCAACGTCGGTTAGGAGAGCGGCATGACTTTCTTAGATGCGCGCCTCGCCCTCGCCTCGTTTTCTGCTCTCGCCCTCGCCGCTTGCGGCGGCTCCGGCACGGAGAGTGCTGACGCTGCTCCTGCGGCGGAAACGGAAGCTCCAGCGGAAACCGCCGAAGCGCCCGCTGAGCCTGAGCTGCTGCCAGCACCAGCAGGCAGCCGCGCGGCCGAGGACATGGTGATCGGCAGCCCCGATGCGCCGCTCACCATCGTCGAGTACGCGTCCGTGACATGTGGCGGCTGCGCCAATTTCCACGCGAATCTTTTCCCTGCGATCAAAGAGCAATTCATCGACACGGGGCTTGTGCGCTTTGAGTATCGGGAGTTCCCGACCCCGCCGGTGCGTCTTTCGCAAGCGGGCTTTATCGTGGCGCGCTGCGCTGCGACCGACTCTGGCCCAGAGGGCTATTACGCTGTTGTCGACGCGCTCTACAAAACCCAGCGCACCTGGATCTACAGCCAGGAGCCAGGCACAGAGCTGCGCAACCTTGCGGCGCAGGTCGGCATTGGCGGTGACCAGTTCGACGATTGCTTCGCCCGCGAGGACATTCGCGATGTGCTCGTCGCATCGATTGAATCGGGCCGAGATCTCGGTGTCGACTCCACGCCGACCCTCGTCATCGACGGTAAAATCTTCGACTACGGCCGGACTGAAGAAGAGGTGATCGCTCGCATCGCGGCCGAGGTCGAAAAGCGCAGCTAGGCTTCGAATCGTATAGGTTAACGATCTGGCGCTCAGGTCTCGGGCGCCGATAGGATGACCCACATGCGCTTTGAACGCCTCCGCCTTTGCGGCTTTAAATCCTTCGTCGAACCGGTCGATGTGGAGATCAAACCTGGTCTCACCGGCATTGTCGGCCCCAATGGTTGCGGGAAATCGAACCTCGTTGAGGGCCTCAGATGGCTGATGGGCGCAAACAGCGCCAAAGCGATGCGCGCCTCCGGCATGGATGAAGTGATCTTTGCCGGCACCTCCGGCGGACGCCCTGCGCGCAGTTGGGCTGAAGTCACGTTGGAGATCGATAACGCCGAGCGGCGCGCACCGGCCGCATTCAACGATTCCGACACGCTCACCGTCACCCGCCGGGTTATGCGGCGTGCTGATGGTTCGATCTCAGCTTATTCGATCAATGGCAAAGAAGTCCGTGCACGCGATGTTCAGATGCTCTTCGCTGATGCATCGACCGGCGCCACCTCGCCTTCCCTCGTCCGTCAGGGACAGATTGCCGAGCTGATCGCGGCCAAGCCCACTGATCGTCGCCGGTTCTTGGAGGAAGCTGCTGGTGTTACCGGTCTCTCGGCGCGGCGGCATGAAGCGCAGCTGCGCCTGAAAGCTGCTGCGGACAATCTTGAGCGCCTGGACGATGTCATAGGCGAGCTGGATCTGCAAAGCGATCAATTGGCCCGCCAGGCCCGGAAGGCGACCCGTTACAAAGAGATCAGTGATGAGATCAAAGAGGTGGATACCGCACTGACCGCCAGCCGTGTGCGCGACGCCTTCCTCGCCCATGAGACCCTCAAACAGCGCGCCGAGGAACAAGCTCTCGTTGTTGCTGAGACGACGGAAAAAGCAGCGCGTGCTGATCGTGAGGCTTCTGCGCTGGCCGAGCGGCTCGAAGCGGCAAGGTCGACGGAGCGCGACGCCGCCCAGGCCATGGCGGCGGCGGAAGCCGATCTCAAAAGCTTCGAAAGTGCCGCCGCGCTTCGGCGAGAGGCGGCCGAGGAACGAAAACGAACGCTCGAACGATGTACGACAGACGAGGCCCGCGAGACCAGTTTACTCACGGAAGCGGATGAAGCGATTGCCACCGCGAAGGCTCGGATTACGCAACTTGAAGATGAAATCGCCGCTGAGACGTCCAAACGCTCAGAGCTCGAACAAAGGGCACTCGAAGCCGATACGGCCTTGAGCGAGGCCGAAAAGACGTTCGAGACCAAGCAGCGGGAGCTCGCCGAGGCCGAGGCCGAGGCACGCTCCGCCCAACGCGCGCAGGCTGAGGCCGAGAAACAGCTTCAGTCTCTGCGCGATGAAAAACAGCGGCTGGACGCAAGGTCGGCTGAACTGCCGATGGTGAGCGAGGCGGATGTCGCCGAAGCGCAAGAGATCGCCGAGCAAACGGCCGATGCGCTGAAGGTGGCAGAGGATGCTCTTCATACGCACAAAACTGAGGCAGAGACCCAGCGTGAGACGATGCGGGTCGCGCAGGAAACGCAAAGAGAGGCGAAAGAGCGTCTGACCCTGCTCGACAAAGAGGCGGCGGTTCTGCGTCCCCTCGTCCCCGACGGGCGGGATGGTGAGAGCGAAGGAACGCTGTTGAGCGGGCTCAAAGCCCCGGAAAGTTTGCAAAAAGCGTTGGCATCGGCTCTCGGCGCCGGGCTCCATGCGGCGCTCGGCGAGGACGGCGATCGCAGCTGGACCGACCTTGGTGCGTCGCCGATTGCGTTGCCCCCGCTTCCCGAGGGCGCTGAGTCCCTCTCGTCTCTCGTTTACGCTCCGGCGGAGCTCACCCGGCGCCTGGCCTCTATCGGTGTGATTGATGGTCTGCCTGGGGATGATCAGCTCAGGGAGCTTCATTCAGGCCAAATCCTCGTCAACCGCCAGGGCCAAGTCTGGCGCTGGGACGGTTTCCGCAGCACCGGCGAAGCGGACGCCCATTTGCAGGAGCTTCTGTCGGCTGCCGCCCGCTTGGGTCAGCTCGACCAGGAACGCGCTGAGGCCTCGAACGCTGCGGCGCGCGCCACGCTCGTGGTCGAGACGAGCCGCGCGTCCCTCGAAATCGCCGAGGGCATCTTGAAAAGCGCAGAGGTCGAGACCTCCAAAGCGCGCTCGGCCCATGACGAAGCGATTGGCCGCGCGGAGAAACTCATCCGCGAAGCTGAGACCACGAAACTAAGGCGCGAAAGCGTCGACGAGCAGCTGCTCGCCAACGCCGAAGCCCTCGCCAAAGCCGAGGAGCGATTGGCCAGTCTTCCGGCTGCTGAGCAAGTGAGCGCCGAGAAACAACGTGACCTTGAGGCGGCCCGTCACGCCCGGGACGAAGCACGCAGGCAATCGGGCCGCGCCCGAGGCCAGGCGGCAGACCATCGCCGCGCATCTGCTGAACGGCGAGACGTCCTTCGCCAAAGCAACACGGCCATCAAAGCCTGGAGCGACCGCCGCACGGCAGCCAGCGCACGGCTTCAGGAGCTGACGTCAGAACGTGTTCGTCTGGAAGCTGATCAACAAGCCGCGAACGACGATCAGGACCGCGAAGCGGCGCGGCTCGCGGACCTCACGACCATCGCTGAGGGGCACAAGGAGCTTTGGAGCCAGTCCCAGGCTTCTGTTGCGAACTTCCAGAGCCAAATGAGCGATGCTGATCGCAACCGCCGCGAGGCCGACGCGACGGCCAGCACCGCGCGGGAAACAGCTGCGGCCCTCTCCGCGGAACTGAGCGGCGCCAAAGCCAAACTTGAAGAGGCGCTCACCGAGGCAGGCGTCACGCCCGAAGAGGCCGCCGCCTCGATCACCAGCGAAGAGACTGCCGCGAGCGCGGATGATCTGGCGCGGAAACTGGCCAAGCTCGAGCAGGAGCGTGAGCGCATGGGCGCGGTGAACCTTCTGGCAGCTGAGGAAAAAGAACAGGTCGACGAGCGACTTTCCACCCTGCGCCGGGAACGGGGGGACTGCCACGCGGCCTCAAACCAGCTGCGCAATGCCGTCAATTCGATCAATCGCGAGGGACGGCAGAGGCTGCTAGCTGCGTTTGATACCGTGAACGGACATTTCCGCGATCTCTTCACCAGCCTCTTTGGTGGCGGGGAAGCGCAACTGCGCTTTGTCGACAATGATGATCCGCTTGCGGCAGGTCTTGAGATCTTTGCCTGCCCGCCGGGCAAGAAGCTCCAGTCGCTGAGCCTGATGTCAGGTGGTGAGCAAGCGTTGACGGCGACCGCCCTGATCTTTGCCGCGTTCCGTACCAACCCGGCCCCGATCTGCGTTCTCGACGAGGTCGACGCGCCGCTGGACGACGCCAATGTCGAGCGGTTCTGTAACCTCCTGTCACTGATGGCCTCGTCGAGCTCGACGCGCTTCCTGGTGGTCACCCACCACCCGCTGACCATGTCGCGGATGGATCGCCTCTACGGCGTCACCATGATGGAGCGCGGGGTCAGCCAGCTCTTCAGCTTGGATCTTGAATCAGCGCGGCGCCTGGCCGCTTAGAACAGCGGTCAGGAGGTCTTTGACCTCCTCGTCCGTCTGCGGCGCACCAGCGTCGAGCCAGGCGTCTTCAAAGCGGCGCAGGATGAGGCCCACCTGCTCCCCAGGCGGAATTCCGCCTGCGACAAGGTCCCGGCCAGCAAGCGGCAGGACAGGGATGTCATCTGTGTCCACTGACGTCGCCAGCGCCGGATCAATGGCAACGCCGCGAGCTTCGGCCAAACGGATCGCATCGAGCGAAGCCTCACGACCAAACGTGTACAATAGCCTCGGCGACGACGCGCCTTGAGCAATGCTCTCGGCCGCGGCCTCAACCGCCCGGTGAGCCTTCAGGAAATCAGTGGACGGCTTGAACGCTTGCCTGAGGTCGTCCCCCGACAGTCCAGGCCATAGGGCAGCGATCCCCAACGCTGGAGACAGATCCGCTGGCTGATGAACCTTCTCAAAGGCATCAAGGTCAGCGTTGGAGCCGACGATGCGCTTGAGCGCCCCCACCTCATCCGCGGCTCGCATCGCGACAGGCGCTGCTTTCGCCGCCAGCGTTCGCGAAAACTCAGACCAAATGCGCTCTTTGGAGAGACCATCGAGCAGCGCCGCGGTCTGTTTGATCGCCTCCAAGGCACCGTTATCAAACGTATCGCCGAACCGAGCGGAGAAGCGGAAAAACCTTAGGATCCGGAGCACATCTTCCCGTATGCGTTCGACCGGATCGCCAATGAAGCGTACTCGCCTTGCATCAAGATCAGCGAGACCACCCGAGGGATCCCAAAGCACGCCGTTGCAATCCGCATAGAGAGCGTTGATCGTGAAGTCACGCCGTCGCCAATCAAGGTCCCAGTCGCGGGTGAACGCCACCTCGGCGTGGCGGCCATCGGTTTCGATATCGCTGCGAAGGCTGGTGCATTCGCACACCAGGTCGTCAACGATCGCCGTCAACGTGCCATGCGCAACACCGGTTCCGACCCATTTGATCCCCGCACGGCTGAATGCCGTGCCCATCTCATCGGGGTTCAGGGTCGTTGCGATGTCAATGTCGATCGCGTCGTGGTCGAGCGGCGCAAGACCTAGAAGGCTATCGCGCACGCATCCGCCGACCAGCCGCGCCTCACCCTCGCGATGAAGCGCAGAAAAAACAGCCTGCAAGCGCTCGTCCTTGAGCCAAGCGAATCTAGCGTCCGCTGTCATAGTGAAAGACTTCGGAGAAAGTCCGCAGGATCCCTGCCGTCAGACCCCAGATGTTCCGTCTGATACCGCCAGTATCAAAGACGGGTACGGCATACATATCATAGGGCACGTGGTTGAAGATCCGTTGCTCCACCACATGATTGTCTTGATCCAGTAAGGCCGCCAGCGGCACTTCGAAGGCCTCGGACACCTCGCGCGGACAGGGCTCCATGGGCACGCCGGGATCGACGATGCCAATCACGGGGGTGACGACATAGCCAAGGCCGCCGTGGTGCGGACCAAGAGTACCGAGCACATCGATGGACGCCCGCGCGAGACCGACTTCCTCTTCGGCTTCACGAAGAGCGGTTCCAACGTCGCCGTCGTCTTCGTCCTTGGGCGTGCCCCCGGGGAGGCTGATCTGGCCAGCATGGGACGGCATGGTCGGTGCCCTGACGGTCAAGACGACCGTGGGGTCATCACCATCACGCACACCGATCAACACGGACGCAGGGCGCGGGGCCGTGGGCGGCGACTTCAAGATCGGCGCGTGAGCGAGTTTTGGGTTCAGCTCTTGGAACAAAAAACGTTCACGGCTGGCATCAGGCGCGGTGAGGCCACGCGCAATTTTGTCCTGCCACTGATTCATGCATCCCCCGCATTCATTGGCAAAGCAAAGGTCGCGCCTGCGCTTTCGATCACGACCGCGTCATCGCCCTCCTCCGCATCCGTCTCATCGATGAGGCGGTAATAAGCAGCACGACTAAGGCGGGCTTCAAGTTTGCCTCGCACGTGGAGATAAGGCGCATCATGACCAAGGGCTTTGCTCGTCCGAAGCTCGATCGGGTGCTCTTTGGACAGAAGAACGCGGTCACCCACATTGGTGACAAAGACGAGACCCTCTTCCGTGCGATCGAAGTCGACGGCGATGAAGGGGACATCCTCGACAGTGATGGTGACGCGCTCAACCGGTGTCACCAGGACGTACTCATCGTTATCACGGCGAAGGATGCGCGAAAACAGGCGCACCAATTGCGGGCGAGTCATGGGGGTGCCCTCATGCCACCAGGAGCCGTCATCTTTGATGACCAGGTCCATGGACCCGCAATGGGTGGGATGCCAGTTCTCCACCGGAAGCGGTTTGTCGCCACCGGCGTCACTCAACGAAGCAGCAAGTCGGCTGAGATCAGTCACACTTAAGAAATGGAAGCGCCCGGCTCCGTGGTCAAGCGAAGCCGAGCGCAGCGAGGAAAAGTGGGGCGAAGAGCCGCTTAGAGGTCTTCGCAAGCCAAACAGCGGACATAGACGCCGTTGGGATCGTCGTGGGTAGCTTCGATCATCAGCTCTTTGCCGACAATCTTGGCGGCTTTGCCGATGGTTGTCCGCTCGAGCCGCTCAAGGCCCAGGACGTCTTTCGGCAGCACGGACTGGACAGCCGCCTCGGCCCCGAAGCCCTCGAGGAAGAGCTCGAACTGGGTCTTCTCACGGGTGGCGCCGACCGTGTCGTAGTCCTCAAGACCGGCCAGCTCTGCAGCGGCATCCAAGGCGTCGCCCAGCTCACCGATCTCGTCGACAAGGCCGAGCTCCAGTGCCTGGGTACCGATCCACACGCGGCCCTGGCCGCGCTGATCGACCTCTTCCGGGGTCAGGTCACGACCCGCTGCCACCGTGTCGAGGAAGTCGCGATAGGCATCTTCGATACCGTACTGCGCGATCTCAACGACGCTTTCAGGTAGCGGCGCCAGAGGCACGCCATCGAGCGATGAAATCGGCGTGGTGCCAACACCGTCTACCGTGATGCCATAGCGGCCCGCCAAGTTCTCGAAGGTCGGGATGAACGAGTAGGCACCGATCGATCCGGTGATGGTGGTCTCAGCGGCGAAGATCCTGTCCGCAGGAGCTGCGATCCAATAGCCGCCGGATGCCGCAAGCGAACTCATCGACGCGACTAGCGGCTTGCCTGCCTCTTTCAGCGCCTCAAGCTCCTCATGCATCAGCTGCGCGGCAAAGAGCGCCCCGCCAGGGGAGTCGACTCGCAGGACGACAGCCGCGACGTCCTCGTCCTCGCGTGCATCACGGATTCGCTTGGCAATCACCTCACCCGAGGCATTCGCGCCATCGTCTTCGCCCATCACAATGGCGCCTTCGACAGGGATCACCATGATGTTCGGAACGTCGTCGCGGTCCTCAGTTTGGGGCATGCCAGCGCGATAGGTGTCGATATCAACAAGGTTGAGCTCGCCCTCATCGTCTTCCCCCACGAGGTCAGCCAGGAAGGCTTTACGCTCAACCCGCGAGCCGATCTCATCGACATAACCGCTCTCAAGCGCGGTCAGTGCGAGGTCACCGCGCGCGGCCCGGACGAACTCAGGGAGCTGGTCAGAAAAGCCCTTGGTCGCGCCATCGCCGAGGCCACGGTTTTCATCAATCCGCGCCGCAACTGTGTCCCACATCGCATTGAGATAGGCGAGATTGGCTTCCTCAGCCTCAGGTGACATGTCATCGCGGAAATAGGGCTCGAGGGCAGACTTGAAGCTGCCTGCGCGGAAGACATTCCGCGTCACGTCGAGATTATCGAGCAGCGTTGAGTAATAGGTGCGGTAACGACCAAAGCCCGGGAACACCACCGCGCCATAGTCGTGGAGAAGCACTGTGTTGGCTTCGGATGCCACGAGGTATTGGGCCTGGCCGTAATAATCGCCAACAGCGACCACCTCTTTGCCGCTCTCCCGGAAACCTTCGACAGCGTCGGCAAGGATGTGGGCTTTGGAAAGGTAGCTCGACGGGATCAGGAGTCCTTCGAGATCCAGCACCATCGAGGTGATGCGCTCATCACCGGCAGCCGCCTCAATGGCTTCAGCAAGCTTATGAACACTGACGCGGCCGTCGCTGCCGCCGCCAAAGACCTCATCGAGAGCTTCTTCAAAGGGGTCAGGCACCGGTTCCGTCTCAGCGAGAACACCCACGGGGTTGAAGAGCAAGGCAGACCCGTCGGGGATTTTCACCACCGGGCCCTCACGACCCGAGCCGTCACCAGACGAGGACAGGCCGCCGAAAACAGAAATCACCACCGCAAAAAGCACGATGAAAAGAAAAGCTTGAAGAAAAAGCGCGCCGCCAATGACGACTTTGGCAAAACCTCGGAAAAACGACCAAACGGTCATGCGCGAATTGTCCGCGCTATCATGATTGCTCAAGAGTGCCTCCCAAACGGAACGGTGATGTCCGCGCAACACGCAGACGGTAGTCGATTTATCGATAAATAATCAATCAAAACCCCACTGCGAGAGGAAAATGCGTTTTTTCGATTGCCAATTCGCCATTTGCCCATGCTTGCGGCGCATCCTAGCCAAGAGAACCATCGGATTGGGAGGACAGCTCCGTGGCGAATGATGATTTAGCAGCTTTGGCGGCCTTTGACGCCCTCAGCATTCGTCTCGGCAAGGCGCGCAAGGCTCTAGCGGCAGTGGTGTTCGGCCAGGATCAGGTGATCGACGAGGTGATGATCACGCTTCTTTGCGGCGGGCATGGCCTGCTCGTGGGCACGCCCGGCCTTGCGAAGACGCGGCTGGTGAAGTCGGCGGGCATCGTTCTCGGCCTGACGTCGAAGAGGGTGCAGTTCACCCCCGATTTGATGCCTTCTGATATTCTTGGTGCTGAGGTTCTCGACGAGGATTCCCAAGGTCGCCGCCAGTTTCGGTTCATTGAGGGACCGATCTTTTGCCAACTTTTGATGGCGGATGAGATCAACCGGGCCAGCCCGCGCACACAGTCAGCACTCCTCGAAGCCATGCAAGAGCAGCAGGTGACGATCAGCGGCGAAGTGCGCCCTCTGCCTGCGCCGTTCCACGTGCTCGCGACCCAAAACCCTATTGAACAAGAAGGCACCTACCCCCTGCCAGAAGCCCAGCTCGACCGGTTCCTGATGCAGATCAATGTTGACCAACCCAGCATCGAGGCCGAGCGAGAGATGCTTCGTGCGACGACGTTTGAACGGACTGAAGAGCCGGAGCAGGTTCTGACGCCCGGCTTGTTGCAAGAAGCGCAGCACCTCGTCCGCCGTATGCCGATCGCGGACACATTGATTGAAACAGTGCTCGAGCTTGTCCGCACCGCCCGGCCAGGGGGCCGGTTCGCCGAGTACCTCCGCTGGGGCCCCGGTCCCCGCGCGAGCCAAGCGTTTAGTCTGGCGCTTCGCGCAAGAGCGGTTCTTCGCGGTGCGCCATCACCAGAAACAGAAGACTTGATCGCCCTTGCCGCTCCGATCCTCCGCCACCGGATGGCTTTGAGTTTCAACGCCCGCGCTGAGGGTCAGTCGATCGAGCCGCTCATCGCTGGCATGGTGGAAAGCGCGCTCTCGTGACAACCACCCCTGCCTCTCTTGAGCAGGAAGCTGCCCGCGCGGCCCACGGCTTGCCTGAACTCATCGCTGCGGCGGAGCATGCAGCTACCGCTGTGACCGCAGGTCGCCATGCCCGCCAACGGCCAGGGCGCAGCGACACGTTCTGGCAGTTCCGGGACTATGCGCCAGGCGATCCGTCATCGTCGATTGATTGGCGCCAGTCCGCGCGATTGGAGCGTCGGCTCCTCGTTCGCCAGACCGAGTGGGAACAGCCGCAAACGCTCCTCATCTGGTGTGATGGCGACGAAGACTTCGATTTTGCTGGCGGCAAACGGCCGAGCAAACGGTTCCGTGGGCAGATAATCGCCCTGGCCCTCGCCATGGTGCTTCTCCGCTCCAGTGAACGCGCTGGCCTTTGGGGCGGCGCAGAGCCGCCGGTGAGCGGTCCGCAAAGCATTCCCTCGCTCGCCCATCGCCTGCTCCTTCGCCAAGCGAAACTCTCCGATATTGCGCCCGTGCCTGGCGCCCATGTGCTCTTGGTCAGTGACTTCCATCGTCCACCGGAGGAACTGCAGTCAGCCTTCGCGCGGATAAGAGACGCCCACGGACGGCCTATGGCCGTGGTGGTCGAGGACCCACTCGAAGAGACATTCCCCTATAGCGGCGCCACACGCTTTGAAGGTCCAGGCGGCACCTTCCGCCGAAGGTTTGGCGATGCGGGGTCGGTCAAGGACGCTTATCAGGAACAGCGCCAGTCGCACCACGAAGCGCTCAAGAAATCAGTCCGCCTACCGCAAGAACTTGTCACCTTTCACACGACGGATCAGTCGCCTGCCCCGCTTCTCCTCTCCCTCCTGCAACGCATGAGCGAGGACGGATAGCGGTATGAGTTTCGCAAGCCCCTTTGTCCTTGCAGGCCTCGTTGCTCTTCCGGCGCTTTACTGGCTGCTGCGCGCTGTGCCGCCCCAGCCGCGGCGCGAGGTGTTCGGCGGCATGTATTTCCTCAAGGATCTATCGAGCCGGAAAAGCCAGCCGGTGCGGACACCGCCTTTGATCCTGATTGTCAGGATGCTGGCCTTTACCGCATTGATCCTCGGCCTAGCAGGACCTCTCGTCGGCGACGAACCTCCGCAAACGGAGGGGCCAGTGACCCTATTGATGGATGACGGCTGGGATGCAGCGGCCCATTGGACCGATCGGCAAAATGCAGCGCGCGCAGCGCTGGAAGCCAGCCGCGGGCCTGTGACCCTTGTGCGCCGTTCCGACGGCGAGGTGATCACTGATCTCTCCCCTGATGAAGCGATGCGCGCCATCGAGCGTTGGGAACCGCAACCGGTCTTGCCCCAAGCCGAAGGCGTCCTGGACACCGCCACCCTTCAGAATGCGGAGCGCCTCATCTACATCGCCGGCGGGATCATGACAGGTGACGAGGCCGCCTATCTCCCGCGGGCGGAGGTCTCGCTTCCATCGTCAACCACCGTGGCGCTGGGACAAGTGCGCGTCACAGCCGACGCGCTAACGGTTCCGGTGATGCGTAGCGATGACCGCGGAACGGGGCGGTGGCAGGTCTCCGCCATTGGCGCTGACGGCCGCGCGCTGTCCACCGAAAGCGCCGTTTTGGAACCCGGGACACTCACCCAAGACGTCACCTTCCGTCTTCCCCTGGCGATCCGAAACCAGGTCGTCCGTCTCGAGATTGACGGTATCCGGAGCGCCGGTGCGGTGGAGCTTCTTGGGGCCAGCGCGCGCCGCACTCTTGTGGGTATCGCATCGCGGGGCAATGACAGCCTGCGCGAGGGCGGCTTCTACCTCACCCGCGCGCTCGAGCCGCGGGCAGAGCTGATCGACGGGCCGATTGCTGATCTTCTTCTGGAAGACCCCGGCATGATTATCCTCGACGATATCGGCACTTTCCGTACGCGGGACCGCGAGGGTCTCGAAGCCTTTGTCGACGCTGGAGGCGTCCTTTTGCGGTTCGCCGGGCCCCGGCTTCTCGCTGGTGACAGGATCAACGGTGACCCTCTTCTTCCTGCTCCAGTTTTAGGCGGCGAGCGGGCCCTCGGCGGAGCGCTCACCTGGGCCGAGCCGCAGCGCGTCAGCCGGATCGAAGCGCTCAGCCCGATTGGCGACCTTGCGCTTGAAGAAGACATCGCAGTCCGCCGTCAGGTGCTCACCGCACCCGGAGCAAACCCTGATATCTGGGTGGCGCTGGCGGACGGCACGCCGCTGATCACGGCGCGACGGCAAGGCGAAGGGCTTGTTGTCCTCGTCCATGTCAGCGCCGTTCCAACGTGGTCGGACTTTCCCATCTCAGGTCTGTTCGCGCAAGTGTTGCAGCGGCTTGCTGCCCTGGCCGAAACCGCTCTCGATCAACCTGCCCCCGGTGCCGATGAAGCTCTCCCGGCGACAAAGTTGGTTAACGGTTTCGGTGCGCTGATCGATGCACCGCTCGGCACCGAACCATGGCGGGCGGGCGAGGACGCCGCTCCAGGCCTTTATGGTTCGACCACGAAAGAGCTCGCGGTCAACGCCTATGACGGGACGCCGCCGCTTCGCGGGCTCACCGCCGAGACCCTGCCCCGCGGCGCAAGGCTGATGGGCGCAACCAAAGCGACGCAGACGGATCTTGGGCCGCTGCTGCTCGTCCTGGCGATTATCCTGTTGTCGGCAGACGCTTTCCTGACAATGACCGGCGGCCGATTGCTGCCGGTGGCAGCGGCTGTCACCGCGGTTGTGATCAGCCCCCTGATGGCACCGCCAGCGAAGGCGCAGCTGCGGCCTCCCTTGCCGTCACTCGCCACGGAGGCCGCGCTCGATATCCGCTTTGGCTATATCAAAACCGGCGATCGCGAGGTCGACGCACTGAGCGAAGCGGGCCTGCGCGGTCTTTCGGTTCAGGCCAGCCTGCGCACCGCCCTTGAACCGGCGCCGCCCCAAGGCGTTGACCCAGACCGTGATGAGCTCTCCGTCTACCCCCTTCTCTATTGGCCGATCAGGCCAGGTCAGGAGCCGCCGTCGGACAGTGCCCTCCAGCGCCTTGAGGACTTTATGGCGGGCGGGGGTCTCTTGATCATTGACACACTGAACGTCGCGCGACCGGGCATGGGCGATGGCGGTCTTGACGATATCCTCGCCCGTTTCGATGCGCCGCCGCTTGAGCCGCTTGGCGCCGACAGCGTGCTCCTTTTCTCCTTCTACCGCCTGGGCGATCTCGAAGGCCGCACCACGGGCGGACAGGTGTGGGTGGAAACAAGAGGCGCGCTCGATCAGCGCCGCGACGGTGTCCCCTCCCTGATCATTGGCGGCAGGGACTGGGCGTCGGCCTGGGCGCTTGATGACCGCGGCTATCCCTTGCGGCCAGCTGGACCAGGCGGGGAGCGCAGGCGTGAGCTTGCTTTCCGTGCAGGGATCAACATGGCCATGGTGGCCGTCACCGGAAACTATAAGGCCGACCAGGCCGAAGTGCAGTCGATGCTCGATCGCCTCGGCGACACCGAAGATGAAATCCAGAGGTTGATCGATGGCCCTTGAATGGAGCCCCCTCCTCCCGCTGCCTTTGATCGCGCTGATTGCCATCATCGTGATCATCGCTGCGGGTGTCCGGTTTGTGGGATCGCGCATCGGCGCCTTCCTACGGCTGCTTTCAGCCGTCACCGTTTGCCTCTTCCTCTTGGGTCCTATGGCCACGGAGCAATCGTTCGAACCCCTGCCCGACCAGGCGCTGATCATGATCGACCAAAGCGCCAGCGCAGCGCTTGGCAACCGCCCAGCGGTCCAAACCGAAGCGGCAGCGCGGCTTCGGCAAAAGCTCGAGGCCGAGGGGCTCGAAGTCATCGAAACGGGGTTTGGTAGCGCAGACCAATCGGACCTGGCCCAGGGCCTCACCAGCGGCCTTGGGGCCGCAGATCGCGATCAACTCTCTTCCATCTTTGTGCTGACCGACGGCCAGGTGCAGGGAAGCGATGCCGCGATCACACGAGAGCTGCCCGTGCCGCTTCACACCGTGCTTGTCGGCAACCCCGCGCAAGAGCGCGACCGATCAGTGCGCTTCCTCTCTGCGCCTCGCTTCGGGATTGTCGGCGATGAGCTGACGTTTGAGTTCGTGGTCGAGGAGCAAGGTTCAGGCGAAGCGATCCCCGCCTTCCTCTCCGTCGATGGCGAGCGGATCGCCAACCGCATGGTCCGGCCAGGCGAACCGAGCCTGTTCGCCGTACCGATGGAACGCCCGGGCGAGCGGGTGATCGAGATCGAGGTGCCGCGAACCCAAGGAGAGCTCACCTTACGGAACAACACCGTATCAGCGGGAGTCAACGTGATCCGCGATCGCCTCCGTGTGCTGCTGATCTCAGGTGAGCCCCATGCCGGGGAGCGGGTCTGGCGCAACGTTCTGAAGTCCGATCCGGCCGTCGATCTCGTCCACTTCACGATCTTGAAACCAGGCGACAAGGAAGTCACCGCCTCGCGGGCAGAGCTTAACCTGATCGAGTTCCCCAGCCGAGAGCTCTTCCGTGACAAGCTCGAGCATTTCAATGTCGTCATTTTTGATCGGTACACTTACCGCAATGTGATTTCCGCTTCAGAGCTCGCCTCGGTAACACGCTACGTCGAGCGAGGCGGGGCCTTGCTCATTGCGGCGGGTCCGGAGCTTTCAGGCGACGGTAGTCTTGTGGCCCAAGCGACCCTGTCCCGGGTGTTGCCCATCGGTGAGATGGGCCGCGCGGCGGAGCGGGCGTTTGTCCCGCGGGTCTCAGAGCTCGGTCAGCGGCATCCCATCACGCGCAGCCTTGATGATCAGGGCGATTGGGGGCGGTGGCTGCGGCACATTCCTGCTGATGTGCGCAGCGGCGATGTCCTGATGACGGCGGGCGATGTCGCCCCCCTCCTGATCACGGACCGCGTCGGCGATGGGCGGATCGCGATGCTGCTGTCCGATCATCTTTGGCTTTGGTCGCGGGGGTTCGACGGTGGTGGTCCGCACCGAGAGTTTCTGCGCCGTCTGGTCCACTGGCTGATGGCAGAACCAGAGCTTGAGGAAGAGGCCCTCACCGCATCATTATCCGAAGACGGAAGGCTGGATATCCGCCGGCGGACGCTATCAAGCGAAGTCGGTACGGTTCGCCTCACCCTCGCCGACGATGCGCCGCAAACCGTCGCCCTCGAACAAGAAGCCGAAGGCCTGTTCATAAGCTCGATTGAGGGCATCGAAGCCGATCGCGCGACACTCGAGACCGTGACCGACGACGGCACTGTGCTGAGAGCAGCCGCGCTTCGTTCGCAAAACCCGTCGCTCGAGCTGTCACAGGTCAGTTTGACCAGCGAGCTCATGGGATCGGCATCCGCCGCGACGGGCGGAGGCGTGATCGCGTGGACCTCAGAGGGTTTCGACGGCCCGAGCCTGCGCAGTGTGCGCTCCGGTCGCGAGGACAAACACGGACGCGGGTGGCTCGGCTACGTGCCGCGGGAAGCACGCACCATCTTGTCCGAAAGCGCGAGCCCCTTGGCGCCGCGCTGGCTTTTTGCAGCTATGGCCGCGGGCCTGCTCCTTCTCGCCTGGATGGTGGAGAGCGGCCGACTGCCCGGTCCCAGCGCCCTTTTCAGACGGTTGCAAAGCCATTCTGATTCGCCCGCCTCATTAGGCAAAAGACTGGCAGGTGGGTGACAAGAGCTTCATTTTCGGGCAGCCTTTGTAGAACGAAGTTTGCAGGGGTGTTCTTCGTGAAGTGCGTTTTTTTATTGTGCGCTGCAGCACTTTCTCTTTGCAGTTGCGCCGCTACCGGAGATGCGATTACCCGCGCCGCGGGGACGTCGATGAACGGTATCAGCAACGCTGCGCTGCGCGCGACCGGACGCACGGTTCCTGGTGAAGGCCCTGAGATTGTCCACACCGAAAGCGGTGCACATTGGTCAGAAGAGTGGGTCTGGCACGGCGACATCGAGCCTGAAGATTCACCAGCGGTTAAGGATGAAGACGCCACGTCGGCGCAGTGACGCTCCACCAGTCTTTTGAACAACTCGCCCAAGGTTTTCTCAGCGCCTTACGCGTTGAGCGCAGAGCGAGCGCCTACACCCTCCGCAACTATGAAGCCGCGCTGGATCGCTTTCACGCCTTCCTAAGCGAGCATATCGACACTTCGATCAACGCCGAAGCATTACGCGCGCTGAAAACCCGCGACTTCCGCGCGTTCCTCGCCTGGCGCCATCGCGATGGGATCGATCCAGCAACCCTTCGGCTCGATCTTTCCGCGCTGCGCAGTTTCTACCGTTACTGGGATCGCCGCGGGGTTCTGACCTCAGCTGCGCTCTCTGCTCTCAAGTCGCCCAAGCGCCGGGCTGTGCTGCCGCGCCCGGTCAGTGCGCCCGATGCCGACGCGCTGATCACCGCTGCATCTTCGGATGATGATCAGCCGACATGGGTCGCGGCGAGGGATGCGGCGCTTTTCACGCTTCTTTACGGTGCAGGCCTGCGGATCAGCGAAGCGTTGGCTCTGCCCGCCAACCTCCCGGCCGATGTTCTTCGGATCCACGGCAAGGGCGGCAAAACGCGGGACGTGCCGATCCTGCCCGAGGTGGCTCGGGCGCTGCAACGCTACAAACAGGCGTTGGCAGGCGTGCCCGTCTCCACCGATAAGAATGGGGAAACGCCACTCTTTATTGGTGTCCGCGGCGCGCGCCTGTCCGCCACCGTCGCCCAAGCACGGATGAGGAAACTGCGGCAGCAGCTTGGCCTGCCCGACTCCGCCACGCCCCACGCACTACGCCACGCATTCGCCACCGAGCTTCTTGCATCGGGCGCGGACCTCCGCGTGATCCAAGAGCTGTTAGGCCATGCCTCGCTTGCGTCTACCCAGTGGTATACAGCCGTGGACCCCGATCGGCTTCAGAGGGAGCATCACCGGTGCCACCCACGGGCGGGTCGACAACAACGGTCAGCCGCTCAATCTCCATAAGCGCTGCTTCCAGATGCGCACTGACCTTATCGATCTCATGCAACCTGAAGTAAGATTCCAGCCTGATGAGATGATGTAACGCCGGCCCTGCGACCTTGCGAACTCTTTCACACTCGTCACTCTTCACTTCACTTGACATTTCTGCCCCTCAGAACGCCATGCTGCAACCTATACGTGATTTGTTTAAAGTCTACAACTTTATCGATATAGGAAAAAACGAAGAAATGACGGCGACGCGTTGACACGCTGATCACACGCCACCACTTTCCCGCGCATTCTGCCGATCCCCGAAAGGCCCCCTTCCCATATGCAGGTCGTCATTGTTGAGTCCCCTTCCAAGGCGAAAACCATCGGCAAATATCTTGGCACAGACTACGAAGTCTTAGCCTCGTATGGGCATATCCGAGATCTTCCGTCCAAAGATGGTTCAGTGGATCCCGAAAACGATTTCGCCATGATCTGGGACATGGACACCAAGTCCAAAGCGCGGATCAAAGAGATCACCGATGCGGTCAAGAAAGCCGATGGCGTCATCCTCGCCACCGACCCTGACCGCGAGGGCGAAGCGATTTCGTGGCACCTTTATGACGTCCTCGAACAGAAAAAGGTTCTGAAGGACAAGGCGGTGCAGCGCGTCGCCTTCAACGCTGTGACCAAAAAGGCGGTGCAGGAAGCGATCAGCAACCCGCGCGCGATCGACCAAGATCTCGTCGACGCCTATCTTGCCCGGCGCGCCCTCGACTATCTTGTGGGCTTCAGCCTCTCTCCTGTGTTGTGGCGGAAACTTCCAGGATCCCGCTCAGCCGGACGTGTGCAGTCGGTGGCCCTTCGCCTGATCTGTGAGCGCGAGCTCGACATTGAAAAGTTCGTCGCGGAGGAGTTCTGGACGGTCGAGGCGCAGGTCGCCGCGAACAGTGATCCGTTTACGGCGCGCCTTACCCATCTTGACGGCGAGAAGCTGGGTAAGTTCTCCCTCACCACCGAGGCCGATGGCCAGCGCGCAAAGGATCTCATCGAAGCGGCCAACTTCTCCATCGCGTCGGTGGAAGCCAAGCCAACCAAGAGGAACCCCGCGGCGCCGTTCACCACCTCGACAATGCAGCAAGAGGCCTCGCGCAAGATTGGCTTCACCGCCAAACGAACGATGCAAGCGGCTCAGCGCCTCTACGAAGCGGGCCTGATCACCTACATGCGGACCGACGGCATCGATATGGCGCCGGAAGCGGTCATGGCGTGCCGGGACGAGATCAAGACCCGCTACGGCGACAGGTTCGTTCCGGACAGCCCGCGGATGTACAAGTCGAAGCAGAAGAACGCGCAAGAGGCGCACGAATGCATTCGGCCTACGGATTTCTCTAAGCATCCTGATGATGTCAAAGCTGGCGAGGACGAAGCCAAGCTCTATCGGTTGGTGTGGCGGCGCGCCGTCGCCTGCCAGATGGCAAGCGCCGAGCTTGAGCAAACAACGATCGATATTCGGTCATCGGATGAAAAGATCGGCTTCCGCGCAACAGGCTCGGTCATCACCTTTGAAGGCTTCATTGCCGTCTATACTGAAGGCAAAGACGACGAAGAGGACGACGAGAAAGAGGGCCGCCTGCCTAAGGTGACCCAAGGCACGACGGCGGATGTCTCGAAAGTCGCGCCGGAACAACACTTCACCCAGCCGCCCCCTCGTTTCACCGAGGCCAGCCTGGTGAAGGCGTTGGAGGAGAACGGCATCGGTCGTCCGTCAACTTACGCGTCGATCATCTCGACGCTTCAAGACCGTTCTTACGTCCGCATGGACAAGAACCGGTTCATTCCAGAAGACCGTGGACGGATCGTTACCGCGTTTCTTGAGAACTTCTTTGGGAAATATGTCGAGTACGACTTCACCGCGCAGATGGAGACAACGCTTGATGACATCTCCGGTGGGCGCGAGAACTGGCGGGCTTTCTTGACCCGGTTCTGGGAAGAGTTCCACGCCAAGATTGATGGGATGACGGGCCTCCGGATCACGGAAGTTCTTGATGCGCTCAACGAAGCTTTGGGTCCTCACATCTTTCCGGCCAAGGAAGATGGCAGCGACCCGCGCCAGTGCCCGACCTGCGGAATCGGTACGCTATCGCTGAAAGTCGGCCGCTACGGCGCCTTTATCGGCTGTTCGCGCTACCCCGACTGCAAGCATACGCGGCAGCTGGGTAAGTCCGAAGGCCAGCAGGTTGAAGACAAAGTGCTCGGTATTGATCCGGACACGTCAACTGAGGTGTCGCTTAAGTCTGGGCGGTTCGGGCCTTATGTCGAGCGGGCAGCCGCAGATGAGGGCGAGAAACCCAAGCGCGGTTCGATCCCCAAAGGCTGGGAGGTCGCCGATATCGACTTCGACAAGGCGATGATGCTTTTGTCCCTACCGCGAGACGTTGGTCCGCACCCAGAAGACGGCGCGATGATCGAAGCGGCGATTGGCCGGTTTGGGCCTTACGTGAAGCACGGCAAGACCTATGCGAGCCTAGAGAATGTGGACGAAGTCTGGGAAGTCGGCATCAACCGCGCCGTGACGCTGATTGCCGATAAGATCGCCAACCCCCGCGGTCGCGGCCGGGCCGCCGCCAAGCCCACACGCGAGCTGGGCAACCATCCTGATACCGAGGAAATGATCGGTGTCTACGACGGTCGCTATGGCCCTTACGTCAAACACCAAAAGACGAATGCCACGATCCCGGACGGTATCAAGCCTGAGGACATCACGCTTGAACAAGCGCTCGAGCTGATCGCGGCGAAAGAGGCCAAAAAACCCACCAAGAAGAAAGCGGCGAAAAAGAAAAAAGCCACGAAAAAGAAGGCGACGAAGAAAACCGCTAAGAAGACGGCCACAAAGACCGCCAAGAAGGCCACGAAAAAAGCCGCCACCAAAAAGGCGGCGGCTCCTGAAACAGATTCCTCAGCTTAATCTGTATACGCTGGCGCGAGCACCAGGCCGTTGGCGATCATCAGGGTCAAGCCGTGGAGGTAGGCCCTGGTTGCCGGGTCTTGCGCAAAGCCGATGACCATGCCGTCGCCTGAGCCGGTGGCCACGACCATCGGTTTGTAGGCGAGCTGCGTGCGCACCTCATCCCAGAGGTGACCAGAGGCCAGAAGATCGTCTGCTCCCTGATAGGTGAAGACATTGATGCCTTCGTTGCCGCGCAGCGGTGTGTAGATCGTGTTGCCAGCAAACGGTGTCACGGCCTCCGAATAGCCCGAACTCATGAAGTGGTCTTCGTTGGCATCGGCGCGGATCAGGACACCCGGCACGTAGTCAGGGCGGGCTTCAGGATCAGCGATCGCCGCGGCGTAGTCTTCACGCGACTCAAGCTCCGTACCCGGGATAGGCCCATCAGCGGTATCACTGGCGTCATCGTCGCCATTCGATATCGCATTCTCCCGCGTCAGCGGCAGAAGGCTCAAATCTTCCGACGCAAGCACCGACACAGCGTTACCAAGCCCGATGACCACGCCCCCGTCCTCGACAAAGGACTTGAGGTTGGCGACGCCTTGCGGCGTCATCAGATAAGCCATGCCGCCCCAGGTTTGCGGCAAGACAAGCACATCATACTGATCAAGGTCCGCATCACTCATCGACAGAAGACGAATAGGCGTGACCGGCAGGCCAAGCTCTTTCTCCGCAACATGCCGGAATGCACCAGCGGAGAGCGGCGATGTCCCCGTACCCCATGCCATGGCCACTTTCGGCAGCTCAAGACGCGTGAAGTAAGACGAGCCAAAGGTTGGGCCCTCGTCGGTCCAGCTTTCCTCCATGCTCACCACTTCAGCGCCAATCTCAGCGGCCAGCGCGTTCAGCTGGTTACCCAGATCATCCGTGTTGAGGGCATTGGTGAAGACCACCGTACCGCGATCGAAAGTCCGGCCACCTTGGACGAACGCCTTGTTCGTGGTCTTGCCAACGAGGCCAGCTTTCAGAGCAGCAATCACAAGCTCCGCCTGCACCTTATCGTCCCACGGCACGGCGTAACCAAAGGCCGCCTCGTCTGCCAGGATCGACATGGGTTCGGATGCAGGGTCGAGAACCGCTGTCCCTTCAAGGTTCACGCGGTTGCATGAGACGGTCGAGACGCCGCTCATCAGCGGCACCGACCACGCCGTGATGTCATAGAGCTCGACCTCCAGGCCGCGCTCCCGCCGGTCCTCCTGCTCCTCGACAAAGTCCTTTGCCATGGGCGTGTCAGCTTCGAGCAGCGTCGCGATCAGATCGCCTTGCGGCTGCGACCGATCAACGATCAGTGCACCCTCAGGATGCTCTTTGCGGCAAAATGTGCCGCCCTCTGCGCGGTAGAGAACCTCGATCCCCTGGCTTGCAAGCCGCCGACCGAGCGCCTCGGCCTGACCCCGGCGTTCGGCGAGATCGATCACAGTGAAACGCGACGGGCTTGTCCGGCCCCGCTCAATGGCTGAGGTCCGGCTCTCAGCAAAGACTTCCAAGAACCGATCTTTGTTTCCGGCCACAGCATGCGCCGTCGTGAGCGTGGAGAGGAATTGGTTTTCGACGGTCTCGCGATAGGTCAACTGGGTTCCGTCGGACCGGTCACCCACAAGACCGCGGGCTGACGACTGCTCAAAGGTCAACGCGGTGGCGCCGCCAAAGGCAGGCCATGTGTCCCCATATCCAGGGTAGAGCTGATCAAACACCTCGCGAATGAAGTAAGGCACGCCCTTCTCATCAAAGGCTTCGGCGATCATCCGCCCAATGATTTCCTGACCTTCGCGAGAGCCTTGCCCGATATAGGGGTTAAAGGGGCGCGCCGCGGGCGGGAAGTAGTAGGTCTCGTCGGTGCCCATTTCGTGGATGTCGACAAAGACGACAGGGTTCCACTCCAAAAGGCTGGCCACTTTTCCGCGGGTCTCAGGCTGCGAGAGGGTGAACCAGTCCCGGTTCATGTCAAACAGCGCGTGGTTGTAGCGGCCGCCGGGCCAGGGCTGATCACGCTCAGCTGAAGAGGGATCGCTTTGCGGAACAATGCCGCGCGCGGCCTCAAAGGTATGGACAAAGCGAGCCCGGCCGTCAGGGTTCTGCATCGGGTCGATGACCACAATCGTCTCGTCACGGATGATATCAACGCGCTCATCATCTTCCGCGGCAAGCAAGTGGTAGGCAAGGCCAAGGCCGCCATCTGTGCCGGAGATTTCATCGCCGTGCACACCGTAAGCCAGCCACGTCACAGCGGGGGTGTCTTCAATGACCTCGTCGCGTTCGGCTTCCGTCAGCTCGCCTGTCGCCAGGGCGGCGAGGTTCGCCTTGATCTCATCAAGCCGCTCCATCACCTCTGGTTCAGCAATCACGGCATAAACAAGCGGGCGTCCGCCCAGGCTGCGGGCATACTCAAAGACCTTGATCCGGTCGGGCACGGCCTGTTCGAGGGCCTCCAGATATTGGATGGCCTCAGATGGTGTTGTGATCTCAGCACCATGGTCATGACCCAACACATCCAGCAAAGTCGGGATTTCTGGATCATACTCCGCACCCGTCAGCGGCTGACCCAAGGCGGACCCAGCTGGCCCCACCACAAATGCCGCCATCGCGGCCCAAACACCCAAACGCATAACCACCCACATCTCGCTTCAGTGAAACGCTAAGCGAGAACAGAAGGATATCCAATGGGCTTGCGACGTTTTGCGGGACGTGGTCACTCGAGCGGCTATGCCCACGTTTTATCGCGATAACGCCCGCTGGCTCTTCGGCGGATTTTTGCTGACGCTGTTCTCCGGCTTCGGACAAACGATCTTCATCGGCGCAAGCGGTGGGGAGCTGCGCGAGGCTTTTGGCATGAGCAACGGTCAGTGGGGTAACGTCTACGGCCTTGCAACCCTGGCGAGCGCGGCCACCCTGCCCTTTGTTGGCCGGGTGATGGACTACCGACCAGGCTGGCAGGTGGCTGCGGTTGTGATCCCGTGCCTGGCGGCAGCGTGCACGCTGATGGCTTTTGCGAGTTCGATTCTGATGCTCGGCATCAGCCTCTTTCTCCTGCGGCTCCTCGGCCAGGGCATGATGAGCCATATCGCGCTGACCGAGACTGCGCGCTGGTTCAAGGCCTCACGCGGCAAGGCCGTGTCGATCGTGGTCATCGGGTTCCAAGGGCAAGAAGCGCTTTTCCCACTCACTTTCACCTTGATCGTCGGGTCTTACGGATATCAGGCCGGTTGGCTGACGGGCGCTGCCGCGCTCCTTTTGATCGCGCTGCCGGTGATTGTGCTGCTGCTGCGCAAAGAGCGCGTGCCCCAAGGGGCCGAGGAAGATGTGGTCCATCCGGTGCGGGACTGGACGCGAGGGGAAGTGCTCCGTGATCCGCTCTTTTATCTCGTGCTGACAGCTGTGTTGGCGCCAGCGTTCATCGGCACGACGCTGTTCTTCCACCGGGACTATCTTGCTGAGATCCGGGGCCTCTCGGACAGCACAATGGCCGCGGGCATTCCGGTGATGGCGGTTCTCACCTTGAGCTTCGCGCTTCTCACCGGGCGGCTTGTCGATCGGTTCAGTGCAACCCAGCTCTTGCCGATCTTTCTCGTGCCGCTGGCCCTTGGATGTGCCGCCGTCGCGGGACTGAAAGGCCCAACCGGTGTGATCGTCTTTTTCGGGTTTTTCGGCGTCAGCTACGGGTTCGCCAACACGCTCTTTGGCTCGTTCTGGCCTGAGGCCTACGGAACAAAACACCTTGGTTCTATCCGGTCCGTGATCCAGTCGGCGATGGTGTTCTCCACCGCGTTGGGGCCCTGGATCACCGGGCTCCTCATTGACCGCGGTGTGCTGTTGCCGACCCAATTTGGCTGGATGACGCTTTACTGCGTCGTCGCCTGCGTCGCCCTCTCCTGGGCCTCGCGGCGGATTCTTGCGCGCAGTTAAGCTTGCCAAAGGGAGCGCTATCGCCTTCGTTGCCCCTCCATCGGGAGGCGATTTGACGGACGACGCGCAGAGGCTCGACAAGTGGTTATGGTCGGTGCGGATTTTCAAAACCCGCGCGCTTTCGGCTAAGGTCATCAGCGGCAAGAGCGTGCGGATCAGCCGCGACGGTCAGACCCTGCGCACGGACAAGCCGGCCTTCAAACTTCGGGTGGGCGACACGATCACGGTGATGCGTGGGCCCCGCCTCTTTGTTCTGGACGTGCTGCGCTTGCCTGAACGCCGCGTCTCCGCGACGGAGGCAGCGCTTTGCTACAACGACCAAGCGGCACCCCCGCCAGGCGAGACAGAGGATAACCAGCATGCTCGATAAGCTCTTCAAGTCGTTCCGCGGCCAGCCCGAAGCGGCGACCAACGACGAAGGAGCGCTGCGTAAGGCTATTACCGCGCTGCTGGTCGAGGCGGCACGCGCCGATGAAGTCTACACCGACGAAGAACGCACGCTCATTACACAGATGATCGCCAAGCGGTTTGAGCTTTCAGAAGCCGACGCCATAGGCCTGCGCACCGAGGCTGAGGAAGCCCAGGCCGCGGCCAACGACATGTACGGGTTCAGCCGGGTGGTGAAGACGGGCCTCGACCGGGACGGCAAGATGTCGTTGGTCGAGGACATGTGGCGGATCGTGCTCAGCGACGCAGAACGCGATCCGCACGAAGAGATGATCATCCGCCGACTGATCGGCCTCATCTATCTCGAGGACACCGACAGCGCAGAAGCGCGCCGCCGGGCCGAGGCATCCGCTCAGGGTTAGGCCTTCGCGAACTTGATGATCTTGGTGGGCTCGGCTGGAGGCTCACCTTTTTGGATGGCGTGGACATGTTCCATGCCGCTCGTCACTTTACCCCATGCGGTGTACTGACCATCGAGGAATGTCGCATCGTCAAGACAGATGAAGAACTGGCTCGACGCGGAGTTCGGATCCTGGGCACGGGCCATGGAAACGATCCCCTCGACATGCGGGGTGTCGTTGAACTCAGCCGGAATGTGCTCGTCTGCGCCGCCCATACCGGTGCCTTCAGGACAGCCGCCTTGCGCCATGAAACCGTCGATCACGCGGTGGAAGGTCAGCCCATCGTAAAAGCCGTCTTCGGCCAGGCGGGTGATTTGCTCGACATGCTTCGGGGCTTTGTCCTCGAAGGTCTCAATGGTCACTTCGCCGGTGTCTAAGGTGAGTTTGAGAGTGCTCATGAAATGATCTCGCCTCCAATGCGGACCGGTACGTTGATGGAACAGACATCGGGGAAGAAACCCTCTGCGGTCATCCCGCCTGTTGCACGAAGCCACGCCTTGAAGGTTTCGCTGTCCGTCTTCAACACTTCGACCTGTCTTTGTTCATCGAGCGGAACGTCCGGCATCAGGCGCAGACGCAGCATCGGCGTCGGGCGATCAGGCGGCTCACCCCGGTTGATCCGGCGCACATTGCGCTCGCCAGTGAGGACTTTACCCCAGGCCGTGTAGCGCTGGTCGAGCGCGTCGCGGCTATCGCCGATCATGATGAAGTACTGGCTGTTGGCAGAGTTGGGATCGCCGCTCCGCGCCATCGACATCACGCCGGGGCAGTGCATCGGCCACATCGCGATGTTGTCGGTCAGCAGGAACGAGGTGAGGCTCGGCGTTTGGCTCGCCACCGGCACACTGCCGAGGAAGCCAATCCGCGGCGAACTCGGCCCGCGGCCCAGATACTCGATGTTGGAAAACTCCGATGCCGAATGGATGAATTCTGCAGGAATGTCAGGAAGATCAGAGCCGCCCGTGCCATCTCCTAGAGGATCACCGCCCTGGGCCATGAACCCATCGATCACCCGGTGAAAGAGAAGGCCGTCATAGAAACCTTGGCGCACCAAGGTGCTGATCCGCTCGATGTGACGCGGGGCAAGATCAGGCCGCATCTCGACCAAGAGCTCACCTGACGGAAGATCCAGGACAAGCACGTTCTCGGAGGAAACCTCTCGCCACTCGCTCGCGGGCGCCTCGTTGAGGATCCGCTGAGCGGTCTCTTCGGAGGGCTCGGTCTGAGCAAATGCGGCGGGCGCCAAGCTCAAGGCCGCGCACAAGAGGGAAGTGAGAATCTGTTTCATCATAGGTGGCTAGCGGATCGGTGCTGCTTCAGAAAGACGACCAAGACTTAAACGCGCGTCACGCTTTCACTTTCGCGGCCAAGGGCGCGACAACTGGCCCCGGCACGAAGTGCTCAAACCGTCCGCCCAGTTTAGCAATCTCTTTGACCCAGCGGCTGGCCACGGCCTGATACTTCACGTCCGCCATCAAAAAGACGGTCTCGATCTCTGCGTTGAGGACCGCGTTCATGCCGACCATCTGGAACTCATACTCAAAGTCCGACACAGCCCGCAGACCGCGAAAGATGACGTTGGCCCCGACGCTTTCCGCATAGGACATGAGGAGGCCTTCAAAAGGCTCCACACGAATGGTTGCCCTTGCCTTCTCCTCGATCCCTTCGAGGGATGCCCGAACGAGCTCCTGACGTTCCTGAAGATCGAAAAGCGGATCTTTTCCTGAGTGAACGGCGACGCCGATCACCAATTCATCGACGAGTTTCACCGCCCGTTTGATGATATCGAGATGCCCCACGGTGATGGGATCAAACGTACCCGGATAAAGACCGACAAGCGGTTTGGTCATGCCGCCTCCTCATAACGAAACCCGTGGGCGGCCAGTTTGCGCCACCGCGATTGGCGGTTGGTGTAGAAAGCCTTGGCGAAGGCTGCAACGACCGGGGTGCGCCAACCCGCATCAAGATCCAGTCGATCCTCATAGCGGGTGCCCTCACCCTCAGGCGAAATCGAGATCCAGTGGTCCCAGCGCTTGATCGACGCACTGCGACCATTATCCCGGACGTAGCGCGTGTCGCCATCCGGCGGCGGGAACGAGATATCGATCACCTGCCGGCCAATCGGCAGAAACCCAAAGAGCTGCATCGAGCAGAGGTACTCGCCCTCGCCCCAAACCTCTGGCCACACCTTTGGCTCCACCGGCTTGAAGCGGATGAGGGGCGATGTGATGAACTGTAGAAGACGTGTCGTCCCAACCTCACGCCAGACCACATCGGGGGCAGCATCAATCAGGGATGTGACGACAATCGTCTTGGTCATGTTTCAGGCTCACCCTCAGCTTCGGTTTCGTCCACACCTTCGACCGAGACCACGCGCTCATCTTTCTTGGTAGAGATGATGGTGACCCCTTGGGTGTTCCGACCAGCGACGCGAATATCATTGATCGGTGTTCGGATCAGCTGTCCGCCATTGGTGACAAGCATCACCTCGTCACCGTCATCGGCCGGGAAGCTCGCCACGACCCGGCCGTTCCGTTTACCGGTGACAATCGCGATGATGCCTTTGCCGCCGCGGCCGGACGTCCGGTACTCGAACGACGAAGTCCGCTTGCCGTAGCCGTTTTCTGTCACCGTGAGGATGAACTCCTCGGCCGCTGACATCTCAGCAATACGCTGGGTGCTGAGTGCTGCTTCTGCGCCGCCCTCCTCGCTGCCTTCGGTCTCGCCGTCGCCCGCCGCACGGCGCATGGCGGCGGCGTGTTTGAGGTAAGCACGCGCCTCCTCTGGCGTCGCATCGATATGGCGCAGGATGCTCATACCGATGACATGGTCATTGGCAGCAAGGCGAATACCCCGCACCCCGGTCGACGTCCGTCCGCTGAAGACCCTGACGGTCTCGAGCGGGAAGCGGATCGCCATGCCCTCGGACGTGGTGAAGAGGACATCCTCTTCTGGCCGCGCGAGCTTCACGCCAACAAGGACATCGCCCTCGTCGAGCTTCATCGCGATTTTGCCTGCGCGGTTGATGTTCGCAAAGTCAGAGAGCTTGTTCCGCCGCACGTTGCCGGACTTCGTCGCGAAAACGATATCTTGCGCCTCTTGATCGTCTGGGAGCGGAAGAATGACTGTGACGCGCTCGCCCTGTTCAAGCGGCAAGAGATTCACAAAGGCCTTGCCGCGCGACGTCGGCCCACCTTCGGGCAGGCGCCAGAGCTTGAGCTGATAGACCATGCCGCGGTCGGTGAAGAACAAGAGCGGCGTGTGCGTGTTGCCAACAAACAGCTGACTGACGAAATCCTCGTCTTTCATCGCCATGCCCGAGCGGCCTTTGCCGCCGCGGCGTTGGGCGCGATAGGTCGAAAGTGGTGTCCGCTTCACATAGCCTGAATGGCTGACGGTGACGACCATATCCTCACGGCTGATGAGGTCTTCGTCCTCCATCTCGATCGCGTCGATGAACTCCGAGCGGCGCGGCGTTGCGAACTCTTCGCGCACAGCCATCATCTCATCTTTGACAATCGTCTGCACACGGCTGCGATTGGATAGGATATCAAGGTAGTCCTCAATCTGAGCCGCGAGCTTTTGCAGCTCATCGCCAATCTCATCCCGGCCCAGCGCCGTGAGGCGTTGAAGCCGCAGATCAAGGATCGCTTTGGCCTGCACCTCAGAAAGGCGCAGCATGCCTTCGTCAGACAGCTTGTGCCGCGGATCTGCCACAAGACGAACCAGCGGCGCGAGGTCCTTCGCTGGCCACTCCCGCGCCATCAGCTCTTCGCGGGCGACAGCTGGGTTCGGCGCGTTGCGGATCAGCTTCACGACCTCGTCGATATTGGCGACAGCAATCGCCATACCGCAAAGGACGTGAGCGCGATCACGGGCCTTGGCGAGGTCGAACTTCGTCCGTCTGGTGACGACCTCTTCTCGGAACTGGATGAAGCTCATGAGGATCGAGCGGAGCGTCATCTGCTCCGGGCGACCGCCATTGAGCGCCAGCATGTTCACACCGAAGGACGTCTGCAGCGGGCTCTGCTTATAAAGATTGTTGAGGACGACATCGGCTACGGCGTCGCGTTTGAGCTCGACAACGACGCGAATGCCCTGGCGATCACTCTCGTCACGGAGGTCAGCGATGCCTTCGATCTTCTTCTCACGGACGAGCATAGCGATCTTCTCGACCATGGCCGCCTTGTTCACTTGGTAGGGCACCTCGGTGATGATGATGGCGTAGCGGTCCTTGCGGATCTCCTCGATCGAGGTCCGCCCACGCATGATCACCGAACCGCGACCGGTGAGGAGCCCAGAGCGCGCACCAGATTGGCCAAGGATTTGGCCGCCTGTTGGGAAGTCAGGACCCGGCACAATTTCTAACAGCCGCGCATCGTCCGTCTCAGGCTCATCGATCAGGGTCACGGCCGCGTCGATCACCTCGCCGAGGTTATGCGGCGGGATGTTGGTGGCCATGCCGACCGCGATGCCGCCGGCGCCATTGACCAGAAGGTTCGGGAAACGCGCCGGCAGGACCGTGGGCTCTTCCCGTGAGCTGTCATAAGTCTCTTGGAAATTGACCGTGTTCTTCTCGATATCCGCGAGAAGGTTCGAAGCGGACTTAGCAAGACGGCACTCCGTGTACCGCATGGCCGCTGGCGGATCGTTATCGATCGAGCCGAAATTCCCCTGCCCTTGGATCAGCGGTAGGCGCATGGAGAAATCCTGCGCCATCCGCACCAGCGCGTCATAAATCGCGCTGTCGCCATGGGGGTGGTACTTACCCATCACGTCGCCGACGACGTTCGCCGATTTTTTGAACGGTTTGTCGTGGGCGAAACCGTTCTCGTGCATCGACCAGAGAATGCGGCGGTGCACCGGCTTCAGGCCATCGCGCGCATCCGGAATGGCGCGGCTGACGATGACCGACATCGCGTAGTCGAGATAGCTTTTCTCCATCTCACCGGTAATGGAAACACCGGAGATGCCAGGCGTGATCTCACCCTCTTCAGGTGTGTTATTGTTGGTTTTGTCGTCTTGGTCGTCAGCCACGGGGCGCTATGTCCTGCTCGCTTGAATCATGATCGCCGGGGGTTAGCAGTCTTCATGCGCCACCGCCAGGAAGCTCGAAGAGGAGAAGCCATGAAACGCATCACAGCCGGTCTTTTTTCTGTGGCCTTGGCCGCTTGCGGCAGCGAGGCCGTGCCCACGATCGATTTGCCAGAGGAGCGGCGGCTGATGAGCGCCGATGTCATCGGCACCAGCGGCCAGGTGATAGGCGAAGTGGTTATGTCCGAAGGCGTGCATGGCATGATGTTCCGGCTCACGGCCGCTGGCTTGCCAGAGGGTTGGCACGGTGCGCACCTCCATACCGTCGGCGACTGCTCAGACCACGTCAACGGGTTCAAGACAGCTGGTGGTCACATCAACATCACGCAAGAGGAACACGGGTTCCTCAACCCCAAGGGCTTTCATGTCGGCGCGAACTTTCCGAACCTCTATGCACCTGCGGGCGAGCCGATGCGGATCGAGGTCTTCTCCCAAGACTTAAGCTTGGCCCAAGCCAACGATGAAGACGGGTTCACCTTCATCATCCACGTGAACGAAGACGACCATGTCAGCCAACCCATCGGCGGAGCAGGCGGCAGGATCGCGTGCGCGGCCTTCACGTCGCAGTAGGAGCTGGCGCCTCTGAAGCGACCTCTTCGCTTGGCTCCTCGGTCTCGTCCTCGTGTTCAGCCCGCGGATCGAGTTCGAAGAGTGCGGGGGTTGTGCGCATGACGGGGACGTAGTCTTCGGTCGTCTCGGGCGCTGCACGCACGAAGAGGCGCAAGATCCCGAAAACAGCGATCGCGACGTAGCAAAGCGCGACCCAGTGGTAGAGGCTGCTGGTGCCGAAGACGGCCATCACCTGGCTGGCGATCACCGGGCCGACACAGGCGGCGGATCCGTAAAGCAGCAACAGGCCGCCATTGACCGCCACGATCCGGCCCGGTTCCACATGGTCATTGGCGTGGGCAATGGTGAGACCGAAACCGGGGACGGCAGCGGCGCCAAAAACGAGGCCGGTGATCACCAACGCCGCCTCCGATCCCCCTGCTGTCATCGGCACCATGATCGAAATTGCGGCGGCCGCCGCGGCGGTCGCGATGATCACCAAACGCCGGTCGACGCGGTCTGACAGCCAACCGAGCGGCCACTGCGCCAGCGCCCCGCCAAAGATCAGCGCACCCATAAAGAGACCCGTCTTCTCCGGCACATAGCCTAGCCCCAAGATGAAGAGCGGGCTCATCGACCAATAGGCGCTGGTGGTGAGCCCGATGATCACGGCGCCGAGCGCCGCGAGAGGTGACACGCGCCAAAGCCCAGGGATATCGAGCTTCGCCTCAGTCGGAATGTCTGGCGCGGGTACCCGCGTCAGGGCGACGGGCACCAGAGCGAAAGAGATCAGTATGGAAAGCACACCAAAGAGGACAAAGCTCCTGGGATCAAAAAGCGGCATGGCGGCGAGGAAGAACGTCACCGCCGTGAAGTCGGTGATCCGGTAGATCGAGAGCACGCGCCCCCGGTTCTCGTTGGTCGCGCGTTCGTTCAGCCAGCTCTCGATGATCATCTGGAGCGCCGCGAAACAAAAACCGGTGACCACCCGGCTCATGATCCAAAACCAGCTCTCGACATAAAGCGCGTGGAAGATGGCAGCCGCCGACGCGATCGACGCAAACGCCGTGAAGGCCCGGATATGCCCCACGTCCCGGATGATCCCCGGCACCCGGCGGCAGCCGAAGATAAAGCCCACGTAATAGGCGGTCAGGAGAAGCGCGATCTCCGTCGCAGAGAAGCCCTCAATCGCCCCGCGGACCCCAAGCAAGGTCGCGTGCAAGGCGTTGCTGCCCAGGAGGAGCGCGGCCGCGAACAGGAGCGAAAAGAGGGAAGCGACGATCTGCACACCATCAGTCTTCGCAGGTCTTTAACGCCGCGCAAGAGCAGAAAGACAGGTCCTCAGCATTCGGTATGTTGTCGCAAAAACGGCGCTAGGCGCGCTCTTTTTCTCGCTCGTCGTCCGACATCATGGCGTTGAAAGGCTTGGTCAGCAGCTCAGCGCTGGCGTAAATTCCTTCGGCCTTTTGCGCGAGCATGCGGTCCTTATCGCGGTCACGGAACTCCGCCTCGATATCCGCGATCATCGCATCATTCATGCCCAGGAACCCGAGGGTGCGCGACGCCATCTTGATCGAGCTCTCAAACGTCTCGCGCACGACGAGATCGATGTCTTCATCGAGAAGATCAATCGCGTGGAGCCTGTCTGTGGCGCGGACAACGATTTTCACTTTCGGGCAGCGCTCGCGCAGCGCTGCAATTGTGTCTTTGAGGCGCACAGGGTCATTGACGCAGAAGATGACGGCGCGCGCCGATGTCGCGCCAGCGGTGATCAACAGGCGCATGTTCATGCCGTCACCGAAATAGACCTTCGCGCCAAACTGGCGGGCTGTTTCGATCCTGTTCGGATCATTGTCGATCGCCGTGACGCTGACACCAGAGGACTTGAGCATCTGGCTCACGATCTGCCCGATCCGGCCATAACCCACGACCAGCACGTCGTTGCTCATGCCCACAGGACCCTCGGGCGTGTCTCCGACCTTTTGCGGCCGTGTTCGGGTGATCAGCATCATGATCACTGGCGTCGCGATCATCGAAAGCGTGATGATCGCCGAGATGACCGTCGCCAGCCCGGCCCCGAAGATCCCGCTTCCTGCACCCAGGCTGAAAACCACGAAACCAAACTCACCGCCCTGGCTAAGAATGCCTGCTGTGCGCAGCGCCTGCGGCCGGTTCGCACCAAACCCAAGGGTGAGGCCATAGATCACGATCATCTTGAAGATGATCAGGCCGCCAGCGCCCAACAGCACGATCCACCAGGCCGAGAGCATGACAGCGAGATCGAGCTGCATCCCAACACCGATGAAGAAGAGCCCGAGCAGCAACTCGCGGAATGGGTCAATGTCCGATTCAATCTGATGACGGAACGAACTCTCCGCCAAGAGCACCCCGGCAATAAATGCGCCCAGTGCCATGGAGAGCCCCGCCTCAGCCAAAAGCAGCGCGGTCGTGGCCACAACAAAGAGGGCCGCCGCTGTGAACGCTTCCCTCGAGCCGGAGACAGCAATGATGCGGAAGAACGGATTAAGCAGGAACTTGCCCGCCAAGATCACGACAACGATGGCGCCCGCCGCCTTGAAGACAGCAAACACATCGATCGGCAGCCCCTGCCCGCTTTGCGAAGTCGCTGCCACAAACGGGATCGCCGCCAAAAGCGGGATCACGGCAATGTCTTGGAAAAGAAGGATCGAGAACGCCTTGGTGCCATAAGGGGTGTTCAGCTCCCCTCGCTCACCCAACAGGCTCAGGGCGAAGGCTGTGGATGAACAGGCCAGCGCAAAACCGGCAATCAGGCCTGGCCCGATCCTCAGTGGACCGAAGAAAATAAGCCCACAACCGATCACCAGCCCCGTGATCACCATTTGCAAGAGGCCAAGGCCAAAGATCGTCCTTCGCAACGACCAAAGCCTGGGCACACTGAGTTCGAGGCCGATCACAAAGAGGAAGAGAACAACGCCGAGCTCGGCGATCTGAAAGACGCCCTCCTCAGCCTCCAATAGGCCGAGTGCGGATGGTCCTAGCAACACCCCTGCTGCGAGGAAGCCCAAAATCGTACCAAGTTTGAGACGCTTGAAGATAGGAACTGCAACGGCTGTGGCGCCGAGATAAACTGCTGCCTCGACAAGAAATTCCGAACCACCCGCTGCTGCCATATGCTCTCCTTTTCCCGTGAGAGGAATAGACCAAACGGGTCAGAAAAGCCAGTAAAAATGCGCTATCCGGAGGTGATTTGCGCACCGATTGAGCGCATCAGGGGAGCAAATCCTGGGAACGACGTGTCGACAGCTTCAGCGCCCTCGATCGTCATGGCTTCGGAGCTTTGAAGACCGAGGATCAGCGCTGCCATGCCCATCCGGTGGTCATGATCGGTATCAATCAGTGCACCGCCTTTCAGCGGCTTCCCGGCTGAACCCTCGATCTCCAGCCAGTCGTCACCCATCTCGCATGAGGCGCCCGCTGCGCGCAGAAGATTGGCGGTGGCGGTCAACCGGTCGCTTTCTTTCACCTTGAGCTCTTCAAGGCCTTCGATCCGCGTTATGCCGCTTGCCACGGCTGCGGCCACGGAGAGGATCGGGATCTCGTCGATCATGTCGGGAACCTCATGGGCCTCGACCTTGGTGCCCTTGAGCGCGGCGAAGCGGACGAGAAGATCGGCCACATCCTCTCCGCCGATTTGCCGGGAGTTCTGTTCCGTCAGGCGCGCGCCCATCCGCTTGAGAACGGAGAAGAGGCCCGTCCTGCGTGGGTTCATCATCACCGCTTCGAGCAAGAGATCGGAACCCTCGAGGATGCTCGCCGCGACGATCGGAAAGGCGGCCGACGAGGGGTCGGCGGGAACGCTGATCGTCTGGCCGACCAACCGCCGACCTGGCCTCAGCACAATCTCGTGACCATCGGTGGTGATATCAGCGCCGAAGGCCGTCAGCATACGCTCGGTGTGATCGCGGGTCGGTACCTTTTCGACAACTGTGACCAAGCTGTCTGCTCCCAGGCCCGCGAGCAGCAGCGCCGACTTCACCTGGGCCGAGGCCATGGGCAACCCATAGCCCACGCCCTTGAGCTGCACCGGGCGCAACGTGACAGGCAAACGCCCGTCGTGATCGTCGGCTTCAAGGCCCATCAATCGCAAAGGATCGAGGACCCGCCCCATCGGACGGCGCCGCAAGCTTGGATCGCCAGTGAAGGTGCAGGCCACCTGCTGCCCGGCTGCAAGGCCCATGAGGAGCCGCACGCCGGTCCCCGCATTACCAAGATCAAGATGCCGGCCGGGCGCCACCAGGCGGCCGCCCCGCACGAGGAACTGATCACCCTCCGTTTCGATCTCGACGCCCATCGCACGCAGCGCCTGGGCGGTGTGCATCACATCATCCGCCGTGAGGAGCGAATCGACGCGGGTGACCCCCTCCGCCACCGCACCAAGCAACAAGGAACGGTGGCTCATGCTCTTGTCGCTGGGGACCCGCAAATGGCCAATAAGGCCCGAAGAACGCTGGGCGAGAAGACGAGCCATGGGACATCCGATGCGTGACGAGCCATGGCTTTTGACAGCCGCGCTCGGCTCTGCCAACTGGCGCCATCGCAGGGCGGGCCTCCCCCGCCCTCCCTGAGACCCTCCAAGCTGGAATAGACGTGGCGAAC
>JBCBMW010000013.1:0-109536 GCA_039822105.1 Pseudomonadota bacterium | reverse complement strand
ACAATGGCGGCAGCCTGACCGTCACGGCGGGCAGCCTCGATGATCAATCGGTTCTCAAGGGCATCAGCGAGCATATCTTCGTCGACCACCAGCCGAGCCATTACGAGTTCAAGGGCGATGCACGCCGCAGAACCGGCACGGAAGTCATCGCCGAAGCCATGGCGAACCTCGCCAAAGAGCAGATCTGAGCGTCAGCGCATCTTCTCATAGGCCCGGCGCACGGCGGCGGCGACCTGATCAGGCTCAGGATTGCGGTCGAGCGCGACCTCGATCTTGAGGGTCCGCCCCTCAATCCGCGCGGTGACAAAGGTGTTGGTCTCGTCCCCCGCGTCCTCAGGTTCGGGCGCCGCCTGTTTCGGTTTCGCTGTCTTTTTGGGCCCGGCGCTGCCTTTGAGAAGTTTGAAAACCTCAGAGCCCGGCATGAGAAGGGCGCTGCCAAGCTCCCTCGCCTGCTCCTGACCCTTGGCGATCTCCTTGGCCCGCTCGAGCACGCGTTCCCTTGTGTCGCCTTTCAAAAGCGGGCTCAGCTGCTGGCCGTGCCGCACAGCGATCTCGCGCGGATCACCGTAAGCGTCGAGCACCTCGCGGGGCAGTTTGGCGATGGCGATGTAGCTCGACAGCAGGGCTTTTGAGACCTCCATCCGCATCGCCATCCGGGTCATGTTGCCCCCGTAATAATCGCCGAGGGCCTTCATGTACTCCCTGCCCCGCTCATAATCTGAAATGTCCTGTCGGCCCCTATTTTCGAGATCGGCGAAACGGAACGCCTCTTCGTCCTCAAGGTCCTTCACCTCGACGAGATAGAAGAGCTCTTTGCGGTTCTCCTCTTCGCGCAAGTAACTGACGGCGAAATGCCGACGTGCGCCGGAGATGACCTCGTAGTCGAAGCCTTCGGGGTCGTCTTTGAGGCGGCGAACGACGGCGGGGATCTCTTGCTTCCCTTGCGCCCGGATGGAGCCGATCAGGTCCGCGCAGTTCTCGGCGTTCAGGAGATCATAGATCCGATTGTGCTTATCCCACATGCGGCAGGTCTTGGGGTCCACCATGCGCAGGCGAACGTCCCGCACCCTACCCTGGGCAATCTCGGACAGGGCCCCTTCCCGCTGCGCCAGCGGGTTCAGCTTCGGGGTCTTCTTGGTTTCTGTCGTCTTTTCAGCGGCATCACGAGCGGCAGTCACCGCGTGGGCTACGATCTTCTTACGCGCCATGGATGCCTCCCGGGGCTCTGTTCAACGCGTTGAACATGGTTGATTGGAACCGTTCGGTGCTTGATCGGTTCCTTTGTGGTTGATGGCTCGTGTTCAACGCGTTGAACATCACGCCACCCCTTCCCTACGCAGCTGAGAGCTATGGCTCGGCCACGTCGCCCTCACCGCCAGCTCCAGGTCACCCATCACCCTATCAAGATTGGCCCGGCACCGCCGGTATGTCCGGTTCGACGGCCCGTCATATTCATAGACTGACCGCATCTCGATCGACGCATTGTCAAACTCCGAGCTGTCGAGCAGCGCCGTCATCAGGATATCGCCCGCGAACATCTCGCGCATCGCGTCGCGCATTTCCTGATGCGCCGACTTGTTCTCATCCACCTTGGTCGCGAGCAGCTGGACGAAGCGGTAATCCAACGCGCTCCCATGTTCCTCCATGGTCTCCAGAACCGAGGTCAGCATCCGCAAGAACGACACGGTCGATGCATAATCGATCGAACTCGGCGGCGTGGGGATAAGAAGCGCGTTGGCGGCCCGGAGCGCGTTCAGCGAAATCATGCCCAGGGCTGGCGGCGGATCCAGCACCACGATGTCGTAGCGCTCGGCGGCTTCACGCAGGCCCGAACGCAGCCGCTCAAACCGGTCCGTGCCAGCGCCGGTCGATGCGAGATGATACTCAGCGTTGTAGAGGCCTAAGCATGCGGGGATCAGATCGAGGCCCGACCAATAGGTTCGGCGGATGGCGTAGGAGAGATCCTCGCGGCCGCCGGGCTCAAGGAAAGAGAGCAGGGTATCTTCCTCGGCGATGTCCGTTTCGGGGTTATAGCCGAAAAGCCCCGTGGAGCTGGCTTGCGGATCGGCATCCACGAGAAGGACACGGTAGCCCTGGAGCGCAAAATACTGAGCGGCATGCACCGCGATCGTCGACTTACCGACGCCGCCTTTGAAGTTCTGGACGCCCAGGATGAGGGGAGGGTCGCTTTCCGCGCGGCCAGGCCTCGTGCCGAAGACATCGCGCATATTGTTGATCTCACCGAGGGTGAAACCGAGGCGATGACCGCTTTCCCGCTTTTCCGGCGAGGGCAGGGTGCCGGCCTCTTCGGCCCGGCGAATCGTCATGTCCGATTTGCCCACCATCTTAGCCGCCTGCCGGATGCTGAAACGAAGGGGGAGGCTCTTCTCCTCGCTCTCGCCCAAGAGCTGGGCCCGCATGGCATCGAGCAGCCCCACCGAACGCTCCTGAAGCCGCGCCACCCGGCGCGTTGCTGCGCTTAAATCCGCCATCGAGGTCTCCTTAAGGACCGGTTATCGTGCTTCGTGGTGCTCGCGGAAGGGTTAACCTTCCGTTTACCTCAAATGTTGCTATTTCCGCTAGCACTTCCCGAAAAGTGCAACATTCGCGTCCTCTGGCACCTGCATTTGCGGGCCCGCGAGAATCGACGCCATGAAGGAGGGCTTCGCGGGATCCCCCGCGGCGCTCAAGGCCAGGGCAGGGCGGTCTGCCCCGCGAACCAAAGGAAGAGAAGCGAAGAAGGCAAAGAAAAACCCGGCCAAAGGCCGGGCTCTCCGAGCGGACCCCGAAGGAGCCTCGCGTAAGCTTGACACCTAACGCGTATCCTTCTCCGCCCAACTGAGCAAGCCAAAAGCGCGATTCGCGCCACACTTGATTTTTGCCTTCGCGCTCAAGGAGATGCGCGCGATGACAGGAGAGCTATGCGCCCAAGGCTTTGCCAGGCGCGGCGAGGATTACGGCCAGGAGCTGCTGAAATGCCGCTCCGAACACGTGCCCGATAACCTTAACCGGCTGATGGTGGATAAGGCATTGGCCCTGGGGACGGCGGAGACTTTAACCCCCCAAGAGCGCTGTGTGATGGCGGCGCTTCTTGCCCATTTGGACATCAGCAAAACGGCGACCGATGAGACCGCCGTCTGGCCCAGCGCTGAGAGGCTTTGTCGGCTCCTCGGCATTGCGCCGAGTTCCCTCCGCCGTTTGAAGGCGAGCTTGGAAGAGAAAGGGTTCCTCCTGCGCCGGTATGACCAACGCAACCGGCCGCTGAAGGATGGCGCGATCGACCTCAAGCCTTTCCTCCTACGGGTTCCAGAGATCTGCCAAGAGCTTGGCCATACCGAGCAGCAGATCCGGGATGACCGGCAATCTCGCCATACCGAGAGGAATGATCAGCGCGCAGAGGTGATCGCCCACCCGCTCACACTTAAGCGCCCCAATAGAAACCCTCCCCAAGAAACCTTCGTAAGTTCCGACACGGATGATTTGGAGGGAGGGGTGTGCTCGCTCACCAAAGCTCTGTTGCCGGATGTCTTCGGCCCATCGGTTAACGCTAACGCTGAGAGGGGTTATCTCCGTACCCAGTCAACCAAGCTGCTTGATGATGAACGTGCCCCGAAGCTTCTCTCCTGGGCTGAACGGAGGCACGGGAAACGCGCGGCGCTCGCGCTGGCGATCGCTGCGACCAATCCGAAGATTCGCGACCGAGCGGCTTGGCTTGGATGGTTCGCGACCACGACCCATCCTGTCGATCTTGAAGGCTCCGCTGAGGCCATTCTGAAGGCCCGGCCGAAGACGCTGCCGAAGGTTATGCACGATCCGCAATCCCTGGCTGGGCAGGTCGTCGGCGCCTTCCAAGAACGGGCAGGGGAGGAGGCCGCCAGCTCCTAT
Organism: Pseudomonadota bacterium; assembly: GCA_039822105.1. GTDB lineage: Bacteria > Pseudomonadota > Alphaproteobacteria > Caulobacterales > Parvularculaceae > Parvularcula. The sequence continues at coordinate 105,651 of JBCBMW010000013.1, read as the reverse complement.
CTTGGCCAAGCCTCGTTCGACCTCAAAGACGGTCTTCTCACCGTTTCGGTGCCGACACGGCTGGCGCAAAAGCGCCTCGATGAGGCCCATCGAGACGCCATGCTCGAGGCCTCACAGGCCGTCAACGCTGCCTCCTACAGGGTCGAGCGCCTAAGGCAGTGATGCCGGCTCCGGCGCCTCATACTGGGCCTGTGCAAGCCGCAGAAAATCGCGGCCAGCTCGGCTTGCGATCATATCGAGATCGCGAAAACTGGTCTCGATCGGGTCGGCGCCGAGGTTGACGATCAGCGCCCCTGGATCGCCCAGCTCCCAACGCGCCTCGGCATCGACAGCGTAGTGGCACTGATCCGGCAGCATCATATCGGCATAGCGCGGTGTCAGGACGAATTGCAGCTGAGCATCTGCGTTCGAAGGTTCGGTGCGCTGAGGATGAAGGCCTTGGGCGTAGAGTGCCATTTCGGCCGTGCGAACAGCGTCGGCATCGCTGAACAAGCAGTCCGCGGCGTCCTCATTAGCCTCTCGATCAAAGCGCAAACTGTAGCTGATCTCTGGGGCTCGCGGCAGACCGGCGGAGAGCCACTCCCGCAATCCGTAGACGGCGGACGATGCGACATAGGGCTCTTCGCAATGGAAAGACGCGGTGTCCCCATAGCCGTCGGAAACTTCAAAGCTGCCAACATGGGAATAGTTGCCGCTCGGCGATATCCAGCCCGAATGCCCAGATGCGCCCGCTTCTCCGCCCACAAGGATCAAGGACTTCTCGTCCGGACTGCGTGCATAGGTGACGGCCGGATCGAGGAAATAGGTGGTGAGCTCTTTGGACTGATCGTCGTGACTGACGAGGGTGACATAGATCCGGCCAGAGGTTTCGCTGGTGATGTCGTCGTCATAGCCCGCTGAGATGAGCTCGTTGGCTGGGCGCGCCGCGTCTGCGGGAGCACGGCATGCGGCAATGATGGGGTCCAAGCGGTCGTCCGGCGAACGCGTGGTGATTGATCGCAGATAGCCCCGATAGCTTGCTTCGACGATGTCCAATGGTCCTGGCCCTGACGGAAGGAAGGGCAAGGTATCGTTCAACAGCTCGGCGGCGCGTTCGGCGTTCGCGCAGGGGACTTCGAAGGGCGGTGTGTCAGGCGTCGGCCCCGCAAAGGACGGCTCGTCGCCATCCGTGAACATCCAATTGTATCCCTCAAGGGCACGCGGCTGGCCGATGATCGTGAGGACGCCTGCTTCGCCCCGGATGGCGGCCGCTGCTGCGTTGACGATGAACCGAACGACCACGGTGCTGTCGTCGGTCCATGACGCCATGCGGAAGACGACGATGGTGTTGCCGAATTCGTTTCGATCCTGATACGCATCAACCAATGTGCGCTCTTCGAAGGTGGTGGCATAGCGAGCCTCAGGGTTCGCGCAGGCTTGCAGCACCTCGCTCAAACGCTCACCGGTTTGGCTCAGAACGTATCCGTCTGCGAGGGCCCATTGGGGCGCCACAGGCCGGTCTTGCGCCCAGCTCTCAGCGACGAGGGAGAGGGCGATGGTGCAAGAGGAGACCACACCTGCCTTTGTTCGTCCTATCAGGTTCATGCTGCGGGCTCCTCTAGTTCGTCGTCAGGCCACGTTGGGTTGTGAGGTAAGTGGCAAAGCTGCCGAGCCAGTGGCTGCCTGAATAGTGCTCGTCCGAGACCGCGGCGATACCGACCTCTTTGTGACGATCGGCGCTGGCGAGGAGCGCAGCCCGGCGCGGATCATCCGAAGGCAAACCTTCCGCTATCCCTTCAAGCGCCCAGGCACGGGAGAGATTGACTCCGTCGAGATGCACAAGCTTTCCATCGGTGGCGTCAAGCACCACACCGGGATCGAGCCAATCACCCTCGCCATCCTCCGGCACAGTGGGAAGAAACCTCGTGAGCCAGGCGGCAAAGGTTTCTTGATCCATCACCCGCCGCATGAGGTCGGCCTCCATCAAACAGGGCGAGAGGAAGTCTTCGCCGGAGGGTTCGTAGGCGAGAGGGCAATCGACATCGTCCACGTGAAACGCCAGCACTTTGTCCGTGAGCATCTCTTCAAGGCTCTCATCCCCCACCGTGCGGGCGTAATCGAGCATGAGGCCAAAGGCGAAGGCCGTCTGGTTATGGGTGCCGAGCCGGATCGGGTAGGCAAGGCGCGGCAGCCAGCCTTCGATCCGCTCCACGATCATCGCCTCGAGCGGCGCCAGCGTCTCGCGCCATTCTTGCAAGAGCGGGTCATCGCTTTCGTGGAGCTCTCCCACGAGCTGCAAGAACCACGCGATGCCGTAAGGCCGCTCAAACGAGCTGCGGTCCTCACCACTGTAATAGGCGATCTCTCCGGCGATCTTTTCGGAGGTGAAACTTTCACTCAAGGCCGCTTCGATCGCGGGCCGCATGGGCGTCTCAGGATCGGTTTTGAGGATCCTCGTCAGGAGCCAATGGCCGTGGACGGAGGAATGCCAGTCGAAACAGCCATAGAACGCCGGGAACATCTGCCGCGGTGTCATCGCATCGGCATCGCTGTTCAAGACATGCGAGATCTTGTTGGGATACTCCTGATGCACACAAGTGAGAGCGAGGAGGGCGAACCGATCCTCCACCACGCCAGGCCGGGGGTCGGGAAGGCTGACGCTCGCCTCCTCAGAAACGGAAGCCGGACCGCAGGCCGCAAGCAAGCCGCCCGCCACGAGCGCTGACACAAACAATCGCATGGGGCCCCAACCTCCGGACACTGGCCTTCAAAGGCGGAACCAAAGCGGTGGCCAAGACCTCCGTCAATTGGGGGTAGCCACAGTCTAGTGGCCGTGTGCCCTCACAGCAGCAGGAAATGGCCCAAAGCTGCCGTTCATGAAATGGCGATCTGCGACGCTGTACATCTCTGAGGCCTTCTTCGAATGGTTGACCTTGTTGTTCGAAAGCTTGATTAAGGCCCAGCGTCCGTGAAGTTGATCGAGGACGGCCTGAGTGAGGCAGCTTTGCCACCATTTGATTCAGTATACTCTCGATGGATTGAGAGCTGTTCGATAAAGAGCACCCCGCGCGCAACGTTGTTCCGCTTTGCCGAAGACCGATTACCGTAGCCATTTTTTTGGCGCTTTTCGCCATGGACCTTGTCGCTTTTGCGACGCTCTCGGCTTGGCCGCTTGTGCTGGCCTGGGCGGTGTTGTCGGTACCGGCAAAGATCTGCATCGCTGCGTGGAATCATCACCACCAGCATGTGCCGTTTTTTAACTCCGAAATGTGTAATCGCCTGATGGAATGCGTCTTCGGATTGCAGACCGGCGCGGTATCCAATGTTTGGGTCTTGCACCACAATCTTGGTCACCATGATCATTATATGGATCAATCAAAAGACGAGTCGGCTTGGCGCAAGGCTGATGGCCGGATCATGACGCCGCATGGGTATACGTGGCGGCTTGCGATCACCGGTTATGTATGCGCGCTTCGGAAAAGTGCAGAGCATCCCAATATTCGGCGTACGTTTGTTTTCATGACGGCGCTGCACATTATATTGTTGACGGCGTTGGTGTGGATCAACCCGTTCAACGCCGCGGTCATCTTTATTATCCCAATGGTGATCAGTTTCGTGATGACGTGCCGGCATACTTATGACCACCACGCTGGCTGCTCAGAGGTGGATGAGTATGCCGCCTCCAACAATGTTATGCACCGTTCGTACAACATTCTCACTGGTAATTTGGGGTATCACACCGCGCATCATTTGAGACCGGGTCTCCACTGGTCGAAGCTACCAAGGTTTCACGCGCGCATCGCGGCCAAGATTCCGGCCGCGAATTTTCGTGGCCCTGGCTTCCCGATGTCATTGCTACCTTCAGAACCCAAACGAGCTTGAACTGCATTCTGGTCTAAGCAGCCCAATATCGCCAAGACCAGCCTTTGGAGCAGCGCCGCCTGCTGTCCTTTTCTGGCGATCTTCTGTAAATTTGATCGAATACGGATCTAGCCTGTTGCCTCGATCACTCCTGCGATGATCTCGTCCTGCGTCGCGTGATCGAGATAGGGGTGCATGGGTAGGCTCATCACCGTTTTCGCTTTGGCGTCGGTCACAGGCAGGCCGCCTGGTGCGGTGGGGAATCGCTCGTAAGGCGGCTGCTGGTGCATCGGCACAGGATAGTAGACCGCTGTCGGAATGCCTTTGTCACGGAGCTTGGCCTGCATATCGGCGCGGCCCTCGACCTCGATTGTGTATTGTGCCCACACGGATTGATAGCCGTGCATGACGCCCGGCACCTGGAGGACGTGAGGATGCAGCCCTTCATTGTAGCGATCCGCCACGGCCTGACGCAGCGCGATCTCATCGGCGAAGATGGCGAGCTTCTCAATCAAAATGCCGGCCTGCATGGAATCGAGACGGCTGTTCATGCCGATCCGCGGGTTGAGATAGCGCGGGTCGTGGTCCCAGGAGGCCGCTTCAATCTCGGCCGGCATCGCCTTGCCGTGGATGCGGAGGCTATCGAAAAGCTCGGCCAAGTCTTTGTCATTCGTCTGCACCGCGCCGCCATCGCCGTAACAGCCGAGGGGTTTTGCCGGGAAGAAGCTGGTGGTGACCGCGTCAGCCCATTCGATCGGGTGCTGACCACCGATGGTGCAGCCGAACCCTTGCGCGCTGTCGGCGATCAGTTTGAGGTCGTAACGATCGGCCAGCGCCTTGATCTGTGGGTAGTCCGCAGGCTGTCCGAAGAGATCGACAGCGATGATCGCTTTGGGTGTCAGCTGACCTTTTGCGAGCGTGTCCTCGATCGCTGCTTCGAGCGAGGCGGGATCAATATTGTAAGTGACAGGATCAATGTCGACGAAAACCGGTGACGCGCCGAGCCACGGGATCACCTCAGCCGTCGCGGTAAACGTGAAGCTGGGGCAGTAGACAGCATCGCCGGGTTTGAGGCCCCAGGCCATCAGCGGCAGGGCCAACGCATCGGTGCCATTGCCGCAACCCACGGTGTGGGCCGCGCCGGTGAAGGTGCTCAACTCTTCTTCCAGCTGCGCCACCTCTGGCCCCATGATGAAGCGGCCATGCTCCAAAACCCGCGCGATCGCTGCGTCGACTTTGTCCGCAATCCGCGCGCGCTGCGCCTGAAGATCAATGAATGCGATGCCCATAGGTCGCCGAACTCCCCGAAACTCTTGGATGAAAGCCGGTATCGGGAAGCTGCGCCCCCGTCGAGGGGGGCAGGGGTCACGGATTGTGGACGGATGTTGCAGTGCGGGGTGGAGTATTGGGTATAAGCCTAGAAGCTGGCGCTTTGGTCCCGATCAGTACAACTCGATGTCGGAGTTAGGATAGATCGACTTGACCAAAGACTGGTCCACTGCATCTCTATCCAGGCTATTTGGCCCAACGGCGTGGACGACAAGGTCGGAGTCGAGGGGCACAACGGTATCTTCAGCAACTGTCCCACCCAGTTTCGCGATGTAGTCTGATACGGCCCGAAGGCTCGTTTTGGCGTCAATCACCAGGAGCCAATTTTTCATGCCCTAGTTTACAGCGTGGTGATCAAGCGAACAAGGTGTGCTGATTTGCCAGATACTGAAAGGATGCGCCCGCGTTGATGGCACCGTGCCCGTGATTGTAGTCGAAACCAACCGTTTCGCCTAAACTGTATGCTGAACGCACGAGGGCCTCTTTGAGCTCTGCCGGGCTGGCATTGGGGAAAGCGCTGAGCAGCAATGCCACGACGCCAGCAGCGACTGGTGTGGCAGCGGAGGTGCCGTTGTCAAAGGGTTGAACGAGCCCACCCGGGCGGTCAGGCCCGAAGTTCGCAAAGATATGCGAGTAACTGGCAATATCAGGCTTGTCCTGCGCAAACATACCAGGGCCTTGGGAAGAATAGCCGACACGCTCATTGCGGCTATTGATGGCCGCAACAGTAATCACTTCATCAAGGCTGTTTGAGGCGTGGATCGACCGACCAGGGCCGATGCCGCTGCGGTGGCAGTTGCCGCTTGGGCAATTCGCACCGCAGTTTCCGGCAGCAAACAGTGTGGTGCAGCCCGACGAAACCACTTCTCGCACCTTGCGATGTAGTGGATGGTTGAGGTCATGCACTTCATGGCGAGGATGGAGGTTAGGGTCCGGCACACCGACAAAACCGTAGCTGTTGTTTGTCAGATGGGGTGTGCCGTCGATGCGCCGCTGGTTGAGCACCGCTTGGAACATCTGTAGGGCTCCGCCCGACCTTGGAACGCCCAAAAATGGGTAATCGTAGATCCGAGCAGCTGGTGCACTGATCAGCACATCAGCGGCGCACATGGAACCATGGCTCGTCACATCAGCGGTCCCCGGACGACGTCCAGCATTGGGGCGCGAAAACCCACCGACAACCGGATAGTGCTCTCCGCTGACGCCTTCATCTAAGATCCCTACAAAGATGTTCTGCCCACGAAATCCTCTACGAAAGAGTGATGTCGCACCTAAAATCTCACGGATCGTTTCAATCTCGGCGCCCGGCCGGAAGGGCCGGCAATCTACGCCTCCCCGCGATGGTGCTTCGTCATAGGGTGTTGAAGCAAAAAGGCTCATCTCTGAGTTAGGCCAGATCTGCACGCCCTGTTGTTCAATGCCCTCTAGCGACTCCTTTGGCACTTCAGCCGCTACCACTGTCGAGGACGATGACATGTCGGCATTTTCTTCTCGCGATGAGAATGCTTCGAGACCCGTGCCGTATGCACCTTTCTTGAACATTGGAACCGGTGCTGTGTCTTCGTCGATATCGACACCCAGTCCAGCCAGCTTATCGAGTCGACGCTCAGCTTCCGATGCCGATCGAGAGTCGGACTCAACACTTGATGCGTGCATGCCGAACGCTTCAGGTGTCTCCTCTGTGAACTCCAGCAGTACCCGTTGTTTGGCCATCGTCTGTCTCCACATATGATACTTGCACAGACGAAAGCCCTTAAACGTCCGCAATGGCTCGTCTGCCTAATCTAGGCTTTGAGATGTTAAACGGGAATATGAAAAGGTTAAACAAACATTTTGGTAGCAAATCTCGCCTGTCACATGAAGTTTACGGTTGGGCCGAGTTAAGTGCTTGTGATATTACTGATTTAGCCGAAGATGACGTTTATGTGAAAATGTGGGCAGTCCATTTTTGTTTCATGCCAATCTGTCACGCCACTCAGCTGCAGAGCGTTCGGTCTCCTGAGGGCCCCCAGCCGAACGTTTTGCTTTGACGCTTGCTTCGGGAGCCAATGCCGCCAGCCTTTCTTTGGTGAGCATCGGGGAGATGGCGGCGGCTTTCTCTAGCGGGGCGTCGGGGAGGGTGCAGCCTTCCTCTTCACACAGAGCAACGAGGCTGCCGACGATGTGGTGGGCGTCGCGGAAGGGCATGCCGTCCATCGCGAGGCTGTCGGCGAGGTCCGTTGCGGTAGCGAAACCGCGGCCTGCGTCCTCAGCCATGCGCGCTTTGTTGATCCGCATTTCGGCCACCATGCCTGCGGTGATGGTGAGAGTCGCCTCGAGGGTTTCGAGGGCCTCCATGGTGACGGGTTTGGTCTCCTGCATATCCTTGGCATAGGCGAGGGGGAGGCCCTTCGTCTGGAGCGTGAGGGCGGTGAAGGCGCCAGCGATGCGGCCGACCTTGGCGCGGATGAGCTCAGCTGCATCCGGATTCCGTTTCTGCGGCATGATTGAGGAGCCGGTCGAGAAACTTTCCGAACACGAAAGATATCCGAAAGGCGGGCTCGAATAGGTGACGACCTCTTCCGCATACCGACTGAGCGTGACACCGCAGATCGAGGCGGCGGCGACGGCCTCAAGACAGAAATCCCGCGCGCTGGCGCCATCGAGGCTGTTGGCCATGGGCCTTGTGAAGCCAAGCTCCTTCGCGGTGCTGTCGCGATCAATCGGATGCGGGGTGCCAGCAAGGGCCGCCGAGCCGAGCGGGCTTTCATTCAAGTGATCGCGCGCCGCGAGGAGGCGGAGCCGGTCCCGCTCCAGCATCTCGACATAGGCAAGGCAGTGATGGGCATAGGTGATGGGCTGGGCGATCTGAAGATGGGTGAAGCCCGGCATCACCGCGTCGTGGCCTTTGTCCGCCTGGCTGAGGAACGCCTTTTGGCACGCCCCGACCTGCTCGGCGCAGGCCTCGAGCGCGGAACGCATCCACAAGCGGAGATCGGTGGCCACCTGATCGTTGCGCGAACGACCGGTGTGAAGCTTTCCGGCGACATCGCCGACGATCTCACGGAGCCGCGCTTCCACATTCATGTGCACGTCCTCGAGAGCCTCGGACCAAGAGAAGGTCCCCGCCTCGATCTCGCCAGCGACTTGGGCCAGGCCCTCGATCAGCGTTGTTGCTTCCGCTTCCGAAATGATCCCCTGGCGACCAAGCATACGTGCATGAGCCTGGGACCCTCGAATGTCCTCGCGCCAAAGCTTGATGTCAGCATCGAGGCTGTGGCCGAAACGTTCGAAGAGTTCTGCTGGGCCGCCCTGAAAGCGCCCACCCCAGAGGGGATTTTTCTGATCATCGCTCATAGGAGCCCCGCCTATCCCGCGATGCACCATGATGACCACCCCAAGATGGCTGCAAGAACCGGCCTCCAGGGGCTTGCCAAGGGCAAATTGGCGGGGTTCGCTGCAATGCACGGAGGGAGAACCACGCGATGGATCGCGCAATTTGGCTCTTAGGCTTGGCTGTCGTGGCCGCTGCTTGCAGCGAACAAGCGCCCGTGGCCGAAGACTTGCCGATCACGCCTGAGCCCGCCGAGAAGGAAGACCTCTACGAATTCACCGACGACAGCACGTTTGAGCCGATCGGCCCCGCCTCGGAAGGGGACGACCAAACCTCGGACGTTGCGGCGATCAGCGATGATGGCGTGGTGTTCCGCTTTGTCGGTCCTTTTGAGGGCGGCGCGGCACTGGTCGAGGAAGACGACTTCACCGCGAACCTGCAGCCGCGGGAGATCGCCCTCCGTACCCAGAGCCTCGAGGGCGCATCCTTTGATCACATGGTCCCGCTCTACAAAGATGATGTGTTCGCTTGGCCGGCGGATCAGAAGGCGGCGTTGGCCGCAGTGATTGAAGAGTCGCTGCCGGTGATCAACCAGATCGACCAGCATTTGCCCGATGAGGTGCTGCTCATCCTCACGGGTGCAGTGGTGGAGGGCGGCCTGCCCCATACTCGCCGCCAGTCGATCATCTTTGCTGGCGGCGGTTTTCCTGTCCCTGGGGTCGATGATCCGGGCGGGGAGATGCTCCAAGCGCTGTTTCTGCATGAGCTGCATCACGTCCTGTCGCGGGCCAACAGTGATCAGCATGATGCCTATTACCGGCTGATTGGCTTTATGCCTTGTGCCCTTGAAGAGCCAGAAGGCCTGCGGGCGGTCCGGCTGACCAATCCCGATGCGCCGACCTATGCTCATTATGCACCGGTTCCGGTGGAGGGCGCCGATGGCGTTGTGCCTTTTCTGCATACCGCGCATAGCTTCACAAAAGAGGTGCCGAGCCGCCTAGGGGACGTCTTCAGCTTTGGTCTGATCCCGGTGCGTTACGCCAATGGCGTGTGTTCACCAGAGATTGGGGATGCAGCTGGCCTTCTCGATCCCATAAACGTCCCTGGCTTTGCCGAGCTCAGTGGCGGCAACACCGATTACTTGATCCACCCTGAGGAAACCCTCGCTGACAACTTTGTCTATTGGGCGATGGGACGAACGGACCTCCCAAGTCCCGAAATTCCTGAAGCGGTGGGGAGGTTCTGGTTGCGTCTCGAAGATTGATCGTTGAGAGAGCGGCCTTCGCTAACCCTTTAAAAGACGAGGAATGATGTGCGTCATTTCCTGACCACCGAAGACTGGACCAAGGCCGAGATTGCGGCCCTGCTTGACGATGCGCGTGCTCTTAAAGCTGCGCCCCAAAACAAGCGGCTGGAAGGGAAGCGATGCGCGCTTCTTTTCTTCAACCCCAGTCTCCGAACACGCACATCTTTCCAGGTCGGGATCGCGGATCTTGGCGGAACCTCTGTTGTTCTTGATGCGGCCGGGACCTGGCCGATTGAGGTGGAACCCGGCGCCATCATGGATGGTGAGGCGGAAGAACACATCGCTGAAGCGGCGCGGGTTTTGTCGCGCTATGTCGATTTGATCGGTATTCGCTCGTTTCCCAAGTTTGAGAATTGGGAGCGCGAACGCGAAGACCCGCTCCTTTCCGGATTTGTGCGGCATGCCACCGTGCCGATCATCAATATGGAGACGATTATCCATCCGTGCCAGGAGCTCGCTATGCTCATGGCGCTGCAGGCGGAGCATGGCAGTCTTGAGGGCAAGAAGCTTTGTCTGACGTGGACCTATCATCCCAAGCCGCTCAACACAGCGGTCGCGAACTCAGCTCTCTTGGCGGCCACCAAGATGGGGATGGATGTCACCCTCCTTTGTCCGAGTGATGAGTACCTTCTTGATGACAAGTTCATTGAGGCGGGGAGCCGGTTTGCCGGTGATAACGGACAGTCGCTGACGATCACCCATGATATCGAGAGCGCCTATCGCGGGGCCGACGCGGTCTATGCGAAGAGTTGGGGCCGGCTTGATCAAATCGGCTTGCCGATGGACCAGCGCCTCACGCCCGATGCCCTCCGATCCTTTATTGTCGATGAAGACAAAATGGCGCTGACGAACAACGCCACCTTTAGCCATTGCCTCCCTATGCGGAGGAACGTGAAGGCCACCGACGCGGTTGTCGATGGCCCTCGGTCTTTGATTATTGAAGAGGCGGAAAATCGCCTCCATGTCCAGAAGGCAGTGCTGAGTGCACTGATCGGCTCATGAGCAAAACATGTGTTCTCGCTTTTTCCGGTGGTCTTGATACGTCCTATTGCGTTTTGAAGCTGCGCGATGAGGGCTACCGGGTTATCACCTATTACCTCCACTCCGGTGCCGCTGATCCTGAGGCGGAAGCGAAGATCGCGGCCCGTGCGCAAGAGCTGGGTGCGGACGAGCATATCAATGATGATGCGTCGCAGGAGCTTTGGGACGGGATTGTGGTGCCCTTCCTTGCTGGCGGTGCAAGGCGTCAGGGCCGGTATCCTCTTCTTTGCGCTGATCGTTCGATCATTGCCTCGCATGGGGTGGAGATCGCCGACCGCGTCGGCGCCGACGTCATCGCCCATGGCTGCACCGGTATGGGCAATGACCAGGTGCGGTTTGATACCGAGCTGCACGCGCGTTCTGACCGGCCGGTCATCGCGCCGATCCGCGACATTCAGGACCGCGACAATGTCAGAGCCTATGAAGAAGACTTCCTCCGTTCTCGAGGTATTTCTGTGCCTGAGCGCGCGAGCCTGTTCTCGGTCAATGAAAACCTTCTGGGTGCGACCCTTTCGGGCGGTTCGATCGACCGCTGGGAAGAGCCGCCTGCCGGGGCGCGTGTCTTCACCAAGCCGCCTGCAGAGTGGCCCAGTGAGCCGCTGCGTCTGACCCTCACCTTCGAGAAAGGCGTGCCGACCCATATCAACGGAGAGGCGATCGCCGGCCCTGCGCTCCTGCGGCAACTGAATGAGCAGCTGGGCGCTTATGGTGTTGGCTACGGCATCTATACCGGCGATACGCTGGTTGGTCTGAAAGGGCGGATCGTTTTTGAAGCGCCAGGTCTTCAAGGCCTTGAAGAGGCGCATACGGCGCTTTGTGAAGCGGTGTCGAGCCGCGCGCAAAACAGCTTCCGCCGCACGGCGGGTGAAGCGTGGGCTGATCTTGTTTATGATGGCTTGACGGCCGACCCGCTGCGGGACGATCTCGAGGCGTTCCTCAAGCAGTCCCAGGAGCGGGTGACAGGTGAGGTCGATCTTCTCGTACAAGCCGGTTCGGTGACAGCGATCGCGGTGCGGACGGATTTCATTCCGACCCGAAAAGGGGCCGTCTACGCGCAGAAAGCGGCTTGGTCCGGCGCAGCTGCAGAGGGCTTCACCGAGCTCTTCGGCCAGTCGACGGTCTTGCATGCCAAAGCGGGGCAAGACTCATGAGTGCAGCGCTGGAATCGATCCTGGTGGCGCTTGAGCCGCTGATCGCTGTCGACACCCAAAATCCGCCACGGGACATCGACGCCAACGGTGATCTCGTCCGTGTGGTGAGAGAAGCCTTACCCGACTTTGAGATCAGTGTGCGTGATCTTGATGAGGGGCGGTTGATCATCGATGCCAAGCGCGGATCCACGCCGATCGTCTTCAACGTTCATATGGACACGGTCCCCGCGGCGCCGGGCTGGTCGACGGATCCCCACACGTTGACGCGGGTGAGTGACCGCGCCTTTGGTCTTGGCACCTGCGACACAACCGGGGCCGCCGCCGTTTTGATCGCGCTTGCGCAGGCCACGGATCTTCCTTTCCATCTCATTCTGACTACTGATGAAGAAGCGGGGACGAGCCATTGCATTCGGACCCTGCTGGCGGATGGGTTTAAGGCTGATTTGGCTGTCGTTGCTGAGCCGACCGACGCGACGGCGCGGCTGGAGCATCGCGGTCTTGTGTCTGCGAAGGCCGCGTTTGTCGGTGAAAGTGCCCACGCGTCGGAGGCACGCCGTCCCAGCGCGGTGCACAGCGCGGCGCAATTCATTGCCAGTGCACTGACGGATGATGCGGCGGAACATAACCGCCTCAATTTTGGCCGGATCGAAGGCGGTGTAAAGGCCAACATGGTCGCTGCCGAGGCGGAGGTTCTGTTCGGCTTTCGTGCCGCTCCCGGTACAGATCATCGTTCGTTCCTGGATAGTGTGACCGCCAAAGCGGGCGGCGGAACGGTGACCGAACGGTTTGTCGGTCCTGCTCTGCCATCGGACGACGACGGCTTGGCCGCAAACGCGCAACGCGAGGCCAAAGCCTGGGTGGAGCGCTTGGGCATTCCCCTCGGCGCGCCCGTTGATTTTTGGACCGAGGCGTCGTTGTTCGCGGCTGCAGGGATCCCGACCATGGTCTTAGGCGCTGGCTCAATCACCCAAGCGCACAATGTCGATGAGTTTGTGACCTATGATCAGCTCACGACGCTTTACGATCTCTACCACAAGATTGCGAGTTATCATGGGTGAGATGACGTTTCGCGATCGCGCCAGCCTTCTTCTCGGCGGGTTGGAAGAGGGTCGTGAGGTTCGTGCGTATCTTCGCCGGTTCAGCTCCCGCGATGATGGCTGCTTCGCTATCATCAAGGTTGGTGGGGCCGTGATTCAAGACAATCTTGATTCGCTCACGGATGCTTTGGCGCTGCTTCAGTTTCTTGGCCTGCCGCCCGTCGTGGTGTTCGGCGCAGGTCCGCAGCTCAATGATGATCTGCAGGCGGCTGGTTTCGAAGAAAAGCGCGTCAATGGGCTACGCGTGACGCCGGATGCAGCCATGCCGCTCGTCGCTAAGGCTGTTGGCGACATGGCGGTGACCCTGATGACCGCGATGAGGGCGCGCGGGGCATCAGCGAGTTTTGTGCCGCAAGGCATCCTCCGAACCCGGGAGATCGATAGCGCCACTTATGGCGCGGTTGGTGATGTTGACCACGTCGATGCCGAGGCGATCATGCAACTCGTCGAGGCGGGAACGGTCCCCCTCGTGGGCTGTGTGCACCCGGACGATCAAGGTCGACTTCTCAACATCAATGCTGATGGTGTGGCCCGGTCGATGTGCGAGGTTCTGCGGCCGCAGAAAATCGTCTTTGTCACAGGGACGGGCGGCCTTCTGGGGCCAAACGGAAAACGGATCGATACCGTCAACCTGGCAACGGACCGCGATTTCCTGTTCTCTGGCGATTGGCTTCACGGCGGGATGGCTCACAAACTGCGTGAGATTACAGAGATCTTGGAGGGGCTGCCGCCATCATCATCCGTGTCGGTGACAAGCGCCGACAACGTGGTGCGGGAGCTCTTCACTCACACCGGCGCCGGAACACTAATCCGCGGCGGTGAGACGATCGAGCACACCACCACTCCTGATAAGGAGGGTTTGACCACTCTGGTTGAAGGTGCCTTCAAGCAAAAGCTTCGCCCCAGCTATTGGGAAGACCTTACGTTCCAATATGCTCTGACATCAGAGCATATGCGCGGCGCGGCAGTCGTGACCGAGCTTGAGGGTGTTCCGGTTCTCGACAAGTTTGCTGTGATGGGCTCGGCTCGGGGCGAGGGGCTTTCCAAGGCGCTGTGGCGCCGGCTCATCGCGGCGTCTCCGCAGATTATCTGGCGTTCGCGGGTCGATAATCCGTTCAATGCTTTTTACCACAGCAAGGCAGACGGGTTCGTCCGCCGCGGGCCGTGGCGGGTTTATTGGGTGGGACAAGCTCTTGAGGATCGGGTGCACGCGCTTGCTGATACCCTTGGCGCGAGGCCGCCAGACTTTGAGGATCCCCAGTGATCCGGCTCGGCCTGATAGGCGCCCGCGGCTATGTCGGCCGGGAGCTGATCGCGGCGCTCGACGGCGATAAGCGGTTCGATCTCGCCTATGCCAGCTCGCGGGCCTTGGCCGGCAAACCCCTTGCGGGCTCGCCGGGGCTTTCGTCGCTCCAGCGTTTCGGTGACCTGGTTGCTGAGGATATCGGTCCCGATGCGGCGGGCGATCGGCCGGTTGATGTGGTGGTGCTCGGCCTTCCCAACGGCATGTCGGCGCCCTTTGTTGAGGCCATTGAGCGTGCGCAACCCGACACTTTGATCATCGATCTTGGTGCCGATCATCGCTATCAGGAGGGTTGGGTCTACGGCTCTCCCGAACTCAATGGGGATGCGCTCCCTGGTGCGAGGCGGATCGCCAATCCTGGCTGCTATGCCACGGCCGCGAACTTGGCCTTGGCCCCACTGAAGGGTTTTGCGTCCGGTCCGGCGTCGGTCTTCGGCCTCTCCGGTTATTCAGGTGCCGGAACCACACCCAGCGCCCGCAATGATGCCGAACGGCTTGAGGCCAATGTCATTCCTTACGGTTTTGGCGGCCACGGGCATCAATCGGAGATTGAAGCGACCACCGGTCTGCCAATCGTCTTTGCTCCCCATGTCGGGCCCTTCTTCCGCGGCCTTATCACCACGATCACGGTGCCGCTCGACCAGCCTCGCGGCGCGGCGGAGATCCGGGATCACCTCCAGGCCTTCTACGATGGTCACAAAAACGTGCGTATCGTGAACGAGCCGCCGGAGATCGCGGATGTTGCAGGGGCCGATCATTGTGCGATCGGCGGCTTGGCCATTGATAAGCACAAGGCCGTGCTGACCCTCACGTCCGGCCTTGATAACTTGCGAAAAGGGGCAGCCACCCAAGCCCTGGAAAACATTGAGCTTGCACTCGGACTGTCGCCGCGCTGAGCTTTGTATGACCGGACGCTAGACGACAGAGGGGCACGCTCTCTAGGCCAGTGAGTGATGACGCGTAGCGCTGTGATTGAGGGACACGCACCCGCGGAGGTGTGGAAACGACGGGTGACCACCTGCGCGATCGTGGTGGCGATGCTGCTGATCGCCATCAAGATGGCGGCCTGGGTGTTCTCAGGGTCCGTGGCCATCCTCGCGTCGCTTGCCGATTCAGGTCTGGATCTTCTCGCCAGCTTCACCGCGTTCGCCGCCGTCCGGATTGCCGCGACGCCGCCCGACGATAACCACCGTTTCGGACATCAAAAGGCAGAAGCGGTGTCAGCGCTCTTGCAAACGGCTGTGATTGCTGCGTCAGCCACTCTGGTGACGATCGAAAGCTTGGGCCGCTTGTTTGATCCGCAGCCGATCGACCGCGCGGACGTGGCGATCGGTGCCTTAGCACTTTCAGTCTGTCTCACGGTCGCGCTTGTTCTTCTCCAAACCATCGCTGTACGTCGTACCGAAAGCGTCGTTTTGAAGGCGGACCGAGCGCACTATCTCGGCGATGTGATCGCCAATGCGGGCGCACTGCTGGCGGTCATTCTTTCGGCGCGCCTCGGGCTGCTGCGCGCGGATGCCGTGGCGGGTCTCTTGGCTGCGGGCTTTTTGTTCTGGTCAGTGAAGGAGGTGGCGTCCCAGGCTCTCCCTGAGCTGATGGATGAGGAGTTGCCGATGGAGGAGCGTCGTCAAATCGCGCACATCATCGATCGCGACCCCGATGTTGTAAGCTACCACGGCCTGAGGACGCGGAAGGCGGGGCCGTCGCGCTTTATCCAGGTCGATCTGGAGCTGCCAGGGACCATGTCGCTGCGCGAGGCGCATGCTGTCTCCACGCGGGTGTCGGCGTCCTTGCGGCAAATCTTTCCGGGTGCAGATATCATGGTCCACAAGGATACGGCGGACGATTCATGAGCGACCCTGAGCCAAGACCGCCCCTTGGCCTCGTGAAACGAGCGGGACTTATCGGCGGCGCCTTGGCCTTTGTCGTCGTGATCGCGTTGCCTGAGTTTGGTGGGCTTGGGTCGGAAGCGTCGGTCGTTTTGGCGCTGTTGATCCTGATGGCGACCTGGTGGGTGACCGAAGCGATCCCTATACCGATCACATCGCTCCTGCCTCTTGTTGTCCTGCCGTCCTTTGATATCGCCGATATGCGGGCGGCGGCGTCACCCTATTTCCACCCCGTGGTCGTCCTTCTGTTTGGCGGGTTCATCGCGGCGACGGCGGTGGAAAAATGGCGGCTGCATGAGCGGCTCGCGCTCCTCACGCTCTTGCGCGCCGGGTCGGGCCGGTCCCGCCTGATCGGCGGCTTCCTGGTGGCGTCGGCGATGCTTTCGGCTTGGATCAGCAACTCGGCCACCTGCATCATGCTGATGCCGGTGGCCCTCTCCGTCGCCTATGCCTGCGGCGGGCGGCAGGGCGAGGGGACGGCCTTCACGGTCTCGGTCATCTTGGCTGTGGCCTACGGAGCATCGATCGGAGGTCTTGCCACCCCGGTGGGCACGCCCACCAATCTCATCGTGATCGGCGCGCTGGAACAGGTGGGGGACACGCGGCTTTCATTTGCGCGATGGATGACGATTGGCGTGCCGACGGTGCTGCTTCTTCTACCCGCGGCCTGGTGGGTGCTTGTCTCCCGGCTTGGTCCTGCCGATGCGTCTGCGTCAGACCCCATCGACGTCGTTCGCCAGCGGCTCGCAGCTCTTGGTCCGTGGTCGACGCCGGAACGGCGGACCTTGATGGTCTTCGCGGTGATGGCCTTTTTCTGGTGCTTCCGGCGCGCTTTCTTGCAGGATCTGTCGCTCTTTGGTGTCCAGCCTTTTGCCCATATCAGCGACGCGGTGATCGCTGTCGCTGGCGCGGTGGCGATGTTTTTGGTCCCCTCTGGCTCGACCAAAGCACCGGGCACGGCGCTTCTTGATTGGAAAACGGCGGAGGCCATCCCTTGGGGTGTGCTTCTCCTTTTTGGCGGCGGGTTGTCGGTGGCAGCAGCGGTGACCTCGACTGGGCTCGGTGCGTGGCTCGGGGATCAGATGAGCGCCTTGCGCCTCTTGTGGCCGATCGCGCTGATCCTGGTGCTCACCGTCTTTGTGCTCTTCGCCACTGAGCTCACGTCCAATGTCGCGACAGCGGCCACGTTGATGCCTGTGATCCTGGTGATGGGCGCGAGCGCTGGGATTGATCCTGCGACCCTCGCCGTGCCGGTGGGGTTGGCCGCATCCTGTGCCTTCATGTTTCCGATGGCGACCGCACCCAACGCGATTGCCTACAGCACCGGTGAGATGAGCATCACGCGGATGGCGCGGATTGGCTTGCGCCTCAACATGCTCGCAGCCCTTGTGATCACAGGCATCGCGGCGCTTTTAACGCCCGTCATTCTTTAAACCGGCAGAGCGTCAGAAGTGAGTGGACTTCACCGTTTCGGTCCGGTAACAGCGCGCTTCACGCCCAGGTAGCTCAGTTGGTAGAGCAGCGGATTGAAAATCCGCGTGTCGGTGGTTCGATTCCGCCCCTGGGCACCACCTTCCCAGAATTGCCTTTTGAGCCAGTGGACCAATGGGGCGCGGCGATGCTCGCATCGCCGCTTTCTTTGCTACCGTAGCGCAATCGGTTCGATAGCGGCGGGGCGTTCGACCCCTTTGATAATAGGTTCTGGACGGATGTTTTGGGGGAATGTCCATCCGTTTTCGTGCATGTAGATGACAAGGTCGAGGGTGGTATCGGCCACTTCCATCCGAGTGACCTTTCCGTCTTCAACCGTCAGGATCATGTTCTCAACGGACGTCCCTTCGCGGCCAGTGGGCTGCAGTGTACCGAAGAATGGCTCAACGTGTTTCCAGTTGAGGTTGAAAGTCACAACCGCGCGGCCATTTCCGTCCGCATCAATCGCATTGATATAGTCGACAAGGTCGATCCGTGGGGCGAAGGCGGTCAAGAAGCCATTGGCCCAAGCTTTTGCCGTTTCGATACCTTGGTTGTTGAAGCTGGCTGAGCTGTTGATGACAACGTCTTTATGAAGAACGTTGTCCCAGCGATCGATCTCACCGGACTGAAAGGCATCATAGACCTCAAAGACGACCGGATGAGGCTCTTCAGCGAGGGCGTTGTTCACGGGGGTGAGGGCCAACATGGCGGCGATAGCGGTGTTTTTCATGAGTTTGATCATTGTCTTGCTCCTGCGTTTGGGTTGAGGGCGAATCAGGGGGTTTTGTGTCACCTGGTTCGCGTGGGATCTCTTGCGATGGGCTATGCGGCTTTCCGCGCTGCGGCGACGCCAGCTGTGTTTTCATAGAACTGTCCGCCCACGATGCGTTCGTCGCGCATGTCGAAACGAGCGATGAAGTCGCTGACGGCAAGTTTGGTGGTCTCGCGATGACGGAAGACGAAGTGTCCTTCAACGAAGACGCTGCCGCCAATATCGGTGAACCGGGAGGGCGCGAACTCGAGGGACTCAAACTCTGAGAACAATTGCGTGGTCAGACGGATGTAGCCTTCTTTGCCCTTATGCTCATGTCCGGCCCATGGGATTTGAGACCGGAGGTCGTCATTGCTCGCGGTACCGACGACCCAGTTGAAGTCAGGCTGGGCGAACGCGCCAAATGCTCTATCGAAATCGCCAGCGTACTGCGCTTCTAGGAAGCCTTTGACGGCGGTGATGTTTGCTGTGTCGGTCATGTCTGTCTCCGTGTGGTGTGTGTTTCGATGAGAGGAACATGGGCGAGGGCGAGTCCTTGAAAAATACGGCCGAATAGGACAGAGTGTTGTATATGGATACAACAATAGAGGTTCTGGAGCTCAAGGCGCTGGCGTCAGTTGTCGAGCGGGGGTCCTTCACGGCTGCGGCTGACAGCCTGAAAACGGACAAGGCGCATGTCAGTCGCATCGTTTCTCGGCTGGAGAAGAAACTGAACGCGCAGTTGCTGCAGCGTTCGACCCGCCGGCTGAACGTCACGGAGGTCGGCCGCGAGTTCTACGAACGTGCTGCCGGTATCCTCGCCGCCCTTGAAGAAACCGAAGCCTCTGTCGCCCAGTCCATGGGCACCCCTACGGGCTCTCTCAAAATAACTGCGGGTCCGGAGTATGGTGTCCTCGTGGTCAATACGTGGATAACGGAGTATCTGAAGACCTTCCCGAAAGTGCGCGTGCAAGCGGAGTTCACCAACAGGGTTACGGACATCATCCACGAAGGGTTTGACGTGGCCATCCGTATCGGTCCTTTACGCGACTCCGAGCTTTCTGCCCGCAAGTTGGGCGAGATTGACTATAGCTTTTATGCAAGTCCTGATTATCTCGAAGCTCGAAAGACGCCGCCCACACCAGAGGCCCTTCAAGAGCACGACCTGGTGATGTTCGCCCCGCGCGGAACGGCCCAGTGGAAAGTGGTGAACAAAAGGGACGTACGGACGATCGCTGCCGAGCCGCGGTTTCAGGTGAACAACAACATCGCGGCTATGGATATGGCCGCAGCCGGCATGGGTATCACGCTTCTGCCCCGCTTCATGGCGGCGTCCCATGTCGACGAAGGTGCCCTTCGGCCCATCTTGAAGGACTGGGCACCGATCCCTGTTCCTGTCCATGCGGTCTTCGCCTCCAGCCGGTATATGGCGCCAAAGGTTCGGTCCTTTGTCGACCTCGCGGTTGCATCGCTCAAGTGAGCGGTGGCCCCCAACGTCGGAAGGATTCAGCACTCTCCGTGGCTTGATCCAAGACGCCATCGCGATGTGGTGTGTTCGGAGGGTTCGCGGCAAACCTTGGGGACTATGCGGTGCGGAGCGCCACCACGGGCCTGTTGGGTTTGCGGCGGGCGATCACCTTGAATCCGGCTTCTTCGAACATGGGCAGTGTTCCATGCCAAAGCCATTGGGGCTGCATTGGTCCTGCGCGGTCGTGGGGAAAGGCCTCAATGCTCTTGGCCCCGTGATCCCGCGCATGTTCGGCGGCATGCTGAATAAGAGCCTTCGCAACCCATTGGCCGCGATGGGGGGTGGGCACGACAAAACAAACAATGGCCCATGCCTCAAGGTCGGTGACCGGTTTCATGATCGGGGAGTTCTGCAGCCTCGGAAAAGCGGCACGCGGACCAACGGCGATCCATCCCAGGGGCTGATCGTTCGCACCATAGGCGATGAGACCGGGTGAGGGGGCTTCCTTTGCCAGCTTTTTGAGCCACCCTTTCCGGTAAGCCTTCGGGTTTGCCGGTGCAGTTCCACTCGATGTCTTGATATCGCCAACGACCCGGTAGCCCATGCACCAGCAATCCCGAGCGAAGGAGCAGCCCTTTTGGCTGAAGAGACTTTCAAGGTCAGCGAACCGTTCCGCCGTGAGCGGAAGAGCGCGGACGACCTTGAGAGGATCCGTCGCCATCACTTGATCGCATAGACGCGGTGGATCACGCCGCCTTCGCCTGACCGCGATTTGGAAATGCAGACCACGTTGTTGAGCCACGCATAGGTCTCCGACGACGTCTCGAACTGCGGCGACGACCGGAAATAGTAGCGGCTTGCCCCCTCGGGGTCGTCGGCCTTCGCTTGATCAGATGCGTATTCGAAGTCTTCAGGGGCGCAGTGGAACCGGCCAATCCAATGAAGATAGAGCAAGGCATCATCATCCGTTTGCAAACAAAAACGAACATCGAGATGAAACGCGCCGTCGGCCCGAACCCGAACCCAGTCACCGCCGGCCGCCTGGGGAAGGACCGTACCTTTGAGCTTTGGCCCCTCAAAGACGCCGCCCGTGACGACATAGATGACCCTGTGCCCTTCCGGAGTTGCGCCAATATCAATCGGTTGCGGGTCGAGCGTGACACGGGCCTCGAACAGAAATTCTGCGTCAATCTGGTCACTGAGAATGTAAGGTGTGCTGCTCATGCTGCTGTGTCCTCTGGCGCAAAGATGGCGTTGGCCATTTTGGTTGGATCGATCCCGGATTGAAGCGCAATCTGCATGAGGTCACAGGAGAACACCTCCGATGCGATGAGACCGTCCTTGAACGTCATGCGGATCGTCACAGGCAACTCCATCCGTTTGCCGTTGGGGGTCTGACCCGCCGCGTCTAGGCGTCTTGGGCCATCGCCATCTGCACCGTGCCCCAACCGATGAAGTTATCGCCATCGGTGATGTGGTGATCAAAGCTCACCTGATAATCCGGATAGCTCTCAAAAAAACTCGTCAGCACATCGCGGTTTTCCTGCTTTCCGCGCGCAACCACGCCCCAGGCGGGGGAGTCCAGGACGATGTCGTCATGCATGAACTGGAGCGCGTCGTCTACGTTCTGGCGGCTCTTGGCTTCGCCGAGATCAGCGGCGAGCTTGTACATCTCTTGCGGCGTCATGGGTCGATCTCCTCTCGGTCACAATAGATGCATAGCGCATGCATGTGAGTCAATGCCGATTCTTGAAGATGATGCAGCGGACATGTAACGAGTCCTGATGGACAAGACACTCGAGAACTTGATTGGTGCGCTGTCGGTGATCGCGACCGACCGGATCGGCGATGCGATTGCCGCCGCTTATCCGCGGGGCGGGGAGACGCCAGCGGCGCTGGCATCGATCGGTGCGGCGCCCGGCATATCGGTGTCGGGCCTTCAATCCGTGTTGCGCCTCTCCCAACCGGGGACAGTCCGGTTGGTGGACCGTCTGATTGCGGATGGGTTGGCCGAGAAACGCACCGGCGACGATGCACGGCAGTCTCTCATCCACTTGACGCAAAAAGGTCGGCGGATGCGGCGGAAGATCCTCGACGCCCGGCACGACGCGGTCGCCGCATTGCTGGCGCCTTTGTCCCCAGCTGACAGGGGCACACTTGAGGAGCTTTTGAACCGTGTGCTTGTGCCCTACCCCTCGTGCGAGATGGACAAATACCAGGCCTGCCGTCTGTGTGACCAATCCGTATGCGACCCATGTCCACTGCCCGGGGAAGGGGTGAAGCGCTAAGGCCCAAAGCATTGGCCGGGGCATAGACGTGCTGCACCGCAACATGCCCCGGCTTCACGCTCCTTGAAATCTCGCTGCGATGACTGATGCGGCAAAGCCGACCAATTGCGTGCCACCTGCGAGTTTTTCTGTTGTGCTGGCTGCTCTGGTGGCATGGTGGGCGAGCACCGGGTGGCCGCCAATGGCAAGGCTGCTTGAGCAAGACAATAGACGATGCTGACGTTTGGCGGATGAGCAGGCTCTTGTACAGTTTGCCGATCCCCAGCCTACGGAGCAATGCCATCGATTGGAAGGGATGCTCAATGGTGCGGTGGAGGAAACAGAGATGAATGATGTGAGTGCGCTTCCAGAAGAAACGTTCCGTACACTTGGTGATGTTGTGCGCACGCACGGCGCAAACCGGCCCGATGCGGTGATGTCGAAATTTGAGGGTCGAACGACGACCTACGGGTCATTCGATAAGTATACAAACCAAGTGGCCCATGCTTTTCTGGCTTCTGGCGTGAAGAAGGACGAGCGCATTGGGTATCTCGCAAAGAATTCGGATGAGTATTTTGAGATTCTTTTCGGGGCCGCGAAGATGGGTGCTGTCACACTGCCGATCGGATGGCGGCTGGCCCCGGCTGAGATTGCGCATATCTTGAACGATGGTGAGGTCTCCATCTTGTTTGTGGGTCCAGAGTTCGGTGACCTGGCCGCGGGGGCGATCAAGGAGTGTGGCCGTGCTATCCGGGTGATTGAGATCGAAAGTTCGTCACCGGAGGGTTTTGCCGCCTGGCGTGATGCTCAAGGCACGGGCGACCCCGCGGTTGCCATCGATCCTTCGGACACGGCGCTTCAACTCTACACCTCCGGCACCACGGGACGTCCAAAGGGTGTCATGCTGACCAACAGCAACTTGCTCGCGCTTTGGGGTTCGGTGGGAAGCGCGGGACTGGAGTGGAACACATGGTCAGACGACGACGTTTCCCTCGTGGCGATGCCGGTTGCCCATATTGGCGGCACAGGTTGGGGGATCGTGGGCATCCTCAACGGGATCACACTGGTGATCTTGCGAGAGTTTGATCCGTCAACAGTCCTTAGCCTGATGGAACCTGAACGCATTTCGAAGCTGTTTTTGGTGCCAGCGGCGCTCAACTTCTTGATCCAGATGCCGGGTGCCAGGGACATCGATTACAGCAGTCTGAAGCTGATCTTCTATGGCGCTTCCCCCATTCCTGTGGATCTTTTGCGTCAGTGTATGGACGTTTTTAGTTGCGGTTTCTGCCAGCAATATGGAATGACAGAGACATGCGGCACCATTGTTTATCTGCCGCCCGAAGATCATGACCCTGAGGGTAACCGGCGGATGCGCTCGGCGGGACTGCCGATGCCGGGTGTTGAGCTGAGCATCATTGATCGAGAGGGCAACGCATTGCCGGCCGAAGAGGTGGGTGAAGTGGCTGTGCGTTCACCGTCCGTGATGCGCGGCTACTGGAAGAATGAGAAGGCGACCGGTGAAACCATTGGCGGCGATGGATGGCTCCTCACCGGTGATGCGGGTTATCTTGATGCGGATGGTTATCTCTATATCCATGACCGCGTGAAGGACATGATCATATCAGGAGCGGAGAATATCTATCCCGCTGAGGTGGAAAGCGCGATGTACGGCCATCCCGACATTGCTGATGTCGCCATCATCGGCGTGCCTGATGAGAGATGGGGCGAGGCGGTCAAGGCCGTTGTGGTGCTGAAGCCTGGCACGGACACAAGCTCGGAGAGCATTTTGGACTTCACCCGCACCCGGATCGCTGCGTTCAAAGTGCCGAAGTCGGTCGACTTCGTGAAAGAGCTGCCGCGCAACGCATCGGGCAAGGTGCTAAAGCGCAACTTACGGGAACCCTATTGGGAGGGCAGAGATCGCGCTGTTAACTGAGTGATCTGCAGCCTCATCAAGTTTTGATCAGCTTACGAAGCGCAGCGACGGCATCGTCTGCGCGTTCCTGCGGGACAAACAGGTGGTCGTGATAATAGCCAGCGACCGGATTGACGCCGATCCCCTCGCTGGCAAGGGCTGTCGCTATCCTGGCCATGAAACCCACGGCGTCTAGCGATGAGTGGATGTTCAGCGTGATCATCCGTGAAGGGAAGACAGCATCGATTTGCCGCTCGAGAGCGACGGCTTGGTCCATAATCGCGGTGGTGCCTTCGGCTTCTTCAAACACCATGATCGGATCCAGGCCGTCCGGCATGGTGCCTCGGGCGAAGGTCGCGAAGACGAAAATCCCCGGACGGAGCACCGGCTCCATCTTGCTGATGAGGAGGTCGAGATTGGTTTCACCAGTCATGACGCGGTCCTTTGGGTTCAATTGGGCGTGGATAGCTTGAGCCCCGTGAGCGCGATAATCAGCAGGGCAAGGAAGAACAGGCGAAGAGGCGCAACGCTTTCCCCAAAAAAGGCGATGCCGATTAACGCAATGCCGAGCGCCCCGAGGCCTGTCCACACAGCGTAGGCCGTTCCCATAGGCAGGTCACGGAGCGCGGCCCCCAACAACCCGACACTGACGAGCAAGACGACAACAGCGGCCGTGCCATAACCGACCGATCCGGCGGCCACGGCCTTTTTCAAAAGAAGCACCCAGCCGATTTCCGCTGACGCTGCGGTAAGAAGAATGATCCAGGGCATGATCGACCGCCGAGGTAAGCAGGGTCGTCCCATGCATGGGCCCCGTGGTCTCGTCGGCGAGGTCGTCCTCGCGGGGCATCGGTGAACGGAGTAGTCGATACTGATCGCGGCGTCCAGTTCTGGCGCTGGCCGCCTTCGGGGACGATCGGTCTGGTTAGCTGGGCGGTTGAGTGTTCAACGCTCTCAGCCGACTGCGGATGTATTTCGCGGCGGACCGATAGTGGCTGGGTCCTGCGGCCTCTGCCCACCGCCCTGGCGTCCAGCGGTTGTTCGCCCCTTTCATGGGGCCGCTAAAGAGATCGTCATCAGAGGCCTGCTCCATAAAGGCGAGCAGCCGTCTGTGTGCCTCATCAAGATATGCCTTGGCCTTGGCCCAGGTGAGGTTCTTCTGTCGCTGGCGAAGGTCAGCGTTGTAGGCCTTGAGCTGGTTCCATTTGTAACCCTTCGCGGGGAAGTGGACCTCCTTCTCCTCAAGCCCGTCGGTGTACCACCCAAAAAAGAGATCGATCCAGTGGGCGCGGTGGGCAATGACGTCCTTGATCGACGTATCGTCCTCATCTTTCGTCATCGCTGTCGAGGCGCTGATCCCGCCGATGAGATCTTTCAGTTTGCGGTAGTCCCGCTTCGTGATGGCAACGAGATCCTCTTGAGACACAGCAGAGGGCATGGACAGACGCTCCAAGTCTTCGGTCACTCGGCCAAACGTGTGTGGCGGGGGCCAAGCCCACAATTGGGGCGAATGCGTAAGGGGTGATGCGTGCTTGTGGTCCGGCGCGATCGGCGCTATGCGGCAGCGTGATATCAAAAGCCAATATTGACATCACGGCCGATACCGCTATATTGGGTCTCATGGAACGGAAACCCTTCACACTGCGCTTGGACGAACCCCTCTATAAGGCCTTGTCTTTGTTGAGTGATGTTGTGGATCGCAGCATGAACGACATCGCTGCGGAAGCCGTTTCGAAGTATGTGCAGGCCGAGAGCGAAGCCGCCGCGCTCGATATGGAACAAACCCTCGCGCAATTGCGTGCCTATCGCCGCGAGGATCCGGATTTTAAAGACGGCTGGGCGATGTTTGCGGATGCAGAAGCAGCGCATACGGATCCTCTAGAAGACGATCTCGCTATCGAAGAGGGCTCTGTTCAAGGTCGCGTCAGGACACTTTTGGCGAATGCCTGACTGGGATGCCGACAGCGGTCGGCTTCGGGACAACCTCAGAGCAATTGCCGCTGATATTCAAGCCACGGCTGTTCGGCGTAAGCCGATATCGCGAGAGATGGCGCGTTCATGGCATCGCCGCATCATGGATGGTCTCGATGTACCGGACCCGGCCTATATTGGCCGATATCGTGGCGAACAGGGGCTGAAGACCTGCCAGGTGAGGGTCGGTCCTCACGCGGGAACACCCGTGGCGGGAGTCGCTGATGCTCAGTCACAATTTGAGCGTGTCCTGAACGAAGTGATGGCAGAGCTTGATACCGTCATCCCCGCTGAAGGGGCGTCATCGGAAGATCAGGTCAACGCCGTTCTCGATCTTTGCGGATGGGTGCACGCGGAGTGGGTTCGCATTCATCCGTTTGCCAATGGAAATGGCCGAACGGCGCGGCTATGGGCCAACTTTGTCGCTGTCCGGTATGGCCTCCCGCCCTTCGTCCGGCTCCGCCCTCGCCCTGCTGAACGGCTCTATGCTGAGGCCAGTGCAGCGGCGATGCAGGGCGATTGGACGCCGTCGGCTCAGATGATGCGGGCTCTTCTGAAGACCTATGGTTCCGACCTTGCTGCCTGGCGCCGGGGTAGGGGGCAGAGCTAGCCCTATAAGGCCCAGAACAGCGTCAGAGAGAGATTGTGATTGGTTTGTTCATCCGTGCCGGGTGTATCGAGGATATTGTTGAGATAACCCGCCTCGATCCGTGTCCGCTCGTCGAGATGCCACGCCCCACCGATGAAAAGGCGGTTCTGGTCGAAACCTTCCCGCTGGCCCCAATCGGCGTCGTTCAGGTTGATGAAGATCTCATCCCATGCGACCACGGAGAAATTGGTCCCTGAAACGGGTCTGGCCCACCTGATGAACTGCCTGAACCGCCAGCCCGTGTCTTCACCGCTGTTGCGGAAGCGCTGCTCAAGCCGGGAGCGTCCACCGACACTGCCGCCGAAAATCGGCCGCATGGGATATGTCGCCTGCTGCCAAAAACGATCCTCCTCGATGTTCGGCCGATCGTCGCTGCGTGAGACCACACGAGCGTAGCCGGCCCAAAGATCGAGGCTCTCATCGACGCGCCAGCCAATCGCAGGGCGCAAAATGGTGACGCCGAGGTCGGACGCATCATCGCGGTAGCGCGCATGCCCGTCGAACCAAAAAAGAAGACGACTGTCGTCAGCCACAGGGCCTGCAACGGCAATGGCGTTCCACGACTGAAAATCGCTCTCCGTGTCCTGTGCAACAGCGCCGGTGGCCGTCAGCATCAGGATGGACAGTACGAAACGTTCAATCCGGCCCAAGGACACGAGCGGCTCTCCGAGTGACGCATAACGACGAATACAGCTGATCGCCGCGCAACAATAGCGCGGAGCTTGCCGCAAGATGACCGATTTGTGACGCAACTCCACACAGTTAGCAACAATGTATGGTCTCACCCGCCTTTCGGCAACTGCCTAACTCAGCTTCCCAAAACCTCGAAAGTCGCTATCTAGCCATCAGAAGGCGTACTATTTCTTCGAGAGTTCTGGACCCATTGAACTAAGGAATGGCCGATGAGAATCTTCGTCATGAGTATAGCGTTTGCGGGTTTGGCCGCGTGCGTGACTGAATCAAATCAAACCACAGGTTTCGCTCAGTACAGCGATGAGTGCATCACCGAACAAGAGGTTGTGGCGGCTCAAGTCGCTTGGGGTGAGGGTATTGTCGACATCGGTCGGGTGTATTCCCAGGGCGGTGACTATTCAAAAGCCGCATCGGACCACATCAATAGGTTTTACGCCTATGATCTGAGCTTGGTGCTGTTCAAACCGACCTTGGCTGCCGATGAGCAGTTCAGGGCGTCTTTCGATGGCGCGTTGTCTTACTTCGTTGGCGGTAACGAGGCGTATCCGGAAGACAGCGGCTTCGCTCTTCGTCCTTGGACAAACGTCCGCTGGCAGAATGCTGGGATCACGAACAACAGCTGCACCATGGCGGTCGCCATGGGGAATTATTTCTTCACGCCATCCAGGGGTGAGGATGTGAAGGTCGAATACACCATCGGCTACATCAAAGATGTCGAGGGCGATCTTCGCATGGTGGTGCACAAGTCATCATTGCCATTCTCTGGCGGTTGATCGCTCACTGACAAAGTCGGAGCGAGCGCGACTCGCTCCGTAAACTTGGCCCGGTACCACCCCCTATGTTCGGTTTGTTCGGAGCGCTCCTGTCGCTGGGGCTCTTGATCTGGCTCGCCTATCGCGGGTGGAACGTGATTGCCTTGTCCGTGGGCTGCGCGTTGGTCGCGGCGCTTTTCTCACTTGCGCCGCTGCTCGCGACCTACACCCAGGTCTTTATGCCCGCCACCGGGGCGTTCATCGTTGACTACTTCCCCCTGTTTTTGCTCGGGGCGATCTTTGGCCGGTTGATGGACGAAACCGGCGCGGCGGAGGCATTGTCTGACGGCATCGCCAGGGCCTTTGGCGCCGGGCAGGCGATGATGGCGATCGTCGCGGCCTGCGCATTGTTGACCTATGGCGGGGTCTCGCTCTTTGTCGTGGCCTTTGCGCTGTACCCCGTGGCGACCGCACTTTTTCAGCGTGCCAACATTCCCAAGCGTTTGATCCCGGCGACGATCGCGCTTGGCGCGTTCACCTTCACGATGACAGCGCTTCCGGGCACGCCGGCGATCCAGAACGCCATTCCGATGCCGTATTTTGGGACCACGCCCTTTGCTGCGCCGGGCCTCGGGGTGATCGCAGCACTGATCATGGCGGGCTTTGGGCTGTCGTGGCTCGGCTTTCGCGCGCGTCGCGCCAGGGCGGCGGGGGAGGGCTATGGCGATCCGCTCAAGGACATCTCCTTGGGCACGGATCCGCGAACCATGACGCAGGGCGAGGGCTATGATCTCGCGGAGATGGCGAGGGCGTGCGATGCCGAGGCACCGGGGCGGCCCAACTTTTGGCTGGCCCTTGCGCCGATCGTGATCGTTATCGCGGCCAACTATCTCTTCGCCGTTGAGGTGCTGCCGCGCGTCGATAGCGCCTACCTCGCTGTGGCGCGACGCGGATCGAAAATGTTCGCGGGATCTGGGCGATCATCCTGGCCCTGAGCTTCGCGATCGCGTTTCTGATGGTGACGAACTGGTCCCGACTGTCAGCGCCCGTGGCGTCAGTCGGTGCAGGGGCCAACGCGGCCGTCCTCCCGATCTTCAACACCGCGAGCCTCGTGGGCTTTGGCGCGGTGGTCGCGAGCTTGCCAGCGTTTGAGCTTGTCCAGTCACTGATCGAGAGTGTCGGCGGGTCGCCGCTTGTCTCCCTCGCGCTTTCGACCAACGTGCTTGCGGGCCTCACAGGTTCAGCATCAGGGGGTATGCGGATCGCTCTTGATGCGCTTGGCGACACCTATCTCGCGAAGGCGTTGACCGAGGGCATCAGTCCTGAGGCGCTCCACCGTGTCACATCAATTGCGACAGGGGGCCTCGATGCGCTGCCCCATAACGGCGCGGTCATCACGCTTTTATCGATTTGTGGCCTCAACCACCGCCAAAGCTACGGTGATGTTTTCATGGTCGCTTGCGCTGGACCGCTGCTGGCACTGGTCGCTGTGCTGATCATGGCCAGCGTCTTTGGATCATTTTAGGCGGATACCGAGAGCCAGGGTGCATGGCGCTGGAGACCTGAACGGCAGGCTCCAGCGCCAAAGACGTTAATCGATGGCGGGAAGGTCGCGGCCTGGGCTCCATGGCGCGCCGCGGTCGGTGAGAGCGTTCTCGATATCGTCGAGGCGATCTTCGAGGCCCGTGAGTGCCTCGCGCACCTCATCATACTGCGCTTCGGCGATTTCCATTTGCTCCTGGTGCTGCCCGCCGACATCCGACAGGCTGCCCCATGTTGAGCCGCGAAGGCCTTCTGCACGATTCCTAAGGCCCATGGGTGAAGGCTCATTCCGGCTGCTCCGTGTGCGATCACCGTAGAGCGTTTCTTCCACGTCAGCGAGCTCGGAGGTCAGTGCCACCAGCTCGTTGCGTAGGGCCTCGTCGTGAAACGGTGCCCGCTCAAGAGCAGCCTTGGCATAGGTGATCCGCTCACTGACATCGCTGGCTTTTTCCGATGCGCTTGAGACGGCGACAACCAACTGGCGCATGGCGAGATGCATCTGCTCACGCGCCTGTGCGTCCTCGGCGGCTTCCGGGCTGCGGTCGAGGGGTTTCAGCTCAAAGCTTTGCGGTTCAGTGAGAGCCTCCTCAACACCGTCGATGCGCTTGACCAAACGAACGCTATAGCTGCCCGGCGACACCATCGGTCCGCGGTTGTCACCATAGAGGGGCCGTTCCACCGGGGTCAGAGAGACCGGATCAGGCGTATCGTGACGCATGTCCCACGAGATGCGGTGAAGGCCCTTCGAGGACGGAGCGTCGATGCGTCGAACAACCTCACCGTCAGCATTCATCACTTCTGCGATAACAGCTGGATCCTCTTCGCGGTCTTCCGCTTTGAGATCATCCCAAGACGGATAAGGCGTGTCGTCACCCGCCTCGAGTTTCTCGGCTTCTTCCGCCAGCCGCGCGTCGCGACGGGTTTCGTATCCGTCCTTCAGATGGAATGTGAAGACGGCGCCGTGGTCCGGGTTCTCGACATAGTAGAAGTTGTCCCCGAGCGACGCTTGCGCTCCGCCAGAAGGTCCCCAACGATCCCCTTCGATATAATGCCAGGCATCTTTCACCGGGAAGAGGGTGGCCTCGGCGTCGAGGGCATCACCGTCCGTACGCAGAGGGCTGTAGTCGTCGAGGATATAGATACCGCGACCGAACGTGCCGATCACGAGATCGTTCTCACGGCGCTGCACCTCAAGGTCGCGCACAGAGATGGTGGGCAGGCCGCCTGTCATCTTGTGCCATCCGTCACCGCCGTCTTGGGTGAAGAACAGACCGTACTCGGTTCCCACAAAGAGGAGGTCGGGGTCGACATGGTCTTCAGCAATCGTGTGAGCGGAGCCCCACTCCGGCAGATCGCTGCCGATCTCTTGCCATGAACGACCGCGGTTTTCTGTTTTGAAGACGTAAGGCGCGTAGTCGCCTTTTTTGTGGTTATCGAAAACAGCATAGGCGACATCAGGATCGTGTACGGAGGTCACGATATCTTCGACCAGCGCCATGTCCGGCACACCGTTGAAGAACTGCCGTGAACGCCAGGTTTCACCTCCATCTTCGGAGACGCTGATCACGCCATCGTCTGTACCCGCAAAGAGAAGTCCTGCTTCGAGGGGGCTTTCAGAGAACGCGATGATCGAGCCATAGATCGAGGTGGAATCGTTCTTGGCGATCGCGTCGACGCTCCAGACCCGATCCATCACCTCCAGCTGGTTGCGATCGAGCTGCCGGGTGAGATCAGGGCTGATCTTCTCCCAGCTGTCGCCCCGGTCCTCGGATTTGAAGACGTAGGCGGAGGCGTAGTAGATCGTCTCTTTGTCGTGGGGGCTGATCAGCAGCGGTGTGTTCCAGTTGAACTTGTACTGATTTTCACCCTCCGCCGCCATGGGCGCGATGTAAACGCGTTCTTGCGTGCGGCGGTCATAGCGGGCGAGGCCACCATATTGGTACTGGGTGTAGATGATGTTGGGGTCTTCTGGGTCGCTCTGCGGTTTGTAGCCGTCGCCGCCAAGGATCAGCGTCCAATCGCTGTTCGTGATCCCGTGCTTCACCGTTGTGCGCGATGGTCCGCACAGTGAGTTGTTGTCCTGGGTCCCGCCGCAAACATTGTAGAAGGGGAAGTCGTTGTCCGGGCTGGCGCGGTAGAACTGCGTCAGCGGCAGGTTGTCCATATGCCGCCAGGTCTCGCCGCGATCGTGACTCTCATAAACGCCGCCGTCGCCGCCGATGATCATGTGCTTGGTGTTGTCAGGATCGATCCAAAGCGCGTGGTCATCGACATGGCGCGCTTTGATCGACAGCCGACTGAAGGTCTTGCCGCCGTCCTCGGAAACGGAGCTGAACGTATCAAGCGCATAGAGCCGATCAGGGTTTTGAGGATCGACCACCATTTCATTGTAGTATTGCGGGCTGGTCGTCATGAAGGATGAGCGCTTCTCCCACACCGTGCCGAAATTCGTTGTTCGGTAGACACCCTTGGTCTCGTCGTCAGCTTCAACGATCGCATAGACTGTGTCCGGAGCGGAGGGTGCCATCGCGAGGCCGATCCGTCCGAGCTCACCGCTTGGCGCACCGCCCGGTGCCTCGCGCCAGGTCTTGCCGCCGTCATCGCTGAGATGGATGCCAGATCCCGGGCCGCCATTGATCAGTGTCCAGACATGGCGCCGACGCTGATAGCTCGAGGCGATGATCCGGTCTGGATCATCAGGGTGCACAACAAATTCGTTGATCCCCGTGTACTCGTCGATCTCGAGGATGAGGTCCCAGGTCTCGCCGCCATCGGTCGTCTTATAGAGGCCGCGATCGCCGCCATTGTTCCAAAGGGGGCCTTGGGCCGCGAGCAGCACCGTGTTGGGGTCTTTGGGGTGCACCCAGATCTGGCTGATATGGCCAGAGTCTTTGAGCCCAACATGGGTCCAGCTCTTGCCGCCATCTTCTGAGCGGTAGACGCCGTCGCCATAGGCAACCGAGCGTTGGGCGTTGTTTTCACCTGTGCCCGCGTAAACGATGTTCGGGTTCGACGGCGCAATCTCAATCACGCCCACCGAATAGGAGCCATAGTCGTCGAAGACCGGGGTCCAGGTCGTGCCGTTGTTCTCCGTCAGCCAAATGCCGCCGGACGCGGTGCTCACGAGGTAATGGTGATTGCCGCCAGGCATCATCGCGATATCAGAAATACGGCCACCGGTGATGCCCGGTCCCATTTCACGGAGGGGCAGGGACGCCAGCGGCGTATCGTCCGCCATGGCTGAGAATCCGGCGACAAGCGCCGCGACGGAGGCGGACAGAGACATGATCTTCACGAGCGGCGTTCCTTCCAGATGAGTGTGCCGGACCTAGCGGCTTCTTTGACCGAAAAACAATAAAGCAATACAAAGGCTTTCGGCTATAGGGTGTGACGTAAGGTTGTCAGGCCAAGCGCCTGACTCCATGGACGTGTTTCAATAAATGCCGAAACGAGAGTGGGGGTTCACCCACCGGATGTGGTCAGTGTAAGGACCGATCGCGTGTTGTCTTCGATCGCCTCATCGCTGAACCACCAATAGGTCTGAGGTTCCTCATCGGCCCAGTGCTTGGTCTGATCGTCAAGATGCTGATGGAATGTACGGCCGACGGCTCCGCCAGGCAGCACGGCACGGACTTTGTCAGGGTCGTTCAAGTCCGCCGTCATACGGAGCGATGCAAACCACTTGGAGTCGAACGGCTCATCAAAGGGATAAAGCGCCCGTAGCAAAGTCTCGCCGGAACCCGACATGGCGACGCTTTGGTTGCCTGTCAGCCGACCGAGCATGCCGTCGAGACGCAAGGGCCCCGAGAAATGGATTTGATGCACCTTACCCCATGTCCACGCCGCGCGATTGGGGCCGTGGGTGTCCGTCAACCGCTCGAGGGCGGCCTTTCCCGCGCGGCGGATCATATCGGGTAGCTCTTCAACCTCCTCGGTACGCGTATCATCGAACAAGTCAGACGTTCCCTCCTGCACCAGGGCATCGAAACGTTGTTGCCACACGTACCAATTGGAAAGGTAAGCCGCCACCGCGTCTTCGCCCAACTCATCTTCATAGGTGAGTTGCGCCAGTTGGCGGACGGTTTCGTGAAAAAGCGTGGGCGCCAGTTTATCCTTCTCGTCTTGATAATCCCAAGCCGCTAAGATTTCCGCGAGCTCACGCAGCGCTTCGTCCTCCACCTCTGACAGCGCTTCGACGAAGATTGGCGCGATGTCGCGTGCGAAGAGGTTGAGCGTGTCGTATTGCGCTGCCCAAGCCTCCTCCGCGGTGACTTGCGGCGCGTTCATCAGCTCTCTGACCCGGCGGTAGCGATAGGCCGGGGAGGCATAGGTGGTGTAGATATAGGGATAGTCCGAGGGTGCTGTCATGTGGTTCGCTGACCCGGTCCAACCAGCCGCCGGGTCGATCTCGCCCGGCATTTCGGACGCGGGGATCGGTCCCGCCCAATTGTCAGTACCATCCGTAATCGGAAAAGGACTCATCCCATCACCGCGCAAGCGGATGGGCGCGGCCCCGCTTGCTCGCCGGGCCACGCGGCCCGTGACGTCGCCCACGACGAAGTTGAGAGAGACAATCCGCGCTGTCTCCACCGCTGCGATCGCTTCTTCAATAGTCCGCGCAGCCATCAAGCCATCAAGGCCAAGCTCTGGGCCCATATACTCCGCGGCGGCCCAGCGCACGGAGATGACAGCCCCTTGGCCTCGCTCAGGGTCGTGGTCTGTGATCACAGGGCCGCGACGGGTTGATCGGACGACCAGTTCCTCCTCGCGATACCCGCTTCCTGCCTCGTCATCCTTGATACGGATGATCTCGGTAAGCGCGTCAAAGGGGAGGGATTGGTCGCCCTCAAGATACCTGTCCGCGTCGCTCGGATCGACCGTCTCGATATAGAGATCGACCGCATCGGCATAGGCGTTGGTCACACCAAAAGCGACGTGTGCGTTGCGGCCCACCACCACGCCAGGCAATCCCGTGCTCACCCCGACCACCCGGAACTCAGGGGTGATGAGGCCCACGGGGTGCCACGGTCCGGGCAGGTTTCGGCTATCAAGATGCGGGTCGTTCGTCACGATCGCCGCGGATGTGCCCGCCTTTGCGCCGCTTACGGCCCAGTTGTTGCTACCGCCCATGCCGAGCTGCCGCCAGCCGCCGCGGGTCCACGGGGCTGGGGTGTCGGCCTTGCCGGCCCAGCGATAGGTGCCGTCTTGCCCCTTGCTGCTTTGCCTCTGCGGTTCGCTATCGTCCGGGTTCACTGTGAGGGGCGCGATTTCCTCGAATGCTTCCTTTCCGATTTTTCCAATCACTTTGTGGGCGATCAGTTCAGCGTCAAAGTTCGCTGAACTCGCCCAGCCGAGATAGAATGTCAGGGTCAAGAGGTCCGTTGCCGTCCAGGCCTCAGGCGCAAATCCCGCCATCTTGAACTCAAGAGGGTGGGTCGCCTCTCGCGTCGCGACATAGGCGTTGAGCCCGTCAAGGTAGGCATCGAGACTTTGCCGAGCTTCTGGCGATAGCACTTCGAGTTGCCGCGACGCGAGCCTATGGAAGCCGATCACCCGGGCCTCGCGGTCCAGATTGAGGATCACATCGCCTGTGCCAGCGCCGAAGATCTCAGCCAACCGTCCGGATGCGGCCCTTTTGGCGACCTCGAGCTGGAACAGCCGGTCTTGCCCCGCAACGAAACCTTGCGCCCGCAGCGCATCGGTCAGGCTCTCGGCATAGATGTAGGGCATGCCCAGATCGTCGCGCACCACCCGCACAGGCGCCGTCAGTGCTGCCAGCTCCAACGACCCCGAGGTCTGCCGGTCTTTGATCTGTGCCATGATGAGTTGATCAAACAGCAATGCCGCCCCGGCAAACACTGCAACAACAATCGCCAACCTTTGGCCTAAAGCCATGTTTCGCTCCGCTTCCCCAACGGGATCGTCATGCCCCGTTTGAAGCGGAGGCTAGATTAGACCGCGGCTGATGCAAACGGTGAGGTTTTCAGGAGATCCAGGCATCACAATAGATATTGTCGCAAGTATACCGAATTGTTGTCACAGCGGCCCCCCGCGACTGCGGTGAATGCGCGCCGCCTGAACCACCGGACTGTTGCCCGTCATGGCTCAAGGGGCGGAACGCTTGCAGGTCACGTTTCTTAGGGCCCGGGACACCGCCATCGCTGAATTGGTCGCGAGGACTTAACAAAGTCGTGCTTCTCTCTTTGTGCAGATGCGAATAAGCAGGCGGGCGGCTAAGGGGAATGATGATGGATGGTTTTCAAAGCCCTGCCGCGGCTGAAAGTCAGAACATCTTACCTGTCATCGTTGATCTCGATGACACGCTGCTCAGAACCGACACGCTTTATGAGAGCTTTGCGGCTGGGATCTTCAAGCAACCTGTGGGCATGCTCACAGCCGTGGCCAAGCTTTCTCAAGGTCGTGCCCATATGAAGCGCGCCATTTCGGCTCACGCTGACGTTGATTGGGACGTGCTGCCAGCGAACAGCGATTTGATCGCGTATCTCGAAGCCCAGAAGGAAGCGGGTCGCGAGCTGCATCTCGTAAGCGCCGCCGATCAGGGCATTGTCGATCGCGTGGCGGAACGCTTTGGCTTTTTCCGCAGCGCCGTTGGTAGCGATGGAACACGCAACCTCAAGGGCCAAAACAAAGCCGCATACCTTCAACAGACCTTTCCAGATGGATTTGTCTATGCCGGCGACAGCGCAGCGGACCTCGCGGTTTGGGAGAAAGCTCAGGGCGCAATCCTGGTCGGCGTATCCGAGCAGGTCGCGACGGCCGCGGCCAATCAAACCCGCGTCGAGGCTCGGTTTGATGGCCATGCGCCATCATTGAAAGACTGGCGCAAGTGTTTCCGGCTTCATCAGTGGGCGAAGAATGTCCTCTTGTTCGTGGCGCTTTTCTTGGGTCATGCATACGGCGACCTTGGAGCGTGGGCTGAGGTTATCGCCGGTTTCTTTCTATTCTCGATCGCTGCATCTGGGACTTATGTCCTCAATGATCTGGCTGACCTCAGTTCAGACCGGCGACACGATACGAAGCGCGACCGACCGTTAGCAGCCGGACGGGTGCCGATTAGACTGGCGATGCCTTTGGCGTTCGGCTCTATCGGTTTTGGCCTCATCGGCATGCTGATTCTTGGGCCGCTGAGCTTTTTCTCGATGATCTGTTATCTGATCATCACTCTCTCTTACAGCTTCCGTTTGAAGCGTATACCGATGCTTGACGTGGTGATCCTCGCAAGCCTCTACACTCTCCGCATCGTTCTGGGTGCTTCGCTCGCAGGTGTCGTGGTATCGGAATGGCTGTTGGTGTTCTCGATGTTTTTCTTCCTCTCGCTGTCTATGGCTAAGCGCTATGTCGAGGTCGCCAAGAAAGCTGACCAGACATCCATCAGCGGCCGAGGCTATGCGGGCTCCGATGCGATGCTCCTCCTTAACTTTGGTGTGGCGACGGCCTCTTGCGCACTTTTCACGGTGTGCATCTACCTCTTGGAGTCGGCCTTCCCATCCGGAGCTTATTCGACGCCGCAGTTCCTATGGATTGCCGCTTTGGCCATCGCGCTTTGGGTGATGCGGGTCTGGCTCCTCGCGTTCCGTGGTCAGTTGGACGACGATCCGGTGGCTTTTGCAGTCAAGGACCGGCAGTCGATCGGGCTGGGCGCGCTTGCAACCATCGGCGTCCTCCTCTCGATCGTGGTTTAGCTCATGGGAAGCAAGATAGAACCCTGGGGCCGCCTGACCCAACGCGACGAACCCACCCTGCATCCGCGGTTTCAAAGCGATGTGCTGCGGGCGGTAAACGACGAGGGGCCGTTGCTGCCTCGCGGGCTTGGGCGCTCTTACGGAGATGTTGGGACTGCGGCAGGACAACCCCATCTTCAGATGACGGATCTTGATCGCGTGATCAGCTTCGACCGAGAGACAGGCCGCTTCCGTGCCGAAGCGGGTATGAGCCTGTCCGATATGCTGAAGGTGGTTGTCCCCCACGGCTTCTTCTTGCCGACCACGCCGGGCAGTCGTTTTGTCACTCTTGGTGGAGCCGTTGCCAATGACGTGCACGGAAAAAACCATCATGGAGCTGGCACGCTTGGGTGCCACGTCACCGCACTGGAACTGGCCCGTACCGATGGAACCCGTCACCTCCTCACCCCGCAGGATGAAAGCGGCCTCTTTGCAGCAACGATTGGCGGCCTGGGGCTCACCGGTGTCATCCTCTGGGTCGAGCTTCAATTGGTGAAGGTTGGGTCCTCTTGGCTCGACACTGAAACCCTGTCCTTCGATAACCTGAATGAGTTTATGGACCTAGCAGAGTCGAGCGATGGTCTGTTTGAGCACACAGTGAGCTGGATTGATTGCCTTGCCTCCGGCAAAAATCTGGGGCGCGGGATTTTCAGCCGAGCCAACTGGTCAGATGACGGTCAGTACAAGCCTCACGACGATTCGTCACTCCTCCGTATGCCTATTGATCTGCCAGGTTTTGCGCTCAATGGGCTCTCTGTACGGATGTTCAACACCGCCTACCATGCCGGGCAGATGCGCAAACTCGGTCAAGGGCGAGAGCACTATGCGCCGTTCTTCTACCCCTTGGACGCTATCGGTCAGTGGAACCGTATGTATGGCTCGAAAGGCTTCTTTCAGTACCAGAGCGTGACACCGATGGCAGCGGGCGTCGAGCCGGTTCGAGAGATGCTCGATTTGACGTCGTCCTCCGGCCAAGGATCGTTTTTGGCAGTGCTGAAGACGTTTGGCAACGTGTCGTCGCCGGGACTCCTGTCTTTTCCGTTCGAAGGGCTCACCCTGGCACTCGACTTCCCCAACAAGGGAGAACAGACCCTAAAGCTGTTTGACCGGTTAGACAGCATCGTTACCGCGGTAGGCGGACGGATTTATCCTGCGAAGGACGCCCGCATGCCGCGCGCACTTTTTACCCAAGGATATCCTGATAAGGAGAAGTTCCTTACCCACCGCGATCCCGGGATCGCTTCTGATTTCGCCGAGAGGATGTTTGAGTGACCGATCATGGTACGAAGGGGTGGGCGCTTATTCTGGGCGCTGCCTCCGCTATGGCTGAGCATGCCGGTCGGGTCCACGCAGCCCGTGGGGATCGGCTGCTCCTGGCTGGGCGGTCTCCCGAAAAACTGAAAGCGATCGAGGCCGACCTCCTGGCGCGCGGCGCATCGGAGGTGAAAACCGTGATCGCTGACCTCTCTGAGACCAGTGACATAGCGGGGCGCCTTTTGGATTGGCTTGACGGGGCGAGCCTAGAACGGTGCTACATCTTCTTCGGTGTGCTGGGTGATCAATCACAAGCGGAAGCCGACCTCGCTGCCGCGCACGACCTCATGAACGTGAACTACACCGCTCCTTCGCTTTGGTCCCTCGCGGCGGCCAACGTTCTTGAGAAGCAGCGTGCCGGCGCTTTGGTTGCCATAACGTCCGTGGCCGGAGACCGTGGCCGAATGTCAAACGCCATCTATGGCTCTGCCAAGGCTGGCCTTTCAACTTTGGTCCAGGGTATCGATCACCGCCTGGCAAAACATGGCGCAAAGGCTGTGGGTATCAAGTTTGGCTTTGTGATCTCTCCGATGACAGAGGGTATGAACCGTTCAGGGTTCTTATGGACCCCCGCCGAAAAGGCTGGTCAACTTTGCGTCGCGGCAGGCGATAAGGCTCGCGGCCTCATTTACGCGCCATTCTTCTGGAGATTCATCATGCTGATTATCCGTCTGGTGCCAACCTTTGTGTTCAATAAGACCAAGCTATGACGGACGGTCCTCTTTTCGGTTGGCAGTTTTTGAAGTTTGTCGGCCTCGGGGCCTGCGCTGCGGGGGCCAACTACCTCTCGCGCTTTGCCTTTGACATCTTCCTGTCGTTTGAGGCTGCTGTTGTTGCGGCATACCTGTTGGGCATGGTGATCGCCTTCATCCTGTTTCAGCGGTTTGTGTTCGGCGATGCGGGTGACGGCCAGATGAAGCAGATATCGCGTTTCACGGCGGTGAACGCCGTAGGCATCGTTGTTGCGGTGGTCGTGAGTTCATTTCTCGCGCGTGTTGCGCTTCCGGCGATCGGCTGGACGTTGTTCCCCTTCGCGGTCGCCCACATGGGCGGCGTCATGGCGCCGACCGTCACGTCCTATTTCGGGCACAAGTTCTTCACCTACAAGACAACGGCCAAAGTGTTGTAAAGCGATGTTAGCCCACACTCAGGTCAACCGACGCTTTGTGAGATTAAGTCAAGATCAGTGGATGACAGTATGATGATCAAATCGTGGTATGATGAACTCAGCCCTGCCATGAAAACCGTTGCGATCGCGCTGGGTGCCATCGCGCTTTACGGTGTTGTCCTTCGCTTGCTGCCGCTTTTCCAAGGGGCGGAAGCGATCGCGTTTCGCTTTGTCTCGGAGGATGGATACCTGCTTCTCACCGTGTCGCGGAACCTAGCGATTGGTGAGGGCATGAGCGTTTCAGAAGGTACGATCGCGACCAATGGCGTTCAGCCACTGATCACTTTTGTTTTTACACTGCCATTTTTGGCGTCTGGTGGTGACAAGATCGGTGGGCTGGTGGGGGTCGGCCTGATCATGGTGGCGATCTCAGCGGCTGGCGGATGGGCGGTCTACCGATTTGTTCGGCAAACTCTCGCCGTCCAAAGC
Organism: Pseudomonadota bacterium; assembly: GCA_039822105.1. Taxonomy (GTDB): domain Bacteria; phylum Pseudomonadota; class Alphaproteobacteria; order Caulobacterales; family Parvularculaceae; genus Parvularcula. Next base: position 65,248 of record JBCBMW010000013.1, on the reverse strand, counting down.
GAACTGTGGGTCTGGCCTGCGCTTGCAGCTGTCGTTTGGTTTGTGGCTCTTCCGACAGTTGCTCATTCCATGAATGCGCTTGAGACTGGTCTTTATACTGCGTTAGCAGCGACCACCTTTACTTACTTTGGATCACTGATGAATCGCGGCGGCGTTTACACGAGGCGCGACCAGGTTATCCTGGGGTCTTTATGTGGGCTCTGCTTTCTCGCACGGATCGACGGCGCATTTTTGGTCACTGCGATCTTCGCCACACGTTTTTTGGTGATGCAGTTCACCCGGCAGCTTAACTTCAAAGATGCGGTGCTGGAGGCTTTGCCACCGGGATTTCTCAGTCTTGCGTTCGCTGCACCCTGGCTGATCCACAACCAGCTCCGCTTTGGCTCGATCATGCCGATCAGTGGTCCGGCACAGTCCCTGAACAGCACATTTGGCGGCAATCTTCATCTTCTGCCCGCCAAGATTTACGAGCAGATATTTGTATTCCTGCCGATACCCAATTCGATTGAGACAAAAGCGCTTGCTATACTGTTCTGTATGATGATGGTTCTTGCTGTTTTGGTGCCCTTCTACTGGCTCCAGTTCAAGAACAGCAGCCCAATGCGCTGGGCGGCGGTTGCATACGGTCTCTTTGGCTTAGCTCTGATGGCGTACTATGGCCTGTTCTTCGGTGCGCCTTACTTCTTGCCGCGCTATACCTTCCCTCTGTCTCCACTTGGTGTGGCAGCGTTGGTGTCCGTCCTGCTTTGGGCAGTCACTCACCTGCCCAAATTCGAAACCTGGCTGAAGGTTGGTGCCGCAGCGGGTGCATTGGCGATCGCTTTGGTTTTGACCAGTCAGCGATACGTTCTTTCGCCGGTCTCCCATGACCATAGGCAAGTGGTGAGATGGGTTGATCAAAACGTATACGACGAAACCTGGGTGGCTGCGGTCCAGACGGGCACTTTGGGTTTCTGGCATGACCGCACAATCAACCTCGACGGCAAGGTGAACCCCGCAGCACTTCAGGCCCGCATCGATGAGGGGCATGTTCTCAACTATGTCACAGCGAGTGACATTGATGTGCTTGCGGACTGGCGCGGCATTGCGACCTGGCCTCAAGCCGATATCAAAGATGGCGCAGAGGCGTTTGGCGACGCATTTGATGTGTTGATCGCTGACCAAGAGAAAAATCTAGGTGTGCAGATTCGGCGAGGCACGATTCTGAAAGCGGCATCGTCGGACGGCACAGAGTGATAGCAAATCGCCTATCGTGAAGAGTGGCCCGACCCTTTCGGGGTCGCCGGCATCGTTCCGATGATGAACATCTTTAGGCGCTCGCCATCTAGCCAAAAGAAGCGATATTCATACCAACGTATGCAGACGATATTGGCGGTCGAGATCGTACAAGCGCCGACACGGCGTCTTACTTAACAACCAGCTTGTCCAGCTCTTCGAACTTTTTGAACTCCCCGGCCTTGACGGCTTCGATCAGGGCGTTGCGATCGGTCATCACGAGGAGCCTCATGGCTGCTTGTCCGTCCGCCATCAGATCTTCTGAGGTGCAGATGCTTTCGTCGTCGGCCATGACGCTGAGGGCTCCGTTTCGAACGGTGCCGTTCCAGGTTGTCATGGCGTTGGTGTAGAGCTGGATCACTTCACTGTCCGCCTCCTCGGCACCATGCAGGCTGGCGGCAGCCTCCTTGAGGTAGGGCCCTGTGCGGCCGGACTCGACGGTGTCGATTTGGATCAGAGAGACGAGAAGCTCGAGGGCACCGTCCGCCTGCGAACGAGAGAAGCCGAATGCCTCGGACCAACCGCAGGAACGGAACAACACGTCTGCCACGGTGGAGACGTTGTACGCCTCAATCAGCCTCTCGTCGGGAAGCTCTGCCATGGATTTGGCGAGGCTTGTCACGGTCATCCCGGTTTGCTCTCGCAGCTTGAGAGCTCGGCTGGTCCCCAAGAACGGATAGCGCTGGTCGATGTAGCGCGGATTGAACTCAGCTGAAGCTCCGTCCGGGGGCAGAAAGACGTCAGGCTTTCCCGGCTCCCGAAACATGGTGATCTGTCCCTGGTCGGAGTTCCTTGCGCTCACCCAAAGGGCGCTGGCGATCACGCTTCCGTCGCTGGCCAGATTTTGAAACATGATCCGAACAGGGCGGCCGCGGCCGCTGCCGTCGCACGCCCGGACGATGGCGCCGCCAACGGTGTCAGCCACGCTCTCGAGGCCCGGATTGCCAGCGCTGAACATCGCTGGATCGGCCGCGTCGACCGTCGCCGCAAAGCTCGAGCCCATGCAGGCCCTCCTGTCGAGCGGTTGAGCAGACGATACTTTCGCTGAACCGTCATCCATGTCGACTGCGATCGGCGCGCCCATCTCGACGGTCGGCTCAGTCGCTGTTGCTTCAGCAGTTGCAGAAATGATCAAAGGACAGGCAAAGACGAGTGCGTGTAGGACCGATCGTGACATGGTGGCTTCCCCAGCGTGTGCTTGACGACAACATGAGGGACGGGGCCGCTATGCTTCGCCAACTCTGGTTGGTTTATCGTGGATCGAAACCGCGATTTCAAGCGGCTTGGGCGGCGGTGACCGCGGCGACCTACGCCGCTGTGGAACTCTCGCCCAGCTGCTTGCGGATATAGCTGCTGATTGCAGCGCGTTGATCGTCGGACATCAGATCATTCAGCTTGGTGCGCCGCATCAGAATATCATCCGCAGACCGAACGAATTCGTGTCCCATCATGTAGTCGATTTCGATACTGTAGAGCCCATGCCCAAAATGGATGCCAAGATCGGCTTCGCTGGCGGCATCACCCAGGACAACCTCAATGTTTTCGCCGTGCGCTCGCAACAGGCGGTCCAGTGTTTCAGGCGCGAGAAAGCTGTAGCGCTGTTTCAGTGTCTCCGCCCGTTCCGCCCAGCGCGCATAGCCATCTCCTCCACCGGGCAACGCGGCGTCTCGCGTCCATGCTGGGGCCATGGACGGGAAAAACTCCGCCAACTGTTCAAGCGCGTGCTCGGCCAGTTTTCGGTAGGTCGTCAGTTTACCCCCATATACCGATAAGATCGGTGCACCGCCTTCATGTTCGATATCGAACGCGTAGTCGCGGGTGACCGCTGATGCGTCCTCTTTCCCGAGCTCATCATAGAGTGGCCGCACGCCGGAAAAGCTGCCCACGATCATGTCTCGCGTCACTGGCTTTGCGAGATACTCGCTGACGGAGTGACACAGATAGTCCGTCTCAGCGTCGCTGATGGCCGCCTCTTGCGGGTTGCCTTCAAACACCTCGTCGGTGGTGCCGATCAAGGTGGTATCGTTGACGTAAGGGATTGTGAAGATGATCCGGCCATCCGCATTCTGAAAGATATAGGCGCGATCGTGCGCGTAAAGGCGTCTCGTCAGAATGTGGCTGCCCTTCACAAGCCGCAGCTTCTTCCTCGCCTCAGCGCCCGTGACGGTGCCCAAGACGTCGGTCACCCAGGGCCCTGCTGCGTTCACCACGGCTTTGGCGAGGACGACCTCTCTCTCACCGCCCGGTTTGGATAGGGTTGCCCGCCACACATTGCCTTCTCGCTCCGCGGTCACGAGCGTGGTCCTGGTGCGGATGTCGGCACCGTGCCCCTTCGCGTCCATGGCGTTCAGGACCACAAGGCGGGAATCGTCCACCTGACAATCGGTGTACTCAAAGCCGTCCGTAAACTGTTTGGCAAGCGGTGCCCCCAAAGGATCGCTTTTCAGATCGATCCGCTTTGTCGGTGGAAGGAGCTTCCGCCCGCCGATGTGGTCGTAGAGAAAGAGCCCGACGCGCAGTAACCACGCTGGCCGCAGCCCCTCATGGTGAGGCAAGACAAAGCGCAGCGGTTTGACCATATGCGGCGCTGCGTTCAGCAGAACCTCCCGCTCGATCAGCGACTCACGCACCAGGCGGAACTCGCGATGTTCGAGATAGCGCAGGCCGCCATGGATGAGTTTCGTGCTCCAGGACGAGGTGTGGCTCGCCAGATCATCTTTCTCGCAAAGAAGAACGCGTAGACCGCGGCCAGCCGCATCTCTTGCGATGCCAACACCGTTGATACCGCCGCCGATGACGAGAAGATCGTAGGGCTCCATGAGAGTGACCAATCGCGCATATGTTCACAATTGAACATTCTATGTTCAATAAAGAACTCAAAATCAACCCATAGCGAGAGCGGGCGCCCCTAAGTCACAGGGCAGCTGCGCGTTCTTTCGCTGGTTGCCCGGGCACCAAAACCTGCACCCCCGCATCGGCCACCACATCTTGAAACGCTGGCGGCACGGGCAGGTCCGTGACCAGAAGGTCGACATCGCCCAGTGACGCCACTTTCGCCATCGCGGCGCGACCAAACTTAGTGTGGTCCGCGACCAGGATCGTTTTGCGGGCGTTCGCAATGATCGCCTGCGCCGCCCGCACCTCGCGGTAGTCGAAGTCGAGAAGCGACCCATCAGGATCAATTCCGCTGATCCCAATGATTCCGTAATCGAGTTTGAAGCCGCGTAGAAAATCGATCGCGGCCTCGCCCACGACCCCTCCGTCGCTGCCGCGAACGAAACCGCCTGCGACCATCACTTCGAAGCCATCGACCTTGGAGAAAACATCCGCAATGTGAAGATTGTTGGTGACGATCCTGAGGCCCTGATGGCCCAGCAGATGCTCCGCAACAGCCTCGGTCGTGGTTCCGATATTCATGAAAATCGACGCGTGGTTGGGGATGATCGCCTGAACCAGCCGGCCGATCTCATCCTTGGCTGAAGCCAGGGCGGATTGGCGATCGGTATAGTCTTCGTTCTGAACGCTGTTGGGTAGCCCGACCCCCCCGTGGAACCGCGCTAGTGCCTGCGACACGCACAGTGCATTGACGTCGCGCCGGATCGTCTGTGTGGTGACGTCGAATTTCTCCGCGAGTTCAGCAATGGTCGCAAAGCTTGTTCTTTCAACGAGCTGCACGATCGCTCTTTGCCGGTCGGAGAACTGTTCGGTCGGGTCTGACATGGCGCTACTCCACCAAGAACGCGCTGGGGTGACGTGCAAGGACGGTTTCGGCCCACGCCTCAGCCTTCGGGCTGGGTACGGCCGCCACGATGCATCCGCCAAAACCGCCGCCTGTCAGTCTGGCTCCCAGGGCGCCGGATGAGACGGCTGTCTCCACCAGCTGGTCGATGGCTGGCAGCGACATTGCAAAGTCATCGCGCATCGAGATATGGCTCTCATTCATCAGCTTACCGAACCCACCCATATCGCGGGCCTTCAGCAGCGCTGCGGCCTTCACTGTTCGCTCGTTCTCCGTGATACAATGGCGCACACGCCGGATGATGTCGGGTGAAAGCGTGCCATCAGCCTCAACCTTGCCGAGGGACAGATGACAGAGGTTCTCCGTACCAAAATGGGCCTTGGCGATATCACACTCCTCCTTACGCGCCTTGTACCGACCATCGGCCAACTCTCGGTGGATGCCGGAGTGAAGCACGACAAAGGATACATCCTCCGGCAGCGCGATGGGTTCATAGTCGAGCGTGGCTGTGTCCAAGAACAAAGCCTCACCGGCGCGCGCCACCGCCACCGCCATTTGGTCCATGATCCCGCAGGGCATGCCGATATAGTCGTTCTCCACCCGGCGCGCGAGGACGGCGATCTCAACGTCACTGACGTCGATGTCGCATGCGGAGCGAATGGCCTTGAGAACTGCAACGCAGAGCGCAGCCGAGGACGAAAGCCCCGCGCCGTCGTTCAAGTTCGAAACGATGCCAAGCTCGCTGCCGCCGCGGAGCCATCCCAAATTATTCGCCAATTGAAGGCTATAGACAGCGTATCGCGCCCAATGATCCGCAGGTTCCGCGCCCAACGTCGACCGCGATACTCCATCAAATCGGTCCGACGCCACGACCATATCGCTGTCATCGCGTAAGGACAAAGCCACATGAACCCCGCGATGCAGCGCATACGGAAGAACGCGGCCACCGTTATAGTCAATATGCTCCCCGATCAGGTTGACCCGCCCGGGAACAAAGACCGTCTGGGCCGGCGCCTTGCCAAAGCGTTCTTGGAAGAATGCAGAGACCGTCATTGTGCCCTCAGGATCTCGGCCGCTTTCTCCGGCATCACATCGACGGTGAAGACGCCTGTCCCCTGCTCCACAGACGCGAGGAACTTCACGCGGTTCGGTGCACGGAGGATGGGGTAGAACTGAGCGGTGAAGTGGTAGCTCTCCTCATGTCCCTGAGGCGAGGCGTGAAGGGTCAACATATAGGCCGTGTCCCGCTCAAAAAACACATCATACCGGCGAGTCATCTCGCCCAGGAGATGGGCAAATCCGTCGAGCTCCTCCTCGCTCATGGCCCACGGACCGGGCACCCGGCGCGTCGGTACGATCCAACTTTCGTAGGGGAAGCGAGCGAAGGGCGGGCAGAGCGCCGTCACCGGGCCTGCCTCGGCCACTTGATAGTCTCCCCACTGCGTCAGTGCTGAGGAAAGATCGTATCCGTCCTTAAACGCCTGCGCGGTGGTCTTCTCGACCAAAGGGACCTCGCCAAAGCCGTAGATCTGGCCATGGGGGTGGTGCAGCGTCACGCCGACCTCTTCCCCCCTACTTTCAAACGGCATGACGTACCGGCAGCCCAAATCGAACATCGCGCGATAGCGATCGATCCACGCGGCGATCAGCAGACGGCGCTTCTCTTGACCAATCGTATAAAGATTACCTTGCGCCTCCGGTGCATAGACCACAACCTCACACCGCCCCGCTGCACGCTTCACGTCCACCTGAGGGGGCGCTTGGGGTTCTGGTGCTTCTGGGTGAAGGCTGGTGAACTTGTTTTCGAACACGGCCAATTCGAAGTCGGAGAACGGAATTTCCGTTGGCGCCTCGCCAGGAACAGTGGGTGCGAGCGGATCATCGGCCGCGGAGGGTTTGTAGGTTCGGTTTTGCCGATGCGCAGCGTACACGTTCCATTCTTGACGGAACGGGTGCCAGCGAAGCTCCCCGCCTTTGGCGACGGGATCATCGGTCTCACCGAGGACCGGCAGCTCATGGGGCCGATATCCGTAGAGCTGCAACTCCCGACCGTCGGCCTTCACATGTGTCCGCCGATAGACGGGCGCGCCGCCGATGGTGTCTTTGATGGTGAAGTGATCAGCCATAGGAGCTTACTGGTCCATTGTCGCTTCGAGATGATAGATGAGGCATGTGTTGGGTTTCACGAGCGGGAATTGGATGCCGTGGTGAAGAAGGGCCTCGCCTGAAAACACGTGCCCTTCACCCAAAAGATCCGCCGCCTCGATCACCGACGGGACTGTGATGGAAGGAGAGGGTGTCAGCCACAAAATCCGTAGGCGATAGGCCTTCTCCGGAGCGATGCCAGCAAACAAGAGCCGCTCGGGAAGCGTGGTGCTATGATCGTCAACCTTCGCGCAGGAGAACAGCGCCTCTGACTTGTCCTCCGCCACCACCCCGGTCCCGTTAACGTAACTGGCCGCATCAAGCCGGTAGACGTCGCCGGAATGGATCAACGAACGGTGCTCCTTATAGAGCGCAATCCCGCGGCGCAGAACCTGAAGATCAGCCTCCGTTTCAGTAGAGAGATCGACCTCCATACCCATATGCCCGAGAATTGCCGTTCCCACACGGAACTCCATATCGAACACCCGACCGGTGATGTGACAAGTCTTGGGGCCGACATGGCTGCCAAGGACTTGAGGGGGAAAGAAGTGGCTTGCGCCGCGCTGGATCCGCTGGCGCGAAAGCGCGTCGTTGTTATCAGACGTCCAAAGACGGTCAGTCTGCGCAAGAATGCCGAAATCAGCTCTTCCCCCTCCTGATGCGCAGCTTTCAATCTCCAGATCGGGGTGGGCTTCGCGCAAGCGCCCAATAAGCGCGTAAACAGCCCGGGTTTGCCGATGAACAGCCGCACGGCCACCAAGGCTGCCGGGGTGGGTGATGTCCCGGTTCATATCCCATTTGATATAGTTGACATCATACTCAGCGACGATTTTGCTGATCGCATCAAAGAGATAGTCGGTGACGTCGCGGCGTGTCAGATCGAGCGTGTACTGCTGACGGAAGGGCACCTGTTCGACACCGCTCGCCTCAAGGATCCAATCAGGATGAGCACGGAAGAGGTCGCTATCGGGGTTGACCATCTCGGGCTCAAACCAGATGCCGAATTCCATTCCCAGGCCGCGCACATGTTCGACCAAACGTCCAAGGCCGTTGGGGTATATCTCTTTCGACACCTGCCAATCGCCAAGCCCCGTGCGGTCATTCCGTCTACCGCCGAACCAACCATCATCGAGAACAAAACGCTCTGCACCCACCGATGCCGCTTGATCGGCGAGGGTCATCAGCTTCTCTTCGCTGTGGTCGAAATAGACGGCCTCCCAAGTGTTGTAGTGCACCGGCCGCGGCTTACCCTTTGTTCGCGGGTTGAGAATCCGCTCTCTCAGGTGCCGATGGAAACCGCGGGAGAGGCCATTGAGACCCTCCTCCGACCACGCAGCATAGAGCGTCGGTGTCGTGTAGGACGTACCCGCCTCAAGCTTCATCTCGCCTGGGAAGAAGAGCTCTCCCATCTGCACGAAACTGCGTCCATCAGAATGCCGGTCAGCCCGGACGCGGCTGTTGCCGCTCCACCCGAGGTGAAAGCCGGCGCAGGGTCCCGCGTTTTCGTTGGCGGATGGCGCCAGAGCAATCAGACCGGGAAAACTGTCGTGGCTGGTGCGGCCCGACTTGTTCTCACGCACATAGCTGCCGCGGTGGGCACTGATCTCTTCCGGCTCAAACTCGCCCGCCCAGCGGCCGGTGAAGCCCCAGAGTCTGGTGAGCCGCTGGTCCAACGGCATCGCGGCCACTGTTGCCCAATCAACGGTGAGTGGCTCATCACCACGATTGGTCACGGTACTAACGATAGACAGCATATCTGTCACAGGATCGAGGGCGATCTGATAGCACATGCCGACGCCCAAATTGGTATCGCCGCAGTGAAGCACCACCGTGTCCGCATCAGGCTGCTCGATCCTCTCAACAGCGAAGACTGTGGCCCAGTCGGTGCCGTCGCGATGGGCAAGAAAACCCGAAGGGCCGCCGAGACCAGCGCCGAGTTCATTCGATAACGACGGCGAGACTTCGGCCGTGGGTCCGCCAAAGGCCCATTGACGGGTCGCCAGAAGCGCAAGCTCCTGGGGCCCGGCAGACCTCAAACTCTTTCCCCAATAAAGGATAGAGGCGCGTGATCCCAGCGCGGCTGCGAGCGTCAGCTGGACTCGGTCCGTGCGCAGGGTGACAAAAGCGGAGGAAGCATCGGTCATGGGGATGGGACGGGCCTGCGGGTCAACGGGATTGAATGTTCAGTTTCATACTCTACGATGTTGCAAAACGAAAATGAGATTCGACAGCGGCGGCGCACTTTTTGTCCATGGCTTTCGTCTCTTGCTTAGCATCTGTTGCGCGTCAGCGCGGAGGACGTCGTGAGCCCGGATAAACTCTCGCTGGATCCGCTCCAGATCATTGTCTTTTTTGGCCTCACCGCGCTGATCGGCGGATTGACGTGGTGGCAGTGCACGGGCGGGCGCGCGCGCGGCAGTGCGGAGGAGGAAAACTCCGCCCACGATTATTTTCTCGCTGGGAATGGCTTGCCTTGGTTCTTCGTTGCGGGCTCGATCACGCTCACCAATCTCTCCACCGACCAGTTGGTTGGGATGAACGGCAACCAAATGCTGCTTTTGGCGTGGTGGGAGCTTGCGGCGGTCGCTGGCCTCTTCATCCTCGCGTTTCTCTTTATCCCGATCTACTACCGCAACAATTGTACGACGACGACAGAGCTTCTCGAGAAGCGGTACAACAACCCGCATATCCGTGCGCTCATTTCGATCATCTTCATGGCGGGCACGTTGCTCATCTACTTGCCTGCGGCGCTCTATGGCGGCTCGCTCTTTATGAAGACGATGTTTGACACCAGCTTGCCGTTGATGGTGATCGCTGTCTTCTTCGCCGTTGTTGGTGCCGCCTATGCGATCCTTGGTGGGCTACGGGCAGTCGCGGTTTCGGATACCTATAGCGGTGTGGGGCTTTTGATCCTCGCTTTGTTGGTCGTCTTCCTGGCTCTGCGAGCCGTGGATTTCGATATCTCCACGGATGTTCCGATGGAGCGGCTGTCGATGATCGGTTCAGCAGACTCGCCGATCCCGTTCAGCACACTCTTTACCGGCATGGTTTTGATTCAGATCTACTACTGGTCCACGAACCAAACCATCACGCAGCGCGCCATGGCTGCCAAAACGGTGGGCGAAGCGCAAAAGGGGATCATGACTGCAGCCGCGATCCGTCTTCTGATCGTTCCTGTGATCGTTGTGGTGCCCGGCGTGGTGGCGTTCAAGCTCTATGGTGACATCAACGACGCGGCCTTCGGCACCCTGGTGGGAGACATCCTGCCGCCTTATCTCTCGGGAGCGTTCGCCGCGATGATGGCAGCGGCCGTTCTCACGACGTTCAATTCACTGCTCAATTCCGCAGCAGCGCTTTATGTCTGCGACATCCATCAGCGCTACATCAACCCAAACGTCAACGTCCCGCGAGTCTCGACCATCTTTTCACTGATCATGGTGGTGCTCGCGATCGCGATGGTGCCGGTGTTCGCGAGCGCTGAGAGCCTCATCAATCTCCTCCAGCAGCTCTATGGCCTCGGATCGATGCCCGTTCTCGCTGCCTTCACCCTCGCGCTTCTCTTCAACGACGTGGACTATCGCACCGCGATGATCGGTGTGGTGTTCGGTGTCTCGTTCTATGCCGTACACACATTTATCCTCAGCACAGAAACGACGCGAGCTGTCTTCGCGGGCGATGTGACTGACGGCGCGATGGCGAATTTTGTCGGCAGCCTCAATCCGAACGGTCTCGTTTATGGGGTGCTCGGATGGACGTCGAACCTCCACTATATCCACTTTATGGCGATCACCTTTTTCGCCATCATTGGTGTGTCGCTGCTCATCAATCGGCTCATCTTCAAAAAGACAGCGACGCTCAGAATTGAGCTTCAAGGGATCCGGCCCAAACCAGCGGGCTGAACACCTGCATTGGACATCACCAGCCGAACGTGCCACCACACCGCGACAGCGGAGAAGGGCGCTGAGGATTGTCGGCTCGGGCTGATATCCTCAAGCGAGACAAGGGCATGGGTGACGACGCCAACGCCGTCCAACCGCGCGCATCGCTTGATCGCGCAGAACTCCTTACGCGTTTTGAAAGGACACGGCAAAGAACAGCGCATCTGACGCGCCATTTGCAGCCCGAAGACATGGTGCTGCAGGCGATGCCCGACGCCAGCCCGACGCGTTGGCATTTGGCGCATACGACCTGGTTCTTCGAAGAGTTTTTGCTGAAACAGTTCGAGCACGGATTTGAGCCGTTTCATCCGCAATATGGGTTCCACTTCAACTCTTATTATGAGGCCGTGGGTGAACGCTGGCCTCGTCCGGAACGCGGCTTGCTCTCTCGTCCGACCTGCAAAGAGGTCATGGACTACCGCGAGGCCACCGAAAGGCGCGTTGCCAAACTGGCCGCTGATCTTGGTGATCGTCTCTGGCCCGATGCAGCCCGCGTTATTGAGCTCGGCATTCACCATGAAGAGCAGCACCAAGAGCTTCTTTGCACCGACATAAAGTCGGCTTTCGGTCTCAACCCCCTTTTCCCCGCGGCGCTTCCTTTGGAAGCTGATACCTCCGGCGATAAAGAAGAGACGTCGGCTCCAGCGAACGAGCGGTGGGTGACCTTCCCCGGCGGTCTGCACGACGTTGGACATCCCGGCGGGGACTTTCATTTCGACAATGAGGGCCCGCAGCACCAGACCTGGCTCAACGAGTTTGCGCTCCACGGCACGCCGGTCACCAATGGACAGTTTCTCGATTTCCTCGACGATGGCGGATACCAAATGCCCTCGCTTTGGCTCTCCGATGGTTGGGCGTGGGTGCAGAGCCATGGGATCACGAAGCCGCTCTATTGGCACAAGATCGATGGAGCGTGGTTCGAGTTTTCGCTTCACGGTCTTTTGCCGTTGCGGCGTGACCGAATCCTGTCGCATGTGTCCGCTTACGAAGCGTTTGCTTATGCCGAATGGGCCAACGCGCGCCTACCGCGAGAGCATGAGCTTGAGATCGCCCTCCGGCAGTCATCCGCCGACGAAGGGCAATTCCTCGATGCCAGCGGCTTTGTGCACCCTCACCTCGTGGGTCGAGACAACGGTTTGGGATCCGCTTACGGCACGGTCTGGGACTGGACCCAAAGCGCCTACTCCGCCTACCCCGGTTACCACGCGCCGCCCGGTGCGATCGGTGAGTATAACGGCAAGTTTATGTCCAGCCAGCTTGTGCTCAAAGGCGGCAGCTGCGCGACGCCGCCGGGTCATGTGCGCAGCACTTATCGCAACTTCTTCCCACCAGATGCACGGTGGCAATTCACAGGAATCCGTCTCGCGCGCGACGTCTAACCCGTCAGGGTACCGTCTTTCAGCATAGGTAGAACGACCGAAAAGTCCCGGTCCCCTGCCCCGCCTTCCGCGATGGCCTCATAGATCTCTTTGGCGTGGGCACCGAGAGGGATGGCGCTACCTGCCCCTTCGGCCGCGTCTGATGCAAGGCGCAGGTCCTTGAGCATCATCGCCGCGGCGAACCCCGGCTGGTAGTCCCGGTTTGACGGCGCCGCGGGAACGGGGCCAGGCGCAGGACAGTAAGACGTCATGGACCAACATTGTCCGGATGCGGTGGATGATATGTCGTAGAAGGTTTGGGCATCGAGCCCCAACTTCTCCGCCAAAGCAAAGGCTTCACAGGTTCCGATCATTGAGATCGCCAGCAGCATGTTGTTGGCGATCTTCGCTGCCTGGCCGTTGCCATTGGCACCGGCGTGGAAGACGCGTGAGCCCATCGCCTCGAGAATGGGTTTCGCCCGTTCAAAGTCCTCGTCTCGGCCACCAACCATAAAGGTCAGTGTACCAGCCTCCGCCGCCGCAACCCCGCCGGAAACGGGAGCATCGACCATCGGAAATCCGCGCGCGATGGCGCCTTCGCCGAGGCTACGTGCGGTGGGAACATCGATAGTCGAGCAATCGATGTTGAGCGTCCCCATCGGCAACGACTGGGGCATGTCCTCAAGATAGACCTTAGACACGTGCTTGCCGGATGGGAGCATCGTGATCACGGTGGTCACGACTGAAGCATCAAGTTCCGTTAGCGGACCAGAAGCCTCGGCACCCTTCGCAACCGCAGCTCCCACGGCGTCTGGCGAAAGGTCATGCGCCAAAACCCGGTGGCCAGCCTTCACAAGGTTTGCGGCCATGCCAGAACCCATATTGCCAAGGCCCACAAACAAAATCGTCTCTGTCATGATGACCCCCTAACGCCGATTGTCGCTCAAGAGCTTCCGCGAAATGATGACCCGCATCACTTCGTTTGTGCCCTCAAGGATCTGGTGCACACGGAGATCACGGACGATCCGTTCCACCTCGTAGTCAGCGAGATACCCGTAGCCGCCGTGGATTTGCAGCGCATCGTTGGCGACCTTGAAGGCCATGTCGGTGACAAACCGCTTGGCCATCGCGCAAGACGAGGTCGCGCCGGGGTCACGGGCATCGAGCTTACGTGCAGCCTCGTAGAGCAGCTCCCGGCCCGCCTCGATCTCGGTGGCCATATCAGCGAGCTTAAACTGCGTGGCCTGAAAATCAGCAATCGCACTGCCGAACTGGCTACGCTCTTGAGCGTAAGCCAAGGCGCGGTTGATGGCTTCCTCAGCTCCGCCAAGCGAGGCTGCTGCGATGTTGAGCCGCCCGCCATCGAGCCCCTTCATGGCAAAAGTGAAGCCCTCACCCTCTTCACCCAGACGGTTCCGCTCGGGGATGCGGCAATCGTCAAACATCACCATGCGGGTCGGTTGGGCGTGCCAACCCATCTTCTTCTCAGCTTTGCCAAACGAGAGGCCTGGTGTATCTTTTTCGACCAAGAAACAGCTGATGCCCTTTGGTCCGTTGTCACCCGTCCGTGCCATGACGATGTAGACGTCGGAGAATCCCGCGCCGGAGATGAAGGCCTTGGCGCCGTTCAAGACATAGTCGTCACCGTCGCGTTTGGCGGACGTTTTGAGGCTCGCAGCATCCGAACCAGCACCAGGCTCCGTCAGACAGTAGGAGGCTATGAGATCGACGGCCGTCAGCTGTGGTCCGTAAGCTGATCGCAGATCGTCCCGAGCGAAATTGTCGACCATCCAGGTCGCCATGTTATGGATCGAAAGAAAGGTCGAATGGCTGATGCAGCCTTTGGCCAGCTCTTCGAACACCAGGACCGCGTCCAGCCGCGTGAGCGCCGAGCCGCCAATGTCTTCGCGGGTGTAGATGCCGCCAAAGCCGAGGCCGCCCAGCTCCTTCAAGATATCGCGGTCGAGGTTCTTCTCCTCTTCCCAGCGCGCCGCATTCGGACGGAGCCGATCGCGCGTGAAGCCCGCCGCCGTATCGACGATCATATGTTGTTCTTCTGTCAGTGGCATGATGATGCCTCCTTACGACATCGTCGGGATGATGAACGACTGGTCGCCGACACTGCCCGATGGCCAGCGCTGGGTTACGGTCTTGATCTTGGTGTAGAACCGCACGCCCTCGGGGCCGTGCTGATTGACGTCACCAAAGGCCGACCGCTTCCAGCCGCCAAAAGTGTGATAGCTAACGGGCACAGGGATCGGCACATTGATCCCCACCATGCCAACATTGACGGACTTGGCGAAGTCACGGGCTGCGCCGCCGTCACGGGTGAAGATCGCCACACCGTTTCCGTACTGATGCTCCGAAGGCAGATTCATCGCTTCCTCCGCGCTGGAGGCACGCACCACCTGGAGCACCGGACCGAAGATCTCGTCCTGGTAACTCTTCATGTCTGGCGTCACATTGTCGAACAAGGACGGGCCGATGAAGAAGCCGTCTTCGTGGCCTTGGAGGCTCACGCCTCGACCATCGACCACAAGGTTGGCGCCTTCCTCCTGACCCATGGCGATATAGTCCTCGATCCGCTTGCGATGGGCCGCACTGACGACAGGACCAAAATGCGCATCGGCGTCCGTCGAGACACCGATTTTCAGCTTGCTGATTTCGTCCGTCATCATGCCGATGAAGCGGTCGGCCGTATCCTCGCCCACAGGCACAGCGACGGGAAGAGCCATGCAGCGTTCCCCGGCGGATCCAAACGCTGCGCCGACCATGTCTTTCACGGTCTGCTCCATATCGGCATCAGGCAGGATGATGCCGTGGTTCTTGGCCCCGCCCATGGCCTGAACCCGTTTGCCGTGAGCCGTGCCCGTGCTGTAGACATACTGCGCGATATCGGAAGAGCCGACAAAGCTCACCGCCGAAATGTCAGGGTGCGTTAGGATCGCGTCGACAGCCTCTTTGTCACCATGAACGACGTTCAAGACGCCTTCGGGTGCGCCGGCTTCGAGCATCAACTCCGCCAACCGGACGGGAACCGAAGGGTCTTTCTCCGATGGCTTCAGGATAAAGGTGTTCCCGCAGGCGATCGCCATACCGAACATCCACATCGGGATCATCGCAGGAAAGTTGAACGGCGTGATGCCCGCGACGACACCCAAGGGTTGACGCATAGAATAGACGTCGATGCCTGTCCCGGCGGCCTCGGTATACTCACCTTTCAAAAGATGCGGAATGCCGCACGCAAACTCGATGACCTCCAGGCCGCGCTGAACGTCCCCTCGGCTGTCCGCAACAACTTTACCGTGCTCTGAGGAAAGGAGTTCGGCGAGCTCATCCATGTTTGCTTCGAGCAGCTCTTTGAAGCGGAAGAGAACACGCGCGCGACGTTGCGGGTTCTGCGCGGCCCAGCCTGGCTGCGCAGCTTTTGCGGCCTCGACCGCAGTCGCCATATCAGCCGCTGAGGCGAGCATGACACGCGCCTGCACTTGGCCGGTGTTAGGGTTGTAAACATCGCTTGTGCGATCGGATGTGAGCGGCGTCGACTTTCCATTCACCAGGTGCTGGATGGTCCGCATGTGTCCTCCATCGGCTCTAATTCTTGAGCTCTTTCATAGGGTTCGTGGCGCCAGGCGCCCGTCCCCGCGGGTGTAGGCGATCTCTGGCCGAAGCGCAAAAGGTCCTCGCGGCCCGGCCTTCCGATGAACTCATGTCGTGACCTTTCCGATGAGCTGTGGGAGGACCGCCGCCTGTTCATTTTCCAACATGTCTTCCGGAGCCGAGCCCCATGACCGACGCCATTCTCTCCATCGACCAGGGCACGACATCGAGCCGGACGATCGCCTTCTCGGCAGACGGAGCAATTCTCGCATCGGCGCAGGAAGAGTTCCCGCAGATCTACCCCGCAGACGGCCATGTTGAGCACGATCCGAAAGCGATCTGGGCCACTGTCCTGTCCACCGCGCGAGCGACACTGGCAAAAGCCGAGGCGCAAGGTCACAAGATCATCGGTATCGGGATCACCAACCAACGGGAGACCGTTGTCCTGTGGGACCGAGCAACGGGCGAACCGCTTCACAACGCGATCGTGTGGCAAGACAGACGAACCGCTGACACGTGCCAGGCGCTGTTTGATGCGGGGCACGAACCGTTGGTGATGGAACGATCAGGGCTCCTCCTTGATCCTTACTTCTCCGCGTCAAAGATCGCTTGGTTGCTGGGCAATGTGGAAGGGGCAAGGGAGCGGGCCGAAGCAGGTGAGCTTGCCGTCGGTACCATCGACAGCTGGCTGCTTTGGAACCTGACGGGCGGCGCCGTCCACGCCACCGACGCGACAAATGCCTGCCGGACCAGTCTTTTCGGCCTCGCCGCGCAAGATTGGGACGATGACCTTCTGAAGCTCTTCAACGTGCCAAGGGCGCTGCTGCCTGAGGTGCGCGACAGCGCGGCGCATTTCGGTGATACGCCTACAGAGCTGCTGGGGAAAACGCTCCCTATCTTGAGTATTGTCGGGGATCAGCAAGGAGCCGCGGTGGGTCAGGCCTGCTTTGAACCCGGGCAAATGAAGAGCACCTACGGCACCGGCTGCTTCATCGTTGTGAACACGGGAAGCGAGATCAAACCATCCGCCCACCGTCTTTTGACAACTGTGGCCTATCGGATCAACGGTGAGCCGACTTATGCTGTGGAAGGATCAATCTTCATCGCCGGTGCCGCCGTCCAATGGCTTCGCGACGAGATGGGACTGCTTACCAGTGCGGCGGAGACGGCCAAACGGGCCGAGCGCGCGCAACCGGACGCAGAGGTGATCATGGTTCCTGCCTTCACCGGGATGGGCGCGCCCTATTGGTCGCCCCATGCGCGCGCCGCGGTTTTTGGCATGACCCGCTCAACGGGCCCCGATGAGTTGGCGAGGGCGGCGCTTGAGGGTGTGGTCTACCAGACCCACGACCTCCTCCAAGCGATTGAAGCCGATGGCCTGACCACGGAGCGTTTGTCCGTTGACGGCGGAATGGCAGCCAACGATTGGTTCGTCCAGCGCCTCGCCGATATAGCGGGCGTCAGCGTGGAACGTCCGAAAGTGCTGGAGACGACCGCGCTGGGTGCAGCCTATCTCGCGTTCCTACAAGCGGGGCGTTTCTCGTCTTTGAGCGACGTAGGCGCACAACAGACAAAGGACCGGAGTTTCACGCCAGCGATGGAAGAGGATGAGCGGCGCAAGCGCCTCGGCCACTGGCGCCGCTGCGTTGATGCTGTTCTCGCCGTCGCAGGACGTTAGCGAACGTCGGGATACTGATCGCCTAGGCGCTTACGAACGCCGAGGCCCCATTTGATGCCGACTTGAAGGTAGATCCAGTTCGCCTTCAACCCGCCCCATGCCGCAACCCGACGATCGGACGTCGCCACCATCCTGTCCAAAAGACGCATACGGCCTTTACCCGTCATTTTGACGCAAAGATCCGCTTCCTCCATCACCATCATCTCAGGGTCGCACCCGCCAACATCGAGAAAGGCCCGGCGCCGGAAAAACATCGCATGATCGCCAAAGAACAAACGGCAGCCTTTGATAAAAAGGTGCGGACGGAACAACAGCGGCGCGTACCAGGTCTTGGCCCAGTTGTGCAAGCTGGTGACCCAGCGGGTCTGATCAGGACCCGTCAGAATCGCCATGAACGCGGCCATGACGGTCTTTTCATCAGCCATCGTCCTTTGCATCACGGCCACTGCATCGTCAGGTAAGATCGTATCGGCGTGCAGAACGCAAACAACGTCGTGACTGGCCGCCTCCACACCCTTGTTGATCTGACGGGCACGGCCAGCAGGAGACTGGTGCAGAACCTTGAATTCCGCATAGTTGGCGAGCGCGACCGTGTCATCGGAGCTGCCGCCATCAACCAAAATGATTTCATCCGGCTGGGGATCAAGCGTCGCAAGACAGCGGATCAACCGCGGCAATGCTTCGCCTTCGTCAAGGGCGGGGATGACGATCGAAATGCCGGTCATGGGCGCAGGTCAGGCCAACGTTCGAGGTCTTCGGGTCGGTCGAGATCGTGAAGTTCTTCGAGAATGACAGGCTCGATGCCCAAAGCGTCCATTTTCGACCGCGTTGTTGCGTAGACCGTCTCCGTACCCCAATCGATCCCTGAAAAAAGATCATCAGCTGGCTGAGGGAGACCCAGGAGCCAATACCCCCCATCAGCCGCCGGACCTATCACAGCCTCACCGTCGGCGAGGGCGTTCGCGGCCTGCTTCAGGTGATCGGAGTTGAGATCGGGGATGTCCGTCCCAAGAAAGATCACAGGATAAGCCTCAGCAGCGGCGAGCAGGCGCTCACCAAGATCACCGTCCGGTTGATCCTTAAACGTCAGATCGCCGAGCCACTGGGTAAACTGTTCCTCGCCGCCGCCCGTGCCCCAGAGGGTGAATGGCAGCCCAGATTGCCGTACGGTCGCCACCGTCCGTTCAGCGAGGATCTTATGCATCTCTGCTGCGCCGCATGGACCCAAAGCAGGGATCAGCCGTGTTTTGGCTTTCCCAGACTCTGGGTAACGGCACATGATCACAACACGTGGTGCACTCACGAGACTACGCCGCGGTCGTTTTCTTACGCGGCTTGATGAAGCCCACATCCATCGCGTAGCTCACCAGGCGCTCCCACCACAGATCTTCCGTAAGCGGCGGCTCTGTACCAGAAAAAGCGCGATAGGCCCGGTCATCGAAGCGCGGATTGCGCGTGAAATAGCGTGCGTAGATCTCAGCGCCGCGCTGAAAGAAACGTCGCTCGGATGACGGCAATGCCGCCAGATCAAACGCATCAGGATCGACAAAATCAGGATGATGGAGCCCTTCGAACTTCGGCGCGGTACGAGAAAAGGCATCGAGCGGCATGGGCGAGGAACCCACCAGATGGAAGGTCTGTCCTTTGGCCCTCTCAAAACCCTCGACCATGCGGACGATACCGTCGCAAACATAGTCGATCGGCACGATATCGAGGGTCGCCCACGGCCTCGCGGGCATCACCGTAACCCGGCCTTCTGTCAGCACCTTGATGATCGGATAGATCGTATCAAAGCTCCGGGTCCGTCCTTCGGCATGGTCACCCAGGACGATGCTAGGGCGCGCGATCGCAAAGGGCACGGTGCCATCGCGCACCATCCGCTCAGCTTCGTTCTTGCTCTTCTCGTAGCCGTTGGTGAAGCCTTGCCCCGCCTCTAGCTCGCTCTCAAGGATCATGCCCTCGCGGTCACCACACACATAGGCAGTGCTGACATGAACGAGGCCAGCGCCGGCGGCTTCCGCAAGATCAAGAACATGCTGTGTACCGTCGATATTAACCGCCTGGTGCAAATCCCACTCTGCGGCAAAGTCGGTGACGGCCGCACAATGAACGATCAGATCCACCTTTGCAGCGAGCGTGGCCCAGGCGTCCGCCTCAAGACCAAACTGCGCGGCCGTGATGTCACCTTTGACCGTCTCGACCCCTTCGACCACGGAATGATCGTTGCGGCAGATCTCAGGATTGCGGTTGACGAGGCCAATCACCTCAAACCCGCGGCCCACAAGCTGCCCGGTGAGTTCACCGCCGAGCAACCCGGCAGCGCCGGTGATCAGGACTGTTTGTCCAGCCATGGTTAGCAGCAGCCACTGGATGCATCGGGATCGGTAGAGTTGTCCTTATAAGGAATCTCGACGCCGCAACCCTCGAAGATACCGAAATGCTTGGAGAAATCGCCGTAGAACTCGAAATGACGAGCGAACCGCGTATCCTTCAGCATGCGCCATGTGTTGCCGCAAACGGGGAACACGCGCCCTGCTTCCATATAGTGATGGTTATCAAGGGCGAAGGCCTTCTCCATGCCTTCGACCGTGCCAAGATACCGGACCGCTTGTCCGTAGTCCTCGCATTGTGGCTCGAGGTCATCGAGCTTGAAGAGACGATAGGTGGCGGAGAAGAACTGAAAGCCATCAACCTTCGCCTGCACCTGGGGGTCCCCAATGGCGAGCGGACGATCGGTCACCAGACGCGGGTCACCAAAACCCGACTCCTTCGCCACCCGATCGAAATCGCCCCAATAAAGAGCACCGGAAAGGCATTCGCCGTGCAGCACAGGGTCTTGGGTGAGCTCATGGGGCACACGGCGATCGACATAGACGTCAGAGAAATAGATCTCGCCGCCGGGCTTCAGGAGTTTATGGGCACCGCGGAACACCGCGCCCTTATCCTGGACGAGGTTGATCACGCAGTTCGAGACAATGACGTCAAAACTGCTTGGCTCGAGGTCGAGATCCTCAAGCTGCTCGATATTGCCCTCGAGGAACTCAACATTGGCGTAGCCGAATTTCTCCGCATGCCATTCTTTATGCTCGTTCGCGACAGCCAGCTGCTCCGGCGTCGCATCAACACCGACAACCCGGCCTTCGGCACCCACGAGCTGCGCCAGCACATAAGCGTCTTGGCCGGAGCCCGAACCGAGATCGAGAACCGAAAGACCCTTCATTGCCTCTGGCGCAACCAGCCCGCAGCCATAGTAACGGCCCGACACCTCTTCGTGGACATTGGCCATGGCGGCGCGGATGGATGGTGGCGGTGCTTCTGCTGTGCAGCACGCATCAGTGCGCAGGTCGGACGAGCCTTGCAAAACCTGCCCATAGTAACGCTGGGCGTTCTCGATATTCATGCGTGAAAATCCTCTGTGATCCCTGACACTGACAGCTTCGCCCTCGGACGCGCCAAGGTTACCCTCGCCAACTGTCGTTTGCTGTCGTAACCTCATCTCAGTGATCGGCGAAAGGTTTTATCGATGGTCCAGTTCCCCGATCCCGCCCAGTCGCCTTTTCGTCGCCAAGGTCAGTCGCTTGCCACGGGCAAGTTTGAGGACCCTGTGCGTACGGCCGATGGTCAGCGCCGCGCATTTGTGCCGCTGTCGAACCTCACCACGCTGTGGTTCAACACTGGCACGCTCTGCAACCTGGCTTGCGCCGGCTGTTATATTGAGAGCTCGCCGACCAATGACGCGCTGGTCTACATCACGACCGCGGAGGTCGACGCTTATCTCGATGAAATCGCGCGCGAGGGGATCGCGACCGAGGTGATCGGCTTCACTGGCGGTGAGCCCTTCATGAACCGGGACATGATGCCGATCCTGTGGAGCACGCTCGGTCGCGGGTTTAAGGTCTTGATGCTGACCAATGCGATGCGCCCGATGCGCAGGTTTGAAGACGAACTCATCGCCCTGCAGGCCGAGCGCGGCGACGACATCGTCATGCGCGTCAGCCTCGATCACTACACCCAAGACGCCCATGAGGGCGAGCGCGGCGAGGACACCTGGCACAAGGCCCTCGATGGGGTGAGATGGCTCGGTGAGCACGGCTTCAACGTGGCCATTGCCGGCCGGCAACTGGCCGATGAAAGCACCGAAGACGCCAAGCAGGGGTACGATCGCTTGATGAAGGCCATCGGTGTGCCGATCAATGTCGACGACCCAGAAGAGCTCGTTCTCTTCCCTGAAATGGACGCGACGCTCGATACGCCCGAAATCACTGAGCAGTGCTGGACCACCCTCAGCATGCCGAAGGAAACAGTGATGTGCTCCACCAGCCGCATGGTGGTGAAGCGCAAAGGGGAGCCCACACCCCGTGTCGCGGCCTGCACCCTCCTGCCCTACGACCCCCAGTTCGATATGGGCGAGACGTTAAAAGAAGCGAGCCAAGCGGTGAAGCTCAACCACCCCCACTGCTCCCGTTTCTGCGTCCTGGGCGGCGCCAGCTGCAGCGCTTAGCCGTTACTCCTTGGTGCTTGCGGCGTAGCTCTCATCGAGAGCACCACTCGCCCAATCCGCCAGGAGGTCATAGTAGCGGTCCGTGACCCGCGTGTAGTTCCGGGTTCCATCCGTGGCCTGCTCATATTCCCACATACCATGATCGGTGTCAGGGAACATGTAGATGGTGATGTCTTTGCCCTCACCCCTCAGCGCCTGCAGCCGCTGGAGCGTCTTGGACACCGGCGCTTCGCGATCGTTCGCAGCGAGCACCCAAAGCTGAGGAACATTCACCTGGCGCAGGACGTCCATGGGTTTGATCGACCAGTCGATGTTGAGCCTGTCGAACATCGGGATGCCGTTGGTACCCAGCTCTTCCGCCGACATGCCGAGAATCACACCGGTGAAGCCGCCTTTGATGTTGGTGAACCATTCCTCGTCACCATACTGCT
Organism: Pseudomonadota bacterium; assembly: GCA_039822105.1. Taxonomy (GTDB): domain Bacteria; phylum Pseudomonadota; class Alphaproteobacteria; order Caulobacterales; family Parvularculaceae; genus Parvularcula. The sequence goes on along the minus strand of JBCBMW010000013.1, from coordinate 42,583 downwards.
CTTGCAACGCGCTCAACTCCTCAAGGCCGTCTGTGTACCCAGAAACGGCGAGACGCGCTGTCACATCGGTGATCTTTTTGCCTTCAGCGATCACATAGTCGCTATACCCCGCTTCTCGCAGCTCCAGCTCAACCTGGGCTGCATCCTCCTCAAGGATATCCACGACCAAACCGTAGCCGATCCCGATAAAGTCGGCCTCCGCTCTTTCCGCGGCCAGTGGGGCAATCCAACCGCCCTGGCTGAAGCCAAAGAGACCAAACCGGCCAAACCGATCACCCGCGAGGCGTCTGGCTTCCTTCGAGGCCGCAACCAGGTCGTCCGCTAGCTGAGGGAAATTCTGTGAATAATTGCCAGCGGACCGGCCGGTGCCGCGTTTGTCGTACACAAAAACGGAAACGTCCCGGCCCACGAGCTGGTAGGGATAAGTCGCCGCTTCGATCCAACCGAGCTCTTCGGAACCGTGCGCTAAGGCGACAAGCGTGGTGTCAGGACCAGCGTCGGGGCTTTCGAGAAGTTGGCCTGCCAGGACAACGCCGTCGACCTCGAACCGCGTATCGGTGATCCGAAGAGGCCGTTGTTCCCATACGGTCGAACCTTCAACTCGTACGGCCCGCTCTCCGCAGACGATCACACCCTCGTCGCCAACGCGGCCCCGTCGGCCATCGCTGAACGCATAAGCGAAGTCGTTCTCGCGGCGGGTGATGGTCACGAAAGACTGGGGCGGCCCGTAGACGCCGACCTCGCAGGCCGCTGCAACAAACTCAGGGGCCGGAGCGCCATCGCCCTCAACGCTATCGGAACACCCAAGCAAGCCGGTCACCAACAGTCCTAGGGCAATGAAAGCGCGCATGGGATAACCTCGAAAAACCAACGTCTCTTGCGTTACGTTGGCCCATCTGCACTGTCTATAGACGTCAGCGAGCAACCCCTAGTGGCAGCAGCGCCGACGCGTGGTAACTTCGCGGACGTTCTTCCAAAGCTTGTGAGGATCCTATGACCGAGTGGTGGCGCGGCGCTGTTGTCTACCAAATCTGGCCACGGAGCTTTGCCGATTCCGACGGTGATGGGATCGGTGATTTGCGCGGCGTGATCGGGAAACTCGACTACCTCGCCGATCTTAGGGTCGAGGGGGTTTGGCTCTCGCCCTTCTTCACCTCACCGATGGCCGACTACGGTTATGACGTTGCCGACTATTGCGATGTCGATCCCACCTTTGGAACCCTTGCAGACTTTGACGAGCTCCTGGCCGAAGCACATGCCCGCGATCTTAAGATCATCATTGATCAGGTTTATTCCCACACGTCGGATCAGCATGCCTGGTTCAAAGAAAGCCGCCAGGATCGCACCAATCCGAAGGCGGACTGGTATGTTTGGGCCGAGGCGAAAGAAGACGGCTCCCCGCCGAACAATTGGCTCTCGGTTTTTGGGGGGTCAGCCTGGGCCTGGGATACGAGGCGCCGGCAATACTACCTCCATAACTTTTTGACCGAGCAGCCGGACCTCGACTTTCATAATCCGGAAGTTCAAGAAGCCGTGCTGGATGTCGCCCGGTTCTGGCTCGATCGCGGCGTGGATGGGTTCCGGCTCGATGTCGCGAACTATTTCTTTCACGATGCGGAGCTTCGCGACAATCCTGAGGCAGGCACCCTTGGCCATGCTCGGCCGTCCCAGTTCCAACAGCACCTTTATGAACGCTCCCGGCCGGAGACGTTAGAGTTTGTGAAGCGCCTACGGACGCTGCTCGACTCCTACGGTAACCGGATGGCGGTGGCGGAGATCGACAGCACCTCGCCGACCAAGCGCAGCATTGAGTATACAGAGGATCGATCTCTTCTGCATACCGCTTACAATTTCCAGTTCCTTCGCGCTGACACGCTCACACCCCAGCTGATCCGCGAGACGGTGGAGGAGTGGGAGGCCACGGAAGCTTGGCCCTCCTGGTCCTTCTCCAACCACGACGTGCGCCGCGCGGTCACCCGCTGGGGCGGCGAAGAGGGTGGAGACGTGTTGGCAAAACAGCTTCTTACCCTCCTGTGCTGCCTGCGCGGCACGGTGTTTCTCTACCAAGGGGACGAACTTGGTCTTCCGCAGGCTGACCTTCGTTTCGAAGATCTCCGCGACCCCGAGGCCATCCGCTTCTGGCCGGAGGACCTTGGCCGCGACGGCGCGCGCACCCCGATGCCCTGGGAGGCAAAGGCGCCGCACGCCGGTTTCACCACGGGCACACCGTGGATGAAGATCGATGATCGGCACAGCCAGGCAACGGCGGCGGATCAGCAAGCTGATGCGGGGTCGGTGCTGCGCCATGCGCAAGCGGTCTTGGCTCTTCGCAATTCGAGCCAAGCGCTCCGATCCGGTTCCATCTCGTTTCGCACGACGCCATCACCTCTTTTGGTGTTTGAACGGCACACTGACAATGAGACTCTTCTCTGCGCCTTCAATCTGTCCAATGAAGAAATTCAGTTCGATCCGGGTCCGCAATTTGAGATCCTACCCGTATCCGTTGGTGGATCCCAATCAGAGGGCCGGTTGGTGATCGCCCCTCGCGGCAGCATTATCGGTCGCCTCGGAACGCGATAATCACTCCACGGACGTACCAAGAACACCCTGTATCGTGCCGAGGTGGTTCGACACGGCCCCTGAAACATCCGGCGTTACCGCGCCCACCAGCAATGAGGCCCAGACAGCTTTGGTGTGGTCCATCGCGCCATCGATCGTGAGATGCCCTCCAGCCCAGCTTCCCATATTGGCAAGCAAGTTGAGACCCAGCTGACCGCCCAGCGCCGCGGCCGCCACCTCCGGCACAATCTCGTCGGCCGCCTGCGCTGCGGCGACGCGATCGATCACAACTTGCGTAATCCGTCCGTGGGCGACAGCGCGCGCCTCAGGATGATCCGAGGTCATCACTTCCCAGAAGACGCCGCGAAAGAAGTCCTCATCGGCGCCAAAAATCTGCTTGGTGCTTTCAAGCATCGCGAACAGGTCATCAACGACCAGGTGGCCACCCTTGCGATCGATATCCTCCATCAAAGGCGCGATGGCACCGTTGAGGAGGGCAATCAGGACACCCGTTTTTGATCCGAAGACGTTGTAAGGCGTCTTGAGCGCAACGCCCGCCTCCTCGGCAAGGCGCCGCATCGTCAGCTTTTTCACGCCATCAGCCCGGATGATCTCATCCGCCGCTCGGACGATCCGCTGCTCGATATCCTGGTGCTCATGTCGAGGCGGCATGGGCTCTCGCTCCCTTCAGTATAACATGTTGCACTACGCCACCTGCGGGTATAACATGTTATATAAATCGATATTCCGCTTTAAAATCAAAGGGCATGGCTCATGGTCGGTTTGGTCAATCACATACGGGCGAACGGTATCTTCTACGTCTTGGTCATGAGCTACGGCTATTTGATCTACAACATGCCATCCGCGCTGTGGTTCGGCGACGGCGTCAACATCTTTGCGACCTATAGCGATGCACAGGGCCTCAGCGAGGTCGTCCTCGACGCCAACAAGGTGTATTGGTCCAAGACTTGTTTTTTGTTTTTGACACTGCTGCTCCTTGCCCTGAGTTTTGATTTTCGTGCCGCGGCTGGCATTGGCGCAGTCTTTTGGGCATCAAGCCTCATTCTTATGTTCGGCGCCAGCACGACGCTCATCGGTGTGCTGATATTGGGAGGCTTGCTGATCCTACAGCAGGTCTTGAAGGGGAAGGTGTTTGCTCAGCGCGAGAGCTGATCAAGCCTCTCCTTTAAGGCGTCAGAAGATCGCCCTTGCGGCTTTCAAGGACCTCGCGGCCTGCGACTTTGCCAATCACTTTGCCCTGCCACGCCCAGGTTTGGTCATGGCGGGCGAAGAGAAGACCATCGGTCTCGGCCTTCACCTCGGCAATCTCACCGCCAAGGGGCGGCACGATCTCCGCAATCATATCACCGGTCCGGACCGTATCGCCAAGAGAAAGCCGGTAGACAATCAACCCCTCAATCGGTGCACGGAGCTGCTGCATCGCGCGGATCGGATAGGCGTCGCAGAGGAGCCGCGGCGTGGACCCCGCATTCCCCTCGATCACCCCGCGGCGCGTGAGAAAACGCATCAGCGCGCGCACATCCCGGTCACTGTCCCTATGCGTCACATGGTTGTTCGAGCGCAGCTCCACCGTGGCTGAGAGGGTGCCCATCGGGATCGGTTTGCCTGGGAAGGCCTGCTGCAGCCGCGGCCACGCAAAGCCAAAAGCCTCGTCAAAGGGATCACCGCCCGATTCATCCGTGAGCAGCACCGCGCGTGCGTCGATCTCCGCGGCCAGGTCCTGGGCATCCGGCCAATTGGCTTCACCGACATAGAGGTGGATCATCGCCTCATTGTCCGCATGCACATCAAGAACAATATCAGCGTCACAGGCCTCATAGGTCAGCGTCTTCTGCATCACGCCGAATGCATCATCGGGCTCCATTTTCGAAACCGCTTTGCGCATCGCTTTGCGGATGATGCGGAGGTTCTCGGCTTCATCATCACCGAGTTTCTCGGCCACCTTCTCTTTCACCATGGCGCAAAGGTCGGGATAGCCGCGGTTGAAATTGCGATCCGTCGCGCGTTCGACCCGGCCGATGAGATATCCGCCCTCGACTTGGCTCAGCCCAATGGGGTTAGCGATCGGGACCAGCACGACCTCCCCTTTGATCGCCCCGTTCGCTGCCAGCTGCTCAAGCTCCTCCGCCATTTTGCGCAGAACCAGCATGCCCGGCAGCTCATCGGCGTGGAGCGCGGTTTGGATGTAGACCTTCGGCCGCGCGCCCTCTTCGCCAAAGCGCCAGATCTCAATCGGCGGATAGGACTTGCCGTGGCTATCGGGGAGTGCCACTTGCTCTTTGCGAACGGCAGCTCTAGCGGCGTCGATCGTCGCGGTCTCACTCATAGCATGCATCCCTTACGGTCCTGGTCCTTGCCTGGTCTTGTTGCGCTGCGATAGGCCCATAAAAAATGACAGAAAGTTGATTGACGAACGGAATTCGATCGCAAAGCATTTTCGTGCGTCTGGAGGTCGCTTTTGAGTGGCCTCTTCGAACAATTGTTGCGCCCCAAAAGGCCCATTGAGCAGAGAGGCTCGCCATGAAGATTATCCGCTCGCGTGTGTATGTCGGACCGAACGTCTATGAGCGGGAGCCTGTCATTCGCCTTCTTATGGAGTTCCATGGGCTGAAAAGCCTGCGCTTTGGCGATTATGGGACCAAGCCGGTGGAGACGTTGCTCGAGGTGCTCCCCGGTCTTGAGGCGCGGACGACCGCCGATGGCGAAAGCCTTGCGGACTATTTGCGACGCGGCAATTGCCATGTGGGCGAAGTGATGGCCTGGACGGCGCTGGGGCTGCAACGCCAGGCCGGAGCCGATCTGCAAATCGCGCGGTTCATCGAGGGTGACGAGAAGGGCGAAGGCGACGTTCTCTTCAGCTATATGTCGCGCGCGACAGGGCTTGAGGCTGGCGATCTCGCACGGCTCATTGTTCTTGAGCTGATCGATCCGATCCCTGAGAAGCCGCTGCTGATCAGCGAGGAAATCGCCGACTACGTCTCTTTCGCCAGCCGCCGGGCGCTCGGACCATCGGGCCAGGCGCTGGTCAATGCAGCGGAGGCGCGAGATATCCCGTGGCTCCGTCTCAATGATGCGAGCATGATCCAGCTCGGCCAAGGCCGCTACCAAAAGCGGATTGAGGCCGCGCTGACCAGCGAGACAGGCTGTATCGCCGTCGACATTGCCAAGGACAAAGAGTTCTGTCTTGAGCTCCTCCGTGATCTCGGTCTTCCGGTGCCGGATCAATTCTTTGCCCGTGACGAGGCGATGGCCGTCCGCGCCGCAAAGCAGATCGGTTATCCGGTTGTGGTGAAGCCTTCCGACGGCAACCATGGCCGCGGCGTCTCGATCAATCTGATGACGGAAGATGAAGTCGCCAATGCTTTCCCAATTGCGGCAGGCAATGGCAGCGGCGTCCTGGTCGAAGCCATGATCCCCGGCGATGACCACCGTCTTCTCGTCGTCAATGGCGAGCTTGTGGCCGCCGCTCGCCGCCTGCCTGCCCATGTCAAAGGCGATGGCAAGTCGACGATCGAAGAGCTGATCAACATCACCAACCAAGACCCTCGCCGCGGCGCCGGTCATGAGAACATGCTGACCCGCATCGACCTGGGTGATCGCGAGATCGAAGTGATGCGCGAGAAGGGTTATCGCCCCGATGATGTTCCGCAAGAGGGCGAAGTCGTCTTCCTACGGAAAACCGCGAACCTCTCCACCGGCGGCACGGCCACCGATGTGACGGAGGTGATCCACCCCGACAACAAACGGATGGCCGAGCGCGCGATCAAAGCGGTCGGCCTCGACATCGGCGGCGTCGATTTCCTCACCACCGATATCACCAAAAGCTATCGCGAGACCGGCGGCGCAATCTGTGAGATCAACGCCGGCCCCGGCATCCGCATGCACATCGCGCCATCGGAAGGTGAGCCGCGCGACGTGGGCGGAGCGATCATGGATATGCTCTTCCCGGCAGGCACACCGAGCCGCATTCCGATCGCCGCCCTCACGGGCACGAACGGTAAGACGACGACGGCGCGCATGCTGTCCCACGTCCTCAAAATGGCGGGCAAAGTTGTCGGACAGACCAGCACCGATGCGGTGATGATCGATGGCAACGTCTCGATCAAAGGCGACATGACCGGCCCTGTCTCCGCTGGCATGGTCCTGCGCGATCCTGACGTCGACGCAGCCGTTATTGAAACAGCGCGCGGCGGCATCGTCCGTGCAGGTCTTGGTTACCGCTATTGCGATGTCGGCGCGGTTCTCAACGTCAGCTCAGACCATTTGGGCCTTGGCGGTGTGGACACGCTCGATGACCTCGCGCGTGTCAAACGCCTGGTGGTTGAGGTGGCACGAGACACCGCTGTTCTCAATGCAGACAATATCTACACCCTCAAAATGGCGGCGCATACGGAGGCGGAGCATCTCTGCTACGTCACCCAAAACCCCAACAACAAGATCGTCAAGGAGCACATCAAGGCAGGCAAGCGCGCCGTCGTGCTCGAAGACGGCGCCAATGGCGAGCAGATCGTCCTCTATGATAAAGAGAGCCAGACACCGCTCATCTGGACCCACCTGATCCCAGCGACGCTTGAGGGCAAAGCCCGGCACAATGTTGAGAATGCGATGTTCGCGGCGGCGATGGCCTACGCGATGGGCCTCAGCCTCGATCAGATCCGCAGCGGCCTTCGGACCTTCAACAACTCCTTCTATCAAAGCCCGGGCCGGATGAACGTCTTTGACGAGCACGGCTTCCGCGTGATCCTCGACTATGGCCACAACGAAGCGGCGATCAGCTCGATGGTCGATCTCGTTGGACAGCTTGAGACCAAGGGCAAGAAGATCGTCTGCGCCACCTGCCCCGGCGACCGCCGCGATGAAGACATCGAGGCCATTGCCAGGGCTATCGCGGGGCAGTTCGATGTCTATCTCTGCCACACCGACGATGACCTCCGCGGCCGGAAAGAGGGCGAGATCCAAGAAATCCTCGTCGCTGAACTCGAGAAAAACGGCGTCAGCCGCGACAAGATCAAAGTCATGTCGAGCGAAGAAGCCTCCGTCGCCGAAGGCCTTGCGCGCGCTGAGCCCGATGATCTGGTGCTGATGTTCTGCGCCGGCGTCACCCGGGCGTGGAAGCAGATCGTCCACTTCAAACCCGAAGGCGGCACCCCCCAGAAACGTGAAGGTGCTGCGCAAAAGAATCTCGACGCAGAAATTGATGTCCCAGACGGTTACACGATAGTTTCAGACGAACGCGGCGTGTGGCTGTCGCCGCTCGCTTAAGGCCAAGGTCAAAACCATGCGCACCACGGCACGGGGGAAACCTCCCGTCGACCGCAAGTTCGCCATCATTGGCGGCAGGCTGGAGGACGACAATCGCCGCATCTATCGCGAGATGCGGCGGCTTTGTGGTGGCCGCATTCTGATCCTCCCCACCGCGTCGTCCGAGCCGAAGGAAGTGGGCGAAGAGACCCTGGCGGCGTTTGAGATGCACGGCTTTATGGCCGAGGTCTTGGACGTCACCGACGAAAATGCTCCGCAGACGGCGCATGGTCCTGCTTTGATTGCCAAAGTGAAAGACGTGGGCAGCGTCTACTTCACCGGCGGTGACCAATCGAAGATCCTGGCTGCCCTCGCCCCCGGCGGGGTCGACACACCGCTCCTGACCGCGATCCGAGAAGCGCATGCCGCTGGCGGACTGTTGGCAGGCTCCTCCGCCGGCGCAGCGATGATGTCCGAAGCCATGATCATCGGCGGAACCTCATTCGAGGCGATGGTCCACGGACACTCAGAGGACCCTGAGCAGCCAGGGCTTCTCTTGGGCCAGGGCTTGGGCTTCTTCCGCCATGGCCTCGTCGACCAGCACTTTATCAAACGCGGCCGGCTCGCCCGCATGGTGGTGGCGCTCGCCAATGCCGGGGTGAAGGTCGGATTTGGCATCGATGAGAACACGGCCCTCATCATCGACGGCACCGAAGCGCAAGTCGTCGGCGAGTACGGAATGCTGCTCGTCGATACGCGCCGCGCGACCCTCAACACTGAAACGAACACGTATGATGACGTGAAGCTCAGCTATGTCGATGACGGCGATATGCTGACGCTGCCGCGCTTCTCCGTGACACCAGCCGAGAACAAACGCCGGGTGAAGCGAAGCGAGATCGCCTACCGCGCGCCCGCCCGATCACAGCGCAACGCCTTTGGTGCGTATGCGATCTATGACCTCATTGCCCGTCTCGTCCTGGGTGATCAGTCGACCTATTCCAGCGACACGCTCTCCGTACTGGATCCGAAGACCTCGACCATGGCTACGGCCAAGATCGCACGGAAAAAGGGCTCCAGCCGCTGCCTCATCGCCACACCGGATGAGGGCCTGCGGATGACGGCCCTCAACATGCGGGTGTCGCTCGGGCTGCAACAGGTCTCACCCGATGTGATGGACGGGATCGATCAACGCGGGGTCCGGACCTTTGGCATGGACCTCAACGAACGTTCACGGATCATTCTCCTCGGCTCCTCCCCGCTCTACTATGAACGGCCCCAGCAAGAGGCGGTTGTCGAGGTGATTGGCCAGGGGCCGGTCGGTATCTTCGCCGCCGCATCGGCCGAAGCGCGCCGCACAGCGCGGGAGCATGTCGAGTTTTTCCAAGCGCATAGTGTCGAGGCGATTGACCTTGGCGTCACGATCGACACCGTTGAGTATGCCGCCCGGGACCCTGAGATCCTCGACCAAATCGCCAGCATGAATGTCATCTTCCTGTGCGGCGGCAACCAGATCCGGCTTGTTGAAACCCTTCTTCATCGCGGTGAAGAAAGCGCAGTGTTGCAAGCGATCGCGCGCGCCTATGCCCACGGCGCCACGCTGGTGGCGTCCAGCGGCGCGGTCTCCGCTCTCTCCCGCCTAATGATCGCAGGCGGATCATCCTACGAGGCCCTGCGCTACGGCGTGGCCTCGGACCTCGGACACCAGGGCCTTGTGATCCAAGAGGGCGTCGGCCTTCTCTCCACCGGCATCACCGACCAAAACATCATCTCGGGTCGGCGCCTTGGCCGCCTCGTCACGGCGTGTGCGGAAGAAGGAGAAGCTTTCGGCATCGGCGTTTGCGACGAAAGCGCGGTGATCGCCACCAAGTCTGGCAATGAGCTCTTGGCCGCGGGGCGTCACGGTTTTGTCCAGGTGGACACCCGCAACAGCAATATGGAGGCCCTCGGCGATGGTTTCGTTGCCAGGGACGTGCGCCTACGGATGTTTGGTCCCGGCGACCTCTTGAACCTCACCTCTGGTCACATTGAGCGCAGCTCCGACGAAGCCGCCGCATCGGAAACCTTCGACCGATTGACGGCTGAAATCCTCCGTGAGGGCGTCGATCTTGCCCGAATGGAAGAGCTTGGTATGGACCCGAGCGCACGGCACGCCGTCCAAATCCGCCTCCACCGTGACGATGCCCTAAGCGCCACGCTCGACATCGAGTGCGCGCGCGAAGAGCACGACTAGGTATCTAGCTGAAATTCCGTGAGAGAATGATGTCGCGTGATAACCATCAAGACCGTCACCTCACAGTCGGCACGCGTGTGAAGCTGGATCACTCCGAGCAGCACAGACAGTCAGAGTTTGGCGTTGTTATCCATTGCTGGTTTGACGACGAGATTCAGTCTTATGACTGCTACGTCGCATTCTTTGGTGACCAGTTTCCCAATGGCAAACCAGGATCGGCCCCGTACGTACTGAGATACGCTTCAAAGTCGCTCGTTGTGCTCGGGGAAGAGTTTAGCTAAGATCGTGAACGTGATTGCTGTATGATGACAGTACACGAACAACCGTCTTCCGTGTGTCGGCCGGATCAATCACGCCATCAATCTCAAGGAGCGATGCCACGTTGAGCGCGTGGCCCTCCTTGTACATATGAGCGACCATCTGTTCAAAGAGCTCATTCTGCGCCTCGGGCGTCGGCGCGGCTTCGAGTTCTCGCTTGAACCCAAGGCGGACACTGCCCTCAAGGCCCATCGGGCCGAACTCACCGGTGGGCCAGGCAAAGTTGGCCACCGGCTTCACAAAGGTCCCGCCCGCCATCGCTTGCGCACCGATGCCGTAGCCCTTCCGTATGCATATGAAGATCAAAGGCGTGGTCAGCTCGGCGCCAGCGCGAAGGAAACCGCACGCCTCCTTCACACCCCCCTCTTCCTCGCTCGTAAGCCCCACCATAAAGCCGGGCGTGTCGCAAAGTGACAGCACCGGCAGTTTGAACCGCTCACAGAAGGTCAAAAACTCAGCGGCCTTTTTCGAAGCAGCCGCATCAACGGCGCCGCCCAGGTGCCCCGGATTGTTCGCGATCAACCCCATCGTGTGACCCTCAATCCGAATGAGGCCCGTGATCATCCCCAAACCGAACTGTCGCCGCAGCTCCAAGAACCCGTCCGTATCCGCAAGATCGGTGATCAACGCCCGCATGTCATAGATGCGCTTGCGGTTCTCCGGCACCGTATGACGCAAGGCCCGGGCATCGCCCGCCTCCCATGTCTCTGAGCGGCCGCCGAAATAAGTCATCACGTCACGGACGGCCGCGCAGGCCTCTGCATCGTCATCAACCAGGATATCGATCAAGCCGATCTCGGCTTGCATCGGCGCAGGCCCAATGTCGGTAGGCTCCACCACACCAAGGCCGCCGCCTTCAATCATCGCCGGTCCACCAAGACCTATCCAGGCATTCCGTGTCGCGATCTTGATGTCCCCCGCGCCGAAGACAGCAGCGTTCCCGGCAAAACAAAACCCGCTGACCATAGTCACATTGGGTGCGGAGCTTTTGTGACGAGCAAAGTGGTGAAAGGTCGTGACCCCGAGGCCCGACCGGATGATCTCCTGAAAATCCACATCATTCGGCCGCCCCCCGCCGCCTTCCGCGAGGAAAACAATGGGCACATCCAACTCGGCGGCGACATCGAACAACCGATCCGTTTTCTGATGACCAAAGGCGCCCTGGGTACCCGCGAAGACCGAGCCGTCATAGGCCAGGATCGCGATATCTTGACCGCTGCCGCTTCCCTGCTCGGTGCGAACCGACGCGATGCCAGCCACCACCCCATCGCCGGGCGAGCGCTTCATCAGGTCTTCTCTTGGATACTTCGTGCGCTGAGCTGCATATGTGAGCTGGCCGTATTCAACGAGGCTGTCGGGCTCGATGATATCGGCGATGTTCTCTCGCGCGGTCCGCTGGCCTCGGCCATGGCGGCGGGCCAACGCGTCCGGACGGTTCTCATCCAGGGTGAAGCCCACCCGCTCTTGCAAAGCCGCAAGGTCCGGGCGAATTTGATCGAGATCAACAGTCGCAGCGGCCTCTTCACCCCCGCCATCAGCGTTGCTGGTCAGGGCGATCAGCAACACTTGATCGGTATGCACCGTGTCCCCTGCCGCCGCGTGGATCGTTTGCACAACGCCGCCGCTCTCTGCTCGGACAGCATGCTGCATCTTCATCGCCTCAACGATAGCCAGTTCGTCACCCGCAGCGAAAGCCTGCCCCTCGCGGACAAGCACCGCATGCACCACCGCATGCATCGGACTTCGAACGGCCTGCTGCCCCTCCGGTACGTCAATCGAGTTGCTCGCAAAGGTGGCTTGTGTGTTCGAGGCGCGCGCCGCGGGCTGGCGCAGCTGCGCATCGCTGTTCGGGTGCACGGATGACCGAAGAATGCTCTCATAGGCCGCAACATCACCGTCCCATGCTGACAACCCTTCCGTCGTCACAAAGGAACGGAGGAGTTCCAGGTTGGTCGGCAAACCATCGATCCGCATCTCACTCAGCGCCCGGTCGGCCTTCGCCAAGGCATCTGCAAAGTCTTCACTCCCGGAACGGATGATCAGTTTTGCGAGCAGATTGTCGAAATGCGGATTGGTCGCGTATCCTGGATAAATGAATGTATCGACGCGCACTCCGGGACCCGAGGCCGGAAGGTAGTCAGTGATTGTGCCACTGGAAGGTGTGATGGTCCCATCGTTCGATGCTGTTTCAGCATTGACCCGCAGCTGGATCGCATAGCCTGATCGACGTTTGATCTCTTCCTGACGCAAACCGAGTTCAGTCAACGAGCGACCAGCAGCGAGATCAAGCTGGATCGAGACAAGATCAAGGCCGGTGATCTCCTCGGTGATGGTATGCTCCACCTGGATTCGCGGATTCGTCTCGATAAAGACGTGTTCGCCGGTTTCCGTGTCGAGCAAAAACTCAACCGTCCCCAAGCCTTTGTACTGGCAGGACCGTCCGATGCGGACAGCATCAGCCGCCAACCTGTCGCGCACACCCTGGGGGAGATGCGGCGCTGGCGCCACCTCCACAACCTTTTGGTTCCGGCGCTGGACCGAACAGTCGCGCTCAAAAAGGTGGATCACGTCTTGACCATCACCGACGATCTGCACCTCGATGTGACGGACATGGGGAAGAAAACGCTCTGCATAAAGTGCGCTCGAACCAAAGGCCGATTGCGACTCAGCCGTGCACGCATCAAATGCCGACACGATATCCGCGCGATGTCTCACCACCCGCATACCGCGGCCCCCGCCGCCATTGACGGCTTTGACCATCACTGGCCTGCCGCCATGGAGGTCAAAGAACTCAGTGATATCGTCTGGGGACGTGATGTCATTCTGGCCCGGAATGACCGGAACACCCGCTGTCTCGGCCAGAGCCCTAGCCGCCACCTTATCCCCATTGGCGCGAAGCGTTTCCGGCGCAGGACCGACAAACACAATGCCAACGTCAGCACATGCCTCAGCAAAATCTGCGCGCTCACTTAAGAGCCCATAGCCTGGGTGGATCGCATCGCAGCCATGCTCTTTCGCGATACGGACAATGGCTGCGACGTCGAGATAGCCAGCGACGCCTGAACCAGGAAGTTCCGCCGCCTCATCGGCGTACTGAAGGTGCAGCGAGGCCTGGTCGTCAGCCGTATACATGGCGAGCGTCGCCAAACCGCGGTCAGCAGCGGTGCGGGCGATCCGGATCGCAATCTCGCCCCGGTTGGCGATGAGGAGTTTCTTGAACATGGATGAGCCTTATCCGCTGCCGTTTGCCCCATTTAGACCATGACCAGCGCGAGATACCAAGCTGGCTTCAACCCTCACGCTTGGGCTCTGCGTTGAGGACGAAGACGGGGATCAACCCTATAAGGACGATCACGATCGCAGCGGACGACGCCTCAACGATCCGTTCATCACTTGCAAGGCGGTAGACCCGGGTCGCGAGCGTCTCAAAGTCGAAGGGTCGGAGGATGAGGGTCGCCGGCAACTCCCGCATGACATCGACAAAGACCAGCGACGCACTCACCGCGATCTGCGGGCCCAGAAGCGGCACGTGGACCCGGCGCATCAGCGCCAAGGGTGATGCGCCAAGCGAACGGGCCGCAGCATCAATCGACGGCGCGATCTTTGCCATGCCGGCGCTCACGCTGTTGTAAGAAACCGTCAGAAAACGGACCGTCAGCGCATAGATCAAAAGCGCCACAGTTCCGCTGAGGATAAGGCCGCCACCCCATCCGAACGTGTCGCGCAATGTGCGGGTCAGGGATTGATCCACCACTCCAAGCGGACCCAAAAGGCCAACGGCCAGAAGCGCTCCGGGTAACGCGTATCCAAGTGTCGAGATACGAACACCAGCGATTAGGATACGGCCGCCGGAGCCACCCCCCTGTGCCTGCCGAGCTGCGTAGGCCAACAGGATGGCGATCAGGGTGGCAATGCCTGCGGTGATGCCCGCGGTCCCCACGCTGTTGGCCACGAAACCGGAAAACGCAGCGAACGATTGGCTATCCCTCTCGGCTAGGACGTTTGCTGCGAGCATCGCCATGGGGATGAAAAAACCCAGGCTGACAGGAACTGCGCACGCGATATTGGCAAGGGCCGCATGACCGGGCCGCAAGCGAAACGGCGGATCTCCCGCGGACAGACGATCCCCGCTGCTGACATGACCGCGCCGCGTGGCCGCCTCAATCATCACCAAGGCGACGACGAAGATGAGCATCACGCCGGCGAGTTGCATCGCCGCACCCAAATCCCCAAGGGCAAACCAGGTGCGGAAGATCCCGGTGCTGAAGGTGGGGATCGCGAAATAGTCGGCCACGCCGAAATCGGCCAAGGTTTCCATCAACACCAGCGCCAATCCGCCAACGATCGCGGGCCTCGCGCCAGGCAACACCACCCGCCAAAAAGCGCGAAGCGGCGACAACCCGAGCGACCGCGCTGCCAAGAGCTGACTTCGGCTCTGCGCAGCAAACGAGGCCCGGGCGAGGAGATAGACGTAAGGATAGAGAACCAGGCTCAGCATCAGCGCCGCACCAGGAAGGCTACGCACCTCAGGAAACCAATAGTCCGCGGCCGACCAATCAAACACATCGCGCAGCGCCGACTGGACTGGACCGGAATAGGTCAAAAGGTCGGTGTAAAGATAAGCGATGATGTAGGCAGGTGCTGCGATCGGCAGGACCAGAACCCATGACCAAAACCGTCGTCCCCGGAAAGCGCTCGAGGAAACCAGCCAAGCCGTTCCCACGCCGATCACTGTCGATAGGACCCCGACCAACAGCATGAGAAGCGCGGTGTTGAACACGTAGGACGGTAGGATCGTCGAGACCAAATGGCCGAACGCGTCGCCGCTGCCAAAGACGAGCGACTGCGCAACAGCAAGGATCGGCACCAGCGCAAGCCCCGCGACCAGCAGTGCCACCAGCATCCACACACGACCACTGCCAGCGCTCGTCACGATGTCTCCTTGGAACTTCACCAGCGGACGCGCTAACAGATCACGAACAATTCTCAAATGCAGGACGTCGCGCTCTGACCCTCGAATTCACTGACATTCACCATCGTTTTGGCGAGCGCGAAGTTCTGTCGGGCATCAACCTCTCGGCGGAACCAGGCGCGATCACGTGTCTTTTGGGGCCGTCGGGTTGTGGGAAGACGACACTTCTTCGTCTGACCGCTGGCCTGGTAGAGGTGCAAAAGGGTGAGATCCACCTGGACGGCGAACCGCTGGCGGCGCCTGGGCTCAATCCGCCGCCGGAGAAACGTCCGGTGGGTCTCGTCTTTCAAGAAGGCGCCCTCTTCCCGCATTTGAACGTCGCCGAGAATGTCGGGTTCGGCGTCGAGGCGTCGGCCGCGAGAGACGGGCTCGTGGATGATCTCCTCAGCCAAGTCGGGCTTTCCGGGCTCGGAACATCCTATCCCCACACCTTATCGGGGGGGCAGCAGCAGCGCGTCGCACTGATCCGCGCGCTCGCGCCCCAGCCGCCAGTGCTCCTCCTGGATGAGCCCTTCGCCAATGTCGACGTCGTGCTCCGGCGGCAGCTACGTGAAGAGACCCGGCGCATCCTCCGTGCCCGGGGCGCAGTCGCCGTTTTGGTCACCCATGACCCCGAAGAAGCCTTGGACATCGGCGACCACATCGCCGTGATGGGACAAGGAACCGTTCTTCAGGCCGGAACCCCCGACGCGCTCTATGAAGCGCCCGCAAGCGCGGATGTCGCGATGCTGTTCGGTAGCGGCCAGTCGATCCGTGTGCCGCATAGTGGAGATGCGCTTGAAACGCCGTTCGGCACATGGCCCGCTTCAGTCTTTGCCCACGGCATTCCTGACGCGGGAGCTGTCGAGATCGTGGTGCGGCCTGAGGCTCTAAGGCTCGAAGATGGCGCCGCAGCAGCCGTGGAGGACGTGCGGCCTCAGGGGCCCAACCAGCGGATCGTGCTCGTCGCGGAGACCGGTGAGCGGCTCTCTGCCCTCATCCCCAAAGAGGCCGGTGTTGCCGCTGGTCAGCGGGTTGGCGTGCAGCCCCTGCCAGGCTCCGTGTTCGCGTTCCCTGCTTAAAGGCGCCAAACGGCTTGCGCCGTGCCAGGCTAGATGATAATCGCTCGCAACAACGCGTCGCCCAGCGACCGCTCCGTTTCTCTTGTGAGGCCCCTATGGCGTTTCTGCGCACCGCTCTTGCCCTTGTGATCACTGCTGCTTGGGCGCTTCCAGCCGCCGCGCAATCGGGCGGGGTCGTGAACGTCTATTCCTCACGGCACTACGACACCGACCTCGCGCTCTATGAGGAGTTCACGGAGAAAACCGGGATTGAGGTCAAACTCCTCGAAGGCGCAGCCGATACGCTCATTGAGCGAATCAAACGCGAGCAAGAGTTCAGCCCCGCTGACGTCCTCATCACCGTCGACGCGGGTCGCCTTTGGCGCGCAGAAGAAGCAGGGATCCTGAGCCCGGTCCAGTCCGAGGTTCTGAGCGAGCGTCTTCCTGCATCCATGCGGCACCCTGACGGCCTTTGGTTCGGCCTCTCGCAACGGGCACGGGTTGTGATCTACAACAAAGAAGCGGGGCGCCCTGAGGGGTTAACCAGCTACGCTGATCTCGCTGATTCTGCCTATCGCGGCCAAGTTTGCATTCGTTCGTCGTCGAACATCTACAACATCTCGCTCCTCGCCTCGATCGTCGCCAATGACGGTGCCGATGCGGCGCAAGACTGGGCGAAAGGCGTGGTCGACAATTTCGCCCGCCGTCCGCAAGGCAATGACACCAGCCAGATCACCTCAGTCGCCTCCGGCGAATGCCGCATCGCGGTCGTGAACTCCTATTATCTTGCCCGGTTCGCGGGTTCGGATGACGCGGACCTCAAAGAGACATTCGATGCGATCGGCCTCATCTTTCCGGACCAGGACGATCGCGGCACCCATATCAACATCAGCGGTGCAGGCGTCACCAAACATGCCCCCAACCGCGAGAACGCCATCCGCTTTATCGAGTACCTGACTGAAGAGGCCGCCCAGGGCTACTTTGCCAATGGCAACAATGAGTATCCCGCCGTGCCAGGCGTCGCCGCGTCCTCAGCTGTGAAAACCCTTGGCGACTTCAAAGCCGATGACCTCAACGTCTCAGCCCTCGGTAAAAACCAGGCCGAGGCCGTGAAGATCTTCGACCGGGTCGGTTGGCAGTAAGCCGCTAAGGCTTCGCCCACATCCGCAAGAGATTGGCGATCGTTTTGTCGAGAGTGAGGAGTTCCGCCGAATTGGTCGGCAGCACCTCGCGTAACGAGACGCGCAGATTCTCGAGATCAAAAAGCAGCGACCGCTGCTGACCATTGGCGATGACGCTCTCGATCCAACCCACGGCAACAACCCGCTCCCCCTCAGTAACAGGCGCCACCTCGTGGATGTCTGATGACGGATAAAGAACGAGGTCGCCGGCCTCCCCTTTGATCGACTGTTCACCCATCGACGAGTGGATGATCAGCTCACCGCCCTTGTACTGATCAGGCGGGGTCAAGAAGAGCGTGAACGACAGATCCGTCCGCACCCGGTTCTCGCCCTTGCCCATCAACGCGTTGTCGACATGTCGGCCGTAACAGCCGCCATTGGCCGTCTTGCTGACCATGATGGTCGAGACCCGCCGCGGCCTGGCCGCCGCCTGGACGACGACATGCTCGGTGACCGCCTTGTGGATCTGATCGCGCAGCACCTTTCCGCCGGATGAGCTGAGATCGGCCTGCTCATTGTACTTCACTTGCCGCGCCACGCGCCCGGCGGTGACCTTGCCGTCGCGCCAAGGCTGCGCCTCAAGCGCCTCGCGTAGCGACGCCGCGTCCTTTGGCGCCAGAACGCCGCTCACCATCATGACTGTCATTTCAATTGCGAACCATTTGCAATCTGAGAAGTCCCACTTAAAAGGTGCCGAAAGCGGATCACAAGCGGGGATGCCATGACCATCAATCTCAAAAAATGGGCCGGACTTGGCCTCGGCACGGCGGCCCTGTCGGTGGGCCTTGCGGCTTGCGATTCCGAAGAAGGCGAAGCCTATCACGAGAACGGCGCGGCGGAGCACGCACCGGCCGGTGAGATGGGCGAAGGTGAAGGTGAGCACGGCGCAGCTGGCCACACAGGCGGCGAACATGGCGAGGGCGAAGGAGGAGAAGGCGGCGAGACCGGTCACACGATGGACACGCTGGCCGTCCCCGAACGGCTCGCCTTTATGAGCGGTCACGTCAAAGCGGGCCTCGCGCTTTACCGGGCCGGTGAGCCAGCGATGGCCGCGCCCCACCTCCTCCACCCTGTTTCTGAAACCCACGCAGCTGAGCGGGAAGGTTTGGACGCCCTTGGCTTCCAGCCGGAGCTTTTCGAAGCGGTCTCCCAAGCGCTCGACGAAGGCCGCCCTGCCGCGGATATCGAAGCGCAACTGGCCGCCGCCGAAGCCAACCTCGCGATGATGGCAGCCGAAGCGGGCGGCGACCCCCTCACAACCATCAGCTTCCTGATGGACACATTGGCCGAAGAATATGCAATCGCGATCACTGACGGAGCGATCTCCGATCCTGGTGAGTATCAAGATGCCTACGGCTTTGCCATTGTCGCGCGTGAGCGGGCCATCGCCCTTAATCCGTCAGCCGATGATTTGCTGGCAGAGCTTGATGCCTTGATCGCGCTCTGGCCAAAGGGCGCCGTGCCCGTGGCCGATCCCGCGCCCGTTGCGCAGGTTCTCGCCTATGCATCACGGGTCACCCTCGCCCTACCGCAGTAGCGGCTGACCCTCGAACACCGCCGCAAGACTTGCGCGCCTCTGAGCCCGATCAGAGGCGCTAACACCGCAGCGTGGGAAATTCGCTGGTGGTGCGCGCCATCTTGCTTATCTTATGGCAACGATAATGCCGATTGGGATCGGCGACGCCTAAGAAACGAGACCATCAAAAATGAGTCAGATGCTGTTTAGTCCCTTTAAAATCAAATCCTTGGAGATCCCCAACCGGATCGTCATGGCCCCTATGACGAGAAGCTTCTCACCAGGTGGCGTGCCGGGCGCCAATGTTGCGGAGTACTATGCGCGGCGCGCAGCGGGCGATGTCGGCCTGATCGTCACCGAGGGAACGACGGTTGATCGCGGCGGCGCCTCCAATGATCCCAATGTGCCCAACTTCCACGACCCAGAGGCACTCAAAGGGTGGGGTGAGGTTGCAAAAGCTGTGCACGCGGAGAATGGCCTGATCGCTCCGCAGATCTGGCACCAGGGCATGATGCGCAAGCCGGGCACTGGCCCCAACCCCGACGCGCCATCGGACAGCCCTTCCGGCCTCACCCATAAGGGCAAGCAGGTCCAGGACGCCCCCACCGCTGCCGAAGTCGACGACATGGTCATGGCCTATGCCAACGCCGCCGGCGAGGCAAAGCGGCTTGGGTTCGATTGCGTGGAGATTCATGGTGCCCACGGATATTTGATCGATCAATTCTTCTGGGGCAAGATGAATGTCCGTGATGACCGGTTTGGTGGGTCGCTACCGCAACGCGCAACCTTTGCCGCGGATATCATCCGTGAGGTGCGGAAAGCTGTTGGTGATGACTTCCCCATCATCCTTCGCTTTTCGCAGTGGAAGCAGCAGGACTATGCCGCGCGCCTTGCCGACTCGCCGCAAGAGCTGGGCGCGTTCCTCGAGGTCTTCGCCGATGCAGGCGTTGATGTTCTCCACTGCTCGCAGCGCCGCTATTGGGAGGCGGAATTCCCTGAAGAGGACGGCGAGAACGGTCTCAACTGCGCCGGCTGGGCGAAGAAGCTGACCGGTCTTCCGACCATCACTGTCGGATCGGTTGGTCTGTCATCTGACTTCTTCGGCGCTTTTGTTGGCCAGAACTCAGAGCTTCGGCCGCTGGACGATCTTGAGGAACGGCTAGACCGCGGCGAGTTTGATCTCGTGGCCGTGGGCCGTGCCCTCCTCCAGGACGCCAACTGGGCCGCAAAGGTTCGCGACGGGCGTCTCGACGAGCTTCACGACTACAACGCCGAAAGCCTGAAGGCGCTGGTCTGACCCAGCTTCAATGCGGGGTATAGCGGCAACGTCTCTATACCCCTCATTCAATTTATCCGTTGACGAAGTTCCATACCGAGGAAATCACCACGGAACCCTCGCCGACGCTTGACGCCACCCGTTTCACCGAGCCAGCACGGACATCACCCACGGCGTAGATCCCTGGCGTTGATGTCGCGTAAGGCGCCGGGCAGTGCTCTTGATTGCCGGTGATGACGAAGCCTTTGTCATCGAGTTCCACGAGCCCCTCTAGCCATCCCGTGTTGGGGGCCGCACCCACCATCACGAACAGCGATGGTGTGGTGATCTCACGCTCATCGCCTGTCGATCTGTTCCGTATCGTGATGGCCTGCAGCGCCCCTTCACCATGCAGGCGCACGCATTCGGTCTCATAGTGAATGGTGATCCGCGGATCCTTTTCGAGGCGCGACGAGAGGTAGGACGACATCGATTTCGCAAGCTCTTTGCCGCGCACCAGCACGTGCACATGCTTCGCGGCCCGGCTTAAATACATCGCCGCTTGACCAGCGGAGTTGCCGCCGCCAATGATCACGGCCTCAGAGTCCCGGCAAAACCGAGCCTCAAGCTCGGTCGCGGCGTAGAACACGCCCTCCCCTTCCAGGTCCGCGAGGTTTTCCATCGGAAGCCTGCGATACTGCACGCCCGTCGCGATGATCATGGCCTTGGCGCAGATCTCTTCGCCGTCATCAAGCGTTAGGCAGAACTCCTTGTTCTCTTTCTGGCGTGTGCTGACGACGCGGCGAGGCATGACAAAACGTGTGCCAAGGCGCATGGCCTGAATCTCGCCGCGGAAGCACAAATCCGCTCCTGAAATCCCGGTGGGGAAGCCCATGTAGTTCTCAATACGGCTTGAGCTGCCCGCCTGACCGCCGATCACCTGGTCCTCGACCACAAGGGCGCGAAGACCTTCCGCACCCGCATAAACCGCCGCCGCGATACCCGCAGGGCCGCCGCCGACGATCACAACGTCGAAGATATCCTCTCCCGCCAACGGCATATCCATACCAAGATAACGGGCCAGCCCCCTCGGCGTGGGGTTATCCACCACCTTGTGCTTGCCCCAGATCACGGCGCTCCGCCCCGGCTCGAGGCCCGCTTCCTTGAGTGCTTCTTCAGCGTCAGGACAACCAATCTCCAAACGGCGCACAGGGATCAAGTTACGCGAAGCAAAAGACGCGATGCGCCGTATCGAACGATCATCGTCGGTCCCGATCAGGGTGATGGCGCTCTCGTTGTTCTCAAAAATCCGGCGCCGTCGCGCCGCGAACACGGTAACGATGATGTCGCTCATCTCCGGCACATTCGCCATCAGCTGGAGCATCTTCTCACGCGGCACGACCGTGGTCCGCGTGTCAGCGCACGCGCGCATGGGCAGTTGCCAGCGACCACCGCTTAGAAACGCAAGCTCACCAAGATACTGGGTCGGGCCGATCGTAAACTGAACATCACGATTGTATGTGCGCGGATTAAGAAGCTCGACCTCGCCTTCTTCGATGTAGATGAACTCATCCATCATATCGCCGGGCTCAACCACCATCTCACCCGCCGCATACCGACGCTCAAACCCGTTTTCCCGGATCAGCGCCACATGGGCTTCATCAAGCGGGCGACGCTGCATCACGTTTAGGTCGAGGGCAAAGGCTTCCATCGTGGGTCCTCGTTGGTTGGGCGCTACAAATCATAGACCAATGACCAGGGAAAAGCCCGCCCGGTCCGTCGTCACGTTTGAGCGATCACATCACTCTGTTGGATAGATAAGCACGCGCGGCGGAATATCTGCCCCTGACAACGTCAGGAACGTAAAGACACCTCCCTGGTCTCGCCCTGCGCCTTCTCACCCATCAGAAGTGTGCGGGTTTTGAGGGTTTGGCGGTCCACCGACGCGGTGATCGCGGCCTGGACCTGGGCCAGCAAACTGGCCTTGGCGGTCTCGAGCGACTTCGACAGCTGACGGCGCACACGGGTCTTGGCCCGGCCACCGAACAGGCGCTCCCGCCCCGGCAGACGGTCGGGCAGCCTCCGCGCAAAGGCTGGCGCGTCAATCCGGGCGATCCATTGTTGGAGGGGCTTCCCGCCTACGGCCGCCGCTGCCGCCAGACCGCCAGTGAAGAACGGAATCCCGCCCATCGCTGCGTCAATAGCGACGGTCACGGCGAATGCGAGGCTGAGGAGCGCCGCCTGGACAATCGTCTCAAACGGGAGGTCGACGCTGGCGGCTGAAAATTGAAACGCCTGCGGATCGATGGCGTTATCGAAGCTGAGTTGAATGTCGCGAGAGATGCCGTAAGCGGCATGCAGCCGGTCAAGCTCTCGGTCGACATCGTGCTTGACCTCTTCGCGCCACCATCCATTGATGATCTGCACAAAGAAGACTGTACCCGGCCCCGTGTTGAGCCAAGAAGCGTAGCGGCGTTCGATCTCCGCGCGAACGTCTTGGCCGGTCTTAAAGGCACCCTCTTTCCATTGCTCCAGAACAGGTGCCACGAGGCCATCAAAAATCTCGTCGGCCAAGCCAGCGCACAATCGCTCTTTGAGCGGATCGAACGCTTCCTCGATCAAGTCCGGCAGTTTCTCCCGCAAGAGGTCGCGGGCGGCGCGAGAAAACTGCTCAACGCTGTCTCGCTTTCGGCCCCACCGGGCGAGGCCGCGGGAAACCATGTGTGAAGGCTCGGGGTCCCTAAGGACGAGACCGGCATCATCACCGCCGAACACCTGACGCGTGATCTCCTCCGTAAACGGCATGCGCGAAGCGCCGCCCGCCAAAAGCACCCGGCCATAGGTCACGCCGCGCCGCTCAATGGCGGATTTCAACGCAACAAGGCTGGCCTCATAGATCGCTTCCCAGCTCCGTCCCTGGAGTTCTTCTGGATCAAGCACCAGCGCAGATGACGGGTTCAGCTCGCGGTCATAAGGCGCCTCCCGGAAGGCACCAAACTGTTCACCGGTGACACTGATCTCCAGACTGTGCCGCTTACCGCCCGTGTAGTAGGGTTGCAGGGGCGCGCCGCTGATGGTCTCCCCGCCGTCTGTCGGCGCATCGATGAAGTACTGCTCCTTTGTCCGGCGGGCGTAGTAGAGCCATAGATCCTTATAGTGAGGATTATGCTCTAGAAATGTCACAGCCTTGGGATTCGCCGTAAGAACGGCCTCAAGCAGTCGCCGATCAAAGAATGACGCACCAAGATCAAGGCCTGCGTCGAGGAGCGGCGAAGCCCCCTGCTCTGGGGCAATCAAGGAGAAATCGAGCGTCGACGAGCCGATATCGATCACCAGGATGTTCTCGCTGCGCGCTGCCATGGTCAGCGGGGAATGCGGATTGTCCACCGCTTGCAAAAGCGCAGCCCGGGATTCTGGCACCACGGTGACCTCGGCTCCGTCCATGTCGGAGCCGCTCAAACCTTCGGCCAAAATCTCTTGGTAATGACGAGCGTCGTCCTCCGCGGACCACCCGGACGGACACCCCACCGTGATCGATGTACCAGCCCAACTTTCTGGCGGAAGGGGCGTGAACGCCGCTTCTTGCAGACAGGTCGCAAAAAAATCCCGGATGTCATCGCGAGCATCGCCAAGATCGCGCGGCCGTGTCTTAAAAGCGGCGCGGAGCTCGGCGCCGCCGGAACCCTCCGACTTCGAGGCTTCGCGGATGGCGCGGCCGCCAATGATCACCACCGGCGCGCCGTCTCGAACCACGCGGGTCAGCGCGGTCGGCTGGATCGACTGGCCCTGGATCTCAACGCCTGTCGGCGCGGTTTGCAATTGACCTTCGCCGCCACCACAAAGCGCGAGCGCGGTGTCGGCGTGACCCAGATCAAAACCGAGATAATGCTGCGCCATCAGCTGTGCCTACGGATCATCACGCCAAAGACTGATTGCTCTGGCTTCGCCCGGTGCACCAGCGCAGGCTTCAACACAAGCTCCCCTTCGATTTCAGGGTCGACCATCACCTCGAAAAGATCCGGCGCGTAGTCCCAAGCTGGTGTGTACCCCGCCTTTGTGGCCAAACGTTCCGCATTGCGCTGAAGCTCACGCATATCCTCGCTATCGCCGCTGCGCGTCACAGCCAAGATATCTTGAAGCACACTCAAGACGTCATCCTTGGTAAAAACTGATCCGGTGTCGCGCTGATCAGGCAGCGCCAGCGGCGCTGTCGCCGAATCAAGGCTTTGATCGGCAGCAGACAGAAGACCTTGGAGTTTAGCAGCCACCGCTTTTGGCCGAGGTGCTGATCGGAGCCTTACACCATCCGCACGCCCCCCAACCGCTAGCGACAGAACAGCAGCGATGCCGCACGCCCCAGCCAGAAGCACACTCGCATCGGCCACCAGTGGGGCAGCAGCGGCGAGCAAAAGACCTGAACTGTAGCGGGAGACAAGTTGCGACAAGCGACGGTACCACGGGCGCCCCTGGCCCTCGCGGGGCACAGCTGTCGCAACGGGAAAGGCGCCCGCAAGCGTCAGAGCACGTTCCGCCACCTGATAAAGCTCGTCGAGCCTTGCCGCGCTGTAGGCGTTGGACCGGTCGCGCGCCGCGGTGAACAACGCTTCGAGTTGCGCCTCGGCCGCCGCCCGATCCTGGGGCTCCTCCCACTCGGGATGGTCCGACAGCACATCCTGCAAGGGCGTTCGCATAGGCCTCACTCACCATGAACCCCTCATATGAGGTGCGTCACCCGCTACCGCTAGCCCCAGTGGCTCCTCAGTGGCGGTGGGTTAGATCACCACCTTGGGTGAAGACTTTGTCGCCCGGCGTATCGGCTGTCAGGTCCGTGACACGGTTCGTCCACTGATTATAGATTGACGAAAGGATCGCGCTCTCGACGACCGACAGGCCCGGCGGAGCCGTCATGTAGAGAAGGACCGCATGGCCATCCACCTCGCCGCCGAGGAACGATAGCGGTCCGCCCTCGGTGGTCAAACCTTGCGTCACGAACCCGGCCAGGGCCTCGTGCTCTGACCTTGTATCAAGGTTGAAGACCGCTTGATCGTGATTGGCCAACAGCGCGATCGCATCCTCTGCATGAAGACGGACGGTCACGGCCGTGACCGGCTCACCGTCGAGATCCGATGCCTCAAGGGTCACATAGACCTCCGGCATCCGGTGCGCGCTCGCGATGCCGCCCCACAGAAGAGCAGCAATCGCGAAGACAAAGGCAATCTTTCTACTGATCGCCACCCGTCGCATCCTCTAGCGGCAGGTCAGGGCTGTCGTCCTCGTCCACGCCCTTTTCGTTGCCTTCAAGCTCGACCAGGGAGTCGGCCATCTGGTTGTAAGGCGCACCGCCTGCCTTGTAGAGCTCGAAACGGCTTGGACGGACCTTTTGCGGGAACGTGTTGTTATGGGCGTCCGCATCAGCAATCTCATGATGGCGGTCGATCTCAACACTGACGATCTCTTTATCGGAGATGAAGAGCTTATCGGTCTCCTCCGCATCATAGCGCCAGATTTCAGCGGGCAGCTGGATGTCTTCCATCGTGCCATCGGCATAGTGCAGCGTCAGCGGGATCGGCATGACAAGACCGCCGACATTCTTGAAACTCACCGTGTGGATGAACGGATCACGCTCCAGCATCCGGTCGAACATCGCCCGCTCTTGCGAGTTGAGATCATCATAGTCGTCATCGCCCGAGATAAAGTCGCGGTACTCGTTGCGATCCTCATTGGTCGGCTCAAACTCGTCATTCTCGTTGTAGAAGTCACCGAGTTGTTCCGTGCGCCGCTGATAGCGGGTGACGAGGCCCTCTTCCCGGTTGCGCAGCACCGTCAGCGGAAGCGGCGTGGTCGCGGCTTTTTCAGCACGAGCCAAGGGCGACTCCACATCGGGGTCGAGCGTCGAGATCTTGTTGGTGGTGAGGCTGGTGACAGCGATATCGACGTGATCGGTCGTGTACCACCAACCGCGCCAGAACCAGTCGAGGTCCTTACCCGACACCTCTTCCATCGTGCGGAAGAAGTCGGCAGGCGCCGGACGCTTGAACTTCCAGCGGCGCGAATACTCACGGAACGCTTCGTCGAAGAGTTCCCTGCCGAGGATCGTCTCCCGCAGGATCGTGAGGCCGGCAGCAGGCTTCGAATAGGCATTCGGGCCAAATTGGATAACACTGTCCGACTGCGTCATGATCGGCACTTGGTAGTCCGAGACCATATAGCTCGGGATATAGTCGAGGAGGTTCACCTCACCGCGGAAGGTGGGGTATTTCTCCTCCCATTCCAGCTCCGCCATATACTCAAGGAAGGTGTTGAGACCTTCGTCCATCCACGTCCACTGACGCTCATCCGAGTTCACCGTCATCGGGAAGTAGATGTGACCGATCTCATGGATGATCACACCGATCAGGCCGTATTTGGTGAAGCGCGAATAGGTCACCTCACCGTCGGGCGCGTCCTTCGTGTTCGGACGATAGCCGTTGAAAGTGATCATCGGGTATTCCATCCCGCCGCGCTCCCAAGCGTTGACCGACTGCGAGGTGGGGTACGGATAATTGAACGAGAACTTGTTGTAGACATCCATCGTGTGGACGACGGCTTCGGTCGAGTATTTCGACCAGATGGGCTCGGCCTCATTCGGATAGAAGCTCATGGCCATGACGAGAGGGTTCTCGTCGTCATCCTGCTCATAGCCCATCGCGTCCCAGATGAACTTCCGCGAGCTCGACCACGCGAAGTCCCGCACGTTCTCTGCCGAGAAACGCCAGGTTTTCATCCGTGTGGTGCCTTCTTCTTCGTTCTCTTTCGCCTCTTCCGGCGTCACGATGAAGACAGGGCTGTCAGCGGTCTTGGCTTCTTCCAGGCGGCGGCGCTGCTGGCGCGTCAGAACAGCGCCAGGGTTCTGCAAAACGCCCGTGGCGCTGACGATATGGTCAGCAGGCACCGTGATCGCGACTTCGTAATCGCCGAACTCAAGCGTGAACTCGCCGCGGCCGAGGAAGGCTTTGTTGTGCCAGCCCTCATAGTCCGTGAACGCTGTCATCCGCGGGAACCACTGGGCGAGGAAGAAGATCGTGTCGTCCGTCGGCACTTCAGCTTCGACGGGGAAGCTCTCATAGCCGCCGCGGCCGCCAACGACGCTTTCGTTGATGATGTTGAAGGACCACGGGATCGTGAACGCGATCTCTCCGCCTGGCGCCAGCGGCTCGGGCAAGTCGATCCGCATCATGGTGTCGACAATCGTCGTCTTCAGCACATTGCCGTCGACGTCGGTGACCTCACCGATCTTAAAGCCGTGATCGACTCGCTCGAACTCTTCGAGGCGCTGCATCGCTGCGTAAGTGACGCGCGGCGAGCCAGTGCCCGGGCGCCTGCCAATATCGGCCAGCCGCTCTGACATCCGCGCGGTCGAGCCGTCAGCGAAACGGTTCTGGTCCAACTGCACCCAGAGATAACGCAGCTCATGCGGCGAGTTGTTGGTGTAGGTGATGTCCTCACTCGCATCGATGGTCTTCGCGTCTTCGTCGAGCGTGACCTCGATGTCGTAGTCTGCGCGCTGCTGCCAATAGGCAGGTCCCGGCTCACCTGTCGCGGCGCGGAACATGTTCGGCGTCGGCAGCACGTCATCCAGCTGTTCAAATGCCCGAGCGCCAGAGCCCACGCCGGTGAAGGTCGGCTCCTTCCCTTCGGCCGCGAAGGCCGTCGTCGTCAGCAAAGAACCGGCCGATGCCAGCAGCACAAAAAGACGCAACATAAGTGAGTGACCCCATATCGTTTCGCGGCAACCTAGCGGCGCGACCCCGAAGAGCAACCCGCAGAGCCGCCTTCAGGTCATTGATCCCCGGCAATGTCTCCGGCAGCGCCGCGATCAGTCTTTCAGATAACGATCCATGAACCGCATGCTGGTTTCAAATTGGTGTCGCCCCACCAAACCATCGCGAATCCGATGCCGCTGACCAGGATAGGTCATCATTTCAAACGGCGTGGCCGAGGCTTGGAGAGCGGCGAACACGCGCGTTGAGTTGTCGAAGATGACATTGTCGTCGGCCATGCCGTGGACGATCAAGAGCGGCACCGAGAGGTCTTCGAGATAGGGGAAGACCGACGACGCCTCATAGCCTTCAGTGTTATCCTGAGGCGTCTGCATATACCGCTCCGTGTAGAACGTATCATACAGTGACCAGTCGGTGACGGGGGCACCTGACACCGCGGCAGCATAGGTTCCCTCGGGCGCCCGGAGCGCAAGATGCAGGGTCATGTAACCGCCATAGGACCAACCGGTCACACCGATCCGGTCGTCATCGACATAGGAGAGCGAGCCCAAAAACTCCGCACCGAGAAGTTGATCCTCAACCTCAACCCCGGCCATAGCTTTGAAGAGATGATCCTCAAAAGCTTTGCCGCGCCCCTCTGAACCCCGGTTGTCGAGGCTGAAGACGACATAGCCTTGCTGCTGCCAGTATTGCTGGGTCAGTCGGCCAAAGCTGTTGCGCACGACCTGCACCCCAGGGCCACCATAGACGTAATGGATCGCCGGGTACTCTTTGCTCGGATCGAAATCATGCGGCTTCAAGATCGAGTAATGCAGCACCGTTCCGTCATCGGCCTCAAGGGTGCCAAACTCAGGAGCGCTATGAGCATCGATATAGGGCGCATAGGGATGTTCACTGCTCAACGCATTTTCTTCGATCCATGCGATACGAGCACCGTCTGCTGCGTAAAGACCCGTCTGCACCGGTTGAGTGGTGCTCTGTGAACGCCCCACATAGCTCGCCGCATCCGGCGCCACGGTGATGGCCCAGGTCGACCCCAGGGGCGTGATGCGCTCCGGCTCACCGGGTTCAAGGTAGCTGACGCTATAAAGATGCTGCTCAAGCGGTGTGTCCTTGTGCCCCGTAAAGGTCACAGTCCCCGCCTCTGGATCGACGCTCCCCACCGAGAGAACCTGCCAGTCACCGGACGTGACAGCCACTTTTTCGCCTGCGTCATCAAAGCGATAGATGTGCCGGAAACCCGTCTCCTCTGTTGTCCAAAGAAAACCCTCTTCGAGCGGACGGAAATCATTCGAGAGGTTGATCCAGGCCGGCTGTTGTTCCGTATACACCTCGGTCACATCGCCGTTCAGGAGGTTCACTTGGCTGAGTGTCAGCTCGGTCTGATCACGGTTGACTGTTTGGATGAAAAGACGCTCCGGGCTCGCCCAATTGACCCGGGCCAGATAGGTGTCCGGGGAGGCGCCCCAATCGATCTTCAGGGCACGGCGCTGCCCCAACCGGCGCAGATAGAGATCGACCACGGCATTCGGGCGACCTGCCCGCGGATAACGCTGCTCCACCAATGTGACGTCGCCCGCAGAAATGTCGAAACGGGGGACGATGTCGACGCCGGTCTCATCGGTCTTGGTAAAGACCACCGCTTGATCATCAGGGCTCCACCAATTGCCGGTGTAGCGTGACATCTCTTCCTGCGCGACGAACTCAGCGGTGCCGTAGGAGATCGCATCCTCACCGCGCGGTGAAAGCCGGCGCTCCTGCCCATTCTCGAGATTGATGGCGTAAAACGCACCATCCCTGAGAAAGCTCACATAGCCGCCTGAGGGGCTCACCTTCGCGTCGTACTCAAACTCTTCCGTATCCGTCAGCTGCCGCACCGAGCCATCGGCCAGCGTCACCAAAAAGAGATCGCCAGCAAGCGGCACGAGGATCAACTTCCCCGCGCTATCCCACTGGTACTGAACAATACCGCGCGACGCTGCGATCCGTTTGCGTTCGCGCAGCGCTTTTTCTTCCTCGGAGAGCTCAAAGCCATCGGGCTCAAGGCTCGCGCTATCGACCAGCATCGATGCCTCGCCCGTCGCAACGTCATAGGCCCAGAGATCAAAGCGCTGCTGGTCTTCTTCCCGCGGCTTCAGAAACGTCACCATCGAGCCATCGGGCGCATAGGCGACAGCCCGCGGGCTCGGCCCCGTCAGGCTCGGGCTGTCAAACATCCGCGCCGTGCTCAGCTCATCGGCCAGCAGCGGAGAGGAAAAACCAAGGGCGAGAACAGCGGGGACAACACCGCGGAGGAACGAGATCGACATAGCCCCCGCCTTGCCGGAAAGCAGGCCATGGGCCAACAGCGCGAGGCACGGCGGGCTTAGCCCTCGATCACCTCTTTGATGGTGTTGTTGTCGTTCATCAAAACCACGGTGGGTTTGTGATTGCGGGCTTCCTCGGGCTCCATGTCCGCGAATGTGGTGATGATCACCTGGTCGCCGGTATGGGCATGGCGCGCTGCAGCGCCGTTCAGCATAATCTCACGACTGCCGCGCTCCGCTGGCAGGGCGTAAGTGGTCAGGCGTGCACCATTGGTGATGTTCCACACATCGACGCGCTCATTGGGCAAGATCCCAGCGGCAGCCATGAGATCTTCGTCGATGGCAATCGAGCCCTCGTAGTGAAGATCGGTCATGGTCAGCGTCGCTCTGTGCAGCTTCGCCTTCATCATCGAAAGACGCATGAATTCTCCTGTGTGAGCAAGCAATTAGGCTCGCGAACAGATTTGTCTATGCCGGAAGCAGGCGCGAAACGAAAGAACTGTGTCGTTCCCGTTTTTGGCGAACACGGACCTGTTACTCTTTATCGAAACACCTCAACAAAGTGTAGCCAAGCACCACCATTGGGTGTGATATAATATCATTAAGCTTAATGGCTGCGCTTTTTCATTATCGTTCCGCATCCGAAACTATCAAGTTTGTCTTGAGGGTTAATACACTAGGGCGTTGTGACAACTGCAGAAAATCACCTCGGCAACGCAATCGACAGTTGATTAAAATCTTGTCTAATGATTTAAGGGTTCCCAGTTAACCTTAACGGGGGCGCTCGTCATGCGTGCGCGTTTGTAAGTTTGGAGAGAGCTATGTTTGGAACTCGTTTTTTGATGGGCGCTACCAAAGCTGCCCTGGCTTCATGCGCCCTGCTTTTCGCTGGCGCGACCGCGTCTGCCGCTGACACGACCACAGCAGCTTCTGGCGACTGGCTGGATATCCTTGAAACACAGGCCAGTGGGGATTGGCTCGATATTCTCGGGGCAAACGCCAGCGGCGACTGGTTGGACATTCTGGAAACCCAAGCAAGCGGTGACTGGCTCGACATTCTCGCCACCAATGGCGATTGGCTCGACATCCTTGGAACCCAAGCGAGCGGCGATTGGTTGGATATTCTCGCAACCAACGGTGACTGGCTGGACATTCTGGAAACCCAGGCAAGCGGTGACTGGCTCGATATCCTCGCCACCAATGGCGATTGGCTCGACATTCTGTCGTAAGTCAGTTCGATAGATCAGGCACTTCAGTGATGATGTGCACTTGGGGCGGTTTCTTACGAAGCCGCCCTTTTTGTTTGTTTTCTTGCTGTCGGGCAGCTTACGGCGCCACCTTCACATCGCGCTTGAAGTCTCGACGGATGACGTAACCCATTGGGAAACAACAGTTTCGCACCAGTTCGCATACGACAGAGGTGTCGATTTTCACCATTTTTCAACTTGTCCAAAGCCAATATAAAGAGATCAAAACCGAGGAGCCGATGATTACGCGGTCCAGCATGGCGAAGATTGTCGCATTCACGCTGGTCATGGCGGGGACGCTTTGGGGTTCTTCACCGGCGCAGGAACAGCCGCAAGGCTGGGAAACTGCCCAGGCCAAACTCGATGCAGCGCGGCTAGAAATGGTCCACGCACCTGCCGAAGCGCTGATTCTTGCCGAGGAGGCCGAAAGCCTATCGATTCTCGCCGATGCTGCTCTTCCAGGCTCGGGCGCGTCCACAAACACGCAGCTCGGAACGGCTCTTTGGCTACAGGTTGAAGCACTGACGCGGCTCAACCAGCCTGACGATGCGCTGCCAATACTTGACCGAGCGTTCCAAGTGCTTGGCGATGAAGAGGGCCAGCTTACCGGGCTCTTGCTTCTGTCAAAGGGTCGGCTTGCGCGAGCAATGGGCGATAGCGGCACTGCCCTAGAAGCGTTCCAAAGTGCCTATCGTGTCTTCACCGACATCGGCGACCCAAAGTATCGCGCCGCGAGCCTCGAAAGCCTCGGAACCCTCTACGCCAACGCGCAGCAATATGAAAAAGCGCTGGACTATTTCGAACGGGCCGCCGCCATCCATGACAAGAACGAGCTGTTCACCATCCTATCGATGCGGAACCGCGCAAAGATCCTTCTCAAGCTGGGTGAGATCGACGCCGCGCGATCGCTGCTCGAAGAAGCACTCGAGAGCAACATCGCCCAAAACAGCGATCTCCTGACGCTGCGGATTGCGACCATCCTCGCGCAAGCAGAGCTCGCAGACGATGACCTGGCCGCCGCCGAGCAGTCGATCGCTTTGGGTCTCTCGCGGTCAGATGTCGATGGCGCCGAGGTTTGGCTCCCGATCCTTCTTTCTGAGAATGCCGAGCTCGCCTATCGGCAGGGTGATATTCAGGGTGCGGTTGAGCTTTTCGACACGGCTTTTGATGGCGTTGACTTGAAGACGACTTCCAGCGACCTCAAAGAAGCCCACAAGACCGCCTACGACATTTACAACGCAGCCGGGCGAACAGACAGCACACTCGCTCATCTCGAGGCGTTTCAACGCCTCGACGAAGCCGACCGAGATGTTGCCGCCTCCGCCAACCTCGCAATTCTGAACGCAGAGTTTGAGCTCTCCAACAAAGAGCTCGAGATCGCCACCCTGCGCAGCGAACGCCTTGAGGCCGATGTCGCACTCATCCGTGCTCGTCGCCAGCAAGAGCGTATCGGCTATGGCGCCGCGGTTGCCGCGGCCCTCACGGCCGTCGGTTTTCTCGCATGGTGGACTCACCAGTCTGGCCGTATGCGGAAGATGACCGAGGCAATGAACCACAAGCTGGAGAGCGTCAATCACAAGCTTCGCCGCTCCAATGTCGAGCTTGAAAAAGCCAACCTCGCCAAAACCGAGTTCCTGGCCACCACCAGCCACGAAGTCCGCACACCGCTCAATGCTGTCATCAACCTGACCGAGATTGTCCTGCACGATACACCGGAAAACACCGACGCGCATGAGAAGCTGTCGACAGCGCTGCGCTCGGCGCAACACCTCCACGCGATCGTGTCGGACGTCCTCGACGTTGCTCGGTTTGAAGGCAACCGCGTCAGTGCCCATTACGCCGCCATGAACATCGAAGCCACGCTGCTTGACGTAGCCCAGCTCTGGCGGCCCAAAGCCGAAGAGAAAGGCCTCGGATTCTCCGCAGACATCTCAGTTGGCAACACACCGTTCGTTACAGATGAGAAGCTCTTGCGGCAGGTCTTGTCGAACCTCCTCTCCAATGCAATCAAGTTCACCGACAAAGGTTTCGTGCGGCTGGTCGCGACTGGCGGGGAAGGCCAGCCGGTCAAGATCTCCGTCCAGGATTCAGGCATCGGCATTCCTGAAGACAAGCACGACCTCATCTTCGAGAGCTTCCGGCAAGTCGATACAGGCGGTACCCGGAGCTTTGCTGGCACCGGGCTCGGGCTCGCGATTTGCCGACGCATCTCCGAGTTGCTTGGTGGTACCATCGAGCTCGACAGCGCACTTGGCAAAGGCACGACCTTTCACGTGATGATCCCAGCCGCTAAGGCTGGCGTCAGCGCTCCTCTCAAACCGGTTCAGCCGAGTGCTCCGCCTACTGACGTTGATGGTGCGCTTAGCTCCCTGCGGATCCTCGCGGCCGAAGACAATGCCGTCAACGCAATGGTCATTCAGGCGATCCTCAAGGCCAAGATTGATAGCCTCACCATCGTTGAAAATGGCCGCGAAGCCGTGGACGCGGTATCAAACGGCGACTTCGACGTTGTGTTGATGGACAAGCAAATGCCGGTCATGGACGGGGTCGAGGCCACGAAACGGATCCGCGCCCTTGATCGTCCGGCAGCTGATATTCCGATCATCGCCGTCACGGCCGACGCCTTTGCCGCCGCGCAGGACGAGTTGATGGCCGCCGGCGCCGATCGCTACCTTGCAAAACCAATCAAGCCCGACGACCTGAAGAAGACCATCGTCGACGTCGTCAGCGGCCCGGACGACAAACCAAACGACGAGCTCGTCAACTCGTAACCCCTCCACCAACGGAGCACTATGCCAAGATCGTTCGTCATCGGTGACAGGGTGCTGACGGCTGACGGCTGGGTCGACGGTCAAGGCATCGAGATTAACGGTGGACTGATCGATGCCGTGCGCCCACCACCGAATGACCCCTCAGACAACGTCCACAATTATCCCGGCTGCATGATCGTCCCTGGATTCATCGATGTCCAGGTCAACGGTGGCGGGGGCGTTCAGTTCAATGCAACCATCACCCCGGACGCGATCCAAGAAATCGGCGCGGCGCATGCACGTTTTGGCACCACCAGCTTCCTCCCGACACTGATCTCTGACACGCCGAATGCCTTTGACAGCGCACTACGGGCCACAGCGGATGCCATAGATGCACGCTCGCCCGGCGTATTGGGCCTTCACCTCGAGGGACCCTTTCTGAACACGGTCAAGCGGGGCGTTCACGATGCGTCGCATTTCCGGCAGCTCGACGACGGGGTGGTGAAGCAGCTCGCGTCCTGGGGCCACGGACCACTGGTCCTCACTGTAGCGCCCGAAGTCGTCGGAGCACCGATGATCAAGCAGCTCTCTGATGCCGGTGTGCTTCTTTGCGCTGGCCACACCGCGGCCAGTTACGACGAAACGCGCGAGGCCTTGGACAACGGGCTTAGAGGCTTCACCCACCTCTACAACGCCATGCCGCCTCTTGTCAGTCGGGAGCCAGGTCCCGTGGCCGCCGCCCTTGAGAGCAACGCATGGTGCGGCATCATAGCCGATGGCCATCACGTGGCCCCCAGCATGCTGAACCTGGCCATCCGCGCCAAAGCCGATGGCAGGATCATGCTGGTGAGTGATGCCATGGCCGTCGCAGCGAGTTCCGTCACGACGTTCAACCTCGGCGGTACAAAGATCAACGTCGAGAACGGAAAGTGCGTCGATGAGCACGGCACCCTGGCTGGCTCTTCGATTACCATGCTCGACGCAGTCCGTTATTGTGTCCGCACGCTCGGCATTTCGCTCGAAGACGCGTTAAGGATGGCATCCACCGAACCTGCTGCTTTTCTTAGAAAATCAGACGAGGTTGGAATGCTGATGCCTGGTTATCGCGCCAATCTTGCCGTTATTTCGCCAGAACTCGAGGTTATCGCTTCCTTTATTGACGGCCTGCAAGTGTATCAAAAAGGTTAGGAGAACACTTGCTCATCTGGGCGGTACAAAGGACATATGCGAGGCCTTCGGACTAACCGCGAGCGGGGGCGCGACCACGGATGAAACGATATGACCCCTCCCATTTCTGCTGTTTTTGGCTGCTCCGCAGGGCAATTGTCGGATTGGGAACGCGGCTTCTTCCGTGAGATGAAACCCTGGGGCTACATCGTTTTTGGCCGGAACATTGAAACTGCCGATCAATTGCGGCGCTTCACGGATGATCTGCGCGCCGCATCAGATGATGAAGAAGCTCTTGTTTTTGTTGATCAAGAGGGCGGTAGTGTCGCTCGATTGAAGGGACCTGAGTTCCGCCACCCCCCTGCTCCTCGCGCGTTCGCCGATCTTTTCAGCACCGATCCTGAGACGGCGGCCGAGGCCACCTGGCTTAACGCCAGGCTGATGGCGGATGAGCTAAGGGCTGTGGGGATCACAGCCAACTGCGCGCCGATGGTCGACGTCGTGACCGCCAGGACCCACACATTTTTGCAGAGCCGCGCACTCGGCCTGACCCCCGAGGCTGCTGGTACACTGGGGGCGGCGGCGGCGCTTGGCCTGCGCGACGGCCGCGTTGTTCCCGTGATCAAACATGCCCCGGGACATGGCAGAGCAACAGCCGATAGCCACCATGACCTTCCCGTCGTCGACGCAGCACTCAGCGAGTTAGAAGCCACGGACTTTCAACCCTTTAAGAGGCTTATCCGTGAGCCGATGATGATGATCGCACATATCGTCTACAAAGCGATGGATCCGGAGCGGCCCGCCACAACGTCACAGCATATCATCAGTGAACTGGTCCGTAGCGATTGGGGATATGATGGTCTTCTGATAACGGACGATCTCAATATGAAGGCTCTCGGCGGAACGATGGAAGAGCGTTGCCGGGCAGCACTCGAGGCAGGCATGGAGATCCTTTGCCATTGCAACGGCGAGCGCGCTGATATGGAAGCCGTGGCAAGAGCTGCAGTTCCCTTAAGCGGCAAGACTCTTGAACGTGCGGACGCAGCCAGGCGGCTGGCACAAGGCACGCCCAAGCCCTTCGAACGGGACGCCGCGATCGAGCGATTGAACAGTCTCTCGCTTTATGAAACACCTGCGTCATGAGTCGCAGAGGGATCGACACCCTCGCCGCGATCGCTCGTAAAGAGGAGCGTATCATCCTTGGACTGATGAGTGGAACCTCACTCGACGGCCTTGATCTCGCTCTCTGCACTGTCAATGGTCACGGGGTCAACAGCCGTGTCGAACTGAAAGCGTTCACCACCGCGCCCTATGAAGATGCGTTTAAGGATCATATTCGCGCCGTTTTTGCCAAGCGAACCGTCGACTTAGAGGCCCTCACCCTCCTCAACAGCATCATTGCTGAGAAGCACGCTGATTTAATCAGTGATGCACTCGAGAACTGGAGGCTAACGGCGAAAGACGTCGACCTGATTGCGAGCCACGGCCAAACCGTTTATCACGCACCGAGATCACTGCACGGCTCTCCAGATCTACCCAACGCCACACTTCAGCTCGGTGATGGTGATCATATAGCGCGGCGCACTGGCATCATCACGTGCTCGGATTTTCGGCAAAAGCACGTCGCCGCTGGCGGTGAGGGAGCACCTCTCGCCGCCTACGGCGATGTTCTTCTCTTTACAGATGAGGAACATGACCGTGTGCTGCTTAACATCGGCGGTATCAGCAACCTGACCTTGGTGCCGCGGAAGAACTCGGCAGGGCGAGCGTTCAGCACAGACATAGGTCCTGGCAACACTATTATGGATGCCCTGGCACAGCGGGACTTCGATCGTCCGTTTGACGCGGACGCGGAGATTGCCCGAGGCGGCACAGTGAGCAGAGTGATTCTCGATTCGATGCTGCAGGACGCTTTCTTCCAACTTACCCCACCGAAAACCACGGGTCCGGAACATTTCTCTTTGTCGTGGGCGGAACAGCACGTGACCGATGCCGGAGAGAACCTGTCACCGGCCGATCTGATGGCGACCCTCAACCGACTAACAGCAGAAACCATCGCGTCGGCGATCAAGGCGTTGCCCACTGATCAGATGGAGGTCTTTGTCAGTGGCGGCGGGGCGCATAACCCCCTGCTCCGGCGCCATCTTTCAGAGTTGATGCCGGGCCAGCAAGTCGAAACGACAGACGCTCTCGGCATCAATCCGGATGCGAAGGAAGCGATCCTCTTCGCACTCCTTGCGAATGAACTGGTCGCCGGCGATGCGGCCACCTTCGACAATCGTCTGGAAGGTGCGCCTGCCATCACCATGGGAAAGATCAGCCTACCGGATTAAATGCGGCCCGATTGCTGCGGCAACCTCAGCAAGCCTATCTTCAGGCAAACCAGCCACATTGATCCGGCCAGACCCCGGCATATAGATCGCGTGCTCTTCCCGCAGGGTCAGGATTGCGTCTTTCGTCAGGGGAAGAATCGAAAACATCCCCTTTTCCTCAGCGACCACGCTGAACCGATCATCATTCGCAGCCCGCACCAATTCACCGGCAAAACCTGTCCGCAGCGCTTGGAGACGCTGGCGCATCTCTGCAAGCTCCTCCTGCCACTGACGTTCGAGCGTAGGATCACTCAGGATATTGGCGACGATAGCAGGACCATTCGACGGCGGC
Source organism: Pseudomonadota bacterium (assembly GCA_039822105.1). GTDB lineage: Bacteria > Pseudomonadota > Alphaproteobacteria > Caulobacterales > Parvularculaceae > Parvularcula. The sequence goes on along the minus strand of JBCBMW010000013.1, from coordinate 4,356 downwards.
ATCGAGTAAACCGTCCGAACAATCGCGGCCAGATGCGTGGTTGCGCGCTCCACCGCAGACGGCGTCGCACCCTGCACGATCAACGCGCCGGTGCGTTCGCGATAAAGGCCGAAGTTTTTCGAGCACGAATAGGTGATCAGCGCCTCTGGCACTTTCGCCAGGAACGCTCTGAGCGGCGCAACATCCTCCTCAAGGCCATGGGCAAAGCCCTGATAAGCCATATCGATCAGAGGAATGGCGCCAACACTGGCAATCTTGTCAGCGAGCGCATCCCATTGGTCCGCGCTAAAGTCCGTACCCGTGGGGTTATGACACGGCCCCTGAAGCAAGATCGCATCCCCTGCTTTCAGGTCCTGTAGGCCAGCAAGCACCTGATCAAAATCGGGGTACCCATCACCCTTGGGAGCATAGGCATAGTCGACCACCGGCATATCGACGGCGTTGGCGATGCCGAGATGGTTCGGCCAGCAAGGCTTGCTGACAAAGATCCGGCCGGTCGGGGACAGGCGCTTCAAAAACCGCATGGCGATGAAAAGAGCGCCGCTTCCGCCGGGTGTCGCAAACACCGCATGCCGATCATGACCAGCACCAAGAACCAGGCGTCCAATCTCTTGACCAAAGACAGGATTGCCTTGAGCGCTTTCGTAGGACTTGGTCGTTTCGTTCTCGAGACGCTTGAGCTCGGCAGCGCGCACTGAAGCCAAAACCGGGGTTTGACCGGCAGCATCCTTATAAATGCCGACGCCCAGGTCCACTTTGCCCTCGCGCGTGTCCGCACGGACGGCGGCCAAAAGACCGAGCAGCGGATCCGCCTCCACCGGCGGCAGGTCAATCATCCCCGTGGTCATGGGGTCTCCTTCTCCAAGATGTGCGTCTGCGAACGTGGTTTGATCAGCCAAGAGGGTTCGGGTCCAGTCTTTTCAACGGACCGGTGTCATCACCCGCTCGCCGTATCAAGGCCAGCAGTAAGATCGGCCCAAAGATCATCGCCATCTTCAAGGCCCACCGACAACCGCAAAAGACCGGGGCTGATCCCCGCCTCTCGCCGCGCTTGTTCTTCCATACCCGCGTGGGTCATCGAATTAGGCACGCAGATCAGGGTCTCAAACCCGCCAAGCGACTCCGCAAGCGTCACCACCTCCAGCGCGCCAAGGAACGCGCGAACATCAAGGCCATCAGCAAGTTCAGCGCTCAGCATACTGCCGGCGCCCGCCTGTTGTTCCATCGCCAGCGCATGGCCCGGGTGCGATGCGAGCCCTGGGTAGTAGACCTTGGCGATGCGGCTATCGGCCTCCAGCGCCTCCGCGAGCCGGCCAGCTGTCGCCTGCTGTTGCCGGATACGGACCTCTAAGGTCCTCAGGCCACGCATGGTCAGCCAACTGTCAAAGGCTGGCCCGGTGACCCCGGTGCAATTGGCCCACCAAGCAAGCTCCTCCGCCAGGGATTGTTCCGACGCCAAAACGGCCCCGCCAATGACATCGCTGTGGCCACTGATGAACTTGGTTGTCGAGTGCATAACGACATCGCAGCCAAGCTCGAGGGGGCTTTGCAAAATGGGTGACAGGAACGTGTTGTCCGCCACGGTCATCGCCCCGGCCTGATTACCGAGGTCAGCGCAGGCCTTGAGATCAGTGATCCGCATCAAGGGGTTCGATGGTGTCTCGAGAAAGACAAGCTTCGGGCCCCAGGCAAAGGCCGCGTCGCGGGCCACGGGATTAGAGAAATCGACGAATTCCACGTTGAAAAGGCCACGCCGCGATTTCGCCGTCAACAGACGATGGGTGCCGCCATAGCAATCATGGGGTGCAAGGACGAGATCGCCTGGGCCAACAAAGTTGAGGCACAGATCAATCGCCGCCATGCCGCTGGCTGTGACCACGCCGCCCGCTGCGCCCTCAAGCTCGGCGAGGGCAGCGATCAGCTGATCGCGGTTGGGCGTCGATCGCCTCGCATAATCATAGCTGGGTTTCTCGGCCGGATCATCCCAAGCGAAGGTGGTCGCCAGATGAATAGGTGGCGCTACCGCGCCAAAGGCCTTGTCCTGTGCAACCGCGGCTGTGGCCAGCGTGGTCGCTTTCTTCTTCCTCATGACGCGATGAACTTCCGGATGATGGGGTCGAGGATTTCGGTCTCTTTCAAGAACGAGTCGTGGCCGTAGACGGACTGAATGATTTCAAAACCGAGGCAGTGCGGCAAGCGATCGGCCAACTCCTCGCCAACCCCCGGCGGCACCAAACGATCCGTATCGGCCGCAATCACCAGCGTTGGAACGGTGATGTCCTCTGGCACCTCATGATGGGCGTTGATGGCGCTGGAAAGGGTCTGATAGCGGCCAGACGGCATCTGGCGCGCGTATTTCGCGCCCTGGTGCCCGAGATAACTGATGAGGCTGTCCTCTTCCCCCTCAGCAAAGCGAGAGTCGAACTCTTCAGGGGCGCGATAGGTCGTGATTGCGAGTTGGCGCGCGATGGCGACCCCGCGCTCCGGATCCCCCGCGTCCCGCGCCAGCTCGAGGATCTGGCGTTGGATAAGGCGCCACGCGCTCGCCATCGGGGACGGACGATGCGCCGCACACAGAAGAGCAAGGCGCCCCACCGCCTCTGGATAAAGCCGGGCGAAGGCAAGGCCGATCATCCCGCCAAACGACATGCCAATCAGGCCGTCAACGTAGTCGATACCGGCGCTGCGGAGTGCTTGGTGCACCAAGCGTGCAAAATCCTCGGTACAAAGATCGACCGGCGTATCAGCGCTCAAGGGCGGATAATCGAGCCCAATGATCAGGCACTCTTCAGTATCAAGCGCACAAGTCTGCCCCGCGAGCTCCTTCCACCAACCCGTCTCGCCGCAGATTTCGCGGCCAGCAGAGATCCCACCAAGAACCAGGATCTTCTTACCGCGCGGATTGCCCACCAGTCGCAGACGGATGGTCTCGCCCGGGAGGGCCGCACCGCTCCGTGCACGCCAGGTCTCAGAGACTGGCATGTCGATATCATGCCCGACTGTGGGGGTGATCTCGGCTTCGAAGGGCTGGGCAACAGCAGGATTCATCAAACACTCCATCAGGAGCGCGTCTTCGGCCTTAGGCTTGCGGGGAAAGCGGACGTGAGCTCGAAGAGTTTTCTTCCAACACACCTCTCGCTTTAGCGACATTTGTAAAGCGCCCCGCAAGCTGAGAGGTCAAATCGGCGCTGACATGCCTGTGCGCCCCCTACCGGGCGAAGTCAACCTGAAACGCAGCTGCGGCGTTGACGCCTTGAAGCGCCGCATGAAGGATGCATAGCAACCGGGGAGGGAACAATGGGTTGGCGCTTTATCATAGGGCTGCCTCTGGCAGCGATCATAGCTTTCGCGCTGTTTGTGGCGATGAGCCATTTGATTGATCCAGGTGAGATCGAGTTCGTGGAGCCCAAGCCTCGTCCGGACATCGAACTTGGGCCGGAGCGCGAGGATAGTGACGACGACATCGTCGAGCGCCCCGATCCGTCCGAGATCGAGCCGCCAGAGCCACCAGACACCGATCCTGAGATTAACATTGATCCGCCAGACGCCGGTGGCGACGATCCGGTTTTCCCCGATGGGGCGGTTGATCCGGTAGGACCGCCAGTCCTCACCCGGGAGGTTCAGCCCCTCGTCAGGGTGCCGCCACAGAACTGGGAGAGATGCCTCACCGGCCGCGAGGGCGAAGAGCACTACGTGACCCTGGTGCTGGACGTGTCACCCACGGGAGAAACGGCGAATGTGGAGGCTGTGGACAGCAGCCTTGAATGCCTCGAACGGTCCGCCGTCAGGGCGGCGGAGGGCTGGCGCTACGCCCCTAAGCTGGAGGAGGGCGAAGCGGTCTGGCGCTATGGAGCCCAGACGACGATCCGGTATCGCGTCGAGGGATAGATCATTTCTGGACCGGAACAGTGCCGGTGGCGTCATGCGTAAGCGGCCGCCGGCGAAACGAGCTATCGCCGCGACGCGTTTTCGTATGCTAGCCCTGCGCAGAACAGATAAGGAGCGGGGCGATGGCCAAGGGGCGGTGTTTGTGCGGGGCAGTGACCTACGAGGCCGAGGGCAATTTTGACTCGGTGCAGATTTGTCACTGTACGGACTGTCAGCGCTGGAGCGGCGGGCCCTTCTTCGGCGTTTCAGCCGACAGCATCATCACCAATGGTCGGGAGACGTGGTTCAGAAGTTCCGAATGGGCCGAGCGAGGCTTCTGCGGCAATTGCGGCTCCACCCTCTTCTGGCGCCTTCACAATGGCGGCAGCCTGACCGTCACGGCGGGCAGCCTCGATGATCAATCGGTTCTGCGGCGTGCATCGCCCTTGAACTCGTAATGGCTCGGCTGGTGGTCGACGAAGATATGCT
>JBCBMW010000012.1:0-112139 GCA_039822105.1 Pseudomonadota bacterium | reverse complement strand
TCTATTTATTTTGTAACAAAGCTATTGGTCCATTTGATTATCCCCACGCGCTCGTCCGTTTGAGGACAATTGGTTCCTCTGACGGGGATTGGCACGGCATACTTAATCTCGAAGATGAGTTCCGTTCAGAACTCGTAGGTTTCGCCCTATTGAACAGCTATCTCCAATCTAGCGGTGCAGCGCCTATACGCGTTGGTTCTTTTGAAATCGAGTATGCCGAACTTTTTGAGGAAACAAAGGATATTGACACACTCTCTCTTGATCAAGCAGCCAAATATCTGAAGAAAAAACGAGTCTCTGAACGCTCTTTAAGTTTAGTAGGGATCGAGATCAGTTATGCTGATCTTGGCCGACTTGGTCTACCCATTCTTCTCGTGGTCCAGGCCTATTTTGCTATTCACCTGATACAATTTTCGCGCTTGACCAATAGTCTCTCGATCCCTGTTTCTTATCCCTGGCTTGCGCTTTACAATTTCAAGACTGCTCGGGCTGGTACAATGATTTCAGTCGTGGGCTTCCCCTTATTCCTTGCATTGTCGTTCGGTCTTCAGAATATTGGTGCTGAAATAAGTACACTACTGCCGTTAGGGATAATGCTCCTCCTCCACCTGGTTTTGGGAGGGGTTTTGGCGGTGCTACTAACGAGATTACACCGTCTAAGGCCTCAAGATTTGGACTGAGCTACAGACTGATTCCGCGCGCCTTCTCGCAGAGCGCCCCTTCCGCCCGGGAACTCCTTATAGATTGTCGAGACCGCTACCCCGCTCTGTTTTGCGATCCGCGCTAGCGAGATATCTGTGTCGCGGAGAAGGCTCTCGACCATTCGCCGGTCGTCGTCGGTCATCGCCTTCGGGCGGCCGCCCTGGCGGCCCTGGGACCGCGCCGCGGCGAGACCGGCGAGGGTACGCTCACGGATGATCGATCGCTCAAACTCAGCCAGCGATGCGAAGATGTGGAAGACGAGGCGGCCGGAAGGGGAGGTCGTATCGATGTTCTCTGTAAGGCTCTGAAACCCGACACCTCGCTCTCCGAGGGCTTCGACGGTCTCAATGAGCTGCTTCATCGAACGCGCAAGCCGGTCGAGTTTCCACACCACCAAGGTGTCACCTTCTCTTAGATAATCGAGGGCTGCCATGAGCTGCGGGCGGTCACGCTACGCTCCCGATGCTTTCTCTTGGAAGATTCGTTCGCATCCCGCAGCATTCAACGCATCGAGTTGAAGGGCAGGGTCTTGGTCCTGGGTTGAGACCCTTGCGTATCCAATCCGATGTGTTGCCATGCTTCCCCTTTCGAAAAGTCTTGGAATTATCACTTATTCGGAAGGCGGTTTCAAGAAAGAGTTCTCGGAAGCCATTGGCTTACCTGTGGATCGCTTCGACGTGATTTCGAGAGTCTTCCGAAAAACGTTCGTTTTGCAGAGGGTCTAGGTTTCGGCGCGCCGAGGTAGAAGAGCGCCGGAAGCGGTCGACGATGAAGTGGGTGCCAAGGGGCTGAACGGGCGAACATAGGAAGCTTGGGGGAGCGCGTCGATCGACCGGTATTGGCACGACGCTGTCGCCAGGAATCGCTTACAGGTTGCTAGGATAGGGGAGGCCATCCGCACCCTGCACATTCAAATTCGATGCTGATGCGTAGCAGGTGAGAATACTTAAGCGAAGAGTGTAAGAACTGGTCAGGCCCGGTCTTTTATCGCTAGGTACTTTGTGCGGAGGTCTCTTCACTAGCCGCTACGAAAAACAGCATAATAGAAATTTGGCCTACGTGAAATTCAGGAGAATACCGCCTTACAGCCGTTGTTTACTTGCTAGTGCGCACCAATCCGACTAATGCGGTTTGTTCATTTTAGGCGGATATCTCATGACCATAGAGCGAAACTACAGCATACCGTTTGTCGCTGAGCTTGCTCTAAATGAGAAGCAGGTCCAGCAGAACTACCGGCCAATCATTGCTGTGCATAAATGGTTTGCTCGTCGACCGGGCACGTTGTTCCGTGCTCTGATGCTTTCAGAATTTGCGGACCAGTCGGTCACAGAAACTTTCTTTCAGCCCCACGACTTTCTTGGCAAAAAAGTGGTTGATCCGTTCATGGGCGGCGGCACGCCTCTTATCGAGGCAAACCGAGTTGGCTGCGATGTGCAGGGATACGACATCAATCCCATGGCAGCGTGGATCGTTAAGGAAGAGATTGAGCGCGTGGATCTAGCGGCCTATCGCGAAGCCGCGGATCAGCTCCTGTTAGCTTTAAACTCTGACCTTGGCCGCTTTTACCGAACTGATTGCCCGATCTATGGCGACGCAGAGGTGCCGGTGAAGTACTTTATCTGGGTCAAAGAAATCGATTGCAGTGAATGCGGTGCAGATGTTCCGCTCTTTCCTGGATATCGTATTGCCGATGATACCCGGCATCCAGCCCACGTCATTGTCTGCAGTAAGTGTCATGCTCTCAATGAGTGCGCTTCCAAAGAAGACCTAGGTCAATGTTCAAGCTGCAACGCTGACCTAATTCTCGAAGGACCGGCAAAGCGCAACCGGTGTGCCTGTCCATCATGCGGGCATATCAACAGATACCCGCAATCTGAAATGGGGCCGCTACGCCATCGCCTTATCGCGATTGAGTACTTCAATCCCGAGCGCAAAAAAGGGCACCAGGGTCGCTTTTTTAAAGCGCCCGATGAAAAGGATCTCGCGCGCACCAAAGAAATTGAGGAACTATGGGCCAAGCAGAATACCCAATTTGTGCCGACACAGGAAATTCTTCCTGGCGATGAAACGGACCGGCTGCATCGTTGGGGCTATCGGTACTATCGGCAACTTTTCAACGCCCGCCAGCTATATGGCCTCGAGAAAAGCGCATCGCTGATTGCGGCTATTAAAAACAAGCGGGTGCGGCACGCGCTCGCGACAAATCTATCTGATCTACTGCGTTATCAGAATATGCTTTGCCGCTACGATACGATGGCGCTGAAGTCGCTCGATATATTCTCAGTGCACGGATTCCCTGTTGGTTTGATGCAAGTTGAGTCGAACCTGCTCGGAATTGTGAATAGCCGTGGCATCAATGTCGGTTCTGGAGGATGGTCAAACATCGTCGACAAGTATGCAAAAGCCAAGCGGTACTGCGACGCCCCGTATGAAACACGCCGCGAAGGCAAGAAAAAGGTGCAGGTTCCCATCCCTGGCGAGTGGATCGGCGAACAAGCGAACGGATGCCGGAAGCGCAGCGTTAGCATTCACTGCGCCAGCTCAACTGATATTGAAATTGAAACTGCCAGCCTCGACGCAGTGTTCACTGACCCGCCATACTTTGCCAATGTCCAGTACGGTGAGCTGATGGACTTTTGCTATGTCTGGCTGCGCGCCCTGGTCGGTCACGACCAAGACGGCTTTGAGCTTAGTTCGAGTCGTAATGCTGGCGAGTTGACAGGGAACCAGACTGCTGGCCGAACGATCGAACATTTCACCGAAGGGCTAGCTGCTGTTTATTCAAAGATGGCAACGGCGCTTAAGCCGGGTGCGCCTCTCGCCTTTACCTATCACCACAACAAGCTTGACTCCTACGAAGCTATTGCAGTCGCAATCCTAGACTCGGGCTTGAATTGCTCGGCGACAATTCCTTGCCCAGCGGAGATGGGAGGCTCAATCCACATTAGCGGTACCAGCTCATCCATCATAGACACTGTCTTTGTGAACCGGTCTTCGGGTAGTGTACAGACGGGGTCAATCTGCAAGAATGGCGATGAATTAGCAAGCCTGGTTGCGGGCGAGCTTGCGCAACTTAAGCAGGCCGGCGTTAAACCCCGCATTGGTGATGCTCGGTGTATTACCTTTGGTCACCTGACTAGACTCGCTATCTGGAACCTCCACAGCGGTTGGGATGCTACCCTGCCGACAGCCGAAAAGCTTGCACTGGTTGGCCAGCAGCATGGTGCTCTCGGCGATCCCGAAGAAATCGCGGCTGCTGCAGAAGCGGTGGACATACCGCAAGCAGCTTTCGGGCCGCTTTTCGAAAATACGCACAATGGCGAAAGGGAGTATGATGCCATCGCCTTTTGAAGTCTCATACACTGATATCGAAGCCGATATTGAAAACTATGTTGATGGCGTCTTCGACACCCTAAAGTCGGGCTTCATGACGTTACCCAAAGGTGAGGGCTTTGTTGATTACCCGGTTTTTGAGGCTGGCTACGAAGCTCTGAAGAAGAAGACTAACGGCTTCACCGAGCTCAATGCGGATCAGGCCGTGCTTCTTGCATTTGAGAAGCCGATTACGCTGATCGTGCTGCGCGCAATGCTCGGCTTCACCCCATCCGAATGGGCAGAAGCCGCCACGGAACTCACCGACACCAAAGTCACCCAGGGTGCGGCGCGCACCGTGGACCGTAATGTCCGTCTCTCACCGAACAAGCCGTTGAAGCCAACAGGCGTCACCGGGGACCGAGTGAAAGCGCTTGTGGTATCAGCCTGTCATTTGCTTGCGGATGGTCCGGACAATGAGGATCCGGCAATTATCCATCGACTCGACAAGGCAGACACCGGTTCAGGCCTTGCTAGCGTCGCGCCACTCGCCGACCTAGGTGTGCCCTATGCCATGTTGCTCTATGAGCGCTTCCTTGGTCGGCCTTTTGCAGGGCATCGAGATTCTGTCAGCGAACTTGTTGGCGACCTCGTTGAAACCGCCATCGAGAAACTGCTCACCAAGCACGGTATCAGCTTTCGAAAGACGAAGCGTGCGGAGCGGATCGAAGGCTTCGAGCAGGCGCCGGATTTCATAATTCCCAATGAATTCAATCCGCGGGTTATTATCGAAGCGAAGCTTGCAGAAGATGATGGTACGGCGCGCGATAAGGTTACTCGTGTTCAGCATCTTCGCACGATGAGCGTGCGAGACCGCACACCCGAAGAAGGGCCGCGCTACGAAGTCATTGCCTGTATTGCGGGTAGGGGTTTCAAACAGCGCCGCCAGGATATGAAGAAGCTCCTCGAAGCCACGCAGGGCAAGGTCTTCACTTTACAGACCATCCCTGAAATGGTGCATCATTCGCGGTTGCGCGAATTTATTTCAAAGCCATGAGCCCTCCCTTCTGCCGGGTCGGCTACACACGTCAAACGCCACAATTGTTATCGTCGCTCCGATGTCGCCTCAGGGCAACTGCCCGAGATTAACTGCTTGGATTGCTTCGCGTAGCCCTCGGCGATTCAAGATTCAGTCAGAAACACCTTCCAACGCCATTTTTATAGTCGTCCGCAGGGCGAAATATGGTGCTACAATTTGGTACCCATGAGGTACCCAATGCCGTCTGGAACGCACACGACGACATCTGGAAAGAAATTTAATATTGTGTTTCAGTGATTTGGTGGTGCCCCCACACGGACTCGAACCGCGGACCTACTGATTACAAATCAGTTGCTCTACCAGCTGAGCTATAGGGGCCTACCTTCGCGCTTTTGTTGTGAATCGCAGACCGAAATCAACGATCACAAAAAGGGAAGGCGTGGCTCCCCAGGCCGGACTCGAACCAGCGACCCAGCGATTAACAGTCGCTTGCTCTACCAACTGAGCTACTGGGGATCACCACGAAGGGGGCCGATAGCGCATGGCGGCGGCCAAGAAAAGCCCCGATTGCTGGTCTTTTTACCCCATTCTTATCCCGAAAAAGGAAACGGCCCCGCACGAAGCGAGGCCGTCCCTGGGGGTATGGTGGGTATGTCTTCCTGGGAGAAGAAGACCATGGTGTCGTGCACCGTTAGGGTTAACCAGTGGTAAACCGAAACGGCGGGTCTGTTCATTCCGCCGGTGCGTGCGGCGCGGCGCCTTGAATGTCAGGCAGCTCCCCGGTTGAGGCGCCTTCGCCGAGCTTGGGCTGCGCTTCGCCCGTCCACATCGACAGAAGCCAGCGGCTGATATCGGCGCCCACAGCGTACATGGACGGCACGAAGAACAGCGTGACAAAGAGGGCGAAGAGCACACCAAAAGCGAGACTGATCACCACCGGTTTCAAGAAGGCGGCGTCGAGGCTGTTCTCAAACATAATCGGCAAGAGGCCAATAAAAGTCGTCACCGAGGTGAGGAGAATGGGCCTGAAGCGCACAACGCCAGCTTCGACAAGAGCGGCGAAGGCGCCTGCACCTTCGTTCCGCAAGCGATTCACGTAATCGACCAGCACAAGGTTGTCGTTGACCACCACGCCGGCTGCGGCAGCGATGCCAAAGAACGAGAACATCGCAAACTCAGCCCCGAAAATCACATGGCCGAACATCGCACCCATGAAGCCGAACGGGATCGCCGACATGATCAGTATCGGTTGGAAATACGATCCAAAGGCGATCGCCAGCAGCATATACATGCCAAAGAGGGCTGCTGTGCCGAGGACCGTCAGCTGGGCAAAGAACTCCGACTGCTCTTCGTCTGCGCCCCGCTGCTTGATCTGCACATCGGGATACTTCGCCAGGATCTGCGGCACGATCTGGCGATAGAACGTTTTGCGAAGCGGCCCGGCATCGGCGCCCTGGCGAATGCGAGCGGAGATCTGCACGGCCCGTTTGCGGTCTGTTCGGCGAATGAAGCGAACAGCAGGGCCAGGCTCGAACTCGACCACAGAGGTGGCCGGGATTTCGCGGCCATCATTGGTTCGGATACGGAATTCCGAATAGAGGCTCTCAAGCGATTCGCGGGTTTCTTCTGGGTACCGTACCATCACGCGCACATCTTGGCCGTCGCGCGGGAGGCGTTGCACTTCGTCGCCATAATAGGCGGTCCGCAGCTGGTTGGCGACATCGGAGAGGGTGAGGCCAAAGCGTTCCGCACCCGGCTTGAGCTTGAGGCGCAACTCATCAAGCGGAGACTGCAGATTGTCCCTTACATCGAAGAGGATGGGGACCGTCCTCAGATAGGCCTGGATCTCCTCGGACGCCTCAGCGGCCTGCACCAGATTGTTGGACTCGATCTGCAGCATGAACCGGCCGTTGCCTGGTCCTGAGAAGTTGTTGCTGATGTCGATCTCTTCCGCATCGGGAATAGGGCCGATGATATCGCGATAGATCTGGCCGATTTCGTCCATCGACATGCCGCGTTGATCGGCGTCTGCGTAGGTGTGGAAGCCAAACGCGGTGCCTGACCATGTCCGCAGTTCTGTGCTCTGAAGGATATCAGAGCCGACCCGTTCGCGCAGGACTTCGTCGAGCCGCTCATCGGCGGCCTTGATCTGCTCATAGACCTGCAACTGCCGGTTCCAGGCCGTTCCTTCCTGCATGGTGATGCGGGTGATCAGAAACGGGTTTTCGACATCGGGGAAGAACTCAAACTTGACCCAGCCCTGCATCAGCAGTGCAACGGAGAGTGAGAAACAGCCCAAAAAGCCGACCACGGTGTAGTAACGGTACTCCAGCGCCTTTTTGATCATTGGCCGGTAGACGCGGTCGGCGAAAAGAACCAGCTGATCCGCGAGCTTCTTTTGGTACCGCAAGATGCCGGTTTCGGACTGTGGTTTGAGGTGCGCCAAGTGCGCAGGCAGGATCAGGAAGCTCTCGATCAGCGAGAAGGTCAGGGCAAAGAGGATCGTCCAAGAGATGCTCTCAAGGAAGCTGCCGTACTCGCCGCCGATGAAGATGAACGGAGAGAAGGCCAGCATGGTGGTGAGAACCGCGAAGATCACAGGTTTGGCCACGATCTGTGTACCGATGACAGCGGCCTCGAGGTCCCGCTTTCCAAGTTCGACCTGCCGGTTGATGCTCTCACCCACCACCAGGGCATCGTCCACGACGATCCCGATCACGAGAAGGAGGCCGAAGAGCGACAGCATGTTGAGGCTGACGCCAACGATCGGGAAGAAGATGAACGTTCCGATGAAGGATACGCCGATACCCGCTGCAACCCAGAAGGCTACCGTGGGGCGCAGGAACAGCATCAGAATGATCAGCACCAAGGCAAGGCCGGTCACGGCGTTGTTCGAGACGAGGTTGAGCCGACCTTCGTAAAGCTCGATGAACGAGAACTGCATCGTCATCTCAACGCCGGGCGGCAGGCTCGCCTGCTTCTGGTCAATCCAAGTCTCGAGCGCTTCGTTGATCGACACGATGTTCGAAGCCTTGGGCTGATAGACCTGGAGGGTGACGCCTGGCTTTCCGTTGATCTCGTAGCGGTAGTTTTGGTCGGGGAACCCGTCGATCACCGTCGCCACGTCGCGCACACGGATGATGGATCCATCTCTGTTCTGACGGATGACGATGGAGCCAAACTGGGCGCTCGTATCCGCTAGGTTGCGCGAGGCGAGGGGAATGTTGCCCGTCTCTGTCCGCACCTCACCCATGGAAAGATTGAGAGAAGCACCGCGGATCGCGTTCGTGACGTCAGAGAACGTCAAGCCGTATTGCCGAAGCGAGCGTTCCGTCACCTCGATCGAGACTTCTTCTGTCCGCAGACCGTCAACCTCGACCAGTGGTGAGCCGCCAGGAAGCGAGGCGAGTTCGTTGCGGTACTCCCGCGCGAGACGGTTGAGCTCCTTCTGCCCGATGTCGCCGCCCAAAACGATGAAGGCCATCTCGCCCTCAGACCTCGCACGGCGAACGATCGGCGGGAAACTGTCCTGGGGCAGGTTGGAGACCCCGTCGACGCGGGACTTCACCTCCGCAAGGAACGCATCGAAATCTGCGCCGCGCCGCATCGTGATGGAAAGCTCACCGGCGCCTTCGCGGGCGGTGGCCGTCATCTCATCGATATCTGCGATATCTGCGATCTCTTCTTCGATACGCAGGATGATTTGCTCTTCGACCTCCGTAGGCGAAGCGCCTGGCCAGTTGACGAAGACCTCGGCCACTTCCCGGCTGATCGATGGGAATGCCTCACGCGACAGGAGCAGCTGGATCGTCATGCCGCCCATGATCACGATCAGGGCCATCAGCAGGTTGGCGGCAACGGTGTTCCGTGCCCACCATGCAATCATACCGTTCACAGATTGGCTCCCGTTTGGGCAGCGACATTCGCGGTCTCGCTTCCCTCGACCTCGACAAGAACGCGGCTTGCGTTTTCACCGTCGCTGTAGAGTGGCCGCACAGCGTCACCGACCTCTGAGGTCACGGGGCTGATCACCAACCGGTCGCCCTCATCGAGACCCGCAACGGTCACGTAGCCCTCACCGGTTTGGGCGATGATGGTCGGCGTCTTTTTCAGAAGCTCGTCGTTCTCGGTCACGACGAACACCGTGCCATCGCTCTGCAGCGAGACATACGGAACGATGGTGCCGTAATCGATCGTCGGCCCCAGGATCTCTGCGTTGACGAAGAGACCAAAGGCGAGGGGGAAACCATCATCCGCACCCGTACCGTAGGGGTCGGCGACTTCGGCAATCGCGGAGATCTGGCGCGTTGTCGCATCGATGGCCGCGTCGACCCGGGCGATGCGTCCAATCCATTCACGCTCAACGCCAGCGGCCCTTGCTGACAACCGGACCAATGGTGCGTCATCGCCCTTCGCTTCGAAGGCGAAGGGAAGCTGAAGCTTCGCAAGGTCTTCGTCCGTGAGCGGCAAACGGATCTCGGCGACATTGGTGGAGAACACCTGGCCGAGGTTCTGCCCGGGGGTCACGTACTGGCCGACATTGGCGTTGATCGAGCGAATCCGGCCGTTGAACGGCGCGGTGATCTTGGTGCGGCGAAGCGCCAGGAGTGCATCCTCAAGATCCGCGCGGGCCGCATCAAGGTTGGCGCGAGCAGCTGCGAGCTGCGGCTTGCGCAAGGTGAGCACCGATGCGTCTTGGCTGCCCGTGGCACCTGAAAGCTCCTCAAAGTCCCGGGCGGCCAAAGCGCCCTCGGCTTCTTCGACAGCGAGCTGTTGCTCCGACTGCGCCACATTGGCCCGAGCACGGGTCACCGCGAGGCGGTAATCTGCGTCCTCAATCGAAAGCAGAACTTCGCCTTCCTTGAAGATGCCGCCATTGGCGAAGGAGGGCGACACGCTCTCGATCTGACCGGCGATCTGCGCGGAGAGTTGGATCTCACGCCGCGGCGCGACCTCGCCTTGCGTCCGCACGCTGAGGTTCATCGGACCGTAGGTGACGTCCTGCACAAACGCGATCGGTGCAGCCGAGGTCGGAACCTGGCTTTCCACCTCGGGCCTGAGGGAGCCGAGGACCATGATCACCACGGCAAATCCCAAGGCAAGACCGAAGACGCCGCCAACAACTTTCAGTTTCCGGATCATAGAAGATCTCCTGCGCCATCAGCATCCACCCTCGGAGCTTCGGCTGTCGCGAGGGCTGCTTCACCCTCAAGAATGTAAGGCGCGCCCAGTGCCAGATAGAGGTCGACCCGGTTGGTGAGCCGCTCCCGTTGGGCATCAATCAACTGGCCTTCGGCTTCGATGCGCCGTTGTTGGCTGTTGATGAAATCAAAGATATCCACCGTACCCGACAGATATCGGCGGCGGGTGATGGTCTCGACCGCGCGCCGCTCCTCGAACGAGAGTTGCAACGCCTCTTCCCGTTCACTGAGGAAGCGCTCCGCCGCGATGGCGTCTTCCACCTCGCGCCAAGCGGTCAACACGGTATTGCCATAGTCATAGAGCGCCGCTTCGGCGTCGTCCTTCGCGGCGCGCTCGCTTGCGATCAACCGCCCGCCTTGGAACAGTGGCTGGGTCAGGTTGCCGACAAGGTCGGCTGCCACGTTGTCGAAGTCCAAGAGATCACTGAAGTCCGCGTTGTCGTCTGGCGATGAAAGCGCAGCCTCACTGGCTGACGCCGAGAGCGAGATTGCTGGCAGGAAAGCCTTCCGCGCCGCGCTCACCCGGAGGCCAGCTGCTTTCAGTCGCCGTTCAGCAGCAATCACATCAGGACGCCGGTCGAGGAGCTCGTCCGGTGTTCCGAGCGCCAAGGGCGTGCCGCCTTCCAGGATGGGCTCCAAACGGGGCAGGGTCTCTGCCGCCTCAATCGAAGCTGCGGGGTACTGACCAAGCAGCACTTCGAGCTGCCGTGCGGCCTCAAGCTCCTGCTGCCGACGCTGCTCAAGCGTCGCTTGCGACCCTGCCAGAGATGCCCGCGCCAAGCGAAGGTCAAGGCTCGAAGAAATCCCGCGCTCGTAACGTCGGTTGATAACGCGGAGGTTGGCTTCGCCTGTCTCGACATCCCGTTCCGCCAGCTGCCTTTGCAGGCGCGCTGCGGCCAAGTTGTAGTGGCCCTGCGCGGCGTTGCCTGCAACCGACAGTTGTGCCGCGGCGAAATCGAGGTTCCTTGCGTCAGCGTCGAGATAAGCTGCGCGAGTCTGGTCGGCGAGGCGCCCCCAGACGTCGATCTCCCAGGTCAGTTGGACGGCGAGTGAGTAGTTGGAGTTGTAGGTCACATCGCCGGCGCCGATAGATGCGTCACCGAACTGGAAACCCCCGGGCGCGTTACGGTTCCGCGTACCGCTGCCTGAGCCGTTGATTTGCGGGAGCATGTCCGCCCGTGTCACCCGTGCGCGGTCAAGCGATGCTTCGAATCGCTCCCGCGTCGCGTTGAGGTCATAGTTCTGCTGCAGCGCAATCTGCACGATATCAATCACTTGCGGGTCCCGCAGATCGCTCAGCCAGTTCTCTGTGACCGGGGTTGCGCCGCGATCCTGCGAAATCGCAGCCCAGCTATCGAGTTCAGCCGTCAGCGGCTCAAGCACCTGCTTCGGACCAGGAGTCGCGCAAGCGCCGAGGGCGGCCAAAACGGCCGCGGCACACGCATATCCCCTGACATTTATCATCGTACATCCTCAACTGAGCCCGAGCGGGCTTTATCGATAATCATTGAAAATGTGGATTCACTTTCGCGATTCCAAGATGACCTTTCTTTCAGAAAGAGCACGAAAATGAGGTAAAATGCGCGAGAGCGCGTGGAGGCCACGCCCGGAATCGAACCGGGGTACACGGATTTGCAATCCGCTGCGTCACCACTCCGCCACGTGGCCTCACTTTTTTGGCGCGTGGTGAAGCGCCGAGCCGCGTCCATACCGCCCGGTCGCAGCGATCACAAGCGGTGCTTCTTCTCTTTCCGTGCAACCGCGTCTAATGGCGCTCCATTGAAGCGTTTTCACCCCAAGGAGCCCCAATCATGGACGCAGCCAAAGCCAGAAAGCACATGGTCGACAGCCAGGTGCGGCCGAACGATGTGACCGATGTGCGGCTGCAGGCGGCGATGGCTTCACTGCCGCGCGAACGCTTCGTTCCAGCCAATCGGAAGACACTCGCCTATATCGAGCGGGATGTGCCGTTGTTCGAGGGCCGGGCCCTGATCAAGGCGCGCGAGTTTTCAAAGCTGGTCCACGCAGCGAACGTGCAGCCGGGTGACCTCGTGCTCGATGTCGGCTGCGGCTATGGCTACTCCACCGCAGTGCTCTCTCTTCTCGCCGGCGTCGTGGTGGGCCTTGAGGAAACCGAAGAGCTCGCCAATCAGGCAACGGAGCGGTTCTCCGAGCTTGGCCTCGACAACGCAGTGATGATGCACGGTCCGTTGGAAGAGGGCTGCGCGAAGCAGGGGCCTTATGACGTCATCGTTGTTGCAGCGGGCGTTGAAGCGGGCCTTGAGCCGCTTCTGGAGCAACTCAAAGAGGACGTGGGCCGTCTGGTAGCCATCAAGGTCGATCATGGCGTGGGCACGGGGACGCTTTACACGCGTTCCGGGAATGCCTTTGGTGAGCGCAAATTGTTCGAATGCCATGCGGCAATAGTTCTGCCGGGGTTAACAAAACCTGAAGCGTTTCAATTTTAGAAAATTTGGTGCGATTCAAAGCACCACTTTTGCGTGTAAGGCCTTGCCGCCGATTCCGAACAGGATGATGGTGACTTAAGGCTCCTGAATTGAGGACGGACAAGATGGGCGCGGCGCAGAGTGAACTGAGTATGGATGAGATTCTGGCGTCAATCCGCCGGATCATCCACGAAGAGGAAGAGACCAAACAGCCTGTTCGGCCGACCGGCGAGAACACTGTTGTGCTCTCAGAAGAGCGCGCAGCCCAGGCAGCTGCTGCGCCGGCGGAGAGTGAAGCTGCGACGGTCGCTGAGCAGCTCTCTGATTTGCAGGCTGTTGCCGATTCGGTCGAAGCGGCCGTGACTGCTCCGCAGCCTGAGGACGTTGAAGCCGTGCCCGCGGCCGAGACGCTGACCGTTCCAGAACCTCAAGAGCCGCCGGTCGCTGAGATTGACGACACGCCGCTCCACCCCGAGCAGCCGTTTGAGGCCATCTCGCCGTCCACGTTGACCGCGAAGCCTGCCGCCTCGGAAGCGACTCAACTTGTCGCAGAACCCGCCCCAACCATCGAGCCTGAGCCCCAAGAGGAAGTCCCCGCTATGCCAGCCACCCAGCCCGTTGAGCAGCATGCGGAGATTGTCGAAGCCGCGACAGCGAGCCTGATCGGCGAACAGCAGTCGCAGAACGTGGCCGCTGCGTTTGCTTCGCTGAAACAGCACGTCCAGGTGACGCAGCAGGGCGGCAAGACGCTTGAGGACATGGTCGCGCAGATGATTCAGCCGATGCTCAAAGCATGGCTCAATGAGCACCTGCCTGCGATCGTCGAACGGAAGGTCGAAGAGGAAGTCCGCCGCCTCTCCGACCACTGATCGTTACCGGTAGAGCACCCATTCTTTGAAGCCGAGACCGTCGGAGCCCGCCAGCTCCACGGTTCCATTGCGGCGGCGCAGGTTGAAGCCAGCGCTTCGGAACGGTGTGTAGTTCGGTGATGTAATGGTATCCATACTGATGAATTCCACACGACCTTTGTCGCCGCTGAGCTCCAGCGTCGTATAGCCATTATGGACGGCATCCACGTAGCGCACGTCGCTGTTGTCCCTCCGCATCAGGAGCGAGTAATCGAACGCCGCATCACCAAAGATGGCGCCAGCGCCGGGTGAGGTGATGCCGGATGTGCCGAACTCAACACCCATGGCCTCGCCGGCATCCGTTTTGAGATCGTTGGCCCAGAACATGTGGGTGTCGCCGGTGAGGACGATGAGGTCGTTCGCGCCCGCCGCCTTCGCTGATTGATAAAAACGCTCGCGCGCCGCGGGATAACCATCCCACGCATCGGTGTTGTAGGGCAGGCCGAGCGAGGACCACTTCAGAAAGTCGCGGATCGGCGGGAACTCAGCCTCCAGAGCAGCGATCTGTTCTTCTGATACATAGGCCCCGAGGTCTGGCGCCAGCACCCGTGCCATGAGAACTTGGTTGGCAAGCACCCGCCAGGTCGCGCCGCTCTCTACCGAGGCGGTCAGCGACTTCTCAACAAAGTCGCGCTGAACATCACCCAAAAGCTCCCGGGACGGATCACCGAGCGTCTCGCGGCGGAACCGTTCAATATCGGCTTCGCTGTTCAGCTCTTTGATCGCCTCAGCATAGTCGATCGGCTTCGTCCGCGCGGTGAGGCGCGTCTCAACAGCTGTGATCGTCAGGAAGTCACCCCAGGCATAGTCGCGGTAGAACTGCTCGCGCGTCCGGCCAGGCTCAGGATCGCGCACGGGCATATATTCGTAATAGGCCTGGAGCGCGGCACGCTTGCGCGCTTCCCACGAGCCTTCTGTTTCCGGCTGATGGTTTTCTGCACCGCGCTGGAAGCTGTCATTGCTGGTCTCGTGGTCATCCCAGACCGGAATGATCGCGTGCGCGCCATGCATGGCCTGAAGCGATGGATCCATCTTGTACTGACGATGGCGACGACGATAATCATCGAGGGTCAGAACCTCATAGGGCGGATCATGCGGACGCCCGAGCTGAGCGCCCATCTCGCCGCCATATCCGTCCACGCCGTACTCATAGAAATAGTCGCCGAGGTGGAGCACGGCATCAATGTCCGTGTCCCGCGCCATGTGGTCGTAAGCGTTGAAATAGCCGAACGAGTAGTGCGAGCAGCTGGCAACCGCGAAGCGTACGCGCTCCGTGTTCTCGGGCAGGGTCTTGGTGAACCCCACGGGGCTCGCCGTCTCACCAACAACAAATCGGTAGGCGTAACGCTGTCCCGGGTTGAGGCCCGCAGCCACCACTTTCACGGTGTGGTCGCGCGCTGGCCCCGTCTCGGTCTGTTCACTCCAAACGATCCGGCTGAAGCTTTCGTCTTCAGCGACCTGAGCGGTGACAGCGACGTTCCCCTCAGTACCAGTTATCCGTGTCCAGAGGACGACCGATTCCCGCGCAGGGTCACCGCTGGCCACGCCGCAGGAAAAGTCAGCATTCGCAGCAGCGGTACTGCCCTCAAACCCGCCAAGCTTAGGTTGCGTGGCGCAAGCCCCCACACCGCCGGCGAGACCGCCAAGAAGAGCATTTCGACGAGAGACAATCATGACGGTACCTTTTGTTGCAGGACGAGATCGCCCGCTGTCTCCTTTGTTTACGTGTCATCACCATGACAAGGAACGGCCCAGAATGCTGAAATTCACGATTTACATTTTGGCCGCACTGCTTTAGCGCCCCGCTTCTGCCGAAACCCCACAAAGCTCCTGCGGAAGGGGCCCACTGCACGGGGTCCGGCACTCTATGTCTAACGGCGGTCAGGGGATCCTATCCCGTAGTCGCCTTACACACGGGGGTCCCATGCGGTGGTCCAGTTCAACAACGCGCGGCAGTTAGCGGCCTCGCTGCATCCTGATGTTCCGGTGATTTGCCGACGCCCCGCTTTGGCTGAGCGGGCGGCCCGTTTCTTTGCGCAGCAATTTCCGGGCGACACTTACTACGCGGTGAAGGCGAACCCTGCGACCTGGTTGCTCGAGAGTTTCGCGGGCGCCGGCATCACGCATTTTGATGTGGCTTCGCTCCGTGAGGTGCGGATGCTGCGCGAGTTGGTGCCTGAGAGCACGCTCGCCTTCATGCACCCGGTCAAATCAGAGCGCGCGATCGCCGAGGCGTATGCTGAGCACGGTGTCCGGGCCTTCTCGCTCGATAGCATGGACGAACTCGGCAAGATCCTGAAGGCCACCGGCAACGCCAAGGACCTGACCCTGATTGTGCGCCTGCAGGTCGGCTCTGATCTTGCGAAGATCAGCCTGGCGTCGAAGTTTGGCGCCGGTGAGGAAGCTGACGCCGAGCTTCTTCGCGAGGCTCGCGGTGCGGCGGAAAGTCTTGGTGCGGCGTTCCATGTGGGAAGCCAGGCGATGAGCCCGGTGGCCTTTGCCGGTGCCATGGAGAGAGCCCAGCGGGCCGTGCGGCGCGCGGGCGTGATCTTGGATATCTTGGATGTCGGCGGAGGTTTCCCGGCGATCTATCCGGGGATGGAGCCGCCCCGTCTTGAGGCCTATTTCGACGAGATCGCGACGCGGTTTGAGACCTTTCCATCGGCACGCAACGCCCGCCTTTGGTGTGAGCCGGGCAGGGCGCTTGCGGCGGACGCGGAGAGTCTTGTCGTTCGGGTTGAGGGGCGACGTGGCGATGCTCTTTATATCAACGATGGCGCTTATGGCGCTCTATATGATGCTGCGCACCTCGCGTGGCGTTTCCCCACGGTGAACTTAAGCCGTGAGGGGACGGACCAAGCGTTCACGCTCTACGGTCCAACCTGTGACGACGCGGACCAAATGCGCGGCCCGTTTTTCTTGCCTGAAGACACCCAGGCGGGAGACTATATCGAATTCGGAACCCTCGGCGCCTATGGCCGGGGTATGGCGACCAGTTTCAACGGATACGGAGAGTATCTTGAAGCTGAGCTTTCCGACGAACCCTTTCCATCTCTCACCAGCGGATCTCCGGAAGAGACCGCCGAGGAGGCGTATCCATGAGTCAGACCAAAATCCTTCCCTTCGAGCCTGCCTTCAAAGCGGCGAACGATCAGCACCGTGATGAGACACCGCTCGATCACTTCATTGAGCGTGACGGCAAGACCTATGCGGGCACGCATCTCATCATCGATCTCGTGGGGGCCAAGAACCTCACCGACAAGGCGTTGATGGAGAAGGCCTTCAAGAAATGCGTCAAGGAATGCGGCGCGACGCTGCTGCACATGCATGTCCACACGTTCCTCCCGTCGGGCGGCCTCTCAGGTGTGGCGGTGCTGGCGGAGAGCCACATTTCCGTCCACACTTGGCCTGAGCGGGATTACGCCGCATTCGACGTTTTCATGTGCGGTGACGCCAAGCCCGAAAAGGCTGTGAAGATCTTGAAGAAGGCCTTCAGCGCCAAAACCGTCAATGTGCAGACCTTCTACCGCGGGGAGGGTGTACAGTGAGCAAGTACCTGCACCAGATCGGCGATGAGCTTTGGTTCAAGGAAGAGCTGGCGCCCGCCATTGGTCATTCCGCACGCGTTGATAAGATCCTCTTTAACGACGAGATTGATCATCAGCATCTCGTGGTGTTTGAGAACGCGACCTATGGCCGGATGTTTGCCCTCAACGGCATCATCCAAATGACGTCATCGGACGAGTTCATCTATCACGAGATGCTCACCCACGTGCCGCTCTACGCCCATGGCGAAGCGAAGCGTGTGCTCGTGATCGGCGGCGGCGACGGCGGCATCTTGCGCGAAGTCTTGCGCCACAAGTCGGTTGAGCAAGCAACGCTGGTTGAGATTGAAAAGTCCGTCATCGATTTTGCCAAAGAGTGGTTCCCCGAGACGTCGGATGGCGCCTTCGACAATCCGCGCACAAACATCGTGATCGCGGATGGCGCGCGCTATGTCCAAGAGACAGAGGACCGCTTCGACGTCGTGATCGTCGATTCCACCGATCCTGTTGGCCCGGGTGAAGTGCTGTTCACGGAGGAGTTCTACGCTGGCTGTAAGCGCGTCTTGAGCACCGGCGGCATCCTCGCGGTGCAAGGCGGCCTGCCGTTCCTTCAGCCCGAAGAACCCAAGATGATCATGGACCGGCAAAGGGCGAGCTTTGCCAATGTCGAGTTCTATGTCGCCGCTGTGCCAACCTATACCGGCGGTCTCATGACCCTCGGCTTCGCATCCGACGCCCATTACCCGCACGATGCCACCTGGCTCGCCCGGCGGATGTCCGCCAACCCGCTAGACTTCCGCTACTACAACGCTGAAGTCCATGAGGCGTCGTTCTCGCTTCCGACCTACATTAGGACGGCTCTTGAGGATTGATATCGATGCTGATGTTTGAGCATGACCGTATTCCTGCGCCAGATGACGCGCCGAAGGTGCATATCATTCCGTTCGGGCTCGAGGACACTGTCTCCTACGAAGGCGGCACCGCGAAGGCGCCCGAAGCGATCTTCCGTGCCGCGAAAGAGGTCGAGCTCTGGGACGATGAGCTCTGGATGGAACCCATCCGTCACTTCAACGAGGAGATCGTCGAGAGCGGTCCGATTGCGGAGACGATTGAGGAGGGGATGGGGCAACTCTCCGGTCTCGTCCAACGCGCGCTCGATGCTGGCGCGTTTCCGATGACCCTGGGCGGTGAACACTCGATCACGCCGGGCGCTATCAAGCCGCTGGTAGAGAAGCACGGCGAGCTTCACCTCTTGCAGTTCGATGCGCATGCGGATCTCCGGGATATGTTCCGCGGCGACTATTACTCCCACGCCAACGCGATGCGCCGTTGCCTCGACGATGAGCGGGTATCGCTCACGAGCTTCGGTATCCGGAACATCTCGCGCACCGAAGTCCCATTCTATGAAGAGAACCGTCACCGGATCGACATCAACTGGGCGCGGGAGAAGGCGTCTTGGAACATCGAACAGGCGCTTGAGCCGCTCAGGGGTAAGAAGGTCTACCTGACCTTCGATGTGGATGGCTTTGATTCGTCTTTGATGCCCGCAACCGGAACACCCGAGCCAGGTGGCCTATTTTGGGACGATGTCACCCCGATTTTGCGCCGCGCAGCCGAGATCTCCGACATCGTCGGTGCCGACATTGTCGAACTCGCACCCCGCCCAGAGCTCCACGGCTGTGACTTTTTGGCCGCAAAGCTTTGTTACAAAATACTCAGCTATCGATTTTGTTGTAACCAGGCATAGAAAAAACTGATGATTGCCTTGAAACCTGGAGCGGTCTCGACAATCTCACGCTGAAGAGGAGGCACACTATGGCAGACAGCAGCAAATCTGATGTGACCACGCAAAGGTCGCGGATCGCTCACGGAGCGGGGGCTGCAGTGGGTGCGTTCATGATCGTCACGCTCGCCATCAGTGTTGTGATCTACGCGACCGGCGGTGAGGTCTATGCGAGCACTGAGCCGACGATCGGCTCGTTCAGCTTCCTCGACACGACAGGTGCAGCAGCGTTTGGCGTCGCAAGCGGTGTTGTTTCGCTGGTCTTTGGTGTCTTCAGCGTGCTTTTCGGCACGGTCGCCGCGATGCTCAGCGTCGCCTTTGGCGCGTTCGGCTTGATCGCTGGCTTCCTGTTGGCGTTGGGCGTTTTCGCCGGTCCGGTGCTCCTCGTTGGCGCGATTGGCGTCATGGTGAAGCGCCGGTTCTTCCCCGACGTCATCTAAACCCGCAAGCGCTTCCGCTGGTTCTTATCGGATCCCGGGCAGGCCCAGAACGCCGCCGGGATCTTTTGCTATCACGACCTCAGCATCCTCGCCGATCGCGCTTTCGATTGAGCGCTGGCGTTGTGCGAACCACGCTTCGCGGTCCGGCGCGTTGAGGCGTGCCTCTGAATCGTCCACCTCGCCGTCGACCACGCGCCAAAAGAGAATACGGTTGGCCAGGCTCGCGTTTTTCGACGCAATCGAGCCGTTCTCCGCGTTGAGGAGATCGCGAATCGACGGGTCGACGGAGAGGGCGCCCACGCTCTGGATCAACTGCAGCTCACCATCAGACGGCGGCTCGCTTGAGCGGTCACCGAGCAGCAGCTGCTGGGTGCGTTCAGCGCTCGACAATGTCTGAGGACGAAGCTCCCCCGGCCGCGGAGGCCGCAGCGCATAGTCTGGCGGAACCGTCAGCGGCGGCTTGGTGATCACCGCGAATTCGTCAGGCGTCCGCTTGGTCGTCGACCCCCCCACGCATGCGGCGACAAGGGGGAGGATAGCAGTGGCAAGCAGCAACGAACGCATCATTTATGGGCCTTCTTGTGTGGGCTCAGGGCTAGCCTGGCTCGCGTTATCGGAAAACCCCTCCGGGTCTTTCCTTTCCTTCACGCCTTCCCTGCGCTCGAGGATCAGCGTGTCGTAGAGCAAGAACGCAACGCCGACACTAATAGCGGCATCCGCCACATTGAAGATATAGGGGAAATGAAGCCCTGAAAAGTCCAGGAAATCCACGACATAGCCGTAGGCTACCCGGTCGATCAGATTGCCGAGGGCCCCGCCGAGGATCAGGCCAGCACCCAAAGCCGTCAGTGGCCGCACAATGGTGCTCAGCCAACGCACAATAAACGCCGAGACCACCAAAGACAGCGCCGAGAGCAAGACCCGGCTCGTCATCCCGCCAGCAAAGAGACCGAAACTAACCCCGCGATTCTCCGTGTAGGTCAGATCAAAGATGCCAGAGATCTCGATCTTGCCAAATGGCCGCTCGGGCAGAGCGATGCCATGCACAATGAACAGTTTCGTCGCCTGATCGAGCACGATCATAACGAGCGCCAGCAGGATACCGCGCCGGAAGAGGGCGCTGCCCCACGCGCCTTGCGCCCAAGCCATCAGTTTGGTCATGCGCCAACCACGCTTGCGCATCGCTGACAAAGCGCGCCGGGTTCTGCGACCTCGTCAAGCACACGCCAGCACCTGCCGCACTTGTTGCCCGTCGCTTTGCCGATCGATACCGACACCCCAGGGGTCTCCGGCATGGTGAAGACCCGGTCGGACAGGGCATCGGTCAAGGTCGCTGTCGAGGTGATCGCCACTTCGG
This sequence comes from Pseudomonadota bacterium, assembly GCA_039822105.1. Classification (GTDB taxonomy): domain Bacteria; phylum Pseudomonadota; class Alphaproteobacteria; order Caulobacterales; family Parvularculaceae; genus Parvularcula. The sequence continues at coordinate 91,405 of JBCBMW010000012.1, read as the reverse complement.
CCCAGTCGACATCGGTGCTAATGGGGGCAAGGTCGGGGTCGTCGATATGCAAAGATGCTCCGACCTCGAGACTGCCGCCGATCTCACCGTCCCGGCGTTTTTCTTCAATGGCGCCCGTCAGGACGCGGCGCACACGGCGGATTTTCGACCAGCGCTCTTCAAGGGCCTCATCGCGATAGTCCTCAGGGATATCCGCGAAGAGGAGAAGATGCACCGACGCCTCGCGATCACCCATGCCGGTGGGGAAGTGATCGTAAACCTCTTCTGCTGTAAACGGACAGATCGGTGCGAGGAGGCGCGTCATGCTGTCGAGAAGGATGCGCATCACCGTTCGAGCCGAGCGGCGGCGCAGGGAGCCTGGTCCGTCGCAATAGATCGCATCCTTCCGCACATCGAAATAGAAAGCGGAAAGATCCTGGATCGCGAACTCGGCGAGGGCCCGCCAGGCGTTCTTGAACGTGTGCTCTTTGTAGCCTTTGTGCACCGCCGTATCGACGCTGTGCAGACGGCTCAGGATGTAGCGTTCAAGCTCCGGCATATCCTCGCGAGCGACGTTCTCTTCGTCTGTGTACCCGTCGAGTGCTGAGAGAAGATAGCGCAAGGTGTTACGGATCTTCCGATAGGCATCGACGGCAGAGCCAAGGATCTCATCACCCACACGGATGTCTTCTTGGACGTCTGAGCTCGCAACCCAAATCCGCAGGATGTCGGCGCCGAACTTGCTGGTAACCTCGTCCGGGCTGATCACGTTGCCGATGTTCTTGGACATCTTCCGGCCTTTATCGTCCATGACGAAGCCGTGGGTGAAGACGGACTTGTAAGGCGCCCGGCCGCGCGTTCCGCAAGCCTCGAGAAGCGAGCTTTGAAACCAGCCGCGGTGCTGATCCGAGCCTTCCATATAGATGTCGGCTGGCCAGTGGAGGTCATCTCGGGCCTCAAGCGTAAAGGCATGCGTGCAGCCGGAGTCGAACCAGACGTCGAGAATGTCCGTGACCTTCTCGTAGTCTGCCGGGTCATAGACTCCGCCCAGAAACTCCTGGTCTGGTGTGTCGAACCAGGCATCAGCGCCGTGTTCAGTGATTGCCGTGATGATCTTCTCATTAACGGACGTATCCACCAGCGGCTGACCGCTCTTGTCGACAAAGAGAGCGATCGGAACACCCCAAGCACGCTGGCGCGAGACGAGCCAGTCTGGGCGCTGTTCGACCATGCCGCGCAACCTGTTGCGACCGGACGGTGGGTAGAACGTCGTCTCGTCGATCGCTTTGAGGGCCGTTTCGCGCAAAGACCCTTCACCCGTTCCCACGCGGATGAACCATTGAGGGGTGTTACGGAACAAGACAGGTGCTCGCGAACGCCACGAGTGCGGATAGCTGTGGGTTAAGCGGCCGCGCGCGAGGAGCGAACCCTTCTCGGTCAGCGCCTTGATCACCTCGGGGTTGGCGTCACCGTCCTTGCCTGCTTTTTTGCCTTCGGTGCGGAAGACCTGCTTGCCTTCAAAGCCTGGCGCTTCATCGGTGTAGGATCCATCCGGCCCGACCGTATAGGGAATCGCGTCGAGCGGCAGGCCTGCTGCGAGCCACGCGAAATAGTCGTCTTGGCCGTGGCTGGGGGCTGTGTGTACGAAACCGGTGCCCGCATCGTCCGTCACGTGATCGCCAGGCAGCATGTGAACATCGAACGCGTACGAATCGGCGTGTCCGCGAAGAGGGTGATGCAGCTTTGTATCCGCCAGCTTCTCTGGCGCCACATCGCTGATCCGTTTGTAGCTTGCCACGAACGCTGCACCGAAAACCTCTTCAGCCAGAGCATCGGCGAGGATCAGCTTTTCGCCCGGTTTTGCGAACGGGGCAAACTCCAAATCCTCGCGCACGCTCTCGACCTCATAGAGGCCGTAAGAAAGACCCGGTCCGTAGCAGACCGCCCGGTTGGCGGGGATCGTCCAAGGGGTCGTGGTCCAGATCACGACATCCGCGCCTTCGAGGCCCTCGGGCGCTTCGACGAATGGGAACCTCACCCAGATCGTCGTGGACTGATGATCGTGGTACTCGATTTCAGCCTCTGCGAGGGCCGTTTGCTCCACCGGCGACCACATGATGGGTTTGGAGCCGCGATAGACGAGGCCTTTCTCCACGAAAGTCAGGAACTCCCGCACGATTGTCGCCTCAGTGGCGAAATCCATCGTCAGGTAGGGGTTGTCCCAATCGCCCACCACGCCAAGACGGCGGAACTCGTCCTTCTGGATGTCGATCCATTTCGCGGCGTACTTGCGGCATTCCGAACGGAACTCCGAAGGCGGAACATCAGCCTTCTTCCGTCCCTTGCCCCGGAACTGCTCTTCGACTTTCCATTCGATCGGAAGGCCGTGGCAGTCCCAGCCAGGAACGTAGTTCGAATCGTACCCCATCATTTGATGGGTCCGGACGATCAGGTCCTTGATGGTCTTGTTAAGCGCTGTACCCAGGTGAAGGTGGCCATTGGCATAGGGCGGGCCGTCATGGAGCACATAGGGCGTCCGTCCCTTCGACGCTTCGCGCAGCTTTTTGTAGAGGCCGAGCTCGTCCCAGCGCTTAATGAACTCGGGCTCTTTCTTCGGCAGACCGCCACGCATTGGGAAGTCGGTCGCCGGCAGGAAGAGTGTGTCTTTGTAGTCGTTCTGCGAACGTTGATCATCTGGCATAGCGGGCCTGATAGCGCCGGTCTGCCCGATGGCCTAGGGGGTCTCTTATGATCATTGTTGAGACCGGCCACGATGACCCGCGGACCCAAGAGCTGATCGCCCTGCAAAAGGCCCATGCGCGGGAGCACACGCCGCCGCAATATGGTCACGCCTTTGAGGCGGGCAGCGAAAAGGCCGCCAAGGTGCGGTTTTTCTTGGCGTTGGAGGACAGTGAGCCGCTCGGCTGTCTAGGTCTAGCAGCGATCGAGCCAGGCGTGGCCGAGATCAAGACAATGCATGTCCTTGCGTCGATGCGCGGCAAGGGCATCGGCATGGCGCTGCTGGATCACGTAATCGGCGAGGCTCGCGCGGCGGGCGCCACCGTCTTAAAGCTCGAAACAGGCCCCAATGAGGGCTTTGCGGCCTCCCGTCGGCTCTACGAACGGGCTGGCTTTGAAAAATGCGAGCCCTGGGGCGCCTATATCGACGACCCCTTCAGTTACTGTATGAGCCGCGCGGTTTAGGCGCCGAGCATCCTGCGAGCTTCCTCTGAATCTTTGGCAATCTGCGCTTTGAGCGCGTCGAGGCCGTCCATGGCGCGTTCTTCGCGGATGAAACCGACGAACGATGTCCGGATCGCCTTGCCGTAGAGGTCGCCGTCGAAGTCGAAGAGATGGACTTCCAGACGCTCTTCTTTGCCGTCGACCGTGGGGCGCACGCCGATATTCGCGACCCCGCCATAGGCCTGGCCTTCGACCTCAGCCCTCACCGCGTAGACACCGTAGAGGGGGCGGAGGACGTCGCCCAACGTGACGTTGGCGGTTGGGAAGCCCAGGGAGCGGGCAAGCTTCCGGCCTTCACCCACCTCTCCGTCCACGAACCATGGGTAGCCAAGAATGTCGGAGGCGCGAGCCACGTCGCCGGTGCGGAGGGCTTGCCGGGCCTGGCTCGAAGAGAACTTCTCGTCCGTATCTCCGATTGGCTCGATCGCTTGATAGGTTATGCCGAGCGTTTCGGCGATTTGAGCGAGCGTCTCTGACGAACCTGAACGTCCGGCACCGAACTGAAAATCCTTACCCGTTGCCACCCCGGAAAGCCCAAGCACCTGGTGTAGGATCTTCCGTACAAAGGTCTCAGGTGTTTGCTCGCGCAGCTCCTCACCAAACGGCAGGGCGAACACGGTTTCAACGCCAAAACGCTTCAGCAGTTCAGCCTTCGCGTCGAGCGGCGACAGAAGGAACGGCGCTTCGTCAGGTTTGAAGAACCGCCGCGGATGGGGCTCAAAAACAACAGCCGAGAGGCGTTTGCCCAGACTGTCCGCGGTCACCTTGGCCTCAGCGATCAGCGCCTGGTGGCCCCGATGCACACCGTCGAAATTGCCCATGACGGCGAAAGTGCCGCGATGCTCGTCCGTGAGGTCGCAGGAGAGGGGGGCGTGCAGCAGCGTCACCAGGCAAGCTCTTCCATCGCAAAATGGGCATGGACGCCGCGTTCACCGAGTGCTGTTTCCAACCGCTCGGGCGAAAGGCGTCCGTCGTCACCGCGTGAGGCCTCAGCGAAAATGCCTGCTGCCACAAAGACGACGTCGTAGTCCTGATTGTTGGCGCCCCGAATATCGGTATCGAGACCATCGCCGACAACGAGGATCCGTTTGGGCGGCTCGCCTTTGATCGCGGTGAGCTGTGTCCGCGCCAACTCGTAAATCGGTGCGTGCGGTTTGCCGCCAAGGATCACTTTGCCGCCAAGCTCTTCATGGAGCTGCCCAAGCGCTCCGGCGCAGTAGATGAGCTGGTCACCAAACTTCACGACGATATCGGGGTTGGCGCAGACCATTGGCATGTCGCGGGCGACGGCCTCTGTCAGAAGGCTGCGGTAGTCCTCAGGCGTCTCATGCGTGTCGTTGTTGGGCCCGGAACAGAAAATGGCTTCAGCGTCCTCAAACGATGTCATCGTCACATCGACCGACTCAAAGAGGCCATCGTCCTTGTCAGGACCGATTCGGTAGAACTTCTTATCGGCGAGCTGGTGCATCGCTTCTCGCGTCGCATCGCCAGAGGTCACCACACCGTCGTAAGCGCTGCGCGGGAGACCCAGCCTGTCAAGCTGTAGCGGAATGACATTCGACAGGCGCGGTGCGTTGGTGAGGACAATCACCGGTCCACATTGCGCCTTAAACGAAGACAGGGCCTCGGCTGCACCGGGGTAAAGCTCGCGGCCATTGTGGATGACCCCCCAAGCATCGCAGAGGAGCGCATCATAGTCGGCGGCAATGTCACCGAGGCCTGCGATAATCCGAGGAGTGTTCATAGCCATCGCCTAGGGCGTGCCGCCGGGCGCGGCAAGGATAAGCCGCTAACCTCGGCGCAACCGCAACACGGCAAGTTGGTTCTGCTGTTGCAGCGGCGCTGAGAGCCGGTACATCAGGTGCAGCGTTATCGAAGAGAGTTGTGTCGCCCGTGTCCGAAACCCTGACGTTTCAAGGTCTTATTCTGAAGCTCCAGTCCTATTGGGCGGATCATGGTTGCGTGCTTTTGCAGCCCTATGACCTGGAGATGGGCGCAGGCACCTTTCACCCAGCGACAACCCTGCGCTCGCTTGGGCCTAAACCTTGGAATGCGGCCTATGTGCAGCCTTGCCGGCGCCCCACCGATGGCCGTTACGGCGGCAACCCCAACCGGTTCCAGCACTACTACCAGTTCCAAGTCGTCCTGAAGCCGAGCCCTGAGAACATTCAAGAGCTCTACCTCGGCAGCCTTGATGCGATCGGGATCGACCGAAGCAAACACGATGTGCGCTTCATCGAGGATGACTGGGAAAGCCCGACTTTGGGCGCCTGGGGTCTCGGTTGGGAGGTCTGGTGCGACGGGATGGAGGTGACGCAGTTCACCTATTTCCAACAGGTAGGCGGCTTTGACTGCAAACCGGTCACTGGGGAGCTGACCTACGGGCTCGAACGGCTCGCAACCTATGTCCAAGGTGTCGACAACGGCTTTGATCTCGTTTTCGGCGGTCAGAAGCCCGATGGCACGCCGTTCACCTATGGCGACGTCTTCCATCAGCAAGAGGTGGAGTTCTCAGCCTATAATTTCGAACGGGCGAACACGGACGTTCTGTTCCGGCAGTTTGTTGAGGCCGAAGAGGCGTGTGCTGCGCTTTTGAAGGAAGACGCGCCCAAGCTGGCGCTGCCGGCGTATGAACAGTGCATCAAGGCCTCGCATCTCTTCAACCTGCTTGATGCACGCGGTGTGATCTCTGTTGCGGAGCGGCAGAGCTATATTCTTCGTGTGCGCACATTGGCGAAAGCGTGTTGTGAGGCCTGGCTTGAGAGCCCCCAAGGCGTCTCTGGCACGCCGGGCGTGGTGGACGCGGCCTGATGGTTCTTCGCGGCATCCTTTGGACCTTGCGGTTCGCTGGCGCCGTGGTGCTGCTGAGCCTCACCTTTGTTCTGCTCTACCGTTTCGTGCCTGTGGAAGGGACTGTCCTCATGGGCTGGCGGCATCTTCAGGGTGAAGAGGTGCGGCAGGAATGGGTGTCTTATGACGAGATTTCTCCCAATCTTGTCCGTGCTGTGATCGCTGCTGAAGACACCAAGTTCTGTAGGCACTTCGGGTTTGACCTCGGGGAGATCAAAGCGGCGTTGGAAGAAGCACAAAATGGTGGCCGCGTCCGCGGCGCATCAACCATCAGTCAACAGACGGCCAAGAACGCTTTCCTTTGGCACGGCCGCGGCCCGATCCGAAAAGGGGCGGAGGCGGCTTTCACGGTGGCGATGGAAGTCGCCTATCCCAAGCGACGGATCATGGAGATCTATCTCAACGTAGCTGAATGGGGTGACGGCCTGTTCGGCGCGGAAGCCGCCGCCCAAGAGCGCTTTGGCAAAAGCGCCAAGGACCTCACCCGGCGGGAAGCAGCGCTTCTGGCGGCTGTTCTTCCGAGCCCGAACAAATGGCGTGTTGATCCCCCAGGACCTTATGTGCGTCGGCGCGGTCGACAGATTCAGAGCCGGATGCGTGTCGTTGAGGCTGAGGGCTTTGACGCTTGCGTGATCAAGGACTGATCTTTCCGCGCTTGAGATCACGAATGAGGAACCGCCCGGGATGCACCATCGCGGCGATGTCGGAGGTGAGGGGCGAGACCCCGCCGGTGATCCACGCGGCGATATGCGCCCCGAGGATCGGCGCGGTGACCAGCCCCCGTGAGCCAAGACCTGTGAGCGCGTAAAGGCCTGGCCGATAAGGCGCAGGCGGATAATCGCCTTTGAGCCCCGTGCGAAGGCCGGCGTAAGCGGCGATCGCCGCATCGTGGTCGTAAATGGGGCCAGCGATCGGGTGCCGGTCTGGCGTGGTGGCCCTCAGCGCAGCGCGCGCTGAGATATGCTGGCCGGGATCGCGGCTCAGCAACGCACTGGCTGCCCGCCGATTGCTTTCCGTGTTGTCCGGAGACGTGGTCACCTCGCCGCCATCATACCGGGCATAAGTCGCGCCTGTGAGGATATGTTCGTGGTAAGGAGCGATATAGTGACCATCCGTGATCACTGACGTCGGCGGCTCGCCGCCGAAGACATCGAGTTGTCCAAGCGACGGCGTGATTGGTACGCCCGACCATTCAGCACTCGTAGCGCCGGTGGCGAGGACGACTGAGCCAAAGGGACCGTAGCGCTTGCCGTCGTCAGTGGTCGTGACAAACCACTGATCGCTGTCCTGTTCCGGCGGTGCGGCTTCGCTTTCAATCAGCGCGACGCCCTTTAGCATCGTATCGATGGCTGCCCGGGGGTTAAGGACGCCGGCCTTTTCGATGTGAACTTGTCCGTCTCGGAACGACAGAACGTCCTCCGGCCAAAGAGCGATGGCCGCTAGCTGGTCGAACCGAGCCTCGTCCATGGCCATTCCTCCGCCGCAGGCAGAGAAAGTTCCATCATCCAACCCGTTGTAGCGGCTCAGCGCATAGAGAAACGCATCCCGGTAGAAATGCGCCGCGGGGCTGTCGTCGGCGTCAAGGCGAGGCATCACGAGCCCAGCCGGGTTTGATGACGCCGCCCGGTCTCGTGAGCCGCCACCGAACACAGTGCATTTGACCCCTCGGTCGGCCAGCGCCTTTGCGGTCGCGGCTCCGGCGATCCCTGCACCGATGATGGCCACCTCGCCCCCCGGCGCGGGTGATGGTCTGGCGTACCACGGCTTGGGTTCAATCGTCTCCGGCGCTGCGGTCAGCGCGGCGCGGAGCATGTGTTTCTTGCGGCCAAACCCCTGTGCTTTCTCCCAGGAAAAGCCTGCCGTCTCCAGCGCTGCGCGGACGCTGGATGCGACGGAGAACGTCGCCACTGTGCCAGAGCTTGCCGCGAGGCGCGCAATCTCGCCCATCACCTCGTCCGACCACATCGCCGGGTTCCGCGACGGCGCAAAGCCGTCAAGAAACCAGGCGTCCGCGGCGAAGCTGGCGGCCTTGAGGCTCGGCAAAACCTCGCCAAAAGCGATCGTCAGCGTGATCCCGTTGCCAAGAGAGACTTGCGTTTGGCCTGGTGCGGGCTCGGGATAAGCTTCAGCCAGGCGCTCCGTCCACGGCGCGAGTTCTGGCCAGCGCGTGGCGATGCTGGACTGAACCTCGGCAAAGGCTGAACGACTGAGGGGAAATCCCTCGACGGTCCAGATATCGAGCGGGCCTTGGCCAAAGGCTTGGTGGCAGTGGCAGGCAGCCAAGACGTTCAGTCCCGTGCCAAATCCCAGCTCTCCAATCGTGAACGGATGGCTGTGCCCACGCTGCGCAAGCCGCTGGGGCAGGTCGTTGCCTGCGATGAAGACGTGGCCTGTCTCTGCTAGGCCATCGTCTGGCGAATAATAGATGTCATCGAACGCCAGCGATCGCAGCGTTCCTTCATCGGTGACCAGGTCCGGCTTGGGAAGGCGCGTCACTCGCCCGAAAGGCGTTCAAGCACGAAGGCTGAGGCATAGCCGTCAGCAGGCAGACCGTTGGAGGACTGCCAAGCCCTAAGAGCACGACGTGTCTGTGCACCGATAATCCCATCGATAGGGCCCACCGTGTAGCCCTGATCGGCAAGGGCCAGCTGCAGGGCCTTTCGTTCATCACGGCTGAGCGGCCGGTCATCTCGCGGCCAGGTTTGGGTCAGGCCTTGTTCCGCTCCAGCGATCCGTTCACTGAGAAGAGAGACGCCGAGTGCATAGGCGGTGGAACGGTTATAGGCGAGGATCGTGTCGTAGTTCTTGAACGTCAGGAAGGCGGGGCCTCGCGCCCCGGCCGGCACCAGGAGTTTGGCTGACGCGTCAAGATCGACCTCGTCAGGCAAAGTCACGCCCGCACCCCGCACGCCGCTGCGGATCCATTCAACAACGGGCCGACGGCGCCCATCGGAGAGCGAGTAATCAAAATCGTCGGGCAACGCCACTTCGATGCCCCATGGCTCGCCTTCGACATATCCCGATTTTTTGAGATAATTGGCCGTTGAAGCGAAAACATCCTCGAGATCGCCCCAGAGGTCACGCTTGCCGTCTTGATTGTGGTCGACGGCGTAAGCAAGATACGTGGTCGGAATAAACTGCGTCTGACCCATCGCGCCTGCCCAAGAGCCCTTGAGTTGTTCTCTGTCCGCGTAGGAGGCGTCGAGAATTTTCAGGGCAGCGATCAATTGCTCGCGGCCAAATTTCTGCCGACGCCCCGTGTAGCCCAGCGTCGCGAGAGCCGACACAATATCGTGGGTGCCAAGAATGGAGCCGTAGTTCGACTCAAGTCCCCAGATGGCTGCGATGATCTGCGAGTCGACGCCGTACTCATCAGCGATGATCTCTAAGGTCACCCGAGCGTCCGAAACAGCCGAGCGCCCGTCGGCCACCCGGCGGTCAGAGACGGCGCTATCGAGATAGGCCCAGATCGGACGAGAGAACTCTGGCTGGTTGCCGTCGCGCTCGAGCACAATCGACAGGGGCTCGGCGCTCGCCATTTCGCGATCGTAAGTTGCGGGATCGATCCCGGCACTGATGGCTTCGGCGCGGAAGGAATCCCGAAACGCGTCAAACGCCTCGGTATCAGCGGTCGCCGAGGCAGAAGACAAAAGGGCGAGTAAGGCAACGATCATCGGGCGGGCATCCCCAGAGCTCAAATCGCAGAATAGGCGGGAACCGCAGGCTTGGTCCAGTGACAGTCAGGTTGTCTGACCAAGTGCTTGGTAAACAGCGCGAACAAGCCGCGTGGCCCGCGGATCGGCAACCAGCTCGGGTGATTGCTGGTTTGGCACATAGGCGAAGGAGAGCCCGCGCGCGGGATCGGCGAGCACACACGAGCCGCCAAAACCGTAATGGCCGATCACCGTTGCGGGGCCGCCGAAAATCTCGCCGTTTTCCCGCATGACACCTGCTGCCCAGGAGAGGTTGAAGGGCAGGACGAGGTCGGGACCCGAAATGCGCTCCTCCCAGGCCTGCGCGCGCGCCTCATCGCTGACCACGAGGTCGCCGCATCGACCTGAGGCGAAGAGCTGCATCACGTCTGCGAGCCCCCGTGCGGAGGCGTGCATGTTCGACGCGGGGATTTCTGCCGCGCTCCATTCTTGGCGGGAGACGCCGCTCGGCGCAGACCAAGGCTCTAAGAATGCGGCCTTCTTGATGGGTGTCATGGGCCCCAGGTCCGGCGGCCGCTTCGGTTTCACCATCGGAGCGACACGCGTCGCCTCTGAGAGAGATAATCCGCAGACCACATCACGGGTGATGGCTCTCAGATGCGCGCCCACACTTTTGCCGGTGACGCGCTTGATGATCTCGCCTGCGATAAAACCATAGGTCTGCGGATGATACCCGCTCGCGCTCCCCGGCTCCCAGAGGGGATCCATCGCGGCGATGGCTGCGCATATCTCATCCCACTTCAGCCACAGGGATGGTTCGATCGGGTCGACAAAACCCGACAAGCCCGATTGGTGCGAGAGTGCTTGTGCGACCGTGATTTCGCCTTTGCCCGCTTGGGCAAAGTCTGGCCAGATCGATGCCACCGTCTGGTCGTAGCTCAGTTTGCCTTCCGAGACGGCCCACGCCACCAGCGCTGCGCAGACCGCTTTGCCGGAGGAGTAGACACACGCCAGCGTGCTCGGTGTGTAGGGAAGGGTCTTGGCGCGGTCTTGAAAGCCTGATGCGATGTCGACAATGGCTTCGCCATCAATCACGAGGGCGACGCTGGCTCCCAAATCTTCGCCCGATTCAACGCTCGCTTCGAGCGCCGCGGCGACAGCCTCAAATCCAGAACTGACGTTGCCGATATAGCTCAATGATCAACCGAAGGCGCAAGCAACCGACGACGCGACCACCGCACGAGCGATGAGCGGATCGTCGATCGATTTCAATGACGCGATCGCCTGTACCGGTGTTTCGGCGCGATCGAGATTGGTTGTGAACCCGGCAAATTCTGAGAGCTGTTTGTCGTTCAGCCGATTGTCGAGATCTTCGGCCATGCAGCCCGCGCGGCCTTCATCAAGGCCCAGGTTCACCAGACGCTTCTCGATCGTATCGGTCGAGGTGGCACATGCTGCGAGCGCTGCTGCGCCGCCGGCGATCAAAGCAAGTTTGATGTTCATCTTCCGGTTCCCCAACCTGACTGACCTTTTCACTCTAACAAGGAATGTGGCGGCCTGAAAGGATCAAGCTCGCCAGTGGTTAGCCGTCGTTTTCGCCGCGAAGACGGAAGGTCACGGCGAAAAGGACGTCGCCGTCAAAGAGATCTTTGGGCTGCTCTTGGCCTTCGATCATCTGGAAGATCCGCGGCGTGATTGAGCCCTCCATGACATAGCCCTTCTGCGCCATGTTCCCGCGGTGAAACTCCAGTGCGGCAGCACTGAATTCGCGGGCGAGGATGGTGATGCGCTCTGGTTTATCAGCCATGGGGTCGGTCCTTCTCTTAGCGGCCATGCCGGTGTTTGAGGGGGCATCGCAGGTTCCGGCGCGCGCATCAATGGCAGAGCGCGGCATGGGTGCAGAACCAGTGCTTACGTCTTAAGTCTTAAGCAGTTCCGTCTTCCGCAACCACGCAAGCAGCGCGGCGTTGGCTTCGTCCGGCGCCTCCCACGTCATCCAGTGGCCGCTGTCGACTGCGGCGCGGGAGAGGTTGGTGACCCAGCCCTCCATTCCTTGCGACGCCTCTGCGGGTAGAAGGACATCACGGGTTGCCGTGACCATCAGTGCGGGGATGGTGATGTCGGGGTTGAACGCTTTGCGTTCCTCCCAATGGGTGTCCACCAAGCGGTAGACCCAGGTCGGCCCGCGATGGCCGGTCTCTGCGTAGACCTTGGCGTAGTGCTCAATGGCCTCATCGGTCGCCACCATGTCGTCATAGGGCGGGCTCGCATTGGCCAACTGGTCAGGGATGTAGGTGAGCTCAGGCAAGAGCTTGGGCCAGATCTCTCGGGGCGGCCCTTTGCGAAGGAGCATAGAGAAGAAGTCCTTCTCCCGTCCGCCAAAGGCCTTGTCCGGAAGATCTGGGTCCTGAAATTGCACGATGTAGTGCTTGGGTCCGAAGCGTTTCTCCCAGATGGCGAGTGGCGGTGCGGCTGCGACAGCTGGGTAGGGGGTGCAAAAGACCGCGACACCGAGGGCGAGATCATTGATCCTCTGCGCCAACGGCCAAGCGATCGCGCCTCCCCAATCGTGGCCGACAATCACCACCTTCTCAAACCCGAGGGCGCCGATCAGCAGGCGGTAGTCCTCGGCAATCTTCTCCATGGTGTATTCGGATGGTTCATCTGGCGCGGTCGTACCGCCAAAGCCTTTGATATCTGGCATGATAAGGCGGCAACCCGCGTCGGTCAGCGCCTCGACCATCGGTGCCCAGGAAAAGGCAAGCTCTGGCCAGCCATGCAGCATCAGAAGCGGCAGGCCGTCCTCCGACCCTGCTTCGTGCACGGAGAAGGTGAGATTTCCTGCTTCAACGAGGCGCGGTTCAGGAAAGCCGTGGGGCAGGCTCACGCCACCACCTCGCTGAGGAACTTGTGGACCCGCTGATGGAACTCCTCTGCGATGGGTAGGCCAGGGATCATGTCGAACGCATGAATCCCGCCTGGATAGACCGCAAGCTCGGTCTTGTTGCCCGCGGCCAGCCAGCGCGGCGCCATGAACAACGTGTCGTCCATAATGGGGTCCATGGTGCCGACGGAGAAAAGAGCCGGGCAGAGATCGCTCAAGTCCGCGTAAAGAGGAGACATGTCGGGATCTTGACGATCGACATCCGGGAACTTCGCGGCGGGAAGGAGCTGCTCGGCGAAGAAGTCAACGATCGGTTTGGAGATGATGAGATTGCGATCACCCCAGCTCTTCACCGACGGTGTCCCTGAAAAGTCGTACACCCCGTAAACGAGGTTCGCGCCAACAAAAGGGCTCATGCTGTGTCGATGCTTGAGCCGTACAATGGTGACCGCTGCGAGGTGGCCACCCGCGCTCTCGCCGCCGATCGTAATCTTGTCGGTGCCAAAGAGCGAGCTAGCATTCTCAACGAGCCACAGCGCCGCGGCTTCGCAATCATCGGCGGGTGCGGGCCAGTTGTGCTCGGGTGCCAGACGGTACTCGACGCTGACCACGCCGAATGACAGAGCTTCTGCCATGCCGGCGAGCGTTTGGTCTTGCGCGTCCGCTGATCCGATCGAGTGTCCGCCGCCATGGATGTGGAGGTAGATGCCTTTGAGATCGCCTTCGGGCTTAAAGATCCGTACAGGAACTTCAAGACCATTGGCCTTGGCTGTTTCCCAGCCGGCCATCTCGTGCTCGGGCTGGTTGGCAAGGACCCCTTGCCCTTCGCGCCGCAGCTCCCGAATCTTGGGCGCGCCCAGGTCGATGATCGACGGCGCGGTTTTCAGGAACGCCTCGATCTGGTCGTTCATGGCCTTGGTTTCAGGGGCGATGGCGTCTTCGGTGAAAAGATGGGGGTCGATGGTGAGCATGCTTCCTCAGATCCAGGACGTCCGTTGTGGACAATTTTCATCAGACCAGCGGGGCGGCTCAGCTTCGTCAATCCCTTTCGCTGATGCTCGAACACGTCCAATGACATGCCATGAGCCTCTCCGCCCAAGCGCTAACTGCCCCTGAAGGCGATGACCCGTCGCAGATTCTGCAATCGGTGTTTGGGTTTGAGGATTTCCGCCCGGGGCAGCGCCCGATCATCGATCGGCTCCTCGGCGGCGGCGACGTTCTCGCTGTGATGCCAACGGGCGCGGGCAAGTCGCTTTGTTTCCAAGTGCCGGCTCTGATGCGGCCCGGCTTTGCCGTGGTCGTCAGCCCGCTGATTGCTCTCATGCAAAACCAGGTCTCACTCCTTCAGGGCTTTGGCGCACCTGCGGGCATGATCCACTCAGGTCGAGAACGGCACGAAAATGTCGCAGACTGGAAGGCGGCGCTCGCAGGCGAGATCAAGCTTCTCTACATGAGCCCTGAGCGGCTTGCGACGGAACGGATGCAAGACGCCCTCCGCAAGGCGGACGTCTCGTTCTTTGTCATTGATGAGGCGCACTGCATCAGTCAGTGGGGTCATGATTTCCGTCCGGAGTATTTGGGCCTAGAGAAGCTGAAAGATCTCAAGCCTGACGTTCCCGTCGCCGCCTTCACAGCTACGGCGGACGAAGAGACCCGAGCCGAGATGCAAAAACGGCTCTTCCGCGGGAATGTGGAGACCTATGTCTCCGGCTTCGACCGGCCCAACCTTTCGCTCACGGTGGAAGAGAAACACAAGCCTGATGACCGGCTGCTCGATCTGATCGGTGAGCGGAAGGGTCAGCAGGGCATCATCTATTGCGGTAGTCGCAAGAACACTGAGGCCGTGGCGGAGAAACTCTGTGCCCATGGTCACAACGCCCTCGCTTACCACGCCGGTCTTGGTGATGAGGAACGTGCGCTGCGGCTTGACCGGTTTTTGTCCGAACCCGACCTTGTCGTCTGCGCCACCGTGGCCTTCGGCATGGGGATTGATAAGCCCGATATCCGCTTCGTGATCCATCGGGATCTGCCGTCCTCGCCTGAGGCCTATTACCAAGAGATCGGCCGCGCGGGCCGGGATGGTCGCCCCGCTGAAGCCATCATGCTCTACGGCGCCGCAGATATTATGTTCCGTCGGCGCATGATTGATGAGGGCGGTGCACCTGAAGAGGTGAAGCGCCATGAGCGGAAAAAGCTCGATATCCTCGCAAGCTATTGTGAGGCGCTGACCTGTCGGCGCGTCATGCTTCTTTCTTACTTCGGTGAGGTGCAGACCGAGCCGTGCGGCAATTGCGATGTCTGCATCAATCCTCCCCAAACGGAAGATGCAACAGGTGACGCGAAACTGTTTCTCGAGGCCGCCGCCGACACCGGCGAGGTTTACGGTCAGGCCCATCTGATCGATGTGCTGCGTGGTTCGGAAAGTGAGAAAGTGCTCAAGGCACGGCACGATGATCTGCGGGTCTTCGGCCGTGGTCGCGACCGGCCCGCAAAGTCTTGGCGAAGCCTGGTTGGCCAGCTCTTCGCGCAAGGCTTCATTCGTATGGAGGGTGAGTACCGCTCGATCGTGGTGACGGAGGAGGGCCGGGCGTTTCTCTCGTCGCCAGGCGGCGGCAGCCTGCAAATGGCGAAAAGCCGGGATGTCAAAAAATCCTACAAACGTCAGCCGATTGAGGTGCATGCCGATTTCGACGAAGCGCTGCTCGGCCGCCTCAAGAAAAAGCGCCTAGAGCTCGCCCATGCGAAGGGCGCACCTGCCTACACGATTTTTTCCGACCGTACACTGATCGACATGGCCGTACGGCAGCCATCGTCGAAGGAAGAGTTCCTGGGCGTCTACGGTGTCGGCCTTCGCAAGGCGGAGATCTACGGCGACACGTTTCTTGCGATTATTTCCGGCCGCTGAGGAGTGAGCGGACAAGCCAGATCGGCACCACGATGATCGCACCGGTGACGATCAGCGTCGCGATGAGGCTGAGCCCTTCCATCCCCGAACCAAAGAGCTCCACAACGCCTTGATTGAGCCAATGCCAGGCGCCTTTCCAAAGCCGAATGGGATCGATGCGGAGGATCGTCAGCGCTGCGCCTACAATCAGGCTGATGATAGCAAGGCGAATGCCCGTCTGCATGGCGGAGCTGGCGCCGGCGCGGCGGCTCTTTTGGGTCGTCTCGTCGGTCATAGGGGAGAGTTAATGCCCCTCGGCGCCGATGGGAAGCTCTAGCCCGAAAACGTGCCCACTTGCCCGCGATGGCGGAGAGCATGGTCGCAGAGAACCAGCGCCACCATCGCTTCGGCGACCGGCACGCCGCGAATGGCGACGCAGGGGTCGTGACGGCCCTTGGTGACGACGTCGGTGTCGACACCTGCTGACGTAACGGTCTTGCGAGGCGTGAGGATCGAGCTGGTCGGTTTGATGGCGAGCCGCGCCACGATCGGCTGGCCCGTCGAGATGCCGCCCAAGATCCCCCCGGCGTGGTTGGAGAGGAATTCCACCTCGCCGTTCTCGCCCATCCGCATCTCGTCCGCGTTGCCCACGCCGGAAAGCCGCGCCGCTGCCATCCCGTCACCAATCTCCACCGCTTTCGCAGCGTTGATGGTCATCAGCCCCGCGGACAGATCGCTATCGAGCTTGCCGTAGATCGGGGCGCCGAGGCCCGCAGGCAGGCCCGTCGCCTCGATCTCGATAAGACCGCCAAGGCTGTCGCCGTCCTTTCGCGCCGTATCGAGAATGCCTTCCCAGGCCTTCGCGGCCTCCGCATCCGGACAGAAAAATGGGTTCTTCTCAGTCTCGTCCCAGTCCCGCGCAGTAGCATCATGGGGTCCCATAGCGATCAAACCGCCGCGTATGCGGACGTCTCCGAAGAGCTCGTCCAGCACCATCTGGGCTACGGCGCCCGCGGCCACCCGCGCCGCCGTTTCGCGAGCAGAGGACCTGCCGCCGCCGCGATAGTCGCGGATGCCGTACTTCCGGTCATAGGTGAGATCAGCGTGGCCGGGCCGGTACTTATCGCGGATCTCCGAATAGTCTTTTGACCGCTGATCGGTGTTGCGGATCATCAGGCTGATTGGCGTGCCTGTCGTCCGGACACCGCCTGTGCGGGCGTCTTCAAAAACGCCGGACAGGACCTCCACCTGATCAGCTTCTTTCCGCTGGGTGACAAAGCGCGACTGGCCCGGACGGCGGCGATCAAGCGCCGCTTGCACCCGGGCAAGATCAAACGCGATCCCTGGCGGGCAGCCATCAATAACGCAGCCGAGGGCTGGCCCATGGCTTTCCCCCCAAGTGGTGATGCGGAACAGATGACCGAACGAGTTATGCGACATCGGGCCCTCTTAGACGCGAGACCCCAAGGAATGGTAGCGGTGCGCCGGGCCCCAGACACTAATGTCGCGCTGACATCGGTGTGGAAAATTTTGCGATTATGCAGTTTGCATAATATCCGACTTTTCGGATATCGACGTCGCAAGAAGTTGCGATTTTCGTAACTCGGGTTCCGATCTGGCTGTATCATTCAGTACAACCTGTTCGGAGGGGAAAGGGTCCGACGCTGCAGCGACGGACCCTCGCGCGGAAAGCTAGGAGCGGGCAGTTCACGCTGTCCGGCTCTTAACCCCCATTTACTTGGCTTTCTCTAGCGCCCAAGCATTTGTTTCCCACACTAATGTTCGAGGTTTGTTCACGAGATGAGCGACGATCTGATTCCCGAGACCCCGACCGCCGAAGACTATGAGGCCGAGAAAAAGGCCCAGGAAGCCTACGGTATGGAAGAGGACCAGGGCGATGTCTTCGGCGAGGAGACCGAGCCCCTGGAGCTTTTCAAGACCTGGCTGGCGCTCGCGAAAGAGCACGAGATCAATGACCCCAACGCGATGGCGGTCGCGTCAGTTGACGATGCAGGCATGCCGGATGTGCGCGTGGTGCTTTTGAAAGACGTGGGTCCCGGCTTTTCGTTCTACACCAATATGGAAAGCGCCAAGGGCGATCAGCTCCAGCGGAATCCCGCGGCCTCGATCTGCTTTCACTGGAAATCGATCCGGCGTCAGGTGCGGATCCGCGGGCTTGCTGAAGTGATCTCGGACGACAAATCCGACGCCTATTTCGCGCGGCGTGACCGCGGCGCTCGCATCGGTGCCTGGGCCAGCCAGCAGTCGCGGGTGCTTGATGAACCTGACATCCTCAACCAGCGCATCGCGGACTATGAAGATCTTTATAAGGATCAAGACGTCCCAAGACCGCCGTTCTGGCGCGGCTTTGTCATCATGCCCGAACAGATCGAGTTCTGGGTCAATCGGCCCTTCCGCCTTCACGAGCGCAAACGGTTCACGCGGACTGAGGATGGTTGGGATACAGAATTCCTCTATCCATAAGGGCGCCGCTTCATCACTGTTCCGCGGCGTCGTCGGTGAGGGCCAGGATTTTTGAGACCACGAGGTCAGGATCGGTGAAACCCAGCTGATGGTCCGTTGACGACGACACGACCCGCTTGGTGCGACCGTTCAATCGTGACATCCGGACTTGAGCGGCTTCCCAGTCGCGGTCGAATGCGATCGTGGGATCTGTGCTTCTCGACACAACGGTGATCGGAAGATCTCCCTTGATGGGCCCGAGAACCGCGAGATACTCAACATTGGCGCGCACACTGACGGACTCGTCGGCCACGGTTGCGATATTCACTGGGCGAATGACCCGAGCTTTCATAGCAGCTTGAACGTCAGCCGGAGCGCTCTCAGGGGCGGGCGCGATGCCCAGCAGTCTTGGAAGGCCGAAATGCGTCACCACCGAGCCCACTTTCATGGTCCTGGCGCCTGCTATCGATTGCTCAGCATAAAGTTCAATGAACTCAGCATCCACAGCGTCAACAAGGACGAGACCCAACAGCCGGTCGGGATGTTGCCTGGCGTAGGCCTGCGCGATCAAGCCGCCAAAGGAGTGGCCAGCCAGCACGATCGCATTGGCCTGGGCCTCCTCTTCGATGACCCGGTGCAGATCAAGGGTGATGGCTTCAATCGATCGCGGTTTCGGTCCTTGGTCGCTCCAACCGTGGCCAGCTCTGTCATATCTGCAGACCCGCAGACGTTCTGAGAGCTTTGATGCAACGACCTCCCAATCAAGAGAACTCGCTCCCGCGCCAGCCTCCAGCATCACGGTGACACCGTTGGATGTTCCTGCGCACTGGACGTGCAGTCTGCGGTCACCCAGTTCGACAAAGTGCCCTGGCGGCGGAAACTTTGCATCGTCTCGCGCGCGCTGCACGCTTTCGAGCCCCCAAAGCGTGACGGCCAGCACAGCCATGGCGATAACCGCAAACCTCGCTGTCTTCACGCTTGGATCCCCCCTGGCGACGACCGTGTGCTTAGCCTGTTAGTCGCGCACCTCGAAGGGGTTCTTCAGGCGGCTGCTCGCAACGTCAGGCCCGACCGTGCTCATCGAGCAGCCTCAGGGGGTGTTTGCCCTCCACCATCCCCATAAAGGGCGGGTAGATTGAATATCCCACAAGGGCCTGGAGTTCAGGAGACAGCTGTCGAACGGTCTCTCGCGAGAGCTCCAGGAGGTAGTTCTCCTGCTGGCGCATATAGGCTTCGCAGTATTGGTGGGTGACCGCAAAACGCGGGGCAGTCGACCGGTTCTCACCTCCGCCGTGCCAGGTCGTGCCGAGAAAGAAGACCACAGAGCCCGCAGGCATGACCGCTGGGATCGCTTCTGCGACCTCTCCGTTGCGATCATCCCCCCACTGATGGCTGCCGGGGATGACCACGGTGGCGCCGTTCTCTTCGGTAAAGTCATCGATGGCCCAGACTGTGGCTGCGCCGAGCGCTTGGCGCGGGCGGGGAAGGCGGTAGAAGCCATCATCCGTATGCAGCGCCTGCGCGGCTTCACCGGGTAGGATGTTGATGATCTGGCTTTGACTGAGGAGGAAGCCCGGCCGAAAAAGTCGGTCCATCAGTCCTAAAATGCGGGGATGTGTGGCAAGTTCATCCGTAAGCCGTGTCTTTGACAAAACATCATAAACCCGCTGGGTCTTGTGTCCCTCAAAGCTGTTTCTGCCCTTGTGGTCGAGGAGGGCGAGACCCGCTTCCTTGATCGCAGCGCATGTCGACCGGGGGATGAGGTTGTCCAAGATAACGTAGCCGTCTCTCATCAGCGTGTCGAAATCTGCAGCGATCTCCGGCGTGTCGCGGTCCGGCGAGGGTTCGAGCTGCCGGTGGGTTCCTGCGTGGTCGTTGTCGCTATAGTCACGCACGTTGGTCTCAGGCGACATGGGTTCCTCCCTCGGTGTTGATTTGATCGCGGTCATTCATGCCCAAAGCCCCTTCGATGAACCGCCAAACCTGTTCATGGAGTTCGTGGCGATCAGGCCTCGGTGTGCTGAGGATTGCTCGATCGATCGCGAGGCGAAGCCCGCCCATGAGCATGCCGATGGCCATCTCTGGATCGAGATTTGGATCGACAACGCCTTGACGCTGTCCTGCCCGCAGGTTGCGCGCGCCCTCTGCCAAGAGAGCATCCCTGTGGTCGCGTTCAAGATCGAGCACCTGCGGTTCACGGCCCAACCGTCCCGCGACAAGCGGCGCGAACGGATGACCATAGTGGTAGTCGATCATCTCCCGCGCTCGGGCTTTTTCTCTGCCTCGCCAATCAAGACCGTCCGGGTTCTCGTTGCTAAAGGTGATGTCGCGGAGAGGGCCGTAAAACCGATCCACCACGGCGGCGATCAAACCCGTTTTTGAACCAAAGTGGTGGTAGGCCAGACCCACCGACACACCGGCTCGCTTGGCCACCGCGAGCATCTCAATGTGTCCGCCGCTTTCCATCAGCTCGGCCTCCGCCGCTTCGATGAGACGGACATCGCTTCCTATGCGGGCCGCTGGCTTGGCCACTGGTCGTCTCCGTTATTGAATTGAATTCAATTCAGCATCGAAATCGGAAAGCGTCAACGCCGTTGTGCAGCGGGGCTCTTGGCCTTGGGTTCGACCTCGCGGCGGCAAGTCTTGAGCTTTGGGGACACAATGAGTCGCTAAAACGTGTAGGTTGCCTGGACATACCCAAAGAGCGTGCGATCACCCTCTGGACCGTCGGGAACGTTCCTCGTGAACTCTCCGAACACGAAAACTGATCCGCCCAGTTCAAAAACAATGGGGGTCTTTTGCGGCAGGTAGCGCAGCCGTGCGTCGATGGCATGTCCCATGAACCGTCCAGACTGGCCTGTTGGGTCCCTCAGCCTCGCGATCTGGAACTGATCCGTACTCGATGCGAGATAGGACGCAGAGTATGCAAGCCTCGCGTCGAACCTCTTGCCCGGCGTCACTTCAATCCGCGCGCCGGGCGCGTTGAGATTGGAATAGGTGAGCGGGCCGTGCAGTGACGTGTTGTTGAGATCTGTCCGTCGCGACCCGAACAGGCGCTCATAGGTGCCGAACTGATCATCATCCGGGTCATCATCGCCGCTGGCATAGTACCATTCCGCTGCCAGCCGCGGTGTCCAAGGGATGTCCCACGTGTACCCCAGAATGGCGATCACGCGCTGCGCCCAGACCTCAAGATCCTCATCATCGGCCCGGTCACTGGTGGCGTGCCGCGTGCCGAACCGGACCGATGGCTCGAGATCGATGTCCCATTGCCCTGGGGACTTGGGCCTGTGAACGCGGAAGCCAGGGAACAGGATCTCTCGATTCGGGGTTTCAAACTCATCGCCATCATCCTCATAAAGACCATAAACGAAGCCTTCGAGCCAGAGGTTGCTAACCAGTGCGGGTAGGGCGTCTTTGCGGCGATAGTGGATACCGCCGAGGTAGCGCTTCCACTGTTCATCATCGGGATCAAATTCGTTCTTCGCTGCGCTGTCTCGGTTGCCGGGCTCTCGGTTGACCGGTACCACGGCCACGAGGTGAAGCAGATCGCCTCTTTCATTCGTGCTCGTATGATGCACACCCGTGAACGCGCGGATCACGTTGGCGTAGCTCACGCGCTCAATCTGGCGTTTGGAGCTGATGCTGACTGTTTGCCTACCGATCACCGTCTCGCCGCGAGAGCCCTTTCCCAGGAGGCCTGGGGTATCGAGCCGTACATAGGCTTGGAGGAGATCTGACGCGTTGACGAACCCGCCCGATAGGGGTGTGCCGTCATCGTCAAAGAATGCGCGGCTGTCCTGGATTTCAAATCCGAAGGCGACCGGTCCCGTGTCGGCCTCCACCTTGAAAAGAGCACGGGTGAACAGCGCTTGGTCACTGCCCCGGAAACCCCGGCGGAACTGCCCGTCGAGGCTTTCGTAACGGGCGCGCAGCTCGCCATCGACGGTGAAGGCAGTGTCGGCCTTTGCCGGTCCCAACACCGACACAAGCGCTAGACCCGCGATCATCGATCGCCGCAGCATGACCCCTCCCCAAGGCTCCCCAGGGGCGGCGTAGCGAACGGTGGCTTTATTTCAATATATGCCGAAGCATTGAAATAAAACTGTCATATTGTTCGAGGGCGACGTGGCGGTTCTTCACGCCTATGTCGCTGGGGCCAAACGACGGAGGATCAGCGATGCGGTACTTACACACGATGATACGGGTGGCAGATTTGCCCGCGACTCTCGATTTCTTCTGCCGCGGTTTGGGCCTTGTGGAAACCAGCCGGTATGACAGCCAGGAGGGCCGTTTCACCCTCGTCTTTCTCGCCGCGCCTGATGACCTTGATGCCGTGAAAGAGAAGAAGGCGCCGCTGGTTGAACTGACCTACAATTGGGACCCGGAGGAATACACCGGAGGCCGCAACTTCGGTCACCTCGCCTACCGCGTCGAGAACATCTACGAGACCTGCCAGCACCTCATGGATATGGGCGTCGTGATCAACCGTCCGCCACGGGACGGGCACATGGCATTTGTGCGCAGCCCGGACGGTATCTCCATCGAACTTCTCCAGGAAGGCGAGAACCTCGCTCCTCAAGAGCCCTGGGCGTCGATGGAGAACACCGGTAGCTGGTAATCGCCGTTAGGACGTGATGTCGGGCAACCACATAAAGGCGATGGCGCCGAAGATCCCGATGGCCGTGAGCAGCGTCATAGCGATCACGTAAAGCCCGGTGAGGATCTTGGTGCCGCCGCTGCGCGAGCGTTTGCCGGCTTGGTAGATCTCGAGGCTGATCACCGGCAGGAAGTAGGCGATGCCAGCGACCAGGATATCGCCCGGTCCTGACAGGGTTGAGTTCATCCACCGGGGGCCTTGGTTGAGGACGACCCAGGCCATGATGCTGAGACGGAAAAACCATACGCCGTTCGCCACCATAAAGGTACGCATCGCCCACCGCTCGTGGATGGCGATCTTTCGGGCGACAGCGTAGCGGAATGTCAGCGCTCCGAAGACGATGATCATCAACCCGTTGATCGAGGTCATAGCGCCAGCGATCACTGCGAGGTTGGCGCCGCGCAGCCACGTCATCCCGATCCCGGTGAAGGAGAGAATCATCGCGATGGCGAGGAAGATCCGGCCGTTCCAGCGGTGGACGGCGGGAAAGTGCCTGCGCATGGCCGGGATCAGCTGAAAAATCCCGCCAAAGGTCATCACAGCGGCAAGAAGGACATGAACGCCAAACGAGACGTTTCCCCAAAAGTCTCCCTCGACATAGCCCATGATCAAGTTCTTGTCGTTCCAACCGGGGTAGTCTCCCGCGGCTGTCCGGGTGCCGTAATAGGCTAAGATGAAGACCACGAAGGCGAACTGGCCGACCACCGCGACCAGAAACCAAAGTGTGCCCGTTCCGTGCAGAAACCTCTCAGGCCAGCTTGTTGCCGCTGCACCATCGTTCGTTGGCATGAATCTTCCCTTCGCCTTGATAATGATGGGAAGAGGCCTGGAGCGCGGGCCAAAGAGGGTCTTGCCGATTTGGGTATCGGCCATGGAAACCTGGATAAATTGGAAGGCGAGGATAATATGCGGATGATGACGCAAGACATAACCGCCCACCGCCTCGGCGGGCTCGCAGACCTTCTTCAGGCGCCAGCCGTCAGCAGCATGCGGGAGCGCTTGGCCAAGCAGCCGGCGCCATCACCCGTGCTTGTCTATTGGGCGCTTTTCTGCGCCTCGGCGTCGATGGCGATCATCCACTTTTTCGTCGGTACGTCGCTAGGGATCGTCAGCACGGCACTTACCCTCGGAAGCTGTGTGACCTGCGGCTACGGGTGGCTGCTGTCCCGATCATTGTTCCAGCCCAATCCGCGGCATGAGCCTCTGGCGATCTCGTTGGTAGCGTTTCTGTACCTGACCGTGGTCGTCGTGATCGTGGCGCGTATGGCGGGGGTCGATGACTGGGCGCTGATTAAAATCACTTCGAGTTTTTCCTCACTTCTGAGCTCCACCGTCCTTGTACTGGCGATTATCGAAGTCGCGAACGGTGTCTCCAAGACCATGGATAAGAACGAGTTGCGTTTCCGGGGCGCGTTTTTGGCTGGCTACGGGGCGCTCCTTGGCGGCGGTGTGATCCTGTTCCGCAGCTCCCTCGACATCCCCGGCCTCGAGAACTGGAAGGATGCAGGACAGACTTTTTGCGCGTTCCTCGCGCTGGCGGGTGCGAGCGCTGCCGCCCGCTACCGGCTGGCTCATCCGCTGACTGCCCCGCGGGCGACGCTGAAGCGGGCCAAGGTATCCCATGACGTCGACCCTGCACTCCGCCAGCGGATCGAGATGGCGTTGGTTGAGCGGCGGGCGTTCCTCGAGCCTGACCTTAAGGTGGCGGATCTGGCCCAGCGGCTCGGCGTGCCCGAGTATAAAGTGAGCCAGTGCGTGACCAGCGGGTTTGGGTTCGCCAATTTCAACCAGCTTCTCAATCACCACCGCCTGGAAGAGGCCAAACGGCGACTTGCCGATCCGGCGGAGGCGCGCATCCCCATCCTCACAATAGCGCTCGAAAGCGGGTTCGGGTCGATCGGCCCCTTCAACCGGGCGTTTAAGGCGCAAGTCGGTATGACGCCCGGCGCCTTTCGGACAAAATCTGCCGATGAGCGCGGGCCAGACGCTTAGCTCTTGCAAATAGGCGGGTTTCGAAGTAGCGGCCCGCTTTCTACTCCACAGGGTGGTGGACCTTCGGTGGCTCTTATGGGCTTCCCCATCGCTCGACGCTTAACCGAAGGAGACATCGTGAGCGTTCCTGAATTTTCCATGCGTCAGCTCTTGGAAGCTGGCGTCCATTTCGGCCACCAGACCCACCGCTGGAACCCAAAGATGCGTTCGTACATCTTTGGTGATCGTGGCGGCGTCCATATCATCGACCTCTCGCAAACCGTTCCGCTGCTGCACCAAGCGCTGACGAAAGTGCGCGACGTGGTTGCTGGCGGCGGCCGGGTTCTTTTCGTTGGCACCAAGCGCCAGGCTCAACAGCCGGTGGCAGAAGCGGCTGAGCGTTGCGCCCAGTATTTCATGAACCACCGTTGGCTCGGCGGCACACTGACCAACTGGGAAACCGTGTCGGGTTCGATCAAGCGCCTCGGCGAGATCGAAGAAACCCTTGCTGGTGAAGGCAAAAGCCTGACCAAAAAAGAACAGCTCAACATGACGCGGGAAGCTGAAAAGCTGAACCTCAGCCTGGGCGGTATCCGCGACATGGGCGGCCTGCCTGACCTGATGTTCGTGATTGACGTCAACAAAGAGTCGATCGCCATCAAAGAAGCCCAGAAGCTTGGCATTCCTGTTGTCGCTGTTGTCGACACCAACTGCTCGCCAGATGGCGTCAGCCACGTCATTCCGGGTAATGACGATGCGAGCCGCGCGATCAGCCTTTACTGCAACCTGGTTGCTGACGCTGTGATCGACGGCCTTGGCGCAGCTGCTGTTGCGATGGGCGAGGACCTTGGCGAACTCGAAGATCTCGAGGGTGAACCTGGCCTCGAAGAGCTCGTCGAAGGCGAAGCGCAAGCGGCCGCTGAAGAAGCGCCTGCTGAAGCTGCAGAAGAGGCTCCCGCCGAAGAGGCGCAGCCTCAGGCGTAAGGCCAGACTGACCCAAGCGGCGAGGGGCCTCGGCCCCGCCGCTTGACAAGCCCGGGGGCGGCGGCTCTAGCGGCCCCATTCACAAGTTCGTTGTTGCGGCGGCGCTGCCCGCCACCCTGGAGGATCCCATGGCTGATATCACGGCCAAGATGGTCAAAGACCTGCGCGATAAAACCGGCGCCGGTATGATGGATAGCAAAAAGGCGCTGGTCGAAACCAGCGGCGATATCGAAGCCGCTGTTGACTGGCTGCGGAAGAAAGGCCTCGCGAAAGCGGCGAAGAAAGCTGGCCGTACGGCCGCTGACGGTCTTGTCGCCTACGCCCTGGACGGCACCAAAGGCGTGGTCGTCGAAGTCAACGCTGAGACAGACTTTGTGGCGCGGAACGAGACCTTCCAGTCGATGGTTCGTGACATCGCTGACGTGGCGCTCACTGTTGACGGCAGCACCGATGCGCTAAAAGCGGCTGGTTATCCTGGTGCTGACAAATCAGTCGATGAGCACATCGCTGAAATGGTCGGCCAAATCGGCGAGAATATGAGCCTCCGCCGTTCGGAAGGCCTCGAGGTCAGCGCAGGCATCGTTGTGCCTTACATGCACACGCCGATCGCCGATCGTGCTGGCAAAATCGCTGTGCTTGTTGCGCTTGAGACGACGGGCGACGCGTCCTCGCTCGAAGAGGTCGGCAAGCAGATCGCGATGCACATCGCTGCTGCTCGCCCGCAGTCGCTGAACATCGAAGGTCTCGATCAATCGGTGGTGCAACGCGAGAAAGACGTGCTATCCGAGCAAGCCAAAGCCTCGGGAAAGCCTGACAACATCATCGAGAAGATGGTCGAAGGCCGGATCCGCAAGTTCTACGAAGAAAGCGTCCTGCTTGAGCAGGTCTTCGTCATCGACGGTGAGACCAAGGTGAAGGACGTCGTCAAAAACGCATCGAAAGGTGCGGGTGCTGACGTGACGCTCAAAGGCTATATCCGCTTCGAACTCGGTGAAGGCATCGAGAAAGAAGAGGACGACTTCGCCGCCGAGGTTGCGAGCCTCTCCAAAGGCTAACGCTTCGGTTCGGTCAAAGAATGGTGCGCCGCGATCCTCAGGGTCGCGGCGTTTTTGATTCTGCGCCTGCGCGGCAAGAGTGACATAGCCACGGGTCGCTGAATCTGATAGCTGCCCCGCCAATCGGGAGAACATCACATGGCAGAGCCGCTTTACCGCCGCGTCCTTCTCAAAGTGTCGGGTGAGGCGTTGATGGGCGATGGCGAATTCGGCATCGACCTCGACACCGTGGAGCGCATAGCCACAGAGGTGAAGGCGGCCACGGAACTCGGTGTTGAGGTCTGTATGGTCGTCGGCGGCGGTAATATCTTCCGCGGGCTGAGTATGGCTGCACGCGGTATGGAGCGCGCAAGCGCCGACTATATGGGCATGCTCGCGACGATCATGAACGCGCTTGCCGTTCAAAACTCGCTGGAGGCGATCGGTGCGCAGACGCGGGTCATGTCCGCGATCGATATGCAGTCCGTGTGCGAGCCTTACATTCGCCGCCGCGCTATCCGCCATTTGGAAAAAGGTCGTGTGGTGATCTTTGCTGGCGGGACCGGCAATCCGTTCTTCACCACGGACACCGGCGCGGCGCTACGTGCGGCCGAAATGGGCTGCGAGGCGCTCTTTAAAGGGACGCAGGTCGACGGCATCTATTCTGCGGACCCGAAAAAAGATCCAAATGCGGAGCGTTTCGACCGGATCACCTATCGCGATATCCTGACCAAAGACCTTGAGGTGATGGACCAGGCTGCCGTGAGCCTCACCCGCGAGAACGGAATCCCCATTGTCGTCTTCAGCCTCAAAGACGGTATCGTCGGCGCCCTGACGGGACAGGGCAAATTCACAGTGGTTGAAGCTGGATAGTTTCGGCGCGGGATGGCGATTGAAACTGTTCTTGTAGGTTCACTGACTGGTTGAGGATCAGAAGAAACCCAACCGCGCCAACCACATAGAGCATAGGTCGTCTGGCAATTACCAACATAATAAATATAGAGTTGATGGCAAGAAACGTCGCGTTGTTGTCGACTATAGTTTGTAGGTAATTCGTCTTCGTGATTACGCCGATAACAAGAAAAATCACGCTAGGGACGAAGCTTGCTATGAATAAGAGCGGCGTGCTTAGAATAATAATTGCAGCGGCAATGAAGCTGACCGCAATTGATAAAAAAAGAAGAGCATACTGAACAACTGCTGGAAACCCTGATATATCTAAAGAGAAAGCTGTCTGCAGCATAACTACGAATATTGCGGTGGGGATGAGCGCTGCAACCAAAGTCGTGGCAGCGAGAGTCTTTCTCCAAACCTTCTTCTCTGTGAAAACCGCCTTCCCCGTTTGAGGAACAATGCTCAATCCGATGGGCGCAAACATCGCCGCTGCGCCTAACAGCTCAAGCAGGCTAGCATCGGCAATGCTAATTGCCGGGATCCGCGCGAACGACTCCGCTATAGCCATTACCGTTGCTCGATAGGATTGAACCAGGTCAGCAACCCAGCCAGCGAGCCACGGGAGTGACAAAATCGACAAAAGTCCCAGTGCACGCGGTGCTGCAGTAATTGCAGAAACACTGTCGTGGATCCACGACTTCCGCTTTTCGACCACACCAACCCCCGAAGGCGATCAACAACCAAACACCTTTTCACTAGCGAGATCACGCTGGTGGTACAATTTCTGATCGCATCCAATGGTTGCTCGTGCCGCTAGATCAAAACAAGAACATTTGCTAGCTCCTTCCAGATCAGAGGAGCCCAATCGTTGCGCGGAGATCGCCAGCCCTTTTCGCCGACGGAGCTTGCACAGCTTGAGCGGTGCGAGAGCCAGGTGCTGTTTGATCAGCGCTTTGGCGCCAAACGCTCAAAGCATTGGCAAAAGCGCTCGGCTGAGGGCCGTGCGGTGCACGCGGAGATGCATCGCGAGGTCACGCAAACCCCGGCGCCAAGGAACACACGTATGCTGATTGTGATCATCATCACGGCCCTGGTCGCACTGATGCTCGCCATCCTTGCTCTTCGCGGCGGGGAGCGGTCGTCAGACGCGCTTTTGCCGCCCGAGCTGCAGGGCGCGACGCTCTGGGCGAGTGAGAAAACTATCATCAGACAAAAACCGGTGCATATTCGCGGACGTCCTGATGAGGTCTGGCTGAAAGACGGCCGCCGCACGATTATCGAGACCAAGTCGCGCGAAGGCCGCGTCTTTGCGGGCGACCGGATGCAGCTTGCCGCCTATGCCTATCTCTTGCGCGGCGATGGTGGCCCACCGGTGGCGCCCTTTGCCTATGTTCGGTTCACCGGCGGTGAGCTCAGTTTTTCCAAGGTTCGGCTCAAACCCGATGAAGATGTGATCGCGGCCCATCGCAAGCTTTCAGCGCTCAAGGCTGGGAAGGCGCAGCCTGGCTTCTCACGCCAAGCCGCTCTCTGCGCAGGATGCGGCCACCGTGAGCGATGCGCGTCACCAAAAGCCGCTTGACCTTTCTTCTTGGCCCCGAGCGGTTATAAGCCCGGCCTCGTATAGGATTTGAGGACAGCCATGAGCGACGGACCTGATTTTGCTAAACTCGAGAGCCGCATGGACGGCGCGCTCGACAGCTTGAAAACCGAATTTGGCGGCCTCCGCTCGGGCCGGGCCTCGGTGCAGCTCCTGGAGCCGGTGGTTGTGAGCGCTTACGGCTCGGACATGCCGCTCAACCAGGTCGGCACGGTGTCCGTGGGCGACGCCCGCACGCTTGCGGTGAATGTCTGGGATAAAGGACTTGTCGGTGCAGTGGAAAAGGGGATCCGCGACTCAGGTCTTGGCCTCAACCCCGTCACCGATGGCCAGATGGTGCGGGTGCCGCTGCCTCCGATGACGGAAGAGCGCCGCAAAGACCTCGCCAAGATGTGCGGCAAATATGCCGAACAGACGAAGGTAGCGATTCGCAACGTGCGCCGCGACGGCATGGAAGAGATCAAGCACGCCGACGGCCTGCCTGAAGACGACCAGAAAAAACTCTCCGAGCGGGTGCAGAAGCTCACCGATGAGAAAGTGAAAAAAGTCGAGGAAATGCAGGCCGCAAAGGAAGAGGAAATCATGCAGGTCTAAGCGCCGGTTGGTGCTAAGGGAGCGACATGTTGTTTGCGCGCAAACTCGATAATGACGCCACGCCCCCCGCTGCCGGCGGGGACGTTCGGCGTGTCGACCATGTGGCAATCATCATGGACGGCAATGGCCGCTGGGCGGAGGCGAAAGGCGTCTCCCGCCTCGACGGCCACCGCGCTGGTGTGGAGGCTGCTCGCCGTACGGTGAAAGCGGCGCGCGATGAAGGCATCCGCACCGTCACTCTCTACAGTTTCTCGACGGAGAATTGGTCACGGCCCGATTGGGAAGTGCGCCACCTCATGGGGCTTCTCCGGCATTTCTTCCGCGATGACCTGGCACGGCTTGCTGATGAGGGTGTCCGGGTGCGGATTTTGGGCGATCACGCGAGCTTGCCTGCTGACATCCTCAAGCTGGTGGATGAAGCCGAGGCTCGAACGGTCGAGAACGATCAGTTCACCCTCCAAATCGCTTTCAACTATGGCGGCCGTGATGAGATCGTCCGTGCAGCAGCAAAGATCGTCGAGAAAGCAGCGAGCGGCGCTCTTCGGCCCGAAGACGTCACCGAAGAGGCTCTTTCTGCGCACCTCGATACATCAGGCGTTCCTGACCCTGACCTAATCGTGCGCACGTCGGGTGAGGTGCGGATCTCGAACTTCCTTTTGTGGCAGGCGGCCTATTCAGAGTTTGTTTTCCTCGATGTTCTGTGGCCAGACTTTGGCGCGGCTCACCTTCGCCAGGCGGTCGAAGAGTTCCAGAGCCGCGAACGCCGCTATGGCGGCCGTAAGGGCGAGCGCGCCCCGGCTCCGTGACCGCTGAGCAGTCTTTCCTGGCCGATAGCGCCAAGCCAGCGCTTCTCCAGCGGGTTTTGACCGCCGCCGTTTTGATGCCGCTTGCTTTGGGGTCGGTGATCTTCGGTGGCCGTCTCTATGCCGGGGTCATCGCGGCGATGACCATCTTTCTCCTTTTCGAGTGGACACGGATGGTTGATGGCGCAGAGTTTTCGCGCGGCTTCTATGTTCTTTCAGCAACGGCAGCGGTGGCAGCTTACCTTGCAGCAGGCGGTCAACCGCTCTGGGCACTGAGCGCCACGCTGATCGGCGGCGTTGTGGCCACAGCGCTCGAATGGCCCAAGCCCAACCCGCAGTCCTGGCCTGGCGTTGGCGCGGCTTATCTGATCGTTCCAGCTGTCGCTGCCCTTTGGTTACGGCGTGATGCACCAGAGGGGTCGTTCTTCACGCTGCTTCTCTTCATCTGCACCTGGGCTGCGGACAGTGCGGCTTACTTCGTTGGAAAAGCCGTGGGCGGACCGAAGCTGGTCCCGTCGATTTCACCGAACAAAACATGGTCCGGCGCGGTTGGCGCGGTGTTCGGCGCGGGGGCCGCTGGCGCGGCGCTGGCGATGATCCTGATGCCCCAATGGAAGCTCTTGGCCCTTGCCCTCGGCCTCATCCTCGGTGTGGCCGTTGTCTGCGGAGACATCACCGAGAGCTACTTCAAGCGCCGCTACGGCATGAAGGATACCGGCGGGGCGTTCCCAGGGCATGGCGGCGTTCTTGACCGTTTGGACGGTTTCTTGTTCGCGGTCTTAGCGCTGGCCGCGGCTGTGATTTTGATGCAAGGCGCCCTTTAACGTTCAGACAGGAGCTCTCGTTTCTATGCTCAAGCGGCGCGCGACCATCCTAGGTGCCACAGGATCGGTGGGTCAGACCACGCTCAATCTTATCCACGCAGCCAACAAAGCGCGTGATGCCGAGATCGAAGTCGTCGCTGTCACGGCGAACAGCAAAGTGACGGAGCTCGCGCAGGCGGCGATCGAAGCCAAGGCCGAGTTTGCCGCGATCGCGAATCCCCACGCTGGCGAAGACCTTGCTGCTGCACTGGTTGGCACCGGTATCCGTTCAGCTGCTGGGCCCCAGGCGATTGTCGAAGCGGCGCAGATGGATGCCGATTGGGTGATGGCCGCCATCATGGGCGCAGCCGGTATTGAGCCGCTGCTCGCGGCAGCCGAGCGGGGCGCGAACATCGCCTTTGCCAACAAAGAATGCCTCGTTTGCGCAGGGGACGCGGTTCTCGGCGCGATGGAGCGGGGCGGCGGACGACTGCTCCCAGTCGACAGCGAGCACAACGCGATCTTCCAGGTCTTTGACGCCGAGCGACCCCACCGCGTGCGTAAGCTGATCCTGACGGCCTCTGGTGGTCCGTTCCGTGATCGTGACCCATCGACGCTCAAAGCCGTGACGCCTGCAGAAGCGGTGAAGCACCCCAATTGGTCCATGGGCGCGAAGATATCGGTCGACAGCGCGACGATGATGAACAAGGGCCTGGAGCGGATCGAGGCCGCCTATCTCTTCCCGGTTCCCAAAGAGAACATTGAGATCGTGGTGCACCCCCAGTCGGTGATCCACAGTCTTGTCGACTATGTCGATGGCTCTGTTCTCGCGCAGCTCGGCACCCCGGATATGACGATCCCGGTGGCGTCGGCGCTTGCGTGGCCGGACCGGATTGCGACGCCAGCGGAGCAGCTGGATCTCATCAAAGTGCGCCAGATGGACTTCTTCCCTGCTGATGAGGAGCGGTTCCCGTGCCTTCGTCTTGCCCGCGAGAGCCTCGACGAAGGTGGACTTGCCACGTGCGTCCTCAATGCGGCCAACGAGGTGGCTGTGGCTGCCTTTCTGAAGGGTCACCTCCCGTTCCTGGACATTGCGGCCGTCACCGAACATTGTCTCGAAACGGTGAGATCGAATCACGACAGCACAGACCTCGACAATATCTTGGCGACGGACAAGCTGGCTCGTGAAGCGGCCTGGGCCCGGGTGGAAGCACTCGCAGACAGGGGTTGAGGGTTAGATGCTGGACACATTGCTCGGCAGCGCGTCCGCTGTTGCAGTGAGCCTCGCGGCTTTTTTGGTGATGCTCCCGGTGATCGTGTTCATCCACGAGCTGGGGCATTTCCAGACCGGGCGACTGTTCGGCATCAAGATCGACGCTTTTTCCATTGGTTTCGGCCCAAAGCTTGCGGGCTGGGTCGATCGCCACGGTACGGTGTGGAAGGTCTCAGCGATCCCTCTCGGCGGGTACGTGAAGTTCTTCGGCGACGCGAATGCGGCCAGTGCCGGCACCAATTCTGGGCAAACGGGCACGACGCAGTTCGGCTCCCAACGTGAAGCCCTGGAAGCGGCGCTGACGGAAGAAGAGAAGGCCGTGTGCTTTCACTTCCGCCCCACGTGGCAGCGGGCGGCCGTGGTCGCGGCGGGACCAATTGCCAACTTTGTCCTCGCTATTGTCATTCTGGCTGGCCTTTTGATGGCGCTCGGCCGGTTCACGGTGGAGCCGGTCGTGGGCCAAGTGATGGAAGACAGCGCGGCGGCGGAGGCGGGCTTTCTCCCTGGCGACCGGATTCTTGAGCTTAACGGCGGTGCCGTCCGGTCGTTCGATGCCATGGCGACACGGGTGAAACTCTCGAGCGGTGAGGAGCTGACCTTCACCGTCGAGCGTAACGAAGAGATCCTCACCCTGATGGCCACGCCGCGGCGGGTCGAACAAACCGACGGTTTCGGCAACAAGGTCGAAGCGGGCCAACTCGGCGTCTCTGCCGACCCCAACTTTGTCAGCAGACAGCGGTTCGGCCCGGTGGATGCGACAGTGGAAGGGACCCGCGAGGTTGGCCGTATCATCAGTGTCACGGGCCGATACTTCGCCCGGCTCTTAACCTTCCGTGAAGACCCACGCCAAATTGGCGGCCCTGTACGGATCGCACAATTCGCGGGGCAGGCGGCAAGCTCAGGCTTTGTTCCCGCAGAGAATGTGACCTTGGCCGACCGGTTGATGACCAGCGCGGCCAATTTCCTGCAAGTCGCCGCCCTGATTTCGATATCCGTCGGATTTTTAAACCTTTTACCAGTTCCTGTGCTGGATGGTGGGCATCTGATGTTCTACGGGTACGAGGCGGTGGCGGGAAAACCGATGAATGAAGCGTTGCAAAACGGGCTGTTCCGGATTGGTCTGGCGCTGGTCGGCACCCTGATCATCTTTGTTCTTATCAACGACGTTGTCCGTCTCTTCCAGTCTTAGGATCTGCTGTTCATGAACCTGTCGGCCGCGCGCCCACTTCTTTTTGTTGTGTTGACGTTTCTGTTCACCGGCACCCAAGCCGCTGGCCAGGACAATTACACAACCGTGGTGCGCCAGATCGTGGTCACAGGGACTCAGCGCCTGGAGCCTGAGACAGTCCGCTCTTACCTGACCATCACACCGGGTACGAATATTGATCAGGTGGTGATCGACGAGAGCCTCAAGGGTCTTTTTGCAACAGGTCTCTTTGAAGACGCTCAAATCGTTTTCGACGCCAGCAGGGGCGTTTTGAACGTCACGGTCGAAGAGAACCCCATCGTCAACCGCGTCATCTATGTCGGTAACCGGCGCCTCGGTGATGATAAGTTTGAAGAGGAAGTCGAGCTCGAGCCGCGGTCGATCTATACCCGGGCACGGGCCCAGGCGGATGCGCAGCGGATGATCGAGGTCTATCGTCGTTCTGGCCGGTTCGGCGCGACGGTGAGCCCGCGAGTCAGGGAGCTTGAGCGCAACCGTGTCGATGTCATCTTCGATATCGATGAGGGCCCGCGGACTGGCGTTCGCGCAGTCAACTTTCTGGGTAATGAGGAATTCTCGGACGCCGAGCTTCGCGGTGTTGTCCTGACCGCGCCTTCGAGCTGGTGGAACATCCTCGAGAGCAACGACAACTACGACCCTGACCGGTTGGAGTATGACCAAGAGCTTCTTCGTCAGCACTATAGCCAGAACGGTTTTGCTGATTTTGCGGTGATCTCTGCGGTGGCAGAGCTCACGCCGGATCGCAGCGACTTCATCATCACGATGGAGGTGGAGGAAGGGCCGAAATACGACTTCGGCAATGTCGACGTGAACACGACACTCTCCAAACTGCCCGGTGAAGTGCTGCGCCGGCGGGTCCCGATCCGTCCGGGTACTGTCTTCAACTCAGAGAAGATCGAAGAGGCAGAGGAGGCTCTGACCTTTGCCACTGGCGTCTACGGTTACGCCTTCGTGGACATCTATCCGCGGCTCGACCGGAACCCCGAGACCAAGACGATCGACGTGACCTTTGAGGTGAACGAGGGTCCGCGGGTTTATGTCGAAGAGATCAACATCAACGGCAACCAGCAGACCCTCGATCGGGTGATCCGCCGCGAAATGCGCCTCATTGAAGGCGACGCGTTCAACCGGGTTTTGGTGGACCGATCTCAGCGCAGGATCCGGGGCCTTGGTTTCTTCTCAGAAGTTGAGATCGACGAGATCCCCGGCAGCGCGCCCGATCGCTCCGTCCTCAACGTCAACGTGACCGAGCAACCGACAGGCAGTTTCCAAATCGGTGGTGGTGTCTCCTCGAACGACAACTTCATCTTCAACATTCAGCTCGACCAACGGAACCTCGCCGGTCGCGGCCAGAATGTGCTGCTTGACCTTTCAGCCTCGCAGCGGACCAACCGTGCACGGATTGCCATCACAGAGCCTTACTTCCTCGGCCGCCGCCTTCGGGCAGGCGCCAGTATCTTTGTTCAAGATACGGACTTTGAGGAAGCAGGATTTGTGTCTCAGTCTTATGGCTTGGGCGCAAACTTCGGCTTCCCGGTTTCAGAGTTCGCGCAGCTCGGCCTCAACTATGGCCTTCGTTATGACAACTTGGAGCTGACGACAGATCTTTCGTTCACTCGAGATGAGAACGGGGACTTCATTCCGAGTGCTGAGCTCGTTGACGAGGATGCGATCCGGCGCGTTCGGGAACCAGAGACCACAGGGCTCGGCGTCGGCATCTTTACCACTGACCGATGCAACGTGGTCGTCCTTTCGGATGACCTCAACTGTGAAAACGATGGTGAGTTCGTGACGTCATCTGTGGGGTACACGTTGCGGATGGACAGGACGAACGACCCGATCGTCCCATCGCGTGGTTACTCGATCAGTTTCTCGCAAAACTTCGCTGGGCTTGGCGGCGATGTTAACTATTACCAGTCGACGATGCGCTCGGCTTACTATCGCCCACTGCCGTTCCGCTTCATCGGCTCACTGAAGTTCCAGGGCGGATACATCCAGAGCTTCAACAGTGACGGTGTGCGCCGGAACGACCGCTTTTTCCTCGGCGGTGGCCGAGGTTGGCGCGGCTTTGACGTGGCCGGCGTCGGGCCTCGCCTGTTTGATGCTGACGACGCTGTTCTGGGTAACCGGCGCGGTCAGGCGATTGGTGCTCGGACCTATGCTGTGGGTTCAGCCGAAGCGTTGATCCCGCTGCCGCTGCCGCCGTCTGCTGGCATCCGAGCGTCGTTCTTTGCTGACTTTGGGGTCGCTGGCCTCGTCAACGAGCAGGACGAGGAGACCTTCAACGATCCGAGCATTGAGCGCGTCGACCTCTTCGGCAACTCCGATCCGGACGATCCGCTTCAGGCTGGCCTCGACCCCCGGGTCACCGCTGGTGTGGTCGTCAACTGGCGCTCGCCATTTGGCCCAGTGCAGTTCGTTCTGTCCGAAGCGTTGGTGGTCGAGGAGTATGACCGCCCCGAAGGCTTCCGCTTCTCCGCCGGCGGTCAGTTCTAATCGCTCACGGAGTGTGAACAGGGTTCACGCCTTCACCAGTGGATTTCGCGTTAGGCTTCCTGCATGGGTCGGGGGTGACCGGTGTCAATGTGGAGAGAGTGATGACCCTGAGACGGACTGTAACCGCATTCTTGGCGATGCTTGTCCTGTTGGGCTGGAGCGGCGCCGCGCATGCGCAGCGGGGCAACACCGTCATTCTCGTTCTGGATCAGGAGAAGGTGCTGGTCACGTCGAAGGCCGGTCAATCGATCTCCGCGCAGCTTCAGGTCATCGGCCAACAGGTGGCCGCCGAGATCCAGGCCCAAGAGCAGGCCGTGCAGCAAGAAAGCGAAGCCCTGAAGGCCAGCCAGCCCTCTCTCAGCAAAGAGGATTTCACCCGCCGCTACCAAGCGCTGCTGGAGAAGGGCCGGAACGTCGAGCAGCTCATGCGCATCCGCGAGGCTGAGCTGCAGCAGGCGCAGTCGATGGCCTACAACCAACTCGCGGCGGCATGGGAGCCGATCGTCGACGACATTTTCAAGAAGCGGAAAGGCACCGTGCTGATGGATCGGCAAGCGGTGCTGTCAGCGGCGGACGCCAACAACATCACAAGCGAGGTGATCACGCGCCTCGATAAGGAGATCCAAACCATTCAAGTGGTGAAACCGGATCTTCAGGCGCAACGGGCAGCGGCCCTGGCGCAGCAAAAAAGCCAGTAGTGAGGAGTGGGCGCGGACCAGAGCACAGTCTGTACGCGTCCGAACAGTGTCTATGATTTTTCCTGACTCTCGTTTCTTTCGTCTGATTGACCGACTGACGCCGGTTGTTGCCGCGAAGATCGGTGGCGGCGAGCTTGTGCTTGATGGCGGCGTCCAGATTTCGTCCGTGGCCGATGCTGAACAGGGCGGTGAGGGCGCGCTCACCTTCGCCGAAAAGCCAAGCGGCGTGATTGGACCGGCTGCGCTTCTCATCGTTCCCAAAGGTCAGTCATGGGATCTTCCGGCCCATGCGCGCTCTGTCCTGGAGGTTGCGGCGCCGCGCCTGGCCTACGCTAAGATTGCCGCCGCTTTGTTCGAGAGTAAGTCTGAATGCGGGCGTGAGGACGAGACGCCAGCGGTGATCTCAGAAAGCGCCGCTGTCCACCCCACCGCTGTCATCAGTCCTGGTGCGGAGATTAGCGACGGCGCTGTCATTGGTCCTTACGCTGTGATTGGCCACGGGGTGGTGATTGGCGCGGGAACCCGCATTGGTCCGCACGCCTCTATCACCCACGCAACGCTCGGGAGCGGATGCGCCATCGCAGCGGGGGTCCGAATTGGTGAAGCGGGCTTTGGCTACGTTCCAGGAGATGCTGGCGCGGTCTACATTCCTCAGCTCGGCGCTGTCCGGATCGGTGATGCGGTCGACATCGGTGCCGGTACGACAGTGGACCGCGGTATGCTGACGGATACCGAGATCGGCGACGGGACCAAGATCGATAACCTCTGCCAGATCGCCCACAATTGTAAGATCGGGCGCTCGGTTCTGATCGCCAGCCACACCGGCGTGTCAGGATCCTGTGTCGTCGGCGATGGCGTCATGATGGGCGGTCAGGTTGGGATGGCTGATCACATCACCATCGGCGCCGGCGCTGAACTGGCGGCGCGAAGCGGCCTTATGCGGGATGTGGAGCCCGGTGGCCGTGTGGGGGGAACACCTGCTAAGCCCTTCCGTCAGTGGATGAAAGAAGTTGCGGCCGTCAGCCGCCTTGCGGAAAAAAAGAAGTGATGACTGAACACGACGACGCTCTGCCGGATCTCGATGTTGCTGGTATCCAAGCCCTGATCCCGCACCGCTACCCCTTTTTGATGATCGATAAGCTGACGAACGTTTCGCGCACAGAGGGTTCTGTTGGTGTGAAGAACGTCACGATCAATGAGCCCTTTTTCCAGGGGCACTTCCCTCAGATGCCGGTGATGCCCGGTGTCTTGATCATCGAAGCGATGGCGCAGACGGCTGCGTCCTACACTGTGTATGCTGATGAACTCGATTCCGAGGGCAAAGTCGTTTTGTTCATGGGTGTTGATAAGGCCAAGTTCCGTAAACCCGTGGTTCCTGGCGATCAGCTTGAGTTGCATGTGAAAGTGATCCAGCGCCGACCACCGGTCTGGAAGTACGAAGGAAAAGCCATGGTTGACGGCAAACTGGTCGCTGAAGCGGTCTTTGCTGCGATGCTGGCGGAGGCAAAGTGATGGCAGTTCATCCGCGTGCGATTGTTGAGGATGGTGCAGAGCTTGGTGAGGATGTCGAGATTGGACCATTCGTCCATGTTGGCCCTCACGTGAAACTGGGAAACCGGGTGAAGCTTCACCCCCACGCGGTGGTTCTCGGCCACACCACTGTCGGCGATGATACCGAGGTGATGCCTTTCGCCGTGCTCGGCATGCCGCCGCAGCACCTCAACTATAAAGGTGAGAAGACAATACTGACCATCGGTGCACGGAACCAAATTCGTGAACACGTAACGATGCATCCGGGTACCGAGCAAGGTGGCGGTAAGACTGTCGTCGGTGACGACGGCCTCTACATGGTCGGGTGCCATGTGGCCCACGACTGTATCATTGGCGACAATGTGATCATGGCCAACAACGCAACTCTTGGCGGTCATATCGAAATCGGAAACTATGTTTTCGTTTCCGGGATCACCGCCATTCATCAGTTCACCCGGCTTGGGAACTATTGTTTTGTCGGCGGTGGAGCGATCCTCGGGAGTGACGTTATTCCGTATGGGTCGGTGTTTGGGAACCGCGCTAAGCTCGAAGGCCTCAACATCGTGGGGATGAAGCGCCGCGGTATGGACCGAAAGGCGATCCACTCGATCCGTGCGGCTTACCGGCAGCTTTTCGCGCCTGAAGGTACGCTGCAGGAGCGCATCGCTGACGCGACGGAGCTTTACAAAGACTCGCCTGTGGTCATGGAAATCGTCGATTTCATGAAAGCCAATAGTGAAGAAAACCGGCCCCTATGCCTTCCGGCGCAATAGGCGAGGGGACATGGTCGCGCCTGGGCATTCTTGCCGGGGGCGGAACACTACCCTTGAGAGTGGCTGAGGCTGAGGCCAATGCTGGCCGGCAACCGTTCATCGTTCGGCTAACGGACGAAGAAGGGCCGATCACGTCCTATCCGAATGATCAGGTCCAGATCGGTGAACTTGGCCGCGTTATCAAGCGGTTGAAGAGCGAGGGCTGCGATGCGGTGTGCCTCGCGGGGCAGCTGAAACGTCCCAACTTCGCTTCGATCAAGGCGGACTGGCGCGGCGCTATGGTTCTGCCGAAGGTCGTGGCTGCTGCGCGAAAAGGCGACGGCGCCATTCTCGATGTGATTGTCGACGTTTTTGAGGGTGAGGGCTTCCAGGTCATTGGCGCGGAAGCAGCGTCGGAGCGCCTCCTCCTCCCAGCTGGGGCACTCGGCACCAAAACGCCCTGTCGGGATGATTTTCCCGACATGGCCAAAGGAGCAGCGTTGGTCGAGGTGCTTGGTCCCTTTGATGTGGGCCAAGGCGCTGTGATCCGGCGGGGTTTTGTCCTGGCTGTTGAAGCGGCCGAGGGGACCGATGCCATGCTTCGGCGGTGTGCGGATCTACCGGAGAACCTCAAGGGCTATGAGCCCGGGGAAGAACAGAGCCTGGTCGGCGTCTTGGTGAAGCGCCCCAAACCTGGTCAAGAGCTTCGGGTTGATCTGCCCACCATCGGCGTTGAGACGATTGAACGGGCTCATGCCGCGGGCCTCGCCGGAGTTGCTGCGCAGGCGGAACATGCACTGGTGATCGATCGCGACGAAGTGATCGCAAAGGCGGATGAGCTTGGTGTCTTCGTTTATGGCTATCGCACTGAAGAGGTGACGGGTTGACCCGCACCATCCTCCTTGCGGCTTGCGAGCCGTCGGGTGATGCGCTTGGCTCATCGCTGATGGCTGCTTTGAAGAGCCAGTCTCCTGATATCCGGTTCATCGGCGGCGGCGGGCCACTCATGGCGGCGGAAGGCCTCGAAAATCCTCTCGATACCGATCAGTTGGCTGTCATGGGACCGGCCGATGCACTTGCCGCGATCCCGAAGGCACTGGGGCTTGCCTCCTCGCTGGCCAAGCTTGCGCAGGAGCAGCAGCCCGATGCGGCGATCCTCGTCGACAGCTGGGCTTTTTCAAAGGTTGTTGCCGCGAAGATCAAGAAAAAGGTGCCTGACACAACGCTGGTGAAGCTCGGTGTGCCCCAGGTTTGGGCATCGAGGCCTCACCGGGCGGCCATTGCTTCAGAGCTCTTTGATCTTCTTCTTTGCCTCTTACCATTTGAGCCCAAGCACTTCACCGATGTTGGCGGCAACGCAAAGTTCGTGGGCAACCCCAACTATCAGGTGGCGGCGTCAACACCCCGTTCTGGCCCCGCGTTTCGGGCGAAGCACGACATTGGTGATGCGCCGCTGCTGTTGGTCTTGCCCGGCAGTCGGAACGGTGAGGTCAAGCGGCTGCTTCCGGTGTTCGAACCCACGCTGCATGACATAGCGGCTCGCATCCCTGGCCTCCGTATTGCGGTGATTGCCGCCCCTTCCGTGGAAGAGCGGGTGCGCGCGGCGGCGTCGTCTTGGGAGCTCGATACCTTGGTGGTGCCGCCGGATGAGCGTTTCAACGCTTTTGATGCAGGCGATGTGGCCCTTGCCGCCTCTGGAACGGTGACCACGGAACTTGCCCTCGCGGGGACACCGATGGTGGTCACCTACAAGGTTGCTCCGATTGCGGCTTATTATGCCAAGAAGGTGATCACGACACCTTACGTGACGATCTTGAACATCATGGCCGGTGAAGCGGTGATCCCGGAGCGCATCCAGCAGGACTGTATGCCCTCCCAGCTCAGCGCGGATGTCGTTCGTCTGTTCCAAGACGATGACGCGCGGCGGCGGCAAACCTCGGCTTTCCGGCGCTTGCTACCTAGCCTGATCGGCTCCCACGACGCTGCTGATCAGGCGGCGCGGGAGACCCTGGCACTAATCGATGGCGAAAACGGCGGCGACCTCGACAGCGGCGCCGCGGGGGAGTGAAGGGCACCCCACCGCGGCTCGTGCGTGGCGGCCGCGGTCGGCGAAGAGATCTTCCATTAGGTTCGATGCGCCATTGATCACTTCAGGATGATCCGTGAACATCGGTGTGCATGCCACAAACCCGTCGAGCTTGATGCAGCACTGCGCGCGCCCAAGATCACCGCCCAGCGCGTGCTTCAGCTGTGAAACGATCATCACACCGCAGGCCTCCGCTGCGAGAGCTCCTTCTTCTGTCGTGAGGTCCTCGCCGAGCCGACCTTGGATCAGTTCGCCATTGCGAAAAGGCAGCTGACCAGAGATGAAAATCAGCGATCCAACCTTCCGCGATGGCACATAGCTGGCCAGCGGCAGGGCCGGTTCCGGTAAGATCAGTCCGCGTTCAGCAAGCTTGTGCTCGACCGTGGTCATGGTTGGTATCCTCCCTTTTACGCAACAGACTTATGACCCTATGAGGGCTGCTTGCACGTCTTTTGTCCAGCCCACATAGATGGCGTCACCCGTTTCGATAACGGGCCTTTTGATCAGTGTTGGATGGGTTTGGAGAAGTGCCGCGGGTTCCATCGCCCGTTCAGCGTCGGAGAGGTTGCGCCAGGTCGTTGAACGCTTGTTGATCAAGGTGTCCGCGCCAACCGCGTCCAACCATTGAGGCACCAAGGTCTCAAGATCTGCCTCGCTCCGAATGTCGACGAAACTCGGCTCGGCGCCCGCGTCGCGCAGTGATTTCAGCGCCTTTTTGCAGGTGTCACAGTTTTTGAGGCCGGTCAGTGTCAGGGGCATGGTGGTCCTTTTGGTCTTGTCAGCGCTTGGTCGTGCGGCGGTCACGCATTGTGCCGATCACGTCTTTTCCGAACTTCCCGCGCAGGCTGGCGAGGGCGTCTTCGCGCTGTCTATGGCGTTCGTGGTCCTCAGGATAGGCAAGATCAGCACGGGCTTCCTCATCGGTGACGAGATCGGAAATCCCGACGCCGATAAGCCGGTATGCGGTGCGTGGCGATCGGGTTTGCTCTTCCGCGAGTAGCGCTTTGGCCTCGTCGAACAGCACAGCTGCAAGATTGGTCGCCACACCGAGGGTTCGCCTGCGGGTGAGGCTCTTGAACTGGGCTGTCTTCAGTTTGAGGGTCACCACCAGGCCTGCAAGGCCCTTGGCCTTGGCCCGCTCAGAAACGCGCTGGGCCATGGCGTAGAGGCGATCCTCAAGAACGTCACGGTCCATTGTGTCTTCGTTGAAGGTGGTCTCTCCCGATACGGACTTTGTCAAACGATCCAGGCGCACGGGCCTTGGATCCTTTCCCATCGCCCGCGCGTGCAGCCACAGGCCATGCTCGCCAAACCGGTCCGTCAGGGCACAGATGCCTAGGTTTTGGACATCACCGACTGTTCGTATGCCCTCTTTCTCGAGCTTGGCGGCGAAGGATGCGCCGACGCCGTAGATTTTGCGCACAGGAAGCTCAGCCAGGAAGGTGAGGGTCTCCGCTTCGCCGATCACGGCAAAGCCGCGGGGTTTGTCGAGATCGGAAGCGAGCTTCGCGAGCGACTTGTTGTGGCTGAGGCCAATCGAAATCGTGATACCCACCTCATCTTCGACCCGGCGCTGCAGTTTCACGAGGGTCGAAGCGGGGGCGCAGCCGTGGAGACGCTCCGTCCCCGAAAGATCAAGGAAGGCTTCATCGATGGAGACCGGCTCGACCAACGGTGTGATCGCTTCCATGGCTGCGCGCACCTGGCGAGAGGCGTCGCTGTAAGCGTCATAGCGGGGCTTCACGATCACCGCCTCGGGGCACAGCCGCTTGGCTTTGAAGATCGGCATGGCGGAGCGAACGCCGTAGGTCCTGGCGATGTAACAAGCAGCCGAGACGACACCGCGCTGCCCTCCGCCAACCAGCACGGGCCGATGCTCAAGGCTGGGGTCATCGCGCTTCTCCACCGCGGCGAAGAAGGCATCGCAGTCCACATGGGCGATCGAGAGCGATTCAATCTCAGGATGTACGAGCTGACGGAAGCCCGAACAGGCATCGCATTGCTCGGACGAGCCTAGCGCTCCGCAGCCAAGACAAAGGGCACCCGTCAAACCGTCACCGCCGTCAACCTGTGATTAAGCCCCGACAACCTAAGCCGGATGAAATTGAGGGCACATAGAGACTCGCCCTTAATCTTAAAGCGGGTTTTAACCGCCCCTCGGGGGGCCCGCAAACCGTTGGGTAAGGGCCATGGACACCGCTGCAAAGACCGTTCTGGTGGTTGAAGACAACGAGCTGAACATGAAGCTCTTCAACGACCTGCTGGAGGTGCAGGGATACACCATCCTGCAAGCAGGCAATGGTGATGACGCCTATCGCTTAGCAATCGACCACGCACCGGACCTCATTTTGATGGATATCCAGCTGCCTGAACGCTCCGGCACAGAGGTTGCGCGGCAAATGAAGTCTGAACCCAAGCTGGCGGAGACCCCGATTATCGCCATCACGGCTTTTGCCATGAAAGACGATGAGGAACGCATCCGCGCTGCGGGATGTGATGATTATCTCGCAAAACCGATCTCCGTCACCGAGTTCCTTGAGAAAGTGAAAAGGTATTTGACCTAATCCTGTCCCCGCAAGTCTGCTTGCAAGGGATGGATTATGACCGCGCGGGTCCTCGTTGTTGATGATCTCGAACCCAACGTGAAGCTTCTCGAAGCGAAGCTGCGCGCGGAGTATTTTGAGGTTTTGACCGCACTTTCAGGTCAAGAAGCCATTGAAATCGCTGAAGAACAACAGCCCGATATCGTCCTTCTCGATGTCATGATGCCGGGCCTTGATGGGTTTGAGACCTGCCAGCGGCTGAAGGGCAGCGATGCGACGTGGCATATCCCTGTCGTGATGGTGACCGCGCTCGACCAACAGGCTGACCGAGTCGCCGGTTTGAGCGCCGGTGCCGATGATTTTCTGACCAAGCCCGTTCAAGACATCGCGCTGTTCGCTCGGGTGAGGAGCCTGACGCGGTTCAAGCAAATGACGGACGAGCTGCGCCATCGCCATCAGGCGGGTGCACGGATGGGGATCCTCAACAAAGCGGACCTCACCCAATACGATTCGAAACAAGCGACGATTCTCGCGGTGACGGATCAGCCTGCGATTCCAGAGCTTGAGAACGGCTCGGAGCACATGCCGAGCCAGGTGTCGGTGATTTACGAGAGCGACGGCCGGGTGGCGCTCGAGGCGCTGCGCAGAGGTGAGCCTGACCTCGTGCTGATTGATCTGGGTCTTTCGACCTATGATCCGCTGCGCCTTTGCTCAGCGATTCGCGCTTTCGATATGACGCGGCTGGCGCCGCTCTTGGCGATCGCGGGCCCCGAAGAAACGCGGATGGTCGTCCGGGCACTTGATCTGGGTGTATCTGACTACCTCATGAAGCCGATCGACTCGCAGGAACTGGCGGCTCGTGTGCGGACGCAGATCCGCCGTATGCGGTATATCGAGCATCTTCGGACATCGTTCGATGAGACCCTGGAACTGGCGATCACTGATCAGCTGACCGGGCTCTACAACCGCCGCTTCC
Organism: Pseudomonadota bacterium; assembly: GCA_039822105.1. Classification (GTDB taxonomy): domain Bacteria; phylum Pseudomonadota; class Alphaproteobacteria; order Caulobacterales; family Parvularculaceae; genus Parvularcula. Next base: position 46,527 of record JBCBMW010000012.1, on the reverse strand, counting down.
TGGCGACGCAAGGGCCGAAGCTTCTCGATGATGCGCGTAGCGACGATGACGACCTCACATGCCTGATGATCGACATCGATCACTTCAAGCAGGTCAACGACACCTATGGCCATGACGCTGGCGACCAGGTGCTGAAAGACATTTCAGGTCGTCTCACGATTTCCGTACGCGGCGCTGACCTGGCTTGCCGCACGGGCGGTGAAGAGTTTGCGATCCTGATGCCGAAAACGCCAAAAGAGGCAGGTCACGGTATCGCTGAGCGTCTGCGCGCGGCTGTTGAGGCCGAACCTGTCAAACTCCCGAATGGCGACGAAATCAGTGTTACGGTTTCGATTGGTGTCTCGACCTTCACCATCACTGATTCGCTGGCCGCTCTTCTGAAGCGTGCGGACGAAGCGCTCTACAAGGCGAAAGAAACCGGCCGCAACCGCGTCATCGACGAGGCTGCATAGAAAAGCCCGCCGGAAGGGCTTCTTCCAGCGGGCTCTCAAACTTTAGACGTCAGTCTTAGCTACTGTAATACATGTCAAATTCGACAGGGTGCGGCGTCTGGTTATAGCGCGACACCTCTTCTTCTTTGAGTTCCAGATAGCCGTTGATCTGGTCATCGTTGAAGACGCCGCCTTTGGTCAGGAAGGCGCGGTCTTTGTCGAGGGCTTCGAGAGACATTTCGAGCGAACTGGATACGGTCGGCACGTCTTTGAGCTCAGCATCACTCAACGCATAAAGATCGTCTTCCATCGGATCACCAGGATGGATCTGGTTCTCGATGCCGTCGAGGCCAGCCATCAGAAGGGCCGTGAAGGTGAGGTAGGGGTTGCCGGCGGCATCCGGGAAGCGCGTCTCAATCCGCTTGGCTTTCGGTGAGCTGACCCACGGAATACGGACGGATGCGGAACGGTTGCGCGATGAGTAAGCCAAGATCACGGGAGCTTCAAAGCCTGGGATCAGACGCTTGTAGCTGTTGGTGGTGGAGTTGGCGAACGCGTTGATCGCGCGAGCGTGTTTGATGATACCGCCGATATAGTGAAGGCACGTGTCGCTGAGGCCGGTGTAGCCGTCGCCAGCAAAGATCGTGTTGTCGTCTTTCCAGATCGACTGGTGGACGTGCATGCCCGAGCCGTTGTCGTTGTAGACAGGCTTTGGCATGAAAGTCGCTGTCTTGCCAAAGCTGTCAGCGACCTGCTGGACCACGTATTTGTAGATCTGCAGGTGGTCAGCGATTTTCGTCAGTGTGTTGAACTTGATGCCGAGCTCGTGCTGCGAAGGCGCCACTTCGTGGTGGTGCTTCTCGGTCTCAAGACCCATCTCGTTCATGTACGCGATCATCTCCGACCGCATGTCCTGCTCGCTGTCGACCGGCGGGACGGGGAAGTAGCCGCCCTTGGCGCGAGGACGGTGACCGAGGTTGCCGCCCTCCATCGGTGTGTCCATGTTGTATGGACCTTCGCCGCTGTCGATCGAGAAGCCGATATTGTCTTGGCTCGTCGAAATTAGGACGTCCTCGAAGACAAAGAACTCCGCTTCCGGACCAAAGAAGGCCGCGTCGCCAATTCCGGAGCTTTTGAGGTACGCCTCAGCAGCCTTCGCCGTTGAACGTGGGTCGCGGTTGTAAGGAGACATGTCTTCTGGCTCAAGAATGTCGCAGGTCAGCGACAGCGTTTTGGCCTGGAAGAATGGATCGATCACGGCCGTGTCCGGGTCGGGCATCAGCACCATGTCGCTTTCGTTGATGGGCTTCCATCCAGCGATTGAGGAACCGTCAAACATCGAGCCGTTTTCGAAGAAACCTTCGTCGATTTGACCTTTGTCAAAGGTGACGTGCTGCCATTTCCCGCGGGTGTCGGTGAACCGGAGGTCGACGAACTGGATGTCGTCATCCTTGATCATCTTGAGGACGTTTTCAGCGGACATGGAGCTTTTCTCCCTTATAACTTTTGCTGCAGCGCACATGAGGCCAGGTCAGGCTCCGACGCAAGGCGAAACATGCTTTTAGATGAAAGTGGCGTGGAGGCCAGCGTTTTTAGCGCTTTCCGATCTTTGGTTCGCTGCCGTCTAACAACCTGGCGATGTTCTGCTGGTGCCTGACGAAGATCAGAATCGTCATGAAAAGAACGGCTAAGAAGAGGGCGGTTTTGCCCGCGACGAAGAACGCGATCGGCGTGACCGTCGCGGCTACCAGGGCTGCCAGCGACGAATAGCGCAGGGTGAAAGCGACCCCGAGCCAAGCCAGAGCGGCCACAACGAGACCAATCGGCCAAAGCGCCAAGAGGGTGCCAAAATAGGTCGCAACACCTTTGCCGCCTTTGAACTTCAAGAACACCGGGAACAGGTGGCCGAGGAACGCTGACGCGCCTGCTAGCGCCATGGCCAACGTGCTGCCGCCCGTGAGCGCGCCGGCCAGCAGAACGGCGATCGCGCCCTTACCGCTATCGAGGGCAAAGGTCGCAGCGGCCAGGTCCTTGCGTCCCGTGCGCAGGACGTTGGTGGCGCCGATATTGCCCGAGCCGATCTCGCGGATGTCGCCGAGACCGGCCATCCGTACAATGACAAGGCCAAAGGGAATAGCGCCCAAAAGATAGGACAGCGCGGCGACCAGGACCAAAGTGATCGTCATGTGGCGGCAAACTCCAACAAGGCCATGCGGGTCGGAACACCCATGGCCACTTGCTTGAGGATCAACGAATGCGCTTGGTCATCGGCAATATCGCCGTCGATTTCTACGCCGCGGTTCATCGGCCCTGGATGCATCACCAACGCGCCAGGCTTGGCAGCTTTCAGGGAGTCGGTGGTGAGCCCATAGTCGGCCCGGTAGGCCACCGGATCAACCGATGTGTCAGCGCTGAGGCGCTCAAGCTGGATCCTCAGGGCCATGACGATATCAGCGCCTTCTAACGCGGCTTCGCGATTCGTTGTCATCGTGACCACGCCGGATGGCGGGTCCTCCGGCAGCATGTCTTGGGGACCGCAATACCGAACATTTGCGCCCAGTCTTGCGAACAACGGAGCGCAGGATGAGGCCACGCGGCTATGGACGAGATCCCCGACGATCGTGATCGTTAGCCCGTCCAGTCCTTCTTCCGGTGTGCGACCAGCAGACTTGAGGATCGTCGCTGCGTCGAGGAGCGCCTGGGTGGGATGACCGAAGGCGCCTTCGCCAGCGTTGATGATGGCGGTTTGGAACCCGTGCTCTTCTATAGCGCGCCGAGCGGCCTCGATCGTTCCCGCGCCACCCGCGCGCAGCACCATAAAGTCGGCGCCCTGAGCGCAGAGTGTGAGGACCGTGTCGCGCACTGATTCGCCTTTGTGCACGGAAGAAGCCGCGACAGGCACCGTCACAACATGCGCGCCCATACGCATCCCCGCGACGGCGAAGCTGAGGCTTGTGCGGGTGGAGTTTTCGTAGAAGAGATTGAAGAGTAATTGATCTTTAAGCGGACCATCCGGCGGGTTCCCCGCGTCGAGCGCAGCGTCCATCGCAAGTGTCCGCGTCAGGATCTGCCGAACATCTGCATCGCTGAGCGCGTCAATTCCGGTCAGATGCTTCACGGCGTTGATCCCTTTCTTAGATCCGCCAGACGCGCGAGGGCTCCTTCGAGGATGAAACTCGCTGCATGGCTGTCGATCACCGCTGCCCGTTTCGCCCGGGAGACGTCAAGGTCCAGAAGATGCCGCTCAGCCGCTGCGGTCGACAAACGCTCATCCCAGAGCGCGATGGGCAAATAGGTCATCCGACTTAGGTTTTTGGCGAATGTCTTCGTCGCTTGCACGCGGGGCCCATCGCTGCCGTCCATGTTGCGCGGGAGGCCAAGAACGAAACCAATCGCTAAGCGTTCCTGCGCCATGGAGAGGAGCGTTTGAGCGTCGGCGGTGAATTTCGTACGCTTTAACGTGGTGACGGGGGTCGCCAGGGTTTGCCGGGGATCAGAGACAGCTACGCCAATGGTTTTCACACCAAGATCGAGTCCGATCAGCGCTCCCTCTGTGCTGGTGAAATGGTCAATATCGATGGCCATGGCCGCCCTTGTGGTCGTGATCGCCGGGAATGCAAGCGCTGCCGTGCCCGGATGGGCGAAACGAGCCACCGATGAGGTGGTCCCGGTGCTCATGGAGGCTCTTGAGCTCGAGCATGAGCCGCAGATCACGATGCGTTGGGAGAAGGGCGACAACCCGCCGGGTGTCCGCATCATCGACTCCCAGGCCCGAGGCAACAGCGTTCTGGTCCAACTGATTGGCTCCTGGGAGGAGCCATCGGAGGAGGCGCGGTCTCAGCTTGTCCGTAACCTCGCCCACGAACTTGCCCATGTTTGGCAGTGGTCGCTTGGGGTCCCGAACGAACCGCGGCTCTTGCACGAAGGGTTTGCTGAGGCGATTGCCATCGACGTGCTCGTGCGTTGCCGAGAAATCTGCCGAGCGAGCCCTGAGCGCCTGGTCATCAAACTCGAAGGTCAATGTCGCGACGCGCTGCGCGAAGGCCGGGTCGGCGCCATCAACCGCATTGAGGCGATCTATGGCTGCGGCGCTGTTTTGACTGAGGGCATGTCGGTGGCGGCCGAACTCTCTCCCCAGGACTTCTACCGCCGCTATGCGGACACCGAGCGCTCAATGGCGGACTTTCTCGAGCTAACCGAAGAGCTCGCCGGTCGCCGCTTCGCCCTCAGCGCAAGGACGTTTCTCACCGCAGATTTGCGTATGGCGTCCCCCTCAACAACGATGGGGCGGCTTCGTGCTGGACGTCTCTAATCCTCGCTGATACGGCGATCGGCCATGAGCCTAGACGAAGCCACAGTCCGCAAAGTTGCCAAACTCGCTCGCATTGCGATGAGCGATGAGGAAATCACGCCTCTCATTGGAGAGCTCAACGGTATCATCGATTGGATCGAGCAGCTCCAAGAGGTCGATATCGAAGGGGTCGAGGCGATGACCTCGTCCGTCGATGTCGCGCTGCCCATGCGCGCCGATACGCTCACCCATGACGAAACCGGCGGCGGCAAACCTGATCAGATCGTCGCCAATGCACCGAAGACGGAAGATCACTTCTTCATCGTGCCCAAGGTTGTAGAATAATGACGGACCTCACGAGTTTGAAGCTGGCCGCCTTGCGGGATGGTCTGGCGAAGAAAGAGTTCACCGCTGCAGAGGCCACAGATGCCTACCTTGAGCGAGCCGAAGCTTCAGGCCTGCTGAACGCCTATGTTCGTTTGACGGCGGATAAGGCGCGGGAGTGTGCCAAGGCGTCTGACGAACGGATCAGCAAAGGCGAGGCCGGACCCCTCGAGGGTGTTCCGCTCGGCATCAAGGATCTGTTCTGTACGGAAGGGACGCCGACCAACGCGTCGAGTAAGATCCTCGAAGGTTTCACACCAACATACGAGTCGACCGTTTCGGGGAACCTGAAACGTGATGGCGCCGTGTTTCTTGGCAAACTCAACCTTGATGAGTTCGCCATGGGCTCGTCGAACGAAACATCGGCCCACGGACCAGTGATCAACCCTTGGCGCCGCGAAGGCGAGGATACCAAGCTGTCGCCTGGTGGTTCGTCTGGCGGCTCCGCTGCCGCTGTATCGGCACGGCTTTGCGCAGCGGCCACAGCGACGGATACGGGCGGTTCGATCCGTCAGCCTGCGGCGCTCACGGGGACAGTAGGGATCAAGCCGACCTATGGCCGGTGTTCGCGGTTCGGTATTGTCGCCTTTGCCAGCTCGCTTGATCAGGCGGGTCCTATTGCGCGGGACGTTCGCGACGCTTCGATCATGCTGACCTCGATGGCGAGCTATGACCCCAAGGACTCAACCTCCATCGATCGTCCGGTACCGGACTATGAGAAAGCGCTTGAGGGCGGGGTGAAGGGCCTCAAGATCGGTATTCCGAAGGAGTATCGCCTTGATGGCATGCCGTCCGAGATTGATGCGCTTTGGCAAAAAGGTGCCGAGCTCTTGAAAGAGCAGGGTGCTGAGATCGTTGAGGTCTCGCTGCCTCTGACGAAATACGCTTTGCCCGTCTATTACATCGTCGCGCCAGCCGAAGCGTCATCGAACCTCGCGCGCTATGACGGCATCCGTTATGGCCAACGGGTCCATGATGACGATATCAACGAGCTCTACGCGAAGACCCGCGGTGAAGGCTTTGGCGCAGAAGTCAAACGCAGGCTGATGATCGGCACCTATGTGCTCTCCGCTGGCTATTATGATGCCTATTATCTGCGTGCGCAGCGTGTGCGGAAGAAAATCGCGATGGAGCTGGCTGAAGCGTTTGAGAAGGTCGATCTTCTGCTGACGCCGTCCTCACCGTCCTCTGCGTTTGGGCTCGGTGAAAAATCATCCGATCCCATCGAAATGTATCTGAACGACGTCTTCACCGTGACAGCCAACCTTGCTGGCGTCCCAGGGGTCTCAGTGCCCGCTGGCGTCGATAGCCAAGGGTTGCCCCTGGGGCTTCAACTTGTGGCGCCTGCCTTTGGCGAAGAAGTGATGCTGCGCGGTGCGGCGGCGCTCGAAGAAGCGATCGGTTTTGATGCGCAGCCGACGGAATGGTGGAGGGGCTAACGATGACTGAAGCAAAGAACCTCCTGCGCGGTGAAACCGGCAATTGGGAAGTGGTCATCGGCCTCGAAGTCCACGCCCAAGTGTCGAGCGTGACCAAGCTCTTCTCTGGTTCGTCCGCCGAGTATGGCGCTGGGCCAAACGAGAATGTCAGCCTCGTGGACGCGGCGATGCCCGGCATGCTGCCCGTGATCAACAGCTTTTGCGTCGATCAAGCGATCCGTACGGGTCTTGGCCTCAACGCAAAGATCAATCTGTGGTCCCGCTTTGATCGGAAGAACTATTTCTACCCCGATCTCCCGCAAGGCTATCAGATTTCTCAGTACAAGGACCCGATTGTTGGTGAAGGCGAGATCGAGGTTGAGCTTGATGCTGAACGCACGATCAAGGTCGGCATTGAGCGTCTTCATCTGGAGCAGGACGCGGGCAAATCCGTGCACGACCTTGCGCCAAAGGAAAGCTATGTTGACCTCAACCGCTCAGGCGTCGCGTTGATGGAGATTGTCTCGAAGCCAGAGATGCGCTCTGCCGAAGAGGCGTCGGCTTATTTCTCCAAGCTGCGGACAATTGTGCGCTATCTCGGCACCTGTGATGGCAACATGGACCAGGGCTCCATGCGCGCTGACGTCAACGTCTCCGTCTGCCGCGAAGGCAATTACGAGAAGTTCGTTGAAACCGGTGACTTCTCCTATCTTGGTACACGGACGGAAACGAAGAACGTGAACTCGATCCGTTTCGTCCGTCAGGTGGTGGATTACGAGGCGCGTCGGCAGATCCAGGTCCTCGAATCCGGCGGTGAGATCGATCAGGAAACCCGTCTCTTCGATGTGAAAACCGGTGAGACGAAGACCATGCGCTCGAAGGAAGATGCGCACGACTACCGGTACTTCCCGGACCCCGACCTTCTTCCGCTCTCGTTCACGCAAGAGCATGTGGACGCTATCGCGGCGTCACTGCCCGAACTGCCGGACGCGAAAAAGCACCGTTTTGTCGAAGCTTACGGTCTTTCGCCCTATGATGCTTCAGTCCTTGTGATGGATAAAGCGAAGGCGGATTATTTTGAAGATGTCGCCAAGGGGCGAGACGGTAAGCTGGCCGCCAATTGGGTGACCACGGAGCTTTTCGGCTTGCTCAACAAACTCGATAAGACCATCGAGGAATCGCCGATTTCGGCCGCGCAGCTGGGCGGTCTGATTGATCTGATCCAAGATCAAACGATCTCTGGCAAGATCGCCAAGCAGGTCTTTGAGATCATGCTCGAAGAAGGCGGTGATCCAAAAGAAATTGTGGAAGCGCGCGGCCTGAAACAGGTGACCGATACCGGTGCCTTGGAAGCCGCTGCCGACAAGATCATTGCTGCGAACCCGGAACAAGTCGCCAAGGTGAAAGACAAACCCAAAGCGCTGGGTTGGTTCGTCGGTCAGGTGATGAAAGAGACGGGCGGCAAAGCGAACCCGCAAGCGGTCAACGCGATTCTCAAAACCAAGCTGGGTCTTGAATGATTGAAGACGGGAGAAGACGACATTGACGACGAACACCTTCTCCCACCGCCTTGCGACGCCCGACGACATCCCCGCGATTGATGCTCTCATGGAAGCTTCGATCATCGAGAACAACAAAGGCGTCCTCAGCGAGAAAGATCTGATCGCCGCCCGTGAAACCATGGGCGTCGACCGCACACTGATCGACGATCAAACCTATTTCGTGATTGAGACACTGGTTGATGGCGACACCGTGATGGTGGCCTGCGGCGGTTGGGGTAAGCGCCGTACGCTTTATGGCGGTGCGCATACGGAGGGGCGTGATGACAGCTTCTCTGACCCCGCCACCGAGCCTGCCCGCATTCGTGCGATGTTCACCCATCCCGATTGGATCCGGAAGGGCATTGGAACGTTACTCCTCAACCTTGGGGAGGGCGCGGCCCGGGACGCGGGGTACAAACTGATCGAGTTAGGCTCAACGGTTGCCGGCATCCCGCTTTACGAAGCGCGGGGGTACACAGCTTTTTTCAAAGAAGAGACCAAGGGCAGCAACGGCGCGATTAAAACCGTCGTTCATATGCGCAAGTCGCTGACCTGAACGCGCTCAGTTGGTGATGCTGGTCAGCAGTTCTTGATCCAGTTCATGGATCGCATCCGCTAGGCGATCAGCGCGTTTTGCCAAACCTCTTTTGCCATTGGACTCGTTCCGCAGATGGGTGACGATCGCGTCCATCAGGTCAACATGCTCCTCATGGGTCATGTTTTCCGCTGTCAGCGGCACGACAACATCGGTGTTGACCGGGAGTGAGCCAAAGAGTTCCTGCCCCTCGGGTGTGTCAAAGAAGATCTCGACCCTGGCGCGGCTTTCAGACGAAAAATCAGCTGTGTAGGTCTGTAGGAAAGCATCTTGATTGCGCTCATTGAGATAGTCCGCAATCGATGCATCAATGCGTGCCATGAGTGTTGCCTTGGTCTTCTCTTCCTCAATCCCTGCACGCGCGAAGGCGTCGTTGAAGAAGTCCATCATCGCGCTCATGATGTTGTAGGTATCCTGAGCGATGGAGTCGGCGTTTGACGCCGGTGCGGCGTCATCAGCGGCGAAGGTCGGCGTGGTGAGGGCGAGCGTTATTGCGGCGGCGCTGGCCGCCAAAAGTCTTAGCGTCATGATCCGTGTTCCTCGTGCTCTTACGAGGCGCCGACGTTCAAACGTGCGTGGCCAAGGCGCGGTATTGCTCCACGCTTAGGTCTTCGGCCCGCGCTGTCTCGTCAACGCTCTCTCGCTCTAAGACTTCGGGCAGGCGTTCAGAAAAGATACACTTCAAGCTCTGGCGCAGCATCTTTCTTCGCTGGGCGAAGGCGGCCGACGTCAGCCGCTCAAGAGCTTTGAGGTTATCGGGACGGCCGTTGTTCTCGAAAATGAGAACGGAGCTGTCGACTTTGGGCGGCGGGGTGAAGGCGCGTGCTGGAAGATGAAAACCGAGGCGCGGTGTGCTCGCCACCTGAGAGATGATGGACAAGCGGCCATAGGTCTTGTTGCCGTGCGTTGCCAAAATACGTTCGCCCACCTCCTTTTGAAACATCAGCACCATGCGTTTCCAAAAGCGGGGCTTCGCTGTGAGCCACTTGATCAGAAGCTCAGTGGAGATGTTGTAGGGCAGGTTGGACGCGATGATTGTCCCCTCGGGTAGGCCGAGCCTCAATTCGTCAGTCTTCAGTGCATCGTCCTCAACGGCGCGCAGGCGGCCAGTGGCTGCGTCCAGCGCTTCGAGAACCGGCGCGACCCGCCTGTCGCGCTCGATCGCCACGACCTGGGCGCCGGTCTCAAGGAGCGCGCGGGTCAGGCCGCCAGGGCCAGGGCCGATCTCTAAGATCGTGTCGCTTTCCTCCGCCTCGCAAAAGCCAGCAATCTTCCGTGTCAGGTTCAAATCGAGCAGAAAGTGTTGGCCGAGCCCCTTTTTGGCAGCCAACCCATGTTCATTGATCACGTCGCGAAGCGGCGGCAGATCGTCAAGCACTGCTGGACCCACGCGCTTCTGCCATGGCGGCCGCCATACGGATGGAGGCGATCAGGCTATCGGGCCGCGCGATCCCTTGACCAGCGATATCGAGGCCGGTGCCATGGTCCGGCGACGTCCGAATGATCGGTAGGCCAATCGTTACGTTCACGGCGTCATGGAACGCGATTGTCTTGATGGGGATGAGCGCCTGGTCGTGATACATGGCGAGCGCCGCATCATACTTCTCCCGCGCTTCTGCGTGGAACATGGTGTCAGCAGGAACCGGACCAAAAGCGTTCACGCCTGCGGCCCGCAGGGCGCGGATGGCTGGAGTGATGACATCGCGGTCTTCTGTCCCCATTCGTCCGTCCTCGCCCGCGTGGGGGTTGAGGCCTGCAATGGCGAGGCGGGGCGCGGAGATGCCGAAGTCCCGGGCGAGCGCTTGAGCGGTCACGAGACCTCTTTCCACGATCAACTCTTGCGTAAGGGCGCCCGCGACGCCGCCGATGGGAATATGAACCGTGACGGGCACTGTTCGGAAATGATCCGCTGCCAACATCATAACGGGGCCACGGGTGCTGCCTTCAGGAAGGGGCAGGTGAACCGTCAACTCCCCCAGAAACTCCGTATGCCCAGGGAAGGGAAAGCCCGCCTCTTGCAGCGCGGACTTTTGGATCGGCAGGGTGACCAGCGCGGAGGCCTCTCCCTTCGCGCAGGCTTCAACACCTGCCTCAATCGACGCGGTGACGGCTTGGGCTGTCGCGGCTTTTGGTGATCCGAGGGTCACAGCCTCAAGGCTTCTTCGCACGGGTTCGGGCAGGCTCAACACAGGCAAGCCTTCGCTGAACACGCGAAATGCGTCAGCCGGCGTATCAATCGTGATGGCCCTAACGCCGCTGTTGAGGACATCAGGAAGAGCGTTCAGGCGATCGGCGTCATCAATGGTGTAGAAGGGCTGCCCGCTCGTACGCAGTTGCCGATAAGCCTTATAGAGAAGTTCCGTACCAATCCCGGCGGGCTCACCCATGCTGATCGCGAGTGGGCGACCGTTCGTCATGGTCATCAGCTGTCCTGCGCCACCTGGCCGAGCCGGATCTCAACATCGCTGTCCCGCTCAAGATCCCGCAGGTAACGACGTGAAAGGAGCTGGAACTCGTCGCTTTCGAGGCGGCTCTCAATCACCCGTCGACGCGGCAAGCCAAGACCCTCGTCCATCTCACAAACATAGACACGGTGGTAGGCATCGGGGCTTTCCAACAGATCGGAAAGGTCGCCGCGCTGAAGATCGATCAGGGCGTCGTGGAAACTCGTTCGTATGCTGGTGATCGACACCATTGGCAAAAGCTCAACGCCGATCCCTTCACCGAGGTCCGTGCTCAACTCACCGCCGTTGCAAGGGTTTGCAAGCGGCAAACGCCCCGTGGCTTCTTCCGCCTCAGCGCGCGAGATGTCACGTTTGCTGACCCCGGCATAGGCGAGCTCATAGGCTGGATCGCCCTTCTCAGCGGCCTCGCGCTTTCCTTGAACGGCGACGACTTTCATCATGTCGTCCATTTCGATCGGTGTCGAGACATTCCCTTCACTGAGTTCACGGACGACAGACGCCACGTCCGGCTCAAGCTGTCCTGGACGCATCCAGCCGAGCTCACCGCCGCGGGCGGCTGATGGGCAGACGGAGAATTGCTGCGCGAGAGCTTGAAAAGGGACCCCCTGGCGCATCTGTCCGATCATCTGCATGCCGATGTTATAGATGCGGTCACGCTGTTGCTCGCTGTCCACAGGGAGGCAGATTTCAGAGAGATAGTACTGCTCGTCCTCGGCTTCGGAGCGCATCTTATCGAGCATGTTGTCGATCTCGCCCTCGGTGACATTCACGCGGCTGTTGAACCGGCCGCGGATCAACCGTTCCCATGCCTGGTCGGTACGGATCTTTTCGCGCAAAGTCTCAATGGCGATCCCTTGCTGGGCGAGGTTAACGACCAGGCCTTCAATCGAGGTGCCGCCGGAGGCCGCGATCCGGGCCAATTCCTCGTTCACCTCGTCGTCGCTCACTTGGACAGAGAACTCGTCTGTTTCCTGGCGCTTTAGCTCTTCGTCGACGAGGTCTTTCAGTGCCTGCTCTTGCAGCTGAGCCTCGGCCTCGGGGCTGAGCTGGTTGCGCCCCGTGGTGATCATCATCAGCCGCATGCGCTGCTGCACATCGAAGGTGGAAATCGGGTTGTCGTTCACCGTGGCGGCCACGCCATTGCCGATCATCTGCGCGGACGCACCCGCGGTGATGACGGATCCCGCCGCCATAAGTCCGACAATTGCCCAAAGCTGTCGCATCGAGACCTCTGCTGCCCAGTCATCCCCAAGGTGCAACGTTTAGGCCGCGGGGGGCCGTCATGAAAGCAGGGGTTACGTGAAAACTGGTTAAATGCCTCGGGTTTAGCTGTTCATCAAGACCACTTTGCCGATCACCTCGCCGTCTTCGAGGGCACGGTGGGCCCGGTCGGCCTCTGCCATCGGAACTGAAAGGCCGACGAGCGGCTTCACGCGCCCCTCAATGACGGCAGGCATGACTTCGCGTTCGATCGCATCGCGCAGGCGCTCCTTCTCCGCCAAAGGCCGTGCGCGCAGGGTGGATCCGGTGAGGGTGAGGTTCTTCTGCATCACCATGGCCAAGTTCACCTCCGCCTGCATGCCGCCGAGAAAAGCGATCATCACATTGCGGCCACCGGGCCTCAGCATCGAGAAGTTACGCGGGATGTAGCTGCCGCCGACCATGTCGAGGACCAGATCGCAGCCGCCGAGCGCGGTCATCGCTTCGTCCCATGCTTCGTCTTTGTAGTTCCACACCTTTGTAAAACCGGCGCTTTCGCCTGCTACTACCTTCTCAGGCGAGCCAGCGGTTCCATAGACCTCGTGGCCGCGGCTTTTCGCCAAAGCGGCTGCCATGGTCCCAATCCCAGACGTGGCGCCGTGGACGAACAGGCGCTCATTCCCGGTGAGCCTGCCTGCATCGAAGACGTTCGCCCACACCGTGAACGCCGTCTCACAAAAGCCAGCGGCCTCTTCGGGGGAGAGACACTCAGGCCACGGGAGGACTGAGCCGTGATGGGCGTGGCAGCGCTCAGCGTATCCGCCACCTGGGACCAGCGCTATAACGCGATCACCGACCTTCCAGCGCTTGGCAGCGCCTGGGCCGACCTCCTCAATCGTGCCGCACACCTCGAGGCCGAGGGCCTCTGATGCGCCCGGTGGTGGGGGATACATGCCAGCCCGCTGAAAGAGGTCGGGCCTGTTCACGCCCGATGCGGCGACACGGATCGCGACGTCATCGTCACCCAGCGGCGGGAGCGTGTCATCTCGCCACTGCAAGGCGCCACCGGGTTCAACAAACATCGCGTAGGTCATGGGCTATCCCTTCGTTTTTCAGCACATTCTGATGTTTCTGTTCGCACTCTATCAAGTCTTGTCGTGCAGATTTGGGCTCGGAGCAGCGCGGCTGCGTGCTCCTCAGTCGAGGGCGAGGGGCAGGCGGTCTGAACCCTCATAAGCAAAAGGTTCGAGAGAGCGGACGATGGGATTGCGCGGCGAGCGATGGCGCAAGATCTTCTCAAGGCGTTACACGCTGGCGCTTGTCCTTTTGGCGAGCGCTTGGAGCGTTGTGTCGGTTGTTCAGTACAACACGATAACGGGTGAGCGCAGCCGGGCCAGCGTTATTGCGATGGCTGCCGAGCAGGCGGCGCTCTCTCAACGGATCGCGTTTCTCGTCGCCGATAGCGACTTTGACGGTAAGGGTTGCTTCGGAGGCACACAGTGCGAGGAGCTTGTGGCGACCGTTGAACGGATGCGCGCCAACCACGCGGTGCTCACCGGCGATACCGAGCTGAGCAGTGTTGCCCAACACCTCGGGCCGCTTCATGAGATCTATGTCGCAGGCGCCAAGTCGTTCGCTGATGAGGTTGAAACGTTTCTCTACGCAGCGTCCAGTCTTGCCATGGGCAGCATGGACCAGATGGATGTCGACGAGACAGCCTTACGCGCGCGCATCAAGAACTCCGGCACGCATACGATGATGCAGACCCACACATTGCTGGTGGAAGTGCTCGAGGCTGAAGCCACACGCGCCATTCAAGCCGCCTCTATGGCGACCAGCTGCGCGTGGATTGTCTCGCTACTGATCTTAGGGCTCATCTCTCAAAAGGTTTTTCGTCCGATGGCGGATGGCCTCTTCGCGGCCTTTGCTGATATGGAGAAGGCGCAGCAAGAGGCGTTGCAGGCCGCAGAAACGGCGGAGCGCGCCAACCGGGTCCGGGGTGAGTTTTTGAAGACTGCGTCCCACGAGCTGAAAACCCCGCTCAACGCCATCATGGGCCTTGCCGAGGTGATCCGCCACGGTGAGGACAAGGCGGACCGGCTTCTTTCCGAGATGTCCCACGCCAGTGATCACTTGCTCAGTATGCTCAACACGATGCTGGACTCTCATAAAATCGACGAGGGTAAGCTCAAGATCTCAGAAACTGAAGTCGCCTTGGCCGATGAACTCCAGGCTATCGCGTCGATCGCCTCCGATTTCAGCGGGCGCAAAGGTCTTACGTTTGAGAGCCGTTTCAACGTCCCGTCGACCATTCGTGTGAAGACTGACGCGCAACGCATTCGGCAAGTATGCCTCAACCTGCTCGACAACGCGGTGCGGTTTACGCATCAGGGCACGATCTATTTCGGCGGTGAGTTCGTTGACAATGATGGCACACCGACGCTCCGGCTAACCGTCGAGGACACTGGTGTCGGTATTGAAGACAACCGCCTGGCTGAGATCTTCGATCGTTTCTCGTCGGTGGCGTCCGTTGACAACGCCAAGAGCGGTGGGCTTGGCTTGGGACTCTCGTTCACCAAAACGGTCATCGAGATGCTCGATGGGAGCATCGACCTGCGCTCAAAAGTGGGCGAGGGGACGTGCTTCACACTGTCCATTCCGCTCAAGACCGTGTCAGGAACGCGGCCTGGCGAGGCCGATCAGGACCAAGGCGCTCCGAAACGTGTCCTGATCGTCGATGATAACATGCCCAACCGAATGGTCGCAGAGGCTATGGTGCAGCTCCTTGGTGGTGAAACGGTCATGGCGGAAGATGGTCAGCGTGCGGTTGACATGGCCTCAAATGAACAGTTCGACCTTATTTTGATGGATATCTCGATGCCGGTGATGGACGGCATTACCGCGACAGAGACCATCCGTCGCTCGCCAGGACCTAATCAGTATACACCTATTGTGGCCGTGACAGCTCACGTTGCACAGGAAGAGGTTCCTGATCTGATCAATCGCGGTTTCCAGGCCGTGGTGCACAAACCCATGCGGAAGAACCTCATGGAAACGATCTTCGACGAGTACACCGGCGAACGCAGCGCTGACGTCGTGTCGATGATGGGAGCGGCGTCGTGATCGGTCTCGCCCTGAGCATCGCGCTTGCCGCGGCCGCGCCTGGTGATCTCAGAGTTGCGGGCTCATCCACGGTCGCGCCGTTGATTGCTGAAGCGGCGAGCAATGGGTACCTCAACGATGTCATCGTCGCGCCGACGGGCACTGTTCGCGGGTTCGAGGAGTTGTGCTCTGAAGCGGCCGTGTCGTTGATTGGCGCATCGCGCAGGCTGACCCCTGAAGAAGCCGACGTTTGCGCCGAACACGGCGTCAACGAACTCGTCGAGGTGATGATCGACACGGACGGTATCGTGTTGGCTCAATCGTCCCGGCGGGGCGCTAAGGAACTCACGCTTCAGCAGCTCTATCTGGCTGCGGGCGCTATGGTGCCGCGCGGGGATGAATGCAGCCTTGAGGCTAACCACGCGAACACCTGGCGCGACGTCGATCGGTCGCTGCCCGCCCGCACCATCCGGTTCTTCGGCCCTCCCGTGAGCTCTGGAACGCGCGACATGTTCATTAGGCTGGGGATCGCAGCCGGCGCTCGCACCATCCCTTGTTTGGCGCGCCTGGAAGAGGACGATCCGGAGCTCTTCCTTCAGGCCACCATGCCGCGCCACGGCGACGCTTGGGTTGATGCTGGAGAGAACGACGAAGCGACGGCTGTCGCGCTCACCTATGTGCGAGACGCGGTGGGGATCTTTGGGGTCAGAAGCTTTGAAGGGGCAGGCGGTCTTGATGCCGTTTACCTTGAGGGCGTCGAGCCGACACGCGATGCGGTTGCCAGCGGGACTTATCCGCTGTCTCGGCCGCTCTTTCTTTACCTGACCGCAGACGCACTAGATCGGTCGTCAGCGCGGCTCTTGGTTTACGAGCTTGAGAAGATGCGCGGTGAGGCCCTGCGGGTGAAAGTGCACCTGACCAAGACAGGTGAGACCCGTTTTGGGTTGTTCCGCGACATCGATGAGCTGTTGAAGGCGACCGCCTCACTCCTCTGAAACCTCGGTATTTCCTGACATTTAGATTTCTGGCGCGGATGTTGCTCATCATCGCCTAGTCCTCCAAGACGAATGGGTTCGTCTCTCGTGGGGATCGTGAGAGATGCTAGAGGGTCACGGCATGATGAATGACGAGTTGCAGGTGGTGCCAGCGGAGGCAGCCATCAGGAATGTCGGGCCTTTCGTTGCTTCGAAGGTGTTCAACAGCTTGTTCGCCTCTGGGATGGAACTGGTCGAAGAGACGGCTCTTTACCTCGACGAAGACGGTAAGAACGCCGCTCGCACGCTGCCGCGCCGCGATGCTCTCAATTACGCCAGCGTTTCGATGCGGCTCACTACGCGCCTGATGCAGATCGCATCTTGGCTCCTGGTGCTCCGGGCAGTGCGTGACGACGAGATGTCTGAGGATGAGGCGAGCCTCGAGAAATACCGAATTGGCCAGCCCGACAGTATCCACCTTGGCAGTGAGGCTGCCGCTGGGCTTCCTGAGCGGATGCTGAACCTGATCAATGAGACCGACACGCTCTATGCACGCGTGGTGCGGATTGATCGCGAGCTTTTCACCGAAGAGACGCCTCAATCCTTCGGCGATGATGCGGCCGGACAGCTCGCTGCTCTAAGATCTGCATTTCCTGGATAACAGGCACGTCGCGCCGCATGGACGGCATGCACCGTGCCATGCTTTAGTCCTCCCAAACGGCCAACCCGAGAAGGCCAGGAGGACGATCATATGACTGATGCCCTTGAAACATTCCGCCAGGAGACACGGGCCTGGCTTGAGGAAAACTGCCCAGAAGGCATGCGCGGTGACTACAGCACGGAAGACGCGTGCTGGGGCGGCCGCAAATGGGAATTCAAATCTGAAGACCAAAAGCTCTGGCTCGAGCGCATGGGCGCCAAAGGCTGGACAGTGCCGACCTGGCCCAAAGAGTATGGCGGCGGCGGCCTCTCGAAAGAAGAAAACAAGGTCCTGACCGAGGAGATGCGCCGCATCAAAGCGAAGCCAGCGCACGAGAACTTCGGCATCACCATGCTTGGGCCAGCCCTTCTGCATTTTGGTACCCATGAGCAGAAGCTGCGTTTCTTGCCGCCGATTGCGCGCGGTGAGATCCGTTGGTGCCAAGGCTATTCTGAGCCAGGTTCGGGTTCGGACCTTGCGAGCCTCAAGACCAGGGCAGAAGACAAAGGCGATCATTGGTTGATCAACGGCCAGAAAGTTTGGACGTCGTATGCTGATAAAGCGGACTGGATTTTCTGCCTTGTACGGACGGATGGCTCTGGTGCAAAGCATCACGGCATCAGCTTCATGCTGTTCGACATGGAATCAGAAGGCGTCTCGACCCGTCCGATCAAACTGATTTCGGGCCGGTCGCCGTTCTGTGAGACCTTCCTCGATAACGTGAAGGTGCCAAAAGACGGCGAAGAGATTATCGGTGAACTCCATGAAGGTTGGAAGGTGGCAACCTACCTGCTGACGCATGAGCGCGAAATGATCTCGAGCATGAGCATGTCGGGCACCCGCCTCATCGGTCAGATCGCTGCGCAAGAGCTTGGTACGGACGAACGTGGTCAAGTTGCTGACGGGATGCTCCGTGCACGTGCATCGGAATGCGATGTGGATGGCTGGGCTTACCAAACGCTGCTCCGTTCGGTGAAGGATAAAGCCAAGCAGGGCGTCTCTCTCGGCGCTGCATCCTCGATGCTCAAATACTACGGCACCGAACTCAACAAGCGCCGTATGGAACTGATGATGGATATCGGCGGTTCTGACGAGCTTGAGTGGGAGAACGATCGCACGAACGACGGGGAACGTGCTCGCATGTGGCTCCGTACCCGGGCGAACTCGATCGAGGGCGGCACATCAGAGGTGCAGCTCAACATCATCGCGAAGCGGATCTTGGAGCTTCCAAGCTCCTAGCGAGACCCACAATCTTAAGAGAGAGCCCGCGTCAGCGGGCTTTTTCGCAAGTGAAATCATGCCTATCTCTAGCCCTGTGAGGCGATCAGTTTCCCTCACGCGGCTGTCATGGATCATCTGCTTTCCCTCGCCGATCTGGGATGGCAGAGTACTGAAAACAATTGTCTTGGCTTTGGCCAATAGTTGACGTCGAGGAGACGCTATGCCGCTTGTGTTGAGCGAAGAGCAGCAAATGCTGCAGGAGACCGCCCGGAATTTCGCGGAAGAGAAAAGCCCGATTTCTGAGTTCCGCCGCATTCGCGATGAGGACGTGCCGGAGAGTTTCGACCGTGGCCTCTGGGCGCAGATGGCTGAGCTTGGGTTCACCGGCATCTTGGTGCCGGAAGAGTTCGGTGGTTCTGACTTTGGTTACGTTGGTGCAGGCCTTGTCGCCCAGGAGCTTGGACGCACACTGACGGCAAGTCCTTATCTGGCGACCGCGATCATGGCGGCGACAGCGCTGACGAAGCTCGGTACGGATGATCAGAAGGCGACGCATCTGCCCAAGATTGCGGCAGGCGAGACGATCTTTGCTATCGCCAGCGATGAGGCGCGCAAGCACACACCGAACCACGTCACGATGAAAGCCGAGCGCTCTGGGAACGGGTTCAAGCTCTCTGGTGAGAAGGCTTTTGTCGCCGAGGGCACATCGGCAGATCAGCTGATCGTGGCCGCGCGGACCTCAGGCGATGAGAATGACAATGACGGCATCACGCTGTTCTTGGTCGACGCGAATGCCGCCGGTGTGACCCGTGACCGTATGCGGACAGTGGATGATCGTGCGCATGCACGTATCAAGCTCGACGACGTTGAGGTGGATGGTGATGCCGTACTTGGCAAAGTCGATCAGGGGCTCGAAGGCCTGGAGATGATCCTCAACGCAGGCCGCGCAGGCCTCGCGTCAGAGATGGCCGGGGCGTCGGAAGCATCGTTCGAGATGACGCTCGACTACCTCAAGCAGCGTGAGCAGTTCGGCAGCCGCATCGGTAGCTTCCAAGCGCTGCAGCACCGCGCCGCTCATCTCTACACGGAGATTGAGATCGCCAAGGCCGTCGCGCACCAAGCGCTCGACGAACTGGACAGCGATATCGCAAGTTCGGCGTCAGCGGTGAGCCTCGCAAAGGCAAAGATCGGTCAAGTGGCCCGCTTGGCTGCGAATGAAGCCGTGCAGATGCATGGCGGTATCGGCATGACGGACGATTATGATGTTGGCTTCTTCATGAAGCGCGTGCGCGTCGCCAACGAGATGTTTGGTGATAGTGACTTCCACAAGAACCGCCTTGCGGCCGTTCTGCAGTACTAGGAGAAAAAGATGAGAGAAGCAGTCATCGTTTCGGCGGCACGGACGCCGATTGGTAAAGCCTATCGCGGTGCCTTCAACCAAACCGGTGCGGTTGCCCTTGCTGGCCATGCGGTCAAGCATGCTGTGGCACGGGCCGGCATTGAGCCCGGCACAGTCGATGATTGTGTCATCGGCCAGGCCATGCAGCTTCGCACTGGCGGGATGAACCTTGGCCGTCAGGCGGCGCTGCGCGCTGAGCTCGGCTTTGATGTTCCGGGCACAACGCTGGATCGCCAGTGCGGATCAGGCATGGCAGCGATCTCGACCGCTGCGAAGCAGATCATCGTCGATAACATGACGACGGTTGTTGCTGGCGGTGTGGAGTCGATCTCGACCAACCAAACGCCTGACGCGCAGATCGTGTTCCCTGACCCATGGCTCATGGAAAACATTCCGGACACGTATATGCCGATGATCGAGACGGCAGAGATCGTCGCCGAGCGCTACGGCGTCACCCGGGATGCGCAGGACGAGTATGCCTACAAGTCGCAAATGCGAACCCACGAGGCGCAGCAGGCTGGTCACTACAGTGACGAAATCGTGCCGATGCCGAGCGTTATGCAGCGGAAGAACAAAGAGACCGGCGAGGTCTCCGAGCTTGAAGTGACGCTGGAGAAGGACGAAGGCAACCGTCCGGAAACGACGCTTGAGGGTCTTCAAG
Source organism: Pseudomonadota bacterium (assembly GCA_039822105.1). Lineage (GTDB taxonomy): Bacteria > Pseudomonadota > Alphaproteobacteria > Caulobacterales > Parvularculaceae > Parvularcula. The sequence continues at coordinate 26,145 of JBCBMW010000012.1, read as the reverse complement.
GCCTTCAGCCGGTCTACAAGAACGGCCGGGTCATCAAAGAGGGCAAGCACATCACCGCTGGTAACGCGAGCCAGCTGTCAGACGGCGCTGGCGCTGTTGTGGTGATGGAAGCGAAAGCGGCCGAGAAGGCGGGTCTTCAACCGCTCGGCCGTTATGTAGGCTTCGCGGCTGCTGGTACGAACCCTGATGAAATGGGCATCGGTCCGGTCTTCGCTGTGCCAAAGCTTCTGGAACGCAATGGCCTCAAGATGGATGACATCGGCCTTTGGGAACTCAATGAAGCGTTCGCCAGCCAGGTTCTCTACTGCCGTGACAAGCTCGGTATCCCGGATGAGCGCCTCAACATCGACGGCGGCGCGATCTCCATCGGTCACCCTTACGGCATGTCCGGTGCACGGATGACCATGCATGCTCTTCTCGCTGGTAAGCGGGTTGGCGCGAAATATGTTGTGGTGACGATGTGTGTTGGCGGTGGCCAGGGCGCAGCAGGGCTCTTCGAAGTCTACTAAGTTAAAATAGACGCGTGCGGATCAGGTCACACGGCCGATCCGCACCGTCTCTCCTTCAGACGCGGCCTTGCCGCGCTGTTCATTCACGATCAGCCGCGCTTCGCGGGGAAGACCGCGAACATAGAGTCCCTCTGGCGCTGCGGCGATGATCTCGACGGGCACAGTGATCACGACACCTGTTGGCCCATCCCCACTGACAATCTGTACACTGAGGCCTTTGCCCGGTACCATGATGAGCGCACTTTGCGGAACGACAGCAGCTTCGATCTGCGTCGTGCGCACTTCGATGGTGGCCGCGTCTCCCACCTTGATACCGGTGAGGTCCTCCGTATGCAGCTCGAGCGTCCGCATCTCGTCATCGGTCTGATGCTCTTCTGGGTGAACGTAATGGACTTGCGCTTCGCGGTTTTGACCCGCGATCGCTATGTCGGCGCGATCTCCGGCGGCGATGGTCATCGCCTCGTGGGGCCGCACCTGGGTTCGAACGACCATCGATGAGGTATCCACGATCGATGCGCAGCTCGATCCGCGCTTAAGCGTTGAGCCGGGCGCACCGCTGAGCGCATTCACCTGGCCGTTAATCGGCGTGGTTAGCGCCACTGCGCTTTGGCGACCGCTATAGCGAAGCTCGCAAATCGTTTGGCCGGAGACCACGCGCTCCCCCAACCGAACCGGCACCCGCATCACCCGCGCATTGTCGTCCACCCGAAGCGCCACTTCGCGCTCCGGCACGGCTTCTCCAGAGAACTGGAGGGAGCGCTCCTCAGCCTTTCCCGCGACCAGCGTCACGGCAACCGAGGTATAATAGGTGGGGCGCTCCTCAACGGGCTCAGGCTGCTCGAAGAAGTCATCGATCTGAAGGGCGACCACAACGGTGAGAACAATGAGCGGGCCAAACGAAGCAAGCGCCGACAGCAACTTGTTCGATTTCGGCTCGAGATCCGCTTCCTGTTCGGTGGCTTCCGCCATGACCCTCACTCAACCCTAGAGCGAGGCCAAGTCCTCGCCTTGCTCCTCGGTGCCAGAGACCTGCGTCTCCTCAACATCCGAAGCGCGATGCCATATCAGGGTTTTACAAATGGGGCCTAAGCATCCGGAAACAGATAAGGAATCATTTGAAATAAGTTCCATGCGCGCGCGGTAGGTTCGGCCATCCTCAGGATTGTAGATGTTTCCCTTACGCCAGCAGCCGTTTTCTTTGGATTTGAACCCGCTGAGGAGGCTCATTCCGACAATGGGCCGGTTCCGCAGGGACTCGTCGCGATTGTTGCTGTCATAGGCGTGATCGGCCACGTCAGGGCTCAACCACTGGACCACGCCGCACGGCGTGCCATTGCCGCAATCTTCAATAGTGATGATTGAGCTGCGGTCGTCGGTGTACCAGTGACCTGCGACCTCAAGATCAGCTGCGTTGGCGGCAGTGAACGCACTCAACACCAGGAAGGCGGCACCCCAAAGGCCCCATGCACGCATAAAATCTGTCCCAAATCCCTGTCGCCATTTTTTGGCGTGACTTCGCCTGCGTCCGCAAGCCACATCTCACTCGATCTGCCTCACTATTCCGTAAAGCGAGCGGAAAGCATTGAAGCGGCTTCGGGATTGCTGGCGCTGGTGGGTCAGGCTTGCTAGGCGGCGCGCCCAGGACCCGCCGATGGGTTCGAGGAGATATGACCCGTGAGCACCGATGAGACCGCTGGCCGCGTAAAACTGGCCGTCCAAAAAAAGGGCCGCTTGGCCGACGAGACGTTCGAACTTCTCAAGCGCTGCGGTTTGTCGGTGAGCCAATCAAAAAGCCGTCTTTACGCGCGGATTGCTGAACTGCCGATCGATCTGCTCCTGGTGCGGGACGATGACATTCCGGCGCTTGTGGCGAGCGGCGCGAGCGACCTCGGCATTGTCGGCGGCAATGTCTATGAGGAGGAGCGCTGCGCGGGACGGTTGAAAGACCGTGTGCCGATGGTGACCGAGCTTGGCTTCTCCCAATGCCGGCTTTGTATCGCTGTTCCTAAAGAGCTTGATTATCAAGGTCCAAGGCAGCTCGATGGCCTCAAGATTGCGACCTCGTATCCGGCCCTGACGGACCACTGGCTTGAGGGGCAGGGGGTCGATGGCGCTGAGTCTGTGATCATGAATGGCGCCCACGAAATCGCCCCGCGGCTCGGCGTGGCCGATGCTGTTTGCGATATTGTCTCCACCGGCGCGACGCTTGAAACCAATGGCTTGGTCGTGGCGGAGACGATCTATCGCTCCCAAGCCCTTCTGATCGGCGGCGATTTCGCGGACGACCCCGAGAAAGCCGCGACCGCCAAGGCCCTCCGCCTGCGGATTGAGGGTGTTCAACGCAGCCGCGACGCCAAATATGTGATGCTCAACTGCCCGCGCTCTGCTCTTGATAAAATCACCGCGGTGCTGCCAGCGGCCGAGAGGCCGACCATCCTCGACCTGGCGGGCGAGAGCGACATGGTGGCCGTTCACACCGTCTGCCGGGAGGCCGTGGTTTGGGAGATGCTCGAAGAGCTCAAAGCTTTGGGCGCCAGTGCAATCCTGGTTCTCGATATCGACAAAATGCTGGCGTGAGCGCGCATTCTAGACGTTGACGCGGCCGCAAACCGCCGCCATTACGCCTGTTCTTAAGCTGCCGTAGCTCAGAGGTAGAGCACTCCCTTGGTAAGGGAGAGGTCGAGAGTTCAATTCTCTCCGGCAGCACCATTTCCCTCCATCGTTTCGGTCGCGGAAAGTTATCTATAACACCGAATTCGCCGAAACATCGCGAGAACATGGAAAGTGGTGACACCAGAATGACCCCACTATCTGTGGTCGGATCATGCCTCCATCGTCCATCCAAGGGCTAGAAGCCGCTCTTTGAGGTCAGGGGGCGCATTCTTGGCGTAGCGCTCTACCATGGCCACTGACTTCCAACTGCCTTCGTCGCGGAGCCTCACGAGGTTTTTGTGAACCGCATGGTGCCATGTCGCCCACGTGTGGCGAAGCTGGTGGCTGGTGAAGTGAGGAATATCCGCTGCCTTCGCGATGCGCCCCCATGTTGGCTTGAACTGATACCGCGCCTCTTTGGCGTAGGCATCGCCGTTTGGCCTGCGCAGGACCGGGCCCGTCGTCGACTGAGGTAGTGAGCGCAGCGCATCAATGACTCGGGGCTGCAAGAAGACCTTGTGCAGCTCATCGTCACTCTTTCCGATATCGACGCGAGCCTCTTTGTGTTCGAGCCACACCTCATCCCAGACCAGCCGTTTCACCATGTCTTCCTCGCGGAGACCGATTCCCACGAAGGCGACCAGTATCGCGACGTCGTGCGGATCACCGGCTTCGATGCCTCGTTCGACGGTTTCGGGGGCCAGCCACTTCACCCGTGTGGGTTGCCTGCCGTGACCCTTGGGGCGTTTGAGCCGCGGGGGAGGGCACCAATCCAGGTCCGCCGCACTGTTCAGTACCGCAATCATCGGTGTGTAGAGTTGGCGGTTCACCGTCGCAGGGTTCGCGTTCTCGCCGTAAAGCTCTTTGGCAAGCTCCACCATCCATGTTCGATTGATATCGGCGAGTTCGGATAGGCCTCGGGCCTCCAAGATCTCAAGCATGAACCGCTCTTCACCGCCCTCCTCAAGGTAGAACGCCACCGCATCCGCGAGCGTCTTACCTTCGCCGTCACCTATGACGAGCCGGTTGTGAAGCGCCGTTTGCCATTTCCTGCAGAGCTTCTCTGCGGACTTTTTGTTAGTCGTCTGCGTAGATCGTTTAAAACGTCTTCCGGCAACACGGCCTTCGACGTAGTAGTAGGGGCTGTCTTCCCGCCTCGTGACTCTGAGCATGGTAGCTCCTGATAGTAGCGCCGTTTAACCTCGGCAATGTCCTCTTCCTCCAAGCGCCAATGGCCGCCCGGGGTCTTCATTCCAATAGGCTTGCCGTTCATCTGCTGCAGGCGGAGGAAATCCGTGAGCGTCGAATGAGGAAGCCCCGCCTTCTTTGCAGCTTTGGCAGCAGAAACCGGCATCAGTGGGGCCACTCCCCGATAACAGGTAACGGGAACCACCCATGCGTGGCCCAGCGATCGTTCCTGGAAGGAAACCGGCTCACCAGGCCTCGGCGCTCAAGGGCCTGGAGAGCAGAGTTCGTGCCTAGGCGTGCTTTCAGCGGGTCCTTCGCCCCGCGCCCCCGAGAGATGTCGTCCACGTGCATCTTGTAGTACCCCCTACTATGTTGTGTACGGAGGAGAGCCAAAATCATCTTCTGGGTTTCGGTGAGAGCGGGGCGGGGCATCAGCTAGCGTGCTCCTGTAGTTAGGAGAGCGGGGCGGGAATCGAACCCGCCAATCGTCGATCCGCAGGGAGCGACCCTCGATCCAACTTCAACCAGTTTGAGACTTACGCGCGTCCGTCTCCCGCTCATGTTTTCGTTCCTCCTTAGTCGATCAGTTCGGGCACCAAGACAGCGAGGCCATAATCCGATGCCATGTCCAAAGCGTCTTGCCGGACCTTTTCTGCGGAGGACTTCGATCGACGTGAGAGCTGATAGCTGCCGCATGACATTGCGGCTCGACTTTGCGCGCTAGGACCTCTGCTGTAGCCGTTCACGTTTCTCTCGGCTGGGCAGCTTCGGCTCTTCATCCAATGCTCGCAGCTGCCGCAACGCCTTGCGATACAGGCGCGCGCCTGTGCGACTCGATCCTCAACCGCTTGCAATTGGCTTCGCTCCAGGTCGGCGGCCATCATAGCATCAATAAAGTGCGTGGCTTCGATCATTTCAGCCTCGCCTCCCTCAGTGCCGTCTCTATCGGTTGCCAGTCAGTCATGCGGCGCTCCTAGTTGGGTTTCGGAGAGCGGATCGTTCAACCATGCTCCATCTTTCACTGAGACCGTGGTTGATGCTGTTGCCAAGGAAGTTGTACCGATCCTTCGATATCGAAACGCGAAAGAAGGATCGCTTTCCGGCAGTCATGCGATCGGGGACGCGATGAATCACATGCTGATCAATCCGGAACAGAGTCCCATCAGCAAAAGTCGTAACGTTTCGGCACTGCCGATCCATGTCGCTAAGTGATATGTACTCGTCAGAAGAGATGTCCAACCCGTCCTGAATGCAGAACTCCGTGCTATCGCGATCGCTCCAAATGTAGTTTATATCGTCGGTACCAAAACCATCAGTATGCCATCCAGGGCGCCCCCCGGTGCATCCAGTTTCGCACCAGAGAGTCTTTGCGGTCAGGTAGACATACTGGTCGTGCAGTGATCCGAAATCGCTCAACGCGGCGCCCAGCAGCGGTAGGAACCCCTGAAGCTGCGCCGGTACGGTTAGGTCACTATTTGGCGTCTTGATTGGTACGTATAGCCAGAACATCATCTCGTTGCAGTCAATGTCCTGGTACAGACCGATCACACTTGGGGCGCTTCCAAAGCTCATGCCGCAACCTCGAAGAAGTAAAGCATCAGCTCCATCTGGATGAAGATTGCCGCGCATCCGATGTACTCGGCGGATGTCACGCTGTCAGGGATGTCGCCGCCCGTCTTGAAGGCAAGTAGTCTTCGGCACGCGAATTCTTGTTCATTCGGATCGACAAGAGCCCAGACCCATAGCTTGCCGTCGATACCGTCGAGGCGAATGAATTCGGCTCCTGCGGGAACCTCAAGAACCTGCTCTTCGGCGACTGCCAATTGGTACTTGTAGATTCGCTTCATAGTCGTCTCTCCATCAGAGCAGGGAGGGGTTAGGCGGTGGTCTGGCCAACGCCGTGCCCGAGCCACCGCAGAACATCGTTAGAGTCCGAGGCGATGTGATCGGCCATCTTGGCCATCAGCTCTGGCTCGCTCTCGTGATCCAGAAGGATGCAAGTGTTTTTTCCTGCACCGGCGGCCCATCCCAGCTCCAAGTGCGCTGAACGTCCGCACGGAAGCACAAGCACAAACGTGTCGGCCCACATCATCGCGTCGTAATCTGACTGATAGCCCGCCTTAGCGATCGGGTGCTGCAAGGCGTTTCGGTACGCCTCGGGGGTCCACGTTTGCCATTCGGGGTCAATCTCCGACCACTGAAAGCCGCCCATGCCGTGCGGTGGGTTTTTAAAGTCGTACACCGAATGGCCCGCGTCCCGCAGGATCTCAACAACTGCTGCTTGGTAGTCGTTACGCCAGGACGAGGCGACGTAGATCGTTCGCCGGGGAACACCGTCCTTCGTAAATGCGCCATACCCACGCCTGAACTGTTCCGCTCGTAGGGCGTAGTAGGTTGGCCCGAAACCGGTGACCGGGTTGACCTTCCCCGCGGCGATCTTCCGTTCGTCCATCTCTTCTCTCCTACGTTAGTGGGGTTGGCCAGACAGGCACGGTGGCTCGTATCCTGCCAACGCTAGTGCGTCAGGGTCGGGGCGTTCCTTGAGCCATTGAGACACCTGATCAGGCGCCAGCCGCATCGCTATCTGAAGCGGCAAGTTGCGCTTATTGTTGCCGACCAGGTCATCTTTGCTGTCATACAAATCCAAGATGAACGTGTAGTCCTCCGTCTGAGTATCTGGCTCAGCTTCTGGATCGATAAGCTCGTCAACTGCGTCCAGAGCGGATTGGCATGTCGCCTCATCCGCTCTGTCCCACCGAGCGAGGTAGACGAAGCCGTCTTGGACGTGATCCGCAGCGCAGAGTTCGATGTACATCTCTTCTCTCCTTACTCGTCAGTCTTTGTTTTGCGGGTGGGTGGCTGCAAGCTGTTGAGCCAGACGCTTCAATTCACAGCGTACAAACCTATTATCCCTCAACGTCTCGTGGTCACGGGGCGGTAGGCCAGCCTGCTCAACAACCGATGGCACCAAATCCCCGTAGTGCGCGCAGTCGAAGCCGAGCCACCAACCACCATCGCTTTCGTCCAGCGGGGCGTGATCGCGAGCATAGGTAAGCCCACCATGAACATCGGCGGTGACGTCATCATAGTCCTTGCCCCACATAGGATGATCTGCTGGTAGCCGAACATATCCACAGAGATGCCCAAGCGTAGTGTGGACGATGATTTTGCACGTGAAGCCGCTAGCCTCGAACTCCTCATCGTAAAGACCGTTTTCTGCTCCACCCTCGCAAGGGAATGCTGGTCCTGTTGTGTCTTGGGTCATGATGAGTCCTCGGAAGATTCAACGAGCCCTTGCTCACGGAGCTGATCAACGTAGGCAGAGCATGGAGCACAGACGACGCGGACGGCCCGCCAGCCCTTGCGATAAGCGCGGCGCCAACCCTGCTGCCAGGTCTCGCCTTCCCGTGCCCACCACATGCCAATTGTTTCGTGTACGCCAGCGCGAGAAGAGCGGATGGATGCGGTGCTCAGCCAGGGCCCCAATCGTTCTCCGCCGATATGAATAGCGCCCCAGGCATCGGCTTGTTCGAAGTCCCTCATTGGGTTTCTCCTTCGCGTACCTGGCGAGCCCGCTTTCGCTGGCGATGGTTTCCGCGTGTCATAGCTCTGGACCCATCAATCACGGTGGTGACCGTTCTTCCCTCAAGAAGGTAGGTGAAGCCGTCGATCGGTATTGATGTGCTGCCGGTCGCTGCTGCGGCCTTCAGCTGACTACCGATTGCATTGAGCATCCGCTTACGAACCTCTTCTACATCGAAGCCGGCCTCTACCCGTTCGAAGTACCTGGCGGCTGCGTGGTCAGATATGATGACCGGTTTCATTCGTCCTCACTTCGTCTGTTCTCTGAAGAGCGGGCCGGGCGCTACTCCGGCTCGGTGTTTCAAGCCAACCATGGCTGGTAGTCGTGAACTGAGCGCCCAACGTGATTTAATGTCTCTCGACTTACCCACGACCGCAGGCGGATCTTTCGACCCCAGGGCTCAGGCTTGCGCTTCTGCGTTTCAGCGCCGCCGCTCATCAGAAATCAGATCTTCTTCTTGGTTGGTGCGCGCCGTGCCCATCAGTTGCGAGAGAGCGAGGACACGGCGCGCGGTCTCTGTGGGGTAAAGCCCACAGAAGAGGGTTAGGCGGATGATTGTTGGTCTTGTTGAGGCTCGTCCGCTTGAATGCTTGCTGCGAGCCAGTCTGGCAAAGCCGCGTCGCCGTTCACGCGCATTGGCATGACAACACCGACCACGTCAGAATCGGGGAAGCGAACGACTGTTGGATTGGAATCATCGGAGATGCCCACGATGATCCCTTTCGCCAGCTCACTCTCATGAGCAACAAGAGCGGCAAACAAAGACGGATCGACCCCCCATTTGGTCCGCGCTTCTGTGCAGCTTTTGATAGCGTTGCGCCAGTTGGGGTACGTCGCGTTAATGACCACATCGTGCTCAGTGTAACGCCGGGCATTGCTGAACAGAGTCGCGGAACCGCTTTTCGTTCCGGGCATCAGCTCAACATGAAGCCGTGGTGCCACTGGACCCCTTGCAAACGCTCGTTTCACCATGTCGCCTGAACAGGTTACGATCACTCCGTTTCGCGTATCTTCAGTGTCAGGGACATTAGCAGTTCTGTCCCGTGCGATGATCATCTTGGTGCCATCGGTTCCGACAAGCACAGCGCCCTGATCATCGTAGAATATGCCAACGCCAGCGAGATAGTAGCGGGTCCCATCGTGCGATCGCGCTCCCCAGCATTTCGCAAACTTGCGCGCATCAACATCGATAAGGATGGTATCGCGGGGACCGGTCTGAGCCGGACCCCGCTCCTTACCAGTGGCCGTAGCCGACGAGTCGTTGCTCGACGGATCTTGGGCTCTCTCGGTATCCATTGCTTTCTCCTAAGTTAATACAATCGGTGTGATCAGGACAAGGATAAAAACAGCAAAGCTGCAGATGTCTTTAGTCCACGGGCTTCTTTCGCTTGGCAAAAGGGCGTGAGCGGAGCTTGCGGCCTTTGGGCCAAGGGTCAGGGCGCTGCGGTATCTTCCGGGTGCGTTTGGTGCTGTGACGCCCCGTCTCGTGGAAAAGCTTTCGCCGCTTGGCTCTGGCGATATCGCTGACATCGCCCTTGGTTTTCTCAGCCGCACACTCCTCGTGCAGGAGTCGCCGGTTATCGAGAGCGTCGAGGTTTGGTCCATCAGCAACATGAAGCCTCCTCGGGATGAGGTGTTCGTCGATAAGCCTGCCGCCCGACAGTAGGGGCCTGCCGCAGTACGGGCACAGCCCTTCCTGGTACTGCGTCAGGAACACAGTCTGTATGCGATTGAGTGGCCGACGTTTCTCCTGCCATTCGTGAGACATGAGTGCCGCGGCGATACGGACAAAGCCTTTCATGCATCACCGCACCCCTTGCTTGGCGCGATGCGCCTTGATGGCTGTAGCGGTCTGGCGCTTCGTCACCTCGGTGATGGCACTCATCGCCAGGTGGTTGATCGTGAGCTGAGCATTCTTCTTCCGCGGAAACTCAAGCGCGAAATCGACCATCAGGCGGCAGACGATCGCCTTTTGCTCTTCCTCGGTGAGGCCGCCCATTTGAGACTTGGCGGCAGTCAGGGCGGTGGTGATGTAGCCCTCCCTCATGCGGCCTCGCGCCGTGCAGCGGCCATTTGAGAGACCCATTCGGGGTCTGACCATTCGACATTGTTTTCTGCCCCGTAGGCCGTGATGAGTTCGATCAAGTCGGAGAAGGTTTCCTTGGTCAGGCGGCTTGAGCGGCCCTCGTGCACAGGAACCACTCTCTTCTCATCGAGCGACATCATCCATCGCGCCTGCTCGTGACCAAGCTGTTCCATCGCCAACGACTTCCAGGCCTCGGGGCTCAGCTGCCCTGCGTGGGGATGCTCATGCTGGGTAGCGATGTCGCCAAGCATGGCCCACATTTTGGCGTTCTGGTCTTTGGTCCGAAGGGCGCCGATGGTCATGATGAGAGCAAGCCGCTGGCGATGGTACGCAGAGCGTCCTGGTTGTGCTGCTCCTGCATCGCGGGGTGAGCCAGGAAGCTCGATAGCGATTGATGCAAGCGCTTCTCTCCGCCCTCACCATAAACGATAGCGGCGACGCCCTGGAACTCCTTCAGGATCTCCTCGGGTGCCCGCTCATCACCTTCCCATTCGGCACCAGCAGGAGCAAGCTGTTCGTCTGCCGGTCCTGGGGGTGGAGGTGGGGGCGGTGCAGCAGGCGCCGGAGCGACATTCTGTGTGCCGAGGGCCTCTGTCGCGTTGGTGCCTTGCTTGGGGGTGTTGGCTTCCAAGGGCGCGGCGGCTTTCGGTTTGCCGTTGTCGTAGTCTCGCACCTCTTCGTAGATGCCAAAACCGGACAGCACATCAGCATAGGCATCGCGTAGGCAGAAGCTCCGGGCACGCATTTGTAGCATCCGGTCAGAGTACTGCGACCATGGCCCTTGCTTTCCCCAGAGGCCCGCTTGCTTTGCGTTGGTAACAGAGAATGAACGGATAACGGGGTCTTGCTCGCCAGCCCGAAGGGTCTCGCAATAAGCCGTATACTGATCGCCCTCGCCCTCGATCCACTCTTTTACATAGCCGCACAGGCCGGATCCGCGAACAAGGGCGATGGCCCCGTCACCGTAGATCGTCGTCTTGCCGTTCACGACAGCAATGCTCTGAAGCGCCTGAAGCGGTTTAAAGCCGACTTCTAGCCCTGTCATGATGGCGACCATAATCGCCTGGGGGGTCTGGAATGATTTGGGAGCAAGACCGGATTGCCCGATAGCGGTTGCCATGCGATAGGCCTGCTCAAGATCATTCGGCACAATGACAGGTAGCGCTTGGCCACGCTCACGTGTCGTTACTGGCAGTGTCTCAACGTTGCTCATCGGATGCCCCGCTTTTGGATTGCCTGGCAGCCGGGGAGGAGGGTTCCGCTACGCAAAGCGGCTCGCGCATCCTTCAGGAGCGCCTTCATAAGATCTTCTGACGGATCGTTTGCGAGATGGGTGATCAGCGCTTTCGCATCCTTGACCAAAACATCCTTGGACGTTGCTACAGCGACGGCTTTGCCGCCGTTCACACCCTTGATGCTCGTGACTTGGTCTCTTGCCATCACGCACCCAACAGCGGTGACAGCCCGGGCCTTCGCCTTGAATGCGGCCTCCACCAGGGGCTTGTTCTCCGCTTTGATCGCGGCCAGAGCGTCTTTGTGCGGTTGTTCTGAGCGTTCCACGAGCGCCTTGATGGCTGCTTCGACGGCGCGCGCGGCGTGGAGTTGATCAGCAACCCGGTGCTGATCGGTCTCGTTGGTCTCGGCCAATTGCTCGGCATGCTTGAGCAAGGCCTGAAGGTCATCAGTGATGGGCCTGTAGACAGGGTCGTCGGCCCGATGCGATGGATCGGTGAGTGCCTTGAAAAGATCCTGATACGCCTCTTCAGTGATCTTCTTGGCGAAGGCCATGACGACAGGTTGCTGATCGGCGGGAATCATCGCGGTCCCGCGCATCATCATCCTTCCTTCGTCGGCGTCATCCCACACAGCGACGGGAACCTGAGGCCCGCCCTTGTGCTGCGTGACCGCCCAGCGCCCGCAAAGCACATCACCTTCACTCATTTCGCAGGGCGGTTTTCCAACAGCCGTGCGACGCCATACATCGAATTCATCGGGGGTCTGAAGGGTCGCGCTCATGCCATCACCTCTTCCTTTGGAGTTGCTGGGGCCTCGGGGGCAGGGTGGGGGTTCGAGGCCCCAGCGTCGGCGCTGCCATCGGCTTGAGAGCCAAGGGAGGAGGCAGCGACCGGAGAGAAGCGTTGATTGCGCCAGTGCTTGGCGCGCTCAAGGAGCGGGATAAGATCCGTCGCAGCATGGGCAATGTGATCGACCAAGCTGTTGCGGGTGCTCCCGGTGATCAAAGAGTTCTTTTTGTCCGTGCTCTGCGCGAGTGCCGCAGCAAAGCCCTTCGCAAGCGCATGGGCCTCGTCCAAGTGCTCTTGGATGGCAAAGGCGAGGTTCTCCGCCGCCATGGCGAGATCATCCTCTTGGTACGGCTTTTCTTCTCCCGTGAGGCCGCCCTCAATATGGTCGGCCTCGTCTAGAAGTTGGCGAAGGTGTTCGGGGAGATAGGAGAGGGCCATTAGAACGCCCCTATGTCGTCAGCATAGGCTGCAGCGACTTCGTAAGGCTGCTGACCAAAGCAGGCATCGCAGAGGTGTTCGTCCCCGCGGTTCAGCTGATCGTTCGTGTGCCGCTCGCCGCAGCTGTCACAGATAAAGGTGTCGTCGAGATGGCAGTAGCCATGCTCAGTCAGGAGATAGTCAGCGTCCTGAAACTCACCTTGCTCCTCAAACCACGCGTCGGCGGTCTGAAAGACGATATCGTTGATGATAACCGGCTCGGCCACCAACGGTGTCTGTCGCGCTGTCTGCATCGTTCTCTCGCTCGCTGCTTGAGCAAGAGATACGATAATCGTATTCTATAGTCAATACGTTTTTCGTATCTTTGAGTTCGATCCAGACATCTTTCGGCTATCGGGCTCGTGAGCAGGAGTGGTTCATGACGAGCTGAGCGAGGGCCCTGCCAAATCAAGGGCGCGTCTTCGTACGCTAATCGCCGCTAACTTGTTGCGAGTGAGGCCGCGTAATCGCGGTACACCGGCGAGCGGTAGTGCCGCCAAGCCACCACCGTGATAAGAATGAGTTGGCAGAGGTAGATGCCGTTGTTCCAGCGCCACTGAACGAGTTCAGTGCTGCCAGCAGTCGCCAAGCGGGTAACCTCTAGACAGGCCTGCAAGGCCAAGAACCAGTAAAGCCACTTTGGTGAGGGGAGGCCGAACCGCATCTCTCTGCGACGGGGCGTCATGGCAAAGAAAGCAAGAACTAGCAGCCCGTAGCCATAAAGATGGTTGACCAGCGGCCAATTGAAAACCTCGCGCGCCCATTGGTTGAACGCGTTCGTCGTGAACCAGCTGCCGAGCAGGGCTGTGGATATGAGACGCAGACGCCAGTCACGGGTCAGTAGTGAGAGCCCAAGACCTACAAGACACAAAACCAGAAGAGCAAATGAGTAATACTCGATTTCAATCGGTTTTGCGCCGTCCAACAATGGGACGGCGCACCGAAGTCCATTCCTTATGGTTTCGCAACTGTTCACACGCTCAACCTAGCAGAGCGCCAGGCCCGTGGGAACGTGCTTAAATGAATGGGAGCATGTTGATCAGGGCTTGAAGGTTCGCTTGCATCTCAACAAATGGCGGTTTCTTACCGCCAGAATCGGCAAGAAACTCAACCGTTTGATGCTTCTCATGCAGATAGGTCAGAAAATCCCGCCACAAAACTGAACTTTGTTCTGCTTGCTCGGCGTCCACTGCGTTCGCGAGGCCCAACAAATGCGACTGAATCCCGTCATAGAAATCGCGAGCAACGGCATATTGGCTGATCTCGGGCGCCTGGCTCAGTCCTTCGGCTTTGTCGATGACAGCTCTCACAGTGGTGTCAGCCGCGGCGAAGTCGCCTTGCTCTATTGCTTTGCCAAAGCCCGGCGTCCTGATGGCGACAGACTTTTCAAATGCTTGCAGCATTGCTTGTGATGACATGGTTCTCTCCTTTGATTACCCCAGGAGAGAGTATTGGCCCGTTCGCACTCGCCGAATAGTAGTGATAACATCACCTTTTCAGCTACATTTTGCCAATTGACGCAAGTTACTGGACATGCTTGTTTTTCAACTAATGGGCGAAAAACAGGATAAGTTTAGGCCTGAGCCGGACGTCGTTTACTTGCGGAAGACAGGTTCAGATCGTGGCGAGCAAGGCGACGGCTTTGATTTCTCGCAGCATCCTGCATTGCGCCTTGCTTCGATCTGGAGAGAGCGAACAATGATATTGCGTCGCATCCGGGCGATCCGCGAGAAGAAGTAGTGCTTACTTCGCTTTGCTTTGCCGACGCTTGGTCACTTTGTAGTATGCTTGGATCGCGTCTGCATCGGCCTCGTTGCTGAGCTCTAGCGCCACTAGGAATTCCTCGGCCATTCCATCCCAGAACGGTGCGAGGTCCTCGATCTTTTCTGGAGGCGACTCAAGCGATCCAATTTCGTTGGTGTGCCTCGCTGCCTCTATGACGTATGCGACGCCATGCGCTAGCGCGAAGGCAACTCTCCGAAGAGGGAGGCCGCCCAACCCATCAAATTGGTCCTTGTTGCCATCAGAGTACGTTTCCTTCCATGGGAACGGCACGCCAAGATAGGCTTCCGTCGGCTTTATCTCGCTAATTTGCAGCTGCCTTTTGTAGCCCAGTAGCTCGCTGACTCTCGGCGCCTTTACACCAAGCGCCTCTGCAAGCCCGGCTTGTGTCTTGCCGTCTTGCTTTAGCCCCTCGCGGATCCATTCGATTTCGGGTCTCGTATGCACCTGGTACGAATAGCGTGCATGCTGGTGCTTCGTCTCGAACGAAAAAAGTAACTCTGTTGTTGCCATGAGATTACGAATATCGTATTTCCGCTCTCATGAAAGAGCCCGCCTCATCGATCATCGATAAATGCGGTGGCGTCGGCACGGTTGCTGAGGCGCTTAGCATTCCGCCTGCCAGCATTTATCGTTGGCGCCGCCCGAAAGATAAAAATCGCAATGGTACCGGTGGTTTAGTCCCGAACCGGCACCACCAAGAATTACTCCGCTTGTTCCCGCAACTTGAGCCATCGGACTTCTTTCTTCCTGACGGGCATGCAGATAGTACGAAAAACGTAACGAATCAAGGCGGAATTTGCGGTTCGCGCAACAGGTCAACTGAAAAACCCGCAATTGGGGAAAATCCCCAACCCACTGACGCCAAACGAGAAACAGGGGAAGCGGCATGACCCTCACCCTCGAACGTGCCCGCGAGCTACGGTTCAAGGCCTGCCTTCTTTCTGAATGCAAGTTGGCTGGTGTGCCGCCTGAAGAGGTTCTGTCGAGCAGTAGGCGGGGCCCGCTGGTATCAGTCCGCAAGCGGATCGTGAAAAGGCTGAGAAAGGTCCAGCCTCGAGAAGATCAACCGGGTGGATCGCTGTTCACTTACGAGTGGCTCGCCCAGCGGATGGGGCGCGACCACACCACCATCATGCATGCCGAGCAGGCCACGGACAAAGTCAGCTACCTGGCCTGCGTCGCTCGCCGGGTAGAGCTGCATGGTATGGGCATGAGCAAACGTCTCATCAGTACGGTGAGGGCGGATTGATGGGCAAGCGCTCAACGTTCTCTCGACGCCAGCGAGCGACAAACGGTTCATCCCATTATCATTAGCGAGGGAGCGGTGTGAGAAAGAGTTTGAGTTATTGGGATCTTGTGGACCTTCTTCGAGAGATTGAGGACCCTGACGTTCGGCAGATCGCGAGCAACGTCTTTGCACAGAAGCTCGCGCCCAAGAGCGGTTTCAACGCGGAGATGTTCTGCGAGAAATCTGGCGCAAAGCTGATGGGGCCGACAACCCTCAGGGCGCTTCGCAAGGAGGCGCCCTGAGCGCTTTGCATAAAAAACCTGCCAGCGCGACAACGCTGACGGGCCATACTGAGGAAACTCCTGTCGATGAATTCTTCACCACCATTCGCACCACCAGTCAATGAGCTCTACTCAATCGATGCTGAGCAGGCGCTCTTGGGCGCGATTCTTTACGACAATGAGGTCTACTTTGCGGTCGCCGATACGTTGAAGGCGGAGCATTTTTATGATCCGTTTCATGGGCGGATCTATGCGTATTGCGGAAAACTGATCGTAGCGGGGCATCTGGCTTCGCCGGTCGTGCTGCACACAAAACTCAAAGATGATGACGCGTTCGTTGAAGCGGGCGGCGAAAGGTATCTCATACAGCTGGCGCAGTCAGTGCAGACCACCGTGGGCGCAGGTGACTATGGACGGCTGATCACGGATTACTGGACGCGGCGTCAGATTGTCGAAGTTGGCCGTGAGATGATTGAGGCGGCGTGTGCTGCAGATGTCGAAGACGATCCGCAAAGGCAAATCGAGCAGGCAGCCCAGGCTCTGGCGGACCTAGCCGAGCGACGCGAGCCGCGGGTGTCGTTTTCTGATCAGGTGGAAACCTATCTCGTTAACTTGCAGGACAAGCTCACCGGCAAGGCGCCTAAGGGCCTGAAGTCCGGGATGCCCGAATGGGATGAGCGCCTGGGCGGTTTCATGCCCAGTGAGCTGACGGTATTCGCCGGTCGCCCGTCGATGGGCAAGTCGATTGTCGCGTGCAAGGTGGCAATCTCCATCGCTCGTCAGGGGCGGGGCGTGTTCTTCTATTCCGCTGAGATGTCCTTTGAGCAGGTGATTGCTCGGCTCACAGCGGCCTTGGCCTGGTCAAAGCTTGGTGCGTCCATTCCGTACTCGGATCAGCGCAAGGGCACGATCAACCGCCAGCAGTTTGAAAGTCTCTTGCGGGTCTGCGAAGACGAGGTCCGGCATCTCCCTATCATCATCAACGACAAGAGCGGGCTGACCGCGGAGGCGTTGACCATTGAGGCGATGCGCGCGCGGCGGACCTTTGACAAGATGGGGCATCCACTGGGCTGTGTCCTGATTGACTATCTCCAACGCATGGGCACGGCGAAGCCATCGGGCAATGAAGTGGTGGACACCGGGCGCAAGGCGGTGGCGCTGAAGAACCTCTCGAAGGATCTCAACGTCGCTGTGTGCGCTATGGCGCAGCTGAGCCGCCAAGTGGAGACACGGGACGATAAGCGCCCGCAGCTCTCCGACCTCAGACAGTCAGGTGAAATCGAGCAAGAGGCCGATGTGGTCACCATGCTCTATCGCGAGGAATATTACCTCTCCCGCATGGAGCCACGCGAGGGCACGCCGGAACATCTCCAATGGCAGGGCGCGGTGGATGAGGTGAGGGGAGTCCTTGAGCTGATCACCTGCAAGGGCCGGGCAGCGCGAATTGGCACTGACCGGGTCAGCATCGACCTAGCGCACGCGGAGATCTCCCGGGGGCAGGCGGCAGCGTGAGCATCCAGCACGTCTCTTTGGTCCTCAACTCTCGCGATGAACGCCTTGGCGGGACGAAAAAGCTTGTCTTGATCTGTCTTGCCAACCGCACGGACGCTGATGGCCAGTGCTGGCCGAGCCAGGACCTGATTGCTGAAGAGGCGGGGACCGGCGTGCGATCGGTCCAGAACCATCTCAAGGCTCTTGAGGACGACGGTTTCATCACCCGCGAGACCGAGGCGATGGGGCAAGGAAGGGGTGCACGGACGGTTTATGCGATCAACCTTGCCGCACTTGCACCCGCAGAACATGCAGACGCAAATAATGCACCTGCAAATAATGCACACGCAAATTTCGACGTTGCACACGAAGAATCCTTCGCGTTGCACACGAAGAAAACTTCGTCCCATCGTAACCTACAAAAGAACCTACAAGAACCTACAAGTCAGACTGACTGCCTGACTGATCAGAATGGTCAGTCTGATCGATCGCCAATCGAGGACGATGGCGTGAGGTGGGCCAACCGAATATGGTCGGAGATCTATCCGCACCCAGCCAATCGCGGCGGCAAGCCCAAAGCGCTGAAGATGTTAGGCTCGCTCAAGCCGGACGAGCGGAAAACGTTCGAGGCTTGGTGTGCGAGCTACGCGGCTTACCTGCGGGCGACGGATTTCCTCAACCCTGCCATGCTCCAGACCGTGCTCAACGACGAACGCTGGCGTGAGCCTATCGGCGCCGATCCACCGAAGGCTGCCGGCCAATCCGAATTCGCCAGGCACATGGCCAACCGACGTTAATCCGCACTCCTCGCCACCCGCTAACCCATGAGAGGTCTATAATGGGAAGTCACCAGCGCCGATCACGCCAGCGTCGTGAAGAATCCGCCGTTCCGGACGGTCTGCAAGTGCGCGGGGTGCGCGCCGCTTCCCTGGTTCGGGAGCAGGAGTTGCCTCGGGCCTTCACGGATGATGGGCTCACTGTTCACTGGGTCCTTGCGCGCATATCGCATCAGCACATTGGCCAGATGCTCTGGGCAGCGCAGGATTGCGGGCATGCTGCGTTTTGGCCAATGGACCGGACCGCTAAGCGGTTTGACCCAATCATGCCGTCTGCCTGCTTTATCGGGATGCTGAACACTCGCTACCCGGCCGACGCTCGCGACAAGTTTTTCGGGTTTGTCAGGGATGAGGGCTTCGTCGAGCACGTGCCCATCACCGAGAAGCAGATCGTCATCGATGAACCCAGCATGGCGCTGTTCAAGCATTATCTTCGGCTTGTGAACCTTGGAAAACCCTTGCCGAAGGAGCTTCCCTTCCAGGTCGGTGACGAGGTGGTCCAGGACATCGCTGGTCGTGCGCTCCACGCCGTCATCACAGAAATCGACCCGAACAAGGAGCGCGACAACATCAAGATACGGTTGATGGAATCGTTCTTTGGGGGCGCGCACATCGTCACCACGAACCAGCACGCACTCTCAATTGTGCAGCGATAACTTCAGCTTCTAGCTGTTTGTCAGCGGCCAATTTCCTGTAAAGGTTACGCCCAGAAGCGAGAGGCATGGTTCAATGGAATCGGCGGTAGTCGTG
The DNA here is from genome assembly GCA_039822105.1 of Pseudomonadota bacterium. Taxonomy (GTDB): domain Bacteria; phylum Pseudomonadota; class Alphaproteobacteria; order Caulobacterales; family Parvularculaceae; genus Parvularcula. The sequence goes on along the minus strand of JBCBMW010000012.1, from coordinate 7,255 downwards.
GCCGTTGTTGCAGGGATATCGGCGGTTGCGGCTGCAAGCGTTAGCGCATTGCTCAGCTATCGCATCGCGGCGCGGAAGTATGAACTTGAGCACGGCAGGTTGATCAAGGCTCTAAGAGTGGTCAACGCCGCCCTACGAACCGACCCTTACCCTTCCCGCTCTCTAAAGCATTTGAAGTCGTTGCTACACGGCATGGATGAAGATGAAATCCGGGATCTATTGATACGTGCGGGGGCCATACGTGTCGATGACCTGACCGGCGGAGAGGAGATGTGGGCGGATTTTGACAGCCCCGCGGCCAAGAGGGCTCGTCTGGCAAGGCAACAAATGTTGGCTTAAGATAGCAGTTCGCCGTGTTCTCTCCTTGACAACACCTCCCAAATCACGCCGTACCAGAAACGAGAAAGCATGAAGTCTTTGCTGTGACGGCGATCGGGCCAGTTCCCGGTCCGGCAGCGACACGCTCTCAAAGGTAAGTCCTTAACGGCACTTTGAGGGTTAGTGCGAAAGCGTTCTCCACAGAATTCGTGAGCGAGGCTAAGCCGTTAGGTGTAACCGTAGTTCCCGATGGGCTCGGAGGAAATCAAGAGAGACTCCCTTCCGGGGGACCAGGCTTGGTGACATGCAAGGGCTGAACAGGAAGCCATAGAGGGTGGGAGCCCCGTAAGCCGCAAGGCAGATCACCGTGAAAGTAGGTCCAGTGCACGGACTGAAGATGGGTGCTGATGCATCCAAGCCTAAGCCGAGCCCTAAAGTTTCCAAACTTCAAACACGGCCAGCCCCTCTGCACACGAGTGTACGGGTTGGTCTTCACTTTCATTTCCAGGATTTTTCTAGCGGGATAGAGCAGTGGTAGCTCACTTGGCTCATAACCAGGATGTCGCGGGTTCGAGTCCCGCTCCCGCTCCCAACTCCAACACTCAAAGGTGCGCTGATGACCACTATCGCCTGGGACGGAACAACCCTTGCCTCAGACAGCCAGGGCAGCGGTTCTTTCATTTACGAGAACGGTCCCAAGGTCTTTGAGCACAACGGATGCCTCTACGGCATCGCCGGTGATCGAGAAGCAGTTGAGCAGGCTGTGAGGTGGATCAAGGCCAGCAATCTGGATCCGTCTTCCGGTGAGCCGCCGAACCTCCAAACGGAAAACGTCGGGGGTTTGATGATCAATCCCCAAGGCGAGTGCTTTGTCTTCGAAAAGCGGCTGATCCCGTTCGAGGTGTCTACTCCTCATGCTGAAGGGAGTGGTCAGCGGTTTGCAATGGGAGCGATGCTGGCCGGCGCGACGGCGGAGGATGCTGTTCGCATCGCGATAGAGTTGGATCAGGAAAGTGGCGGAACCGTCCATAAGGTTTCCCGGAACGATCTGGAGTTTCGCGCTCTCCGTAAGGCAATGATGGAGTAGCGCAGTGACTGATCGGGACCCGGAAACGGGACAATTCACCGAGGGCAACGGTGCAGGTGAGTGGAGCAAGTACGATCCGGACACGCACCCTCAGCAGGCGGCCAAGCTCTGCGAGCTAGGGGCGACGGACCAGGAGCTGGCTGATTTCTTTGAAGTTCACGTCTCGACAATCTACAGGTGGCGTAATCAGTACGCTCCGTTCTGCGAGGCAGTCACGCGCGGCAAAGAACACGCAGACGAACGTGTTGTTCGATCACTCTTTCAACGAGCTGTGGGGTACGAGCACGGGGCAGTGAAGATTTTCATGCCGCAGGGTGCGAAGGCGCCAGTCTATGCGGGCTACAAAGAGCATGTACCGGCTGATGTCGGCGCCGCGATGAACTGGTTGACCAACCGCCAGCCCAAAAACTGGAAGTCCAAGCAGAGCCACGAGCACACCGGCAACGATGGTGGACCGATCGAAGTTCAGACCCAGCGGATTGTTCGAAGAGCAGTTCCTGCTAATTCGTCAACGGAAACTCAGCCTTCCGCCGATGAGGCGTCAGCATAATCGTGCATGACAGAGGTCTATGCGGACTATGCGGAGGTTTTCGACCCGCTTCTTGATCCTGTACGGTATAAGTTCATTGAGGGCGGGCGAGGTTCTGGAAAGAGCTGGTTTGAGGCTCAGGATATCGCCATCACTGCGGCGCAAAGGCCCGGCTTTCAGGGACTGGGCGTTCGCGAAGTTCAGAAGTCGATCAAAAGCAGCTCCAAGAGGCTGATCGAAAACGCGGTCACGAGGCTCAGGCTCGGCGGTTTTCAGTTTAAGAGGGACTGGATCAAAACGCCCGGCGGCGGTGAAATCAACTTCATCGGTATGCAGAACCATACCGCTGAATCGGTGAAATCCTTTGAGGGCCTTGACTACGTTTGGTGGGACGAAGCACAGCGCGCTAGCCAAACAAGTCTTGATCTGCTCATTCCCACGATCAGGGAGGCTGGCTCGGTCTTCGCGGCGAGTTGGAACCCGCGCGGTCACGATGACCCGATAGAAAGGCTCAAGCGGGAGCTTCTTGAAGAGCAGCCCGAGCGGATCGCCCATGTGGTGGCCAACTACTGGGACAATCCTTGGTTTCCGGAAGATCTGCGGCTCGACATGGAGCGCGACCGCCGGCGAGATCCTGACAAGTACGCCCACGTGTGGTGCGGGAAGTTCCGCAAGAACTCTGAGGCCCGCGTCTTCCGGAACTACCGCGAAGAGGAGTTTGAGACACCCGGCGGGGTCGTCTTTCTGCTGGGTGCCGACTGGGGCTTCTCCAACGACCCAACCGTTTTGGTGCGGTCTTTCGTGCAGGGACAGACACTGTTCGTCGATCAAGAGGCCTACAAAGTCGGCTGCAAAATCGTCGATACGCCGGCGCTGTTCGATCAAGTCGAACAAGCGCGCCAATGGAAGATCATCGCGGACTCCGCGAGGCCCGAGACCATCGATCACATGAAGGATCAGGGGTTCAAGATCGAACCCGCTCGCAAAGGCCCAGGATCGGTCGAGGAGGGTGTCAACTTCCTCAAAGACTACGACATCGTGGTGCACCCGCGATGCAAACACACGATCGATGAGTTGGCGTTCTATTCGTACAAGGTGGACCCCCGGACAGACGAGGTCACGCCGTTGCTTGAGGACAAGAAAAACCACGTGATCGACGCTCTAAGGTACTCAGTTGAAAAGCTGCGCAGGAAGTCGGGGAGGCGATCGGTGCGCGGCGGAGCGGGGGTGAGACATGCCCGCTAACATTGCGACACGTGGGTCATTTCGTCAGCAGATGGATCAGTTCTGGCAGGACAGCACGGCCCTTATGGGCGGTGTCTACGCCATGCGTGCTGCTGGCAAAACCTATCTGCCTCAGTTCGCATACGAAACGAACGACGAGTACAGCTATCGGCTCAACAGCACGTTTCTGACCAATCTCTATCGCAAGATCACCAAATCGATCCTTGGACACCTCTTTCGGAAACCGATTGATCGTACGAACGTTAATCTTGATCCTGAGGTTCTCGACAACATCGACATGAACGGCAGCACCGTTGAAGACTTTGCGCGGGGTCTCGCCAAGGACGTTCTCACGAAAGGCTGGGCCTTGTTGTTCTGCGAGTTCTCGCAGGATGGAGCGGGTGAGAACATTCTCCAGCAGCAAGCCGAGAACCGGCGGCCGTACTGGGTTCGCATACCGCCGGAGAATCTCGTTGACGCGCGTGTCGCTACAGTCGCTGGTCGGGCGCGCTTTGTTGAGGCCAGGTGGGTGCTCCCGGAAGGCGACGGCAAAACTGAGTTGGATGCCGGCGAAGAGTTGATCCACGAGGTGATTGCGGAGCAGCTGGGTCCAGACGGAGAGTTGTTAGCGGGTTACTGGACCCGGTACCGCTGCAGAGATGGTGTCAGCGAAATCATAGAAACGGGGCCATTTGAGTTCGGCCCGTACCTGCCGATGGGCATCGTCTACGCCACGCGAGAAGGTCATTTGGTCGGAATTCCCACCCTTGAGGGTGTGGCCCAAAAAAACCTCGAGCATTGGCGAGCATCGTCCGAGTACAGCAATATTGTCACCAAAACGAGCTTTCCGATTCTCTACGAAAAGGGCGTAGAGGTTGATCCGCCTACGGTAGGCGAAGATGGCGAAGATCAAGAGCCTGAACGGGTGTTTGGGCCGGGCATCATGTGGCAGCACTCGAGCGCTGACGCCAACCTGACCTACGTCTCGCCAGACCCCGCTCTCTCGACAGTCTCTGAGCGCCGTTTGGACCGCATTGTGGCTGAGGCGGAGATTGAAGCCCTTGAGCTTCGCGTGAAGGCCAGCACTGGGCAGACAGCCACCGCCGAAGAAATCGACCGTGTTGAGAACATGAGTCCGCTTCAAGTGGTCTCTTTCGACATCGAAAAGTGCATGAACGAGGGGCTCTCATTTTACGCTGAGTGGCTCAATCAAGCGACCCCTGGCCGTTTGCTGCTCAACAGAGATTTTGGTCTTGGCACATCTGACCGGGTGGCAATCGAGGGCCTGAAAGCCGCCGTCGCCGCCGGTGCCATCACGACAGAAACCTTCGTTCGGGAGGCCAAGCGCATTGGCTTCCTGAGCCAGGATATCGATCCGGAAGTGGAAGCCTTGAGGGCGCGAGAGCAACTGGCTGATCCAGATGGCTTCGGTGAACAGTAAGCGGCGCATTCGTGGGTGTCGGAGACGATATAGCGAGCGCTTTTCTTGAGCGCGCCATAAGGCTTGAGGGCGTCAAAAACGACGAATGGCGCAGGATCCGCCGGCTGCTCAGGGCAACAGAACGGGATCTGGTTGATCGGCTGGAAGAGATTGGTTCCGCCAACACGTTTACGAGCAGAAGGGCACAACAGCAGCTTCGAGCGGTCCGGGACATAGTCAGTTCAGGGAAGGATGCGTTCTTCGAGGCTCTTGAGGGGCGGTCGTTTGCCATAGCCCAGGCGGAGGCCGAATGGGTGGCGGGCAGTCTGGCTCGGACGGTGCCTGTTTCGGTGAACTGGGTTGTCCCAACAGCGGCAGTGATCCGGCAAGCTGCGGTCGGCGATCCATTTCCGATCAACGTCAACGAAGGTGGCGCCTACTACTTGCGCGAATATGTCGATCAGTGGGCGGATCGGCTGACTGAACGGACCAACGCGCAGCTTCGTATCGGGATCCTCGAAGGGGAGCCCATCTCAAGGATCCGAAACCGCATCATTGGCAGTGAGGAGTTCAACCGCTCTCCGTTTATCAAGGCCAACCGTTCCGCCGAGACGCTGACAAGGACGGTTGTTACCCACGTTACTGACGCGGCCAGGCTGCGCACTTATGAGGCCAACGCCGACGTTATAGCCCACGAGCAGTGGGTTTCGGCTTTAGATAGCCGCACCTCCGTCACGTGCCTTGGTCTTGATGGTCAGATTTTCGATTTAGGCGAAGGTATTCGCCCACCCGCCCATCCAAACTGCCGGTCGGTGCGGATACCGCTCACTCGAAATGCCGCTCAGCTGAGGCGACGCGGCGTTCGAATTGTCCGGAATGAGGAGGGATTGAACCAGAACGTGCCAGCGACCGTTGACGGCGAGGAATGGTTTGCAAGTCGGGGTTCTGCGTTCCAAGATAACCTTGTCGGTCCGACACGGGCACAAGCGTTTCGAGACGGGGCGTTGTCCTGGCGGGACATGATCGATGACAGGGGCCGAGTGGTGTCCCTTGAGGAGTTGGGACTGTAGGAACGCCGCGCGCATACCTGTCTGAGGGCAAATTGTTCTGCCGCTACTGCACAGACAACGGCAGGCCTGGTTCGCGCATCCTCATCGAGGTGCCGAGCATCGAGGGCCAGCTAATTGCGGGCAAGTTCTACATATCCGACGCAACGACGTCGGACCTGACCTATCTCAAATGCGGGTGGTGCGCCGAAAACGGGCGCGCGGATAAAGCCCTTCTTTGTGACGAATACGGAATTATTCACGACTAACGCGAACGGCGATTGAACCCGCGGGCACGTATGACCCGGCGCGTCGCCGCATTTCAATGAGCTTTGCCGGACGGTCCGGCGTCATGCTGCAGGAGCAGCAACGGAGAACCCATGCCTGATATTCATCTGCCCGAGACGGTCTCGGACAAGAGCCAAATCCCTGCCGGCTTTGTTGCGGCCTATGAGCCCAAAGATGGCGTCTACACCCTTCACGCAAACGGCGTGGACGGCCTGGCCAAGAACGCGCAAACACTCCTTGCCGAGAAGAAGGATCTTCAGGCTAAGCACAGTGTTCTGACGAACGCGGTTGGTGCGCTCAAGTCAGTCATCGGCGAAGAGGACGCCGAACCGACCGCTTTGGCGGATCTCGTGACCAAACGCTTGGCTGAGGCCAGCGGCGATGACGGCGCAGCGCAGCGCCAGATCGACGCCATCAAGGCGGAGCATGCCAAGGTCCTCGGCGAGAAAGATCAGCGTATTGATCTGCTCAATCGAGGTGTCGAGAAGAACCTCTACGAGGGCACAATCAAGGCACTTTTGGTCAAGCACGGCGCGACCGATGAGGGTGTTGCCGCGTTGCCTCAACTGATGCGAACGTTCGTGAAGGGCGAGCTTCAGGGTGACGCGAGCATGAAGTTCGCTGTCCTCGGTGAGGACATGCAACCAGCATACTCCGCAGACGGACCAGAGACCCTTGATCACTTGGTCGAGCGTTTCAAGGAGAAATACAAGAGCCTCTTTAAGCCGTCATCGGACAAAAAGGGCGGAGGCGCGCCTTCCATCTCGGACGCTGTCCGTAAAGCGAAGGACCCAAACCAAATGACGTTGGAGGAGAAGGCGGCCTTCATCTCCCTACACGGCCAGGCAGAGTTCAATCAGCTCACGCAACGCCGAGGCTAACCAAGAAGCCAGGGGGGCGGCCCCCATTGCTGGCAATTTCCCCAACCACAAAGGCAACAGGAGATAGATCATGCCTTTTATCGTGAATGAGGAGCACGTTGCCAGCGGTATCGTTGAGCGCGTCAACCTGAATATCAATCTGTTCGGAGAGCAATCCGCTGGCGCGATCTCCATCGATCGCGCTGGCTATCGAGGCGACAACCCCTCGGTTGTCTCGGCGCAGGCGCTTGATGATCTGATCTCGGATCGTGATCCGACGTCGACGGCTGCCGCGGCCTTTACGGGCATCGACCAGCAAGAGCAGGTCGCAGCGGCAAGCTACAAGCGTATGGGACCGAAGAAGGTCAATCTGTCGGACATTCAGCGTTCGTTGAATCTTGGTCCAACAGCCTCGCCTGAGGCAACATGGTTGGCTTACGGCAACGCAATCGGCGAGCAGTTGTTCAAGAACTACGTTCTCAC